>NZ_BMWD01000001.1:0-170336 GCF_014651055.1 Streptomyces fructofermentans
GCGGGGGACACCCTCCGGCCCGTTCCCTTCCCGCCGTTGTCGGCCGCGGGGGACACCCTCCGGTCCGTCCCCTTCCCGCCGTTGTCGGCCGCGGGGGACACCCTTCGGCCCGTGCCCATTCCGCCGTTGTCGGCTGCGGGGCGGGGGTTCGGCTGTTGCGGTCCCTTTGGCCTGCTGGTGGTGGGGCGGTGGTCAGGTGGTGCGGACCCTGGTGTCGAGCTGCTTCATGCGGTCCAGGACCGTGTCCGCGGTGGGGCTGAGCAGCTCGTCCACCACTCGGCCGTCGGCCAGGAAGACCACGCGGTCCGCGTACGCGGCGGCCACCGGGTCGTGGGTGACCATGACTACGGTCTGGCCCAGTTCGCGTACGGAGTTGCGCAGGAAGCCGAGCACTTCGGCGCCCGAGCGGGAGTCCAGGTTTCCGGTGGGCTCGTCGCCGAAGATGATGTCCGGGCGGGAGGCCAGGGCGCGGGCCACGGCGACGCGCTGCTGCTGGCCGCCGGAGAGCTGGGAGGGCCGGTGCTTGAGGCGGTCGGCCAGGCCCACCATCGCGATCACGGTGTCCAGCCACTCCTTGTCGGGCTTGCGGCCCGCGATGTCCATCGGGAGGGTGATGTTCTCCAGGGCCGTGAGCGTGGGCAGCAGGTTGAACGCCTGGAAGATGAAGCCGATCTTGTCCCGGCGCAGCTTGGTGAGCTGCTTGTCCTTGAGGGAGCCGAGTTCGGTCTCGCCGATGCGGACCGAGCCGGAGGAGAAGGTGTCCAGGCCCGCTACGCAGTGCATCAGGGTGGACTTGCCGGAGCCTGAGGGGCCCATGATCGCGGTGAACTCGGCCTGCCGGAAGTCGACGGAGACCCGGTCCAGGGCGACCACCTGGGTCTCGCCCTGCCCGTAGACCTTCGACAGTTCCGTGGCGCGTGCGGCCACCGTGGTGGTCCGGTCGGCGAGGGGAGTGGTGGTCACGGGAGGGTGCTCCTTGTCGGTGCGGCGGCGCTCGGGGATCGTTGTTCCATCCTCGGCGCCCGCCGGCCGCCTGTAGTCACCCGCTGTTCCGGTTCCGGGGGCAGTCTCGGGTCGGACCGCGTGCGCTCGTGTCATACCTGGGGATGACGGTCGCCCCTGAGGGGGAATCGTCGACGGTTCGTCAGGTTCCGCTCGTTCGGGCGGTGAAATCACGTCATTCCCTGGGCGCCGCCCGGCTCCGCTCAAAGGGCATTTGGCAAGTGCGGATGGCGCGTACCGTGGGCTGATGCACCCTCAGACGTCAATAAAATAAGACAACATCGGTCCACCCTTCCGCTGTTCGGGGGATGTGTCCCGATAGGCTCGGAACACTCGATGCGGAGCCGATGGCCTGCCCGGATGGTGGAATGCAGACACGGCGAGCTTAAACCTCGCTGCCCCTCGCGGGCGTACCGGTTCAAGTCCGGTTCCGGGCACCTCCGACACTTCCGCTTTTCCGGGTCTTTCGCGATAAAGCGTGCCTCCTGCATTGAAGACTTCACCTCTCGACCGTTGACAGTGGCTCCGGCCCGTCGGAGACTCGCGGACGTGAGGGTGAATAAAACTTCACCCTGCGAACACAGTGCAGCGCGAAGGGGCGTGTCGATGCGTACCACCGTCGGGATCGTCGGGGCCGGGCCGGCCGGCCTGCTGCTGGCGCGGCTGCTGGACAACGAGGGCGTCGACTCCGTGGTGCTGGAGAGCCGCGACCGGGCGTACGTCGAGCAGCGGCAGCGGGCCGGAATCCTGGAGCAGGGCACGGTGGACGTGCTGCGGGACGCGGGCGCCGGCGACCGCATGGACCGCGAGGGGCTGCGGCACGACGGCATCGAGCTGCGCTTCGGGCGCAGGCGCCACAGGATCGACCTCCCCGCCCTGACCGGCGGGCGGTCCGTGACCGTCTACGCCCAGACCGAGGTGTGCAAGGACCTCATCGCGCTCAGGCTGGAGGGCGGCGGCCCGCTGCTCTTCGGGGCCCGGGCGCTGGCCGTGGAGGGCGCGGAGACCGACCGCCCGCGGGTGCGCTACCTGCACGAGGGGCGCGAGGAGCTCCTGGAGTGCGACTACGTCGTCGGCTGCGACGGCTTCCGGGGCGTCTCCCGCGAGGTGTTCCCGCCAGGTGCCGGGCGGGTCTTCGAGCGGACGTACCCCTTCGCCTGGCTGGGCATCCTCGCCGACGTGCCGCCCTCGCACGACGAACTCGTCTACGCCCGCCACGACCGCGGCTTCGCCCTGCTGTCCATGCGGTCCCCGACCGTCTCGCGGCTCTACCTCCAGGTGCCCGGGGGGACGGACGTGCGGGCCTGGAGCGACGGGCGGATCTGGGACGAGCTGGAGCGCCGCCTGGAGACGGACGACGACTGGAGGCTGCGCCGGGGCCCGGTCACCGCGAAGTCCGTCACACCGATGCGCAGCCATGTGCACGAGCCGATGCGGCACGGACGGCTCTTCCTGGCCGGGGACGCCGCCCACATCGTGCCGCCGACCGGGGCCAAGGGGCTGAACCTCGCCGTCGGCGACGTCGTCACCTTCGCCCGCGCGCTGGCGCACCTGCGCGGGACCGGGTCCGCCGAGCGGCTCGACGCGTACTCCGCGACCTGCCTGCGGCGGGTGTGGCAGGCCGAGCGGTTCTCGTACGAGATGACGGCGCTGCTCCACCGCGACCCCGGCGCGACGCCGTTCGAGGACCGGATCCAGCTGGCCCGGCTGGAGCGGATCACCGGTTCGCGCCCCGCCGAGCAGGATCTCGCCGAGGGTTACGCAGGGTTCCCCCTCGAATGACGCAGAGTCCCGGCGGGGCGTCGCACGGACGGGGGAACCGGAGCGGTGCGTACCGGCGTTGTAACGGTGCGGGGAATGCCGGGTCGAACGCTGGTGTTCCCGGGCACAAGGGGGGAAAGATCCTCCCCAGGCACTAGAGGCATTCTTTTGCCTACCCATTACTCTTGAGCCAAGGCCACGCAGGGTGGCCATGGAGGAGTGAAATGAGGAGCAGCAACCCGGTCTTCTCGCGACGGGGGTTCAGCCGCGACAACGGCTACGCGGGCTTCAACGCGGCGCCGCAGGCCGGGGGCCCCGCTGTCGGTACGCAGGGGAACCCGTACGCACAGGGCTCTCCGAACGCCCCGCAGGGCGGCAACCCGTACGCGCAGAATCCTTACGCTCAGAACCCGTACGCCCAGCAGGACCTGCAGAACGGCGCTCCGCCGCAGGCCCCGCCCACCACCGACCGCATGACGATGGACGACGTCGTCGCGCGTTCGGCCATGACGCTCGGCACCGTCGTCGTCGGCGCCGTCCTCGCGTGGGTGGCGCTGCCCGTCTCGTCGAGCAGCTTCGGCCTGGCCATCGGCGCGGCGATCATCGCGCTGGTCTTCGCGCTGATCCAGTCGTTCAAGCGCAAGGCCTCGCCCGCGCTGATCCTGTCGTACGCCGCCTTCGAGGGCGTCTTCCTCGGCGTGATCAGCGAGATGTACAACAGCCAGTGGTCGGGCGCGCCCTTCCAGGCGGTGCTCGGCACGATGGCGGTCTCGGGCGCCACACTGCTGATCTACCGCGCCGGCTGGATCCGCGTCACCGCCCGGTACGCGCGCATCGGTCTCGCCATCGCGATCGCCTTCGTGGTGGTCCTGGCGGTCAACCTGCTGCTCGTCGCCTTCGGTGTGGCCGAGGACGGCGGACTGCGCAGCATGGGCCCGCTCGGCGCGATCGTCGGCATCATCGCGATCATCCTGGGCGCGTTCTTCCTGACCCTCGACTTCAAGCAGATCGAGGACGGCATCGCCTACGGCGCGCCGCGGGAAGAGTCCTGGCTGGCCGCGTTCGGCCTGACCATGACCCTGGTGTGGATCTACATCGAGATGCTGCGCCTGGTGGCCATCTTCAGCGGCGACGACTAGTCGCGCCGCCGGTGACCACCGGCGCGTGAGCAGGAGTCCGAAGGGCCCGCGAACCCCAGGTTCGCGGGCCCTTCGCCGTCCGGTGCGACATGCCGCACCGGTCGGGCGGGGTCGTGCTCAGCGCAGTTTGCGCGCGGCCCTCCTGAGGTCGTACTCATGGATGATCGCCTTGGCGTGGCCGTACGCGAGGTCGTGCTCGGAGCGGAGCCAGCTGACCTTCTCTTCGAACCGGAAGAGAGCGGGGCCGTCGTCGACGGTGCGCAGCCAGTCGGAGATCTCACGACCGGTGCAATGGGGGATGCGGGCGAGCAGATTGCGATGGGTCTCCTCGGAGAAGACTTGGGACATCGGCGCCTCCGGACGCAAAGGGGATGTAAGCCGGTCCTTAAGGCCACCGTGCCTGAGCGTTCGGCCGTTGGCAACAGTCCCTGTGCGGCGCGTAGTCTCGCCGCGTGCTTGATACGACGCCGTTGACCCGTGCCGTGGACCATTTCGCCGACCGGCTGCGGGCCGCTCCGCAGAGCAGGCTCCAGCGGGGCGCCGCCGCCGAGGCACTGGGGCTGGCCAGGGAGTTGGCGCTGCGCGCCCAGCGGCTGGAGGACCCGTCCGGCGAGCCGCGCGAGATGCCGGACGCGGGGATGTTCGCGGCCGCCGACCAGATCACGGTCGCCGTGCACGACCTCGCCGTCGTACTGACGACCGAGGAGGAGGTCGTGGACGCGGTACGACTGGTGGAGGAGGCGCAGCAGCGGGCGGGGGTCTGACCGGCGGGCGGCGGGAAAGGGGCGTGGGGCGCCGCGGGGAGGCCGCCGGAGGCCCGGGGCGGCCGGGTGCCGGGCGTGGACCGGGAGGGGCGCTCAGGAGGGGGAGCGGGGCGTCGGCCGCGCTCCCGCGGCGGCGCGGCCGTCAGAGGGACGCGATGACCCGGTCGGCCAGTACGTACACGTTGTCGTCGCCGCACTCGAAGGTCAGCGCGTAGGCGCCGGAGACGCCCGAGCCGCCCAGCAGTACGGGGGGCCGGCCGGCGCTCAGCGCCGTCGCCAGCCGTTCCGCGGTCTCGCGGTGGCCCGGCGTCATGCAGAGGGTGGTGCCGTCGGTGAAGACGTAGACGTCGAGCGTGCCGAGCGGGCCGGGGCGGACGTCGGCGAGTTCCGTACGGGAATCGGCGAGGTCCTCAAGACACGCCACCGTGCGCTCGTGGTCGTTCGCGACCGGTGACTGGACCGGCACGAAGTCGGGGTGCGAGGGGTGCCGGCGGCGGGCCGCGGCCAGTTCGGGGGACTCCCCGGAGAACTCGTCGGCGTCGGCGGCGGGCTCGGTCACCGGCTCCAGGTGCTCCAGGCCCGCGAAGTCGGACTGGCGCGGCAGGTACAGCTCACTGTCCGGCAGCCCGAGCAGGGTGGGCGCGTCCGAGGAGTCACGCAGCTCCTGGGCGGCCCAGAACGCCCGGGCCTCGGCGAGCTCCCGCTCCCGCTCCTCGGCGAGCGCCTCGGCCACCGCGGCGCGTATCTCGTCGGTGTCCGCCGCCGAGCGGGCGGCCGGCACCAGGCCGAGGGCCGACGGTGTGCGGCTCTCGGCGAGTTCGGTGTGCAGGTCCGCGACCTGTCGTCGCAGTGCCTGCAGGGTGCGCAGAACGGCGACGCCCACGGCCGTGGTGCTGGCTGTGGCGAGCAGCAGAGCAAGAGAAGTGGTGCTCACTGACGTACTCCCGGTTCAAAGTCGACCCCCGACTTCCTACATCAGCTTGATGGGCGGACTAAACATCTGTCAGTGCGTAACGTCACGAAAGGGACGGGACTTTAGACCCGGTGTCGAGCGGCGGAAGGGTGCTGACCTGCATGAATCTCCCCAGCGAGCGAGCCAGGTCACATCCTGGGGCAGATTCGATCACAAAACGGCCCGGAGTCCCGGTGGTCGCCGGGCTCCGGGCCGCCTCGCTCACGCTGCGTTCAACTGCGGTGACGGGGACGGTGCTTCAGCTCAGGCGCTCGATGACCATCGCCATGCCCTGGCCGCCGCCGACGCACATCGTCTCCAGGCCGAACTGCTTGTCGTGGAACTGGAGGGAGTTGATGAGCGTGCCGGTGATGCGGGCGCCGGTCATGCCGAAGGGGTGGCCGACGGCGATGGCGCCGCCGTTGACGTTCAGCTTGTCCAGCGGGATGTCGAGGTCGCGGTAGGAGGGGATCACCTGGGCGGCGAACGCCTCGTTGATCTCGAACAGGTCGATGTCGCCGACGGTCAGACCGGCGCGGGAGAGGGCCTGCTTCGACGCCTCCACCGGGCCGAGGCCCATGATCTCGGGGGAGAGGCCGGTGACGCCGGTCGAGACGATCCGGGCCAGCGGGGTCAGGCCGAGCTCGCGGGCCTTGGTGTCGGACATGATCACGAGGGCGGCGGCACCGTCGTTCAGCGGGCAGCAGTTGGCGGCCGTGACCATGCCGTCGGGGCGGAAGACGGGCTTGAGGCCCTCGACGCCCTCCAGCGTGACGCCGGCGCGCGGGCCGTCGTCCTTGCTGACGACCGTGCCGTCCGGGGTGGTCACCGGGGTGATCTCGCGCTCCCAGAAGCCGTTCTTGACGGCTTCCTCGGCGAGGTTCTGCGAGCGGACGCCGAACTCGTCCATGTCCTTGCGGGTGACGCCCTTGATCCGGGCCAGGTTCTCGGCGGTCTGCCCCATCGCGATGTACGCGTCCGGGACGGCGCCGTCCTCGCGCGGGTCGTGCCACGAGGCGCCCTCGCTCGCGGCGACCTCGGCGGTGCGGGCCTCGGCCTCGGCGAAGAGCGGGTTGTGGGTGTCCGGCAGGCTGTCGGAGTTGCCCTTGGTGAAGCGGGAGACCAGCTCGACACCGGCCGAGATGAAGACGTCGCCCTCTCCGGCCTTGATGGCGTGCAGGGCCATGCGGCTCGTCTGGAGCGACGAGGAGCAGTAGCGGGTGATCGTGCAGCCGGGGAGGTGGTCCATCCCCATCTGGACGGCGACGATGCGGCCGAGGTTGTTGCCCTGCTCGCCGCCGGGGAGACCGCAGCCGAGCATGAGGTCGTCGATGTCCCTGGGGTCGAGCTCCGGGACCTTGGCCAGTGCCGCCTGGATGATCGTGGCGGTGAGGTCGTCGGGCCGCAGGTCCTTGAGGGAGCCCTTGAAAGCGCGGCCGATGGGGGAGCGGGCAGTCGAGACGATCACGGCTTCGGGCATCTACGGCTCCATTGGCGTACGGGGGTGGGCGGACCTGATGGGGAAGCTACCCGTAGGTATGGGCGAGGTCACGGGTGTGGGCGTGTGACACGGGCCGCACTTTCCAAGCGCTTGCTTTTCTCCTGGACGGTCCCGGGGCCGTGGGCGGGTCGGGCGACCGGAGCCCTTGGTGCGCCGGACGGCCCGCTTCCGGAAGCGTCGGTCCGCGTGCTTGGGGGTGGGTGGCTAGGGCTTTCGTGGGGGGCGGAGGCCGGGGCCGGGCGGTGCCGGTCCGCCGGCGGGGGCGGGGGCGGGGCGGGGACGTGCGGGTGGCCTTCGGGCCGTCGCGCGCGGCGTGCGGGGGCGGTTCGTCCCGTGCGGGGGACAGCGGTGACCCCGGGCCGCCGAGGCCCGCGTGTGCGAGTGGGGGCGGGCGTGCCCGCGGGCCCGATCCCGTGGGGAGCGGGAGGGTCCGGGGGCTCGGGCGGCCCCCGGACCTGTGCTCACGCCGACGGTTCCGGCGCGGGGGCCGGAGTCGGGTCCGTGGCCGGGACGCGCCGGCGCCGCCGGCGCTTGAGGAGTGCCCAGGGGCCCCGCGGACCCGTCGGCATGGCGGCCGTGACCTCCGTACCCGCCTCCGACGCGGCCTCCGCGGCGGCCCGGGCCACGGGCAGGAAGCCCTCGCGGCGGAACACGTCGGGCTGCTCCTCCTCGGCGGGCCACAGGCCCAGCGCGGCGCAGACCGTGGGGAGCATGGCCATCGCCGCGGTCGCGTACCCCTCCGCCGAGGGGTGGTAGTTGTCCGGGCCGAACAGCTCGCGCGGATTCGCCTCGAACTCGGGCCCCAGCAGATCGCCCAGGGACACCGTCCGGCCGCCCTGCTCGACCGTGCCGATCGTCTGGGCGGCCGCGAGCTGGCGCGAGGCCCGGCGGGCCAGCCAGCGCAGCGGCTGCTGGACGGGCTCGATGGTCCCCAGGTCGGGACAGGTGCCGACGATCACCTCGGCGCCCGCGGTCCGCAGCCTGCGCACCGCGGCCGAGAGATGGCGAACCGAGCGGGTCGCGGGCATCCGGTGCGTCACGTCGTTCGCGCCGACCATGATCACGCACACGTCCGGGACTCCGGCGGGGTCCCCGACGGCCAGCAGGACCTGGCGGTCCAGGTCGTCCGACTGGGCGCCCGGCAGCGCCACGTTCCGCAGCCGCACCGGCCGCTCGGCCACCGCGGCGAGCCCCGACGCGAGCAGGGCCCCCGGCGTCTGGCGGACCCGGTGGACGCCCTGCCCGGCGGCCGTGGAGTCACCGAGCATCGTCAGGCGCAGCGGTTCCTCCGCGCCGGCGTACACATATCCGTACAGTCCGTCGGCGCTCGGCGGATGAGGGCTGTGCCCGTTGCCCACCTGCCGCTTCGCCAGCTGCACCTCGGCCAGCACCACTCCGACGGTCGCCGCGCCCAGCAGCCCGATCCCACCGCCGCCGTACGCCGCGCCCGCGGCGATCCGCCGGGCCACCCTCGCCCTCGACATGCTCGACATGCGAAGCCGCCACCTCCTTCAATCCGTACAACCACTCCTTGCCCCGTACAGGCCGTCGGCCAATCTCAACGGCCGTGAACGCCCATCCCGGGGCTTAGGCTGACGGAACCACCCCGACCACTTCTTTCTCAGCTCCGGAGACAACGGTGCAATTCCACGACTCGATGATCAGTCTCGTCGGCAACACCCCGCTGGTGAGGCTCAACAGCGTGACCGCCGGCATCCAGGCGACCGTCCTCGCGAAGGTCGAGTACTTCAACCCCGGCGGCTCCGTGAAGGACCGCATCGCCCTGCGCATGATCGAGGCCGCCGAGGAGAGCGGCGCGCTCCTGCCGGGCGGCACGATCGTCGAGCCGACCAGCGGCAACACGGGTGTGGGCCTGGCCATCGTGGCCCAGCAAAAGGGCTACAAGTGCATCTTCGTGTGCCCCGACAAGGTGAGCACCGACAAGATCAACGTGCTGCGGGCCTACGGTGCCGAGGTCGTCGTCTGCCCGACGGCCGTCGACCCCGAGCACCCCGACTCGTACTACAACGTCTCGGACCGGCTGGTGCGGGAGACCCCGGGCGCCTGGAAGCCGGACCAGTACTCCAACGCGAACAACCCGCTCTCGCACTATCACTCCACCGGCCCCGAGCTGTGGGAGCAGACCGAGGGGCGGATCACGCACTTCGTCGCGGGTGTGGGCACGGGCGGCACCATCTCCGGTACGGGCCGCTACCTGAAGGACGCGAGCGACGGGCGCGTGCAGGTGGTCGGCGCGGACCCCGAGGGCTCCGTGTACTCGGGCGGTTCCGGGCGCCCGTACCTCGTCGAGGGCGTCGGCGAGGACTTCTGGCCCAGCGCCTACGACCGCACGGTCGCCGACGAGATCGTCCCGGTGTCGGACAAGGACTCGTTCCAGATGACCCGCCGGCTCGCCAAGGAGGAGGGGCTGCTGGTCGGCGGCTCCTGCGGCATGGCCGTGGTCGCGGCGCTCCGGGTCGCCGAGCGGCTCGGTCCCGACGACGTCGTCGTGGTGCTGCTCCCGGACAGCGGGCGCGGATACCTCAGCAAGATCTTCAACGACGAGTGGATGGCCGACTACGGCTTCCTGGAGGACACGGGCCCGAGCGCGCGTGTCGCCGACGTGCTCAGCGACAAGGCGGGCGGCACCATCCCCTCGCTGGTCCACATGCACCCCGACGAGACGGTCGGCGAGGCGATCGAGGTGCTGCGCGAGTACGGCGTCTCCCAGATGCCGATCGTGAAGCCTGGCGCCGGGCACCCGGACGTGATGGCCGCCGAGGTCGTCGGGTCCGTGGTCGAGCGGGAGCTGCTGGACGCGCTGTTCACCCAGCGCGCCTCCCTGGCCGACCCGCTGGAGAAGCACATGTCGGCGCCGCTGCCGCAGGTCGGCTCCGGTGAGCCGGTGGGCGACCTGATGAGTGTGCTGGGCAGGGCCGACGCCGCGATCGTGCTGGTCGAGGGCAAGCCCACCGGTGTCGTCAGCCGGCAGGACCTGCTGTCCTTCCTGGCCAAGGGCGGACTGCAGTAGGACGTGCGGTGAACGCCCGGTGCGGCGGGGAGACCCGCGCCCGGGTGATCGCCGGGGAACTTCGTGGAAGTGGTACGAGCGCGTCACGTCAGCGCAGCACACGCTTAACACGGGTCCGGCAGATTGTTGGATGTCGGCAAGGGCGGGAGCGGCTCCCCTCCCGGGCCGGCACCACATCGGCGCCAAGGACCTCCGGAGCGGCTCCCGGACCTCCATGGACGCCAGGACGCGAACGCCAGGCCCTGACCCGGCTCGCGTCCCTCGCGGGGACCGCCGTCGTCCCGCCCCCCGGTGACGGGGGTGCGGCGGTCCCCGCGCAACACGTACGAAGGGCCCGGCACCTTCCCGGTGCCGGGCCCTTCGCCGTCGTTCCCGCCCGCTGTCCTCGCGGCCGCCCTTCCCGGTCGCGCCGCGCCGCGGCGCCTCGGAGGGCGCGGACACCTCTTCGAGCCGCAGGGCGCGCGACCGCCGCCCGGCCGAACCACCGGGCGGGCGCCGGCCCGTCATTCCTCCCAGTCGGAGCCCGATCCGGACCTGTCCTTGCGCCTGCCGAACAGGGGCGAGGAGTGGCGGGCCGCCTGGACCACGTTGACTCCCACGATGCCCGCCCAGGCGACCAGCAGTCCGGGCAGCTCGGCGACGCCGCCGCCGATCGCGGACAGGGGAATGGCGAGGACCAGCGAGACGATCCCGAAGCCGAAGCGCTCGCCCCAGGAGTCGGAGGACCCCTGCGGGGAGCGGGCGTCCCGGGCCACCGCCATCTGCTGTTCCGCGAGCTGGCGCCGCACCCGGCGGTCGACCGAGCCGTCCAGGCGCTGCTCGACCTTCTCCAGGAACGACTCGACCAGGGCGGAGTCGTACTCTTCGCCCAGCTCCCTGCGCGCGTGCAAGGTGGCGTCGAGTTCCTTCTTGAGTTCGGGGTCACGCGCATCCATAGCGGTCATGGAGTCCACGGTAGAAAACGGCCGCGCGGTTGACACGGGGGTTAGCCCCCCTCTCCGTACTGCGTCCCGCCCCCGCCAGGCCTCCCTTGCCCGGCTGCATAACATCATGCAGAGTTCGCAGTATCTGAATAACCGGTCGGCGGCCCGGTGTCGGTGGCCCCGTGCCGCCGGGCGGGACGCGGGCCGGCACCGAGGGGAGCACGCACTCATATGGCGTCGTGGGACGTGGACGTGCCGCGCGCGGCGGCGACCGGCCCCGTCGTGCTCGACGGGCACGGCATGCGGGTCGCCGACGTCGTTCGCCTGGCCGACGGGGACGCCCGGCCCCTCGCCGGCGCCGGGGCGATGAAACGCGTCGAGGAGTCCTGGGACGTCGCCCGGCGGATCGCCGCCACGGGCCGTGTGTACGGCCGCTCCACCGGCGTCGGCGCCAACCGGAACGAGGACGTGCCGACCGGGGCCGCCGCCGAGCACGGACTGCGCCTGCTGCGCAGCCACGCCGGCGCGATCGGCGACGAACTGCCCGCCCGGCAGGTCAGGGCCATGCTCGCGGTGCGCGCGAACCAGCTCCTGGCCGGCGGGGCAGGACTGCGGCCCACGGTCGTCACCGCGCTGTGCGAGGCGCTGGAGACCGGGGCGCACCCCGTCGTGAACGAGTTCGGATCGGTCGGCACCGGCGACATCGCCGCGCTGGCCCAGGTCGGACTGGCGCTGGCGGGGGAACACCCGTGGCGTGGTCCGGGCGCGCCCGGGGCGCAGCCGCTCGACAACAACGACGCCCTCGCGCTGATCAGCAGCAACGCCCTCACCCTCGGGCAGGCGGCACTCGCGCTGCACGAGCTGAGGGGCCTGGTCGGCGCCACCCAGGTGGTGGCCGCGCTGTCACTGGTCGCGGTGGACGGCTCGCACGAGGCGTACGCGGCTCCCGTGCACGCCGCGCGACCGCACCGCGGCTCGGTGGAGGTCGCCCGCCGGATGCGCGGGCTGATCGGCGCGGCCGACCGTCCGACACCGCCGCTCGGACGCATCCAGGACCCGTACGGCTTCCGGTGCCTGCCGCAGATCCACGGGCCCGCGCACGACGCCGCCGACGCCCTGGAGGAGGTCCTCGACGTCGAGCTGAACGCGGCCGCCGAGAACCCGCTGATCTGCGCCGAGGACAGCGCGGCGTATCACCACGGAGGCTTCTACCAGGCGCAACTGGCGCTCGCGCTGGACCACTTCAGGCTCTCGCTCACCCAGGTCGCGAGGCTGTCGACCTCGCGTCTGTCCACCCTCAACGAGCCCGCCTACACCCGGCTGCGGCCGTTCCTCGCCGACCTCGAACCCGCCTCGTCCGGGGTGATGATCCTGGAGTACGCGGCCGGAGCGGCACTCGGTGACCTGCGGGCCTTCTCCGCCCCCGCCTCGCTCGGCCACGCTGTACTCTCCCGGGGCGTCGAGGAACAGGCCAGCTTCGCCTCGCTCGCCGCGCGCCAGACACTGCGCGCGTGTGCCGCGTACCGTCTCGTCGTCGGCTGCGAACTCGTGGCCGCCGTAAGGGCGTTGCGGCAACGGGAGCTGCGGCCGGACCCCGACCTGCCGGTGGGCCGGGCGCTGGAGCTCGCCGAGTCGGCGCTCGACGCGGACGCGGCCGACCGGCCGCTGACGGACGACGTGGCGGCGGCGGCCGCACTGCTCGACCGGTTCACGGACATCTGGAGGGGGAGCACGGCATGAGCGCGGACGGGACCATGGGCGCCGACGGCGCGGCCGGCACGGCCGGCGGCGCGGAGCGGGGCGCGGGCGTGGCGGACAGCTCCGCGGCCCGGCTCCAGGCGCTGTTCGAGGGACACCGGCTGACCCCCACCCAGCGGCGCATCGCGCACAGCATGGTGCGGCGGGCCGCGGACGTGCCGTTCCTGTCGAGCGTGGAGCTGGCGGAACTCGCGGGGGTCAGCCAGCCCTCCGTCACCCGGTTCGCGGTGGCGCTGGGCTTCGACGGCTACCCGGCGCTGCGCAGGCATCTGCGCGAGGTCGCGCCGGCCGAACCCGCGGCGGACCCCGGCGCGTACAACGAGTACCAGCAGGCCGTCGAGGCGGAGATCGAGAACCTGCGCCACCTCGCCTCCGTACTCGCCGACCCGCGGCCCGTGGAACGGGCCGGCCGGCTCCTCGCCGCCTCGCGGCCGCTGCCGGTCCTCGGGCTGCGGGCCGCAGCCGCCCAGGCGTACGGCTTCGCGTACTTCGCCGCGAAGGTCCATCCGGACGTCCGGCTGCTGGACGAGGGCGGCACCATGGCGCAGGACCGGATCGACGCCGCCGTACGGGCCGGCGCCTCCACGCTGCTGTGCTTCGCCCTGCCCCGGCACCCGCGCGAGGTCGTGGACACGCTGGCCCACGCGAAGGAGGCCGGACTGACGGTCGTCACGGTCGCGGACTCGGCGTTCGCTCCCGTCGCCAAGGTGTCGGACCTGCTGCTGCCCGCCGCCGTCGGCACCGGCCTGGCCTTCGACACGGCCTGCGCGCCCATGCTGCTCGGACGGGTGCTCCTGGAGGCCATGTGCGACGGGCTGCCCGACGCGCAGGCACGCCTGGAGGAGTTCGACGTACGGGCCGCCGCCCGGGGGCTGTTCGTCGAATAACGGTGTGGGATCGGTCGGCCCGCGTTCTCAGACTCGTCTCACCTTCGCTCGCTAGTCTCCGTGCCCACGGAATGCGTCGGCGAGTCGGGAGGCGGAACGTGGTGCGCGGAGGACAGGGGCTGGCCAGGGTGGCCGTCGTCGTACGGGCCGGAGCGGCACCGCTGTGGTGGCTCGGAGTGCTCACCGCGGGTGCGGGCGCGCTGGTGCCCGGATTCACCGGCCGGCGGATCGGGGTGACGGCGGGCGCCGCGCTCTTCCTGCTCTCGGCCCTGGCGGTCCTCCTCGTACGGCGCAAGCGGTACGAGGCTCTCGTGCGCGGCGCGTCCCGGGCCGCCAAGCAGGACATCCTCCAGGACCGTGCCGTGACGGTACGGAACTGGCGGCGGGGCCACCGGTGGTGGCTGCTGCTCGCGTTCGCGGCGGCGCTGGGCAGTGCCTTCGCGGTGCCCGCGGCCGGCGGCATGGTGCTCGCCGGGGCGGGAGCCGGTCTGCGGCTGAAGGCGGCCTGGATCGGGCGGCTCGAACGGGAGGCCGAGGCGCTCGTGTGGGTCCGCGTGGACTGGCTCGGCCGCGGTGCCGGTGCTCCCGCGGGCGCACGGGTCAAGGGGCTCAGGAGCACGGGGATCGCCGCGGGCGACGCCGCGCCCGGTGGGGCGCGGCGCCGGGGTGGCGCCGGCGTGCTGGTGTAGCGGACCGGTCGGTCCTGCTCCTGGCGGGACCGGGCCGACCGGGTGGATCGGACCGGATCGCATCGGATTGGACCGGACCGGACCGGATCGGGGGCGGGGCGTCGGTGGGCGGGGTCGGGCCGCACGGGGCGACTGCCTGTCGGGGCATCACGGACCGCCTGGATTCCCGTACTGGGTCTCCCGCCGTCGGCGGTCGTGGTGCGCCGGCCGTCACCGGGCCCGGTCGGCCCCCGTCGGCCTCCGAAGGGAGGCGCGTGCCGGTCGGGCGGGGGGAACCGGCGACGCCGGTGGGCCGCCGGTTCCCCCGGATCAGACTTCCAGGTCGGCTTCGATCCGCTTCAACTGGTGGCGCGCCATCGCGAGGTTCGCCCGCTTGGCGTCGAGCACCAGGTAGAGGAACAGACCGTTGCCCCCGCGGCCCTTCATCAGCCGGATCAGGTGGTACTGGTCGGAGAGGGTGATCAGGATGTCCTCGATCTCGCCCTTCAGCCCGAGGTGCTCCATGGTGCGGATCTTGGCGCGCACCACGTCGGTGTTCCCCGCCGCCGCGACGTTGAGGTCGAAGCCCTTGCTGCCGCCGATCGTGCCGAGCGCCATCCCGCTGGTGTAGTCGACGAGAGCGGCTCCGGTCGCGCCCTCGATGGAAGCGAGTGCCTCTTTGAGCGCGGTTTCGGTGTTGGTCATGGTGGTGTTCGTCCTTTCGGTGGAATCCGGGCTCAACGGCTCTCGCCCGTCGGCTCGGTGGTGGTGCGCGCGGTGCGCGCGGTTCTGGTGCGTGGCACGGCCGGCTTCGCGGGGAGCCGCGCGGCCGTGGTGGGTTGGGCCTCGACGGCGGCGGCCTCGACGAGTGCCCCGATCCGGGTGCCGGAACGGCGTCCTTCCAGGTGCAGCCGGCCCACGTTGGCCCGGTCGCCGGCCAGCAGCGTCAGCACGACGGAGGGTCCCGCCGCGTACGTGGCCACATAGCCGTACTCGCCGCGTACCAGCAGTTCGCGGAAGTCGCCCTGCCGGGTCGCGTCCGCCATCCGCACGGCGACGCCCAGCGCGGCCGCGGTGAGCGCCGCCAGTCCCTCCGGCTCGACACCGGGGGTGTCCTGGGCCAGCACGAGGCCGTCGACGCTGGCCGCGAGCGCACCCGTCAGCTGGGGCACCCGGGCCCGCAGGCGGTGCAGTTCGTCGAGGACTTCGGCCTCGGCCGCCATCAGTTGTCTCCTCTCGGCACGCTGCCTGAGCGCGCGGATCACAAGGCCTCCAAGGCGTCTCTGAGCCGGCGCAGCAGGGCGACGTCGGGATCGGCCGACGCCTGTGCGGCCACGGCCGCCGCGGAGACGGGGGACACGGGGTGTGCTGGTGACTGCGGCGCGGCGGCGGACGCCACCGGCGCCGGGTGTTCGATCGTCAGCGGACGCGCCGTCACGATCCCGGCGGCCGCGAGCCGGCGGAGGTCGACCAGGGTGTGGAACCCCGGACGGCCGAGGACGGTCGAGATGTCCGCCGCCGTCCGCTCCCCGTCCACCTGGTCGAGGACCGTGCGCTGACGGGGGCTGAGCCCCGCGTCGACTGCCCGCCCGGCCCTGACGAGCGGCTCGGTGTCCGTGGCCGGCTGCGGCCAGATGCGGTGCAGGAGCTCGCGCCGCCGCAGCGTCTCGCGCTCCACCGCGTCCACGGACACCGGCCGTACGGGCCCGATCCAGTGCGCGACCCCGTACCGGAACCTCGCCGGACCGCTGCTCGGGCCCAGGGCGAAGAACGCGGCGTCGTACAGCGCTCCCAGGTGGCACAGCTCCAGGGCGCCCGCCGTCAGCCGCCCGCTGTCCACCAGGAACCGTCCGACCCGGCGTTCCGCGCCCGCCTGTGAGACGGCCTCCCACCAGCCCTCGGACCGCAGGGCGCCACGCGTGGTGAGCAGCACGTCGAGCCCGGGCGTCTCCGGGCTCTCGGCGTGCACCACCTGGCCCTCGACCAGGTAGAGCACCCCGCGCTCCCGGGTCAGGACGCCGGTGGCGCGCTCCTCGGCGAGACGGCTCAGCATGGGACTGAGCGCGGCCGGGGCGCCGGACCGCGCGTCCCCCGGTTCCGCCCGCTCCCGTCTGGGCAGGGGTCTCGCCTCCACCGTGGTCACCCCACCACCAGCCGCTCGGCCATCTCGCCCAGGCGGATGCGGGCGAGGGCGAGGTTGCCGTCCGAACGGCCCAGCCACAGATGCAGGAAGACACTGCTGTCGAACGTCGTCCGGACGAAACGCAGGACGTGGTAGCTGTCCTTGTTGCTGATGATCAGGTCCTCGACGGGCGGTTCCCCGTCGGTCCAGTCGGCTCCTTCCTCGGGGGCGAAGGCCTTGTGCTCGGCGGCCAGGCGGGCGAGTTCCGCCGCCTCGGCGGCGGTTGCCTCGTGGTCCCCGTTGGGTGAGTCCCCGACCGTGCCCAGTGCCAGTCCGCTGGTCCAGTCGACCACCGCTGCTCCCCGGGCACCGGGCAGCCTCATGGCCTCCAGCAGGCACTCGTCGATTCCGGGCACGGTGCGTCCCTCCCGCCCGTTAGATTCGGCTGAGTGACGCCGAAGCTACGCAACGTGTGCGTCGCGGGTGAGGGAAATGGCATTTTCCTGAGGAACATGCCAGCAACTGGCTACAGTTGGTCGATTGCCGTCGTGATCCATGGTTTCGGGTTCAACCCGTTCGATCCCGGACGGCGCTCTGCCCCGCGCCGGCACCGGCCGCCCCGCGGGCCCCGCCGGCGGGCTTCGCCGTGGTCGGAGACGGCGGGCGGGATTCACGGCGGGCGCGCGGTCAGCGGGGCGGGCGGGGTGCGTTCAGGTGCGGCGGCCGACTGCGGCGGCTGGGTGCGGGGCCCGGACGCGGTCCGGGCCCCGGCGGACTCAGAGGGAGTCGGTCAGCGCGTCCGGGTGCGCCCCGCCCGACTCGGCGACGATCTCGTCCAGCGTCTGCGGTGTGCGGACCACGGCGAACCGGACGCCGTCGGCGCCGTCCGGCCCGAAGCCGAGAATCCCCGGCCGGGCGAGCGAGTTGTACGTGTAGTGGTGGGCGAAGTAGTACGCGCCGGTGTCCAGCGCCGCCGCGTAGTCGCCCTGTTCGAGCAGGGGCATGGACCGGCCCTCCGCGAGCAGGTCGCCCGCGAAGCACGCCGGGCCCGCCACGTCCTGCACGACGTCCGGCCCCGTCTTCGGCCGCCCCTTCGCGTCGTACGCCGTCACGCGCAGGGGCCAGGATTCCGGCGCGTACACCGTGCGGGCCGCCACCTGGACGCCCGCGTGCGTCACCGCGATCGCCCGTCCGCCCGCCGACTTCGCGTACTCGACCCGGGCGAGCACGACCCCGTGCTTGGCGAGCAGGGACCGGCCGAACTCCGTGACCAGGCCGTACCGCCCGTCGAACAGCCCCGGAACCGTCGCCGCCAGCAGTCGCGCGTACTGCGCGTACGTGGGGGTGTGGGTGTCGGAGCCGAAGTTCACCGGCAGTCCGCCGCCGATGTCGAGCGTGTCGATCTGCCGGCGTCCGGCCCGCTCGTTGATCTCCTCGGCCAGCTCGTACGTGTGTGCGATCCCCTGTGTCATCAGCTCCAGGGGCACCCCCTGGGACCCGGAGTGGGCGTGCAGCCGGGTGAGCCACGGCCGGTCGAGGTACGCCCGCACGACCCACTCGCGCGCGCCCTCGTCCCGGAGCGCCACCCCGAACTTGGAGGTCGCCGTCGCGGTCGACAGCGCGCCGATCGAACCCCCGCCGATCTGCGCGTTCACCCGCAGGCCCAGCGGCGAGCGGGTGGGCGCGGACCGGACGAGCGCGTCGACGCGGTCCAGTTCCTGCGGGTTGTCCGCGTTCACCGCGATGCCCAGCGCGAGGGCCTCCCGCAGTTCGGCCGGGGTCTTGGCGGGCGAGTCGAGGACCGTGTGGGACGGGGGTACGCCCGCCGCCCGCGCGAGGGCCAGCTCGCCCGGGCTGGCGACCTCGGCGCCGATGCCCTCGGCGTGCAGCAGCCGCAGCACCGGCACCAGCGGGGTCGCCTTCACCGCGAAGGCGTGCAGTACGGGTGTGCCCGGCGCGGTCACGGCGTCGAAGGCGTCGCGCAGGGCCGCCGCCGAGGCCCGGATGCCGGTGATGTCGAGGAGTCCGACGATGGGGGAGGCGGGGCCGAGCAGGCCCTGCTCCACGGCCGCGCGCACGGCCCGGTCCCGCCGTGCGGCGGCCCCCGTCCCGTCCGAGGTCACGCCCCCGGTCCCGGCCTGCTCCTCGTCCGCCGGGCCCGCGTCCCCTGTACCTGTGTATGAAGCCATACATCAAGCCAAACACCCGTGCGGAACCCGTGCGGGGGCGCCCCCTGTATTGACTAGTTCTATTCAGGCGGCGAGGATGTGAATACCGACTGCATCATCGGAGTACCCACCCCGCCAGGAGGCAGACCATGTCAGGACCCCGCCCCGTCCGAGCACCGCGCGGCACGGAACTGAGCGCCCTGGGATGGCAGCAGGAGGCCGCCCTGCGGATGCTGCAGAACAACCTCGACCCCGAGGTCGCCGAGCACCCGGACAAGCTCGTCGTCTACGGCGGCACCGGCAAGGCCGCCCGCGACTGGCGCTCCTACGACGCCATGGTCCGTACGCTGCGGACGCTCAAGCAGGACGAGACGATGCTCGTGCAGTCCGGTCGGCCCGTCGGCGTCATGCAGACCCACGAGTGGGCGCCGCGCGTGCTCATCGCCAACTCGAACCTGGTCGGGGACTGGGCGAACTGGGAGGAGTTCCGGCGCCTGGAGGCCCTCGGCCTCACCATGTACGGCCAGATGACCGCCGGCTCCTGGATCTACATCGGCACCCAGGGCATCCTCCAGGGCACCTACGAGACCTTCTCCGCCGTCGCCGCGAAGAAGTTCGGCGGCACCCTCGCCGGAACCATCACCCTCACGGCCGGTCTCGGCGGCATGGGCGGCGCCCAGCCGCTCGCCGTCACGATGAACGACGGCGTCGCGATCTGCATAGACGTCGACCCGCGCGCCATCGAGCGCCGCATCGAGCACCGGTACCTGGACGTGCGCGCCGACTCCCTGGAGCACGCGCTCCAGCTCGCCGTCGAGGCCCGCGACCGGCGCAATCCGCTCTCCATCGGCCTCCTGGGCAACGCCGCCGAGCTGCTGCCCCGCATGCTCGCCGAGGGCGCCCCGATCGACATCGTGACCGACCAGACCTCGGCCCACGACCCGCTCGCCTACCTGCCCGTCGGCGTCGACTTCGACGACATGGCCGACGCGGCCGCCAAGGACCCGACGGGCTTCACCACCCGCGCCCGTGAGTCCATGGCCCGGCACGTCGAGGCCATGGTCGGCTTCATGGACGCCGGCGCCGAGGTCTTCGACTACGGCAACTCCATCCGGGGGGAGGCCCGACTCGCCGGGTACGAGCGGGCCTTCGCCTTCCCCGGCTTCGTCCCCGCCTACATCCGCCCGCTGTTCTCCGAGGGCAAGGGCCCCTTCCGCTGGGCCGCCCTGTCCGGCGAGGCCTCCGACATCCACAAGACGGACAGGGCGATCCTCGACCTCTTCCCCGAGAACGAGTCCCTGCACAGGTGGATCAAGCTGGCCGGTGAGCGCGTCCACTTCCAGGGCCTGCCCGCCCGCATCTGCTGGCTCGGCTACGGCGAGCGCGACAAGGCCGGCGAGCGCTTCAACGACATGGTCGCGAGCGGTGAGCTGGCCGCCCCGCTGGCCATCGGCCGCGACCACCTCGACTGCGGCTCCGTCGCCTCCCCCTACCGCGAGACCGAGGCCATGCTCGACGGCTCCGACGCCATCGCCGACTGGCCGCTGCTGAACGCCATGGTGAACGTCGCCTCCGGTGCCTCCTGGGTGTCCATCCACCACGGCGGCGGCGTCGGCATGGGCCGCTCCATCCACGCGGGCCAGGTGACCGTGGCCGACGGCACCAGGCTCGCCGGCGAGAAGATCCGCCGCGTGCTCACGAACGACCCCGGCATGGGCGTCATCCGGCACGTGGACGCCGGGTACGACATCGCCGAGTCCGTCGCCGACGAGCGCGGCGTACGCGTCCCGATGCGGGAAGGCGACTCCGCGTGACCCACGAAGGCACCGCTCCCTCCTTCCACACCATGTGGAGGGAGCTGGAGCCCATCGGGCGCCACTCCGCGTCCGGCGGCTACCGGCGCTACGCCTGGTCCGGCGCCGACGCCGACTGCCGTGCCTGGTTCCGGGCGCAGGCGGAGGCGCGCGGGCTGGACTACGAACTGGACCGCAACGGGAACCAGTGGGCCTGGCTCGGCGACCCCTGCGCGGGAGACGCCGTCGTCACCGGCTCGCACCTCGACTCCGTCCCCGACGGCGGTGCCTTCGACGGCCCCCTCGGCGTGGTGTCCTCCTTCGCCGCGCTGGACGAACTGCGCGGCAGGAGCGCCCGGTTCACCCGGCCGCTGGCGATCGTGAACTTCGGCGACGAGGAGGGCGCCCGGTTCGGACTGGCCTGCGTCGGCTCGCGCCTGGCAGCCGGGGAACTCACCGCCGAGCAGGCCCGGCGCCTCACCGACGCCGACGGGATCACCCTCCCGCAGGCGATGGAGGCCGCCGGACACGACCCGGACACCATCGGCGCGGACCCGGAGCGGCTGGCCCGTATCGGCGCCTTCGTCGAACTGCACGTCGAGCAGGGCCGCGCCCTGGACCTGTCCGGTGACCGGGTCGGCATCGCCAGCGCCATCTGGCCGCACGGCCGCTGGCGCTTCGACTTCCGGGGCGAGGCCAACCACGCCGGGACCACCCGGCTCGTGGACCGCCGCGACCCGATGCTGTCCTACGCGGAGACCGTGCTCGCGGCCCGGCGCGAGGCACAGCTCGCGGGAGCCGTGGCCACCTTCGGCAAGATCGCGGTGGAGCCGAACGGGGTCAACGCCGTCCCCTCACTGGTCAGGGGCTGGCTCGACTCCCGCGCCGCCGACCAGTCGACCCTCGACACCGTCGTCACGGGCATCGAGACGGCCGCCCGCGAGTACGCCGACGCGCACGGCATCCGGCTCGACGTCGTGCGGGAGTCGTTCACCCCCGTCGTCGAGTTCGAGCACACCCTGCGGGACGAGATCGTCCGCATCCTCGGCAAGCGCGACGACACGGCCGCGTCGCTGAAGGTGCCCGTTCTGGGGACCGGCGCGGGACACGACGCGGGAATCCTCTCCGGGACGATCCCCACCGCCATGCTGTTCGTACGCAACCCCACCGGCGTCTCGCACTCGCCGGCCGAGTACGCCGCCGAGGACGACTGCGTGGCCGGGGTGACCGCACTCGCCGACGTACTGGAAGGGCTGGCCTGCTCGTGAACGCGCGCGGCACGACCTACTGGCTGGAGCACGCCTGGCTCGACTCCTTCGTCGAGCCGGGCGTGGCGCTCGACGTCGACGCGGACGGGCGGATCGCGGCCGTGCGCACGGGCGCCGGCACCCCGCCCCCCGGCGCCGAGATCCTGCGCGGCCTGACCCTCCCCGGCCTCGCCAACACCCACAGCCACGCCTTCCACCGGGCCCTGCGCGGCACGGTCCAGGTCGGCTCCGGCACCTTCTGGACCTGGCGCGAGATCATGTACTCGTTCGCCGACCGGCTGACCCCGGAGACCTACCACGCGCTCGCCCGCGCGGTGTACGCCGAGATGGCCCTCGCCGGGGTGACCGCGGTGGGCGAGTTCCACTACGTCCACCACGCGCCGGGCGGCACCCCGTACGGCGACCCGAACGCCATGGGCGAGGCACTCGTCCAGGCCGCCGCCGACGCCGGCATCCGCATCACCCTCCTCGACACCGCCTACCTGGCCGGCGGTCTCCTGAACGCGCGGGCGGGACAGCCGCCGAACCGGCACCAGCTCCGCTTCTCCGACGGCACGGCCGAGGCCTGGGCCGAACGCTGTTCACTTCTCAAGGACCGGGACCACGCGAGGATCGGTGCCGCCGTCCACTCCGTACGGGCCGTGCCCGCCGGGCAGTTGGCGACGGTGGCCGAATGGGCCGAGGCGCGGCGGGCCCCGCTGCACGTGCACCTGTCCGAGCAGACGGCGGAGAACGACGCCTGCCTGGCGGTGCACGGCCGCACCCCCACCCGGCTGCTCGCCGACCACGGAGTGCTCGGCCCGCGCACCACGGGCGTGCACAACACCCACCTCACCGGTGAGGACATCGCTCTGCTCGGCGGCTCGTCGACGGGCACGTGCATGTGCCCCACCACCGAGCGCGACCTGGCCGACGGCATCGGCCCGGCCGTCGCCCTCCAGCAGGCGGGCTCGCCGCTCTCCCTCGGCTCCGACAGCCATGCCGTCGTCGACCTGCTCGAAGAGGCGCGCGCGATGGAGCTGAACGAGCGCCTGCGCACCCGCACCCGGGGCCACTGGACGGCGGCGGCGCTCCTGCGCGCCGCCTCCGCCGACGGCCACGCGGCCCTCGGCTGGCACGACGCGGGCACACTCGAACCCGGTGCGCTCGCCGACTTCACGACGATCGCCCTCGACTCGGTCAGGACGGCCGGACCGGTGCCCCGGCTCGGCGCCGAGACCGCCGTATTCGCCGCGACGGCGGCCGATGTGCGGCACACGGTCGTGGGCGGCCGGCACGTCGTGCGCGACGGGGCGCACGCTCTCGTGCCCGACGTGCCGCGAGCCCTCGCGGACGCCGTCGAGGCCCTGCGCGCCTGACCGCAGCCCCCGCACCCCCGGCCGCCCCGCCGGCAGAGGCCCCCGCCCCCGCCGCCCCGACCGCCCACGAGGACGCCATGAGCAGCACGACCGCAGACGCGAGCACGACCGGCACGACCGTCATCACCAACATCGCGAGCCTGGTCACCAACGATCCCTCCCTCGGCGACGGATCCCCCCTCGGACTGATCCGGGACGCGGCCGTCGTCATCGACGGCGACCGCATCGCGTGGACCGGTGAATCCAGAGAAGCACCCGCCACTGACAATCGGATCGACGCGGCCGGGCGCGCGGTGATCCCGGGCTTCGTGGACTCCCACTCGCACCTCGTCTTCGCCGGCGACCGCACCCAGGAGTTCAACGCCCGCATGTCGGGCCGCGCCTACAGCGCCGGCGGCATCCGTACGACCGTGGCCGCCACCCGGGCCGCGAGCGACGAGGAGCTGGAGCGCAACCTCACCCGCTACCTCGACGAGGCCCTGCGCCAGGGCACGACCACCCTGGAGACGAAGTCCGGCTACGGGCTGACGGTCGAGGACGAGGCCCGGGCGCTGCGCATCGCGTCCGCGCACACCGACGAGGTCACCTACCTCGGCGCGCACATCGTGTCCCCCGACCACGCGGACGACCCCGCCGGATACGTGGCCCTCGTGACCGGCGAGATGCTGGACGCCTGCGCCCCGTACGCCCGTTGGATCGACGTCTTCTGCGAGAAGGGGGCGTTCGACGGGGACCAGGCCCGCGCGATCCTCACGGCGGGCCGGGCGAAGGGCCTGCATCCGCGGGTGCACGCCAACCAGCTCACGTACGGTCCCGGCGTCCGGCTCGCGGTCGAGCTGGACGCGGCGAGCGCCGACCACTGCACGCACCTGACCGACGCGGACGTGGACGCGCTCGCGAGCGGTGCGACCGTCGCGACCCTGCTGCCCGGCGCCGAGTTCTCCACCCGTGCCCAGTGGCCCGACGCCCGGCGGCTGCTCGACGCGGGCGTCACGGTCGCCCTGTCCACCGACTGCAACCCGGGCTCGTCGTTCACGTCCTCGGTGCCGTTCTGCATCGCCCTGGCCGTGCGGGACATGGGGATGACGCCCGACGAGGCCGTGTGGTCGGCGACCGCGGGCGGCGCGCGGGCGCTGCGCCGCACCGACGTCGGCCGCCTGACCCCCGGCGCCTACGCCGACCTGGCCCTGCTGGACGCCCCGAGCCATGTGCACCTGGCGTACCGTCCGGGCGTCCCGCTGGTCCGCCGGGTGTGGCGGCGGGGCGTACGCGTCGTCTGAGGCGGACCGCGGCGCGCCGCCGCGCGGTCCCGCCCTCGGCGCGGGCGCGGCTCAGACGGGGCCCGCGCCCGCCCGCCACCGCTGTTCCGCACGGCCCGTGTCCGGGGACAGCACCAGTTCCCCGCCGTCGCCGGGAGTCACCGCGCGGCCGGAGTCGATGTCCGGCAGGATCACGCCCCGCGAGGTCACCTCGAACCGCAGGTTGCGCCCGTTGCGGCCGTCGAGCGAGTCGCACTCCCAGATGCCCACGCCCCGGTCGGTGTCCCCGCGGCTGTCCAGGCAGAAGTCGGGATCGGCGTAGGACTGCACGGCCTGCCGGTCGGTGTCCACCCGCCAGCGCTGCGTGTCGTCCGAGGAACAGGGCGCCGACACGACGTCCGTCCCCTTCTCGATCTCGCCGTGCGCGATGTCCAGGCAGAGGCCGGAGGAGAGGTTCACCACCTGGGCGTAGTCGCCGTCCGGCGGGGACGGCGGCGGAGGGGCGGGCACCGCCGAGGACGGGCTCGGCGAGACCCGGCGGGGCGGCGAACTCCTCGTCGGGGAAGGCGTCGGGACGGTCTCCGTGACGGAGGGGGCGGGCGTCGTGGGGACCGTGGCGGTCACCGTGACCGGCGGGGGAACCGGGGGGACGGCGCCGCCGGTCCGCTCGGCCGCGGTGTCGGCGGGCGCCGAGCCGAGCAGTAGCACCAGGGGCACCAGGGCCACACCGAGGGCCGCCGACACCAGGGCGGCCCGCCGGGACGGCGGCCACGTCAGCACGGTGTCCCGCAAACGCCGCGGCCCGGGCGCGTCCGTGCGCGAGCGGGCCGCGGCGGCCGTCCCGTAGGCGGTGCCGCCCCAGGGCAGCAGGCCCTCGGCCAGGGCGGCGCCGGGGTCGTCCCGCAGCGCCGAGAGCTCCTCGTAGGCGGTGGTGCAGTGCGCGCAGCCGGCCATGTGGGCGCGCAGGTCCTCGCTGCGGCGGGGGCCGTCGGCGCGCACCGCCTCCTCGATCAGCCGGCGGAAGTCCTGGCAGTGCGGATCGCCGGAGGCCGCCAGATGGCGCTTCAGGAAGGCCGACCGCAGTGCCTGGAGCGCGGGCTCCGTCCCGTACGTCACGTCCTCGCGGGTGAGTCCGAGGAGACCGGCCGTGCCGTCCTCGGGCTCCCGCTCCACGATCGCGTACCAGACGAGCCCCTGGACGCGGGAGGGCAGCGACTGGAAGGCGTCCAGCATCGGCGGGACCGGGCCCTCGGGTCCGGCCGCCCGCAGCCGGGCCGACAGCCCGGGGTCGAGTTCGCGCGCCCGCTCGTCGGAGGCCGCGTCGACGGCCGCCCGTACGGTCAGGAGCAGGAGGCGGTGGCGCCACGGACCGTGCGGGTCGGTGCCCCGTACCGTCTCCTGCGCGGCGAGGGAGAACGCCTGGGCCGCCAGCCGGCGCGCGGCGGAGTCCGAGGTGGCGCACAGCCGGGCGTAGGCGAGGACCGGGAGCCAGTGGCGTGCCCGGAGTTCGCGCAGTGCCTCGTGGGCCGCCGGGGCGTCCGCGCGCAGCAGTTCGGTGAGCCGGGCGTCGGACGCGCCCGTGTACGCCCCGCCGCCCCTGCCGTCGTCGCCGCTCTCCTCGCCCCGAGCCATGAGCCCGCCTCTCCGTTCGTGCCTGCCCCGCCCCGCTCCTGACGTACCAGCCAGTTTGGCGGGCCCCCATAGTGGTGGAACGGGGCCGGTGGGGAAAGAGGTTTCCGCGGGTAACCCTCGTGGTTCCGGGAGAGGTCCGGCGGGCTCCGGAAGGGGGTTCCGCGGTCGGCGCGGCCCGGAGAACGGCCCGCGGCGGGGGCAGGGGCGTGAGCGGGGACGGGCGGTCGCGCGGCCGGGGGCCGGGAGCGCCGGGGCCGTACGCACCCGGGGCCGGGCCGGAAGATCCGGCCCGGCCCCGGGCGCACACCCCCGTGCGGCGGGAAGGGTTCGCCTCCCGGCCGCGACGGCGTCACTCCTCGACGGTCAGCCCCCTGCGCAGCCGCACCAGCGTCCGCGACAGCAGCCGGGACACGTGCATCTGAGAGATGCCGAGTTCGTCCCCGATCTCCGACTGGGTCATGTTGGCGACGAAGCGCAACGACAGGATCCGGCGGTCGCGCGGCGGCAGTTCGGCGATGAGCGGCTTCAGGGACTCGACGTACTCGATGCCTTCGAGTCCGTGGTCCTCGTAGCCGATCCGGTCCGCGAGCGCGCCCTCGGAGTCGTCCTCCTCGGGCTGGGCGTCCAGCGAGCTGGCCGTGTAGGCGTTGGACGCCGCCATGCCCTCGACGACCTCTTCGTTGGACAGGCCCAGGCGCCCGGCCAGTTCGCCCACCGTCGGAGCGCGGTCGAGCTGCTGCGCCAGCTCGTCGCCCGCCTTGGCCAGGTCGAGGCGGAGTTCCTGCAGCCGGCGCGGGACCCGCACGGACCACGACGTGTCGCGGAAGAAGCGCTTGATCTCGCCGACGATGGTCGGCATCGCGAAGGTGGGGAACTCGACGCCGCGGCTGAGCTCGAAGCGGTCGATGGCTTTGATCAGGCCGATGGTGCCGACCTGGATGATGTCCTCCATCGGCTCGCTGCGGGAGCGGAACCGGGAGGCGGCGAACTTCACCAGCGCGAGGTTGAGTTCGACCAGGGTGTTGCGCACGTACGAGTACTCGTACGTCCCCTCCTCCAGGGACTCCAGTCGCTCGAAGAGGGTCTTGGACAGGGCCCGCGCGTCCACCGGCCCCACCTCGTCGTAGGGGGGGATCTCCGGGAGTCCGGCGAGGCCCGT
This sequence comes from Streptomyces fructofermentans, assembly GCF_014651055.1. Lineage (GTDB taxonomy): Bacteria > Actinomycetota > Actinomycetes > Streptomycetales > Streptomycetaceae > Streptomyces > Streptomyces fructofermentans. The sequence goes on from NZ_BMWD01000001.1 coordinate 27,146, forward strand.
GTTCGTGTCGGCCGTCTCGGCTTCCAGGCGTTCCGCGGGGAGTGCCGACGTCGCCCTCTGGGTATGCGATGCGTCGAGCCGGGGTGACATGATGCCTCCATCGTTCTCGGCATATGGCTGCCGATGCCAGTACGTGCACTGCGGTGTGCGGCGCCTCCAAAGCCGGCCGTGTCGAAAACTGTCCCTACTAGCCCTACCCGCTTTCGTGACCCGCTCGCAAGTAAGATTTGTTGCTAAATGTCCGTTTCTTGGCGGTTGTTCGGGTGTCAGGGAGTGCAGGGAAGGCGTAGGGTTCGTGGGCGTCAACCATCAACCACACCGGTCGGAAGAGAGAGACGGCATGGACCGCGGGACGGTCGGCAGCGCACAGTCGGGCCGGCTTCTGGTCGAGGTGCGGGAAGAGGGCACTAGTGCCGTCGTCACCCCGGCAGGTGAGTTGGATCACCATACGGCGGATCTTCTGCGTGAACCGATCGAGGCATGCCTCGACCGGGGGTTCACGCGTCTCGTCGTGGACTGTTCGCGTCTTGAGTTCTGCGACTCCACCGGGCTGAACGTCCTGCTCGGCGCCCGGCTGAAGGCCGAGGCCGCGGGCGGCGGAGTCCATCTCGCCGGAATGCTGCCTGTGGTGTCCCGGGTCTTCGAGATCACCGGGGCGGACGCCGTGTTCACGGTCCACGACACGCTGGAGGCCGCCCTGGCGGGCAAGCCCGGCGACGAGGGGTCCGGGAGCGGCACGCAGGGAGCCGGCCGGGATGACTAGTCACCCCGGCGCACCGTCGTGCGGCACAGTTGTGCCAAGGGCGTTCCCGTGGTGACCGGCGCGTTGCCGGTGTCACAGGATCCGCACCGGACGAGTGGGTGTTCCGGCGGTCCGGTCGGGCAGGAGACACCCTGAATATGTCAACAGACCGCATCGCGGGCGCGCGGAAGCCCTGGACGGCTCCCCGGTCCCGGGCGTCCCGAGCTTTCCGAATGTGCTGAGTCTTGAATCGTGAACTGGTGAATCGGTGAGGTGAAGCGCTGATGAGCACCACCCGGCCTTACTCGCCGGGCGACCGCGGCCCGGAATCGGGCGACGGCGGCGCTTCCGGGGCCTCTCCGGGGGGCGCGCCCACCGGGCGCAGGGCCCGCCGGCTGGACTTCGAAGGCGAGAGCGGCGTCGTCCCGCTCGCCCGCGACTTCGCCCGCCAGGCCCTGTACGAGTGGGGCTGGATGCCAGCCGACACCGCCGACCGGCGGGCCGCGGCGGAGGACGTCCTGCTGGTCGTCTCCGAACTCGTGACCAACGCCTGCCTGCACGCGGAGGGTCCCGACGAGCTCCTGATCTCCCTCGACAACAAGGTGCTCCGCGTCGAGGTCTCCGACGGGGGCGCCGGGCAGCCCGCCCCGCGCACCCCGCACAGAGCCGGCCGCCCCGGCGGCCACGGCATGTTCATCGTGCAGCGGTTGTGCCTGGACTGGGGCGTCATCCGCAGGTCCGGGGTCGCGGGCAAGACCGTCTGGGCGGAGCTCGGCGCGCCCGCCTGAGCCCCGTCCGACGCCCACCTCGGGTTACCCAAGGTTCGAATGCGTCTTCGTACGACACCCGGTGCGCGCCGGATCCCCACGGATCCGGCGCGCACTTTGTCTTCCCTCGGCAAGGCCCCGGGCGTACCTTGACGGCCGATCTGATGTTCCGTCAGGTCCGGTGTCGAGGACGCCAACAGCGCCTTCAGGAATGAGGGGACCGTGTCATACCGGACGTACCAGAAACGAACCGCAGCGCTCGCGTCCGCCGCGGCCCTGGCCGGCTCGGCGGTGCTGATGGCCGCCCCCGCAGCCCGGGCCGACGTGGTGGACGTCGAGTACAACTGCAAGACGCCGATCGGTGACAAGTCCGCCGTCTCGCCCATCGACATCAAGGGCGTGCAGAGCGGCGGCGGCTACAAGATCACCATGTCCTGGCAGAAGGGCGTCTCGTCCAGCCCCGTGGAGCTGGGCAAGGGGGCGATGAACCCGAGTGCCACCATCAGGCTCGGCGGCGCCGACAGCGGCACGCTCGCCGTGACCGGCCCGGCCAACCAGGCCGCGATTCCCGCCAACACCCCCATAAAGATCAATGACTTGACGGGCACGTACACCCCGAGGAAGACCGGCAAGGTCACCTTCACGCCGGGCGTGCTGACCATCAAGGCGCTGGGGACCACCACCACCTGCACTCCGGGCAACAGCCCCGGGCCCGCGCTCACCCTGGACGTCAAGGCCTCCGGGGGCGGCACCCCGGGCTCCTCGCAGGACGCCCCGGCGGGCGGCGAGGAACTGCCGCGGACCGGACCCGAGGACTCGGCGATCGCACTCGGCACGCTCGGCGGCACCGTGCTGCTGGCCGGTGCGGCCGGGGTGCTGTGGCTGACCCGCCGGCATCGCACGTCCAGCTAGCCGGACCAGCCGGCCGACCCGGAGGGCCGCCGATGCCGTCAGCAGCACCCGCCCTGGCCATCGCCGCCGCCGTCCTGCTGGCCGCCGCCCCCACCGCGGCGGCCGGGGACGGCTGGTCCGTCGCGCCCTCGGCGGCAGACCCGCAGGGGCGGCCGTACTTCTACGCCGAGGGACTGCCCGGCGCGGTGCTGGAGGACACGGTGTCGGTGCGCAACCCGGGCCGCGCACCACTCACCGTCCGGCTGCGCGGCGCGGGCCCCGAGGGCGGGAGCGGGCCGCCGGGGGGCGCGGAGGCGGCCGGCGCGGGAGCGTGGATCACCTTCGCCGAGCGGACGGTCCGCGTCCCGGCACGTACACGCGCGGACGTGCCGTTCACCGTGAGCGTCCCGGCGGACGCCACACCCGGCGACCACTCGGGCTCGATCACCGCGGACGCCGCGGGGCGGTCGACGGCCCTGCGCGTCCACGTCCGCGTCGGCGGACCGGCCCTCGCCGCGCTGACCGTCGAGCGCGTCAGGGTCCGTGCCGGACGCATCTCCTACGACCTGGTCAACCGCGGCACCACCGCGCTGACTCCGCGGCTCGCGGTCCACGCCGATGGCCTGTTCGGCGAGGTGCTGGACCGGGCCCCGCGCACGCTGCCCGTCGAACTCCTCCCGGGCCGTCGCGTCACGCTCGGCGAACCCTGGGCCGACCAGCCGGCGCTCGACTCGGTCGACGTGCGCCTCACGGTCACGGCGGCCGGCGGAGCACGCGCGCAGGCGGGCGCCTCCGCACGGTTCGTGCCCTGGACGGCGGCGGGCGCGGCGGGCGCGCTCGCCGTGTGCGCGGGGGGCGGCTCCCTCCTCGTACGCCGTCGCAGGCGGCCGAGGGACGCGGCGGCCGCCGAACAGCCGCGTACGGAAGTCGAGTCGACGGGAGCGGTGACGTGAGCGGGAAGATGCGCATTCCGGCGGTCGTGGCGGTGCTCGCCCTCCTCCTGTCGCCGCTGGCCGGGACGACCGCCGCCGCGGCCGGGAAACCGGCCGTCGAGCTCTCCGACTCCCAGGCGGGGACCGGTGGTTCGATCACGGTGACCGGGACCGGATGGCGGCCGGGTGCCCTGCTGATGGTGCTGATCTGCGGGCAGTCCTCCACCGACCGGGGCGTGATCGGCGGCACCAACTCCTGCGCCAACGCGGACGGCAGGGCCGTCACGACGGACTCGAAGGGCGCGTTCCGCAAGAAGCTACCGGTCGCCGAGCCGCCCCGGCCCTGCCCCTGCGTGGTGCACGTCGCGACGGCCACCGGGCGCAAGGCCGCGGCCGACGCCCCGTTCCTGGTCGCGGGGCACGACGTCGAGCCGCTCCCGAAGGAGGACGAGGACGGCCGTCTGACCGTGCTCACCGACACCGGCCTCGACGGGTCGAGCGGACTGCTCACCTGGTTCGGCGCGCCGCCGTCCCGGACCCTGGTCCTCACGGTCGGCAACATCGGCGCCACCGAGGTCGAGAACCCGGTCTTCCAGGTCGGCACCTCCCACGGCGTGTTCGCCCCGCAGTGGGAGGAGCAGCAGTGGCGCGGCACGGTCCGGCCCGGCGCGAAGGCGCGGATCAGCCTGCCGGTCGAGCTCCCGGCCGGTGCGCACGGCGACTACACGGTCTCGTTGAAGTTCGGCGGCAAGGTGCTCGCCGAACAGCCCTGGGGCGTGGGCCGCCCCTGGGGCGTGACGCTCTTCTGGCTGCTGGTCGCCGTCGTCGTGCCCGGCGCGCTCTTCCGGATCGGGATGGCCGTCGTGGACCGGGTGCGCCCGGCCGGGTCGCCCGCGCGCGCCGGCCGGAACCGGGGCGGCCGCCCCGGACGCGGAGCCCACGGCGGACCGCGCCGGGGTCCGTGGCTGCCCGGCATCGCCGCACGGCTGCCGGGCCGCGACCCCGGGCCGGCGGCGGCCGGGCCGGGCCCCGACGGCGGTCCGCCTCCCCGCTCCCGTCCCCGTACGGCCCCCTCCCTGCCCTGGTTCGCCCCGGACAGTGATCCCGGCTCGGCCGGGGACGGCCTGCTCTCCGCACCGCAGAACAGCAGTCCCACGAACCCGACCAGGAAGGGAAACACGTGAGTACGCAAGGAGTCCGGCCGAGAGCCGGCCGGAGAACCGGCGCGGCGGGAGTCGCGATGATGCTCGGCGGTGCGGGTGTCCTGCTGGGCGTGGCCGCGGCGCCGGCCCAGGCCGCCGAGGTGTCGTACGCGACCAGGTGCGTCCCGCCCGCGGTCTCCGGCCTCGACCCGGTGGACGGCACCACGAAGGTGGAGGTCACCGCGCCGGCGACGGCGAAGGTCGGCGACGAGGTCGAGGTGGTGTGGACGTTCGCGCAGGCGGCGTCGAAGAACCCCGATCTGATCGACCTGCCCGCCGATTCGGTGCAGCCGTCCGGCACCCTCAAGGCGGCCGGCGCGCAGAGCGCCTCGGTCGCCATGAGCGGGCCGCGCGAGAACCCGGCCATCCCCAAGGGCGGGGCCATGGTGCTGTCCGCGATGAAGGGCACGCTGAAGCTGACGACGGCGGGCCGGGTCACGCTGACCCCGGACGCGTACGCGATCAACGTCATGTCGACGGAGACGAAGTGCGCGCCCACCGAGGCGGTGGGGGCCGCGGCGACCATCGACGTCACGGGCGGGGGCGGGAGTTCGCCCACGGCGACGCCCCCCGATCCGACGGAGACCGCGACCGAACCCCCGGAGAGCGGCTCCCCGAGCCCGTCCGGGACCGGGAGCGACAGCGGCGGCACGGGCGGCGGTGGCGGCCCGGACGAGGTGACCGGCAAGGAGGTCCAGGTGCCGTACGCGTGCAAGACGCCCATCGGCGACAAGAACGTGACCTCTCCCGTGCAGATCGACGCCCGGCGCGACGGCGGGGGCTTCGATCTCACCGTGCGGTTCAAGGGGTCCGTGATGGACAGCCCCGCCGACATCCCGGCGGACTCGGTCAAACCCTCCATGGAGGTCGTGCTCGGGGGCGCGGACCGGGGTGCCGTCCATGTCGAGGGGCCGACGAACGCAGAGCCCATCAAGTCGGGCGACCCGATGACGATCCCGGACCTGACGGGCACGTACAAACCGGGGGCCGACGGCGAGTCGACGCTCGCGCCGGGTGTGCTGACGGTGAAGGCACTCGGTACGACGACGACCTGCACACCGACGAAGTCGGAGGTCTCGCTGACGCTGGACACCTCGGCCCAGCCCGGTGGCGCGGCCGGCGGCTCAGGTTCGGCGTCCGGCACCTCGGGCGCGGCCGGTTCCGGTGGCGGGCTCGCGGAGACGGGTGCCGACGACAACGGCGGACTGCGCGCCCTGGGGCTCGTGGCCGGGACCGCGATCCTGCTCGGCGGGGCCGTGTTCACGTTCATGCCGCGGCGGCACGCCGCGCGCAGGGCGCGGTAGGCGGGACGCGACAGGCAGGGCGGGCACGCGACCCGCGTCCGTCCCGGAACGGCCGGTGGCCGCCGCACGTCAGGTGCGGCGGCCACCGGGGCCGTGGAGGGCGTCGTGTCAGCGCACGTCGCCCATCAGGGACTTGACCTTGTTGCGGTACATGAAGATCGCGACACCGGCGACGACGGCGAGCGTGGCCTCCAGGGTCACGACACCCATCTTGTTGAGGTCGACGCCCGCGATGGAGAGCAGACCGGTCGTGGCGTCACCAGCGGTGACGGCGAGGAACCAGACGCCCATCATCTGCGAGGCGTACTTCGCGGGAGCCATCTTCGTGGTGACGGAGAGGCCGACCGGGGAGAGCGTCAGCTCACCGACGGTCTGCACGAAGTAGATCGCCACCAGCCACATCGCGGCCGCCTTGTGACCGCCCTCGGCGATCGACAGCGGGGCCAGGAAGAGGAAGAAGGACGCGCCGACCAGGACCAGGCCCGACGAGAACTTCACGATCGTGCTCGGTTCCTTGCCGCGCTTGTTCAGCGCCAGCCAGAACCAGGCGAAGACCGGGGCCAGCGCCATGATGAGCACGGGGTTGACCGACTGGTACCAGGAGACCGGGAACTCCCAGCCGAGGACGGTGTTCTCGGCCGAGCCGTCCGCGAAGATCGACAGGGTCGAACCGCCCTGGTCGTAGATCATCCAGAACACGGCCGCGGCGACGAAGAACCAGATGTACGCGGACATCTTCGACTGCTCGGCGCGGTCCAGGTCCTTGTCGCGCTTTATCCGCGCCAGCACCATCACCGGGATGATCACGCCGAGCAGGGTCAGCGGCACCAGGATCCAGTTGAGCGTGTAGCTGCCGGAGAAGCCGACGATCGCGTAGAAGACGACCGCGACACCGGCCCAGATCGCGGCCTTGCGCAGCGTCGAGGCCTTCTCCTGGGCGGACAGCGGGGTCGGGACGACGCTGGAACGGGCGTCCAGGTGACGGCTGCCGATCAGGAACTGGCCGAGGCCGAGCGCCATGCCGAGCGCGGCGAGCGCGAAGCCCAGGTGCCAGTTGACGTTCTCACCGATGGTGCCGATCACCAGCGGCGCGGCGAACGCGCCGAGGTTGATGCCCATGTAGAAGACCGTGAAGCCGCCGTCGCGCCGCGGGTCGTCAGGCCCGTCGTACAGGTGGCCGACCATGGTCGAGATGTTGGCCTTCAGCAGGCCCGAGCCGATGGCGACGAGGCCGAGGCCGGCGTAGAAGGTGCCCGACGAGGGCAGCGCCAGCGTGAGGTGGCCGAGCATGATGACGCCGCCGGCGACGGCGACGGTCTTGCGGGGACCCCAGACCCGGTCGCCGAACCAGCCGCCGGGGAGGGCGAGCAGGTAGACGAGGGAGACGTAGACGGAGTAGATCGCCGTCGCGGTCGTCGCGCTGAGGTGCAGGCCGCCGGGCGCGACCAGGTAGAGCGGGAGCAGTGCCCTCATGCCGTAGTAGGAGAAGCGCTCCCACATCTCGGTCATGAAGAGAGTGGCCAGTCCGCGGGGGTGGCCGAAGAAGGTCTTCCGGGTCCCGGGGATGCCCGGGGAGACCGAATCCTTCGTCAGGCTGGACGCCATGGTCGTTCCTTGCTGCTCGGGACGCGCTGCAGAGCGTGGCGCGCCCGGTGGGGGAGGCGGCCGGCACCGGCGGGACGGCCGTCCGCCCCACGCCCATGGGGAGTCCGCTCCGGTTCGGGGAGCGGTGCGACGGCGACCACCGGGATCCACGCCCCCCGCGCGTCCTCGCGCTGGGGGCCCGGCCACAGGTCATTCCTATCGAGGCCGGTCGATGCCGACCCCCGCACACAAAAGAGACCCCCGGCGACAACGTCCCGCCAAAGGTCCCCGCGTGGTGCTGCAGGCGTCTGGTCACCATAAGGCCACACCGCACATCAATGCCGCATATGACATGACTTGAGAGATGGATCACAGGTGCGGATGGAACCATGCGTCTGATTCGAAGGCCGTTCACAGGTTTCCACCCCTGGCTTCCAGGGTCGCGCCGCCCCTGCGTCGACCCTGCCCTGCCTCCGTGCCGCCCCCGGGCGGTGGCCGGAGCGCGGATGTCGATCACGCCCACTGCGCCGGTGCGGGGCGGACTACCATCACTGCATGACCCGAGTACTGCTCGCCGAGGACGACGCGTCCATCTCGGAACCCCTGGCCCGCGCCCTGCGCAGGGAGGGGTACGAGGTCGAGGTGCGCGAGGACGGCCCCACGGCGCTCGACGCCGGCATCCAGGGCGGCATCGATCTGGTCGTGCTCGACCTCGGGCTGCCCGGCATGGACGGCCTGGAGGTGGCCCGGCGGCTGCGCGCCGAGGGGCACACCGTGCCGATCCTCATCCTCACCGCGCGCGCCGACGAGGTGGACACCGTCGTCGGCCTGGACGCGGGAGCCGACGACTACGTCACCAAGCCCTTCCGCCTCGCCGAACTCCTCGCCCGGGTACGGGCCCTGCTGCGGCGCGGCGCCGCCGAGCCGCAGCAGCCGCCCGCGACGCACGGCGTGCGCATCGACGTCGAGTCGCACCGCGCCTGGATGGGCGACGAGGAACTCCAGCTCACCGCCAAGGAGTTCGACCTCCTTCGGGTACTGGTCCGGGACGCGGGCCGGGTCGTCACCCGCGACCAGCTCATGCGCGAGGTCTGGGACACCACGTGGTGGTCGTCCACCAAGACCCTCGACATGCACATCTCGTGGCTGCGCAAGAAGCTGGGCGACGACGCGGCCAACCCGCGGTACATCGCGACGGTGCGCGGGGTGGGGTTCCGCTTCGAGAAGAGTTAGCCCGTCGCCGGCGGGCCCGCCCGTCCGCCGGAGCACCGACGGCGGACGCGCCGCGGCGGGCCGTACGCGGCCGGTCGCACGGTTTCGCCGCGTCCCCCGCGGGGCGTCCCGCCGGCCCTGATCGACCAGTTGCCCGGAGGGCTCTGTGCGCCGCCGTCTCATCAACTCCACGCTGGCCGTCGTGCTGGTCGTGATCGCCGTGTTCGGCGTGTCCCTCGTCATCGTCGAGACGCGCACGATCAGCAACAGCGCCCAGGAGCGCGTGGACTCCGAGGCCGTTCGGCTGGTGAGCATCGTCGACAGCCGCATCCTCGGCGACGAGCAGATCAACGCCCGGGTCCTGGAGGACCAGGTCACGGGCGACCGGTACGCGCGCATCGACATCCCGGGCAGGGAGCCCATCCGGATCGGCGCCAAGCCCACCGGCGACGTCATCACCTCCAGCCGCGAGGGCGAGGAGGGCGAGACGGTCACGGTCGAGGAGCCGCGCTCCGCCGTCACCCGTGAGGTCGGCCGCACGCTCATGATCATCGCGGCGGTGGCCCTGCTCGCGGTGATCGCGGCCGTGCTCCTCGCGGTGCGCCAGGCCAACCGGCTCACCTCCCCGCTCACCGACCTCGCGGAGACCGCGGAGCGGCTCGGCTCCGGGGACCCGCGCCCGCGCCACAAGCGGTACGGCGTCGCGGAGCTGGACCGGGTCGCGGACGTGCTGGACGGCTCCGCCGAGCGCATCGCCCGCATGCTGACCGCCGAGCGGCGTCTCGCGGCCGACGCCTCGCACCAGCTGCGCACCCCGCTGACCGCGCTGTCCATGCGGCTGGAGGAGATCACCCTCACCGACGACCCGGAGACGGTGAAGGAGGAGGCCGCCATCGCGCTGGGCCAGGTCGAGCGCCTCACCGACGTGGTCGAACGGCTGCTCACCAACTCCCGCGACCCGCGCACGGGCTCCGCCGTCACCTTCGACCTGGACGAGGTCATCACCCAGCAGCTCGCCGAGTGGCGGCCGGCCTACCGCAACGCGGGCCGGGCCATCGTCAGCTCGGGCAAGCGGCACCTCCAGGCCGTCGGCACGCCCGGCGCGGTCGCCCAGGTGCTGGCGGCGCTGATCGAGAACTCGCTCATGCACGGGGGCGGCACGGTCGCCCTGCGCACCCGGGTCACCGGCAACCAGGCGGTGATCGAGGTCACCGACGAGGGTCCCGGGGTGCCGGCCGACCTGGGCGCCCGGATCTTCGAGAGGGCCATCAGCGGCCGCAACTCCACGGGGATCGGCCTGGCCGTGGCCCGCGACCTGGCCGAGGCGGACGGGGGCCGCCTGGAGATGCTCCAGGCCCAGCCCCCCGTCTTCGGCCTCTTCCTGTCGCGCACGCCGCTGAGGCCGCAGGAACCGGGGACGGAGCAGACGGTCCGCTAGCGGGCCCTCGCGACCGCGGGCGGCCGCACGCGGCCAGGTGGGGTCGGGCGGGGGCGGGCACAGGTGCACGGGCCTGCGCGGCCGTAGGGGGTCATGAGGTCGTACGGCGTCATGAGGTCGTACGGGGTTCATCGGGCCGTGCGGGATTGTGCGGCCGTATGCGCGGGCCGGGGCGTGCCCGGACCGTGGGAGCCGTGGCCGGGAGGCCTCGGAAGGTGTCCGGGGGCAGGTCCGAGCGGCCGGGGCCCGGAAGCGCGGGAGGGCTCGTGGCGGGCTCAGCGCGCGCGCTGGAACTGCCGGGGCGCGCGGTCCTCCGGCAGATACCGCTGCGGCTGCTCCAGGAACGATTCCGCACTGGCCACGGCCTCACGGGCGGGCAGCGCGCGGAAGACCCAGGTGCGGTAGGACCAGAAGCGGAAGAGCGTCGCGATCCCGATGCCGACGAACTTGAAGACGTTGCTGGCCAGCGGGCTGTCGAAGCCGAGACCGTAGGTCGCCGCGAACAGGATGCCGTTCTCGATCACGAGCCCGACCGCGCTGAACAGCATGAACAGCGACATTTCCTTGGTGCGGCCGCTCTTGTCCCGGTCGCGGTAGGTGAAGTACCGGAAGCCGATGTAGTTCGAGACGATCGCGACGACCGTGGCGATCACACTGGCGCGCACGACCTGGAGGTCGGTGGTGCTGCGCACGAGGTTGAAGGTGACGAGGTTGACGAGCAGACCGGCTCCGCCGACCGCGCCGAACTTCGCGATCTCCCTGATCAGACGGTCGATGCGGACGCGTACGGCGCTCGGCGGCCTGGCGTGAGCCCGGCGTGTGCCACCTTTGCCCATGGTGTCGCTCAGCCCCCGTCTCGTCGTATACGCCATTTTCGTCAACCTTCGTCGACTCCGCCATGCTAACCAGCGGTTCCCTTTGGTGCCCGACCCGGCCCGCAATATGTGTCCACCGCGTGATGAACATGCACACATTCGGATGATCATGCGCGCGACGAGGGTGGCTCGAAACGGCCGATACCCTGGGGGTGTGACGTTCCCGGTAGTCGGCATGGTCGGCGGGGGGCAGCTCGCTCGTATGACACACGAGGCGGGCATCCCGCTCGGCATCAGGTTCAAGCTCCTCAGTGACACCCCCCAGGATTCGGCGGCGCAGGTGGTCGGTGATGTCGTCATCGGCGACTACCGCGACCTCGACACGCTGCGGGCCTTCGCGCGGGGTTGCGACGTGATCACCTTCGATCACGAACACGTACCCACAGAGCATCTGCGGGCCCTGGAGGCGGACGGCATTCCCGTGCGCCCGGGACCCGACGCGCTCGTGCACGCCCAGGACAAGGGCGTGATGCGCGCGAGGCTCCAGGAGATCGGCGTGCCCTGCCCGCGGCACCGGATCGTGAGCGATCCCGCCGACGTGGCGGCCTTCGCGGCGGAAGGGCTCCCCGAAGGGGCCGAGGGGGACGGCTTCCCGGTCGTCCTCAAGACCGTCCGGGGCGGCTACGACGGCAAGGGCGTGTGGGTCGTGCGGTCCGCGGCGGAGGCCGAGGACCCGTTCCGCGCCGGAGTCCCGGTCCTCGCCGAGGAGAAGGTCGACTTCGTGCGGGAGCTGGCGGCGAACGTCGTCCGCTCACCGCACGGCCAGGCGGTCGCCTACCCGGTGGTCGAGTCCCGGCAGGTCGACGGGGTCTGCGACACGGTGATCGCGCCCGCGCCCGGCATCTCCGACGAACTCGCGCTGCGGGCGGAGGAGCTGGCCCTGAGCATCGCCAAGGAACTCGGTGTCGTCGGCCACCTCGCCGTCGAGCTCTTCGAGACCCGCGGACCCGACGGGCGCCCCGGCATCCTCGTGAACGAGCTGGCGATGCGGCCCCACAACTCGGGCCACTGGACCCAGGACGGCGCGATCACCTCGCAGTTCGCCAACCACGTCCGCGCGGTCCTGGACCTGCCGCTGGGCGACCCGCGCCCGCGCGCCCCCTGGACGGTCATGGTGAACGTGCTCGGGGGCGACTACCCCGACATGTACTCCGCGTACCTGCACTGCATGGCCCGCGACCCCCGGCTCAAGATCCACATGTACGGAAAGGACGTGAAGCCCGGCCGCAAGGTGGGCCACGTCAACACCTACGGCGACGATCTGGACGACGTCCTGGACCGCGCCCGCCACGCAGCCGCCTACCTGAGAGGCACGATCACCGAATGAGCACGTCCGCACAGTCGCCGGCCGTCGGCATCGTCATGGGGTCCGACTCCGACTGGCCCGTCATGGAAGCGGCCGCCCAGGCCCTCGACGAGTTCGAGATCGCGTACGAGGTCGACGTGGTCTCCGCGCACCGGATGCCGCGCGAGATGATCGCGTACGGCGAGGAGGCGGCCGGACGCGGCCTCAAGGTGATCATCGCGGGTGCCGGCGGTGCGGCGCATCTGCCGGGCATGCTCGCCTCGGTGAGCCCGCTGCCGGTGATCGGTGTCCCGGTCCCGCTGAAGTACCTCGACGGCATGGACTCGCTGCTGTCGATCGTCCAGATGCCCGCGGGCGTCCCGGTCGCCACGGTCTCGGTCGGCGGTGCCCGCAACGCGGGTCTGCTGGCCGCCCGCATCCTGGCCGCGCACGACGAGGAACTCCTCGGCCGGATGCGCGAATTCCAGCAGGAGCTGAACGACCAGGCCACCGAGAAGGGCAAGCGGCTGCGCTCCAAGGTCGAGAGCGGCTCCGGCAGCGGCTTCGGCTTCGGGAAGTGAGCGCCGTGACGGACTCCCTGGACCGCGCCCGCGCGCTGCTCGCCGACTTCCCCGTCGTCGACGGCCACAACGACCTGCCGTGGGCGCTGCGCGAGCAGGTCCGCTACGACCTCGACGCCCGTGACATCGCCACGGACCAGAGCGCCCACCTGCACACGGACCTGGCGCGGCTGCGCGCGGGCGGGGTGGGTGCCCAGTACTGGTCGGTGTACGTGCGCTCGGACCTGCCCGGCGCGCTGACGGCGACGATCGAGCAGATCGACTGCGTACGCCGGCTCATCGAGCGCCACCCCGGCGACCTGCGGGCCGCGCTGACCGCCGCCGACATGGAGGCGGCCCGGGCCGAGGGCCGTATCGCCTCGCTCATGGGCGCCGAGGGCGGCCACTCGATCGACAACTCGCTCGCCGCGCTGCGAGGGCTGTTCGAGCTGGGCGTCCGCTACATGACGCTCACCCACAACGACAACAACGCGTGGGCGGACTCGGCGACGGACGAGCCGGCCGCCGGCGGCCTGTCCGCGTTCGGCCGCGAGGTCGTACGGGAGATGAACCGCCTCGGCATGCTCGTGGACCTCTCCCACGTGGCCGCCACGACGATGCGGGACGCGCTGGACACGTCCGTCGCGCCGGTGATCTTCTCGCACTCCTCGGCGCGCGCGGTGTGCGACCACCCGCGCAACGTCCCTGACGACGTGCTGGAGAGGCTGCCCGCCAACGGCGGTGTGGCGATGGTGACGTTCGTGCCGAAGTTCGTCCTCCAGGCCGCCGTCGACTGGACGGTGGCCGCCGACGAGAACATGCGCGAGCACGGCTTCCACCACCTCGACACGACGGCGGAGGCCATGAAGGTCCACCGCGCCTTCGAGGAGGCCACCCCGCGTCCCGTCGCCACCGTCGCGACGGTCGCCGACCACCTCGACCACGTGCGCGAGGTCGCGGGTGTGGACCACATCGGCATCGGCGGCGACTACGACGGCACGGCGTTCACGCCCGACGGCCTCGGTGACGTGTCCTGCTACCCGAACCTCGTCGCGGAGCTCCTGGACCGCGGCTGGTCGCGCACCGACCTCGCCAAGCTGACCTGGCAGAACGCGGTGCGGGTGCTCGGCGCCGCGGAGGACGTGGCACGCGACGAGCAGTCCCGCAGGGGCCCGTCGAACGCCACGCTGGAGCAACTGGACGGCTAGGGGACGCCGTTCGTGCCGGCGCCGGGCCCGGTGGTGCCCGGCGCCCCCGGCGCGGCGTCCGGAGGGCTCGCGGGGTGCCCCAGCAGCATGGTCGGGGCGCCCTGCACCCGCGTCAGGAACACGGTCGCCGAATTGGGGCCCTGGAGCTTCATCCTGCGCCGCAGGTCCTCCGGTTCGACGGCCGAGCCGCGCTTCTTGACGGTCAGCACGCCGACCCCGCGGTCGCGCAGCAGCGCCTTCAGCCTCTTCAGGCCGAACGGCAGCAGGTCGGTGATCTCGTACGCGGTGGCGTAGGGCGTCGCCCGGAGCACGTCCGAGGTGATGTACGCGATGGTCTCGTCGATCAGGCCGCCGTCGAGTTCCTCGGCCGCCTCCGCGACCAGATGGGCCCGCACCACGGCGCCGTCGGGCTCGTACAGGTAGCGCCCCGGCGTGCGTACCGCCGGATCGGGCAGCCCCCGCCCCAGCAGGGTGCGCGGCCCGGGGAGCAGGGTCGAGCGGATTCGTCCCCGCTCGCCCGTGCCGAACCACAGCACGGCCTCCTTGACGTCCCCCGCGTCCGAGATCCACTCGGCGCCCGCCTCGGCCGGGATGGCCTCGTGGGGGATTCCGGGGGCGATCTTCAGTGCGGCGAGGGGCGCGGCCAGCGCGGCCCGCACGGCCCACGACAGGGGCGGCGAGTACGCCTCGGGGTCGAAGACGCGGCCCCGCCCGCCGCGCCGAGCCGGGTCCACGAAGACGGCGTCGTAGCCGGCCGTGTCGACCTCCGTGACGTCCGCCTCGCGCACCTCGATCAGCCCGGCCAGCCCGAGCGCGTCGGCGTTGGCGCGTGCCACGGCCACCGTCAGCGGGTCCCGGTCGACGGCGAGGACCCGGATGCCGGCGCGGGCGAACGCGATCGCGTCGCCGCCGATGCCGCCGCACAGGTCGGCGACGGAGCGCACGCCGAGGTCCGCGAAGCGCCGAGCGCGGTACGAGGCGACGCTCGCGCGGGTCGACTGCTCCACGCCGTCCGGCGTGAAGAACATCCGTTCCGCGTCCGCCCCGCCGAACTTCGCGACGGCCCGCTGCCGCAGCCGGGCCTGCCCGATCGCCGCGGAGACCAGGTCGGCGGGGTGGTCGCGGCGCAGCCGGGTGGCCACCGCGAGTTCCTGGGCGGGACCGGTGCCGCGCACCTCGTCGAGCAGGGCGCGGCCGTGGTCGGTGAGCAGGGCGGCGAGGGAGGCCGACGGATCGAGGTCGTTCACCGACCCATTGTGGGCCAGTCGGTGGACGGCGTGCGCCCAGTGGCGGTGTCGGGGGCCGGCACCCGCTCCGAGCTGTGAGGATCCGGATTCATGCGACTTGTCCTACAAAATGACTGGAGTGGGGCGCGAGGAGCGGCGGCGGCACCGCGCGGCCGGCCCCGGCGCCCGGCCCGCACCGCCCTGACCCTGCTGGCCGTCACCGCACTGGCCTCCGGCTGCGCGGAGGGCAGGTCCGGCGGCACCCGGGTCGAGCCCGCCGCGGGCCAGCAGCGCCTGAAGGCCCCGCCCGCCCGGGCCCTGGACGCCTACGCCGCCGGCCTGGAGCGGCGGCAGCGGGCGCTCGCCGCGGCGGCCCGGCGCTGGGGTCTCGCGAAGCCGCCGCTCGCCGCGCCGCCGGCGCCCGCGAGGAAGCCGCGCATCGTCACCCGCAAGGGCTTCGAGGTCGACGGGCACGGGGACCTGCCGCCGGTCTTCACGACCGTCCCCACCAAGGAGAAGGTCGTCTTCCTCACCATCGACGACGGCGCCGAGAAGGACCCCCGCTTCCTGCGGATGATGGGCGAACTGCGCATCCCGTACACCGCCTTCCTCAGCGACTACCTGGTCAAGGAGGACTACGGCTACTTCGAGCGGATGCGGGACGCGGGCGTGGTCCTGAACAACCACACGCTCCACCACCGCTACCTGCCCGCCCTGTCGTACGCGCGGCAGAGGTCGGAGATCTGCGGCATGCAGGACGTGATCGAGAAGCGGTACGGCACCCGCCCCGCCCTCTTCCGCCCGCCGTACGGGAACTACGACAGGAACACCCTGCGCGCGGCCCGGTCCTGCGGCATCGAGGCGGTCCCGCTGTGGAACGAGGAGGTCTTCGCCGACCGCTGGGACTACCGCGAACCGGACCGCGACCTGCACCCCGGCGACATCGTCCTCAGCCACTTCCGCGGCAGGGGGGAGGGCAGGGGCACGATGCCCGACATGGTCCGCCGCTTCATGGAACTGGTCACCGACAAGGGGTACGCGGTCGCCCGCCTGGAGGACTACCTGTGAGGCCGCGCACGCCGGCCGTGCTCACCTGGGTGCTCGCCGCGGCCGTCCTCACCGGCTGCGCCCAGTCCGTCGACCCCATCGAGCGGCTGGGCAGGAAGGCCGCGCAGCAGGTCCGCACGCACCCGCCCGCGCCGGACGCCCACCGCCGCTGGGGCCTCGCCGCCCCGCTGGCCCCGGCACCGCGTCCGCCCGGCCGTCCCACCGCCGCGCACGCCGCCGGTCCCGGCCTGCCGCCCGTCGTCGACCGCGTCCCCACCCGGGACAGGGTCGTGTTCCTGACCTTCGACGACGGCGCGGCCAAGGACCCGCGGTTCGTCGACATGGTCCGCGAACTGAGGCTGCCGGTCAGCGTGTTCCTCACGGACACCGTCGTGGGACCCGGGTACGCCCACCTCGCCCGGCTCCGGGCGGTCGGCGCGAGCGTGCAGAACCACACCCTCGGCCACCCGTACCTGCCCGGCCTGCCGTACGCGGGCCAGCGTGCCGAGATCTGCGGCCAGCAGCGCAAGCTCAAGGAGCGCTTCGGCATCCGCCCCACGCTCCTGCGCCCGCCGCACGGCGGCTACGACGGCGACACGCTGCGCGCGGCCGCCGACTGCGGGGTCGCCGCGGTCGTGCTGTGGCGCGAGCCGCACCGCCTCCACGCGGGCGACATCCTCCACTGCCCGCAGGACGGCGACGGCGCCTCCCTCACCGGGGCGACGGCACGGACGCTGGCCCGCGTCCAGGAGCAGGGCTTCACGGTGGGGCGGCTGGAGGACTACCTGTAGGCCGTGCCGGCAATTCCCGCCGCGGGACCACTTCCGGGCCGCGCCGGTGAGTCCCGCCGCCCGGCCGGACGACGGGACCGCGCGGACCCGCCACGGAGCCCGGCGGGGACAGGCCCCGGGGCCCGGCGCGGACCCGCCGAGGAGTCGTCGGACCGGTGTTCGGGGCGGTCTTCGGGGAGCCCGGATTTCGCCGCCGCGCCGCGGTGGATTGGCACTCCGCTTGACCGAGTGCTAATCGCAGTCATAGTCTCGGCTCTGGCACTCACCACAGGAGAGTGCCAATAGCGACAGGGCAGGTCCGGCACCCGCGACGACGGATCGACCTGGTCGCCACCTCAGACAGTTAACCCCGTGAGATCTCCGAAGGGGGAGGTCGGATCGTGACGACCGCCAGCTCCAAGGTTGCCATCAAGCCGCTCGAGGACCGCATTGTGGTCCAGCCGCTGGACGCCGAGCAGACCACGGCCTCTGGCCTGGTCATCCCGGACACCGCGAAGGAGAAGCCCCAGGAGGGCGTCGTCCTTGCCGTGGGCCCGGGTCGGTTCGAGAACGGCGAGCGCCTGCCGCTCGACGTGAAGACCGGCGACATCGTGCTGTACAGCAAGTACGGCGGCACCGAGGTCAAGTACAACGGCGAGGAGTACCTCGTCCTCTCGGCTCGCGACGTGCTCGCGATCATCGAGAAGTAGTCCACCGCACCACCGCACCACCGCTGTATCGAGCTGCGCCCCTGGCCCCCGCGACCATTGAGAAGCCGGGCGTCAGGGGCGTAGTTCGTCAGCCAGTCACCTCTGGATCTGGACGCATCCCCCAGATCCGTCTCGAGATTCACCTCTAGATTTCCGAGAGGGCCAACGCTCCCATGGCGAAGATTCTGAAGTTCGACGAGGACGCCCGTCGCGCCCTCGAGCGCGGCGTCAACAAGCTTGCCGACACGGTCAAGGTGACGATCGGCCCCAAGGGCCGCAACGTCGTCATCGACAAGAAGTTCGGCGCCCCCACCATCACCAACGACGGTGTCACGATCGCCCGTGAGGTCGAGCTCGACGACCCGTACGAGAACCTCGGCGCCCAGCTCGTGAAGGAGGTGGCGACCAAGACCAACGACATCGCGGGTGACGGTACGACCACCGCCACCGTGCTGGCCCAGGCGCTCGTCCGCGAGGGCCTGAAGAACGTCGCCGCCGGTGCGTCCCCCGCCCTCCTGAAGAAGGGCATCGACGCCGCCGTCGCCGCGGTCTCCGAGGAGCTGCTCGCGACCGCGCGCCCGATCGACGAGAAGTCCGACATCGCGGCCGTCGCCGGTCTGTCCGCGCAGGACAGCCAGGTCGGCGAGCTCATCGCCGAGGCGATGGACAAGGTCGGCAAGGACGGTGTCATCACCGTCGAGGAGTCCAACACCTTCGGTCTGGAGCTGGACTTCACCGAGGGCATGGCCTTCGACAAGGGCTACCTGTCGCCGTACTTCGTTACGGACCAGGAGCGCATGGAGGCGGTCCTCGAGGACCCGTACATCCTCATCCACCAGGGCAAGATCTCCTCCATCCAGGACATGCTGCCGCTGCTGGAGAAGGTCATCCAGACCAACGCCTCCAAGCCGCTGCTGATCATCGCCGAGGACGTCGAGGGCGAAGCCCTGTCGACCCTGGTCGTGAACAAGATCCGCGGCACGTTCAACGCCGTAGCCGTGAAGGCCCCCGGCTTCGGTGACCGCCGCAAGGCGATGCTCGGCGACATGGCCACCCTCACCGGTGCGACCGTCATCGCCGAGGAGGTCGGCCTCAAGCTCGACCAGGTCGGCCTGGACGTGCTGGGCACCGCCCGCCGCGTCACCGTCACCAAGGACGACACGA
This sequence comes from Streptomyces fructofermentans, assembly GCF_014651055.1. Classification (GTDB taxonomy): domain Bacteria; phylum Actinomycetota; class Actinomycetes; order Streptomycetales; family Streptomycetaceae; genus Streptomyces; species Streptomyces fructofermentans. The sequence goes on from NZ_BMWD01000001.1 coordinate 46,063, forward strand.
CCCTCGTCGACGGCGGCGGCAACAGCGCCGACGTGGCCGGCCGTGTCAACCAGATCAAGGCCGAGATCGAGTCCACGGACTCCGACTGGGACCGCGAGAAGCTCCAGGAGCGCCTCGCGAAGCTGGCCGGCGGCGTGTGCGTGATCAAGGTCGGCGCCGCCACCGAGGTGGAGCTGAAGGAGAAGAAGCACCGTCTCGAGGACGCCATCTCCGCGACCCGCGCCGCGGTCGAGGAGGGCATCGTCTCCGGTGGCGGCTCCGCGCTCGTCCACGCCGTGAAGGTCCTCGAGGGCAACCTCGGCAAGACCGGCGACGAGGCCACCGGTGTCGCCGTGGTCCGCAAGGCCGCCGTCGAGCCGCTGCGCTGGATCGCCGAGAACGCCGGCCTGGAGGGTTACGTCATCACCTCCAAGGTCGCCGACCTCGACAAGGGCCAGGGCTTCAACGCCGCGACCGGCGAGTACGGCGACCTGGTCAAGGCCGGCGTCATCGACCCGGTCAAGGTCACCCGCTCCGCCCTGGAGAACGCGGCCTCCATCGCCTCCCTGCTCCTCACGACCGAGACCCTGGTCGTCGAGAAGCCGGCCGAGGAGGAGGCCGACGCCGGTCACGGCGGCCACGGTCACTCCCACTAGGCGATGACCGCCGCGCGGGCGGCCGCCGGGGGCGTGCGTCCCTGAAGTCGTCCGTGCCAGGTCATGTCGAAGGCCCGGTCCCCGTCCGGGGGGCCGGGCCTTCGCGCTGCGCCCGGACGGCCGGACCCGTCAGAGCCCGAGCGGGTCCAGGGCCCCGAGCTGGGCCATCAGCCCCAGCCGGTCGTACTGCCACCAGCCCTCGGCCACCTTGCCGTCGTCGCGGCAGCGGTGGATGGTCATGCCGGTCATGGTGACCTGCCGGCCCGTGGCCGGTATCCCCATGAAGTCGCCCGTGTGGGTGCCGTTCCAGGTCCAGCGCGTGCAGATCCGGTCGACGTCGGCGATCTGGTCCTCGATGGTGAACACGAAGTCGAACCCGGACCGCCACATCTCCACCTCGCGGCGCATCGCGTCCATGCCGATCACGTCCTGCTCGTTGGCCGGGTCGTGGTCGTGGTAGTTCTCCGCGACGACCTCGTCCCACGACGGCAGCTCGCCCTTGCCCGCGAGGAGACCGAAGAGATTGCGGACGCTGGACTTGTAGAGCCGTTCGTCCCGCACCACGTCCAGGTCCGTGAACGTCGGCATCTCGTCGCAGAGCGCCACCATCTCCCGGAAGATCTTGTCCGTCTCCGGAAGGCTCGAATTGCGCAGGGCCTCCTCGTACGAGGGGAACTCCACGATCTCGATGAAGTGCGAGTCGTCGGCGCGGTCCTTGCCGAGCACGCTGTGCGTGGCGGTGCGATGCCCCTTGGCCTGCTCGACCCAGGTGTCCATGAGCCGGTTCATCTCGTCGAACCGCCTGGTCTTGCAATCGATCAGCTGTACGAATGTCATGGCGTCGCCTTCCGGGGCCCCTGGATCGGCTGTAACACCCCCATTTTAGTGAAAATCCCCTTCGACCGTTTCGGTCGAAGGGGATTCGTCCGCGCCGCCCCACGGGGGTCGGCGGCCTCACTGCGGTCCGTACTTCCGCCCCGTCCTCGTGCTGATCCCGCCGAGCAGCCCCCGGGGCGTCACCTTCACCAGGCCCATGAGCACCTTGTAGCGGGGGTCGGGGACGGACAGCGACTTGCCCCGCGCGAGGTCCGAGAGCGCGGCCGCCACCAGCTTGTCCGCGTCCAGCCACATCCAGTCCGGGATGTTGTCCGTGCCCATCCCGGCCCGCTCGTGGAACTCGGTCCGCACGAAACCGGGGCACAGCGCCATCAGCCGTACGCCGCTGCCGGCCAGGTCCTTCGCCGCGCCCTGGGTGAACTGCACGACCCACGCCTTCGACGCCCCGTAGGTGCCCCGAGGAAGGAACGCGGCCACCGACGCCACGTTGACGACGCCCCCGCGCCCGCGGTCCCGCATGGCCCCGGTCGCCGCCGAGGTCAGCCGGAGCACCGCCTCGCAGTGCACCTTGAGCATCGTCAGCTCGTCCGCCATCGGTACGTCCAGATAGCGGCCCTTGTTGCCGAAGCCCGCGTTGTTGATCAGCAGGTCGACCGCGTTCCTCCGGTCCGAGAGGCGCGCGGCGACCGCCTCGATGCCGTCGTCGGTCGCCAGATCGGCCGTCAGCACCTCCGCCTCGATGCCGTGCCGGTCGTGCAACTCGGTCGCCTGCTCGCCGAGTCGCTTCGTGTCACGCGCCACCAGCACGAGGTTGTGCCCGTCCGCGGCCAGCCGTCGTGCGAAGGCCGCACCGATGCCCGCGGTGGATCCCGTAATCAGAGCCGTTGTCATGGGCCAAGGTTAGTGACCCGGTCCATGGGTCCCGTGCCCCGTGTGCTCCGAAGGAGTGCCTGCCCGCTGCCCTTTCTCCACGACCGCGAACTGCCCCATCATCCCCTCGTCCTCGTGGTACAGCAGATGGCAGTGGTACATGTACGGGGTCGTCGGATCGGCCGGGCCGTCGAAGCGGAGGGCCAGCTTCATCGTCGTGCCGCTCGCCAGGAACACCGTGTCCTTCGGACCGCGCAGGGCGGCCGGCGGCGGCGCCCCGTTCACCTCCAGGACGCGGAACTGGACGTCGTGCACATGGAAGTTGTGCGGCATGCCGTCGGCGTTGCGCACGGTCCAGGTCTCCGTGGCGCCCCGGGTGACCGTCTCGTCGATCCGGTCCATCGCCATCGGGCGGCCGTTGATGCCCGACCTCCTCAGGTCGAAGTGGCGCGCCCGCACCGCCCCGCCGCCGTCGGGCGTCTCCTGCTCCGCGAGCCGTGCGGGCAGCGCGGGGGAGGGCCGGAGCCGCTCGGCCGCCCGCAGTTCCAGTACGTCGAAGGAGTCGTCGCCACCGCCGAACCGCCGCTGCCAGGCGTCGCCGTAGTCGTCCTGAGGGAAGCTGCGCAGCACCGCGCGCTCACCGGGCCGCACCCGCACGACGATCTCGGCCCGTTCGCCCGGCGAGAGCCGCAGCCGCTCCATCGGCGCGGGCCGCTCCAGCAGGCCGCCGTCCGTGCCGATCAGCGAGAAGTCGCGGCCGTCGGGAAAGCCGAAGGAGTACGTCCGCGCCGTCGACGCGTTGAGCAGCCGGAGCCGGACCAGCTCGTCGGCGACCTCCCGGTAGGGGCTCAGGGTGCCGTTGACCATCGTCCGGTCGCCGAGGAAGCCCACGTTCTGCATGATCCGGCGCCCGTGGTCGAACCGGTCCCCGTCGAAGCGCACGTCCTGCACGACGACCGGCAGATCGTCCACGCCGTACCGCTTCGGCAGGGCGAGAGCGGCCGTCCGCCCGTCGTCCAGGATGAACATCCCCGCCAGTCCCCGCTGAACGTGCCGCTCGGTCGCGCCGTGCGGATGGGGGTGGTACCAGAGCGTCGCCGCGGGCTGGGCCACGGTCCAGTGCGGGCTCCGGGCGGCCCCGGGCCGGATCGTCGTGTGCGGTCCGCCGTCCATGCGGGCGGGCAGGTGCATGCCGTGCCAGTGCACGGTCGATGCCTCGTCCAGTCCGTTCCGTATCCGCACACGGACCTTCTCGCCGCGCTCGGCGCGCAGCGTGGGGCCGAGGTAAGTGCCGTCGAAGCCCCATGTCGGTGTCCACCGGCCGTCCCTGAACTCCGTCCTGCCCGCCCGCATCCGCAGGTCGAAGACACGGGTGCCGTCCTTCTCCACACGGGACGGAGCGAGCGGCGGTACGGCCATCTCGTTCACGAACGGCTCCTTGCCGACCGTGCTGACGTCGGCGCCGGTCCACAGCCAGGTGACCAGGGCGCCGACGGAGGCCACCACGACGGCGGCCGCACAGCCGAGAACGATGAGGACGCGCTTCCAACGGGACATGGACACGAGCCTCGCGGACCGGCCCGCCGCGGACATCGGGGACGGTCCCGGACCCGCCCCCGATCCAACCCCCGGTCACTCTCGGGGTCCCCCCCGCCGCCCCCGCGCCGAGCCCGGTGAAGACGTCTCAGCCGGTGTCGGTGCCGTACTTCTCCACGTACGTCCGTGCCGTCTCCCGTGCCTCCGGGTGCAGGGCGTCGCCCGCCGCCAGGACCCGCGGGAGCAGCTGCCGCTCGGTCGTCATCGCGCGGAACTCGAAGGCGACGGTGACCTCGTGCGCGGGCCGGTGCACTATCTCGATCGGGTCGCCCGGGCGGATCTCCCCCGGCTCGATAACCCGCAGGTAGGCCCCGGGGGCCCCCTTCCGGGTGAACCGCCTGACCCATCCCTTCTCGCCCATGTGGCCCTGGAAGGTGAGGCACGGGATACGCCCGGAGGTGACCTCCAGCACCAGCTCGGAGCCGACGCGCCAGCGCTCGCCGATCCGGGCGCCGGAGACGTCGACGCCCTCCGTGGTGAGGTTCTCCCCGAACGTCCCGGCGGCCAGCGGGCGCCCCAGCTCGCGCTCCCAGTCGTCGAGGTCCTCGCGCGCGAAGGCGTACACGGCCTGGTCGTCGCCGCCGTGGTGCCGCAGCTCGCACACGGAGTCCCCGGCGACGCCGCTCGCGCCGACGCCCTTGGGCCCCGGGGCCGACACCCTGACCGGCCCGTCCACCGGGCGTTTGTCGATGCCCGTGACGCCCTCCGCCTGGTCCGTGCAGTCCACGGCCTTGGGCCGCCCCAGATTCAGAGACAGAAGCTTCATGACGGCACGGTAGGCGATCCTGGCCAAAGCGTCGACGCAATTTTCTCCGACTTGTCCAAGACTCGCTTATGCTCGAAGGGTGATCGAAGCCCGTCATCTCCGTGTGCTGCGCGCCGTCGCCGGCACCGGCTCCTTCTCCGCCGCGGGGCGTGAGCTGGGCTGCACCCAGCCCGCCGTCAGCCAGCAGATGAAGGCCCTGGAGGCCTCCGTGGGCACGCCGCTGCTGGTCCGCACGGGCCGGGAGATGCGGCTGACCCAGGCCGGCGAGGCTCTCGTCCGGCACGCGGCGGGCATCATCGCCGGCCTCGCGGCCGCGGAGGAGGAGGTCGCCGCGATCGCGGGCCTGCGGGCCGGCCGGGTGCGGCTGGTCTCCTTCCCCAGCGGCAGTTCCACGCTCGTGCCGACCGCGCTCGCCGCGCTGCGCGCCGAGCATCCCGGCACCCGTGTCTCGCTGGAGGAGGCCGAGCCGCCGCGCTCGGTCGACATGCTCCGCGAGGGCGACTGCGACGTGACGCTCGCCTTCCGGTACGAGGGTGCGGCGGGCGCGGAGGAGTGGGACGACCTGGTGGTCCGGCCGCTGCTCAGGGACCGGCTCGTGGGGCTCGTCCCCGAGGGGCACCGGCTGGCCGGGGCGCGGGCGGTCTCCATCGGCGAACTGGCCGAAGAACCGTGGATCGCCGGCTGTCCCCGCTGCCGCGGCCAGCTGGTGGAGGTGTGCGAGAGCGCGGGCTTCACGCCCCGCATCGATTTCGCGACCGACGACTACCCGGCCGTCGTCGGTCTGGTCGGCGCGGGCCTGGGAGTCGCGGTGCTGCCGGAACTCGCCATCGAGTCCGTACGCCCCAAGGGTGCCCGCACGGTCGCGGTGGAACCCGCGCTGCGGCGGGAGATCGTCGCGCTCACGCTGCCCGACCTGGCCCAGGTGCCGGCGGTCGCGGCCACCCTCGACCGGCTGGCCGCCGCGGCGGCGCGCTGAGCCGGACTCGGAGGCGTCGGGAGCGGTCGGGAGTCGTCAGGAGCGGTCGGGAGTCGGCGGGCTTCCCGTCACACCGGAGGACCGGCCCGCGGAGCGGGCGTCGTGCCCTGCGGAGCGACGGACGGGGGCACGCGCGCGTGCCCTGATGGAGAAACGTTCCTTCAGTTCGTCGGCGGCGTGCCGCCGCTCGTCGCGGAGACCAGGCGGTTGCGGGCCCGGCCCATGAGTTCCTCACGTTCGTCCTCGGTCAGGCCGCCCCACACGCCGTACGGCTCGCGCACCGCCAGGGCGTGCGCGGCGCACTCGGCGCGCACCGGGCACCTCATGCAGACCTCCTTGGCCGAGTTCTCACGAGCGCTCCGGGCCGCTCCGCGCTCCCCCTCGGGGTGGAAGAAGAGCGAACTGTCGACCCCACGGCAGGCAGCGAGGAGCTGCCAGTCCCACAGATCCGCGTTGGGTCCGGGAAGGCGGGAGAAATCTGCCATTGCGTGTCCCCTTGTTGCCGTTCTGGGCGGATACGTGCCCACGACCGTACATCTACGATCTAAGGAGATGAAAATATGACTCATTGCGAATCTAGCCTCAGACACCGTGAAAAGGGAAGAAAAGCGGCTAAATGGGGCACGGCTTGTGGTGAAACCTTGAGAGTCCGCGCCGGTACCTGCTCCGTGTCGGCGCCCTCACGTAGAGTGCCGAACGTGGCTCGCAGCCCCGTAACTCTTTCGAGTGACCATCGTTGAGAGTGCGGAGGCGGTTGAAGGAACAAGCGCTCGGGCAAGCGTCCGGGACGGTCGACCGCACAGGTGACGATTTCGTACCAGCCTGGAGGCTCAAGGTGACGCGCATCAGCTGCGGAGGACGGCCATGACATCCGTCCTCGTCTGCGACGACTCCCCGCTCGCCCGAGAGGCGCTCCGCCGTGCGGTGGCGACCGTGCCCGGTGTAGAGCGCGTGACCACGGCGGCCAACGGCGAGGAAGTCCTCCGCCGCTGGGGTGCCGACCGTTCGGATCTGATTCTGATGGACGTACGCATGCCCGGTCTGGGCGGCGTGGAGACGGTCCGGCGGCTGCTGTCCGCCGACCCCGGTGCGCGCATCATCATGCTCACCGTCGCCGAGGACCTGGACGGTGTCGCGCTCGCGGTCGCCGCCGGCGCCCGCGGCTATCTCCACAAGGACGCCTCCCGCGCGGAGCTGCGTGCGACCGTCACGCAGGCCCTCGCCGACCCGACCTGGCGGCTCGCCCCGCGCAGACTGCGGTCGGCCGAGATGGGGGCCGCGCCGACGCTCACCGCGCGCGAGATCCAGGTCCTGGAGGGCATGAGCCACGGCCGCTCGAACGCGGAGATCGGCCGTGAGCTGTTCCTCTCCGAGGACACCGTCAAGACGCACGCCCGGCGGCTCTTCAAGAAGCTCGGCGCCTCGGACCGCGCGCACGCGGTGGCGCTCGGCTTCCGATGGGGCCTGGTCCGCTAGGTGAACCGTCGCGGGGGTACGGATGTCCCCGCCCGCCGGACGGCGGGTGGGGCCGGGCCCGACGGGAGACCGAGTGCGGCCGTTCGGCCGCCCGGGCCCCGTTTCGCGGCGGATGCCGCATGCTTGATGTGTGGAGTTCCTCGGGAACAAGTCGGTCGAGCGGGAGGGGAGGGCGCAGGAGATGAGTTCCGGCGCACCTGCTCATAACGCTTCGGTGCACAACAACGGACGCGGTGCCACGGACAGGACGACGCCAAGGCACCATGGACCGATGCGCGACGACGATGCGGCTTACGCCCAAGGGGCGATCGGTGCGCTCGTACATCGCGCGGTCGACGGCGACGAGCAGGCCACGCACGACCTGCTCGCCCATGTCCACCCCCTCGCGCTGCGCTACTGCCGCACCCGGCTGTCCCGGCTTCCCGGGGACGCGCGGCACTTCGTGGAGGACCTGGCGCAGGAGGTCTGCGTGGCGGTGCTGCTCGCGCTGCCCCGCTACAAGGACACCGGGCGCCCCTTCGAGGCCTTCGTCTTCGCCATCGCGGCCCACAAGGTCGCCGACCTCCAGCGCGCCGCGATGCGGCACCCCGGCTCGACGGCCGTGCCGTCGGACGAGATGCCCGAGAGGCCGGACGACTCGCTGGGGCCGGAGGAGCGCGCGCTGCTCAGCAGTGACGCCGAGTGGGCCAAGAACCTCCTGGCCAACCTTCCCGAGAACCAGCGGGAGCTGCTCCTGCTGCGGATCGCGGTGGGGCTCACGGCCGAGGAGACGGGCCAGATGCTGGGCATGTCCCCGGGCGCGGTCCGGGTGGCCCAGCACCGGGCCCTGAGCCGGCTGCGCGCACTCGCCGAGCAGTGACCCGGGGCCGACCGGCCCGGGGTCCCACCGCACCTCGATTCCCGCACCTCGCGGAGTCGTGGCCCGGCTACCCGCCGTGCCCCGATCCGTGTGCAGGCCCCACAGTGACGCGGTGCTCCGCGGTGCCTCGACCCCTGCGCTCCACGGCCGCGCCCCGCTGAGCCTCCGTGCCCCACCCCGTGGTCACGGCCTCCTTGGGGGTCGCCCGCCTCGTTCCGCGAGGCGTGGACCTCGGTGCGGGTGGCCTGCCGGACGCGGGGCACGGGGGTGCCCCGGGCCGGTGTGCGACTCCGTGCGGAACGTGGCCTTTCTCATGAAGACGGCACTTTTCTCCGGCGCGTCGGCGAGGCTGGGGTGCGGCGGCCGGATCCGGGACCGGCCCGCGGCCCGTGTGCCGGGAGGGGCGACGCCGGATGAACGCGGCGACCGTCCCCACCGTACGAACCTACGAAGCCGAGGGGTGCCCGGAACCGTGGAATGAGAGAGCCATGCTTCCCGTTAGCATGGACATCCGCACCGATCAAGGCCATTTGGGGAAGGTGTCATGACTGCCAACGTCGACGGAGTGCCCGAGAAGTTCGCGACACTAGGGCTGACCTACGACGACGTGCTGCTGCTGCCGGGCGCATCCGAGGTGCTCCCCAACGCGGTCGACACCTCGTCCCGCATCTCCCGCAACGTACGCGTGAACATCCCGCTGCTGTCCGCGGCCATGGACAAGGTCACCGAGTCGCGCATGGCGATCGCCATGGCGCGGCAGGGCGGCGTGGGCGTGCTGCACCGGAACCTGTCCATCGAGGACCAGGTCAACCAGGTCGACCTCGTGAAGCGTTCCGAGTCCGGCATGGTCACCGACCCGATCACGGTTCACCCGGACGCGACGCTCGCCGAGGCCGACGCCCTGTGCGCCAAGTTCCGCATCAGCGGCGTCCCCGTCACCGACGGGAACGGCAAGCTCCTGGGCATCGTCACCAACCGCGACATGGCCTTCGAGACCGACCGCTCCCGTCAGGTGCGCGAGGTCATGACCCCCATGCCGCTGGTCACCGGCAAGGTCGGCATCTCGGGCAACGACGCGATGGAGCTCCTCCGCCGCCACAAGATCGAGAAGCTGCCGCTGGTCGACGACGCGGGCCTGCTCAAGGGCCTGATCACGGTCAAGGACTTCGTGAAGGCCGAGAAGTACCCGAACGCCGCGAAGGACGGCGAGGGCCGGCTCCTCGTCGGTGCCGCCGTCGGAGCCAGCCCCGAGGCACTGGAGCGGTCCCAGGCGCTCGCCGAGGCCGGCGTGGACTTCCTGATCGTCGACACCTCGCACGGGCACAACAGCAACGCCCTCAACTGGATGGCGAAGATCAAGTCGAGCGTCGGCGTCGACGTGATCGGCGGCAACGTGGCCACCCGTGACGGTGCCCAGGCCCTCATCGACGCCGGTGTCGACGGCGTCAAGGTGGGCGTGGGCCCCGGCTCCATCTGCACCACCCGCGTGGTCGCCGGCATCGGCGTCCCACAGGTCACCGCGATCTACGAGGCCGCCCTCGCGGCCCGTGCCGCGGGTGTGCCGGTGATCGGCGACGGCGGCCTGCAGTACTCCGGGGACATCGGCAAGGCGCTGGCCGCCGGTGCCGACACGGTGATGCTGGGCAGCCTGCTCGCGGGCTGCGAGGAGTCGCCCGGCGAGCTCCAGTTCATCAACGGCAAGCAGTTCAAGTCGTACCGCGGCATGGGCTCGCTCGGCGCGATGCAGTCCCGCGGCCAGGGCCGGTCCTACTCCAAGGACCGCTACTTCCAGGCCGAGGTGGCGTCCGACGACAAGCTCGTACCCGAGGGCATCGAGGGCCAGGTGCCCTACCGCGGCCCCCTGGCCAACGTCCTGCACCAGCTCGTCGGCGGACTGCGCCAGACCATGGGCTACGTGGGCGCCGCCTCCATCGACGAGATGGAGACCAAGGGCCGTTTCGTCCGCATCACGTCCGCGGGCCTCAAGGAGAGCCACCCGCACGACATCCAGATGACGGTCGAGGCCCCGAACTACAGTCGCGGCGTCTAGCCGCAGCCAGGCGCCACGCGCGCGTGAAGCATGTGCGAGGGCGGTTCCGGAGCCTCCGGGACCGCCCTCGCCGTGTGCGTCGGGGATACTGGAACGCGCAGAAACGAAGAGGGAAAGGCCACACACGTGACTGAGATCGAGATCGGGCGCGGCAAGCGCGGCCGCCGGGCGTATGCCTTCGACGACATCGCCGTCGTCCCGAGCCGCCGTACGCGAGACCCGAAGGAGGTCTCGATCGCCTGGCAGATCGACGCCTACCGCTTCGAGCTGCCCTTCCTGGCCGCCCCGATGGACTCGGTCGTCTCCCCGGCCACCGCGATCCGCATCGGCGAGCTGGGCGGCCTGGGCGTCCTGAACCTGGAAGGCCTCTGGACGCGGTACGACGACCCGCAGCCGCTGCTCGACGAGATCGCCGAGCTGGACGCGGACACCGCGACCCGCCGCCTCCAGGAGATCTACGCGGCTCCCATCAAGGAGGAGCTGATCGGGCAGCGCATCAAGGAGGTGCGCGACTCCGGAGTCGTCACCGCCGCCGCGCTCTCGCCGCAGCGCACCGCCCAGTTCTCCAAGGCCGTCGTGGACGCGGGCGTCGACATCTTCGTCATCCGGGGCACCACGGTGTCGGCCGAGCACGTCTCGGGCGCCGCCGAACCGCTGAACCTGAAGCAGTTCATCTACGAGCTGGACGTCCCGGTCATCGTCGGCGGCTGCGCGACCTACACGGCCGCCCTCCACCTGATGCGCACGGGCGCCGCCGGTGTGCTCGTCGGCTTCGGCGGCGGCGCCGCGCACACCACGCGCAACGTGCTCGGCATCCAGGTCCCTATGGCCACCGCGGTCGCCGACGTGGCCGCTGCCCGCCGCGACTACATGGACGAGTCCGGCGGCCGGTACGTGCACGTCATCGCCGACGGCGGTGTCGGCTGGTCCGGCGACCTGCCGAAGGCCATCGCCTGCGGCGCGGACTCCGTGATGATGGGCTCCCCGCTCGCGCGCGCCACCGACGCGCCCGGCCGCGGCCACCACTGGGGCATGGAGGCGGTGAACGAGGAGCTGCCGCGCGGCAAGAAGGTCGACCTCGGCACCGTCGGCACCATCGAGGAGATCCTCACCGGCCCGTCGCACATCCCGGACGGCTCGATGAACATCTTCGGCGCCCTGCGCCGCGCCATGGCCACCACCGGCTACAGCGAGCTCAAGGAGTTCCAGCGCGTCGAGGTGACGGTCGCGGACGCGCAGCACAAGCGCTGAGTGCGCGACCGCGCGGCCGGCCCGCGCGGTCCGTACCGGAAGGGCCCGTCCACCACTCGGTGGACGGGCCCTTCGTGCGTACGGGACCGCCGTCGCGGTCGCGACGGCAGGAGTTCCGTCAGTCCCCGGCCTTGCGGGCGCTCTGGAAGGCCACGTACCCGGCGATCGCGAAGAACAGGAAGCTCATCGGGTCTGCCCCGGCCTTCCACGCCTCCTGGACCAGGCCGAACTGCTCGAAGAAGACCTCGGTGAAGCCGACGCCCAGTTCGTCGGCCCCGATCATCGCCGTGCCGATCAGCTGGCCGAGGTAGACCGCGCCGAGGGAGACGAGCGCGCTGACGACCGGCAGGACCGGGTTGCGTCCGCCGACGCGCCCCGCGGCCAGGCCGACCAGGAAGCCGACGCCGACCGCGGCCCAGCCGATCTCGTACTCGGTGACGCCTATGACGGTGCCGTAGACCGCCGCGGAGACCAGGGCGGCGCCGAGGGCCGCGGCGAGGCCCAGCACCAGGTTGTTCCGCGCGGGTGCGGCCGGCGGGACCGGCGCGTGGGGGAAGCCGGGCCCGCCCGGGACGCCGTACTGGGGCGTGCCCTCCGGCGCGGCCTGCTGCGGGACGGGCTGCGCGGTCGGCGCGGCGACCGGCTCGGCCGGCTGCTGCGGGGCGGCGTCCGGGGTGCCGGCCGGTGGCACGGACGGCGGAGGTGTCGGCTGGCTCATGTGGTTCCCCCCAGGGATGTGGGCGCACCCGTGGTGTGCGCGTGGAATGCCGGCGCACACCTGGGAGCGCCCGGGTTCCGGGCGCGACCGTGTGCGGAAGCTGCCGCACAGTAACAGGTGGCGGTGGCCGCGCGGGAGGGGGTTTTTCCCGGTCAGAGGCGGTGTGCCGCGCCGGTGGGGGTCGCTCCCCGGGTGTCGAGCAGGAGTTGGGCCTTCACGGACAGCCCTTGGAGGTCGTACGTGCGGTGCTGCTGGAGCAGGATCGTCAGGTCCGCGTCGGCGGCGGCCTCGTAGAGGGAGTCGACGCGCGGGACCGGGCGGTCCAGCACGCTCCAGGACGGGACGTGCGGGTCGTGGTAGCCGACGGAGGCGCCCAGTTCCATCAGCCGGATCGCGATCTCCCGGGCGGGCGAGCCCTGTTGGTCGGCGTGGTCGGGCTTGTAGGTGACCCCCAGCAGCACCACGCGCGCCCCGCGGGCCGACTTGCCGTGCTCGTTCAGGAGCGCGGCCGCGCGCTGGACGACGTACTGGGGCATGTGGTCGTTGACCTGCTGGGCCAGCTCGACCATGCGCAGCGAGCGGGTCCGCGGGCCGGCCAGGTCGCGGGGCACGGAGTGGCCGCCGACCCCGGGGCCCGGGCGGAACGCCTGGAAACCGAACGGCTTGGTCTCGGCGCAGCGGATGACGTCCCACAGGTCGACGCCGAGGTCGTTGCAGAGGACGGCCATCTCGTTGACGAGCGCGATGTTGACGTGCCGGAAGTTGGTCTCCAGGACCTGCACGGTCTCGGCCTCGCGCGGACCGCGCGCGCGTACGACCTTGTCGGTGAGGCGTCCGTAGAAGGCGGCGGCCGACTCGGTGCAGGCGGGAGTGAGGCCGCCGATGACCTTCGGGGTGTTGGCCGGACGGTGGTCGCGGTTGCCGGGGTCCACCCGGCTGGGTGAGTACGCGAGGTGGAAGTCGCGCCCAGCCCGGAGACCGGACCCCTCCTCCAGGAGCGGCCGGAGGAATTCCTCCGTCGTGCCCGGGTACACGGGGGACTCCAGGATCACGGTGGTGTGCGGACGCAGGCACCCGGCCAGCGTGCGGGCGGCGGAGGCCACCTGGCCCAGGTCCAGCGAGCCGTCCGCGCCGCGCGGGGTGGGCGCGCAGATGACCGCGGTGCGGACCCGGCCGAGCGCGGCGGGGTCGATGGCGGGCCTGAAGCCCGCCGAGAGCATCCGGCGCAGGTCCGAGGCGGCCAGGGGCGCGGGGTCGCCGCACTGGTAGCCGAGTGTGGTGATGCCGGCGGTGACGGCGGCCTGGGCCAGGGGGAGGCCGAGCTGGCCGAGACCGATGACGGCGAGATCTGCGGGCATGGCGGTGGGCCGTCCTTCCCGATAGCCGAAGTGGGACAAGGCCGCAAGCCCTGTGGACAGAACGAGCGAGCGCAATGTCAGACTAGGAGTAAATATGACCGATTTGATGGATTGTCCGGCTGTGTTTCGTCGGAAGTCACCGAGAGATATCCACAGGTGGACGGCCGGTGGTGGCCGATGGAGGGCAACACGGTCAGAATCTGGGCATGGGGGATGTGAGCCGGGCCTCGCCGGACGGGTGAGCACGGCGCGACAGACAGCGGGAGGCAACTGTGCGGACAGCGACACTGGGACCGGCGGAGCGCGCCGAGTCACTCGCGGCCATGGCCGAGCGCGAACTGGACGTACTGGTCGTGGGAGCGGGTGTGGTCGGCGCGGGCACCGCGCTGGACTCCGTGACGCGCGGCCTGTCCACCGGGCTGGTCGAGGCGCGTGACTGGGCGTCGGGCACGTCGAGCCGGTCGAGCAAGCTGATCCACGGCGGCCTGCGCTATCTGGAGATGCTCGACTTCTCGCTCGTCCGCGAGGCGCTGAAGGAGCGCGGGCTCCTGCTGGAGCGGCTGGCCCCCCACCTCGTGAAGCCGGTCCCGATCCTGTACCCCCTCCAGCACAAGGGCTGGGAGCGGCTGTACGCGGGAGCGGGCGTCGCCCTCTACGACACCATGTCGATGGCGCGCGGGCACGGGCGAGGGCTGCCGACGCACCGTCACCTGTCCCGCCGTCACGCCCTGCGTGTCGCCCCCGCGCTGAAGAGGGACGCCCTGGTCGGCGCGCTCCAGTACTACGACGCCCAGATGGACGACGCCCGCTATGTGGCCACACTCGTGCGCACGGCCGCCGCGTACGGCGCGAAGGTCGCCAACCGCGCGCGCGTGGCGGGCTTCCTGCGTGAGGGCGAGCGCGTCGTCGGCGTCCGGGTCCAGGACGTCGAGGGCGGCGGGGAGTACGAGATCCGCGCCCGGCAGGTCGTCAACGCGACCGGGGTGTGGACCGACGACACACAGGCGATGGTCGGGGAGCGGGGGCAGTTCCACGTGCGTGCCTCGAAGGGCATCCACCTGGTCGTGCCCAAGGACCGCATCCACTCCACGACGGGCCTGATCCTGCGCACCGAGAAGTCCGTCCTGTTCGTGATCCCGTGGGGACGGCACTGGATCGTCGGCACCACGGACACCGACTGGGACCTGGACAAGGCCCATCCCGCGGCGTCCAGCGCGGACATCGACTACCTCCTGGAGCACGTGAACTCGGTGCTGGCGGTACCGCTCACGCGCGACGACGTGCAGGGCGTGTACGCGGGACTGCGTCCGCTGCTCGCCGGGGAGTCCGACGCCACGAGCAAGCTGTCGCGCGAGCACACCGTGGCCCACCCCGTGCCCGGCCTGGTGGTCGTGGCGGGCGGCAAGTACACGACGTACCGGGTGATGGCCAAGGACGCGGTGGACGCGGCGGTGCACGGCCTCGACCAGCGGGTCGCGGAGTGCGTCACCGAGGACGTGCCGCTGATCGGCGCCGAGGGTTACCGGGCGCTGTGGAACGCGCGGGCGCGGATCGCCGCGCGCACCGGGCTGCACGTGGTGCGGGTGGAGCACCTGCTGAACCGGTACGGGTCGCTGGCCGAGGAGTTGCTCGACCTCATCGCCACGGACGCCTCACTGGGCGAGCCGCTGCAGGCCGCCGACGACTACCTGCGCGCGGAGATCGTCTACGCGGCGTCCCACGAGGGCGCGCGTCACCTCGACGACGTGCTGACGCGAAGGACGCGCATCTCGATCGAGACCTTCGACCGCGGCACACGCAGTGCGCGGGAGGCCGCCGAGCTGATGGCCCCGGTGCTGGGCTGGGACAAGGACCAGATCGAGCGCGAGGTCGAGCACTACGAGAAGCGGGTGGAGGCGGAGCGGGAGTCGCAGCGCCAGCCGGACGACCTGACGGCCGACGCGGCTCGGCTGGGCGCTCCGGACATCGTGCCGTTGTAGGCGGCCGGTTCGGGTCCTCCCCGCGTGCGCTGGGCACGACCGTTGGGTGGCTCCGTGTGCCCGAGGGCGGTTCTTGCCCGTCCTGGGTGCGGGGTGCTGGGGTTGCGGGGTGCGCCGGGCGATCTTGCGTTCGGCGTGGTGGCCGCCTGTCCCTGTGCGCGGGGCGGGCGGTCGTCGCGGTGCTCGGCCGCCGCGCCGGCCCGGTTCGTGGAGGCGGGGGAACGTCACCCGAACGAGTGTCCTGAACGGGGATCTTCGTTCGGAACCCGGTCGTTCTAAGGGGTGCGGGGGCAGAACTCGGCGGCGAGCAGCGCGGGTTCGAGGCCGGGGTCTGCGACCGCGTCCGTGTTCACGCGGAAGGTGAGGACGCGTCGGCCGTCGAGGGTCGCCGCGGTGCGGACATAGCTGCCGGCCATGCGGCCGTTGTGCCCCCACACGGTCCGTCCGCACGGAAGCCGCACGGGCATCAGGCCCATGCCGTACGAGCCCTGTGCGGTACGGGTGTCGAGCATCTCGCGCAGTTGACGGGGCGGCAGCAGGTTGCCGCCGAGCAGGGCCGCGTAGAAGCGGTTCAGGTCGGCCAGTGTGGTGACGAGTTCGCCCGCCGCGCCGGCGACCCGCGGGTCCAGCTCGGTGACGTCCGCCCCGTCGGCCGAGTAGGCGCGCCCGTGGGGGTCCGGCAGGGAGTCGCGGGAGCCCGGGAAGGAGGTGCCCGTCAGACGGAGGGGGGTGAGGATGCGGCGCTCGGCCTCCGCGGCGTAGGAGCGGCCGGTGACCCGCTCGACGACCAGGCCGAGCAGTACGTAGTTGGTGTTGGAGTAGGAGAAGCGGCCACGGGTGCCGGGGGGATGGGTGAGTGCGATGCGCAGGGCCTGCGCGGGAGTGACGGGGGTCGTGCCGCGGGTCTCGGCCGTGAAGTTGGCGAGACCGCTGGTGTGGGTGAGCAGTGCGCGCAGGGTCAGGCGGCGGCCGTCGTTGCCCGCGCCGCGGACCAGACCCGGAAGGTGAGCTTCCACGGGGTCCGACAGGGACAGGCGGCCCTCGGCGGCCAGTTGCAGGACGACCGTGGCGATGAACGTCTTGGTGATGCTGCCCGCGCGGAAGTGGTCGTCCCGCCGGATGGTGCCGTCGGGGCGGGCGTCGTCCGCGGGGGCGCCGGTGGGCGAGGTGGCGCCGTCCGCGCCCCGGGGACCGGAGCCCTGTCCGGCGGCCGGTGCCGCGGCGGTCTGGGAGCGCGCAAAGCGGGTAGCCGAACCCTCGGTGGCCAGAAGAGCGGCGCCCGGGGCTCCGCCGCGGGTGACGAAACCGGCCAGTGCCGTGTCCGAGAGCGCGGGCGCGGGTGCGGTGGAGGCGTTCGCGGTCAGGCCGAACAGCAGCATGCACACCGGCAGGGCCGAAAGCATCCTCGACTGCGGCATCCGTTCCTCCTTGTCGCGCTCATCATGGGGGACGGACCGGACTTGGCGGCAGGCGGGGCACCGAAGAGTCGCCGCCGCAGGAGGGGATGCTTCCGCGAGGGGCACCCGGGGCGTTGGGCGGTGGCCGCGTGAGGGACAATGAAGGCTCTGTCAGGGCGGGTTGCATGAGGGGACGCATGTCGGACGCGGAGCGGGCGGGAGCACCCCGTCAGGACGAGAGCGAACGTCTCCTCGCCGGGCGGTACCGGCTGGAAGGGGTCCTCGGCCGCGGTGGCATGGGCACCGTGTGGCGAGCGGCCGACGAGACGCTGGGCCGGACGGTCGCGGTCAAGGAGCTGCGGCTGCCGCCGCGCATCGACGAGGACGAGAAGCGCCGGCTGATCACGCGGACGTTCCGCGAGGCCAAGGCCATCGCCCGGATCAGGAACAACGGCGCGGTGACGGTCTTCGACGTGGTCGACGAGGACAACCGGCCGTGGATCGTGATGGAGCTCGTCGAGGGCAAGTCGCTCGCCGAGGTGATCCGTGAGGACGGGCTCCTCACGCCCAAGCGCGCCGCCGAAGTGGGTCTGGCCATCCTCGACGTGCTGCGCTCGGCGCACCGCGAGGGCATCCTGCACCGCGACGTGAAGCCGTCGAACGTGCTCATCGCCGAGGACGGCCGGGTCGTACTCACGGACTTCGGCATCGCGCAGGTCGAGGGCGACCCGTCCATCACCTCGACGGGCATGCTCGTGGGCGCGCCCTCGTACATCTCGCCGGAGCGGGCGCGCGGGCATAAGCCCGGACCCGCGGCCGACCTGTGGTCGCTGGGCGGACTGCTCTACGCGTCGGTCGAGGGTGTGCCGCCCTACGACAGGGGTTCCGCCATCGCGACACTCACCGCGGTGATGACCGAGCCGGTGGAGCAGCCGAAGAACGCGGGTCCGCTGGAGAAGGTCATCTACGGCCTGCTCGTCAAGGACCCCGAGCAGCGGCTCGACAACGCGGGCGCGCGGGCGATGCTCACCGAGGTGGTCAACGCGCCCGAGCCCGCCGCGGGCGGGGCCGACGCCGTGGACGCGACGAAGGTCGTGCCGTTGCCCGACCTCCCCTCGGGGGCCGGCGGTCCCGACGCCCGGGGCGGGGCCGGGCGCAGGGCCGAGGAGCCCGGCGAGCGGCTGCGCGGTGCGCTGCGTTCGGTGCGCAAGGGCAAGGGCGCCGGAACGGCGGCCGTGGCCGGGACGGTCCAGGGGCCGGACACGCCGGCTGCCGGGAGCACCACCCCCGCCGCGGCGTCCGGCGCCGCCGCGCCTGCCGCGGCGAAGGACCGCAACAGTGCTGCCTCCGTACTGAACTCCAGTGCGGTGGGCGGTAGTTCGAACGGCGGAGGCGGACTGGCCGGGCGCGCTGCCGCCTCCAGGGCCGCGCTGGCCGATCTCGTCCCCCGGCGGGTGCTGGTGATCGCCGCGGTGGTGGTCGTGCTCGCCGTGCTGGGGACGGTCCTGGCCGTCACGCTGGGTGGCGACGGCGAGGACGCCAAGAGCGGTGACACCAAGTCGTCGTCCGGAGGGGTGAGCGCGGGCAACGGCGACACCGGGAAGGACAAGGACGGCGGCACGGGGTCGGGCGACGGGAAGACGGACGACTCCGGCGAGGGCACGACGAAGGGGAACTCCCCGACCGGCGAGGCCTCGAAGGGCTCGGAGGAGTCCGACGACTCGAAGGACTCCGGCGGCTCCGGCGACGGTTCGGGCGACGCGGACGTGACGACGTACAAGAGCGGGCAGGGCTTCTCGATCGGGCTGCCGAAGGGGTGGACGTACCAGTCCACCGGGGCGGCCGGTTCGCGGTTCGCCGGCCCCGACGGTCAGAAGCTGCTGGTCGGCTGGACGACGACGCCCAAGGACGACCCGGTCGCCGACTGGACCAAGCAGGAGGGCTACATGCAGCGCGCCCAGTACGACCGGATCCGCATAGAGAAGGTGGACTACCGCGGCTGGAACACGGCCGACTGGGAGTTCACCTACGTGGACGGCGGGACGCGGTACCGGTCGATAGACCGCGGGTTCGTCGTCAACGACAACCTGGGCTACGCGCTCATGTACACGGCCAAGGCGTCGAAGTGGGACGGCGGACTTCGCAAGGAGACGTGGCGGACGCTGACGGAGTCGTTCGAACCGAAGTCCTGAGGGGCACGAGATTCCTGAGATCTCGCATCTCCTCACTGTGGGTTGCCCTCGGCACGTATCGTGAGTGGTTGCGGACCGTACGCAGCCACAACTGCAGCCACAACGGGACGCATGGCGAACGGAATTGACCAACCGGGCGGCCGGGGGAGGCGTCGTGGAGGACTACGCGGGACGGGTGCTCGCGGACCGCTACCGCCTGCCGCTGCCGCCGTCGGACGAGTACGAACTGGCCGAGACCCGCGCCTTCGACACGTACAGCGGGCAGGAAGTCCTGGTCCGGCAGGTGCCGTTGCCGGAGATCGTCGAGGCCGAGGTGCTCGACGCGGACGGACTTCCCGACGGTTTCGTGGCACGGGACGCGGCGATGCGGCGGTCGTCCGCCCGCACCACGCGGAGGCCCACCGATCCCGCCGTGCGGCGTGCCATCGAGGCGGCGCAGGCGGCGGCCGGGATACCGGACCACCCGCGGCTCGACCAGGTCTTCGACGTGTTCGCCGAGGGCGGCTCACTGTGGATAGTGAGTGAGCGCGTGTCCGCGCGGCCCCTGGCGGCACTGCTCGCCGAGAAGCCGCTGACCCCCTACCGGGCCGCCGAGGTGGCCTCCGACGTGCTGACCGCGCTGCGGGTGCTCCACGCGCACGGCTGGGTGCACCGCAACATCACCGCGCGCACGGTCCTGGTCTGCGACGACGGACGAGTGATGCTCACCGGGCTCGCGGCCGGAGCGGCCGAGGAGGCGCTGTGCGGGTACGACCCCGTGCCGCCCGCCGAGGACGAGGGGGCCGCGGACGGTCCCGGGCGCGACGGCGGCCCGGCGGGAGCGCCCGGGCAGGCCCACCCTTCGCAACAGCCCCACCTCTCCCACCAGCCCCACTCGCAGCAGCGGACCCCGCAGCAGCGCCCGGGGGCCCCGGGTCCCGGTGGGCAGCCCGCACCGGGCGCGGTGCCCGGAGCACGCGCTCCCGGTGGCCGGACCGCCGTCGAGGCCGTTCGCGGCGACATGTCACCGCTGCCGCAGGCGCCGGGTGCAGGCCGGAGGGCCCTGGAGTCGGGCGGCGACGTGAGGGCCGCGCGCGCCGGGGCCATCGCGGCCTACCGTGCGGGCGCCCGTGCCGCGGCCCGGGTGCAGGAGGAGCAGCGGGGCGGCCCGGGCGGAGCGCTTCCCGCGCCGCGCCCCCGGCCCACCGGGGACGAGCCGGAGCCCGGCCGGGGTCCCGGACCCGCTCCGGACGCCGACCGGAGTCCCGGAGGTGCCCCGGACCCCGGCCGGGGTCCGGGGCACGCGGTCGGGCGCACACCGCCGCCCGGGCAGATCGCCGACCCGTACGGGGTGGGGCGGACGGGCTCCTGGCACGGGGCGGCGCCGCGTACCGGCGCGCCCGCACCCGCGCCGGGCGGCAGTGACCGCGGCCCGCTTCCCGAACTGCCGGGCGGACCGGGCGCGCCGGGCCACGACGACAGCACGGCGTTCCACGGCAACGGCATGAGCCTGCCCCCGACCGAGTACGGCGAGCACCGCCACGGCGGCCCCGAGGCGCACGAGCGGGGCCAGGGCGCACCAGGCGGGGTACCGGGCGTGCTGCCGGCCGGCGGCCACGCCGGTGCCTCCGCGCTCACGCCCGCCGTGAGTCCGGCGGCCGACACGGGCCCCATGCAGTGGAGCCGGATCGCCGCTGCCCCGCACGCGCGTCGCGGGCCCGCCACCGCCCTGGCGGCCGAGCGGGCCCGGCAGGCCCGGATGGCCGTCATCGGACCCGTCACCGAGCGCTGGGCGCCGGAGCAGGCCGGGCCCGTCCACGAGAACTGGCAGCTCGCGGCGCCCATCGGCCCCGCGACCGACCTGTGGGCCCTGGGAGCGCTGCTCTTCCGTGCCGTGCAGGGGCACGCCCCCTACCCCGAGGAGAGCACCGCCGAGCTGGTCCAGCTGGTGTGCGCGGAGCCGCCCGCGTTCGCCGAGGAGTGCGGACCGCTCAGGCCGGTGGTCGAGTCGCTGCTGCGCCAGGACCCCACCGAGCGGCTGGACTTCGAGGAGCTGCGCGGCTGGCTGCGGTCGCTGGTGCGCTCGGCGCCGGAGCCGGAGGCGGGCACGTACGTGGTGGCCGCGCCGCCCGCGGACCCGAAGCGCCTGCCGGTCGTGCGCCGCCGCGGCGAACTCGTCCGCAGGCGTCGCGCGGGGCTGCCCGACACGAGCCCGCACGGCCGGCACAAGCGCGCCAAGCAGGGCAGGGAGGTCAAGCCGCGCCGCCTCGGCCGCACCTTGCTGCTGCTGATCCTGCTCGCCCTGGCCGCGGCGGTGGTGTATGCCGTGGCGTTCATGCCGAAGGCGGGCACGGACGGGGAGCGCACCGGTTCCGCGGGGGACGTCGTCAGCCCCGCTCCGAGCCGGTCGGCGAAGCCGGGCACGGGCGGCTCCGACCCGCAGGACGAGAAGTCGCCGACGAAGGAGAACAGCCCCACGCAGTCGTCGAGTTCGACGACCCAGACGACCGGTCCCGAGCTTCCGCAGGGCTTCACACTGCGCAAGGACCCCGAGGGGTTCCGTGTCGCGGTCGCCAACGGCTGGGACCGGACCCCGAAGAACGGCCGCGGCCAGGTCGTCTACTCGCACGCGGGCTTCGACCTGCTCGTGGTCCCCGGACGTGACTCGACCGGGCGGTACGGCACGGACCCGATGACGTACCAGCGCGAGGAGGAGCGCGAGTTGCAGCCCTTCCGCGACTCGACGTGGGCCACCTCCAGCGGGATGCGCCGGATCGACGTCGGCGGACGGGCCATGGCCGAGGGGCAGTTCACCTGGCAGGACTCCTCGGGGCGCGAGGTGTACGTACGCAATCTGGCGATGATCGTCGGCGGGCGGTACCACGTGCTCCAGGTGCGCGGGCCCGAGGCGGAGCGGGACGAGGTCACGCGGCTCTACGAGCAGGCGGCGGCGAGCTACCAGGCCACCGGTTGACCCCCGATCACCCTTCCGCAACCGGCCGTTCACGCCCCGGGCAACCGTCACAGTGCTGTCTCCGTCGGACCCCGGCGGTTCCCTGCGCGGTGACCGGTCCTTAGTCTGACCCTGTCAAGACCATTGCGGGGAAACGTGAATCAGATGCAGGGCCTGCTTCTGGCGGGGCGCTATCGACTCGTCGACGCGATCGGCAGCGGGGGCATGGGCCGGGTGTGGCGGGCGCACGACGAGGTGCTGCACCGCGCCGTCGCGATCAAGGAGCTGACGGCCGCCCTCTACGTCTCCGAGAGCGACCAGCCCGTACTCCTCGCCCGTACGAGGGCGGAGGCGCGGGCGGCCGCGCGGATCAACCACTCGGCCGTCGTCACCGTGCACGACGTGCTGGAGCACGACGGCCGTCCGTGGATCGTGATGGAGCTGGTCGAGGGGAAATCGCTGGCCGACGCGGTCAAGCAGGCGGGGCGCATCGAGCCGCGGGAGGCCGCACGGGTCGGACTGTGGGTCCTGCGCGCCCTGCGGGCCGCGCACGCGGCCGGTGTGCTGCACCGCGACGTCAAGCCCGCCAACGTCCTCCTCTCCGACGACCGGCGCGTCCTGCTCACCGACTTCGGGATCGCGCAGGTCGAGGGCGACACGACAATAACGCGCACCGGGGAGATCGTCGGTTCGGTCGACTACCTGGCGCCCGAGCGCGTGCGGGGCGCCGATCCGGGCCCCTCCGCGGACCTGTGGGCACTCGGCGCGACGCTCTACACCGCGGTCGAGGGACGCTCGCCGTTCCGGCGGACGACTCCGCTGACCACGATGCAGGCCGTGGTCGGCGAGGAGCCCGACGAACCCCGGCACGCCGGTCCGCTCACGTCCGTCATCGCCGCGCTCCTGCGCAAGGACCCGGCCGAGCGGCCCGGTGCGGACCGGGCCGAGCAGATGCTCGCGGAGGTCGCGGAAGGCCGGACGCCCGACTCGGCGGACGCCCACGCGCCGACGCTCCACGGGTCCGGCGCGCCCGACCCGCGCGGGGCCTTCGGCCCGCCGGCCCAGGGTGCCGCGGGGGCGGGGGCCTGGGACTCACGGGACGACACGCGCACGGCCCGGGGCGGCCACGTGCCGCAGCCGGGCCCCGACACGCACGGGACCCACGACCCGTACCGGACCCATGACCCGTACCGGACCCACGACGCCTACCGGGGGCACGACACCCGTGGTGCGTACGGCGGGGCCGCTGCCCCTGCGGGGGACGTCACCGCGCGCCGGCAGGCGGGCGGTCTGCCGAGGAGCGGCCGCCTCAGGACGCTCGCCGTCGTGGTCGCGCTGGCCGCGGTCGTCGGCGGTGGCGGCGCCGCGGCGATCCTGTACGCCAACGGCCAGGACAAGCAGGGCACCTCCGCGAACTCCGGCGCACCGCGCGGGGGTTCGACGCCTTCGACGGACGAGCGGCAGGGGGGCACGGACAACGACGACGGCAAGGACCAGAGCAAGGACCAGGAGAAGGACCAGGAGAAGGACCAGGAGAAGGACCAGGAGAAGGACCAAGGCAAGGACACCCCGGTCGACGGCGTCCCCGACGGCTGGGAGCGCGTCAACGACGTGAAGGGTTTCAGCCTTGCCCTGCCGAAGGGCTGGAAGCGCCAGGTGGAGGGCGCCCAGATCGACTACACGCCCGACAAGGGCGAGCACTTCGTCCGCATCGCCATCGAGGACACCCCGGACTTCGACACCCCGTACGCGCATCTGGTCGATCTGGAGGAGCAGTTGGGGCGGCTGCGCGACTACCGCCGCGTCGGTCTGGAGGAGAACACCTTCCGCGACCGTCCGGGTGCGTTGTGGGACTTCACCTGGACCGCGCTGCCCAAGGACACCGACTTCCCGGGACCGCGGCGGGCCATCGAGCAGGCCTACCTCGGCCGCAACGGCGTCGAGTACGTGATCTACATGTCCGCGCCCGCGGCCGACTGGGCGACGGCGCGGGAGCAGTTCGACGCGGTACTGCGGGGATGGCGGCCCCCGGCCGCTCAGTGACCCGGGCCCGCACGGGCCCGCCGTGCGGGCCGTCACCCGCGTCGCACGGCGCGTCGCATGTCGGCCACCCCGGCCGAATCGCCACGGAGGCGCTCCGTCCGGTGGGGCATGATGGGGCGCATGGGGACCGAGGGGGACAACGCCCGTGTGATCGCGGGCCGTTACCGGCTGGAGGCCAGACTCGGCCGGGGCGGCATGGGCGTCGTATGGCGGGCCACCGACCAGCTCCTCGGCCGTCAGGTGGCGGTCAAGGAACTCGCCCTCGACACCTCGCTCTCCGCGGAGGAGGCCCGGCAGCAGCGCGAGCGCACCCTGCGGGAGGCGCGCGCGGTCGCGCAGTTGCGGCATCCGCACATCGTCGTCGTCCACGACGTCGTCGAGCAGGACGAGCGCCCGTACATCGTGATGGACCTGATCGAGGGCGGCTCGCTCGCCGAGCGGATCTCCCGGCGCGGTCCCGTCGACCCGGCCGAGGCGGCCAGGATCGGCATCGACCTCCTCGGCGCGCTGCGCAGGGCGCACGCGGCCGGCGTCCTGCACCGCGACCTCAAGCCTGCGAACGTCCTGCTCACCGAGGACGGCGGGGTGGTGCTCACCGACTTCGGGATCGCCCAGGTCTCCGGGGCGACGACGCTCACCGAGAGCGGGTCGTTCGTCGGCTCGCCCGAGTACACCGCGCCCGAGCGGATGGCCGGGACCAGGACCGGGCCGGAGTCCGACCTCTGGTCCCTCGGCGCGCTCCTGTGCACGGCACTCAGCGGTGAGTCGCCGTTCCGGCGGGACTCGTTGGGCGGCATCCTGCACGCGGTGGTGATCGACGAGATACGCCCGCCGGCCGCCGCGGCACCCCTGCTCCCGGTCGTACGCGGCCTGCTGGAGCGCGATCCCGAACGGCGTCTCGACGCCGCGGAGGCCGAGCGGCTGCTTCGGGCGTTCCTCGACACGGGACGCACCCCGGCGGCGTCGTCCGGGTACACGCCGACGCGCCGGGACCTGCCGAAGCGGGCACCCGGTCCCGCACCGGCGGAGCCGCGGCAGCCCGCGACCGGCGGCACGAGACCCTCTCCGGTCGTGCCCGCCTCGACGCGGAACGTACTGATCGCGGCGGCGCTGGTCGCCGCGACCACCGGGGCCGGGGTGTCGGCGGCCGCTCTGCTGATGAGCGGCGGCGGGGGCGACGACCCCGTTCCGCGGACGAGTTCGGCGGTCACCCGTACGGGCACCGCCGGGGGCCGGACCGGTGACCCGGCGCCCACGGCCACCGTCTCCCGCCCGGGTGCCGGCCCGGCGTCGTCCCCGGCGTCGCCGTCCTCCGTGCCGTCCGGACCCTCCACCGCCCGCACGCCGCCCGCCGGCTACCGCCTGGCCGAGGACCCGGGCGGCTTCTCGCTCGCCGTGCCGAAGGGGTTCCGGCGCGACCCGCAGGGCGAGCGGGTCCTCTACCTCTCCGAGGGCGACACCTTCCGCATCGGGGTGAAGGTGTCCGATCCGCAACCCGGAGGCCCGCTGGGCGTGATGCGCCGGGCCGCCGCCAAGGGGCCCGACACGAACCCCGGTTACCGCGAGGGGCGGGTCACCGCGACCACCCGGGCCGGCCGCAGCGCAGCGCTGTGGGAGTTCACCTGGAACGGCTTCAGCGAGTCGGAGGGCGCCCGGCACACCTACGACCTCTGCTGGGAGGAGGACGGCAGACTGTACGACGTCTGGGTCTCGGCGCCCGCCGGCAGGTCGCGCGAGGCACGGGGACACTTCGAGGTCGCGGTCGGCACGTTCGCGCCCACGACGGCGTAAAGGCCGTAAGCGGCGCATAAGTGACTGGGTGCGTCACGGGTCTGTGACCGGAAAGCGCCCAGGGTGGAAGAGGGGGCGTTCGCCGCGATAAGGATGGACCCATGAGCAGCAACGGGGGAGCCCCTTACCGGCCCGACGAGCCGACGAGTTTCGGTCTGCAACCGCCGCGCCCGCAGGCCGCCGTGCCGCACCCGGGCAACCCCTACGCCACCCCGAGCCCCGTGCCCGCCGCCGCCCCGGCCGCCGCCCCCGGTCCCGCTCCCGACCGCCCCGCCCCCGAGCGGCAGGCCGAGCGGGAGCCGGGCACGGGCCGGCTCATCGCGGGCCGCTACCGGCTGCTCGCCAAGCTGGGCCACGGAGGCATGGGCACGGTGTGGCGGGCCAAGGACGAGACGGTCGACCGGGAGGTCGCCGTCAAGGAACCCCGGATTCCGGACCACCTTCCCGAGCGTGAACGCTCCAACGTCTTCGAGCGGATGCGCCGCGAGGCACGGGCCGCCGCCCGGCTCGACCACCCGTCCGTCGTCAACGTGCACGACGTCGCGGTCGTCGACGGGCAGCCGTGGATCGTGATGGAACTCGTGCGGGGCCGCTCGCTCGGCGCCGCCCTGCGGGAGGGCACGCTCGGGGCGCGAGAGGCGGCGCGTATCGGCCTGGACGTGCTCGGCGCGCTGGAGGCGGCGCACGCGGCGGGCATCCTGCACCGGGACGTCAAGCCCGACAACGTCCTGCTCGGACACAACGACCGGGTCGTCCTCACCGATTTCGGCATCGCCCAGATCGAGGGCGAGACGAACCTGACCGACACCGGTGGCTTCGTCGGCTCCCCCGAGTACATCGCCCCGGAACGGGTGCTGGGCCAGCGGCCCGGACCGGCCTCGGACCTCTGGTCCCTGGGGGTCGTCCTGTACGCGGCCACGGAGGGCGTGTCGCCCTTCCGCCGCTCCAACACGCCCGCGACGCTCCAGTCCGTGCTCAACGCCGCGCCCGCGGCGCCCAACGCGGCCACGGGCCCGCTCGCCGAGGCCATCAACGGCCTGCTGGCCAAGGACCCCTCGAGCCGTCCGGACGCGGCCCGGGTGCGCCGGCTGCTGGAGGAGGCGGCCCACCCGCCGCAGCCCGCGCCCACCCAGGTCGCGTACCTGCCCTCACCGGCCGGGAGGGCGTTCCGGCCGGGCCGGGGGACGTGGATCGGGCTCGGCGCGGCCGTCGTCGCCGCGGCCGTCGCCGGGTACCTGGTGTTCGCCGACCCGTTCGCGGGGCCGCTGCCCGACGGCTGGAAGAAGAGGAGCGAGAAGGACGTCGCCGCCACGCTGGCCGTGCCGGAGCACTACAAGCGGACCGCTCCCACCGACCGGACGACGGACAAGGGGCACTGGGTCACCTACACCGACCCGAGCGGCGCCGTGTCGATCGGCCTGACGCTGTTCAAGAAGTCCGAGGACAGCCTCAACGAGATCGGCGGCACCGCCAGTTCGGAGGCGTACCAGGACGCCGACGGGATGGAGAAGACCGACGACAGCTCGTTCTCCACCATGGCGGAGAAGCCCGCGCCCGAGGCGGACACGAGCAAGACCTCCTACAAGGGGCGCGAGTCGGCGGAGAACGTCGTCACGTACACCGACGACACCACCGACCCGGAGGCGCCCCGGCCGCGCGAGGCACGGGTCTTCTACTACAAGACCGGGTCGGGGGACCTGTACAAGCTCTGGATCGACTACCCCGGCCGGGGCGACTTCACCGAGCGGGGCCGCGAGGTCGCGAAGGCGGCCGTCGAGAACCTGGACATCACCAAGCTCTGAACCCGTGGGCGGGCGGGCGTCCCCAGGGAGGCGTGCGTCCCGTCGCAGGCGGGCGTCCCGCGGGGCGGGCGGGTGTCCGGCCGCCCCGCGGGACCCCGGATCAGCCGAGCTTGGCCGTCTGGGCCTCGATGAGCGCGGCCGGCACGGTGTACGCGGTGGCCTTGCCCTCGTCGGCCAGGGCCGCGAGGCTGATCGAGTAGTACGTCGTCACCGTGTTGCCGTGGCGCGCGACCTCGGCGTGCACGGTCAGCGGAGCTCCCTCCGCGTCACCGGTGGCCGCGAACGCCACCGACTCGTCGCCCTTCCCCGAGGCCTTCTCCCCCACGACCTTCGAGAACTTCTGCGGCTCGTCCGCGCCCGTGGCGGTGAACCCGCCGGCACAGCCCTTGACCGCGGCGGAGACCGACGACATGGTCTCCTTCGCGCCGTCTCCCTCGTACGAGGAGAGCGAGACGAGGGTCATCGTCGAGCCGAGCGCGTCGGTGATGGAGCCCAGCGCCTCCTCCAGCTCCTCCGGCGTCATGTCCTCCATGTCCTTGGCGGGGGACTTGCTCGCCTTGGCCGTCGGGTCCTCCTGGGCCATACGGCTCACGAAGGAGTCCGAGTCGCCCGGCGCGAAGCCGGTGAGGACGTACGCGAGCGGCGCGCACTTCTCGTCGACGACCTTGACGTCCTTCTTGGAGGCGGCGAACGCCTCGGTCTCGCCGACCGGGCTGACCTTGAAGCCCTTGGCGTCGGCCGTCGTGATGATCAGCTTGCCCAGCTCGCTGTCGCTGAGGGGCTTCGCGGCCGCGGGCTTGTCGCCGCCCGCCTTGTCGTCCGTGTCCGAACCGGAGCCGCTGTCGGAGCAGCCGGTCACCAGGGCGAGGGAGAGGACGGACACGACCGCTGCGGCGCCGGTACGGGGCCGCGTGAATCTCTTCATTTTTTTCGAATGTTCCTTCGATGGCGTGTAGATGCAGGGGGAGTCTGATGTCAAGGTCAAAGCAACGTCAAGTCGCCTGCCGCGGCTGCATACTGCTTGACTGACGCGGTGGCGGAGGGCGACGACGGCAGACCCCCCTCCACATGGAGTTCCTCCTGGGAGAGGCGGTGGGCGTGAGCCTGGATCCTGACGGGCGGGCGCACGCCCGGCAGCGCTGGGCGGCACGCGCCGCGCTGGCCTCCGCGGCCTCGGCGGTCGCGCTGCCGCTCGTGTACGCCCGTGCCACGGGCCTGTTGGTGGTCGCCGTGGGCGTTCTCGGCAGCGTGGTGACCGTGGCCGCCCTCTGGTGGGTGCTGACCCGGCGGGGCGCGCTGCGGGCCGCGGCGGTGCTGCTGGCCCTCGCTACGCCCGCGGCCGTCGTCTGGTTCTTCACGGCGGCGCACCTGCTGTGGGTCGTGGGCGCGTCCCTCGCGCTGTGGGCGTTCGCCGTGTGGGCGGGGAAGTTCGCGCTCAGCACCACCAGGTCGCACGCCGTGCGGGTGCGCGAGTACCGGACGTCCGGCCCTTCCCGGCCCTTCCTCATCATGAACCCGCTGTCCGGGAACGGGAAGGTCGACCGGTTCGGACTGAAGGAGAAAGCCGAACGGCTGGGCGCGCGCGTCCATCTCCTCGACCCCGAGCGCCGGGAGGACGTGACCGAACTCGCGCGCCGCGCGGCCGACGAGGGCGCCGACCTCCTCGGTGTCGCGGGCGGGGACGGTACGCAGGCGCTGGTCGCCGCCGTCGCCGCCGAGTACGGCATCCCCTTCCTGGTGGTCTCCGCCGGGACCCGCAACCACTTCGCGATGGACCTCGGGCTCGACCGGAACGACCCCTCGGCGTGCCTCGACGCCCTCACCACGCGAGGGGGCGTCGAGCGCCGGGTGGACCTCGGCTTCGTCGACGCGCACCCCTTCGTCAACAACGCCTCGTTCGGCGCGTACGCCGTGGTCGTCCAGAGCCCCGAGTACCGCGAGGACAAGCTGGGCACGACGCTGGAGCTGCTGCCCGAACTGCTCACGCACCAGCGCGGCCCGCGCCTGACCGCCCGGATCGACGTGACCGGGCCCCGGGAGTCCGCCCGCCTGAGGGTCCGCCGCCGCTACGGGAAGGCGACGCGCCCCGTGGCGACCGCCGACGCCGGGCGAGCCGGCGGCGGGGTCTCCGCGACGGCCGGGGCCTCCGGTGCCCCGGGGGCTACGGGGGCGGCCGGGTCCTCGGAGGTGCTGGAGGCTTCGCAGGGTGCCGGCGGGACCGGGGCGTCCGGAGCGGGCGCGGGCGGCGGAGGCGCCGGGCGGGCCGCACCGGCCGGCGGGCCCGGGACCGTCGTCGTCGACGCGCCCCAGGCCCTGCTCGTGAGCAACAACCCCTACCGCATGGACGATCCGGTGGGACTCGGCTACCGCGAGCGGCTGGAGTCCGGTGTCCTCGGCGTGATCGGGGTGAAGGTGGAGAGCGTGGCCGAGGCCGCGGGACTGCTGCTGGGCCGGCACGCGACCGGGCTCACCGTGCTGACGGCCCGTGAGGTCATCGTGGACGCCGACCGCCCGGAGGTCGAGGTCGGTGTGGACGGCGAGGCGATGCTCCTGCCCACTCCGGTGCGGTGCCGCATCGAGCCCCGGGCCCTGCGCGTACGGGTCCCGAGGAACCGGCCGGGCGTTCCGGAGGCGAAGCCGCCCCTCGACTGGCGGAGGCTGCGCAAGCTCGCGGCGGCGGTGGGGCGCACGGCGCTCCCCAAGCACCGGGACCGCTATCTGCCCGGGCACGGGTCCGAGCCGGAGGACCGCCAGCCTCCCGCGGCCTGACATCGACAAGTCCCCACCCGCACGGTACTGATGGGGCATGAGCGATGACGGGGGCCGGTTGATCGGTGGCAGATACCGATTGACCGAACGCATCGGTTCCGGGGGCATGGGCACCGTCTGGCGGGCCGTGGACGAGCGCGTGGAGAGGGACGTCGCGGTCAAGGAGCCGCGGCTGCCCGGCGACCCGCGGGACTCCGCCCACCGGCGCGCGTACCACCGCCTTCAGCGGGAGGCGCGGGCCGCCGCGCGTGTGGACCACCCGGGGGCCGTCGCGATCCACGACGTGGTCGTGGAGGACGGACTGCCTTGGATCGTCATGGAGTTGATCCGCGGGGAGTCCCTCCACGAGCGGCTGCGGCGCGGTGCGCTGTCGCCCGCGGAGTCCGCGCGGATCGGGCTCGCCGTCGTGGGCGCGCTGGGGGCGGCGCACGCCAAGGGCATCGTGCACCGGGACGTGAAGCCCGCCAACGTGCTGCTGGGGCAGCACGACCGGGTCGTGCTCACCGACTTCGGCATCGCGCACATACAGGGCGAGGAGTCGCTCACCCTCAGCGGGGAGTTCGTCGGCTCCCTCGAATTCATCGCGCCCGAGCGGATGTCCGGCCGCAACACGGGTCCCGCCGGGGACCTGTGGTCGCTCGGGGTCTGCCTCTACGCGGCCGTGGAGGGCTGGTCCCCGTTCCGGCGTACGACGCTGGAGTCCACCCTCGCCGCGATCCTGTCCACCGAGCCGCCCGAACCCGAGCAGGCCGGTCCGCTCGGGCCGCTGATCGTGCGGCTCCTCGCCAAGGACCCGGCGCTGCGCCCGGACGCCGACGAGGTCGCCGCCGCGCTGGAGGCCGTGGCGGAGGGGTGGCCCCTGCCCCGCGGCGAGTCGGCGCCCGCCCAGAACGCGGCGGATCTGCGGGAGTACGCGGACGACACGGGAACGGTCCGCCTGAGCCGCCCGTCTGCGGCCCGCGCGGCCGCCCCGGACCCTGCCCCGAATCCCGCCCAGGACCCTGCCCCGGCCCACTCGACGCCTACTTCCACCGGGCCCGTCGAGCCGGGCCCGCCCGACGCGGCCGCCGGGGACGGAGCCGACGCGGCCACCGGAGGTGGAGCCGGAGCCGGGTCCGACCCGGACGCCGATGCGGACGGCCGAGCCGAGTCCGAGTCCGACGCCGACGCCGGAACCGAGGCCGACGCGGGCTCCGAGGCCGACGCGGGCTCCGGCGCCGGCGCGGGCTCCGGCGGGCGCCCCGCCGACCGGGACCTGCCCGCCCGCCGCCGGCGCCCGGCCGTCCCCGCCCGCGTCCGCCTCGCGGGCGGGGTCCTCGCCGTCGGCCTGGTCGTCGCGGGCGGCGCCTGGTCCGCCACCACGCTCACCGGTGACGAGGACGAGGCCGTGGCGGACACCGGACCGTCGGCGCCGGTGACCGCGACCGCGAACGCCCCCTCGGACGCGGCCGGTTGGGTCCCCCACGCCGAGAACGGGCTGAGAGCGGTGCTCTCCCTTCCGCTGCGGTACGTGCGCCGGAACGGCCAGGACGACCCCGGCGGCGATCCGCGCACGGCGGTGTACGACGGCGGGGCCGTGCAGGTCCGCCTCACCCAGTGGGACGAGGCCCCGCGCCCGCCGATGGAGCAGGCCCGGGAGTCGGGCGCGGCCTGGGCGGGGTACGGGAGGTCGAGGACGCAGTACACGCGCACCTCGTTCGACGGGCAGGAGGCCGTGCTCGCAGACACCACGTACGAGAACCGGGGCGAGGTCACCCGGGTCATGGAGCTGATGATCCTCACCGGCGACGGCCGGATGTACGAGCTGCGCGTGGACATGCCCAAGGGGGAGAGGCAGGAGAAGACGGGCACCGCGGTGTTCAAGGGCGCGCGGGACCGTCTGCGGATCGGGACGTGACATCCGTCTCCGGCCGGCCGGTCAGCCGGCGAGCGCCGCCGGACAACGCGCTGATCAGCGTGTTTGTTGCCAGTGATCACTGGCGTCGTGTGTGTACTCGGTGAAACCCTGTTACCGCCGGGTACCCAAAGCGCCCGGCCGGGCATACCCTGCGGCTCATGACGGACTCGCACGCCCCGGCACAGGCTCCGGAAAAGACCGGTACGAACCCTCTCGCGCCCGCCCCCGAGGGCGCCCGCACGGCTGCCGACGTGGTCACGCCCGAGCTGATCGCCCAGCTCACGCGTGGCGTGGTCGGCTCGGGCCGCACGGCCAACCACACGCCGTTCACCGGCGAGAAGCTGGCCGACCTGCCCGAGTCCACCCCCGAGGACGTCGAGCGCGCCTTCGAGCTGGCCCGCGCGGCCCAGGCCGTCTGGGCGCAGACCCCGGTCCGGCAGCGTGCCGCCGTCCTGCTGCGCTTCCACGACCTGGTGCTCGCCCGCCAGGCCGAGGTGCTCGACCTGATCCAGCTGGAGACCGGCAAGGCCCGCCTGCACGCCCACGAGGAGGTGCAGGCGGTCGCCATCGCGGCCCGCCACTACGGCCGCAGGGCGGCCTCCTACCTCCGTCCCAAGCGGCACGCGGGCGCCATGCCGACCCTCACCAAGGTCACCGAACTGCGCCACCCCCGGGGCGTCGTCGGCCAGATCGCCCCCTGGAACTACCCCCTGGAGCTGTCCGTCGGAGATGCGCTGCCCGCCTTCGTCTCGGGCAACGCCGTGGTCATGAAGCCCGACACCGAGACCTGCCTGACCGCACTGTGGGCCCGCGACCTGCTGGTCGAGGCGGGACTGCCGGCCGATGTCTTCCAGGTCGTCCTCGGCGACGGCCCGGTGATCGGCCCGGAGGTCGTCCGACGCGCCGACTACGTGTCGTTCACCGGCTCCACCCGTACCGGCCGGGAGGTGGCCCAGGGCGCCGCGGCCCGGCTGGTCGGGGTCTCGCTCGAACTCGGCGGCAAGAACGCCATGCTGGTCCTGGCGGACGCGGACATCGACAAGGCGGCGGCCGGTGCGGTCCGTGCCTGCTTCTCGTCCGCCGGCCAGCTGTGCATCTCCATCGAGCGGCTGTTCGTCCACGAGTCGGTCGCCGACGCCTTCCTGGAGCGGTTCGCCGCCCGCACCCGCGCGATGCGGCTGGGCCGGTCCCTCGCGTACGGCGCCGAGATGGGCTCGCTCGTGGGCGAACGCCAGTTGGAGACCGTCACCCGGCACGTCGAGGAGGCCGTCGCGAAGGGGGCCACCGTCGTCACCGGCGGTGTCGCGCGACCGGACGTCGGCCCGTTCTTCTTCGAGCCCACCATCCTCGACGGCGTCGAGGCACCGATGGCGGTCTGCGCGGAGGAGACGTTCGGCCCGGTCGTCTCCGTCTACCGGTTCAAGGACGAGGACGAGGCGGTGGAACTCGCGAACTCCACGCCGTACGGCCTCAACTCCTCGGTCTGGACCAGGGACGGCCGCCGCGGCGCCCGGGTCGCGGCCCGCCTGCGCACCGGAACGGTCAACGTCAACGAGGGCTACGCGCCCGCGTACGGCAGCGTCCAGTCGCCGATGGGCGGCATGAAGGACTCCGGTCTCGGCCGCAGGCACGGTTCCGAGGGCATCCTCAAGTACACCGAGGCGCAGACCGTCGCCCAGCAGCGCCTGCTGCCGATGGCTCCCTCGCTCGGCATGGACGACGAGAAGTACGCGCAGTTCATGAGCCGGAGCCTGCGGGTCATGAAGGCCCTGCGCTTCCGCTAGACGCGACCGGGACCGGGACCGGGACCGGGGCCGGGACCGGGGCCGGGACCCGAGCGGGCGGGACCGGACCGGGACCCGGCAGGCGAGTCGGCAGTTCAGGGCAGGTCTCAGCAGTCTCAGCAGTTCTCAGCAGTTCTCGACGAGGAGAGCACGTGGCACAGGAGAACTCCGTCCGGAATCAGGACGACGGGCCGGCGTACGACTACGACGTGATCGTCGTAGGCTCCGGATTCGGCGGATCGGTGAGCGCCCTTCGGCTGACCGAGAAGGGCTATCGCGTCGGGGTGCTGGAGGCGGGCCGCCGTTTCACCCGCGCGTCGCTGCCCAAGAACTCCTGGGACCTGAGGAACTACCTCTGGGCGCCGGCGCTCGGCATGTACGGCATCCAGCGCATCCATCTCCTGGGCAACGTGATGGTGCTGGCGGGAGCGGGCGTCGGCGGAGGTTCGCTCAACTACGCCAACACGCTCTACGTGCCGCCGAAGCCCTTCTTCGAGGACCCGCAGTGGAAGGACATCACCGACTGGCAGGCGGAGCTGGCCCCGTACTACGACCAGGCGCGGCGGATGCTGGGAGTGCGGCTCAACCCGACGACGACACCCTCGGACGTCCACCTGAAGGCCGCCGCCGCCCGGATGGGCGTCGAGGAGACCTTCCACATGGCGCCGGTCGGTGTCTTCTTCGGCGACGGGGAGGACGCCGACGGGTCAGTCAAGGCGGCGCCGGGTGAGCGTGCCGACGACCCCTACTTCGGCGGGGCGGGCCCCGGGCGCGCCGCCTGCACGGAGTGCGGCGAGTGCATGACCGGCTGCCGGCACGGCGCGAAGAACACCCTCAACGAGAACTACCTGTACCTCGCGGAGAAGGCGGGCGCGGTCGTCCACCCGATGACGACGGTCGTCTCGCTCACGGAGGACGCGGGCGGCGGCTTCGCCGTCTCCACACTCCCGACCGGGCGCCGCCGCAAGGGCGGGGGCAGGGTCCTCACCGCCCGCCGCGTCGTCCTCGCGGCGGGCACGTACGGTACGCAGACCCTGCTGCACCGCATGAAGGAGAGCGGCCGGCTGCCCGACCTCTCGAACCGGCTGGGCGAGTTGACCCGTACGAACTCCGAGGCGCTGGTGGGCGCACAGACCAGCGACCGCCGCTACCGCGGGGCCACCGGACAGCCGCGCGCCGACTTCACCCGGGGGGTCGCGATCACGTCGTCGATCCACCCGGACGCCAACACCCACATCGAGCCCGTCCGCTACGGCAAGGGGTCGAACGCGATGGGCGGCCTCTCCATCCTCCAGGTCCCGTACACGGAGGGCTCGTCGAGGACGCTCGCCTGGCTCGCCAACGCGGTCAGGCACCCGCTCCTGATGGCCCGCTCGCTCTCCAAGCGCCGCTGGTCCGAGCGGACCATCATCGGCCTGGTGATGCAGTCGCTCGACAACTCCCTGACGACACACCTCAAGCACAAGGGCCTCGGCAAGGGGCTGTTGACGGCGCGTCAGGGCCACGGTGCGCCCAACCCCAAGCAGATCCGGGCGGCTTCGGAGGCAGCCTCCGCGATCGCCGCGGAGATCAACGGCTTCGCCGGCTCCAACGTGGGCGAGCTGATGGGCATGCCGCTCACCGCCCACTTCCTGGGCGGCTGCCCGATCGGCCGGTCCGCCGAGGAGGGCGTCATCGACCCGTACCACCGGCTGTTCGGGCATCCGGGCATCTCCGTCGTGGACGGCGCCGCCGTCTCCGCGAACCTCGGCGTGAACCCGTCGCTGACCATCACGGCCCAGGCCGAGCGCGCGATGTCGTACTGGCCCAACAGGGGCGGGGCTGACCCGCGTCCGGCGACAGGGGCGGCGTACGAGCGGCTGGAGCCCGTCGCGCCGCACGCGCCGGCCGTGCCCGAGGACGCCTTCGGCGCACTGCGCCTGCCGTTCCTCGGGCTGCCGACGGTCCCGCCCAGGAGCAAGGAGTAGCGCTTGAGCAGCGCCCCCTCACGAAACGAAGGACCTGCACCCCCCTCCGGGCGCAGGTCCTTCGTTTCGTGCGTGAAGCGTGAAGCGTGAAGCGTGAAGCGTGAAGCGTGAAGCGTGAAGCGTGAAGCGTGAAGCGGCCGCCGTGTGCGGCGGCGTCACGTCCTACGCGTCGGCGTCGGCCTTGCGGCGGCGGACGATGAACACCGCGCCGACACCGGCGACGACGGCGGCACCGCCGACGAGCGCGATGACCGGCAGCGCGGAACTCGAACCCGTCTCGGCGAGGTTGCCGGTGACCTGGGGCGTGTCGCCCCTGTCGGCCTTCTCGTCCGTGACCGGGGCCTTGCCGCCCTCCTGGGGCTTCGTACCGCCGGTGTCCGTGCCCGCGGCCACGATCCGGAACTTGTACGCCACCTCGCCGAACCCGGTGCACTCGGCGTCGTCGTCGCCGTAGATGGTCGCGCCGAGCGAGAAGCCGGCGCCGACCGGGGCGCTGGACTTCACGTTGACGCGCAGCGGGATGTGCACCTCGAAGTCGGGCTTCAGCTCGTCGGTGTATCCGACGTAGCCGACCGCGTAGCCGCCCTCGTCGAGGTTCTCCCAGACCTTGCCGTCCGGGTTCCAGGCCTGGAGCTGGACCTGCTTGCTCTTGAAGAGGTCCTCGCCGGACTTGTCGGCGGCGGCACCGGCGAAGAAGTCGAGGTCCCGCAGCGTCGAGTCGGAGGAGTTCAGGACGTTCAGCGAGAACTTGTGCCAGCCGCTGCCCGCCGCGATCTTGCCCGGGAGCCCGCTCATGCTCACCTGGACCTTGGAGTCCTCGCACACCGAGGGCTCGGGGTCGGGCTCCTCGGAGGCGGAGGCGGAGGCGGAGGCGGAGGCGCTCGGCGACGCCTCGGACGCCGACGTGCTCGGGGCCGGGGCGGACGCGCTCGCCGACTCGGACGTCGAGGTGCCGGGCGCGGGGGCGGCCTCGCCGGACGACTCGCTCGCCGACGGGGACGCGCTCACCGACTCGGAGGCGGACGCGCTCGGGGAGCCGGACGGCTCGTCCGTCGCGAAGGCGGCCGGAGCCGACAGCAGTGCGAGCGGGGCTATGACGGCGGTCGTGGCCGCGACGGCCATGGCGTGGCGAAGCTTCATCAAGACCTCGGAAAGTCCGGTGTGCCGCTGTGGCGGCACAAGAATCGGGAGGCCTCCGCGTGGCGGGCGCGGGTACGGCCGTTGGTTCCACAGGGGAGACCTGTGACCCGTGTGAAGGGTTGTCCTCGAACTCACAGAATTCTTATGTGGGGTCGGTCACAGCCTGAACGGTCTTGTGGCCCGCGTCGCCGACGGCCTAGAACTGATCCTCGTCCGCCTGTCGCACAGTTGAGCGGTTCACACCCCTCGACCCGGCCGACGGGCACGCAGGCAACGGGTCGACCAGTGGAAAGAGGCACGAACGCCGTGACCGAGAAGCAGTCCGGGGAGCCGGGGTCGTCCATGCCCGACGAGGTGTGGGATCGCTTCGCCCAGGACAGCGAGCGGGACATCCGCACGGCCGGGGCTCCGAAGGAACCGTCCGCCAGGGCGCGCATGGTGACGGAACGACTGCGGCAGCAGGACGCGCGGGGCGAGGTGCCGCCCGGGTGGCGCACGGGCCCCGCGTGGCAGGAGACGAACGGGCGCGCCGCCCGCCGCCGCAGGATGTGGGCGATCGTCGGCGTCCCGCTGGTCGTCGCGCTGGCCGTGGTGGCCATGAAGCCGTCGCTGCTGCCCGGAGACCCGTTCGGCACGGGCGCCGACGAGGGCGCGGACTCCACGGCCCCGCTCGCTGAGGGGATCGCGCGGCCGACGGCGGCCCCCGTCTCCGCGGGGCCCGGAACGCCCACGCTGGAACGGCCGTTCGCCGACTCCCCGGCGGCACGGTACGCCGACGGCGCCGAAGGGATCGTCCTGCCCGAGGCCAAGGCGGTCGGCTCGTTCTCCGAGGCGCAGGTGGCCCAGGCGCTGAAGCAGACGAAGGCCCTGCTCGTGGACGCCAACCTCGACCCGAAGACCCTTCTCGGCGGTACCCCGGAGACCGTGCTCGACAAGGTGCTCGACCCTCGTCAGCCGGGCATGGTCGCCGACGCCGAGTCGTGGCTGCGCAAGCCCGGCAGGAACCACGACCCGCTGACCCTGTTCAGCCGCTTCGACCCGGACGAGGTGCGGCTCGTCGGGGACGTCGTCAAGACCCGGGGCCGTACGACGTTCGAGGCGGGCCGGGAGGGGGTCGTCACCATCCACGCCGACTACACCTTCGTCTACGCGCTCGCCCCGGCCGACCCGGACTCCACCGAGGTCACCCGGACGATCGTCCGCCGCGCCCTCGAACTGGAACTCGTCGACCCCGCGAAGTACCGGGTCACCCCGGGCCGGCTCGTCGTCGTCAGCCACGAACAGGAACTCTCCAACTCGGCCTGCCGCGTCCACGACGGCTTCCTGCACCCGCAGTTCCCCTCGCAGGCGCCCGTCGAGGAGGACCGGTCGGGGCCGACGACCGACCCGTACGACCTCGACCGGGACATCGCCTCTTCCGGGGCAGGGTCCTGCGGGACGGTGTCGCGGACATGAGCGCGAGGACCAGCGGTGCCCCCGGCCGCGTCGCCCGTACGCTCGTGGCCGCGTCGGTCATGACCGCCCTCGGAGGCCTCGCCGCGTGCGGCGGCGGCACGGCGAAGGACCGGAAGCCGTCGGGCCCGAGCGGTACGGCGAGCGGGGCCGCGGCGGCGCGGGACGGCGGGTCCGCCGCGCCGGCCGGCGACGGGGCCGAAGGTCCCCTGAACAAGGCGCGGTTGACGAAGGCCGTACTCGGGACGGGCGACCTCAAGGGGTACGGGTTCACCGAGTCGGGGGCCGCGGACCTCCAGGGGCAGTCGCTCCGGGCGACGCCGGTCGCGTGCCAGCCGGTCGCCGACCTGTTCCTGTTCACCACGGACCCGTCCCCGCGGGCCGTCGTGAGCCGGCACGCGGAGCGCGAGGACGACCGCGAGGGCGCGGACGCCTCGGTGCACACGCTCGCCCTCCTCTCGTACCGGGCCGGGGAGGCGCACGAGGTGATGGCGGGCCTGCGCGCGTCGGTGAGGACGTGCGCCCGCTACGAGCACGCCGGCTACACGTACGGGAAGGTCGAGGCCGTCGACGGTCCCGACCTCGGCGACGAGTCCGTGGCGCTCAGGCTGGTCGGCTCCATCGAGGGGGCCGAGGTGCCCACCGCCTACACCGTCGTCCGGGACGGCACGACCCTCGCGGCCTTCAGCTCGATGGACATGCTCGACGCCGACGGCGTCGAGGTCCCGGGGAAGCTCGTGAGGACCCAACTCGCGAAACTGCGGAAGTCGCGGGAGGCGGACGGGCCGGGGACGGCGGGGAAGCCGGACGCGACGTCCACGCCGACGGGCTGATCTGCGCCGACTGTCCGAACGGCACGGGCACGGCGAAGGGCCCCGCGGGACGGATCCGCGGGGCCCTTCGTGGTCGGCACCGACGTCAGGGCAGCGTCGGTGCCTGGGAAGCGGCGCCGGGGGGGGGTAGCGCCGCTTGTCGGCCGGGTCCGCCGGTCGGCGCCTCCGCGCACCGGGGGAGTGCGCGTGGTGTCGACCAATGGCGGTGGGACGGTCCAATGCGGTTGTCTGCTGCGGGACTTGGGTCTTTCAGGCATCGTGCGCGACGGGTCACGGCCTCCGCAACCGTTTCGACCGCTCTTGCACGGATTCCGCCGGTCGGCTCCGGGCGTCCCCGGAGCCGACCTCTGTTGGGTGACCGGGCCGCTGTCCCCTGCCGTCCGGTCACTTCTCTGGAACGAGGTCCCACGACGCACGTCCGTACGCCTCATCGCTCCAGCGGAGCCACGCGTGGTTCTTCGGGCCCGCCCCTGGCTGACACGGACACAGGGACAAACGAAGCCCGTCGGGGGGCGGTCACGCGCCGTACGGGTGAGAGGGGATGCGTACGTGCGTGCACCGGACGTCCGTCGTAGGCGGAAGACGTACCGGGACCCGTCCCGCGTCGCCTTCGTGCCGGACGGCGTGCGCGGCGGGACGTCCCCGACTGCGCGCGGTGGTCAGACGCGGCCCCGGCACAGCTCCAGCAGGGTCATCGCCAGGGAGGTGCCCGGCTTGCCGAGCGCCTCGCGGTAGTGGGCGAGGACCTCCATCTCGCGGGACAGGTTCATCCGGCTGCCGCCGGAGGAGATCCGGGCCTCCTGGATGACCGCCGAGACGGCCATCCGCTCCTGGACGAGGCCGATGATCCGGTCGTCGAGCGCGTCGATGCGTTCGCGGGCGCCGGTGATGACGCCGGCGGCGTCCTCGGTACGGGCGCCGGTCCTCTCGGTCGTGCTCTGCTCGGTCGCGGCGGTGGCGGTCATGTCGGGCTCCTCGTCGGAAGGTTCGGACGGGGCCCCGGAGCGGCAAGGTCCGGAAAAGCACAGGCGCCCCGGGCCTTGTCGGCCCGGGGCGCCTGGGAAGTCGCTTGTCAGTTGCTCAAGCAGCACGACCATGGCAGCCGGCGGGCCGGTTGCCATAGGTAAAGACGTAGGTCTGGTGCGTGAGCATGGGGCGAGTATGGACCGGGCGGCCGAGGGCGGCCAAGCCGTTCCGGATGGTGAGACGCCCCGGCCCGCCCGGCGGACCCCCGCCCACCGGGCCGGGCGCTTCGGCCCGCCCGGGAACACGCCGGCCGCCCGTCCCGCGCATCGGCCACGCCCGTGCCCGCCCCACCGGCGCATCGGGCGGCTCTCCGTGTCTGCCGTCCGGCCACCCCCGTGTCAGCCGTCCCGGCGCACCGGACGGCCGGGCGCCCGGCCGTCGTCCGCTGCCGCGGGGGACCTGGACCGGGGCAGCGCCCGCCCGGCCGCTGCCCGCCGTCGCTGTCCGCCGCCGCAGCGGGCCGGAACCGCCGGCCGCTGTCGTCCGCCGCCGTGGGCGATCGGGACCGCCTCCCGCACCCGGGTCGGGAGTGCTCCCGCGCCCGAAACGTCTTCCGCGCCGGGAGTGCTCCCGCGCCCGAAACGCCTCCCGCGTCGGGATCGCCTTCCGCGCCGGGACTGATCCCGGGCCGGGACCAGGACCGCCTCGCATCGGGACCGCCCCGCGTTGGGACCGTCCCGCGTCGGGCCCCCGTCGGGACCGCCCCCCCCGTCGGGAACGCCTCGCGTCGGGTGAGCGGGACAGCACCTCCGGGCGCCCAGTTAGACTCGGGAGCACAGCCCTGATAAACCGCCGGAAGGCAAACCGTGCCATCAGCGTCCCCCGTCGCCCCCGACACCGTCCTGGTCGTCGACTTCGGTGCGCAGTACGCCCAGCTCATCGCCCGCCGAGTCCGTGAGGCCCGGGTCTACAGCGAGATCGTGCCGAGCACCATGCCGGTGGCGGAGATGCTCGCGAAGAACCCGGCGGCGATCATCCTGTCCGGCGGCCCCTCGTCGGTGTACGCGGAAGGCGCGCCCCGCCTGGACCGCGAGCTCTTCGAGGCCGGTGTCCCGGTCTTCGGCATGTGCTACGGCTTCCAGCTGATGGCGACCACCCTCGGCGGGACGGTCGACAACACCGGAGCCCGCGAGTACGGCCGCACGCCGCTGCACGTCAGCAAGTCCGGTTCCACCCTCTTCGAGGGCACCCCGGACGAGCAGCCGGTCTGGATGTCGCACGGCGACGCCTGCTCCGCCGCCCCCGAGGGCTTCACCGTCACGGCGTCCACCGACGTCGTACCGGTCGCCGCCTTCGAGAACGACGAGAAGAAGCTCTACGGCGTCCAGTACCACCCCGAGGTCATGCACTCCACGCACGGCCAGCAGGTCCTGGAGCACTTCCTGTACCGGGGCGCGGGTCTGACCCCGTCCTGGACCACCGGCAACGTCATCGACGAGCAGGTGGCGCTCATCCGCGAGCAGGTCGGCACCAAGCGCGCGATCTGCGGGCTCTCCGGCGGTGTCGACTCCGCCGTGGCCGCCGCACTCGTGCAGAAGGCCATCGGCTCGCAGCTCACCTGCGTCTACGTCGACCACGGTCTGATGCGGCAGGGCGAGACCGAGCAGGTCGAGAAGGACTTCGTGGCCGCGACGGGCGTACAGCTCAAGGTCGTGGACGCGCAGGAGCGGTTCCTCGCGGCGCTGGCCGGGGTCTCCGACCCCGAGGAGAAGCGGAAGATCATCGGGCGCGAGTTCATCCGCGTCTTCGAGCAGGCCCAGGCCGAGATCATCGCCGAGGCCGCCGAGGGCGAGGACGTGGCCTTCCTCGTGCAGGGCACGCTCTACCCGGACGTCGTCGAGTCCGGCGGCGGCACCGGCACGGCGAACATCAAGTCCCACCACAACGTGGGCGGCCTGCCCGAGGACCTCGAGTTCGAGCTCGTCGAGCCGCTGCGCAAGCTGTTCAAGGACGAGGTCCGCATGGTCGGCCAGGAGCTGGGCCTGCCGGACGAGATCGTCCAGCGCCAGCCGTTCCCCGGCCCCGGACTCG
This sequence comes from Streptomyces fructofermentans, assembly GCF_014651055.1. Lineage (GTDB taxonomy): Bacteria > Actinomycetota > Actinomycetes > Streptomycetales > Streptomycetaceae > Streptomyces > Streptomyces fructofermentans. Next base: position 88,490 of record NZ_BMWD01000001.1, read on the forward strand.
GCATCCGGATCGTCGGCGAGGTCACCAAGGAGCGACTCGACCTGCTCCGCGAGGCCGACGCCATCGCCCGCGAGGAGCTGACGGCCGCCGGACTGGACCGCGACATCTGGCAGTGCCCGGTCGTGCTGCTCGCGGACGTACGCTCCGTCGGTGTCCAGGGCGACGGCCGGACGTACGGCCACCCGATCGTGCTGCGGCCCGTCTCGTCCGAGGACGCGATGACCGCCGACTGGTCGCGGCTGCCGTACGACGTCCTCGCGAAGATCTCGACCCGGATCACCAACGAGGTCGCGGACGTCAACCGGGTCGTCCTCGACGTGACGTCGAAGCCGCCGGGCACCATCGAGTGGGAGTAGTCCCCCCGCTCAGGTCCGCCTGACAGTGCGTACCGGCACTCCGGGCCGCCAGACCTCGACGACCAGGTAGGTGTCGTCCTCGACGTGGGTCCGCACGACCTCCGTCAGCTCGGTACGGAAGAGGTGGAACGGCTCCGGCGGTTCCACCTCTTCGGCGTACCGGGCCCGCTCCGCGGGGTCGTGCACCTCGACGGCCCGGCCGGCGACCCGCACGTCGCCGCCGCCCATCTCCGTGCCGGGGCCCGGGTTCGCCTGGAGCGCGAAGCGCGGGTCGCGCCGCAGGTCCAGGGCCTTCATCGAGTCCGGCATCATGCCGAGCCACAGCTCGCCGCCGAGGAAGCGGACCTCCAGACCGGACGTGCGGGGCGACCCGTCCTTGCGGAGCGTCGCCACGACGTGGTGCGTGAAGGCCCCGAACCGCTCCTCGACCGTCCTGGCGAAGTCCGGTTCCGCGGCCGTGAGGGCCGCCCAGTTCGACGTCGTACGCGTTTCGCGTGCCTCATGTGTCATACCGAGAGTCTGACGTCGATACCGGACATCCTCTGTCGCCTTCCCGCGGCGGCGCGGCGCGGGAGCACCGCGCCGGACCCGGGCTCAGCGCCGGCGCGCCCTGCGCAGCCGCCGGGCCAGCCGGCGTTTGCGGAGGATCTCCAGGCGGAGGTAGACCGCGAACAGCACGCCCATCGTGGCGCCCGTGAGGAGCGCGGACTGCCAGCCGGCGGCTATCAGCAGCAGCGCCGTCAGCACCACGGCCGCGGTGACGAAGACGGCCTTGGGGCCCCGGTGCGGGTCGTCCGACATGGCGTCGAACTCGATGCGGGCCGCCAGCAGGCTCACCGCGGGCGCCTCGTCCGGCAGGGGCTTGAGGGTGCCGGGCCGCAGCCCGGGAGTGCGGCCCTCGGCGAGCCGCGCCAGAGTCGCCGCGCTGCGTTCGCGGGCCTCGGCGGAGAGGTCGCGGACCAGGCGGACCTGGAGCAGCCTGCCGGTCCTCGTCGTCTCCTTGTACTGGAACCCGTACTGCAGGGCCGTGTACGTGAGCGCGGCGAGCCGGCGTGTGGAGCCGCGCGGGTCCTCCAGTACGACGACGTCCCGGGAGGCGATCTGCCTGAGCACGTCCGTGATCAGACGTTCGGTTCTCTTCATGGGCGGTCGGCGGATGCGGTCGCGGGGTGCGGTCCGCGCGGAGTGTGGGGATGGCAGTGCACGGGTGGTTCCTCCAGGGGGCGTCGGCACAGTGTGGCCGACCGGGCAGTTGGCTCCTGACAGGGAGACCATCGACGCCGTACAACGGTTGTGCACTCTCTTCACGGACATCTCTGTTCTCCAGCGCTGACCGAAGGTAACTTCCCGGCCGTAAACCCGAAAGAGGAGTCCGCCCCTCAGGGCTGGAGGACACATGCACGGGCCCACGCCGCCCCGGCCCCTTCCCACCGACCGGCTGCGGTTCGCCATGCCGCCCATGCACGAGTCGCTCGACGACGAGCGCAGGCACCGCAAGGAACGCCTGGCGGGCGCGCTGCGGCTGTTCGGCCGGCTCGGCTTCGAGGACGGGGTCTCCGGACACATCACCGCGCGCGACCCCGAGTACAGCGACTGCTTCTGGGTGAACCCCTTCGGCATGCCGTTCAAGCACGTCACCGTCGGCGATCTCGTCATGGCCAACGGCGAGGGGCAGGTGATCGAGGGCCGCTACCACGTGAACCAGGCGGCGTTCACCGTGCACGCCCAGGTGCACGCCGCCCGGCCCGACGTCGTCGCGGTCGCCCACTGCCACTCGGTGCACGGACGCGCCCTGTCCGCGCTCGCCGACCTGCTCGACCCGATCACCCAGGAGAGCTGCGCCTTCTACGAGGACCACGCGCTGTACGACGCCTACTCGGGCGTCGCCGTGGACGCCGAGGAGGGGCGGCGGATCGCCTCCGCGCTCGGCACGCGCAAGGCACTGGTCCTGCGCAACCACGGGCTGCTGACCGTCGGCGACTCGGTGGACGCGGCGGCCTGGTGGTTCCTGTCGATGGAACGGTCGTGCCAGGTGCAGCTCACGGCGCGGGCGGCGGGGCGGCCGGTGCTGATCGACCACAAGCAGGCGGTCGCGACGCGGGAACAGCTCGGCGGCGACCTGGTGGCCTGGATCAACTACCAGCCGCTCTGGCAGGACATCAGCCGCAGCGAACCCGACCTCCTGAGTTGACCGGGCACCCCGGCCCGCGAGCCCTAGAAGCCCCGCAGTACGGCGGCCTTGGTCACCGCGAACTCCTCGTCGGTGAGCACGCCGTCGCGGTGCAGCTCGCCCAGCTCCCGCAGCCGGCGCAGCAGCACGTCGTGGTGGTCCTGCCGTGGCACGCGCGGCCCGGGGTCCACGGCGTCCCGGGGCGCCCCGAGCGGCACCGGTGCCGCGTCCTGAGCGCCGTCCCGGGCCCCGTTCTGCGCCACGCGCTCGTCCGCACCGGCCGACGGGTGCGGGAGCCGGGCGACGACCGCCGTGGCCACCAGGGCCGTGAGCAGGTCGCGGCGGGTGCTGCCCCACAGGTCGAGCGCGAACGGGTCCTTCTCCGCCGGCGGCCTGGAGGGCCCCGCGTCCCGTGTCACGAACCGCAGGCACCCGTCCTCGTAACCCGAGTTCGGCAGCCATTCCACCCGCACGAGATCCGGTACGCCGATGATGCGAGGCCCCGTCGCGCGCTTCACCCGGTCCGAGGTGTCGCTCCAGTCGATGCGCACCCGGGTCCCGTCGAAGGAGACCGTGCCGTCGCTGGAACGCACCGAGACGGGCACGGGCGGGCCGGGCAGCAGATACGACGCTGCCGGCTCCACGGAGACCTGTTCCAGGAGCAGCGCGCGGCGGATCTCCTCGGCGACGTACTCGGCGATGCCCGAGCGGTCGACGTCCACGGCCAGCCGGTACGGGTCGGCCGCCTCGGGCAGTCGGCCGCCGGTCGCCTGGAGCAGCGGATCGGCACCCTCGCGCAGCCTCAACCGCAGCCTGCCGCGCTTGCGTTCGGGTTCGTACACGGCACCCGCCACCGCTTCGATCGGCACGGCGATCTCCCCGTACGTCTGCCGGAACAGCGGCACGGAGCGGTGCAGCCCCGGGGTGATCCGGACCGTGCTGCCGTCGAAGGCCCAGGTCCCGTCGCGCTGGATGATCTCGGCCATGGGGAAATTCTCGCAGCCGGGTCAACACGGGGTTGGCCGGTTCACCCGCGCTGACCGGACCTGGCGGACGCCAGGGGTGTGCGGTACGGCACAATGCGCTCTCGTCACAAGGCAGTTGTGCGGCGGTACCTCTGTACGGCCGGGCAACTGTGCGGTGGGTGGAAGTACGCATGCCGCCACGCGGTGGCGGCACAGGGGCGGGGCCCGTCGGCCGAACACGGCACGACGGTGGTACGTGCGGCCCGACGAGGGCCGGCGAAGTGGCGTGAAGGGCGGCAAGGGGCGTGGCGGTGCAGGAGGCTGGACAGGGCGCGAGGCGTGATGCCGGACGGGGCGCGCACGAGGGCGGCTGCACCTGCGGGGACTGTCCGCACGGGGCCCGCGCGGGACATCGGCGCGCTGTCGCCGAATTCCTCTCCAAGCGCGACGAGTTCGCGTCCGGACGGGGGCTGCCCGCCGCGGTCGCCCACTCGTTCGGCGCCTCGCGGCAGTGGGTGTCGGACGAGCTGACCCAGTCCGCCGACCTCGTCGCCGAACGAGGGCGGGCCGAGGGGGACGTCTGGCTCGGGCGGGTGTGGCGGCGGACCGTCGCCGCGGTGTGGGGCGCCGTCGGCGTCCTGCTGCTCGCGCAGGCGCTCACCGCGATCGGGGCGGGCTGGTCGTCCGCGCGGACGGCGGGGCTGCTCGCCGCGCTGGTGGTCGCGGTGCTGCTGACCGGCGCCTCGTGGTTCCACCGGGCGCGGGGCGGCGTACTGGCACCGGTCATCGGTGAGGACAACCGGCTCTCCACCTCCCGCGCGGTGGCCGCGGCCTGGGTCCTCTTCGTCGTGTACGCGGTACTGCTGCTGGCGGGACGGCTCGCCGGCGCGTCCTCGCACACCGAGCGGGACGCGCTGATCGCGGGACTCGAACTCGCTCGCGGCGCCGGGATCGTGACCGTGCTCGCCGTGGTGTGCGCGATCGCGGTGCTGGTACGGCGGGTCGTGGGGCTGCGCGTGCTGGGGCAGCGGCTGCAGAAGGTCCGCGCCGACCGGCCGAGGGCCGCCGACCTGCTGACCGACGACTCCGGCCGGGGCAGCTTCGCGGACACGCAGTACGTGGTCCTGGGCGCGGTGGCCCTGGTGTTCGCCGCGGTGCGGCTGGCCAGGCGGCCGGAGCAGCTGCCCGACCTGCCGTGGGGACTCGCGGTGGTGGTCCTGGTGTCCGCCGCCACCTATGTGGCCGGGAAGTACGCGGAGGGCGGCCGGCCGGTGATCCTCTCGGTCGTCCGCGCGCGGGAGGCCGGGGACCTCGACGCGCCGATCCGGACCGGGGACGACATCGAGATCCGGGGTGCCGGATTCGTGCCGCCCGGGGCGCAGACTGCCGACCGGCTGTCGCGGATGGTCGTACGGATCGGCCCTGTGCACGTGCATGTGCCGCTGGTGCCGGTGCCGGGAGGATTCAGCAACCCGTCCGACGCGGTGCTGACCGTGCCGGTACCCGCGGACGTGGAGCCCGGCCGGGTGGAGGTGCAGGTGGTGACCGCGGCGGGCGTGGAGACCAACAGCGTGGGGATCGATGTGACGGAGTGAGCGCCCGGGGCCCCGTCCGGGTGTCTTGGAGGTGGGGGCCCCGGGGCTCGGCCCGGGTGTTCCGGCCGCAGGGGCCGCAGAGGCCGCAGGGACCCGGGCTCCCGAGAGGCCCGGGGGCTCGGGGGCTCGGGCCGCCCTCCGTGCGCTCAGGCACTCCTTGTCCTCGCCGGCCTCCCCGGCGATGGTGTCCGAGTGTCTGCGTGCCCGCGGGCGAGGGCTTGGTCTTCCTGGGTCGGCGGGTCCGGACCTGTGTGGCCCCGGGTCCGGGCGGACCCGCACGCTCGGGGCGCCGGACCCGGGGCCTGACCGCCGTGTACTCAGCGACGCCTCGACCCCCGTACCGCCGGCCCGCGAGGAGTTCGTCCGGACGGCCACCCGCATGGGCTCGGGACCGTCCCGGGTGCCGACGCCGTGCATTTCGTTGTCGGCAAGGGGAGTTCCGGGGGACCTGGTCGAAATTTGTCCGTTCGTCCATGAGCGGGAGTCCGCGGTCGTACGTATGGTCTGTTGAGGAGTGAACCGTTCGGCGGCTGAGAGGTGGCGGAGGGCGATGACTCACGGCATGCGGATGGACCCACACTCCGGATATCTGGACGAGGGCCGGAGCTGGCGGGACACCGCCACGCGGTACGCCCTCGTCCCCCTGCGCGTCTTCCTCGGTGTCACCTTCATCTACGCCGGTCTGGACAAGCTGACCGACAGCGCGTTCCTGTCCGACGCCGGCTCGGGGTCCATCGGCGACATGATGCGCGCCGTGCGGGACTCGTCGGCGATTCCCGCCCTCGTCGACCTGTCGCTCAAGAATCCGGTCGGCTTCGGTTACGCCATCGCCTTCGGAGAGCTGGCCGTGGGCATCGGCACGCTGATCGGACTGCTGGCCCGGCTCGCCGCGTTCGGCGGCGCCCTGATCTCCCTCAGCCTCTGGCTGACCGTGAGCTGGGGTGCCGACCCGTACTACTACGGCAACGACCTCGTCTACCTCATGGCCTGGCTGCCCCTCGTCCTCGCCGGAGCCTCGGTCTTCTCGATCGACGCCATGCTGCGTTCCCGGCGCAGGCAGCGGGCCGGGGCCTACTAGACCGCCCTCGGACCTCTGCCGGTTTCCTCCCCGCCCAGCCCTCCCAGCCCTCCCCGCCCAGCCCTCCCAGCCCTCCCCGCCCGGCCCTCCCCTCCTCCCGGTCCCTCCCCGCTCCTCCGGCTCCACCTCGCGTCTTCCCCGCCCGACGGCCCGTGCCCAGCTCGCGCGCCCGTCCGTCCGTCCGTCCGACCTGGCTTCCCGTTGTCCGCCGTCCCGGCTTGTCGTCCGGCTCTCCCTGCTCTGCCCGGGCAGCCGACCGTCGCCCGCCGACCGGATGCCCGCTGTCGAAGTGCGTGCCCCGGCGGGGCCGGGCGGCGCCGGGCGTGCATCGCAGTGCATCGCAGCGCCAGGCAAGGGGAGCGCGGACCGTGGCGGCAGGGCATGGCGGCAGGGCATGGCACAGCTCCCCGGGACGCGGCAGTCGGTGAGCGTGCCCTGCCGGGAGGGCGCTAGCGGCCCGGCGCGTGCCCGTCCTCCCGGAGGTCCCGGGCGTGCCCTCCCTCTCCGTCTCCGGCGGGGACCTTGCGGCGTCTGCCGCGGACGGCCTGGGCCACGGTGCCCGCCAGGGCCGCCAGGCACAGGCCACCGACGACCAGGGGGATCACCGCGAACCACGGGGTGTCCCAGAGCCCGCCCGCGTCCCCGGCGTACAGACCGCCCGCGAGGGTGAGGAAGCCGCCGGCCACGAGCCTGCCGGGCTGGAACTCATGACGCAGCACGGGACACCTCCGCCTGTCCGATGCCGACCTCGAGCGTGAGGTCGAGCGTCCCGCCGTCCTTCGTCCCGTCCGCGGGCGCGAGCGTCCGCCGGTCGTGCTTGCCCGGTGCCACGTCCACGTCCTTCTGGTCGTCACCCGGCAACTGGATGTCCCCGATGCCCACTTCGACCACCAGGTTCACGGTCACGTCCTCGGGCACGATCACCTTGAGCTGTCCCAGGCCGACCTCGGCGTTGGTCGTCACCGTCCGGTTCCTGCCGAGGTCGATCCGGCTGAGGTCGAGCGTGCCGACGCCCGTCCCCAGGTCGTACTGCGGTCGGACGGCCGCCGCCGAGGCGGGCGTCCAGTCCGTGCGTACCCAGTGCGTGCTGATCTTCTCCGGCATCGCCGCCGAGCAGGCCAGCAGGCCCGCCGTGACGACGGCGAGGAAGACCGACCCCGCTCCCGTACGCCCGAGGAACGCGCTGAGAGCGATGCCGAGGCCGAACACGGCGAGCGCGCAGGCCAGCCCTGTCTGGAGGCTGGTGCTCAGACTGTGGTCGTCCCAGGTCAGACCCGTACCGAGGCCCGCCGCGAGGACGGCCAGGAGGAAGACCCGGCCGCCGATCCGGCGAGGGCCGCGCTGCCTCGGCCCGGGCGTCCGTATCTCCACGCCGTAGCGGCGCTGCCCGCCGGAGACCGCCGCCGCGATGTCGAGGTCCCGGGTGTCGCCGGGACCCCACAGATACCCCGTGCCGCCCACGTACGTGCCGTCCTTGACGATGGGCTCGCGCCACCAGGAGGGGAAGGAGGCGGGGACGGGAGGGGCCTGTGCCTCGGGCGGCGCGTCGGCCACGGCCTGCGCCGCGAGCGGGTCGGGGTCGTCGGTGCCGCGGCGTCGCGACCAGTAGCCCGCGCCGGCCAGGAGCAGGGAGAGCGTCGCCGCGAAGGTGAGCACCCCGCTGTTGCTCAGCATGGACAGGAAGACACCGCAGCCCACCAGCGCGAACAGCACGCCCGTCAGCGCCTGGCCGTCCACCCGGCCGGTGAGGAGCTTGCGGATCTCGTTCTCCTCCTCGTCGTCGTAGGCGACGAAGAGCCAGGCGAAGCCGTAGAAGATCAGGCCGATGCCGCCGGTCGCCGACAGCACCGCGAGCACGATGCGGAAGATCACCGGGTCCATGTCGCACATGCGCCCCAGCCCCGCGCAGACACCGCCGAGCACCTTGTGCCGCCGGTCGCGCCGGAACACGCCGGGAACCCCCGCGGCGGAAGGGTCGCCCGGCACGGCACTGCCGTCGGCCGTGCCGTGCCTCCCGGGCGGGGGCGGCATCCCGCCCGCCGCGGACGGGGAGTCCGCGGCGGGTCCGGCATCCCGATTCCCGCTGCCCGTGTCCGGGCTCCCGTCCCGGCCCGGACCGGGACCGGGACCGTGACCGGATCCAGGGTCTGCCCCGGAGCGCCGCTGATCTGTCATGCGTCCATGGTGACGGGCGCGACGGCCGTCCGGCAGCCGGTACGACCCTGGCCGAACCCTGAAATCGACCCCGAGGCCCCTCCTCCCCCTTCCACATGAATCTCCACCCGGTCCTCCACCCGTCACCTCCACCCGGGCCGCTCCGCACGGACATCCCGTGCGATCGACACCCGATCGCCGCCCGGGCCCAACGCCGCCCGACGGCCCGGCCCTCACCCGGGCCTCCGCCGACCGCTCCACCCAGCCCTCCACCCGACCCCTCCACCCGGCCCCCGTGAAGATCAGGGGAGTCTCGGGGGTCCACCCTGATGCCCGGGGGCGCCCGGCGTGTGAACATCGATGCCATGCCGGAAGCCGCTGCCCTGTCTCCAGACGCCCCGCGGCCGCCGCGCAAGCTCTACCGCAGCAGCGACGGACGCTGGCTCGGGGGCGTGGCGCGGGGGCTCGCCGGGCACTTGGGGCTGCCCGTGATCTGGGTGCGCCTGGTCTTCGTCGGACTGTTCATGGCGGACGGCCTGGGCGCGCTGCTGTACGCGTCGTTCTGGTTCTTCGTCCCGCTGGGCGTCGGAGGGGTGGACGCGGAGCGGCCCCCCGCGCTGGCCACCGAGACCTCTCCCGACGGCCGCCGCAGGCTCGTCGCACGCAAGCCCGACAAGGGCCAGATCGTCGCGCTGCTCGCGATGGTCGTGGTGGCCCTGATCTTCGTCGGCAACGTGGACCTCAGCGGAGGCGCCAAGGCGTACCTGTGGCCCACGGTCCTCGTGGGCGCGGGCGTCGCGCTCGTCTGGCGCCAGGCGGACAACTCCCGCCGGGCCCGCTGGATGGAGGTCGGCCGCCGCCGGCGCACGATCACCCTGCTCCGTTCCGCGGCCGGTGTCCTGCTCGTCACCGCGGGCGTCTCCGGGATATTCGTCCTCCAGGGCTCCGCCGCGCACCTCGGCTCGGTGCTCCAGGCCGCGCTCGCGGTCCTCGTCGGGATAGCCCTGCTCGCCGGCCCGTATCTAGTGCGCATGACCCAGGACCTGTCCGAGGAGCGCCTGATGCGCATCCGCGCCCAGGAGCGCGCGGAGGTGGCCGCGCACGTCCACGACTCGGTGCTGCACACCCTGACCCTGATCCAGCGCAACGCGGAGAACGCGGGCGAGGTACGGCGTCTCGCCCGCGCCCAGGAGCGAGACCTGAGGAACTGGCTCTACAAACCGGAGGGCACCGGCAAGGACGAGGACGACGAGCCCGACACCCTCGCCGAGGCGGTCAGGCGCAGCGCGGCCGAGGTGGAGGACAAGCACGGCGTGCCCATCGAGGTGGTGGTCGTCGGCGACTGCCCGCTCGACGACAGGATCGGTGCCCAGATGCAGGCCGCGAGGGAAGCGATGGTCAACGCGGCCAAGTACGGTGGCGAGGGCGGCGCGGTGCAGGTCTTCGCGGAGGTCGAGGGAAGGACCGTCTTCGTGTCGGTCCGTGACCGCGGTCCGGGGTTCGATCCGGACGCGATACCCGCCGACCGCATGGGCGTCAGAGAATCGATCATCGGCCGCATGGAGCGCAACGGCGGCACGGCCCGGCTGAGAGCGGTGCCGGACGGCGGCACGGAGGTCGAGCTGGAGATGGAGAGGGCGGAGACATGAGCGACGCGAACGTACCGAACGGAGCGGCCTCGCCGGGGGGCGCGACCGGCCCGGCCGCGGCCGGCACGCCGTCGGCGCCCGCCGCGGCCCAGGGCCCCGCCGGCGCGGCGGAAGCCGGAACCGGCGAGCCCGGGCGGCGCGTGCGGGTCGTCCTCGTCGACGACCACCGCATGTTCCGTACGGGCGTCCAGGCCGAGATCGGGCAGACCGAGCGGACCGGCGTCGAGGTGGTCGGGGAGGCCGCGGACGTCGACCAGGCGGTCACGGTCATCACGGCGACCCGCCCCGAGGTCGTCCTCCTCGACGTGCACCTCCCCGGCGGCGGCGGGGTCGAAGTCCTGCGCCGCTGCGCCCCGTTGATGGGCGACGCCGAGCGGCCCGTACGCTTCCTCGCGCTGTCGGTCTCGGATGCCGCCGAGGACGTCATCGGCGTGATCAGGGGCGGTGCCCGCGGCTATGTGACGAAGACGATCACCGGCACCGACCTCGTCGACTCCGTCTTCCGCGTCCAGGACGGCGACGCCGTCTTCTCGCCCCGCCTGGCAGGGTTCGTACTGGACGCCTTCGCCTCCACCGACGCCCCGCCCGTCGACGAGGACCTGGACCGGCTCACCCAGCGGGAGCGCGAGGTACTGCGACTCATCGCGCGGGGATACGCGTACAAGGAGATCGCCAAGCAGCTCTTCATCTCGGTGAAGACGGTCGAGTCGCATGTCTCGGCGGTACTGCGGAAGTTGCAGCTCTCGAACCGGCACGAGCTGACGCGGTGGGCGACCGCGCGACGGCTCGTCTGACGGCCGCCGCGCCGGCCGCCACCGCCGCCCGCGGGAGTCCGGCTGCCTGGACGCTGCCTGGGGTCCGGACGCCCAGGCGGTCCCTCGGCGTCGCGTGCCTGGGCGGTCCCTCGGGCCCGCGTGCCCGGGTGCGCTGTCTGTGGTCCGGTGACCGGGGCACGCCTCGATGCGGCGATGGGGTGCCTCCGGGCACGGGGGTGAACAGCGGGCTCGGGCCGGCCGCCAGCCGTTCCGCCCGCCGGGGCCGCCGGCCGCGGGGACTCCGCCCGCCGGGGCCGCCGGCCGCGGGGACTCCGCCCGCCGGGGTCGCCGGCCGCCGGGACCCCGCTCGCCGGGGCCGTCGCCCGCCGGCTGTCGGAACCCCACTTGCCGGGGTGGCCACCGGAACCTCGGCCACCGGAACCCCACATGTCGGGGCGCTCGCAGGACCGTGGGGTTCACAGCCCGGGGCGGTGTCCCTGGAGTCCTGGCTCCCGACCGGATTCGGGCGCGGGCTCCGGCCCCGCCTCCGGCGTGGAAGCCGGGTCGGAGGTGGGGTGAGTGCCGGCCCCCGGTGCCGAAGCCGTACCGGAAGTGCGCTGCGGCCCGGTGGACTTCGGTGGCAGCACACGCAAGGCCCAGCGGTAGTGCCGTACGGCCTTCACCACCCCGATCAGGCCGGTCACCCACAGGATCGTTCCGATCCCCGTCACCAGCACCACCCGGCTGTACGCGACCGGTCCCGGCTCCGCGCCCGTCGCCCCGGCGAACGACGTCCACAGCCCGATCGAGCAGACGGCGAGCGAGGAGAGCAGCCAGAAGAGGCTGAGGCCGGGGGAGCGCAGGCCGGCGTCCGTGGGCGGATGGCTGTCGAGCCTGGCCCAGACGTCGAGGAGGCGGCTGATGTCACGGTCGCGGCGGACGGCGAGGACGACGGCGGCGACCGACGGGGTGAGCGCCGCGAGACCGAGGGTCCCGAAGAGGGGGCCCAGTACGAAGCCGGTGGAGTCCCGCTGCTCCAACTGCTGCAACGGCAGCACGAGCAGCGCCCACCCTATGATCGCCGCGACGGCCAGCAGCCACAGCAGCAGCACCCGGTGCACCCCGAGGCTCAGCCTGCGCAGTTCGTCCAGCGTGCGCCCCCGGTCGGCCAGCAGGGACGCCCGGTCCGGCCACACGCCGAGGTGCGCGGGCGGCGGAGGCGACGGCAGGGTGGGGCGGGGCATCGGAACCTTCTCCAGGGCGACGGCGAACCGGTGGTCCGGGGCGGATCGGCACCCCGGGCAGCGCTGTGCAGACGCTACCGCGCCAGTGTGTCCGTACCGTCAACACCCGGTCCGCCCGCCGCTCAAGCGGCTTGAACCACCCTTCTCCCGAAGGGCGTTCACCCGTCGACGCCTCGCCCGGGAAGGGCTCTCAGGCCACGCGTGTGGCTCCCGCGAAGGGCATCTCGGTGATGGGCGCCACCCGCACCGGAGCCGAGGGGTTGGGGGCGTGGATCATCTGCCCGTTGCCGATGTACAGCCCCACATGGCTGATTCCCGAGTAGAAGAACACCAGGTCGCCCGGCTGGAGTTCGGAGCGGGCGACCCGCTGTCCCGCGTTGATCTGCGCGTATGTCGTGCGGGGCAGGGCAATGCCCGCGTCGCGGTACGCGGCCTGCATCAGCCCGGAGCAGTCGAAGGCGTCCGGTCCGGTGGCCCCCCACACGTACGGGCTGCCGAGCTTCTCGTAGGCGTACGCGATCGCCGTCGCCGCGCGGGAGTTGGAGGCGGTGGTCCCGGACGGCACCGGGCCCGCGTCGCGCGGGGACGCGGCGGAGCGCGAGGCGCGCGAGGCACGCGCGGTGTCGGGGTCGTCCGCCCCGATGCGCGTCCGCTCCCCGGCGGGCAGCCGCGACAGGAGGTCCCGGGCCTCGTCGAGCTTTCCGGTGACCGTCTTCTTGTGGCGCTTCAGCTCCGCCTGCCGAGTCCTGAGCGCCGTCAGCTCGACGTCGGCCGCCCCACGCAACTGCTCGATCTCCCGGAGCTGCCTGCCGACGCGCCTGACCGTCGAGGCCTGCCGACTGCCGGCCCGTTCGGCGAACGCCGCGCCGTCCAGGTACCGATCGGGGTCGGAGGAGAGCATCAGCCGCAGCGACGGATCGATGCCGCCGTCCCGGTACTGGGCGGCGGCCTGCGAACCGAGCGCCGCGCGCTCGGAGTTGAGCCGTTCCGTGCGGCGCGCGGCCTCGTCCTGGAGGCTGTCCACGCGGCCCTCGGCCCGCGCGGCCTTCTCCTTCGCCCCGTTGTACTTCTCGGTGGCGACCTCCGCCTCCTGGTAGAGCTTGTCGACCTTCGCCCTCACCTGGGCCGGTGTCAGATCCGGCACCGCCGTCCCCGTTCCCTCGAACCCGGTCGCGCCCGCCGCGCCCGCGAGGGCGATGGTGAAGGCTGTACGGGCTGCCGTGCGGCCGCCGAGTGAGCGCCGGATGGGCCTGCGGTGCGCTGCCACGTGCGATCAACGTCCTTCCGTACGGCCGCGGAGTCGGCGAAGCGTCCCCGGCGGACCCGGTTGCACGTCCGGCGGCGGCCCGCACAGGGGAGCGGGTCGCCGCCGGACCTTTCGGCGGTGGTGTCCGACCGCCGCCCCTGACCCGGGCGGTGTCGGGAGGCCGGTCACCTGGGGAAGGACGCTAAACCTGGACCTGTGACGGGTGTAACGGCATGTACGGAAGTGGCGCCAGTCGGGCATGAGCTGACCGGATACGACCGCGATCCGGGCCCGGGGCCGCCGACTTGGCGTGGCGCGGTGACCGATGGGGTGTTTGTGCGCCGGCGGTCACGGAGGCGGTGCTATGGGGTCGGCAGTGAGGGGACGGGGGCGGTGCCGAGGGAGCGCGGGGCGTCCGGTTAGGGTCCCGGCCCATGGACGTACTCATTCATGTCTTCGTCGCCCTGCACGTCATCGGCATCGCCGCTCTGCTCGGCGGGTTCCTCACCCAGCTGAGGGCGATGGGCGGCGGTACGGCCCGCTTCACCCCGGTCATGCTCCACGGCGCGCTCACCATGCTGGTCACCGGCGCGGTCCTGGTCGGCCTCAACCAGGCCGACGACCAGAGCGTCGACAACGTCAAGATCGGCGTGAAGCTGGCGCTGCTGATCGTGATCCTGGGGCTCGTCTACGTGAAGCGCGACGAGGAGAGGGTCGACAAGGGGCTGTTCGCCCTCGTGGGCGCGCTGACCACGGCGAACGTCTTCATCGCGGTGCTCTGGACCTGACCTGACCTGACCTGACCAGGTGGGGCGAGTGGCACGGGCCGGGCGTGGGCCGGGCGTTGGACGGGAACGGGAGCGGGCCGGGACACGAAAGGTGTCCCGGCCCGCTCCCGTCCTGCGGCCCCGCGGTCCTGCGCGGCGGTGTACCTCAGGCCGGGCGCACGACGCTGTGGACCGGCATGTAGTAGATCGACTCCTCGCGGACGTACGCCCCCGGCTTGGGCGCGTGGACCATCATGCCGTCGCCGACGTACACGCCGACGTGGCTGATGTCGTCGAAGAAGAAGACGAGGTCACCGGGCCTGGCGTCGTTCACGGAGACCGTCGTACCGGCGTTGACCTGGTCCCACGTGGTGCGCGGCAGCGTGACACCTGCGGCCTTCCAGGCGGCCTGGGTGAGCCCTGAGCAGTCGTACGAGCCGGGGCCGCTCGCCCCCCACACGTACGGCTTGCCGATCTGCGCGCGGGCGAAGGCGAGCGCCTTGGCGGCCTTCGCGTCGTACGAGGTGTCGGTGCCCGGCGTCGCGGTGGCGGTGGAGGTCCCCGTGCTCTGCGTCGCCGCCTGCCGGCGTCGCTCCTCCTCGTCGGCGGCCTGCCGGCGCGCCAGCTCGTCCGCCTTGCGCAGGGCCTCCTCCTGCTTCTCCCGCTCGATCGCCGCGAGCCGCGCCCTCTCCTCGGCGGTCAGCCTGGAGAGGAGGTCGCGCGCCTCGGCGAGCTTCCGCTGCACGTCCGCCTTGGACGTCTTCAGCGTGCTCTGCGTGGCGGTGAGCGTCTGCAGGCTCTCGGACGCCTCCTGCCGCTTCCTCGCGGTGGCGGCCTGCTGCGTCCCGTAGTCGTCGACGGCCTCCTTCTGGCGGCTGGTCAGCCGGTCCATCAGTTGGCTCTGGTCGAAGTAGTCCTGCGGGTTGTCGGCCAGGAGGAGGGAAGCGGTGTCGGGGGCGGCGGCACCCGTGCGGTACTGCGCGGCGGCGAAGCCACCCAGTTCCTCGCGGGCGTCGTTGAGCTTCTCCGTGCGCTTCGCGACGTCGTCGAGCAGTGTGTCGACGCGCTTGCGCTGCTTGGTGGTCTTCTCCTTGGCCGCGTTGTACTTCTCGGTGGCCGTCCCCGCCTGCTGGTAGAGGTCGTCCACCTTCTTCTGGACTTCCTCCATGCTCGGCTTGGGCTCCTCGGACGGCGAGGCGTTCGCCGTCTGGGAGAGCAGTGCCACGGAGGTGAGAGCCGCGGTGGCGAGGGCCGGGGTGCGTATGCCCATGCCGCTGGGGGGCCGCGACTTGCGGTGTGGCGCCACGTGGGCGTCTCCTTCCGTCATCCGCCTACCGAGTTAGCTGTCGGGTTCGGGCTGGTGCTTCGGAAGGTTTGCCCTACGGTCCTTCTCCCGTACGGGAGTCGGCCCGATTCACCCCAAGGTCGGTTTGGGTCCCCGGTTCCGTCGGCCACGAGGGGCGTACCGGATTCGGCGGAGGGCGCTCGGCCCGGCGTGTTCGCCGGTGCGGGTCGAGCGACCTACTCGAAAGTTAGCCAATTCGTGTGGCTCCTGTGAAGTTTGATGTGCGATATGCCCGATACATTTTCGTGACCTTAGCCTCGGCCACCGGCTCCCGCAGCCAATCCGGAGTGATCTGGGGGGACTTGTCCGAAGCGGCGGTCCTCGCGTCCGTCGGGCCGGTCGGGGTCCGTGGAGTCGGACGAAGCGCGGAAGTCCGGAACGCGGAGGGTGGGCGGGCGGCGGACGGTACGGCCATGGGCGGGCGGCTCGGTACGCGACGGGAGCGGGGCGCGGGGTCCGGCGCGGTACCCCCGCCGCGTGCCCGGTGCCACCGCGCGGGGCGTCCGACCTGCGCCGCCCGGCCCGTGTCCGACCTGTGCCGCCCGGCCCGGAGCGCCCGGAGGCGACCGGCACCCGGGCCGGGCGTCCCGCCGCGAACTCGGGCGCGCGGAGGACGGAGAGTGACGGCTCCAGTGCGGGCGGAGGGCGCAGGCCGGGCCGCCGCTGCCTTCCGGCGGGCGGTGCCGGGCCGTATACGACGGCCTCTGGGGAGCGGGTCGGCGGGGCAGCGGGGTGCGTCACTCCGCGGAGGCTTCCGTGCCGTGGGGCGGCGGTTTCCGGACGGACGCCGGCCGACGGCAGGCCCGGACCTGCCAGGGCCGAACCTCTCAGGGCCGGACGTCCTGGGGTGCGGAGAGGGCCGGCGCCGTCTCCGGGGACGCCTCCGTCGCCGGTCGGAGCCCTGAGCGGTCCCTGCGGGGCCTGGCGGTCCCTGTGGGGCCTTGCACGGCCGACGGCCGCACAGAGGTCGCCCGGCCCCCTCGTACGGCCCGCGGCCCTCACCGGAGCCGCTGGGCCCGACCGGTCCCATGCCCCGGCCCGGCCGGCCCGAACGGCCCGGCCGCCGTACGGTCCGGCGGTCGGCCCCGTACGACGGGCAGGGTGAGCGGTCGGCCACGTACGACGCGAGGGCGGCTGCCCGCAGGCCCGCACAGGTCCGCACAAGCCCGTGCGGCAGTGCCGGAGTCCTGACCGCCACGGTCCGGACGACGGGGCTCCGGACAGCCATGGTCCGGACGACGGGGCTCCGGACGGCCGGGGTCCGGACAGCCGGGGTCCGGACGGCAGCGCGTCCCGACCCGAGGCCTCGTACGGCTGGAGGCCGGGCGCCCGTAGGGCAGGACGCCGGTCGGCCCGTATCGGATTCCACCGAGTTCTCAGGGTGGCGGCGGGCTGTCAGTGGGGGCGCCTAGACTCGGAGAGCGATGAGCAGCCTCTTTGACGACAGCTTCCTGGCGGACCTCAGGCCCTCGCAGGCCCACGAGGAAGAGCCCCCGCCGCCGCCCGAGGACGAGACGCCGGATCCCGTTCCGGACGACTTGTTCGGCGGCCGTTTCGACGTGCCGCCGAGCCGCGACGGCTACTACCGCGACGGCGCCCCGCGTCCCCACGTGGACCCGGCGGCGCTCCTGGACGGGCTGAACGAGAACCAGCGTGCGGCGGTCGTCCACCAGGGCTCCCCGCTGCTCATCGTGGCCGGTGCGGGCTCCGGCAAGACCCGTGTGCTCACGCACCGGATCGCGCACCTGCTGGGCGAGCGCAAGGTGCACCCGGGCCAGATCCTCGCGATCACCTTCACCAACAAGGCCGCGGGCGAGATGAAGGAGCGTGTCGAGCAGCTCGTCGGGCCGCGCGCGAACGCGATGTGGGTCATGACCTTCCACAGCGCCTGCGTCCGCATCCTGCGCCGGGAGAGCAAGCAGCTCGGCTTCACGTCGTCCTTCTCGATCTACGACGCGGCCGACAGCAAGCGGCTCATGGCCCTGGTCTGCCGCGACCTGGACCTCGACCCGAAGCGCTTTCCGCCCAAGTCCTTCAGCGCCAAGATCAGCAACCTCAAGAACGAGCTGATCGACGAGGAGGACTTCGCCGCCCAGGCCGCCGACGGCTTCGAGAAGACGCTCGCCCAGGCCTACGCGATGTACCAGTCGCGGCTGCGCGAGGCCAACGCCCTCGACTTCGACGACCTGATCATGACGACGGTCAACCTGCTGCGCGCCTTCCCGGACGTCGCCGAGCACTACCGCCGCCGCTTCCGCCATGTGCTGGTGGACGAGTACCAGGACACGAACCACGCGCAGTACGCCCTCGTGCGGGAGCTCGTCGGCACCTCCGAGCACCCCGTGGACGTGCCGCCCAGCGAGTTCGACCTGCAGCCCGCCGAGCTGTGCGTGGTGGGTGACGCGGACCAGTCGATCTACGCCTTCCGGGGCGCGACCATCCGCAACATCCTCCAGTTCGAGGAGGACTACCCGAGCGCGACGACGATCCTGCTGGAGCAGAACTACCGCTCCACGCAGACGATCCTCACCGCGGCCAACGCGGTCATCGAGCGCAACGAGTCCCGCCGCCCCAAGAACCTCTGGACCAACGCGGGAGCGGGCGCCCGGATCACCGGCTACGTCGCCGACACGGAGCACGACGAGGCACAGTTCGTCGCCGACGAGATCGACCGCCTCACGGACGCGGGTGACGCGAAGGCGGGCGACGTCGCGGTCTTCTACCGGACGAACGCGCAGTCCCGTGTCTTCGAAGAGGTCTTCATCCGTGTAGGCCTGCCCTACAAGGTCGTGGGCGGCGTCCGCTTCTACGAGCGCAAGGAGGTCAGGGACGTCCTGGCCTACCTCCGCGTCCTGGCGAACCCCGAGGACTCGGTCCCGCTGCGCCGCATCCTGAACGTCCCCAAGCGCGGCATCGGCGACCGCGCCGAGGCGATGATCGACGCCCTCTCCCAGCGCGAGAGGATCAGCTTCCCGCAGGCCCTGCGGCGCGTCGACGAGGCGTACGGCATGGCGGCCCGCTCCGCCAACGCCGTCAAGCGGTTCAACACGCTGATGGAGGACCTGCGGACGATCGTCGAGTCCGGCGCCGCGCCGGCGACGGTCCTGGAGGCCGTCCTCGAACGGACCGGCTACCTCGCCGAGTTGCAGGCGTCCACCGACCCGCAGGACGAGACCAGGATCGAGAACCTCCAGGAACTCGCGGCCGTGGCCCTGGAGTTCGAGCAGGAGACCGGTGAGGGCGAGACCGCGGGCGGACTGTCCGCGTTCCTGGAGCGCGTCGCCCTGGTCGCCGACTCGGACCAGATCCCGGACGAGGAGGAGGACGGCTCGGGCGTGATAACGCTGATGACCCTCCACACCGCCAAGGGCCTCGAATTCCCCGTGGTGTTCCTGACCGGCATGGAGGACGGCGTCTTCCCGCACATGCGCGCGCTCGGCCAGGCCAAGGAGCTGGAGGAGGAGCGGCGGCTCGCGTACGTCGGCATCACGCGCGCGCGTGAGCGGCTGTACCTGACGCGTTCGTCGATGCGCAGCGCGTGGGGGCAGCCCTCGTACAACCCGCCCTCCCGCTTCCTGGAGGAGATCCCGGAGACGCACCTCGACTGGAAGCGGACCGGGGCGATGGGCCCGGTCTCGTCCGGTCCCGTCGGGGGAGTCGCCGCCTCCCTGTCCTCGTCCCGTTCCCGCTCGGCGGCCTCGGGCGCGTCGGGTTTCGCGACGCGCCGCGGCGCCACCGACAAGCCGGTCGTGTCGCTGGCGGTCGGAGACCGTGTCACGCACGACCAGTTCGGCCTGGGCACGGTGGTCGGGGTGAAGGGCACGGGGGCCAACGCCGAAGCGACGGTGGACTTCGGCGAGGAGAAGCCGAAGCGGTTGCTGCTGCGCTACGCGCCGGTCGAGAAGCTGTAGTCAGCGGGGACGCACGGGGCGTGGACGGAGCCGCCGCTGGAAGCGGGGGCGCTGCCCGCGCCGCCCCGCCCGGAGCCGGCATCGGCCCGGGCGTGCCGCGAAGTCCGCCCGGTACGGGCCCTGTTGGCAGCGGTTCCGCGAACCGGGCAGCAGGGATTCGGTGAATCGGCGCGGCGGAGTGTCAGGGGCTGAGACCGTGGCTGCGCAGCCACGGCAGCGGGTCGATCGCGGAGCCGCCGCCGGGCCTGACCTCGAAGTGGAGGTGCGGACCGGTGGAGTTGCCGGAGTTCCCGGAGTAGGCGATCGGGTCGCCGGCCTGCACGACCGTGCCCGAGGCGACCTTGTACGTGGAGAGGTGGCAGTACCAGGTCTCCGTGCCGTCCTTGGCCGTCACGATGATCATGTTCCCGTACGCGCTGTTCCACTGCGTACGGACGGTGCCGTCGGTCGCGGCCATCACCGTCGTGCCGTACGAGACGGGGAAGTCGATGCCGGTGTGCACGGACATCCAGTTGACGCCCGCCTGGCCGTAGTAGGCGCTGAGCCCGTGCTGCGAGACCGGCAGGGCGAACTTCGGGCGAAGCCGCTCCTTGCGGGCCGCGTCCTCCGCCGCCTTGCGCTTCTCGGCGGCCTGCTCGGCCTTGAGGTCGATACGTTCCTGCGTGCGGCTGGCCCGGTCCGCGAAGTCGTCCGCGTCGGCCGAGAGGTTCTCCAGCTGCGTGTCGAGCTTGTTGTTCGCGGCGGACGGCTGGACGGCGCTCGCGTCGGGGGCGGCGGCCGTCGTCTGCACGTCGTCGGCGCTGCTTCCGCCGGTCACCGAGGCGGCGGCGATACCGGCGACGCCCATCACGCAGGCCGACGGCACCGCGATGGTGAGCAGTGCGGAGCGCTTGGCCGGGCTGCGGCGGCGGGAGCGGGATCCGGAACGGCCCGCCGTACGGGACGAGGGGCGCGGAACGGGGGTGATCTCCTCGACGCCGTCGAGGAGGAAGGGCTCGCCGGAGGTGCCGTCCTCGGTGTCCGCGTCGGCCTCGTTCTCCTCGGCCGAGGTGAACTCGCCTTCCGCGGTGGCCTGTTCCTCGTAAGGAGCCTGCTCGAAGGTGGTGGTGGCCTGCTGGGCGTACGACTCGTCGCGGCCGTACGTCTCCTGCTCGTACAAGTCCCGCTGCTCGTAAGGGTCGTGCTGCTCGTACGACTCATGGCTGCGGGCCGCGTAGCCGTCGTGCTCGGTCTGTGCCTGGTGGTGGACCTGGGTGTGGGACTGGTCGCCGCCGTCGGAGTTCCACGCCGTCGCGTCGTAGGCGCCGGTCTCGAAGGTCGGGGCGGTCCACTGCTGGGTCCCGTCGACCGGATCGGCCTGGTGCCAGGCGTTGGCGTCCCACTGGCCGGTGCCCTCGTGGTGCACGGCCTGATTCGGGATCTCGCCGAGCTGCTGATGTCCTGCGCCGGTCCAGGCGCCGCTGCTGTCGTAGCTGCCGGTCTCGTACGCGGTCTGGTGCTGCGCCGCGTACGGGTCGTAGTGCACCGCCTGATGGTTCTCGCCGGACCACTGGCCGGCGTCGTACGCGCCGGTGCCGCCGGCATTTCCGCCGCCGCCAACGTCGTTGCCGGGGAGGTCGCCGAACAGGGGGTCGGTGGCGAAGCCCGAGGGGGCGTAGCCGCCGGTCGCGTCGTAGCCGCCGGGCGTCCCGTACGTGTTCGCGGGAGCGGCGTCATATCCGGTGGCGGGGTACCCCTCGTACATGGTGAAGTCGCCGTACTGGCCTCCCTGCTGGCCGTAGGACGCGTAATGCGCCGAGTTGGCCTCGGGAGCCGGAGCCGGGGGAGTTACGGTCCCCGACGGGTGACGGTCGTTCACCAACTTCTCTTTCGCCTCGACAACAGGGGCTGGCAGAGCAGTGCGGCGACTGTACCCGGCGGTATGAGCGCGCGACAATCTTCAGCAGGTTTCCTCCGCTCGGGAAACGGGCATTCGGCCGCCTTTCGGTGGAGGGTGGGCACAGCTTTGGCCTGGCGTTCGATGGATGTTCGAAAAACTGATGTGGTTCCGGGTCGCTCGTGGGGCGCCAAGAGCCGCTTCGGGTGGCGTGCGCCGGTGGCGTGATGCCCTATTGCTCCACTTGCGGTCGTTAAGTCCGCATGCTGCGGTCGTGTTGGTGTTCGGAGGGCTGTCCCGCCGACGTCAGGCGACCGTCAGGCCGCCGGTCTGCTCGGCGGGGCGCACCCCGGTCTCCTCGGCGTCCAGTGCCTGCCGGATTCCGAGGGCGACGGCCGGGTGGACGGGGAGCGCGAGGTGTCCGATGCCGCTCACGCGCACGTTCTGCGTCAGCAGGTCCGGGTGCTCGATGCACGCGGACTCCAGCGGGTCCATCAACTGGTCCAGATCGCTCCAGAAGCTCACGAACCGGGTGCGGCAGTGCGGCGCGGGCTGCCGGAGGTCCTCCAGTACGGCGGAGTCGGGGCGCATCTGCCGCACGATCGGGTGCGCGTTCATCAACGGGGCGACCAGCGTGCCCGAGTGCGGGGTGCCCAGCGTGACGAGCGTCCGTATCCGAACGTCACCGCCCAGGCACTGCGCGTAGTAGCGGGCGATGAGGCCGCCGAGGCTGTGCCCCACGACGTCCACCTGCTGGTGGCCGGTCCGCTCGCAGATCTCCTCGATGTGCCGGCCCAGCAGTTCGGCCGCGGTCCGTATGTCGCAGGTCAGCGGGGAGTAGTTGAGCGACTCGATCTGGTGGCGGCCGTGCTGGATCAGCGAGCGGCGCAGCAGGACGAAGACCGAACGGTTGTCGATGAAGCCGTGCAGCAGGACCACCGGCGGCTTCGCCGGGGTGGGCAGCCGGGTCGGGTCCGGAAGTCCGGCCGTGTCCGCGCCGGGCAGGCCGGCCGGTGTGCGGGACGGCAGGGGGACCGGGCGGCGCTCCGGCGTGATGCCGGACGGGTACAGGAGAAGGTGGCCCGCGAGGATCGCGATCTCCAGGGCGGTGGCCTTGAGGAGGGCCAGTGACAGTCCGGCCAGTCTGCCCGGAAGCAGGCGCTGGCAGAGCGGAAGAAGGGGCAGTGCTGCCCTGGTGACCTTCATGGTCGACCTCCCGTCGGCGCACGGAGGGACCACTCCGTCCCCCGTGTGCCCTAGTGGGAAGCCGATGGTGAGGAGGCGATGGCGCACGTGCGGCGTGTGTGACGCCGGTGGAGCGACGGAGTCTCCGTCGTCGTGCCCTCGCCGGTGCGCAGTACCACCGGCTCCGCGCGGCCTGCGGAGCGGAGGTACGGCGACCTCGTGGCGGCTCCCCTGCGCCCGTCCCGGATGCGGCTCCTGCGGTGGGGTGCGGCCCCGGTGTCGCAGGTTGTGGGATCGGTGCGCGGCGAACTTGTCCCACCGTGTGATTTCCCCCTCGGTCTCCACCGCGAAACTGCCGGTTGCGGGATGGTGGCGATAACGTTCGTTCACTTCCCCACCCGTGCGGTGCGGGATCGCTGTGCCGCCGGGGCATACCTGACACGGGTGCGGTGCCGGCGAGTCGCCGCCGCGGCCGTCGGGTGCTTCAGTCGGTACGGGCCGGAAACTCGGGCCGGACCGGTTGTGGCGGGTCGCGGTCGGTGACGTTCAGTGACGGCTGCGGCTGCGGCTGCGGCTGTGGCTGCCGTCGGTGGTGGCCGGCGGTGTTTGATGGCAGTTGCAGTAGTTGAAGACAGTTCGGTACAGGTCGAAGGGCGGCGGGCGGCACGTTCGGGTCGTCGGTCCCGGTGGACCTCAGCAGATCGGTGTAGTCGGTTCATGGAGGCAGTGATGGGTGTGGCAGCCGGTCCGATCCGCGTGGTGGTGGCCAAGCCGGGGCTCGACGGCCACGATCGCGGGGCCAAGGTGATCGCGCGGGCACTGCGCGACGCGGGCATGGAGGTCATTTACACAGGTCTCCACCAGACGCCCGAGCAGATCGTCGACACGGCGATCCAGGAGGACGCCGACGCGATCGGTCTGTCGATCCTCTCCGGCGCGCACAACACGCTCTTCGCCGCGGTGATCGCCCTCCTCGAGGAGCGCGACGCGGCGGACATCAAGGTGTTCGGCGGCGGGATCATTCCCGAGGCGGACATCGCTCCGCTCAAGGACAAGGGCGTGGCCGAGATCTTCACCCCCGGTGCCACCACGGCGTCGATCGTGGAGTGGGTACGCGGGAACGTCCGCCAGGCCGCCTGAGCCTCCGCCCGGCCCTTCGCGGGCCGGTCCGAGCCTGCACCGCCCTCTTCGACCGCCTGACCCCGCCCGAGCGCCCACCCTGTCCGAGCCTGTGCCCGGACGGGGGCGGCCGGGTGCGGATGCAGCGGGGGGCTGCTGTGGTGCTGTTGCGGGGCTGGGTGTGGGCTGGGTCGGGCCTGTGGCGGGGGTACGCGGGGGGTGCGCCGGGGGTGCGTCCGGGCTGGACCCCTTGATCGTCGCGCGAGGTTCCGCGCTGTTGCGTCGGCTGCTCGGTGCGGGTCGCCGGGAGGGCCATTCGGGTGACTCCGGCCGACGGCAGGTCCTCCCGCCCCGCCGGTTCCGTTGGTGGCTCGGTGGCTCGGTGGCTCGGTGGCTCGGTGGCTCGGTGGTCCGGTGGTCCGGTGGTCCGGCGGGGCCGTGGAATGGGGTGGGCCCTCCTCAGGGTTCCGTGAGTTCTTGGTGCATGGTCGCGCGCAGGCGCAGCGTGGTTACCAGGCGCTGGAAGGACTCGGCCCAGTAGCCGCCCGCCCCCGGCGCCGCGTTCTCCCCCTCGTCCGGTACCGCCGTCAGCGCCTCCAGGCGGACGGCCTCCGACGGGTCCAGGCAGCGCTCGGCCAGCCCCATCACCCCGCTGAAACTCCACGGATAGCTCCCCGCGTCCCGTGCGATGTTGAGAGCGTCCACGACCGCCCTCCCCAAGGGCTCCGCCCAGGGCACGGCGCACACACCGAGCAGTTGGAAGGCCTCGGACAGCCCGTGCGCGGCGATGAACCCGGCCACCCACTCGGCCCGCTCGGCCTGCCCCAGGGTGCCCAGCAGCTTGGCCCGCTCGGCGAGCGACACCGCCCCCGGCCCGCCGGCCTCCGGTGCCGCGGGTGCCCCCAGCAGGGCTCTGGACCAGGCGGGGTCACGCTGCCGTACGGCCGCCCGGCACCACGCGGCGTGCAACTCGCCCTGCCAGTCGTCCGCGACCGGCAGCGCCACGATGTCCTCCGGGGTACGCCCGCCCAGGCGGTCCGGCCACGTCGCGAGCGGCGCCGCCTCCACCAGCTGGCCGAGCCACCAGGACCGTTCGCCCCGGCCTGCCGGTGGCTTGGGCACCACGCCGTCCCGCTCCATCGCCGGGTCGCACTCGTGCGGAGCCTCCACGGATATCGTCGGCGCCCCCCGCGTGTGGTCCATGGCCACGCATGACCCGGCGCGTCCGCCCATTCGTGCCGCCAGCGCGGAGCCGGGCAGCGCGGACAGCAACTCCGCCGCCGTGGCCCGCACATTGCGGCTGCGGTCCGCCAAGGCCTGCTCCAGGAACGGCTCGTCCGCCGCGCACAGCCCGGTGCGCAAGGAATCGAGGAACATCAGCCGGTCCTCCGCCCGCTCCGTCGGCCAGGTCGCTGCCAGCAGGTCACGGGCGGTCGCCGCGTCCTGGGCTCGGACCGCGGACAGGAGCGCGACCCGCTCGGCGAACAGCCCTTCCTCCCACAGAGTCCGCATCCGGTCCGGCTCGCCGGGCCCGGGCAGCACCGCCCCGCCGCCGGGTGCCGCTCGCAGCGCGAACCGCCAGTCCGGGTTCAGCCGGGCCAGCCACAGGGCACGCGGCCCAGCGAACGCCAGCACCGCGGGCCGCAGATCCGTCCGTCCCCGGGCCGCGTCCAGGAGCGCGGGCAAGGTCTGCGGGGGTGCGGCGAACCCCCGCTCGTTCGCCGTGGCCAGCCATTGCGGCAGCAGCTCCATGAGATCCGGGGCCGACCCTCTGCGGCCGCCGCCGGTTCCGGGCCGGTCGGCGAGGAGCATCGCCAGTCTCCGTCCGGCCGCCGGGGGCAGAGCGGGACGCGGGTCCCGCCCTGCCGGCTCCGGGCGTGCCGCCGCGCGGCCCGGACGCAGCCCGGCGCGCCGTCGCACGGTCTCCACCGCCGCGGCGTCCAGCAGGGCCGTCGGCGCGTCGCGCCCGGCCGAGACCCCCGCCGAGACCCCCGGCGGGGTCCGCCGCGTGGTGCCCAGGAGAGCCGCCGTGACGAGCTCCTCCCACTGCCCGGCGCCGGGCGCTTCCGTGGGAACGGGGGTCCCGTTCATGAGATTCCTTCCGTCAGGAGGTGGGGGAGGTGGGCGAGGTGGGGACCGTGACCGTGCGAGACGCGGGCCACACGGAGGACAGAGAGGTCAGGAAATGCGCGGAAGACGCGGCGGAGGCGGCGGGCGCAGCGGAGGCCGAGCACGGGGAGCAGGCCGCAGGGGCCGACGAGACGGACGACGGGGCCGGCGAGGCGGACGACGGTGCCGGCGAGGCGGACGCGGGCCGGGTGGTGGGGACGCGGCCGGACCGTGCTGTCAGCACAGGGGTACCGCAGCGCCCGGGCCCTGCGGCCACGCGGTGAGTGGAGTGAAGCCGCGGTGCCCGCACTCGCCGAAGACCGTGACCGGTGCCCCGCCCGAGAGGGCGACCAGGCGCCACAGCCCTGCGTTGGACTCGGCGGCGAGGGTCAGGGGCAGGGCCAGCTCCCCGTCGGCGTCCGCCAGTTGCCAGTGGTCGCCGTCGGGGGTCGGTATGACGCGGCCCAGCGTGACCGGGTGGGAGTCCAGCCACGGATCGTCCCGGAGGGCGTCGCCGTACTGGCGGGCCGCCTCCGCGACTCCCACCGCGGGCGGACGGAGCGTCGTGGGCGCCGGGGCGGAGAACTGCTCGCCCAGCGCGGCCCGCGGCTGTCCCGCGCCCGGATACGCGGACACCTCCGCGTCGAGCGCCGGCCCGACGGGCAGTGCCAGCTCGGGTGCCCGGCCCGCGGCCCCGTACGACAGCAGCAGAACCGTGCGCCCCGACTCCGCCCCGTGCAACCAGATGCGGCGGGTCGTGAGTCGGCTGTCCGCCGAGTCGTACTGGGCCAGCACCAGCCACTGATCGCGCACGGGCGGTCCGTCCGCCGAACCGGGCAGGCCGATACGTGAGCGGACCGTCGCGGCCAGTCCGTCGGGCAGTTCCTCGCGGCGCAGCCACCCCTGGTCGAGGAGGTGGAGCAGCGCGCACTCCTCCAGCAGCCGGACCGGCCAGCCCGGTCCCGAGGACGGAATCGCTCCCAACTCCCTGACACGAGCGGCCAGTCCCGGCGCCTGCGCGTCCACCATCCGGGCCGCCGTCTCCTCCCACAGCCCGTACCCCGCGCGCTCCGCCGCGGCCAGACCGCCCCGCAGCAGATCCGTCAACCGCTGCTCCAGCTCCGCGGCTCCTGCCGTGATCCGCTCGGCCCGGCGCTCCGCCCTTCGCCGGGCCGCCTCCGGGTCGGCGGAGGGAGGGGAACCCGCCGCGCTCGCGGCTCGTTTGTCGTCAGCCCGCTTGCGTCTCCCCTCGATCCACTCCTCCGCCCAGTCCGGTGCCTGCCCCCGCGGCACCGTGCCGTCCTCCCCCGCCCAGAGCAGCAGCAGCCCCAGCGCGTGCTTGCACGGGAACTTGCGGCTCGGGCAACTGCACTTGTAGGCGGGCCCCGTGGAGTCCGCGATGTCGACGACCGTCCGATACGGATTGCTCCCGCTGCCCCTGCACAGCCCCCACACCGTCCCCTCCTCGGAACTGCCCGCACCCGACCACGGCCCGGCCGCTCCGAGCCTGCTGCCCGCCTTGCGTGACGCGACGTCAGGAGCCAGTGCCAGCACCTGATCCGCCGTCCAGCGCACCCCCTGCTGAGTCATGCTCCCGAAGGTAGATCCCGCCACTGACAATCGCCCCTTGCGGTCATATCCGTGCAGGTCAGGGCGATTGTCAGTGGCGTGGTGCACGGTGGAACCAGATCCGAACCGGCCGAGCCGCAAGGGGGACAGCTCCATGCCCGTGTCCGTCGAACCGACATCCGTCGACCCGACCCAGCAGCACCGGACGGCGCCCGCACAAGGGCACACGTCCGAGGCCGTGTCCGCGCAGGAGACGGGTGAGGTGCTGCGGCCGCACGCGGAGGAGGCGTTCGCCGCCGAACTGGCGGCGCTGGCCGCCCAGGACGACCGGCCTCGTCCGGCCCGCTGGCGGATGTCGCCGTGGGCCGTGGCGACCTATCTGCTCGGCGGCACGCTCGCGGACGGCACCGTCATCACACCGAAGTACGTGGGGCCGCGCCGCATAGTGGAGGTCGCGGTCACCACGCTCGCCACCGACCGGGCCCTGCTCCTCCTCGGTGTGCCCGGCACGGCGAAGACCTGGGTGTCCGAGCACCTGGCCGCCGCCGTGAGCGGCGACTCGACCCTGCTCGTGCAGGGCACGGCCGGCACCCCGGAGGAGGCGATCCGGTACGGCTGGAACTACGCGCAACTGCTCGCGCACGGCCCGAGCCGCGACGCGCTCGTGCCCAGCCCGGTCATGCGGGCGATGGCGGACGGCATGACGGCCCGTGTCGAGGAGCTGACGCGCATCCCGGCCGACGTGCAGGACACGCTCATCACGATCCTGTCGGAGAAGACCCTGCCGATCCCGGAGTTGGGTTCGGAGGTGCAGGCGGTCAAGGGCTTCAACCTCATCGCGACAGCCAACGACCGCGACCGCGGGGTGAACGACCTGTCCAGCGCCCTGCGCCGGCGTTTCAACACGGTGGTGCTGCCTCTGCCGGAGAGCGCCGACGCCGAGGTCGACATCGTCTCGCGGCGGGTCGACCAGCTCGGCCGGTCCCTCGACCTGCCGTCCGTGCCCGACGGGGTGGACGAGATCCGCCGTGTCGTCACCGTCTTCCGTGAACTGCGGGACGGCGTGACCGCGGACGGCCGTACGAAGCTGAAATCGCCCAGCGGCACGCTGTCCACCGCGGAGGCGATCTCCGTCGTCACCAACGGGCTCGCCCTGGCAGCCCACTTCGGCGACGGAGTCCTGCGCGCGGGCGATGTCGCGGCGGGCATCCTCGGAGCCGTGGTGCGGGACCCGGCGGCCGACCGCGTCATCTGGCAGGAGTACCTGGAAGCGGTCGTGCGCGAGCGGGACGGCTGGAAGGACTTCTACCGGGCCTGCCGTGAGGTGAGCACGTGAGCATCCGAGAGGCGGGTGATCGCGAAGGCGCGGGACGGCCGCGCAGGTCGCCCGGACCGCTGCTGCTCGGAGTCCGTCACCACGGGCCCGGATCGGCCCGGGCGGTTCGGGCCGCGCTGGCGGCGGCCCGGCCGCGGGTGGTGCTCGTCGAGGGGCCGCCCGAGGCCGACGCCCTGATCGCGCTGGCCGCCGACGAGGACATGCGGCCGCCCGTCGCGCTGCTCGCGCATGTGGTGGACGAGCCGGGGCGGTCCGCGTTCTGGCCGCTCGCCGAGTTCTCGCCGGAATGGGTGGCGATCCGCTGGGCGCTGGAGCACGGCGTGCCGGCCCGCTTCATCGACCTCCCGGCCGTGCACACCCTGGCGTGGGGCCGCGAGGACGACATCTGTGAAGGGGCGCACGAAGGAGACAGGGCAGACGAGGGACACGGGGGAGACGGGCAGGACGGCGGGGGCGGGGCGAGCGGGGCGGACGCCGAGGACCCGGAGGCCGGCACGGGAGGCGCGCACGCTCCGGACAGTGAAGGCTGCGGCGGGGGCGGCGCGGGAGGCGTCGACGACGGCCCCGGGGCGCCTCGGCCGGTGCCCGCGGAGGCGGTGCGGATCGATCCGCTCGCCGTACTCGCCGAGACCGCCGGGTACGACGACCCCGAGCGGTGGTGGGAGGACGTGGTCGAGCACCGGGGGGCGGGGGGCGGGGACGCGTTCGCGCCGTTCGAGGTGCTCGGCGAGGCGATGGAGGCACTGCGTACGGCCTACGGGGTCGGGGGCCACGACCGGGACCTGGTGCGCGAGGCGTACATGCGGCTCCAGATCCGCGCGGCGCAGCGGGAGTTCGGTGACGACACGGCCGTCGTGTGCGGGGCCTGGCACGTACCCGCGCTCCGGCAGCGGCCGACCGTCGCGGCGGACCGCGCGCTGCTGAAGGGGCTGCCCAGGGCGAAGGCAGACATGACGTGGGTGCCCTGGACGCACCGGCGGCTCTCGCGGACGAGCGGGTACGGCGCGGGGATCGACTCGCCCGGCTGGTACGGGCACCTGTTCCACGCCGAGGACCGGCCGATCGAGCGCTGGATGACCAAGGTGGCCCGACTGCTGCGCGACGAGGACCGCCTCGTGTCGTCCGCGCACGTCATCGAATCGGTGCGGCTCGCCGAGACGCTCGCTGCGATGCGTGGACGGCCGCTCCCGGGCCTGACCGAGACCACCGACGCGGTACGGGCCGTGATGTGCGAGGGCTCGGACGTGCCGCTGGCACTCGTGCACGACCGGCTCGTCGTGGGCGACGTCCTGGGCGAGGTGCCCGTGTCGGCGCCCGCGGTGCCGTTGCAGAGGGACGTGACCCGCCTCCAGCGCCGGCTGAGGCTCAAGCCGGAGGCGCAGGACCGGGAACTGGAGCTGGACCTGCGCAAGGAGACCGACGCCGGACGCAGCAGACTGCTCCACCGGTTGCGGCTCCTGGGCATCGGCTGGGGCGAGCCGACGGCTTCCCGCGGCAGCACCGGCACGTTCCGGGAGACCTGGCGGCTGCGCTGGGAACCGGAGCTGGCCGTACGGGTCGCCGAAGCCGGGGTGTGGGGCACGACCGTTGTGGCCGCCGCGACGGCGAAGGCCGAGGCGGACGCCATCGGCGCGCGGTCGCTGGCCGACGTCACGGCCCTCGCGGAGCACTGCCTTCTCGCCGAACTCCCCGACGCGCTGCCGGTGGTGATGCGGGTCCTCGCGGACCGGGCCGCTCTGGACGCCGATGTCGGCCACCTCGCCCAGGCACTGCCCGCCCTGGTCCGTTCGCTGCGGTACGGAGACGTACGCGGCACCGACACGCAGGCACTGGCCGAGGTCGCCGCGGGGCTCGCGGAGCGCGTCTTCGTCGGACTGCCCCCCGCCTGCGCGGCACTGGACGCGGATGCGGCCGAGGAGATGCGGGGGAACGTCGACGCGGTGCACACGGCGGTGGGCCTGCTGGGCGAGGGGGAGGAGCGGGACCCCGTGGGGGGCGGGGAGCGGCACGGGCCGACGGACGCGGGCGGTGGTCCGGGGTCCGTGGCGCGGAGCGGGATACGCGGGCGCTGGCAGGGCGTGCTGGGCACCCTGTCGCTGCGGGACACGGTTCCGGGTGTCATCCGGGGCCGGGCGGTTCGGCTGCTGCTGGACGAAGGCGCGTTGGCCCACGGGGAGGCCGCGCGGCTCATGGGGCTCGTGCTGTCACCGGGCACGGCTCCGGGTGACGCGGCGGCATGGATCGAGGGGTTCGTCGGCGGGGGTTCCGGCGGCGGGATGCTGCTCGTCCACGACGAGCGCCTGCTCGGGCTGGTGGACGCGTGGCTGACGGCGGTGCCGGGAGACGCGTTCACTGACGTACTGCCCCTGCTCAGACGCACCTTCTCGGCCTACGAGCCCGGAGTGCGTCGCACCCTCGGCGAACTGGTCCGGCGCGGACCGGGCGTACGCGGCGGTGCCCCTGGAGCGGCCACGGGCACGGCAGCGGGGTTCGACCCGGGGCTCGACGTGGCGCGAGCAGACGCCGTCCTGCCCGTGCTGCGCCTGCTGCTGGGACTCGACGGGGACGATCCGCTCGACGCGGCCACCGGCACTGGCACCGCAACAGCCGGCGCCGGCACTGCTACCGGCACAACTACCGGCATAGGCGCCGACGCACAGGCAGAGGACGACGACCTCGTGGGGGTGGCCCGATGAGCACCGCATCGACCGATCACGCCGATCAGGCTCAGCAGGCGGATCACGCTGATCGGCACCGGCAGGCGGTTCCGTTCGAGGGGGCCGGAAGCGGGACGTCCGACGCCGACGGTGAACGGCTGCGCCGCTGGCGGCTCGTGCTCGGCGGGGAGGAGGCGGACGGCACCGGCTGCGCGCTCACCGGTCAGGACGCCGCGATGGACGGGGCACTCGGCGCCCTGTACGGGAACAGCGGCGGTGCCCGTGCGGGGCAGGGCCGTTCGGCGGGGCTCGGGGCGTCGGCGCCGGCCGTCGCGCGGTGGCTCGGAGACATCCGGACGTACTTCCCCTCCTCCGTCGTCCAGGTGATGCAGCGGGACGCCATCGACCGGCTCGGCCTCTCCACCTTGTTGCTGGAGCCGGAGATGCTGGAGGCGGTGGAGGCCGACGTCCACCTCGTCGGCACCCTGCTGTCCCTCAACAAGGCCATGCCGGAGACGACCAAGGAGACGGCGCGGGCAGTCGTGCGCAAGGTGGTGGAGGACCTGGAGAAGCGGCTCGCGACGCGTACCAGGGCGACACTCAGCGGCGCGCTCGACCGGAGTGCCCGGATCAACCGACCTCGCCACCACGACATCGACTGGAACCGCACGATCTCGGCCAACCTCAAGCACTACCTGCCCGAGTACCGCACGATCGTGCCCGAGCGCCTCATCGGCTACGGACGCGCCTCGCAGTCCGTGAGGAAGGAGGTCGTGCTCTGCATCGACCAGTCCGGGTCGATGGCGGCGTCCGTCGTCTACGCGTCGGTGTTCGGGGCGGTCCTGGCCTCGATGCGGTCCATCGACACGCGGCTGGTCGTGTTCGACACGGCGGTCGTCGACCTCACCGACCAGCTCGACGATCCGGTGGACGTCCTCTTCGGCACGCAGCTCGGCGGCGGCACGGACATCAACAGGGCGCTCGCCTACTGCCAGTCGCAGATCACCCGGCCCGCGGACACCGTGGTCGTGCTCATCAGCGACCTCTACGAAGGGGGCATACGCGACGAGATGTTGAAGCGGGTGGTGGCGATGAAGGCGTCGGGGGTGCAGTTCGTGACGCTGCTGGCGCTGTCCGACGAGGGTGCTCCCGCGTACGACCGCGAACATGCGGCGGCGCTCGCGGCGTTGGGGGCACCCGCGTTCGCCTGCACGCCCGATCTGTTCCCCGAAGTGATGGCGGCGGCGATCGAGAAACGGCCACTTCCGGTGCCGGACACCGGAAGTCCGGGGCGGCAGGGCGGCTGACGGGGCCGGGCAGAGACGGGTCGAGCGGATGCGGGCCGAGGCGATGACGACGCGGGTACGGGCCTCGGGGCGGAAAAAACGGGCATGTGTATCCATCGGTAACAGGGGACTTGCGCGACCTCCGGAGTCCCGTGCGAGTATCGGCGGGCTTTCGGGGCGTGCGGTGTTCGGCTGCGCCCCCGGGTGCGCTCCACCCGCGTTTCAGTACCCCCTGTTCCACCCCTGTTCTAGCCCGGTACCACCCCGGTTCCCGTCCCGGTCCCGTGCCCTGCTGGTGCGTGCCCCATCGGTCGGCCGAACCGGCCCGCCCCCGAGTCCAGCCCGTTCCGTGAGTCCAGCCCTTCCCGCCCGCACATCCGTACGTGAGGCTTTTCCCGTCTTGGCCCTGTCAGCCGTACTGCCCGGTGCCGCTCTGCGCGTGACGCGTACGACGGCACGGCGGCGCGCGCTGAACGTGGCAGTGCTGGTGGGCGGGTTGTTCCTGCTGGGGTTCTTCTGCGGTGGGCGGGCGGAAGCGGGGGACGGGGTGGTGTCCGGTCCGACGGAGACCGTTCGATCCCTGGGGTCGGCGGCCGAGCGGGTCGTGCCGAATCCGCCGGGGGAGCCGGCCGCGCTCGCGCCCCGGTCGGCCGTGGCGGACACCGGGTCCCGGTCCTCGGTCGCGTCACCGCAGCAGGCGCCCACCGCGTCGGTATCCACCGCGTCGCTCCCCACCGCGTCGGAGGCCCGCACTCCGCAGGCCTCCACCGCACGGCTCTCCACCGCACCGGCCCTCACCGCAGCGGAGGCTCGCACCCCACAGGCCTCCACCCCGCCCGCGCCCGCTCCACAGGCGCCCACCCCACCGGCCCCCGTCACACGCAAGGCTTCCGTGGCCGGGGTTGCGGACCTGGCCGGGGTGACCGCTTCAGTGGCCGACGAGGTCGGGCGTGCCGTGGTCGACGAGCGGACCGTGACCCCGGTTGCCGCCCCGGTCGCCGGCCCGGTCGCGGAACGCATCGTGCGACCGGTCACCGAGCGGGTCGTGCGGCCTCTCACCGGCGGTCTCGTACCGTCGGCCGTCGAGCAGGTCGTACGACCGGTCGGGGACCTGGTGGAGCGGATCACCGACGGGCTCGACGCGTTGCCGGTGCCGCCGTCCCAGTGGCCGCCGCTCGCGCAGGCGCCCGTGCCGCCCGCCTTGCCGGAGCCGCCCGGCGCTCAGTCCGGGCAGCCGGGGCCGTCGCCGCTTCCGGCTGGGACGCTTCCGGCAGGCACGCCTCCGACGGGTACGGCGCCGCGGCAGCCGGGCGGGACGACGAACGAGCGGGGGCCCGCACGGGAGCAGGCCGCCGAGGCGGGTTCGGCGACGGTGTACGGGCCGTCGGCGCGGGGTCCGGCCGGCACGGCGGCCGGTGTCGTCGAGGCCGGCGGCACGGGCGGTTCCGTCGACGTACCGGCGGCCGGGTCGCCCGCGAGGCGGGTACCCGGCGACGGATCCGCGGGGTTCCCGAGCCGTCATTCGGTGGTCGACAACGGGCCTTCGCGGCACGGTGACGCGCAGGCCGTCGCGCCGGCCGAGCGGGTTCGGCCCGCGCTGCGGCCCGGAGCGGCGGCGGACTCCTGCGCGGCGGCGACCTGGGACAGGCACCGGGACATTCCGGCCTCCCCCGGCTAGGCCACCGCCGACCACCGGGCGCCACCCTCACCGCGTGCGCCACCGCGACCCGCGACCCGCGACCCGCGACCCGCGACCCGCGACCCGTGACCCGCGACCCGTGACCCGTGACCCGCGACCCGCGACCCGCGACCCGCGACCCGGATGAGCTGGGCGTCACCCGTTCCGCGGTGAACCCGGCCGCCGTACAGCGACCCGCACGGACATTCGTACGGTCACCCGTACGGGCATCGGGCGGGACGGCACCCCCGCACTCGTCACCCGGGCCGCCGTGACCGTGTTGTTCGCGGTCTGCGCGGTCTGCGCGGTCTGCGCGGTCTGCGCGGTGCTCGCGCCGTCCGCGTTCGTCGTCGCCCCGTTCCGTCCACCCGCGTCGGGCCCGATACGGCGTCCGACGCACCCCTTGCCGTACGACCGCGCCCCGGCGGCCGGACGTACGGCATCCCCCGACGCCGCAGGAACGAGCCCTCGGACGGCCGAACGCCATCGGCCCTTCCGGTCGGCCGCCTGCGGATGGGGCGGGTGCTCCCCATTGGGGTGAGGAGCACCCGCCCCGCGCCCCCTACGTCATGGTTGAGGGGCTGTTCGAGGGGCCTCACCAGGCAAACCCCAGCCTGGTGAGGCCCTGGAACCGGGCAATCTGTGACCGTAATCACCGCCCAGCTGTGATCTGCGATTTAGGCCCCCGCCGTCAGCGGCGATAACCTGCGAGACGGACATGCCGCGTTCCGGCCACCGTGCCCACGCCCTCCTTGTGACCGCGCAGTCACGTTGCCCGCCGCGGCACGCCCACGCAGACAACGAACCGCGAGATACCTGATAGGGACGGACGCGCGTGGACCTGTTCGAGTACCAGGCGAGGGACCTCTTCGCCAAGCACGGTGTACCGGTGCTGGCCGGTGAAGTCATCGACACGCCTGAAGGGGCGCGCGCGGCGACCGAGCGTCTTGGCGGCAAGTCCGTCGTCAAGGCCCAGGTCAAGGTCGGTGGCCGCGGCAAGGCCGGCGGCGTGAAGCTGGCCGGCACCCCGGACGAGGCCGTCGCCCGCGCGACGGACATTCTCGGCATGGACATCAAGGGCCACACGGTCCACAAGGTGATGATCGCCGAGACGGCCCCGGAGATTCTTGAGGAGTACTACGTCTCGTACCTCCTCGACCGCACGAACCGCACCTTCCTCGCCATGGCGTCCGTTCAGGGCGGCATGGACATCGAGGAGGTCGCCGAGAAGACCCCCGAGGCGCTCGCGAAGGTCCCGGTCGACGCCGTCGAGGGCGTCTCGATCGAGAAGGCCCGCGAGATCGTCGCCCTGGCGAAGTTCCCGGCCGAGGTCGCCGAGAAGGTCGCCGAGGTCCTGGTGACGCTGTGGGACACCTTCGTCGCCGAGGACGCGCTCCTCGTCGAGGTCAACCCGCTCGCCAAGGTCGCCTCCGGCGACATCCTGGCGCTGGACGGCAAGGTCTCCCTCGACGAGAACGCCGAGTTCCGCCAGGCGGACCACGCGGCTCTCGAGGACAAGGCGTCGGCGAACCCCCTCGAGGCGGCGGCCAAGGCCAAGGGCCTCAACTACGTCAAGCTCGACGGCGAGGTCGGCATCATCGGCAACGGCGCGGGGCTCGTCATGAGCACCCTCGACGTCGTCGCGTACGCCGGTGAGAACCACGGCGGCGTGAAGCCGGCCAACTTCCTGGACATCGGTGGCGGCGCCTCCGCCCAGGTCATGGCCAACGGCCTGGAGATCATCCTCGGCGACCCGGACGTCAAGTCCGTCTTCGTCAACGTCTTCGGTGGCATC
The DNA here is from genome assembly GCF_014651055.1 of Streptomyces fructofermentans. Taxonomy (GTDB): domain Bacteria; phylum Actinomycetota; class Actinomycetes; order Streptomycetales; family Streptomycetaceae; genus Streptomyces; species Streptomyces fructofermentans. The sequence continues at coordinate 124,335 of NZ_BMWD01000001.1, forward strand.
ACCGCCTGTGACGAGGTCGCCAACGGCATCGTCCAGGCGCTGCAGCTCCTCGCCGACAAGGGCGAGGACGTCACGAAGCCGCTGGTGGTCCGCCTCGACGGCAACAACGCGGAGCTGGGTCGAAAGATCCTGTCGGACGCCAACCACCCGCTCGTGCAGCGCGTGGACACCATGGACGGCGCGGCCGACAAGGCCGCCGAGCTGGCCGCGGCCAAGTAAAGGACGAGGGACACCACAGCCATGGCTATCTTCCTCAACAAGGACAGCAAGGTCATCGTCCAGGGCATGACCGGTGCCACGGGCATGAAGCACACCAAGCTCATGCTGGCCGACGGCACGAACATCGTCGGCGGTGTGAACCCGCGCAAGGCCGGTACGACCGTCGACGTCGACGGCACCGAGATCCCGGTCTTCGGCACGGTCGCCGAGGCGATCGAGAAGACGGGCGCCAACGTCTCCGTCCTCTTCGTGCCGCCGGCCTTCGCCAAGGCCGCCGTCGTCGAGGCCATCGACGCCGAGATCCCCCTCGCGGTCGTCATCACCGAGGGCATCGCCGTCCACGACTCCGCCGCCTTCTGGGCGTACGCGAAGTCGAAGGGCAACAAGACCCGCATCATCGGCCCGAACTGCCCCGGTCTCATCACGCCGGGCCAGTCCAACGCCGGCATCATCCCGGGCGACATCACGAAGCCGGGCCGCATCGGCCTGGTCTCGAAGTCCGGCACGCTGACGTACCAGATGATGTACGAGCTCCGTGACATCGGCTTCTCGTCGGCCGTCGGCATCGGTGGCGACCCGGTCATCGGTACGACGCACATCGACGCGCTCGCCGCGTTCGAGGCCGACCCCGACACCGACCTGATCGTCATGATCGGCGAGATCGGCGGCGACGCCGAGGAGCGTGCGGCGGACTTCATCGCGAAGAACGTCACCAAGCCGGTCGTCGGCTACGTCGCGGGCTTCACCGCGCCCGAGGGCAAGACCATGGGCCACGCCGGCGCCATCGTCTCCGGCTCCTCCGGCACGGCCGCCGCGAAGAAGGAGGCCCTCGAGGCCGCCGGCGTCAAGGTCGGCAAGACGCCGACCGAGACGGCCGAGCTGGCCCGAGCGATCCTCGCCGGCTGAACGGCTGAACGGCTGAACGGCTGAACGGCTGAACGCGGTCGGGCCCGTACCCCCTTCTCCGGGGGTGCGGGCCCGACCGCGTTCGCGCGTCCGTGCCGCCGGAGCCGTCAGCGGACCTGCGGCCGGATCCTCTCCGGCCCCGCGCCCGGCAGCGAGCGGAGTTTCGTACGCAGCTTCACGTCCTCCTTGGAGAGCGGGCCCGGCGCCGGGCGCGGCGGTACGCCGCGCACCCCGGAGCCCGGGACCAGCGGAGCCTCGTAGTGGTCGGGGGCCGTGCGGAGCGTGATCGCGGTGGAGCCGATCACGAGGACGGTGAGCGCGATGGCCGCCCGGGTCCAGCGGCGCGCCCGGCGTTCGCTGCCCGTACGTACGGTGTCGGGCTCCGCGGCGGCGCGCAGCCGTTCCGCGCTGCCGAGTTCCGCCAGCCGCCGGGCCAGTTCCGTCGGGTCGGCCAGTTCGGGGATCCGCTCGGTGACGGCCTCGCGCGCGTGCAGCAGCCGGTTCGCCGTCGCGGGCGTGCTCGCCTCCGTCTCGGCCGCGGTCTCCGGCAGGCCGAGCCCGAGGCCGTCGTGGAGGACCAGCGTGCGCCGGTACGCGGGAGGCAGGTCCAGCAGGACGGAGAGCAGCAGCCGGTCGTCCGGCGTGGCGGGCGGTACCTCCGGATGGCGGTGGCTCGGGCGCAGCCGGTGCCAGGGGGACATCGCGTACTCGTACGCCGCCGCGCGCACCCACCCCGCGGGATCCCGGTCGACCGCCACTTCGGGCCAGCGCTGCCAGGCCTGCTGGAAGGCCCTCTCCACCGACTCGCGGGCCAACTCGCGCCGCCCGGTGAGCAGGTAGGCCTGCCGTACGAGGGCGGGGGCGGCGAAGGCGTACAGCGCGTCGAATGCCTGATCTGGTGTCAGCGTGACGGCAGGGGCAGCGGTTTGCGTCACCGGACAGCACCCTTTCGTACGTAAATACACATAAAAGTATATTGAGCGACACATCCGAGGTTCGCCTGTTACGCCCGGAAAGCGCGTGTCGTTGGGAGCATGGCGAACGTGACCCAGACGACCCATCGCAGCCCTCCGTCGCCGCCCGAGCCCAACCGGTCGCGCGAGCGGTCACCAGGACTGGCCGCCGGTCTTGCGGGAGGTGCTCTCGCGGCGGGGCTCGGGCTCGGCGCCTTCGCCGTGCCGGTCATGGTCCTGTGGATCAGCTCGCCCTATCCGGACAGCGGCCCCGACGGCGCGTTGCACGTCGCAGCGGCGCTGTGGCTGCTCGCGCACGGCACCGAACTCGTCCGCACCGAGACCCTCTCCGGCGCGCCCGCGCCCGTCGGCCTCACCCCGCTGCTCCTGGTGGCGGTGCCCGCGTGGCTGCTGCACCGCGCGGCCCGCGACGCGGCGGACGGCGACGAGCACTCCGCGCCGCCCGGGGTCCGCACGGTGTGGGCCGGCGTCGTCGCGGGCTATCTGGCCGTCGGCACCTTCGCCGCCCTGTACGCGTCGGGCGGCGGACTGCGGCCGTCGTGGACCTCGGTCCTGGTGTGGCCGCCGCTGCTCGCGGTGGCGGCGGCGGGGTCGGGCGTCTGGACGGCGTACGGGCGCCCGCTGGGCCCGCTGCCGCCCGCCCTGCGCCGCGCCGTCGCCGCCCTGCCGATGCCCTCGGACATCCGCTTCCCGGCGGCTGCCCGTGCCGCCGCGGCCGGAACGGCCGCTCTCGTCGGCGGTGGCGCCCTCCTCGCCGGCGCCTCGCTGGTGTGGCGCGGCGATCCGGCCAGGGAGTCGTTCCTGCAGCTCACCGAGAGCTGGTCGGGCAGGTTCGCGGTGCTGCTGCTGGCGTTGGCCCTCGTACCGAACGCCGCCGTGTGGGGGGCCTCCTACGCCCTGGGACCCGGCTTCGCCCTCGGGTCGGGGCACGCCGTCGGACCCCTTGCCTCGTCCCCCGGGACGCTGCTCCCGCCCTTCCCGCTTCTCGCGGCGGTACCGGGGGAGGGCCCGGGGACGCCGGTGGCCTGGGCCGCCGGAGCGGTGCCTGTGGTGGCGGGCGTGGTGGTGGCCTGGTTCACCGTGCGGGCAGGGGTGCCGGGGAGGAGGAAGCCGGGGAAGGGGCGCTCGGCCGCCGGGAGGGCCGGGCGTTCGCGTCCGGTCTGGACGGCGGTCCCGGGCGACGAGCCCTGGCCGCCCGGCCGCACCGCCCGGACGGTGGCGCTGGCCGCCCTGTTGTGCGGACCGGTCCTCGCGGTGCTCGCCGCGCTCGCGGGCGGCCCTCTCGGGACGGCCGCGCTCCGCGACTTCGGGCCCGTCTGGTGGCAGACGGGCCCCGCCGCGGCGGCGTGGATCGCCCTGGTCGGCGTGCCGGCGGGACTCGGGCTGCGGGCCTGGCGCCTGCGCGGTCCTCTGGTACGGACGCCCCGGGCGGGGCTGCTCGAGGGGGTACGCGGATCTCGTGCGCGTGGGCCGCACGGGTGGACGTCAGTGGTACGGCTGCCCTGGACCCGGAGCGTCCGTACCCCCTCGCGGAACGTCTCCGAGCCCGTGCCTCAGGTCCTGGAACCCCGTGATCCGGACGCGTGGACGCGTGTTGCGGAGGAGGAGCGCGGGCGGACGCCCTTCCTGCTTCCGGAGCGGGAGCCGGAGCGGGGCCCGGGCATGGACCCGGACCCGGCGGAAGGGCGCCGGGGATCGCCCTCGTCCGAGCCCTCGCCCGAGCCCTCGCCCGAGTCGACGCCCGAGCGGCCGTTCGCGTTCGAGTCGATGCCCGAGCAGGGGCGCGTGTCAGGACACGAGCCGGGACGTGAGCCGGGGCCGGGGCTGGCGGGCGAGTCGAGTGGGCCGCCGGCCGAAGGCGCGAGGGAGCCCGGAGTACCCGGAGTCCCTGGGGAGTCCGGGAAGCCCAGGGAGGTCAGGAAGCCCGGGGAGCCCGGGGAACGACTTAGGGACAGGCTCCGGGAGGGGTTCGGGGAAGGGGTCCGGGCAGGAGTCCGGGGCGGCCGGCAGGATCAGGCGGAGGGCGGGTCCGGGGCGGCGCCCGGGGAAGCGCCGCCCGACCACCCCCTGCGGCCCCGCGCCCTGCCACCGCACGCCGGCCCCGCGGCCGGATCCGCACCCGCGCAGAGCCCCGCGGCCAAACCCGCACCCGTGCAGAGCCCTGCCGCCGGACCCGTACCGGCGCCCGCACCCGGGTCCCTCCCGGCCGCCGCGGGTTCCAGGACCGGCTGGCTCTCCCGCCTGGGCCGCCGCCGGGGCCCGGCGGACCGGCCCGCGGCCGGCGCCGGTCGACCGGACGCCTACGCCCCCGCGAAGGGCTCCCGTCCGCGTGGCCCCGGAGGCCGCGGCCGCCTCTCCGGGCGGCCGAAGTCCGGCCGTCCGGGTGCGGTGGACCCGGACTTCGAGCCGTACGACTTCCTGCCCTCCTCCGACCCCTTCGGCTCCCTGTGGCACGACGACGAGGCCCGTGAGGCACGCTGGTCCGCCCTCAAACGGGCGTCGTCCACGGACGAGCCCCGTGACTGAGGGGACACCCCCGTACGCACCGGAGCGGGCGGCGGGCGGCCGGGTCCGGCGGAGGCGGTTGGTCCGGGCGAGTGACCGGCCCCGACAGGAACCCGGGTCGGACGGACCGGCGGGGGTGTCCGGGACGGACGGGCGGCCGGGGGCCGGCGGCTCACCCGCAGGAGTGACGAGGGCGGCGGGGCGGCCGGCCGGTGCACCCGGCCGGCCCGTCCGTCAGCCCTCCGTGCCCAGGATTCCGCGCAGCTCCTTCGGGAGCAGGTCGTCGCAGGACTTCTTCGCCGTGTTGGTGAGCGAGTCGTTCACGCATGTGTAGTACTCGCTGTACACGAGCTGGGCCGTGAAGGTCGCCGCGACGAGCACGAGTGCCAGTGAGGCTGTGACCAGGCCGCTGATCGCCGCGGTGGTCTGCGGCTGCCTGCCGCCGGTGGACGGCGGCGCCGGCTTGTCGGGGTCCGCCGCGCGCGGCTTGGCGCGCAGGGCGCTGATCGCCCAGTACATGGCCAGCGCGCCGAGCAGCAGCGCCACGTACGGCCAGCTGAAGAGGGCGAAGAAGAACGCCCACATGCCGGAGAGCAGCGCGTACCGGGCGCGGCGCTGGGCCGGGTCCGTCGGGTCCCAGCGCATCCCGGAGCCGGGACCCCCCGATCCCTCGGGGCCGTTCTGTCCGCCCGGTCCGCCGGGTGAACCGGGGCGGTCGCCGAAGCGCCCGCCCCGGGCGGGTCCCGGCTGCCGGTCGCTCCACTGGCTGCCCCAGGGGGAGCCGTCGTCGGGCCCCTGGCCTCCCTGGCCGCCCTCGCCCCCCTGGCCGCCGTCGGGGCGCCGCGGCTGCCACGGCCGGTCCGGGGTGCCCTCGGGGGGCGGGGCGAAGGGGTTGTCGTCGGCGGGTGCCCGGGACGGCTCCGGCCGTTGTCCGGAAGCAGGAGTGCCGGAGCCCTCGCCGTCCGAGGAGTCCCGCTGCCCGCCCTCGGGCACGTCGTGGCTCTCCCGCGGCGGAGGAGAAGGGCGCTGCTCGCGCAGCAGGAGCGGAGGGAGTCGGAGACTGCGGTCCGGCATCAGGTGTGCGTCTTCCCCTTGGTGGTCTCTGGCGGGCAACGTGTCCACAGAGTCGGCTGGTGTCCGGGGCTCGCGCCCGCGGCGTTCATACCCGTCCCTGGTCAACGTCCCGTACGCAAAAGGCGTTCCCCTGCGCGGATCGTGTGCCCCGGGAGGATCCTCCCCAGACGCTACCTTCCGGCCACGCCCCCGTCCCGTGGGGGCCGCGCGGTGTGCCGGTATCGTTGCTGGCGGTCGGCCGCTTCGTAGACTTCCCCGTATCCGGGGGCGCGAAGCATTCGTACGACCATACAAACGTCGACCGCAGCCGTTCTCACCGAGAACTCCCGAGAAAGGGCCCCGCCGTGGCCAAGGCCAAGCGCCTCGTCGTGCTGGTCTCAGGATCAGGTACGAATCTGCAGGCACTCCTCGACGCCGTCGCGACGCAGGGGACGGCCGTCTACGGGGCCGAGATCGTCGCCGTCGGCGCGGACCGCGACGACATCGTGGGCCTGGACCGCGCCGAGCGTGCCGGACTGCCGACCTTCGTCCGGCGGGTGAAGGACTTCGGGACCCGCGAGGAGTGGGACGCGGCGCTCGCCGCCGCGACCGCCGCGTACGAGCCGGACCTCGTCGTCTCGGCCGGGTTCATGAAGATCGTGGGCAAGGAGTTCCTGGCCCGCTTCGGCGGCCGGTTCGTCAACACGCACCCCGCGCTGCTGCCCAGCTTCCCGGGGGCGCACGGCGTCCGGGACGCCCTCGCCTACGGCGCGAGGGTCACCGGGTGCACCGTCCACTTCGTCGACGACGGCGTCGACACCGGGCCGATCATCGCCCAGGGCGTGGTCGAGGTCCGGGACGAGGACGACGAGAGCGCTCTGCACGAGCGCATCAAGGAAGTCGAGCGAAGGCTGCTCGTCGATGTCGTGGGGCGGCTCGCCCGCAACGGCTATCGCATTGAGGGACGAAAGGTAGTTATCCCGTGACCGCCGAAGGTACGCAGGACACCAAGCGGGCCATCCGCCGCGCACTGATCAGCGTCTACGACAAGACCGGTCTGGAAGAGCTCGCGCGCGGCCTGCACGCGTCGGGTGTCGAGCTGGTCTCCACCGGCTCCACCGCCGCGCGGATCGCCGCCGCGGGAGTCCCGGTCACCAAGGTCGAGGAGCTCACCGGCTTCCCCGAGTGCCTGGACGGCCGGGTCAAGACCCTGCACCCGCGCGTGCACGCCGGAATCCTCGCCGACCTGCGGCTGGACGCCCACAAGCAGCAGCTCGCCGAGCTGGGGGTCGAGCCCTTCCAGCTCGTCGTCGTGAACCTGTACCCGTTCCGCGCGACCGTCGCCTCCGGCGCCTCTCCCGACGAGTGCGTGGAGCAGATCGACATCGGCGGCCCCTCGATGGTCCGCGCCGCCGCCAAGAACCACCCGTCCGTCGCCGTGGTCACCAGCCCCGAGCGGTACGCGGACGTCCTCGCCGCCACCCGCGAGGGCGGTTTCGACCTGCACGCGCGCAAGCGGCTCGCCGCGGAGGCCTTCCAGCACACGGCCGCGTACGACGTCGCCGTCGCCTCCTGGTTCGCGAGCTCGTACGCGCCCGCCGACACCTCGGAGTTCCCCGACTTCGTCGGTTCGACCTTCGAGAAGCGCAGCACGCTCCGCTACGGCGAGAACCCGCACCAGGGTGCCGCGCTCTACGTGGACGGCACCGGCGGCCTGGCCGACGCCGAGCAGCTGCACGGCAAGGAGATGTCGTACAACAACTACACGGACACGGACGCCGCGCGCCGTGCCGCGTACGACCACGACGACCCGTGTGTGGCGATCATCAAGCACGCCAACCCGTGCGGCATCGCGATCGGCGCGAACGTCGCCGAGGCGCACCGCAAGGCGCACGCCTGCGACCCGCTGTCCGCGTTCGGCGGCGTGATCGCGGTCAACCGACCGGTCTCCCGGGAGATGGCGGAGCAGGTCGCGGAGATCTTCACCGAGGTCATCGTCGCGCCCGACTACGAGGACGGCGCGCTGGAGGCCCTCGCCAGGAAGAAGAACCTCCGGGTGCTGCGCGCGCACCACGGTCCGGCCGCCGCCGTCGAGGTCAAGCAGATCGACGGCGGTCGCCTCCTCCAGGTCTCCGACCGGCTCCAGGCCGACGGCGACAACCCGGCCTCCTGGACCCTGGCGACCGGCGACGCGCTCTCCGAGGGCGAGCTCGACGAGCTCGCCTTCGCCTGGCGTGCCTGCCGCGCGGTCAAGTCCAACGCGATCCTGCTCGCCAAGGACGGGGCGTCCGTCGGTGTCGGGATGGGCCAGGTCAACCGTGTCGACTCGGCCAAGCTCGCCGTCGAGCGCGCGGGTGCCGAGCGGGCGCGCGGCTCCTTCGCCGCCTCGGACGCCTTCTTCCCCTTCCCCGACGGGCTGGAGATCCTGACCGCCGCCGGTGTCAGGGCCGTGGTCCAGCCCGGTGGTTCCGTCCGGGACGAGCTGGTGGTCGAGGCCGCGAAGAAGGCGGGCGTCACGATGTACTTCACCGGGACGCGGCACTTCTTCCACTGACCGGACCCACTGACCGGATTCACCGACCGGACCCCGCACCGACTCCGCACGGACCGTGCGGACGGCGGCCCCCGGACCCTCCCGCGAGGGTCCGGGGGCCGCCGTCGCGTTCCGGTGCCGCCGTGTCCTGCCGCACCCGGCGCCCCGCAGGTCGCCGGGTCACTTCTTGCCGTCGGGTCCGTACTCCTCGAGGTAGTGCGCGACGCGGTCGGCGTAGTCGCGGTACTTCGCGGGCACCCCGCCCGCACGGTTCACCTTGTCGAACGACGTCCGGTACGCCGTCGCGATCAGGACCCGTCGGTCCCCGGGCAGGTCCTTGGCCAGACGCGGGGTGATCCAGCACAGGTAGCGGCCCATCGCCGGAATGGACTCCGCGGGCGGGAAGGGCGGTTCGGGCACCTCCTGCCCGGGGGTGCCGTCCTCGTGCATCCACCAGCGCAGCACACCGGGGGTCCAGCGCGCGATGCCGTACTCGTTGTTCTTCTTGTCGGCGAGGTCCGGGTCGAAGTCGCTCTCCACCTTCAGCATCGCCGAGATCAGGACCGGACTGACCTCGGGGTGCGCGCAGTCGTTGGCCGTCTCGACGATCAGCAGTCGGAACGCGGGCGGGATGCCCCGGTCGGTACGGAGCTGGGCGGCCCCGTACGCGGGCGCGGTGACGGTCGTGCGCTCCCCGGCGCCCTTGCCGTCCGCGTCCGTCCAGGCGCTGATGCCGAATCCGAGTGCCGAGAGGGCGACGGCGCCGGCGGCCGCCGCGGCGCCGACCGCCGCCGCGCTCCGCGGGCGGTGGCCGCGCCGCGCGAACAGCCGGCGCAGCCTCGACGGCCGGTCCGTGCCGGCGGCGGCCGCCACCCGCCCGAGCAGCGCCTCCGTGCTCACCCGGTCGGCGTGGGTACGGGCCAGGCAGTCCCGCACGATGTCCCGCCACGCTTCGGGCAGCGCGGGCGACAGGCGCAGTTCGTCGGTGCCCCGCGCATAGGCGGCGGCCGCGTGCCTGCGGGCCGACTGCGTGCCGCCGGGCAGCGGGAAGGCGCCCGCCAGCAGCAGATGGGCGAGGACGCCGAAGGCCCAGACGTCGGCGGAGGGCCGGATGCGCCGGCCGCGCTCGCCGATCTCCGACCAGAGCAGCTCGGGCGGGGTGTAGTCGGGTGTGGAGAAGGCCGGCGTGTAGGCGTGGGTGCCCTCCAGCTCGGCGGCCATGTTGAAATCGGCCAGCCGGACCGAACCGTCCTCCATCAGCAGTACGTTGGCGGGCTTGAGGTCGCCGTGCACCCAGCCCGCGTCGTGCAGTTGGGCCAGCCCCTCGCAGATCTGCGCGAGCAGCAGCGGGCCGTCCGGCGGGTGCGGTGAACGGGCCAGCAGGGCGGCGAGTGAGCCCTCGGCCCGCTCCAGGACGAGCACGGTGGCGCCGTCGAGGCCGGGGTGTTCCGGGTCGTCGACGGTGAGCGTCTCGTACATGCGGATCAGCCGGGGGCGGGTGAGTCGGCGGAGCAACTCCATCTCCCGCTCGCCGAGTTCGCGCAGATGCGTCAACTGCCGTGGCGTACCCGTACCGGTGGGCAGGAACTTCAGGGCCGCCGTCGCGGGCAGGCCGTCGCGCGCGCCTGTGCGGCGCGCCCCGTAGACGCTGCCGAACGCGCCCGTGGCGATGGGGTTCTGGACCTCCCAGGAACCCACCCGGTAGCCCTTGGGCACCGAGACCGCGTACGCCTCCGTCACCGCGGTACCCCGTGGGCCGTGCGGCCCGCGGCGCGGACGTCGTCGTTCCGTACGGTGTCGCCGTGTTCTTCCTCCGTGGTCGGCGGAGGTACCACGATGATGCTGTACAAGGTCGTTCTCCCCGTCCCGTGCGCAGCTACGGGATCAGGGTAGGGCGACGCACCAGGGCCGTGTCCCCCCTTCACCGGGGGAAACACGGCCCTTGGCGTGAATGGCGTGAACGCGCCCGTCCGGTCTCAGTAGCGCGGGCGGTTGAACCACGCGCTCGCCGCGCCGTTGACCATCGACGCGAGGATGATGCCGGCGATGGCGAGCGAGATGAGTCCGCCGAAGGTGCCGGAACCGCCGCCGCCCTGCACGGTGTTGACGAGGCCGCCGAGGATCATCAGGGACGCGTACACGATCGTCGTGACGCGGATGCCGCTGCCGCCGGTCTTGAACTTGACGCCCAGGAAGATGGAGAGGGCGCCGAGGCCCAGCATCAGTGCCGCGATCAGGAAGCCGAGGCCGGCGAGCGTGTCGGTGGCGTCGCCGCTGCCGACACCGTTGGACACGTCCTGGGCCGCGCCGACGGCGATGCCCGCGATGACGCCGAACAGGAGCTGGAAGCCGGCCAGCACGAAGAGGAGGACGCGCGCGGTCTTCATCAGACCCGGCATCTCGGCCGGCATGTGGTTGCCGCCCGGGTAGCCCGGGTATCCGGGCTGCTGCGGGTAGCCGTAGCCGGGCTGCTGCTGGGGGACGCCCTGCGGGTAGCCGTAGCCGGGCTGGCCCTGCGGAGGCTGGGGCGGGTAACCGGGCTGCTGGCCCGGCGGCGGACCGTAGGGGTTGTTCGGGTCGCCGAAGCTCATGGCGTCTTTCCTCCGTCGTTGCGTAAGTGCGGGGACGACGCGGCACATTTCGGAGGAATGTCTACAGATGCGGTTCGTCCCCCCGGTACTGTCCGCGGCACTGTGTGGCTCATCGTCCTTAACGCGTCACTTATTTGTCCAGCCGGATACCGGCTGTGTTGTGCAAGTGCAACATCGCCGATCTTGCGCCGGCGCGGCACGCAGGGGCCCCGGGGGGCCGCGGGGCCGCCGTCGCGGGGCTGCCGGGGCGCAGACCGGGGCCCCCGGGGTGCCGACGGGGCTCGCCGGGGTGCCGATGGCGGGCTGCCGGGTTGCCGACGGGGGTCGCCGGGGTGCCGACGGTGGGCTGCCGGGGTGCCGACGGGGGTCGCCGGGGTGCCGACGGGGGGCCGGATTGGAATCGGGGCCCGGTCATCCGGGAGGATGGGGCCATGACCGCCCAGATTCTCGATGGCAAGGCCACCGCAGCCGCGATCAAGTCCGACCTGACCGTCCGCGTGGCGGCTCTGAAGGAGAAGGGCATCACGCCCGGCCTCGGCACCGTCCTGGTGGGCGACGACCCCGGCAGCCAGAAGTACGTCGCGGGCAAGCACCGCGATTGCGCCCAGGTCGGCATCGCCTCCATCCAGCGCGAACTGCCCGCGACCGCCACGCAGGAGGAGATCGAGGCGGTCGTCCGCGAGCTGAACGAGGACCCGTCCTGCACGGGCTACATCGTCCAGCTGCCGCTCCCCAGGGGTATCGACGAGAACCGCATCCTGGAACTCATGGACCCGGACAAGGACGCGGACGGGCTGCACCCGATGAACCTCGGCCGTCTCGTGCTGAACGAGCCGGCCCCGCTGCCCTGCACCCCCAACGGTGTCCTCACCCTGCTCCGCCAGTACGGCGTGGAGATCAAGGGTGCCGAGGTCGTGGTCGTGGGCCGCGGCGTGACCATCGGCCGCCCCATGCCGCTGCTGCTCACGCGCCGCTCGGAGAACGCGACCGTGACCCAGTGCCACACCGGGACGCGGGACCTGGCCTCCCACCTGCGCCGGGCCGACATCATCGTCGCCGCGGCGGGCTCCGCTCACCTGATCCGCCCCGAGGACGTGAAGCCGGGAGCGGCCGTGCTGGACGTCGGCGTCTCGCGCAGCGCCGAGGGCAAGATCGTCGGTGACGTCCACCCCGGTGTAGCCGAGGTCGCCGCCTGGATCTCCCCGAACCCCGGCGGAGTGGGCCCGATGACCCGCGCCCAGCTCCTGGTCAACGTGGTCGAGGCGGCGGAACGCAGTGCCGGCTGAGAACGGGCCGGAGGCACCGGCGGAACGGACCGGTACGGGCCCCGAGGGCGCCCGGGAGCCGGCGCACGCCCCGGCGGGCTCCGGCGGGGCGCGGAAGAACGGCGTCGCACGCGGCGCCGCGCCCGCGCGCGACACCCTGACGGTCACCCCGGAGGACGGCTCCGGCGAGGAGCACGTCGTGTCCGGGGACGGGACGCGGGACGCGGGCGCGCACTCCGGCGCGGACGCGTCCGTGGGCGACGGCGGGACGGCTGCCGCGGACGGCAGGAGCGCGGACGGCCGGGGTACGGACGCCGGCCCCGCGGGTGCCGGCGGCGGACCCGGCCACGCCGACGGGAGTGACGCGGGCGCCGGCGGAAGCGCGGGGGCTGACACCCCTGACACCTCAGTCACCCCTGATGTCTCTGACACCTCTGTCGCCTCTGACGGCACGGACGGTCCCGCAAGCACCGACGGCACGGGGGACGGTACGGGGGACGGTACGGGCGTCGGGACGTCCGAGTCCGGTGAGCTCGAGACCCGTGACGCCGTCAGCGCTCCCGGTCCCGACGGGCGGCCCCGGCGCACCACGCGGCGGTTCCCGCTCTTCACCCGGGACACCGCGCGGCCCGAGGGCGGCGGCCGGGCCGCTCCCGGTGACGCGCCCGCGCCCGCGCGCCAGTGGCCCATCCTGCTGGTCATCGGCATGGCGGCGCTCGGCCTGCTGCTGACCGCGTTCGACGTCTTCAGGTTCGGCACCCTGCTGATCGGCGTGGCGCTCCTCGTGGGCGGTGTCCTGCGCTGGGTCGTGCCCGACGTGGGCATGCTCGCCGTCCGCTCCCGGTTCACGGATCTCGTGACGTACGGCGTCCTGGGGGCGGCCATCGCGCTGCTCGCGGTGATGGCGCAGCCCAACCCGTGGCTGGAGATCCCGTTCCTGGACGACACGCTGCACTTCACGATCAGGACCTGACGCGGGGCGTCCGCACACGACGACGGCCCGTCCTCCCCCGTGGGGACGGGCCGTTCGCGTTCTGCGGGAGCCGGGGAATCCCGGGCCTCCCGCGCTCCGGCGGGCGGCGCCCGTCCACTCCCCCGAGCGAGGACGGGCGCCGCTGGGATCAAGGGTCCTGGACGCGCGGTCGGCGGTTCAACACCCGTCCTGCCCCTGTGGCACGGAGGTGACGGTTCCGGTACCTCCCGGGCGCCGCGGGCGCCCCCGCGGCACGCGCCTGTGACGAATCCGGCCGAGCCGCTCGCGCCGGGTTCGTCACACCCGTGAACCCTCGCGGCGCGCGGGACGTACGAGGTCGTGCGGGTGTTCACCTCGCGACCCTTGCGTTGATGTGTTGACAAGTTCGAGGATTTAATCTCATCGCCCTCGACAACATGGATAACGTGGGCAATCGGGGCGGTCCGGGACGTCCCGTGCGCCGGTTGGGGGGATCGCGTCGGCCGGGGGACAACTCGGTGGGACACTGGACCGCAGACCAGCGGGCGTGCAACGGTGCATGCCCACAGGCCCGAATGCTCCCGTGCGCCCCCATCCCGGGAACTGAGATCCTTGCTGCGCGCATCCCTGTGGGTAGTCGGAACGGGGATTCGGCAGAGGGCTTCACATGCGGGAAAGCCAGCACGTACGGGGGGAAGAGGGGGGTAGCAATGCCTCGTTGGAGGGCCTTGCCGGATGAACTCGATCCGCAGGTCAGGGAGTTCGCCAGTCAGTTGCGCCGGTTGGTCGACCGCGGAGGGCTGAGCATCGCCGCCGTGGCGGACCGCACCGGATACAGCAAGACGTCCTGGGAGCGGTATCTGAACGGCCGGCTGCTCGCGCCCAAGGGCGCGATCGTGGCCCTGGCCGAGGTGACCGGAACCAATCCCGTGCACCTGACGACGATGTGGGAGCTGGCCGAGCGCGCCTGGAGCCGCTCGGAGATGCGCCACGACATGACCATGGAGGCGATCCGGATCTCCCAGGCGCGTGCCGCGCTCGGCGAGTTCGGACAGGCTCCGGCCAAGGGGGGACGGAGCAAGCAGGCGCGCGCCGGGGGCAGCGCGACCGCGACGCCGGCACCGGGTGTCGCGGGGCCCGCCGGGGTCGCCCCGACGGTGCCGCCGCAGCCGTCGTCCGGCGACGACCGCAGGTCCTCGTACGACGCCGGCGGCGGATGGGGTGCCGTGGCGTCGCCCGGCGGGGCATCCGGCCGGTCCGGTGCCGCGGGCCGATCCGGCGCGGCCGGGGCAGGGGCGGGCTCGTACGGCCCTTCCGGTGCGCCGGGGGACTCCGGCCCGGCCGGTGGGCCGCCGCGCAACAGGCGGGCCAAGTCCGGCGGTTCGCCCGCCGGGCGGGGCGGGAAGCGGCGCCTCACGATGTTCCTCGCGGGGGTCGTGGGCGCGCTCGTGGTGATAGCCGCGGCCGTGTACCTCACCGGCTCCGGCGGTGACGACGGGGGCAAGGACGAGGCGAAGCCGAAGCCGAGCCCCACCGTCAGCAAGGAGCTGCCCGCGGGTGTCGAGTGCAGCGGCAAGGACTGCGCGGGCCAGGACCCGGAGGAGATGGGCTGCGGCGGGACGCTGGCGCAGACCGTCGAGAAGGTGGCCGTCGGTGCCGCCCAGATAGAGGTCCGCTACAGCGAGACGTGCGGGGCCGCCTGGGCCCGCATCACGGCTGCCGGACCCGGCGACGAGGTCCGGATCACGGCGGGCGGGGCACCTGCCCAGACCGCTTCGGTCGACACGGACACCGACGCCTACACCCCGATGGTCGCCGTCAAGAACGCCACCGCGGCCAAGGCCTGCGCGACGCTCGCGGCCGGCCAGGAGGGCTGCACGAAGTAGCCGCGCGGAGCGTTCCGCCCGGCGACGGGCACCGCTCCTGACGGGCGCTCCGCCACGGCGGGGCGAGCCCGGCGGCGTACGGGCCGACGTGCGACAGCGACACCCGCAGGGCCGGGCGTCCGCCCCCGACAGGGGCGGGCGCCCGTTCCCGTTCCCGTTCCCGGCGGACCGCGCACCGAACGCGGCACGGCGGCCCGCGCACCCGTGCGGCGTGCGCGGGGCGTGCGCGCGGGCGTGCCTGGTCGTGTCCTACGCCCGCGTCACGGTCGTGGCCCGGGGCGCGGTGGTGGCGGACCCCCGGTGGACATGGGGGGCTCCGTCCGGCGTCGGGAAATCGGCGGACGGGTGGAATGGCCGCCGCACTCCTGGGCAGGCGGGAAGTACCCCCACGGGAGTCCGGAGCCGCCCGGGAGGACGACACCCCTCCTCCCGGTTGACCGCACCCCCACCAAGGCGGCCGCCCGTCCCTCTCTCCCGGACCGGCGGCCGCCTTCCCGTGCCCCGCGCACCCCGCCGCAGCGGCCTCGAGACCGCGTGCGGGCGGCCGGGAGCCGGACGTGTACCGCCGACACGCTCCTGTGGGGTGGGCCACAGCGGACCCGGCCGTACGGCAGGGCGGATGCGCGATAGCCTGACCGCTGGATCTCTCTTGACGCCAAGAGATCGATCATCGGTACCGGTGATCGATCATTGCCCGGCAGGGGAGTCCCGTACCCCGGGGCAGGGACGCCCCACCGTCAGCTGTCATACGGAGAACGCCATGACCCGCACTCCCGTGAACGTCACCGTCACCGGCGCTGCCGGCCAGATCGGTTACGCCCTGCTCTTCCGCATCGCCTCCGGCCAGCTGCTCGGCGCGGACGTGCCGGTCAAGCTGCGTCTCCTGGAGATCACGCCGGCGCTCAAGGCCGCCGAGGGCACCGCCATGGAGCTCGACGACTGCGCCTTCCCGCTGCTTCAGGGCATCGACATCACCGACGACCCCAACGTCGCCTTCGACGGCACCAACGTGGGTCTCCTGGTCGGCGCCCGCCCCCGCACCAAGGGCATGGAGCGCGGTGACCTGCTCTCCGCCAACGGTGGCATCTTCAAGCCGCAGGGCAAGGCCATCAACGACAACGCCGCGGACGACGTGAAGATCCTCGTCGTCGGCAACCCGGCCAACACCAACGCCCTCATCGCCCAGGCCGCCGCGCCGGACGTACCGGCGGACCGCTTCACCGCGATGACCCGCCTGGACCACAACCGCGCGCTGACGCAGCTCGCGAAGAAGACCGGTTCGACGGTCGCGGACATCAAGCGCCTCACCATCTGGGGCAACCACTCCGCCACCCAGTACCCCGACATCTTCCACGCCACGGTCGCCGGCAAGAACGCCGCCGAGACCGTGAACGACGAGAAGTGGCTGGCCGAGGAGTTCATCCCGACCGTCGCCAAGCGCGGTGCCGCCATCATCGAGGCCCGCGGCGCGTCCTCGGCCGCCTCGGCCGCGAACGCCGCCGTCGACCACGTGTACACGTGGGTCAACGGCACGGCGGACGGCGACTGGACCTCCATGGGCATCCCGTCGGACGGCTCCTACGGCGTCCCGGAGGGCCTCATCTCCTCCTTCCCCGTCACCACGAAGGACGGCTCGTACGAGATCGTCCAGGGCCTGGACGTCAACGAGTTCTCCCGCGCCCGCATCGACGCGTCGGTGAAGGAGCTGGAGGAGGAGCGCGAGGCGGTTCGCGCGCTCGGCCTCATCTGAGCCGCTCCCGCCGGAGCCACCGGTCGAACGGAAGCCGCCCCCGGGTCCTCCCGGGGGCGGCTTCCGCCGTGCGGGGGGCCGTCGTGCACGGCCCCCCGCCGCGCCCATGGGCCCCGTACGGGCGGGCCGGGTTGCCGGCGGGGTGGCTCAGTAGATGCTCAAGTCCCTTGTCCCGTGCGGACGTTCGCGGTGACGATGGGGTCATGTTCGGACGTTCGAGGTCATCGGATCTGCACGTGGTCGTCCTGCGGGACGCCGAAGCCGTCGCCGAGGCCGTGCGCCGGGCGCTCGACGGGGCGACGCCGGAGGAGCGGCCGGGGCTGGAACGGGCCGCAGCCCTGGTGGAGGAGGCCGCGGCCGCCTCCGGGGCGGAGCTGCGGGCCCGCTGGGTCGCCGAGCGGATGGCCGAGGCCGGGATCGAGTCGGGGTACGACTCCGTGGCCGCGATCAAGGCGCTGCGCGGCGCCGCGCCCGGACTGGGCCTGCTCCAGGCCGTGCAACTGGCCAAGGAGGCCGAGGCCGTGCGGTCGTCGAAGTAGCGGCCTCCCGAACCGGAGCCCCGCTCGCGGGTCGTCGTCGTACGCGGCGGCCTCGCGGTGCCCGGCGCCCCGGTGGAGCGCGGCGGCCTCCTCGGGCGGTGCCGGGTCCGTCGTGTTGTGGCCCCGGGGCAACCGCACGTCGGGTTCCGCCCGAATCCGGAGAGCCGGGCCCGCGTGTCGGCCCACCCGGCGACGGCGGCCACGACCGTGACGGCGGCGAACCGCAGTCGGTTGTCGGCCGGGGCCCGGGGCCCGGGGCCCGGGGCCGGGGCCCCGGTGACCGTACGAGCCCTGCCCCTGGAAAGCACACCCCCGGTCAGCCGAGGCGCCTCCTGGGGCCGGTGCGCAGGGAGCCCCGCCGGTCGACCGCGGACCGCACGGCCCGTCCCGTACCGCCCGTCGACCGCGGACCGCACGGCCCGTCCCGTACCGCCGGGCGCCGAGGCGCAGACCCGCCGGCACGAGGACCGCGTCCCTTTTCCGTGCATATCGGGGGACTTTTCAGTGACGCCGCGCACTTCCGGCGCGAGGCGCGCATGCATCGGGGGCTCCGGGGCAGAGGCTCCCGGTCCCCAAGAGTGGCACGCGCGTGACGCAGGGGCACTGACCAGGAACGGAAGGCAACACCGATCATGCCGGGACAGCAGGCGCAGCAGACGATTCACGTGGACGGAGAGTGGCGGACCGCCGCCTCCGGGGCCACGCGCGACATCCTCGACCCGGCGGACGCGAAGCCGTTCGCCTCGGTCGCCGAGGGCGGTGTGCCGGACGCGGACGCCGCCGTGGAGGCCGCCCGGCGCGCCTTCGACCACGGCACCTGGCCGCGGACGCCGGTCGCCGAGCGCGCCGCGCTGCTGCACCGCGTCGCCGACCTCCTGATCCGCGACCGCGAGAGGCTCGGACTCCTGGAGAGCCGCGACGCGGGCAAGACCCTGGAGGAGGGGCGGGTCGACATCGACTGTGTCGCGGACGCCTTCCGGTACTTCGGCGACCTCGTCGCCGCCGAGCCCGCGGGACGGGTCGTCGACGCGGGCTCGACCGACATCCACAGTGTCGTCGTGCACGAGCCCGTCGGCGTATGCGCGCTGATCACGCCCTGGAACTACCCGCTCCTCCAAGCGAGTTGGAAGATCGCGCCGGCCCTGGCCGCCGGCAACACCTTCGTCGTCAAGCCCAGCGAGATCACCCCGCTGACCACCGTCGCCCTGATCGACCTGCTGATCGAGGCGGGGCTGCCCGCCGGGACCGCCAACCTCGTCACCGGCCCCGGGCACAGCGTCGGAGCCCGCCTCGCCGAGCATCCGGGCGTCGACCTGGTGTCCTTCACCGGCGGCCTGGCCAGCGGCACGAAGGTCGCGCAGGCCGCCGCCGTCACCGTGAAGAAGGTCGCCCTCGAACTCGGCGGCAAGAACCCCAATGTCGTCTTCGCCGACTCCTGCGCCACCGAGGAGGGCTTCGACACGGCGGTGGACCAGGCACTCAACGCCGCGTTCATCCACAGCGGCCAGGTCTGCTCGGCGGGCTCCCGGCTCATCGTGGAGGAGTCCGTACGTGAGCGCTTCGTCGCCGAACTCACCCGGCGGGCGAGGCTGATCAGGCTCGGACGGGGCACGGAACCGGGTGTCGAGTGCGGCCCGCTCGTCTCCGCCGACCAGCGCGAGAAGACCGAGTCGTACGTCGCGGCCGCCCTCGCGGAGGGCGCGGTCCTGCGGGCCGGCGGAGCCCGCCCGGAACCGTCCGCGGAACGGCCCGCCACCGGGTACTTCTACGAGCCGACCGTCCTCGACCAGTGCCACCGGGACATGCGGGTGGTCCGGGAGGAGGTGTTCGGGCCCGTCCTCACGGTGGAGACCTTCCGAACGGAGGACGAGGCCGTCTCGCTCGCCAACGACACCGAGTACGGGCTCGCGGGCGCCGTCTGGACCGCCGACGCGGGGCGTGCCCGGCGGGTGGCCGCGCGGCTGCGGCACGGCACGGTCTGGATCAACGACTTCCACCCCTACCTCCCGCAGGCGGAGTGGGGCGGCTTCGGCCGCAGCGGGGTCGGCCGCGAACTCGGCCCGGCGGGCCTCGCGGAGTACCGCGAGACCAAGCACGTCTACCAGAACCTCGCGCCCGCACCCGTCCGGTGGTTCGCGGGCTGACCACGGGCCCCGCACCGCGTCCGGCCGCGACCGCGTTCCGGCCGCCCCACCGCGCCCGGCGGGGCGCGGCGTGCCGCCACCGCGCCCGCCTCGGCGCCACCGGCCCCGCACCGCACCCGGCCGCCGCGCTCCGGACGAACGCGCCGCGCACCCGCCCGCCGTAACGCCCCGGACCCACGCGACCCCCCACCGCACAAGGCACCTTGGAGTACCACGGCATGCACGACACGACACACGAGAAGACACTCGCGGGCCGTCACGAGGACGCGAACGAGGACACGTACGACTACGTCGTCGTCGGCGGCGGCACCGCCGGGTCCGTCATCGCCTCCCGGCTCACCGAGGACCCCGGCGTCACCGTCTGCGTCATCGAGGGCGGCCCCAGCGACGTCGGCCGCGACGACGTCCTGACCCTGCGCCGCTGGATGGGCCTGCTCGGCGGGGAACTGGACTACGACTACCCGACGACGGAGCAGCCGCGCGGCAACTCGCACATCCGGCACAGCCGCGCCCGTGTCCTCGGCGGCTGCTCCTCGCACAACACGCTCATCGCGTTCAAGCCGCTGCCGTCCGACTGGGACGAGTGGGAGGCGGCGGGCGCCCGCGGCTGGGGCGCGGCCCCGATGGAGGCGTACTTCACGCGTCTGCGCAACAACATCGTCCCGGTCGACGAGAAGGACCGGAACGCCATCGCCCGCGACTTCGTGGACGCCGCCCAGTCCGCGCTCGGCGTACCCCGCGTGGAGGGCTTCAACAGGAAGCCGTTCACGGAGGGCGTCGGCTTCTTCGACCTCGCTTACCACCCCGAGACCAACAAGCGCTCCAGCGCCTCCGTCGCGTACCTGCATCCCGTGATGGACGAACGGCCCAACCTCCGCATCCTGCTGGAGACATGGGCGTACCGGCTGGAGCTGGACGGGACGCGGGCGCGCGGTGTGCACGTGCGGACGAAGGACGGCGAGGAGGTCCTCGTGCGGGCCCGCAGGGAAGTCCTCCTGTGCGCGGGCGCGGTGGACTCGCCGCGTCTGCTGCTGCACTCCGGCATCGGGCCGCGGGAGGACCTGGAGGCGCTCGGCATTCCGGTCGTCCACGATCTGCCGGGCGTCGGCGAGAACCTCCTCGACCACCCGGAGTCGGTCATCGTGTGGGAGACGGACGGGCCGATCCCGGAGAACTCCGCGATGGACTCGGACGCCGGACTGTTCGTCAGGCGGGACCCCGAACAGGCGGGCCCCGACCTGATGTTCCACTTCTACCAGATCCCCTTCACGGACAACCCCGAGCGCCTCGGCTACGAACGCCCCGCGCACGGCGTCTCCATGACCCCCAACATCCCCAAGCCGCGCAGCCGCGGGCGCCTGTACCTGACGAGCGCCGACCCGGACGACAAGCCGGCCCTCGACTTCCGCTACTTCACGGACGAGGACGACTACGACGGCCGCACCCTCGTCGACGGGATCCGGATCGCACGGGAGATCGCCCGGTCCGAGCCGCTGGCGGGCTGGCTGAAGCGCGAGGTGTGCCCCGGACCCGAGGTGACGGGCGACGAGGAACTCGGCGTGTACGCGCGGTCGGTGGCGCACACGGTGTACCACCCGGCGGGCACCTGCCGGATGGGGGCCGAGGACGACCGGCTCGCGGTCGTCGACCCCGAGCTGCGCATCCGGGGGCTCGACGGCATCAGGATCGCCGACGCGTCCGTCTTCCCGACGATGCCCGCGGTGAACCCGATGATCGGAGTGCTCATGGTCGGCGAGAAGTGTGCGGACCTCGTGGGAGGCGGTGCGTGATGAACGATGGACGGACGACTTCCACGACGGGCGGTTCCGCGGCGGGTTCGCCGACGGGTGCCGCGACGGGTGCCGCGGCGAGTGCCGTCACGGGTCCGGCGGGCTCCTTGAGCCCTGCGGGTGCCGCAGGGTCCGCGGGTTCAGCGGGGGCCGCCCTGGGCAGCGCCGCGGCGGCCCCGGCCCCGGCCGGTGTCCCGTCGAACGCGCCCGCCCCGGCACATCCCACGGGCCCCCGGGGCGCCACCGGTTCCTCCGGCCCCGCGGGCGCCGCGGGTTCACCGGGTTCGGCCGAGGCCGTTGTCCCGGTGGCCTCCGGGACGGGCGGCGGCAGCACACCGGCGTCCGCCCGGGACGCCGCCGCGCGGCCCGTGTTCGCGGTGGAGGGCCTCTGGAAGGTGTTCGGCCCCAAGGCCGACCGTGTTCCCGCCGACCCCGGGCTGGCCGCCCTCGACGCGGCCGAGCTGCGGTCCCGCACCGGCTGCACCGCCGCCGTCCGGGACGTGAGCTTCGACGTCCGCAAGGGCGAGGTCTTCGTCGTCATGGGCCTGTCGGGCTCCGGCAAGTCGACCCTCGTCCGGTGCCTGACCCGGCTCATCGAGCCGACGGCCGGCACGATCGCCATCGACGGCGAGGACGTCCGCGCCATGGACCGGGCCAGGCTGCGCGAACTGCGCCGCCACCGCGCCGCGATGGTCTTCCAGCACTTCGGCCTGCTCCCGCACCGCACGGTCCTCGACAACGTCGCGTACGGCCTGGAGGTGCAGGGAATGGGCCGGCGCGAACGCCGGGAGAAGGCCCGCGAAGTCGTCGCCAAGGTCGGCCTGGACGGCCTGGAGCAGCGGCGCCCCGGCCAGCTGTCCGGCGGCCAGCAGCAGCGCGTCGGACTCGCGAGGGCCCTCGCCGTGGACCCCGAGGTGCTGCTCTTCGACGAGCCGTTCAGCGCGCTCGACCCGCTGATCCGGCGCGACATGCAGGAGGAGGTCATCCGGCTGCACCGTGAGGAGGGCCGCACGATGGTCTTCATCACCCACGACCTCAACGAGGCCCTGCGCCTGGGCGACCGCATCGCCCTGATGCGCGACGGCCGGGTCGTCCAGCTCGGCACACCCGAGGAGATCGTCGGATCGCCCGCCGACGACTACGTACGCGAGTTCGTCCGCGACGTGCCGCGCGAGCAGGTCATGACGGTCCGTACGGCCATGCGCCCGGCGTCCGCCCGGGAGGCGGGCGAGGGCCCGGCGCTCGCGCCGCGGGCCACCGTCTCCGAGGCCATCGAAGCCGTCGCGCGCACCGGGCAGGCGGCCCGGGTGATGGACGGTGGGCGCTGCCTCGGAGTCGTGGACCACGAGCGGCTCCTGGGAGTGGTGGCGGGAACGGACCGCGGGGAGGCCGTCTGATGGCCTCCGCCACTGCGCCCGTCGCGCCCGACGGTGTGACCGGCCTGCTCAGAAGCAGGGCCGCCGGCAAGCTCCTGCTGCTCGCCGTGGCCGCCGCCGTGCTGATCCCGCTCGCCGTGTCCCGCTGGTCCGGCGGCACCTGGCCGGACGCCCTGACCGTCGACCTGTCCGGGCCGCTCGGCGGTGCCGGCGACTGGATCATCGACAACCGGGACAGCCACCCGCTGTTCCTCCACTTCTTCGGCCATGTCTCGAACGCGGTCGTCCTCTCCGTGCGCGCCGTCTACCTGGTGCTCCTCGCGGCGGGCTGGGCGGGCGTCACCGCCACGGCCGCGCTCGTCGCCTGGCGGGCGGCCGGGACACGGCAGGCCCTGGGCACGGGCGTCGCGTTCCTCGTCTGCGGACTGCTCGGCATGTGGGTGCCCACCATGCAGACCCTCGCGCTCATGGTGGTCGCGGTCCTCGCGTCCGTCGTGCTCGGCGCGCTGCTGGGCCTCGCGGCGGGGCTCTCCGACCGCACGTACCGGGCGCTGCGGCCCGTCCTCGACACCATGCAGGTGCTCCCGGCGTTCGCCTACCTGCTGCCCGTGGTCCTCGTCTTCGGCATCGGCGTCCCGGCCGCGGTCCTCGCCACCGTCGTGTACGCGGCGCCGCCGATGGCCCGGCTGACCGCGCTCGGACTGCGCGGCGCCGACGCCGGGGTGATGGAGGCCGTGGAGTCCCTGGGCACCACGGCCCGGCAACGGCTGCTCACCGCCCGGCTGCCGCTCGCCCGCAAGGAACTCCTGCTCGGGCTCAACCAGACGATCATGATGGCGCTGTCCATGGCGGTCATCGCGTCCGTGATCGGCGCCGGCGGCCTCGGCGACCGCGTCTACCAGGCCCTCGCCTCCGTCGACGTGGGCGCCGCGCTGGCGGCCGGCATCCCGATCGTGCTCCTCGCGATCGTCCTCGACCGGGTGACGGCGGCAGCCGGCGAGGACCTCACGGAGCCCCGCGCGAACCGTGCGGCCCTGGCCGGCGCGGCGGCGGCCGGCGTCGTCGCCGCCGCGCTCGCCGGACGGCTGACCGGCCGCCTGGACTGGCCCGGCACCTGGAGCGTGAGCATCGCCGAGCCGGTGAACCGGGCCGTCGAGTGGATGACCGGCCACCTGTACTCCGGCGTCCCCTACGTGGGCGGCACCGCGGACTGGGCCGGCCACTTCACCACCTGGATGCTCGACCCGCTGAGGGACGGCCTGCTGTGGCTGCCCTGGTGGTCGGTGCTGCTGGCCGTGGCCGCGGTGGCCTGGCTGATCGGCACCTGGCGCACCGCGCTCACCGCCGTCCTCGCGATGGCCGCGATCGGCGTACTCGGGGTGTGGCAGCCCGCCCTCGACACGTTGTCCCAGGTGCTCGCGGCGGTGGCCGTCACCCTCGTCCTCGGGTTCGCCACCGCCGTGGCGGCCGCCAGGAGCGAACGCTTCGAACGGCTGCTGCGCCCGGTCCTGGACGTCTTCCAGACCATGCCGCAGTTCGTGTACCTGATCCCCGTCGTGGCCCTGTTCGGCGTCGGCCGCGCCCCCGCGGTCGCCGGGGCGGTCGTCTACGCGCTGCCCGCCGTCGTCCGCATCACCACCCAGGGGCTGCGCCGGGTGGACGCCGCGGCCATGGAGTCCTCGCGGTCGCTGGGAGCCACCGGATGGCAGCAACTGCGCCAGGTGCAGGTACCGCTGGCCCGGCCCGCGCTGCTCCTCGCCGTCAACCAGGGGGTCGTCCTGGTCCTCGCCGTCGTCATCATCGGCGGCCTCGTCGGCGGAGGCGCCCTCGGCTACGACGTCGTGTTCGGCCTCGCGCAGGGCGACCTCGCCACGGGCCTGGTCGCGGGCGCCGCGATCGTCTGCCTCGGCCTGATGCTCGACCGGGTGACCCAGCCGACGGAACGCCGCACGAAGAAGGGAGCGTGACATGACTCGTCGAACGTCCAGCGAATCCCGTACGCCCCGCACAACCCGTACGCCCCGCACGACCCGTACCCCACGCACGACCCGCGGCTCCCGTGCGCCCGGCGCGTCCCGTACGCGCCTGACGGCCGCCCTCGCCGTGCTGGTACTGGCCACCGGGTGCGGTGCCGCCGACATGACCCGGCAGGCCTCGCCGTTCGCCAACGCGCAGGGCTCGCGGACCGTGACCCTCTCCGTGCAGTCGTGGGTCGGCGCGCAGGCCAACGTGGCCGTCGCGCAGTACCTGCTGGAGCGTGAACTGGGCTACCGCGTCGACACCGTCCAGGTCGACGAGGTCCCCGCGTGGGACGCGCTCAGCCAGGGCCGGGTCGACGCGATCCTGGAGGACTGGGGCCACCCCGAGCAGGAGCGGCGGTACGTCGAGGACAAGCGGACCATCGTGGACGGCGGCCGTCTCGGCGTCACCGGGCACATCGGGTGGTTCGTGCCGACGTACTTCGCGAAGCAGCACCCGGACGTGACCGACTGGAAGAACCTCGACAAGTACGCCGACCGGTTCCGCACACCGGAGAGCGGCGGCAAGGGCCAGCTGCTCGACGGCTCGCCGTCCTACGTCACGAACGACAAGGCCCTGGTCAAGAACCTGGACCTCGACTACCGGGTGGTGTTCGCCGGCTCGGAGGCGGCCCAGATCACCCAGATGCGTCAGTTCGCCAAGGAGCGCAAGCCCTTCCTGACGTACTGGTACTCACCCCAGTGGCTCTTCGAGAAGGTGCCCATGACGGAGGTGGAGCTGCCCGAGTACGAGGAGGGGTGCGACGCCGACCCGGAAGCGGTGGCCTGCGCCTATCCGCACACGCCGCTGCGCAAGTACCTGAACTCGGACTTCGCGAGGTCGGGCGGTGACGCGGCCGCCTTCCTGCGGAACTTCAAGTGGACGACCGAGGACCAGAACGAGGTCTCCCTGATGATCGCCGACCAGAAGCTGACACCTGATCGGGCGGCGGCGAAATGGGCCGAGAGGCACGAGTCGACATGGAAGGCATGGCTACCCGGGTAGTGATGTCAGTGGACCCGGGCAGCTGAGCCCGTCGGCCGCCCGATGGACCCGTGCCGGGTGCCTTCCCTGACAGGGGCACCCGGCACGCTCACGTCCGGGCCCCCACGCCCGGGGCCCGTGTGCGCGGCGGTTCCGGTCACGCAGAACGGGTCGACCTGTAGTGGCCGGCGGTGAGCCTGCAGGTCACCCCGAAGCGGTTCCACGCGTTGATCACGGTGATCGCCGCGATGAGCTGTGCGAGCTCGGCGTCCTCGAACTGCCCGGCCGCCGTCGCGTAGACCTCGTCCGGCACGAAGCCGTCCGTCAGGACCGTCACGGCCTCGGTGAGCGCCAGCGCCGCGAGCTCCTTCTCCGTGTAGAAGTGCCGCGACTCCTCCCAGGCGTCGAGCTGGATGATCCGCTCGACGCTCTCGCCCGAGGCGAGCGCGTCCTTCGTGTGCATGTCGAGGCAGAACGCGCAGTGGTTGAGCTGCGACGCACGGATCTTCACCAGTTCGAGCAGCGCCGGGTCGAGACCCTTCCTGGCCGCCGCGTCGAGCCGGACCATCGCCTTGTAGACCTCCGGAGCGAGCTCCGCCCACGGGAGCCGCGGCGCGTGCTCGGGGGCGTAGGGGGATCCGGTCGGGGCATCGGCGGGGGCATCGGTCGGGGTGTCGTCGCGCGGGACGGTGTGTGTCGTCATACCGGCGAGCCTACGAACCGAGTAGCCCAGGGGTATGGTCCATTTCCATGGCTGAATCCTGGGCCACTTTGGGAGTGGACCTCCACGTCGACGTGACGCGCACCGGCTCCGGCCTGCGCAGGGGCCTCACGGACGCGCTGCGGGAGGCGGTGCGCGGCGGCCGGCTCCCGCCCGGCACACGGCTGCCGTCGTCACGCTCCCTGGCCGCCGATCTCGGTGTGGCCCGCAACACGGTCGCCGACGCGTACGCCGACCTCGTCGCCGAGGGCTGGCTCACCGCGCGCCAGGGCTCCGGCACCCGCGTGGCGGACCGTTCCGTGGTCGCCCCGGCCTCCGCCGCGCCCCGGCCGCGCCTCTCCCGGGGCCCCGTGCACGACCTCGTCCCCGGCACCCCCGACCTCGCCTCGTTCCCGCGCGCCGCCTGGCTCAAGGCGTCCCGCCGGGCCCTCGCGGCAGCCCCGTACGACGTGCTCGGCTACGGGGACCCGCGAGGCCGCGTCGAACTGCGCACCGCCCTCGCCGGCTACCTCGCCCGCGCCCGCGGGGTGCGCGCGGACCCCGAACGCATCGTCATCTGCTCCGGGTTCGCCCACGGTCTGATGCTGCTCGGCGGGGTGCTGTCGCGGCCGGGGCCGGGGCGCGGGCCGGGCTCGGGGTCGGGGCCGCGCTCGGGGTCCTCCGGGTCCGGGGAGGGGGTGCTGGCCGTGGAGTCGTACGGACTCGACGTGCACTGGGACCTGGTGGCGCGGACGGGGCTGCGGTCGGCGGCCCTGCCGTTCGACGAACTCGGCACGCGTACGGACGGGTTGACCGGGGGAGCCGGGGGTGTGCGGGGGGTGCTGCTCACGCCGGCCCACCAGTTCCCGATGGGCGTGCCCCTGCACCCCGACCGGCGTGCGGCCGTCGTCGACTGGGCACGGCGTACGGGCGGGCTGATTCTGGAGGACGACTACGACGGGGAGTTCCGGTACGACAGGCAACCGGTCGGCGCGCTCCAGGGCCTCGACCCGGACCGGGTGGTGTACATGGGCACCGCCAGCAAGTCCCTGGCACCCGGTCTGCGCCTCGGCTGGCTGGTCCTGCCGCCGCACCTGGCCGCCGAGGTCACTGCGGCTAAGGGCGCCGCGGACTGGGCGTGCGGTGTCCTGGACCAGCTGACGCTGGCGGAGTTCATCACCTCGGGCGCGTACGACCGCCATGTCCGGGCTGCACGCCTGCGGTACCGGCGCCGCCGCGACCAGCTCGTCGCCGCCCTGGCCGCCCGGGCCCCCTCGGTGACGGCGACCGGGATCGCGGCGGGACTGCACGCGGTGCTCAGACTTCCGCCGGGCACCGAGGAGTCGGTGGTGCGGGCGGCCGTCTGGCAGGGCCTGGCCCTCCACGGTCTGGCCGACTACCGCCGCCCCGACGCCTCGGCCCCGCACGTGGACGCCCTGGTCGTGGGGTACGGAACCCCCTCGGACAGCGGCTGGGCGGGGGCCCTGGAAGCGCTGTGCCGGGTGTTGCCGTAGGTGCGGGTGCGGGTCCGCCGGGGTGCGGGCTCCGGGTCGGGGTGCGGGTGTGTGTGCGCGGCTGTGGGCCCGGGTTCGGGGTGGTGGGGTGCGTGCGCGGGTGTGGGCCGGGGCGGGTGCCGGGTCCGTGCCCCGGGGGCGGGGTCCGGGGCGTCACCAGGCAAGCAAGCGGCAAGCGGCAGTCGCCGGGATCACGGCGAGGCGGGCCCGGGCGGCTCCGCCTCGACCGGCGCCTCGACCGGCGCCTCGCCGAAGCGTGCCAGCGCCAGCGCCCCGGCCACCGCGACGGCGAAGCCGAGGACGGCCAGCCACGCCAGGCCCTCGCGGGTGCGGTCGCCCAGCCAGACGACGCCCACCGCGGCGGGCCCGATGGTCTCGCCGATGACCATGCCCGCCGTCGCCGTGGTCACCGAGCCGCGTTCGAGGGCCGAGGTGAGCAGCAGGAACGCCGCGCCACCGCCCAGCAGCAGGGCGTACGTGGCCGGATTGGTGAAGAGCGTCGCCGGGTCGAGGTCCTCGATGAGCCGGACCGACACCTCGACCACGCCGAACCCGAATCCGGACCCGAGGCCGAGTGCGAGCGCCCGCGCCCGGCCCGGAAGGCCGCCGGCCGCCGCCCCGAGGAGCAGGATGCCCCCGGCGACGCCCAGCATCGCGTACCTCAGCGCCGTGGACCCGGTCTCGTCGCCCTCCTCCCCGGCGGAGAGGCCGAGCATCGCGAGACCCGCGCAGACCACCCCCACCGCGGCCCATTCGACGCCGGTGAGCGGCGTCCGGAGGAGTCGGGCCGCGACCACGGCCGTGACCGCGAGGCTCGCCGCGAGAGCCGCCCCCACCGCGTAGATCGGCAGGGACCGCAGGGCGACGATCTGCAGGACGAACCCGGCCCCGTCGAGCCCGAGTCCGGCGAGGTACCGCCACTGCCGAACGGCCCGCCACAGCAGGGCGGCGTCCACGCCGGAGCCCTTGCCGGAGCCCTTGCCGGAGCCCTTGTCGGAGCCCCTGGAGGAGGGGATGCCACCGGAGCCTTCGGAGGAACGGGCGTCTCCCGGGCCGCCGGAGTCCGACGCCGCAGCGCGCGCGGCCATGGCCTGCAGCACCGTCGCCGTCCCGTAGCAGAGCGCCGCACCGAGGGCACACACCATTCCAAAGAGCACAAAGTGACCTTAGGGGAGCCGGAGTTCGGGGAGCCGCTCGCGCGACCGGGACCAGTGATCTTTACCCTGATCCCTTGTCCCGGGCCGGAGAACGCGCCCGGGCGCCGGGCGGACGGGTCCGGCGCGAGAGCCGACGGGGGAGAGAACATGGCGGACGGGCGCAGGCGTCTGCGGTCGAGCACGGTCGTACTCGGGGGAATGGGCGTCCTCGCGGCGGCCCTCACCTCGTGCGGGTCCGACCCCGACCGGCGCTGTGTGGACCGCGAGTCCTACGACTACGCGGACGGCTACCGGATCATCGCGGACAGGAACTGCTCCTCGGGATCGGCGGGTTCCTCGGGCAAGTACCGCGGCACGGGCGGCTCGGCGGGCGCCGCCTGGTACTACGACGCGGACGTCAGCGCCGGGCACGCCGACTACGGCACCTTCAGCCGCAGCGAGGCCGTCGACCGCGAGGGCTTCGGCTGCTCGGGCTCGGGCAGCGGCGGCGGCTGATCCGTCGAGTCGCCGGGACGGGCGAGGCGCCGCGACGGGCGAGGCGCCGGGCCCGCGACGCACCCGGCCCGGCTGTTCGCGAGGTCCGGCGACGCACCCGGCTCGGCTGTTCGCCGGGTCCGGCTGGCCGCCGGGTCCGGCTGTCCGCCGGGTCCGTGGAACCGGCGCCGCACCCGGTCCGTAGAAGTCGAGCACGCGAGGAAGCTCCGCCATGGAACGCCGTACCACCACACCCCGCCCGGACTGGCAGCGGACGGTGGAGGAACAGGGGCTCATCTACCCCCTGACCCGCCACCCGGACGACTCCCTGCGCCCGTACTGGGACGAGTCCGCCTACTACGTCTTCTCGCTGCCCGAGGTGGAGGCGCTGGAGGAGGTCGTCGAGGAACTCCACGCGATGTGCCTGGCCGCCGCCGCGCACATCGTCGCCGAGAACCGCTTCTCCGACCTGGGCATCACCGATCCCCGGCTGGTGGAGCTGGTGGCCGAGGCCTGGCACCGGCGCTCGGAACTCCCCTCCCTGTACGGCCGTTTCGACCTCCGCCACGACGGCACGGGCCCGGCGAAGCTCCTGGAGTACAACGCCGACACCCCGACCTCGCTCGTCGAGGCCGCCAGCCCGCAGTGGTTCTGGATGGAGGAGCGTTTCCCGGGCGCCGACCAGTGGAACTCCCTCCACGAGCGCCTCGTCGACGCCTGGAGGAAGCAGGCGCCGCTGCTGCCGCCGGGCAGCCCGCTCTACTTCGCCCACTCGGCGGCCGACGAACTCGGCGAGGACCTGATGACCGTCGGGTATCTGAAGGAGACGGCGGAGCAGGCGGGACTCGACACGGCGTGGATCGCCATGGAGGAGATCGGCTGGGACCGGCTCTCGGGCCGCTTCGTCGACAAGCGACTCCGCTTCATCCGGAGCTGCTTCAAGCTCTACCCCTGGGAGTGGCTGACGACCGACCGCTTCGCCGGGCACGTCCTCGCCACCCTCGACAACGGCGGCGGCACGGGTACGACGATGTGGATCGAGCCGGCCTGGAAGATGCTGCTCTCCAACAAGGCGCTCCTCGCCGTCCTCTGGGAGCTGAACCCGGGCCACCCGAACCTCCTGCCCGCCTACCTCGACGGCCCGCGCGAACTGGCGGACACCCGCGGGTTCGTGGCCAAACCCCTCCTCGGCCGCGAGGGCGCGGGCGTCACGGTCCACGAACCGGGCTCCGCACCGGCCGTACGCGAAGAGCCCTGCTGCTATCAGGAGTTGGCGCCATTGCCCTCCTTCGACGGCAACCGGGTCGTCCTCGGGGCCTGGGTCGTCGACAACGAGTCCGCGGGCCTGGGCATCCGGGAGTCCACCGGCCTGATCACGGACGAGTACGCCCGCTTCCTGCCGCACGTGATCCTCTGACAACCGTCCTCCCGGCACCCGGGAGGACGGCACCCGCGAGCACAGCCCTCGGGCCGACCACCCGTCGGCGCTCGGCGGTCGGGTCGAGCGGCCGGCCGTCCGGCTCAGGCCCGACCGTCCGTCGGACCGTCCGTCGGCGGTCGACCGGTCCGGCCCAGGGGCCGCCCGCCGGGCACCGGGGATCGACCGTCCGTCGGCGATCGGTCGATCCGGCCCACGGGCTGTCCGCCCCGCACCAGTGGCCGACCGGCCCGTCGTGGACCGGCCGTCCGGGACCGGGCCCGAGGCGCCCGCCCGGCACGAGGGCCCGACCGGCCCGAACGGCGGGCGAACGAGCCGGGGCGGATGCCGAGCGGCCCGGTACGGCGGACCCGCGTCACCCGCCCAGCACGGCCCGCAACTGGGCCAGCCCCCAGTCGAGATCCTCCTTGCTGATCACCAGCGGCGGCGCGATGCGGATCGTCGAGCCATGGGTGTCCTTGACCAGCACACCCCGGTCCATCAGCTTCTCGGAGATCTCCCGTCCCGTGCCGTACGCGGGGTCGACGTCCACCCCCGCCCACAGCCCGCGCCCCCGCACCTGCGTCACCCGGCCCGCCCCGGCCAGCAGGCCAAGCTCGCGGTGCAGGTGCTCGCCCAGCTCCGCCGCCCGCCGCTGGTACTCGCCCGACCGCAGCATCGCGATCACCTCCAGCGCCACCGCGCACGCCAGCGGATTGCCGCCGAACGTCGAGCCGTGCTCACCAGGCTTGAACACGCCGAGCACCTCGCTCGACGAGACCACCGCCGACACCGGCACCACCCCGCCCCCGAGCGCCTTGCCGAGCACGTACATGTCGGGCACCACACCCTCGTGCTCGCACGCGAAGGTCCTCCCCGTCCTGCCGAGCCCCGACTGGATCTCGTCCGCGATGAACAGGACACCGCGCTCACGCGTCAACTCCCGCACCCCGGCGAGGTAACCGGGAGGGGGCACCAGTACGCCCGCCTCGCCCTGGATCGGCTCCAGCAGCACGGCCACCGTGTTCTCGGTGACCGCCGCACGCATCGCCGTCGGGTCCCCGTACGGCACGATCTCGAAGCCGGGCGTGTACGGCCCGAAGTCCGCCCGCGCCTCCGCGTCCGTGGAGAAGCTGATGACCGTCGTCGTACGACCGTGGAAGTTGTTGCCCGCCACGACGATCTTCGCCCTGCCGTCCGGCACGCCCTTGACGCGGTAGCCCCACTTCCGGGCCGTCTTCACCGCCGTCTCGACCGCCTCCGCGCCCGTGTTCATCGGCAGCACCGTCTCCATGCCGCACAACTCGGCCAGCCGCGCGCAGAACTCGGCGAACCGGTCGTGGTGGAACGCCCGTGACGTCAGCGTCACCCGGTCCAGCTGGGCCTTGGCCGCCTCGATCAGGCGCGTGTTGCCGTGACCGAAGTTCAGGGCCGAGTACCCGGCCAGGAGATCGAGGTAGCGGCGGCCCTCGACATCCGTCATCCAGGCCCCGTCCGCGGTCGCCACGACGACCGGCAGCGGGTGGTAGTTGTGCGCGCTGTGCGCTTCGGCCGAGGCGATCAGGTCTTCGGTGGCGGTCACGGCATCTCCGATTCGAGCTGGTGCGTACGGCGCCGGGCTGGCTCGTGAACCCCTTCCTACCGTCGCCCGCATGGTGGACGGCGGAACCCGCCGATCCGGCGCGCCCGGTACGCTGATCCACGGGCCGTGACTGGCGCGCTGGGATGGGACCGACCATCGGGGAGCGGCCCGCGTCGTGCTCTCCCGGGGCAACCCCCGGACCCCCGGCCGGGTGGAACAGGCCGACCGAGGGGCCGGAGTGTCCGTGCGGAGCGCGGCGACCGAGTGCCGTGCGCCTGGGCCGAACCGTGAACGCCGAACGCCACGTCCGGAGGCCGTCATGCCCGAGCCCCTTTCCACCGAATCCACCGCCTTCCGCAGTGCCCTCGAAGTGATCCGCGCGGTCGAGCCCCGAGTCGCCGACGCCATCGGGCAGGAGGTCGCCGACCAGCGCGAGATGCTCAAGCTGATCGCCTCCGAGAACTACGCCTCCCCGGCCACCCTGCTGGCCATGGGCAACTGGTTCAGCGACAAGTACGCCGAGGGCACCATCGGCCGCCGCTTCTACGCCGGCTGCCGCAACGTCGACACCGTCGAGTCCCTCGCCGCCGAGCACGCCCGCGAACTCTTCGGCGCCCGGCACGCCTACGCCCAGCCGCACTCCGGCATCGACGCCAACCTCGTCGCCTTCTGGGCCGTCCTGGCCGACCGGGTGGAGGCCCCGGCGCTCGCCGAGGCCGGTGTCCGCAACGTCAACGACCTCTCCGACGCCGACTGGGCGCGACTGCGCCAGGCGTTCGGCAACCAGCGCATGCTCGGCATGTCCCTCGACGCCGGCGGCCACCTCACCCACGGCTTCCGACCGAACATCTCCGGCAAGATGTTCGACCAGCGTTCCTACGGCACCGACCCGGCCACCGGCCTCATCGACTACGAGGCCCTGCGCGCCTCCGCCCGCGAGTTCAAGCCGCTGATCATCGTCGCCGGCTACTCCGCCTATCCCCGGCTCGTGAACTTCCGGATCATGCGCGAGATCGCCGACGAGGTCGGCGCCACCCTCATGGTCGACATGGCCCACTTCGCGGGGCTCGTCGCCGGCAAGGTGCTCACCGGCGACTTCGACCCGGTACCGCACGCCCAGATCGTCACGACCACCACCCACAAGTCCCTGCGCGGCCCCCGCGGCGGCATGGTCCTGTGCGACGACTCGCTCAAGGACCAGGTCGACCGTGGCTGCCCCATGGTGCTCGGCGGCCCGCTCCCGCACGTCATGGCGGCCAAGGCCGTCGCGCTCGCCGAGGCCCGCCGCCCCGAGTTCCGCGACTACGCGCAGGCCGTCGTCGACAACGCCCGCGCCCTGGCCGAAGGCCTGATGCGGCGCGGCGCCACGCTGGTCACCGGCGGCACCGACAACCACCTCAACCTGATCGACGTCGGCTCCTCCTACGGTCTCACCGGCCGGCAGGCCGAGTCCGCCCTGCTCGACTCGGGCATCGTCACCAACCGGAACGCCATCCCGGCCGACCCCAACGGCGCCTGGTACACCTCCGGCATCCGCATCGGCACGCCCGCGCTGACCACCCGTGGTCTGGGCGCCGCCGAGATGGACGAGATCGCCGGTCTCATCGACCGCGTCCTCACCACCACCGAACCGGGCACCACCGCCAAGGGCGCCCCCTCCAAGGCGCAGCACGTCCTGGACCCGAAGATCGCGGACGAGATCTCGCACCGCGCGACCGACCTGCTGGCCGGCTTCCCGCTCTACCCGGAGATCGACCTCGGCTGAGCCCTGGCGGAGCGCACCCCGGCCACGGCGGCGCGGGCCGCCCACGCGGCCCACGCCTCGCCCGGTCGGCGCCCCGCGCCGGACCCGCGTGCGCACCCGGGTCCGGTGTGGGCCCGAGCGCGGCCCGAGCCATGATCCGTGCGGAGCCTTGGTCCGGTTCCGGCCCGCACGTGGATCCGGGGCCACCGCGCGCCCGGCCACCCGGGCGTCCCGGCTACGCGGGCGTCCCGGCTACCGGGCGGCAGGGCATCCCCGGACCGACCGGCATCCGGGGCCGGACCCCGCACACCTCACACGTCCCGCAGCTCCTGCCGGGGGCCGCCCCTCCGCTCCTCCCGCCATGCGTCCCACGCGCTGCCGGTCCGCCGGACCACCGGCAACCGCACCACGAAGGGCCGCAGCGTCAGGGCCAGCGCGGCGCCGCTGAGGAGGCCGGATATCGCCCACCACCAGCCCGTGCCGCCGTCCGCCGCGATTCCGGGCGCGGCAGCCGTCTCCGCGCCGGACGGGCCGGAGCCCTCGGAGGCGGGCGCCGCCGAGGCGCCGTCGGCCGTCGCGGCGGGCTCCGGACGGATCGCTCCCGCGCCCGCCCCGGACGGAGCGCCCAGGACGCCCAGCTTCTTCAACAGCGCCCGCAACGCGGCCGGTTGTCCCGCCCGGTGCCAGCGGCCGTTCATGGACTCGGGCAGGTCGGTCGTCGTGTGGATCCATACGTCCTTGCTGCCGGACGTGGCCGGATAGACGCGGTCCACCCGCCAGGGCGAGACGTCATGGGCGAGCCAGGTGACATTGATCTGGCGCCCACTGCCCACGGGGAGTCCGGGCGGATTCTCCTGACGTCCGGCTCCCGGTGTGCCGAGCAGCCGCTCCAGCGCTCCGTACTCCGCGTCCGAGTAGTACAGGGCCGCGCTCTCCGCGCTCTCCGGCGAGACCACCAGCACACTCGTCGGCCCACCGGCCGACGCGGCGGGTGCCCCCAGCACGACCAGGCCGAGGGCGATCACCAGGGCCCGGAACCCGGCCCAGCCGCCGAACCCCCTCACCCGCGGCCTCCTCAACTCCCTGCACCCGCTCCGGACGCGCATGCCCGCCCCGACACCGGCCCGGGTCCCGCCACCCGTCCCGGCACCGCCACCCGTCCCTGTCCTCGCGCCCGGCCTCAACCCCATCGCCACCGCCGTCCCCGTCCCGACGCGGGGCCACCGGGCCCGAGCCGCCTTCCCGCCACGGCCCCGAACCCTCGTCGCCCCTCCGCACCACCTGCGCATCCGACACCCCCAACCGGTCACGGTGCGGTCCCGTCCGCACCTGCGTGTCACTTCTGGTACACCGCTCGACCCGCCGGGGTTCCCATTCCGCACCGACCGGATTCACCATCCCGGCCGAGAGCCGGGAGCTGACATCCGAGAGCCGACATCCGAGGGCTGAGGACCGACAGCCGACAGGGCGACAGCCCACGGGGCGACAGGGCAGCGGGGAGCCGGAACGGCGGACAGGCCGGGCGGCGGGGCGGACCGGACGGCGGGGGCGGACCGGACGGCGGGGCGGACCGGTCGGAGGGAGGACGACAGCCGCTCCCTCGGGACCGCCCGGGACCACTCCCCGGCTACTCCAGCGACTTCGCGATCTCCACCGCCCGGTCCCGTGACGCCACGCCCTCCAGCCGCAGGGTCATGTCGCCGCCGTGCGTCCACAGCAGCGTCGGGCCCGCCGTCCGCTCGGAGGCGGTGAAGTCGCCCGCCGAGTCCACCAGCCACAGGCGCAGGACGTGCGGCTCCGCGAACCACAGGCCGACCGACCCTTGGGGCGCAGGCTCCCCGTCGAGCGGCACGAACTGCGGCTGCTCCCGCACCAGCTTGGTGAAGCCGGGATTCAGCGCCGCCGCGTACTCGTCGAGCCGGACCGTGTGCCCCCGCTCGCGCCAGCACAGGCTGATCAGGAAGCGCCCCTTCGGCTCGGGGGTGACCGTCACCGCGTCCGGCGCCCCGAGGGCGGGTGGGACGCGCGGCGCGAAGCCGGCCCGGTGTCCCGCC
Source organism: Streptomyces fructofermentans (assembly GCF_014651055.1). Taxonomy (GTDB): domain Bacteria; phylum Actinomycetota; class Actinomycetes; order Streptomycetales; family Streptomycetaceae; genus Streptomyces; species Streptomyces fructofermentans. The sequence continues at coordinate 160,463 of NZ_BMWD01000001.1, forward strand.
TCGGCGAGGGTCAGGGAGGGGCCGCCGCAGCCGGGGACCCCGGCGCCCGGCGAGGGCGTGGCCGACGGGTCGTACCGCACCTCCACCCCGCCGAAGTCGAACCACTCGACGACCGCGGCGCGCACCGGAGGCGTCAGTACGAGGACCGTCAGCAGCCCGCACAGCCCCGCGGTCAGCGCGCGCCGGCGCAGCCGCGCCCAGCGGCGCAGGGTCCGCAGCCGGTCGGGCCGCGGTGGTACGGCGACCGGGGCCGGCACCCCCTCGGCGAGAATCCGCTCCAGCACCCGCTCGGCCATCGTCCCGCCGTCCACCGCTCCCGGACGGTCCAGGGAGCGCCCGAGCGCCCGCAGCTCCGCGGACAGCCCCGCAGCGGTCGCGCGCCCGTCCCCGTACAGGTCCCGCTCCCCTCGACCCTCCGGATTCCGGCCGTCCGGAACGCCCTCCCGCATCCGGCCGTCCGGGGCGCCCTCCCGCATCCGGCCGTCCGGAACGCCGTCCCGCCCCCGGCCGTCGGGCAGCCCGTGCCGCAATCCGCCGTCCCGGCCCCGGGGCCCAGAGGGCCACGGCCCGCCGGGCTCCCGCGGGCCGTTCCGCCCCTCCGGCTGCTCCGGCTCCTCCGGCTCACTCACGCTCATCACCTCCCCTCCGGGACTCCTGGCGCCGCTGCGGCTCGAAATCGGGCAGCAGGCGGCCCAGCTTCCGCAGCGCGCGGTTCAGCCGGGACTTCACCGTCCCCCGGGGCCAGCCCAGGGCCTCGGCCGTCTCCGGCTCGTCCATCTCCAGCAGGTAGCGGTAGGTGACGACCAGCCGGTGGTCCTCCCCGAGCTGGTCCAGGGCGGCCAGCAGGGCCGTCCTGCGCTCGGTGTCCAGCGCCGCGGCCGCCGGGTCCGCCGACTCCGGTATCAGCGGCTCCGACTCCACGAAGGACGCCTCCCGGCCAGCCAGCGTCCGCTGGCGCACCGCCGTCCGTACTGTGTTCCTCGTCTCATTGGCGACGATCGAGAGGAGCCACGGCTTGAACGCCGCGCCGTCCCGGAACCGGCCCAGGGAGCAGTAGGCCTTGAAGAAGGCCTGCTGCACCACGTCCTCGGCGTCGGCGCCCGCCCCGAGTGCCGCCGCCGCCCTGAGCGCGAGGCCCGTGTGGGCGCGCACGAGCTGCGCGTACGCCTCCGGCTCCCCGGCGCGCACCCGCGCGATCACCGCGGCCTCATCGACGATGCGGCCCCCCTCCCGCGTCCTCACACCTTTGGTACACCGCCCGCGGCAGATCGGTTCCCACCCGTGTCGGATCTCTTTCCGATCGGTTCCGGACCGGCCCCCGACACCTGAGAGAATGATGAGCATGGCCTCTGATCGTCCCCGCGTGCTCTCCGGAATCCAGCCCACGGCAGGCTCGTTCCACCTCGGCAACTACCTCGGCGCCGTGCGCCAGTGGGTGGCCCTGCAGGAGTCCCACGACGCGTTCTACATGGTCGTCGACCTGCACGCGATCACCCTGCCGCAGGACCCCGCGGACCTGCGCGCGAACACCAGGCTCGCCGCCGCGCAGCTGCTGGCCGCGGGCCTCGACCCGGAGCGCTGCACGCTTTTCGTCCAGAGCCACGTGCCCGAGCACGCGCAGCTCGCCTGGGTCATGAACTGCCTCACCGGTTTCGGCGAGGCGTCCCGGATGACCCAGTTCAAGGACAAGTCCGCGAAGCAGGGCGCCGAGCGCGCCTCGGTCGGCCTCTTCACGTACCCGATCCTCCAGGTCGCCGACATCCTGCTGTACCAGGCGAACGAGGTCCCCGTGGGTGAGGACCAGCGCCAGCACATCGAGCTGACCCGCGACCTCGCGGAGCGCTTCAACGGGCGCTTCGGCGAGACGTTCACGGTCCCCAAGCCGTACATCCTGAAGGAGACGGCGAAGATCTTCGATCTCCAGGACCCGGCGATCAAGATGAGCAAGTCGGCGTCGACGCCCAAGGGCCTGATCAACCTCCTCGACGAGCCCCGCGCCACGGCCAAGAAGGTCAAGAGCGCGGTCACCGACACGGACACGGTGATCAGGTACGACGCGGTGGGGAAGCCCGGTGTCAGCAACCTCCTGACCATCTACTCCACCCTCACCGGAACCGGAATCCCGGAACTGGAGCAGAAGTACGAGGGCAAGGGCTACGGTGCGCTCAAGACGGACCTCGCCGAGGTCATGGTCGACTTCGTGACGCCGTTCCGGGAGCGCACCCAGCAGTACCTGGACGACCCGGAGACGCTCGACTCGATCCTGGCCGAGGGCGCGGAGAAGGCCCGTTCCGTCGCGGCGGAGACGCTCGCCCGGACGTACGACCGCGTGGGCTTCCTGCCGGCCAAGCACTGAGGCCGGGCACGGCGGCCCGCGCCCCGGTCGGCAGCGTGCCGGGGCGGCGGTCGCGGTGGGGGACCCGGGCCCGGTGGCCGGGACCTCTCGGGGACGAGACCAGGGCAACACCGGTACGACGGCCGGAAAAGGGTCCCGCCGCCGTACAGTCGACAGCCGGGGCCTTGAACCGGCCCGCTGCGGACATCAGACGGACGAACACCACATACGGACGACAGGAGACGACGTGGGGACCGTAACGATCGGTGTGTCGATCGCGGTCCCGGAGCCTCACGGCAGCCTGCTCCAGGAGCGGCGCGCGGGCTTCGGCGACCCCGCGGCCTGCGGCATTCCCACGCACGTCACCCTGCTGCCGCCGACCGAGGTCGACGAGTCGGCGCTGCCGGCGATCGAGGCGCACCTCGTGGAGGTGGCGGCCGCGGGGCGCCCCTTTCCGATGAGGCTGGGCGGCACGGGCACCTTCCGTCCGCTGTCGCCCGTCGTGTTCGTCCGGGTCGTCGAGGGCGCCGAGGCCTGCACTTGGCTGCAGAAGCAGGTCCGGGACGCGTCCGGGCCCGTCGCCCGCGAACTGCAGTTCCCGTACCACCCGCACGTGACCGTGGCGCACGGCATCGACGACGAGGCCATGGACCGCGCGTTCGAGGAACTCGCGGAGTACGAGGCCCAGTGGCCGTGCACCGGCTTCGCGCTGTACGAGCAGGGGCCCGACGCCGTGTGGCGCAGGCTGCGCGACTACGTCTTCGGCGGCGCGGTCGTGCCGGCGCAGGCGACCCGCGCCGAGCGGGGACCGCTGCCGGCCTGCTGAGGGCGGTCGGGGGCGGCAGGGGAGCCGAGGGGGAGCCCATGCGCAGGACCGTGGCGGGACTCGCCGTGCTCGGCCTCGCGCTGGCCGGCTGCGGCACCGGGCGCGGCTCGGGAGGACCGGAGCCGTCCGGCACTGCGGACGGCCGGGCGTCCGGGCCACGCTGGGTGTACGACGAGGTCCTCGACCGGGATCTCTCGCTGTCCGACGTGGTCGCGACCTCCGCCGACGACGTCTGGGCGGCGGGCGCGGCACGGGACGGCAAGGAGCCCTCGCCCGACGACGTGTTCCTGCTGCGCCGCGACGGCGCGCGCTGGGAGCGGCGGCCGATGCCCGAGGAGCTGGGCGACCATCTGTACGGCGCGCGCCTCGACCCGATCGGTTCCGGAGCGGAGGGCTTCCTGCTCACCGCCTCGCGGCCGGGGTCGAAGACGGCGCGGACGGTGCGCTGGGACGGCTCCCGCTGGACCGCGCTCCCCGAGATCCCCGGCGGGACCCAGCCGCTCGACGTCGAGGCGTTCGGCGCCGACGACGTCTGGGTCCTCGGCCTCGACTCGCGGACCCACCACTGGGACGGCAGCCGGTGGACCACCTCGGTGCTGCCCGCCACCGCCGTGGCGCTGGACGGAGCCGCCCCCGACGACCTGTGGGCGGTCGGACACCGCTCCACGGCCGGCGCCGGTGACGGCGGTGAACTGACCCAGCCCGCCGCCCTGCACTGGGACGGCCGCTCCTGGCAGCAGGTCGGGACGCCCGAGTACCGCTTCCCTGAACCGGTGCCCGCGGAACCCGGCGCATCGCTCGACCAGGTCGTCGTGCTCGCCGCCGACGACGTCCGCGCCTACGGGACGCACACCTTCAACCACGGCGAGGGGGACGACGAGCCCGCGGAGGAGGCCGTACGCCTGCGCTGGGACGGGTCCCGCTGGGAGCGGACACCGGACGCGGAGGGGGAGTGCGCGGGGCGGGCGCCCGTGGCCCTCGACGGCGGCCGGGGGTTCGTCCTGGCAGGCAACCGGTACCTCGCGGCCGACGGGGCCTGCACGCGGATCACGCGGCCCCGGCTGCCCGGCGGGGACGGGGTGCGGCCGACGTCCCGGCAGTCGCTCTGGCTGTCCGCCGTGGAGCCGGTGCCGGGCACCGGCCAGGTCCTCGGCGTGGGACACGTGCAGGTCAACCAGAGCGGCGACCCCATGGACAAGCCGGTCGTGGTGTCCCTGAGGCGCTGACCGCCCCTCGGCCGCACGCGGCACGGGCGCCCGCGCGACCGTGCCGCGCCGCACGCTCGGGGGCCGTGGTCCGTGCTGCACGACGGCCTCGCGCGCCGTACGAAGGCCCGCCGGACCGTTCCGTACGACAGCGGCCCCGTCCCCCAGGGCGGCCCTTACGGCGTCCCGGGCATCCCCGGGGTGCGTCAGACCGGGAGCCGGCGGAACACCGCGCGCGGCACGTGGCGCAGTGCCGACATGACCACCCGCAGCGCGCCCGGCACCCACACGGTCTCGGAGCGCCGCCGCAGGCCCGTCTCGATGGCCAGCGCCACCGCCTCCGGAGTCGTGGCGAGGGGGGCCTCCGGAAGCCCCGCGGTCATCCTGGAGCGGACGAAGCCGGGGCGCACGACCATCACATGGACGCCCGTGCCGTGCAGTGCGTCCCCCAGGCCCTGCGCGAACGCGTCGAGGCCCGCCTTGCTGGACCCGTAGATGAAGTTGGCGCGGCGGGCGCGTTCGCCGGCCACCGAGGAGAGCACCACCAGGGAGCCGTGCCCCTGCGTCTGGAGCGCGCGGGCGCACACCAGGCCCGAGGAGACCGCGCCGGTGTAGTTGGTCTGGGCGATCAGGGCCGCCGCGCCGGGTTCGTTCTCGTCGCGCGACTGGTCGCCGAGCACCCCGAAGGCGAGCAGCACCATGTCGATGTCGCCCTCGGCGAAGACCTTGCCGAGGGAGGCCTCGTGGGCGTCGGTGTCGAGCGCGTCGAACGCGACGGTACGGACGTCCGCCCCGAGTTCGCGCAGCCCGGCGGCGGCCGACTCCAGCGCGGGCGAGGGGCGGCCCGCGAGCCAGACCGTACGGGTCCTGCGGGTGATCAGCCGCCGCGCGGTGGCGAGCCCGATCTCGGACGTGCCGCCGAGCACGAGCAGCGACTGGGGCGTACCGAATGCGTCCTTCATGAGCCGAACTCCTAGGGAGAGGACCGGGGATGGGGTCCGGTGCCGGGCGGACCCGGGGCTGCCGGGACCGGGGCGGACGGGTGCCGGGAGGGGGCGGACGGGCGGAGCCGGCCGGTCAGAGCGCGAGGCGCCGGGACAGGTCCGAGGTGAACACCCCCGCCGGGTCCAACTCCGCGCGCAGGGCACGGAAGTCGGCGAGCCGGGGGTACATCCCCGCGAGCAGTTCGGGCCGCAGCCGCGAGTCCTTGGCGAGGTAGACACGGCCCCCCGCGGCGGCCACCTCCTCGTCCAGCCCGTCCAGGAAGCCGCCGAGCCCGGGCAGGTTCGCCGGGATGTCCAGAGCGAGCGTCCAGCCGGGCACCGGGAAGGACAGCCAGCCCGGGTCGCCCTCGCCGAAGCGCTTCAGGACGGCCAGGAACGAGGGGCAGCGGTGCTGCGAGATGAGGTGCACGATCCGGCGCAGCGCGTCCTCCTCGCCGTGTCCGACGGCGAACTGGTACTGCACGAAACCGCCGCGGCCGTAGACGCGGTTCCAGTGCGGGACCCCGTCGAGCGGGTGGAAGAAGGTGGAGATCCGCTGGAGTTCGCCGGTTCGGGCACGGGGCGCCCTGCGGTACCAGAACTCGTTGAACAGACCGACCGTGGTGCGGCCGAGCAGGCCCTCGGGCACGAACGCGGGGGCGGCGGGCAGGCGCCCGGGCCGGAACTCCAGCGGCGCCCTGCGCGCGCGTCCGGGCAGCGCCTCCAGGGGTGCGTGGTCGCCGCGGGTCAGCACCGAGCGGCCCATCGAGGCGCCGCGCGCGAGCAGGTCGATCCAGGCGACCGAGTAGCGGTAGCGGTGGTCGGTGGCCGTGAGCCGGGCCATCAAGTCGTCCAGATCCGTGGCGCGTTCGGTGTCGACCGACATCAGCGACGTCTCGACGGGCTGGAGCCGGACGGTGGCGGTGAGGATGACACCGGTCAGGCCCATGCCGCCCGCGGTGGCGTCGAAGAGCGGAGTGCCGCGGTGCACCATGCGGATCCCGCCGTCGGCGGTGAGCAGTTCGAAGGAGAGCACGTGGCGGGCGAACGAGCCCGAGCCGTGGTGGTTCTTGCCGTGGATGTCCGCGCCGATCGCCCCGCCGACCGTCACATAGCGGGTGCCGGGCGTCACCGGCACGAACCAGCCCAGCGGCAGCAGGACTTCCATCAGCCGGTGCAGCGATACGCCGGCGTCGCACAGCACGGTCCCGCCGTCCGCGTCGATGGCGTGCACGCGGTCCAGGCCGGTCATGTCGAACACGGCGCCGCCCGCGTTCTGCGCCGCGTCCCCGTACGCCCGCCCCAGGCCCCGCGCGATGCCGCCGCGGGCCCCGCACTCCCGCACGGCGGCCAGGGTCTCCTCGTACGAACGCGGGCGGACCAGGCGGGCGGCGGTGGGAGCGGTGCGGCCCCACCCCGTGACAGGAACGGTGTCGGCAGGCATGCGATCGACCGTATCGTCCTTGTGTGGGCGTTTAGTTAAGAACATCCCTTCCCTCCCCGAAATGGGTGATTAATGGGATGTCGCTCAATATTGCCGGAGTTCCGCGGGTGTCCCCGTGAACAGTGGGTCCCCATGGACGACCTCGACGACATGGACCGACGACTTCTCTCGGCCCTCCACGACTGCGGTACGGACCCACGTGTCGCGACCGCCGCCCGCGCCCTGTCCTGGGCGGGGGAACACGCGGCGGTGTGGCTCGCGGCCGGCCTCGCGGGCGCCGCGCTCGACCGTGGACGCCGCGGCGCCTGGTTGCGCGGCACCGCGCTGACCGCCGGCGCGCACCTCGCCAGCATGGGCGTGAAACGGGTCGTGCGCCGCCCGCGCCCCGCACACGTCGAGCCACGGGTCCGCACGGCGGGTCGGCACTCGTTCCCCAGCTCGCACGCCACGTCGGCGGCCGCCGCCGCCGTGGCCTTCGGGGCACTGGGCGCACGCGCGGTGCCCCCGCTGGCCGCCGCGGTGTGCGTCTCGCGCCTGGTGACCGGTGTCCACTACCCCTCGGACGTCGCGGCGGGCGCGGCGCTCGGTGCCGTGACGGCCCGGCTCGGGGTCCGCTGGATGACAGGAGGCCGGGACCATGGCTGACACCGCTCTCCTGACGAGGACCCGGAGCCCGCAGGCCCCGCCGGGCAGAGGAGGCCTCCTCGGGGGACTGCTCAGGACCGCCCGCCCCAAGCAGTGGGTCAAGAACGTCCTGGTCGTGGCCGCTCCGGCGGCGGCGGGCGAACTCTTCTCGCGCCACGCGCTCGTCCAGATCGCGCTCGTCTTCGTGCTGTTCACGGCGTGCGCGGCGAGCGTCTACCTGGTCAACGACGCGCGGGACGCCGAGGCCGACCGCGCCCACCCGGTCAAGCGCCACCGCCCGGTGGCCGCCGGACAGGTGCCCGTTCCCGTCGCCTACGGCGTGGGGCTCGTGCTCGCCGTCGTCGCCCCGACCGCGGCCGTCTTCCTGTGCTCGCCGTTCACCTCGGCGCTGCTGACCGCCTACCTCGGCATGCAGTTCGCGTACTGCGTCAGCCTCAAGCACGTCCTCGTCGTCGACCTCGCCGTGGTGACCACCGGCTTCCTGATGCGGGCGATGATCGGCGGGCTCGCGCTCGGCATCCCGCTGTCCCGCTGGTTCCTGATCACGACGGGCTTCGGGGCGCTGTTCATGGTGTCCGCCAAGCGCTACTCCGAAGCCGTGCAGATGGCCGGGAAGGCCGGCGCCACCCGCGCGCTGCTCACCGAGTACACCACCGGCTACCTGCGCTTCGTGTGGCAGCTCGCGGCCGGGGTCGCCGTCCTCGGCTACTGCCTGTGGGCGCTGGAGGAGGGCGGCGTCCCGCACACCAGCGTGCTGCCGTGGCGGCAGCTGTCCATGGTCGCCTTCATCCTCGCCGTGCTGCGGTACGCCGTCTTCGCCGACCGCGGCACCGCGGGGGAGCCCGAGGACGTGGTCCTGCGCGACCGGGCGCTCGCCCTCATCGGCCTCGCCTGGGCCGCGATGTACGGCCTGGCCGTGGCCGACTGGTGAGTCCTCTCCGCGGGGCGGGCATCCCCCGGTCGCGGGAACTGGTCGGCTTCGCCACCGCGGGACTCCTCGCGTACGCCGCCGATCTCGCCCTGTTCGTGTGGCTGCGCGGCCCCGTCGGCCTGGACCCGCTGACGGCCAAGTCGCTGTCGTTCGTCGCGGGCTGCTCCGTCGCGTACGCGGGCAACGCGCTCGGGACCTACCGGCACGCGACGAGCGGGCTGCGCCAGTACGCGGTGTTCTTCGCGGTGAACATCGCGGGCGCGCTCGTCCAACTGCTCTGCATCCTCGTCAGCCACTACGGCCTCGGTCTCACCTCGGCGCGCGCCGACACCGTCTCGGGCGCGGGAGTCGGCATGGCCCTTGCCACGGTCCTGCGATTCTGGGGTACCCGCACATTGGTCTTCCGAGGCGAGGGCAGGGTCGGATCATGGACTGGCTGAAGAAGCTCCCCGGTGTGGGCCCGTTGGTGATCCGTCTGACCGCCACGCACGCGTGGCGGTCGTACGAACGCCTCGACCGCGTCAAGTGGACCCGGCTCGCCGCGGCCATGACCTTCATCAGCTTCATCGCGCTCTTCCCGCTGATCACCGTCGCGGCGGCGATCGCCGCCGCGACGCTCGACGAGGACGGCGAGAAGAAGCTGGAGGACAAGCTGGCCGAGCAGGTGCCCGGCATCTCCGACCAGCTCGACATCGGCGCGCTGGTGAACAACGCGGGCACGGTCGGGCTCATCGCGGGCGCGCTGCTGCTGTTCACCGGCATCGGCTGGGTCGGCTCGATGCGCGAGTGCCTGCGCGCGGTCTGGGAGCTGCCGGACGAGGAGGAGAACCCCCTCCTGCGCAAGCTCAAGGACGGCGGGGTGCTCGTCGGGCTCGGCGGGGCCGTGCTCGTGACGCTCGCCGCTTCCACCGTCGCCTCGTCCGCGGTGGGCTGGACGGCACGGCAGCTCGGCATCGAAGAGGCCGGCTGGGGCGAGGTGCTGCTGCGGGTCGTGGCGTTCGGCGTGGCCGTGCTCGCCGACTTCCTGCTGCTCCTGTACGTGCTGACACTGCTGCCGGGCGTCCACCCCTCGCGCCGGCGCCTCGTCGTCGCCGCGCTCCTCGGCGCCGCCGGGTTCGAGCTGCTGAAGCTGCTGCTCAGCGGCTACATCCAGGGCGTCGCGTCGAAGAGCATGTACGGCGCCTTCGGTGTGCCCGTCGCCCTGCTCCTGTGGATCAACTTCACGTCGAAGCTGCTGCTGTACTGCGCCGCCTGGACGGCCACCGGGCACGAGGAGCCCGCACACGACAACGGCCCCGACAGCACCGACGGTCCCGACGGCCCCGGCAGCACCGACGGCACGGACAGCGCAGGCGGCCGGCACGGCACGGACGGCCCCGACGGCAAGGAAGGGCCCGAGGACGCGGGCGGCCCCGAGGGTCCGGACCGCCCCGGGAGGCCGGCCGGAGCCGCGGGGCGGGCCGGCCCGGGAAGGGCCGCCTGAAGTCCCGCGGCGGCCCGGGTCC
>NZ_BMWD01000001.1:170349-472667 GCF_014651055.1 Streptomyces fructofermentans
GGTCCGGGCCGCCGCGGGACTCCGGCCGCCGTACTCAGCGGCGGCGGCGCATCAGCTCGGGCAGCGGCCAGCGGCGGTTGATCACGAAGACGCCGGCCGCCAGCAGCACCAGCACGGCGCCGGTGACGGCCAGGGCGACGCCGATGCCGCTCGAACCGTCCTGGTGCGTGGAGGCTGCCACCGGGCGGGAGGATGCCTTGTCCTTGTCCTTGCCCTTGTCCTTGCCCGAACCGCCCGCCTCGCCCGAAGCGTTCGCGCCCGGCTGGGCGCTCGTGTCCGCGCTCCTCGGCGGCACCAGCTCTCCCACCGGCTGGACCTTGCCGGACGCCTTGAAGCCCCAGTCGAGCAGCTTGGCGGTCTCCTTGTAGACCTGGTCGTGCTCGTTCTTCTCCGGGTTCATGACGGTGACGAGCAGCACCTTGCCGTCCCGTTCGGCGACACCCGTGAAGGTCGCGCCCGCGTTCGTGGTGTTGCCGTTCTTCACACCCGCGATGCCCTTGTAGGAGTCGAGGCCGTAGTCGCCCGTCAGCAGCCGGTTGGTGTTCTGGATCTCGAAGGACGGGCGGACCTTCTTGCCCTTCTTGTTCTTCCTGGTCTCGCCGGGGAACTGCGCGCGGACGGTCGAGCAGTACTCGCGGAAGTCCTTCTTCTGCAGGCCGGAACGGGCGAACAGGGTCAGGTCGTACGCGGACGACACCTGGCCCTTCTCGTCGTAGCCGTCGGGGCTGACGACCGTCGTGTCGAGGGCCTGGAGCTCCTCGGCGTGGTCGTTCATGTCCTGGACCGTCCGGTCGACGCCCTGGTTCATCGCGGACAGCACGTGGACCGCGTCGTTGCCGGAGCGAAGGAAGACGCCGAGCCACAGGTCGTGGACCGAGTACGTCTCGTCCTCCTTGATGCCCACCATGCTGGAGCCCGCGCCGATGCCCGCCAGGTCGGACGGAACCACCTTGTGCTCCGTCGACTTCGGGAACTTGGGCAGCAGGGTGTCGGCGAACAGCATCTTCAGGGTGCTCGCCGGGGGCAGCCGCCAGTGCGCGTTGTGGGCGGCGAGGACGTCACCGGACTCGGCGTCCGCGACGATCCACGAGCGGGCGCTGAGCCCCTTCGGGAGCACCGGGGCCCCGGCTCCCAGGTCCGCCTGGGTCCCGGGCTGTCCGAGCCGGGCGCCACCCACGGTCGACATCTCCGGAGGCGGCGTGGCCGAGGGCTCGGCGGTCGCCTTCGGACCGTCGGCCGCGGCGGCGGGCGCCACCGCTGAGGCCGCGAGTGCGAGCGACAGCGAAAGGGACAGAACAGTGGCTGAGGCGACCAACAAGGACGACTTGGCGGTCTTCTTCATGGCGGGCACGGTCGAGAACGTACAGGGCGTCGCACGGGAAGTCCCGCGCCCCCTCTCCCCACCCCGGGCGCGGGTCCCGCGGGGCGGCGGCGATACTGAACCCATGAAGCTCAGCCGTCCCGTCTCCTGGTTCCTGCTCGCCTTCGGAGTGTGGAGCTGGGTCATCTGGATCACTTTCGTCAAGAACCTGTGGAAGGACGGCAGCGGACTCGCCTTCGACGACGCGGGCGATCCGACCGGGTACTTCTGGGTGCACCTGACGCTCGCCGTCGTCTCCTTTGTCTTGGGGACGGTCGTCGGGGCCATCGGGTTGCGCGGTGTTCGAGCCATGCGTCACACGTCATCGTCATAACGGGAGAACCGCCGCGTGGTCATCGTGTTCCTGCTCCTGGCCCTGGCCGTCTTCGGCGGGCTGCACTGGTACGTGTGGCGCCGGACCGTGCGCGACACGACGGCGCGGCCGGGCAGGGCCCGCCGGCTGGGCACGGCCGCGATCGTCGGCGGTCCCGTGCTCATGTTCGCCGCGGTCACCGCCGAGCGGGCCGGCGCGCCCTTCCTGCTCCAGCAGGTGCTGGCCTGGCCGGGCTTCCTGTGGATGGCGCTGTCGCTCTACCTCCTGCTGGGCCTGCTGGCCGGTGAGTTCGTACGGCCGCTGCTGCGGCGGTTCCTGGAGCGCCGGGACGCGCGCAGCGCCGAGGCGGAGCCGGCCGGTGTCGGCGCCTCTCCCGAGGTCGTCGCCGCGGGGACCGGGCACCCCGCCCGCCCGCGCCCGGAGACGGCCGCTCCGACGCCCCCGGAAACCGCCGGCGACGCGTCGGCCCCCACGGATGCCACCCCGGCGCCCGGGGCCGCCCGCGGACCCTCGCGGCGCCTGTTCGTCTCCCGCGTGGTCGGCGGGGCCGCGGCGGCCGCCGCCGTGGGCACGGTCGGCTACGGCACGTACGACGTGCTGCGCGGTCCGGCGGTCAAGCGGGTGACGGTTCCGCTGGCCCGGCTGCCGCGTGCCGCCCACGGATACCGCATCGCCGTCGTCAGCGACATCCACCTGGGCCCCGTCCTCGGCCGCGGGTTCGCCGAGCGGGTCGTCGACACGATCAACTCGACCCAGCCGGACCTCATCGCGGTCGTCGGCGACCTGGTCGACGGCAGCGTCAAGGACCTCGGGCCCGCCGCGGCGCCGCTCGCCCGGCTGCGGGCGCGGCACGGCGCGTACTTCGTCACCGGCAACCACGAGTACTTCTCCGGTGCCGAGCAGTGGGTCGAGCACGTACGCGAACTGGGGCTGCGGCCGTTGGAGAACGCGCGCACGGAACTCGCCCACTTCGACCTGGCCGGGGTCAACGACGTGGCGGGTGAGGAGGAGGGGCAGGGCCCCGACTTCGTGAAGGCGCTGGGCGACCGGGACCGGGAGCGCGCGTGCGTGCTGCTGGCCCATCAGCCCGTCCAGATCCACGAGGCGGTGGAGCACGGGGTCGACCTCCAGCTCTCCGGGCACACTCACGGGGGCCAGTTGTGGCCCGGCAACCTCGTGGCGGAACTCGCCAACCCCACGCTCGCGGGACTGGAGCGCTACGGGGACACGCAGTTGTACGTCTCCCGGGGCGCGGGCGCCTGGGGCCCGCCGACCAGGGTGGGCGCGCCGTCCGACATCACCGTCGTCGAGCTCGCCTCGAAGCGGGCCTGACGCCGCCGCGAGCCTGCCGTCCGCCCGTACGGGGTCGAGAGCGGCGCCCTCCACGCGGCGCCCTCCACGCGACGGGCTCACCGAGGTCGCGGTGACCGTGCTCGCCGACGGGTCCCGCCTCGTCGGGGCCTCCGACGACACCCCCGTGCGGCGGCGCGGCAGGACGGTCCGGGCGCTGGTCCCCACGTTCTGAGCGCGTCCCGGGCACGCGACCCGGCGCGGGCGGTCCCGTGCGGCCGGACCGGCCCGCGGGTCACTGCCCGCTCGACCCGGCCGGCAGCGTCACCGTCACCGCGAGGCCCTCGCCCGGCGCCGTCCGCACCGTCACCTCGCCGCCGTGGGCCGAGGCCAGGCCCTGGACGATGGCCATGCCCAGGCCGCTGCCCGCTCCGCCGCCCGCCCGGAAGAAGCGGTCGAATATCCGGGCGGCGTCCTCCGCGTCGAGTCCGGGACCCTCGTCCGCCACACACAGGCGCACGAACCCGTCCTCGCGCTCCAGGCCGAGGGCGACCGGGACACCGGGCGGTGTGTGCGTGCGGACGTTCGCCACGAGGTTGCCGAGGATCTGGCGCAGGCCCGACTCGTCGGCGTGCACGAGCAGGGCGCCCTCGGCACCCACCGACACGGGCCGCCCGGGCTGCTGGGCCCGCAGGTCCTCGGCCGCGTCCCGGACGAGCCGGCTCAGGTCCACGTTCCTGAAGCGCAGTTCGGGCCGCTGGTCCAGCCGGGCCAGCATCAGCAGCTCGTCCACCAGGCGGGCCATGCGGTCCGCCTCGCCGTTCATCCGGTCCCAGGCCCGCTTCCGCTCGCCGGGCTCGGACAGCATGCCCTTGTCGTAGAGCTGGAGGTAGCCGCGGATCGCCGACAGCGGGGTGCGCAGTTCGTGCGAGGCGTCCGCGACGAACCGGCGCAGCTGGGCGGCGCTGCGCTCCCGGGTGCGGTACGCCGACTCCACCTGGTGGAGCATCGAGTTGAGGGCGAGCCGCAACTGCTCCACCTCGTGCGTCGGATGGTGGCTGGACGGCACGCGGCGGGTCAGGTCCCCCTCGGCGATGGCCGACGAGGTCTCCACCATGTCCTCCAGCGGGCGCATCCGGCGGCTCACGCTGAGCATGGTCAGCACGGCCAGGAGCCCCAGCAGCAGCACACCGGAGGTCAGGTCGAGCTTGAGGGCCTTCGCCATGCCCTTGTGCAGGGCGTCGGTGGACGTGGCCATCAGGATCGTCGTGCCGTCCGGGAGGGCGACACCCACGACCCGGAACGGGGTGCCCGAGACGCTGACGTCCCGCGGATCGGCGTCGCCGGTGAGCGAGCGCGGCTCGTCCACGGCGGCGGCCAGCGCGAGCTGGGTGCTTGTCGGCTCGAAGCCGCCGATGGTGATGGCCCTGCCCCGCGCGTCGACCGCCACGAACAGCGAGTCCGAGTTCGGCGGGCCCTGCGCCTCGGGGAACGTTCCCTCCCGGACGAGGACGAGCGCGCCCAGCGAGTCGATCTGCCGGGCGGTGAGCCGCGTACTCCCCAACGAGTCGCGGGTCTCGATCAGTTCGCTGTCGATCTGGTCGAGGAGGTAGTACCGCATGCCCATCAGGCTCACCGCCGTCGCCACGGCGATGCCGAGTGCCAGCAGGGCCACGTTGGCCAGTGTCAGTTTTCCGCGCAGTGAATGGATGCCCCGGGCCCGGCAGTTGCGCAGGATCATGCGAGCCCGTATCCGACACCCCGGCGGGTCGTGATCACCGGGTCCCCGAGGACGTCGAGCTTGCGCCGCAGATAGCTGATGTACGTCTCCACGACGGTCGACTCCGCCGGGTGCTCGTACTGCCATACGTGCCGCAGCAGTTGCTCCTTCGGCACGACGCGCCCGCCGTTGCGCACCAGGAAGCGCAGCAGCGCGTACTCGGTGGGGGTGAGTTCGACCGTGCGGCCCGCGCGGTGCACCGAGTACGTCGTCTCGTCCAGCTCCAGGTCGCCGTAGCGCAGCGGCGGGCGCTCGGGCAGGACGTCGGCCGGGCGGACGCGGCGCAGCACGGCGGTGATCCGGGCGACCACCTCGTCGATGTTGAAGGGCTTGGTGATGTAGTCGTCGCCGAAGGCGAGCGCGCCGACGACCTCCGCGGGCGCGTCCCGGGCGGTCAGGAACACCAGCGCCAGGTCCGGCCGCTGCGCGCGCAGTTCGCGGCCGAGCGCCCGCCCGTCGCCGTCCGGGAGCATGACGTCGAGGAGCGCGGCGTCCGGGCGCGTGCGCTCGCACAGCGCCAGCGCCTCCCGGACGCCTCCCGCCGTCATCACCTCGAACCGGTGGTAGCGCAGGGCGATGGCCAGCACGTCGGCGATGCTCGGCTCGTCCTCGACGACCAGGACGGTGGCCCCCTCTTGAGCGGTCATGCACCCAGTATCGGCGCGGGGGCCCGGCGGGGGGCCGGGTCGTCCTTGGGAGTTCCTTGTGAGTCATGGCCGGGTCGTGTCCGCGCGCGCCCGCCGCCCCCGATGCTGAGCCGCAGGACCCGGGGGACCGAGCGATGGACCGACTAAGGAGCGTTGAGGCGTGACGGCATTGGCACGGTGGTGCTATCGGCACCGGCTGGTGGTCCTGCTGCTGTGGCTGGGGGCCGTGTTCGGGCTGGGCTTCGCGGGCTCGGCCGCGGGCACGGACTACGCGAACACCTTCTCCCTTCCGAACACGGACTCCACCCGCGCGTACGACCTGATGGAGAAGGCCTTCCCGGAGAGTTCGGGGGACACCGACACGGTGGTGTGGAAGGTCGACGGGGGAACGGTGCGGGACGAGTCCGTACGCTCGCGGATCGAGCCGGCGCTCGACGAGATCGGGCGCATGAAGGGCGTCGGAGGGGTCAGCGGCCCGTACGGTGCCGAAGGGGCCGCGCAGATCAGCGAGGACGGGCGGATCGCCTACGCCCAGGTCACCTTCACGGAACAGGCGAACGGCGTGCCCAAGGGGCTTGTGGAGGACGTCGTCGACACCGCCCGGGGCGCCGAACGCGCAGGTCTCCAGGTGGAACTGGGCGGGCAGGCGATCACCCGCACCCAGGAACCGCCCACCGGCATCGCCGAGATGGTCGGCATCGTGGCCGCGGCGGTCGTCCTGTTCCTCGCCTTCGGCTCGCTGTTCGCCATGCTGCTGCCGCTCGTCGTCGCGGTCGCGGCCCTCGGTACCGGGCTGATGGCGACCTCCCTGCTCAGCCATGTCACCGACGTGCCCGAAGTGGCGCCGCTGCTCGGCTCGTTGATCGGGCTCGGCGTCGGCATCGACTACGCGCTGTTCATCGTCACGCGGCACCGCCGAGGCATCCTGCGCGGCATGGAGCCCGAGGAGTCGGCGGTGACCGCGCTCAACACCTCGGGCCGGGCCGTGCTGTTCGCGGGCGGGACGGTGTGCATCGCGCTCGCCGGCATGCTCGTGATGAACATGCGCTTCCTGGACGGTGTGGTCGTCGCGACCTCGCTGACCGTCGTGCTGAGCGTGCTGGCCGCGATCACCCTGCTGCCCGCGCTCCTCGGACTGCTCGGACCGCGCGTGCTGAGCCGCAGGCAGCGCCGCCGGCTCGCCGTCACGGGGCCCGAGTCCGAGGAGGCGAGCGGGCTCGCGGCGCGCTGGTCCTCGTACGTGCAGAGGCGTCCCCGGTCGGTGGCCGCCGGTGCGCTGGTCGTGATGGCCGTGCTGGCGCTGCCCGTGCTGTCGATCCGCCTCGGCGCCACCGACCAGGGCAACCACCAGGAGTCGACGACCACCCGGCAGGCGTACGACCTGCTGGCCGAGGGG
The DNA here is from genome assembly GCF_014651055.1 of Streptomyces fructofermentans. Classification (GTDB taxonomy): domain Bacteria; phylum Actinomycetota; class Actinomycetes; order Streptomycetales; family Streptomycetaceae; genus Streptomyces; species Streptomyces fructofermentans. Next base: position 177,157 of record NZ_BMWD01000001.1, read on the forward strand.
TTCGGGCCGGGCTTCAACGGCCCGCTCCAGGTCGTCGTGGAGGGCGGCGACACCGACGCGCTGGTGTCCGCCATCCGCTCCACCGAGGGCGTCGCGCAGGCCGCCGCCGCACCCCCGTCCCGGGGCGTCACCGTCATCCAGGTCGTACCGACCACGTCCCCGCAGTCCGAGAGGACGGACCGGCTGATCGACCGGCTGCGGGACGACGTCATCCCGGAGTCCGGCACGGAGGCCCATGTCGGCGGTGTGACGGCCGTCTTCAAGGACTTCGCGGCCGTCACCGGTGAACGGCTGCCCTACTTCGTCGCGGCGATCATCACGCTCGGCTTCCTGCTGCTGATGGTGGCCTTCCGCTCGCTGGTGGTGCCCCTGACCGCGGCCCTGATGAACCTGATCGCGGCCGCCGCCTCCTTCGGCGTGCTGGTCGCGATCTTCCAGTGGGGCTGGGGCACGGAACTCCTCGGTGTCGGCAAGGAGGGACCGATCACGGCCTTCCTCCCGGTCATCATGCTGTCGCTGCTCTTCGGGCTCTCGATGGACTACCAGGTCTTCCTGGTCAGCCGGATGCACGAGGAGTGGGTGCACACCAAGGACAACGCGCGCGCGGTCCGGGTCGGCCTCGCCGAGACCAGCCGGGTCATCAACTGCGCCGCCCTGATCATGATCTGCGTCTTCTCGGCGTTCGTCCTCAGCGGCGACATGGAGGGCGCGATGGCCGGCATCGGGCTCGCGGCCGCGGTCGCGCTCGACGCGTTCATCCTGCGTACGGCTCTGGTGCCGGCCGCGATGCACCTGCTCGGCAACTCCAACTGGTGGCTGCCCGCGGGCCTGGAGAAGCGGCTGCCCCATCTGGCGGTCGAACCCCGGGAGGAGGCTCCCGCCGCTCCGCCCGCGGACGTGCCCGCCGCCGCCCCCGCCGGTGCCACCGTGATCCACGGCTTCGTGCGCGACGCCGCGGGCGAGCCCGTCGGGGGAGCCGTGCTGGCCCTGCTCTCCACGGGCGGCCGTCAGCTCGACCGTGTCACGTCCCTCGCCGACGGCTCGTACATCGTCGCGGCGCCCTCCGCGGGGACGTACCTGCTGGCCGTCACCGCGTCCGGCCGTCCCTCGGACGCCCGGCAGGTGACCGCCGGGCCCGAACCACTGGTGTACGACGTGGAGCTGGCCGGGGACGGGGTCGACGCCGTCGGCTGACCGCGACCCGGGCCGCACCCGGTGCCGGGTGGTTCATCCCGGTGGCACCTGATGTCACCCGTCTCCACCCGGCCTCCGCCCCGGACCGTCCGGGGCGGAGCGCTGCCCCGTCCGCCTTCTGCCGGGGTCGGGCAGCGAGCCGGTCATTCCGGGCAGGAAGTCCGTGAACAGTTCGTGCACTTCGCGGACCAGGGGGCGCAGGACCCGGAAGCGGGCCAGGGAGACGCCGAGCGAGGTGAGGCGGGCGCCGCGCTCCGCGAGCCGGTAGCTGCGCTCGCGGCCCTCGGTACGGTCGAAGATCCAGTACAGGACGAGCCCCATCTGGGAGAGCCACAGCAACTCCGGGAGCACCTCCCGCAGTTCCTCCGGGACCTTGGCCTTCGACCCCGCGAGCACCTCTCGGCAGACCGCGATGGCCTCCAGCCGGGCGTGCTCCGACTCCGCGGAGAACGGGCTGAGCGGGCTGTCCGGATCGGCGGCGTTCTTGAAGAACTGGACCGCGAACTCGTGGTACGGCGTCGCCACGTCGAGCCAGGTCTTCAGCACCCCGGCGATCCGGGCCTCCAGGTCCCCCTCCTGGTCCAGCACCTCGCGGACGGCCGCCCGGTGCTCGGCGGCCAGCCGGTCGTAGAAGCCCTGGATCAGGTGTTCCTTGCCGGCGAAGTAGTAGTAGGCGTTGCCCACGGAGACCCCGGCCTCCTGGGCGATCGCCCGCATCGTCGTCCTGTCGTAGCCCCGCTCCTGGAACAGGCGCATCGCCGTCTCCAGGATCAGGGCCCGGGTCTGCTCGCTCTTGGCGGGCGTGCGCGACCGGCCCGGCCCCCCGGGCTCCGAGGGGCTGTCCGGGCTGGGGTCGCTGTCATTCGATGCTGGCACGGACAAGAGCCTAACCAGGCCCGCAGGCGCCGCTGTCACAGGCGGGCGGCCGGTGGGTCCAGCCCGAGGCCGGGTCGTAGGTCCATCCGTCGCCCGCGGGGTACGTGCCCCCGCCCCAGGACACCTGCCCGCGCGTCCGCTGCGCCTCCCGCCACTTGGCGGCGGCCAGCACCGCGCCGCGGGCGAGACGCGACCCGGTGGGGCCGCTGAGGCGGTGGGCCGTCGCGCGGTGGTCGGCGAGCGCCCACAGGGTGACGATCCAGGCGTCGGGCCCCCGGTAGACCTGCCCCGAGTCGCCGACCACGGTGATCTCGTCCAGGGTCGCCCCGTGGTCGAGCCCGGGGAAGCGCTCCCGGGCCGCCGGTGAACCGGCGGGCACCAGGTCGAGCGGGACGAGCTGCCGCTGGCGGGCGAGCCAGTCGCGCAGGAACGCGCACAGGGAGCATCCGGCGTCGTACAGGACCGTCAGCCCGCGGACCGGGACGCGCGAGGCGTCCCGGTCCGCGGTGCCGGTTCCGGCCGTCACGGCCGAGCCCCGGTTGCCGGGGCGACCCAGCCCTGCGGCCGCACCGGCGGCTGCTCCTCGCGCTCCATGACGCTCCGCCGGCGGATCTTGTTGAGCACGTACACGTTGCCCAGGTGCATCACACCGAGCACCAGCAGCACCACGCCGAGCTTCGTCGACAGGGCCTCGAAGACGCCCCGCGCGTCGGCGATCTCGTCGTCCTGGCTCAGGTACAGGGCCACGAAGCCGAGGTTCACCAGGTAGAAGCCCACCACGAGCAGGTGGTTGACGGCGTCGGCGAGCTTCTCGTTGCCCTGGAGCACGTCCGACAGGAAGATGCGCCCGTTCGTGCTGAGCGTGCGCGCCACCCAGATCGTCAGCGCCACGCTGACCAGCAGATAGATGACATACGCGACGACCGTGAGATCCATGTCCCCACCCCATTCTCGACTGCTCGAACGTTCTTGAACACGTTCAAAAGGCTGTTGATGGAGAATGTAGACCTGTTTTTGAACACGTTCAAGCAGAGGGTGCGGGTCGGGTGTGTGACCTACGGCTCAGGGCGCGCGCGGAGGGGTCGGGCCCGGCGGGGTCGGGTCCTGGAGGGTGGAGGTGCCGCCCGGGCGTCGGCGGGGCGCCCCGCTCCGGGCGCGCCCGGAGCGGGGCGCGCGGGGGCGTGGGCGGCGCGACGCGCGGGGTCGGGCGGGGCCTCGCGGGGCCTCGCGGGGTGCGCGCCGGGGTGACGTGCCGTGGGGCGTCCCGGGGCGCGGGGTGCCGGCCTCCGAGGAGGGGGCCGGACGGTGGCGCCGCTCAGGAACTGCGCGCCAGCTCGGGCCGCTTGCTGTAGTCCGTGAACCCCATGATGTTGCCCCAGGGGTCGGCGAACTCGACGGTCCAGCCGGTGGACACGGAGGCGGGGGCGTCGAGGGGCTCGATGCCCGCCGCGGCGAGGGCCCGGGCCGTGGCCCGGGCGTCCCGGACCTCCAGCCAGACCCGGGGTGTGCCCCAGGGCGGCGTCCGGTGCCCGAGCGCCTCCTCCAGCCGCAGCAGCACGCCGGGCGTCTCGGCTCCGACCTTCAGGAGCGCGATCCCCGCGTCGTCTAGCCGGAAGCCGAGGGCGAAGCCCGCCCGCCGGTAGAAGGCCACGGCCTCGTCGAGGTCCCCGACGGGCAGGAGCACATGGTCGAAGCCCAGCAGTTCGAACGACTCTTGGTCTGACATGCCGTCAGATTAGGCCGGGGTCCGGGGAGGCCGGGGGAGGCGCCCGCCGCCCCCGGCGAATGTCACCCGGTGGCAGGGCGGGCCGCCGCCCGGCCGCCCCGGCGGTCCGGAGCGCTCAGTGGCCGAGCCCGTCCCGGACGATGCGCCGTGCCAGTACGTCCCGGGCCCCGGCCAGTTCGGCGTCCACGCGGGCAGCACGGCCGGCGTCCGCCACCACGGCCGCGGGCAGGGGCGCGCCGGTGAGCAGGCACCGGCGTCGCAGGTGGGTCGGGGGGTGCGTGGAGTCGACGCTGTGGCCCCGGGCCGCTCCCGCGCGCCGCTGGCGCTCGTACTCGCCCGGCGGGATCGACTCCATGTGGGCCCGCAGGCGCTCCCACAGCCCGTCGCCGCTCGCCCTGCCCGCCGAGCCGGGGCGTACGACCTGCCGGGCGTTGGCCTCACGGCGCAGCATGACGGTGGCGGAGTCGGAGACGAGGAAGCAGTCCATGACCGCCGCGGCGGCCCCGGTGGAGCCGGCGCGGGCGGCCATCGCGTCCGCGAGGTACTCGGCGCGCTGCGTGGCACGCAGCGTGAGCCGGTCGAGCAGCGCCGAGGTGCCCTCGATGAGCAGCCGCGGGACCAGCAGGAGCAGGTTGACCGCCCACTCGACCAGCGTGGGGTCGGCGGGCGGGGCGACGTAGTAGCGCCAGGTCGTGAGCGAGTGGAGGGCGTTGCCGACGAGCAGTCCGTGCCGGGTGTCCCCGTTGCTGTAGTGGCCGAGTTCGTGGCCCAGCAGGGCGATCCGCTGCTGCGGGGTGAGGATCTCCCAGAGCGGGAGCCCGAGGGTCAGCAGACGCCGCCCGCGCAGGTCGTACGTGGTCACGCTCGCGTTGACCTCGTCGTCGACCGCGATCACGTCGACGCCCCGGGTGCCGACCACCGCGGCCACCTCGTCCACCAGCGCGAAGAGTTCGGGCGCGTCCGCCCGGCGCAGGACGGGGCCGTCGTCCGGCAGCCCGGGGAACCGCGGCCGCAGCGTCCACGCGAGGACTCCGAGGAACACGGCGGCCACGGTTCCCGCGCCGCCCCACCCGGTCACGAGGAACCAGAGGGCGCCCGCGGCCAGCGCCACCGTCACGCCGTGCACCGCCAGGGCCAGTCCCTGGGCCGCGACGGACGCGGTGTCGCGCCGCGGCCGCAGTGATCCGCCCGCCGCCACCTCGGCGAGCAGCCTCTCGCCGTGCCGTGCCGCGAGGGACCGCTGCCACCGCTCGACCCGTCCCGGCGTCCCCTCAGGCTTCTCCGGGTCCACGTTCCAGTCGCAGGCGGCGCACCACGTGGTGAACCGGCTGTCCGTACGGATCTCGGCCCCGCACTGCGGGCACGGCCGGACCTTCTCCTCGACGGCAGCGCTCATCGGCGCGCCTCCCTTCCCCCGGCCCCTCCCCAGGGGCCGCTTCGTACGCGATCCGGCACAGCTGATCACCCCGGCGCCTCCGTGGGAAGCCCCGTGAGGAGATCGATACGCGCCGAGCCCCCAGGGCCGCGGTCGCGGGGGACCCGGAGGTCGGCGCAGGTCAGCGCCGGTGGAGTCCGGGAGCGGGGGGACGGCCCGCAGGGCTTCGGGGCCACTGGACTGCCGGGCCGCCGGGCCGCGGGGCATGCGGGCATGCGGGCATGCGAAGGGCCCCGCCCCCGGTACGTGACCGGGGGCGGGGCCCGTGCGCGGTGCGAGCCGGCCGAGCCGCACGAACCGTGCGGGCCGAACGGCGGGAGGGGTCAGAAGCGGCGCGTGATCAGCGCCCGCTTGACCTCCTGGATCGCCTTCGTGACCTCGATGCCGCGAGGGCAGGCGTCCGTGCAGTTGAACGTCGTGCGGCAGCGCCACACGCCGTCCTTGTCGTTCAGGATCTCCAGGCGCTGCTCGCCCGCCTCGTCGCGCGAGTCGAAGATGAAGCGGTGCGCGTTGACGATCGCGGCCGGACCGAAGTACTGGCCGTCGTTCCAGAACACCGGGCACGAGGAGGTGCACGCGGCGCAGAGGATGCACTTCGTCGTGTCGTCGAAGCGCTCGCGGTCCTCGGCCGTCTGGAGACGCTCGCGCGTCGGCTCGTTGGTGTCCTTCGTGATCAGGAAGGGCATCACGTCGCGGTACGCCTGGAAGAACGGCTCCATGTCCACCACGAGGTCCTTCAGGACCGTGAGGCCCTTGATGGGCTCGACCGTGATGGGCTTCTCGGGACTGAGGTCCTTGATCAGCGTCTTGCAGGCGAGGCGGTTCTTGCCGTTGATCCGCATGGCGTCGGAGCCGCAGATGCCGTGCGCGCAGGACCGGCGGAACGTCAGCGTGCCGTCCTGGTCCCACTTGATCTTGTGCAGCGCGTCGAGGACACGCTCCTTGGGGTCGATCTCCAGCTGGAAGTCTTCCCAGACCGCCTCGGCCGAGACCTCGGAGTTGAAGCGGCGGATGCGGAACGTGGCGGTGATGTACGGGGAGTCGGCGAAGCCGGCCTCCGGCGCGCCCGCGCCGTCCGCCTTGTCCAGGGTGGGGGTAGCCATCAGTACTTACGCTCCATCGGCTGGTAGCGGGTCTGGACGACCGGCTTGTAGTCGAGACGGATGGACTCGGTGCCGTCGTCGCCGACCTCGCGGTACGCCATGGTGTGGCGCATGAAGTTGACGTCGTCGCGGTTCGGGTAGTCCTCGCGGTAGTGACCGCCGCGGGACTCCTTGCGGGCGAGCGCGGAGACGGCCATGACCTCGGCGAGGTCGAGCAGGTTGCCCAGCTCGACGGCCTCCAGGAGGTCGGTGTTGAACCGCTTGCCCTTGTCCTGGACGGACACGTGCCGGTAGCGCTCGCGCAGTTCGGCGATCTTCTCGACGGCCGTCTTGATCGTCTGCTCGGTGCGGAACACCATGACGTTGGCGTCCATGGTCTCCTGCAGCTCGCGGCGGATGTCCGCCACGCGCTCGCTGCCCGTGGACGAGCGCAGTCGCTCGATCTGCGCGACGACCAGCGAGGCGGGGTCCTCGGGCAGTTCGACGTGCGCGGCGACGGTGGCCGAGTACTCGGCGGCCGCGATGCCGGCGCGCTTGCCGAACACGTTGATGTCCAGCAGCGAGTTGGTGCCGAGCCGGTTCGCGCCGTGCACGGACACGCACGCGACCTCGCCGGCCGCGTACAGGCCCGGGACCACGGTGGTGTTGTCGCTCAGCACCTCGCCCCGGACGTTCGTCGGGATGCCGCCCATCGCGTAGTGCGCGGTGGGCTGGATCGGGATCGGGTCCGTGTAGGGCTCGATGCCGAGGTAGGTGCGCGCGAACTCCGTGATGTCCGGCAGCTTGGCGTCGAGCTGCTCCGGCGGGAGGTGCGTCAGGTCGAGGTAGACGTGGTCGCCCTCGGGACCGCAGCCGCGGCCCTCGCGGATCTCCGTGTAGATGGAGCGCGAGACGACGTCACGGGACGCGAGGTCCTTCATGACCGGCGCGTACTTCTCCATGAAGCGCTCGCCGTCCTTGTTGCGGAGGATGCCGCCCTCACCGCGGGCGCCCTCCGTCAGCAGGATGCCCATGCGCCAGATGCCGGTCGGGTGGAACTGGAAGAACTCCATGTCCTCCAGCGGCAGTCCGCGACGGTAGACGGCGGCCTGGCCGTCGCCGGTCAGCGTGTGCGCGTTGGAGGTCACCTTGAAGAACTTGCCGGTGCCGCCGGACGCGTAGATCACGGCCTTCGCCTGGAAGACGTGGATCTCACCGGTGGCCAGCTCGTACGCCACGACACCGGCGGAGTGCTTGACGCCGTCGATCTCGGTGATCAGCTGGTCGAGGACGTAGAACTCGTTGAAGAACTCCACGCCTTCCTTGACGCAGTTCTGGTACAGCGTCTGGAGGATCATGTGGCCGGTGCGGTCCGCGGCGTAGCAGGACCGGCGGACCGGGGCCTCGCCGTGGTTGCGGCTGTGACCGCCGAAGCGGCGCTGGTCGATCGTCCCGTCGGGCGTCCGGTTGAAGGGCAGGCCCATCTTCTCCAGGTCGAGGACCGAGTCGATGGCCTCCTTCGCCAGGATCTCGGCGGCGTCCTGGTCGACCAGGTAGTCGCCGCCCTTGACCGTGTCGAAGGTGTGCCACTCCCAGTTGTCCTCCTCCACGTTGGCCAGCGCGGCGGCCATGCCGCCCTGCGCGGCGCCCGTGTGGGAGCGGGTGGGGTAGAGCTTCGTCAGCACGGCGGTCCGGCTGCGCTTCGTCGACTCGATGGCGGCGCGCATACCGGCGCCGCCGGCGCCGACGATGACGGTGTCGTACTTGTGGATCTTCATGATTCTCGCAGCCCCGTGCCTAGCGGATGTTCGGGTCGAAGGTGAAGATCACCAGCGTGCCCAGCAGGATGGTGAACACCGTGGCGGTGTAGAGCAGGCCCTTGAGCCACAGCCGGGTGTTCGCGCGCTCCGCGTAGTCGTTGATGACCGTGCGCAGGCCGTTGGCGCCGTGGAGCATCGCGAGCCACAGCATCAGCAGGTCCCAGACCTGCCAGAACGGGGAGGCCCAGCGGCCGGCCACGAAGGCGAAGCCGATCTTGGACACACCGCCGTCCAGGACGAGCTGGATGAGCAGGTGGCCGATGACCAGGACGACCAGCACGACGCCGGACAGGCGCATGAAGAGCCAGCCGTACATCTCGAAGTTGCCGCGGGTGGACTTCGGGGTCTTCTTCGTCCGCTTGCGCGGGGCCTCGATGAGGGGCGCCGGGTGGTCGACGTCGTAGAGGGACGCGCCCTCGACGGGGCCGATGCCGGACGTGGCCGTCTCAGTGGTGACTGTGTTTTTCGACATGCTTGCGCGTCAGCTCCCGAAGACTTCACGAGCGGCGTGACCGAGGACGGGGTACAGCGCCCCGATCATCAGGACGACCCAGATGCCGACCACGGTCCAGAGCATCTGCTTCTGGAAGCGCGGCCCCTTCGACCAGAAGTCGACGGCGATCACGCGGAGGCCGTTGAGCGCGTGGAAGAGGATGGCGGCCACGAGGCCGTACTCCAGCAGCGCGACGACCGGCGTCTTGTAGGTGGCTACGACCCTGTCGTAGTCCTCGGGGGAGACACGTACGAGAGAGGTGTCCAGGACGTGTACGAACAGGAAGAAGAAGATGAGGACGCCGGTGACTCGATGAGCCACCCAGGACCACATTCCTTCCCGGCCGCGGTACAGCGTTCCAGCCGGCACGGAAGAACCCTCCGGGAGCGGGGATTGGGGCCTGCCGGCTTCGATGTCGGTCGGCCCGGCCGGGTACGGTCCACCGGCCCTGGCCATCGTAGCGACGTGTTGTCGGAACGTTTACGGCGGGCCTACCGATGTGATCGAACTGGCAATCAAAGAGGCACGGACGGGCTATTACGGACGCCACCGACCCGGACGTCTGCTCGATCGGTCGCAAGGGCAGCCGAGGGCGCCGACCCCGGGGCCGCCGGGCGTCCCCGGCGCGCCGCCGCCTCCGGTCACGGGCGTGCGGTCGGCCCGGCCGTCCGTTCCGCCCGGTCGCGGCGGTGGTTCAGCGGGCCCGCGCGGGGCAGAGCGGGTGCCGCACCAGGCGGGACAGCCGCCCCCTGGCCAGGCGGCGCAGCTCGTCCGCGGTGACCGCGCGCTCCTCGTCGGGATCGTTCGCCAATCGTGACCGGATGCCGGCGAGGACCCGGTCGAGCGCCTCCCCCGGGGCCGCGTCGTCCAGGCAGATCACGAACACATGCCCGAAACGGCTCTCGTACGCGGCGTGCGCGGCGCTCAGGGCGGTGTGCGCCGCGGAGTACGCGCCGTCCGGCAGGACCGTGAGGGACTCGCAGGCCAGGGCCTCGGCGACGTCGGGCGGGGTGAGGTCGTACGACGCCTCGTCGGCGGCGGCCAGCAGCGCGTCCAGGTCGGGGTACGGGCGGTGGTCGGCGACACGGCGGGCCCAGCGGTGGCTGCCGCAGCAGTGCAGGAGGTCGCGCTCGGCCTCGTCGTCGGGCGTGTCGTTGAACCGCTCCAGGCCTGTCGGGCGGGGCGCGGCGGGTCCGGAGGCCGACCGGGGCTGCGCGGGCAGCTCCGGGGTGCCGGACAACTCCGGGAGGGTGACGGCCTGACCGGTGAGGCGGGACGGACGGTGCGCGGGCAGCGTGGGTTCCTCGGCGGTTCGGTGACGCTCGGACGTGCGTCACGCGTGGGTCGGCAGGGGGTCAAGTGAGAGTTGTGACACCACGCTATCGAGGTGTGGCGGGAGCTGTCCGTCGGATGCCCGATTTTCACCCGCAAGGGAGAGTTTCAGAACGGGGGGTGGACAGAGGCGCAGGACACGGGGGCTTAGGTTCGCAGCGGAGGTACAGCGTGATGAGGGTGGGCCGTACGAGCGTGGGAGGTACCCGGTGACCGGGCACAGGCGCAGGACCCCGGCGGCGAACCGCAGAAGGCCCCTGCTGATCGGCGCGGGCGCGGCGGTCGCGGCGGGCGCGGCGCTGGGCGTCGGGCTCTGGGCGAGCGGCGACTCGGACACGCCCTCGGGGCAGCGGCCCTCCGGCGGGAAGGAGGCCGTGGCGCCCGAGGCGACCCCGACCCCGTCACCCGATCGGACGTACGCGCTGTCGCGGACTCCCCGGACCATCCCGGCCGTGCGCGAGCACACCCCCGCGCGGGGGCCCGGCTGGCGGCCCGCGAAGGGCGGGCGGGTCGTCGTCGACGACAAGGAGCTGGCGGACGAGGGACGGCTGCTCGCCGGAGAGCTGGGGCTGTCCTACGCGGGCTCCGGCGCGGCGCGTGCCGGGGACGTACGGCTGGGCCTGACCGACGAGGACGCGAACCCGGAGTCGTACACGCTGACCGTGAAGGACGGGCGGGTGCGGATCACCGGCACGGCCGAGGCCGGCGTGTTCTACGGGACCCGCACGCTCAAGCAGCAGGTGCGCTCGGGCGGCACGGCCTCCGAGGGGGTCGTGCGCGACTCGCCGGCCAAGCCGCAGCGCGCCTTCATGCTGGACATCGCGCGCAAGCACTTCACCGCGGGCTGGATCGAGGACCGGATCCGGGAGATGGGGGACCTGAAGTACAACCAGTTCGGGCTGCACTTCTCCGACGACCAGGGCTTCCGCATCGCCTCGGACTCGCATCCCGAGATCGTCTCGAAGGTCCACCTGTCGAAGGCGGAGGTGCGCAGGATCATCGACCTCGCGGCGAGCCGGCACATCACGGTCGTGCCCGAGATCGACTCGCCCGGCCACCTCGGCGCGGTGCTCGCCGCCCACCCGGAACTCCAGCTCCGCAATACCCAGGGGGTCGCCACCAAGGGCGCGATCGACATCTCCAAGCCCGCGTCGGCGGAGCTGCTGGACGACCTGCTGAACGAGTACTCCGGGCTGTTCCCCGGCCGGTTCTGGCACCTCGGCGCCGACGAGTACCAGGCGCTGACCGTGGCGAACCCGGCCGCCTCGTTCCCGCAGCTGGCCGCCGCCGCGACGAGGAAGTACGGGCCGGGCGCCGGCATCGAGGACCTCGCGACCGGCTGGCTGAACGACCGGACGGCCGTGGTGCGCGGCCACGACCGGGTGCCGCGGGCGTGGAACGACGGGTTCTTCCCCGGAGGGGTCGTCAAGGCCGACAAGTCCCTCCAGGTCGCCTACTGGACCGGCAAGGAGATCGGGGCGCGCGAGCCCGTCGAGTACCTGCGGGAGGGGCGCGAGGTCATCAACTACAACGACGAGTTCCTGTACTACGTGCTCGGGCAGCCCAACGCGTTCGTCTATCCGACCGGGCAGCGCATCTACGAGCAGTGGACCCCGCTCGTGCTGCGGGGCACGGCCCCGGTCTCCCGGGAGTACGGCGACCAGATCCTCGGCGCGTCCTTCGCCGTCTGGTGCGACCTGTCGGGGTCGCAGACCCAGGACCAGGTGGCGGCGGGCGTCAGGATGCCGCTGCGGGCGATGGTGCAGAAGCTGTGGGACCCGCGCGCCCCGCAGCTGTCCTGGACGGAGTTCAAGGACCTCGCGGCGAAGCTGGGCTGAGCCGGCCCGCGGTCCGGCGGGCCCCTCGCGCGGATTGCCCGCGCCGCCCGCGCGCGGCGCGGGGAGCCCCGCGGGAGGGACCCCGGCCGCCGTGGCGCGCGAGGGGCGACTTGTCCGTTCCGGTGGCGGACAGGCGTGCCTTTGTGGTGTATTCGGCCTGGCCGAACCGATACACCGGGGGGAGCGGGATGGGCTACTGGGGGTATTTCGTCGTGGGCAGGAGCGAACTGCCGCTGGCGGAACTGGGCGCGCTGTCGGGCGCCCCGGGCATGACGCTGCATCAGACGGCGGACGGCGGCTGGCAGGTGTGGGAGTGCCCGAACGCCCCGGACGGGGCGTCCACCGGCGACGTGGGCAACATGAACGACCTGGCGGCGGAGACGGGCGCGCCGGCGCTGTTCGGGTACGTCATGGACAGCGACTGCGTGGTCGTGGAGGCGGCCGCGCCCGAGAGCGGCGCGTGGACGACGTGCCTGGCCCGGGACGCGATGGCGGGGTACCTCGGTGGGAACGAGGACGGGCTCACCGTCGACGACTTCTTCCTGGAACCGCGCGACGCCGTCGAGCGGGCCGTCGCCTGGGCCGCGGAATCCGGCCGCTCGGTGCCCGACGAACCGGTGCTGGACGTACTCACCGCGGACGCCGATCCGTCCGCGGAAATGCTTTTCTTCCGCTTCCTCGATCGACTCGGCGTCATCCCGATGTAGATTTCGGCCATCTCGCAGTGTGACGTTCCGGCCACAGTGCACGCAGTAAGGGGAAGTGCGGGCTCCGTGACCGGCGGCGGCCCCACCGAGGGAGGCGTGATGAGCCTGGTGGAACTGATCGCTCAGGCCGACGAGCGTGGTCTGGCGACCAGCGGTCTGGCGTGCCTGGACAGGTGTGTGCCCCTGTCGGGCGGTGACGACGACATGCTGCGGCCGCTGTGGGCGAGCCTCGCCGAGGGCGGTGACCAGTGGCGCCGCGACTGGGGCGAACGCGTCGAGCAGGCGCGTGCCGGGTTCGACGCCACCGGCCTCCCGGAGGGCGACGCCTCCGCCGAGGGCGAGGCCGCCGTGCTCGCGCACCGCATGCTGCTGGCCGCCCCCGCCGAGTGCACCGCGGACACCCTCCGCACCTGGGCGGACGCCTGCTCGGTCGCCGCGCTCCAGATCCACCGGCTGCTCGACGCCTCGGACGACGGGGCGTCCTCGATGACGGCCCACCGCGAGGGCGGCACGCAGGACATCCCGCCGCTCGTGGCCGCCGAACTGCGCCGCCAGATCGCCATCCTGGAACTGCTGTCGGCGCACGGCCCCACCGGGCTGCGGCAGGCCCTGGACCTCTCCACCGAGGGCCGGCGCGTGCTGCGCGCGGTGGTGTCCCGCAGGGCCCGCGGACGGGTCTGAGCGCGCCCCGCGGCCGCAGTCTCCCCACGCGGCGCGCCGAGGACCGCCGATGCGCGCCGAGAAGCACCGAGAAGCACAGACAAGCACCGAGAAGCACGGACAAGCACCGACGTACGGCAGAGGCCGGGCGCCCCGTTCGAACGGGGCGCCCGGCCTCTGCCGTGAAGCGGCGGGTCCTACGGGGTCAGGGTCTGCCCCAGACGCCCGGCCGCCGGCGTGCCGAGCTGGGTGACGCCGTAGTACACCGACGTCGCCAGGGAGACGCCCGAGGCCGTGGCCGGCAGGTACAGCAGCGTGCCGTTGCCCGCGTCCTCGCCCTCGACGCCGATCAGCAGGTCGGCGCGGCCGCGGCCGGAGAAGTCCGTCAGGGAGACGGACGAGCCCAGCTTGTCCTCCTTCTCCGTGGAGCCGGCGATGCCCGCCGTGTCCTGGGAGTAGGAGAGGGAACCCGTGCCGGTGAGGCCGGTCGAGGCGCCCTTGAAGAGCCAGACGGCTCCCGCGTTGGACTGGTTGGCGCCGCTGCGCGTGATGTCCTCGTTCGGCGCGCCGGTGAGGACGTCCGCGTAGCCGTCGGCGTTGAGGTCGCCCACGGAGACGGACCAGCCCAGCCCGTCGCCGGACTCGGCGGCGCCCGGGACACCCGCGGTGTCCTGGTGGATGGTCGTCAGGCCGGCGGTCGTGAAGCCCGTGGCGGTGCCCGGGACCATCGTGACCTGGCCGCCCGCCTTGGCGCCGGACTCCGCGGTGTACGGCTGGCCGATGACGATGTCGTCGTAGCCGTTGCCGTTCACGTCGCCCGCGGCGATGGAACGGCCGCCCTTCACGGTGAGCGTGGACACCTTCGCCAGGCCGAGGGACTTCGACCCCTTGAACCAGGTGACCCTGCCGACGCCGGACTGGTCACGGTAGTTGAGGGCCACGTCGGCGTAGCCGTCCCGGTTGAAGTCGCCGCTCGCGGCGTCCGCGTACGCGAGGTCGCCGTCCTTGCCCGTGAGGTCGCCGGCCACCTCGTGGCCGTCGCCGAAGCGGGCCGCCCAGTTGCCGCCGGTGCCGGTGGCCGCGGTGAAGACGTCCGCCCTGCCGTCGGCGTTGAAGTCGCCGACCGCGACGGCCGCGCCGAACTTCGCGGAGGCCGGCTCGAAGTCGTCGCCGAGCGCCATCGTGTCGGCGCCGGTGTCGAACTTCGGGCCGTACAGGATCGTCACCGCGCCGCGGTCCTTGTGACCGGTGCTGTCGTCCTCGCCGGGCGCTCCGATCGCGAGGTCGGCGTCGCCGTCACCGTCGATGTCGCCCGAGGCGGTGGCCGCGCCCCACAGGTCGCCCGTCTCGGACGCGCCGGGGACACCCGCGCTGGACTGGGTGAGCCGCACCTTCGCCGCGGCGACCGGGCCGGTCAGGCCGCCGGGCACGACGACCACGTTGCCGGTGTCGCCGGACGCCTTGGGCACGCCCGCGACGACGTCGTTGATGCCGTCACGGTTGAAGTCGGACGTGGGGACCGCGGAGTTCCTCGCGGGGCTGGAGGCGTACCGGCGGATCTCGCTCAGCTTCGAGTACAGGTTCTTGCCGGGGCAGGCGGTGGCGAAGCCGTCGCGGTGGCCGGAGATCGTGTTCAGCGTGGCCTGCTCGCCGGCGTCCCACACCTCCGTGTCGGCGGCGGCGGTCAGCGTGACCTGGCCGCTCGGGTTGCCGCCGTACTGGCCGAGCTTCCACGCGGCGACGCGCGCCACGGACTCCAGGGCCGCCCTGGTCGGCCTGCCGGCCGACTTGGCGGGAGTGGTGGCTGTGGCCTCCGCGCCCTCGAAGTCGCCGAGGACCGCGATGCCCGCCGAGTCGCCGTTGAAGCCGAAGGTGTGGGCGCCGCGCACCGGCAGGTCGACACCGCCGCCGCGGCCCTCGAAGATCCGGCCGCACTTGTCGACCAGGAAGTTGTAGCCGAGGTCGTTCCATTTCTCGGCCTGGACGTGGAACGCCATGATGCCGCGCACCAGCGCGGGGGACTCGGCGCAGCTGTAGTCGTTCGTGCCGACCGTGTGGTGGACGAAGACGGCGCTGACCTTCTCGATGTACTCCGGCGGGTCCTTGACCGTCGACTCGTCGGCGCCCCACTGGGCCCGGGAGATGATCGGCGGCTGCGCCACGGTGGACGGCGGCGGTGAGGGGACCGGGTCCGGGGTCTCGGACGCGGAGGCCGAGGCCGACGCGGGGGCCGACGCGCTCTCCGAGCTGTCCCCGGAGGGCGAGGCGGTGTCCTCGGCGGTGGGCTCGGCGCCGGCGGACCCGGTCGGCGCGACGGACGCCGAGGCCGCGTCGGTGGGCACCGCGGGCGCGGTCGGGTCCTCGGCGGCGAACGCGGCGTTGTCCAGGGCGATGCCCTCGGTCGTGCCGAGCGCCTTGTTCCTCGCCTCGGCGGAGGTCACTCCCGGGTCGACGAGGCTGACCTCCAGCCCCTTCGGCAGCCCGGCGCTCTCGGTGCCGTCCGCGGCCACCACGCGTGCCTCGACACCGTCGCTCGGGCCGACCCACAGCGGGTCGGAGGCGCCGCGCGCCTCCTTGGCGCCCGGCTCGGACCGGTCGACCGGGTGGAGTTCGACGTCCAGGTTCTGCCAGCCGGTCCACTCACCGGTCCCGGTGCTGCGGGTGCGGACCTGGGCCGTGCCGTCCAACTCGGTCCGCGCGCCGGTCCAGGTGACACCGAGGAGCGAGAACGGCCGGGTGTCCGTGCGCTCGACCTCGCGCCGGTCCGCGCCGTCGCTCCGCATCGCGAGTTCCTGCACGCGCACGGGCCGCTTGGTGCGCACGGCGTCGTCGGACGGGTCGGCGGCCGGGTTCGCGACGGCGTACGTCACCGCACCCGCCCCGCCCAGCACGACGGCCCCGATCGTCAGCCACGCTCTCCGTTTCAGACTCAGCGGTCTGTACGCATGCGTCGTCCGGCGACTCAATTACCCCACCCCTAGAAAGGCCTCATAAAAAACCCACCCGTCACGGGGTGGCTCATCAATTCAGCGCTACCGCAGAGCCAAACATCACCCAACTTCGGTGTGGCGTACGTCACTTCGAGGCTCCAGGACGCTCGGGGGAGGGTGATGGTTGCCCGGGTGTCCAGTGGGTTCGCGGTGACCTCCGTCACTCTGGTGGCGAGGCG
This sequence comes from Streptomyces fructofermentans, assembly GCF_014651055.1. Lineage (GTDB taxonomy): Bacteria > Actinomycetota > Actinomycetes > Streptomycetales > Streptomycetaceae > Streptomyces > Streptomyces fructofermentans. The sequence continues at coordinate 193,489 of NZ_BMWD01000001.1, forward strand.
ATTCCGGCGGCACGCCGCCCGCTCGGTCCGGTGGGCCGGCCCCGCGTGGCACGGAGCCGGGTGGGGGATGCCCGTACGAATGGCCGGCACGCACCGGACCGCTGGGTTCCGCGGGGGTGGGCCGTGCGGCTGACGGGCTGTGACATTTCCGTGGCGCCCGACGCTGATGACCGTGGGGGCGCGTGGGCACGGCGATCCGTGGCGCGTGGCGGAAATCCGGTACGAACGCGGTACGAACTCGGTGCCGACGAGGACAGTGTTGGACCAGGGAGGGGAATCCCGCCGCGGGCGGGCGGCCGACGGGGACCTGGGCGCGGCCGTCGCGAAGGCGCAGGAGGGGGACGAGGTCGCCTTCGCCGTGGCGTACCGGATCGTGCAGCCCGCGCTCCTGGCCTACCTGCGGGGGCTGGTCGGGGACGACGCGGAGGACGTGGCGTCGGACGCGTGGCTGGAGATCGCCCGCGACCTGGGACGGTTCCGCGGGGACGGGACGGGCTTCCGCGGCTGGACCGCGACCATCGCGAGGCACCGGGCGCTCGACCACCTCAGGCGTAGACGGGTGCGTCCGCAGGCGTCCGCGCTCGAACGGGACATGCTCGAACTGCCCGGCGCGCACAGCACGCACGACCAGGCACTGGAGTCCCTCTCGACCGAGTACGCCCTCGGGCTCGTCGCGGGCCTGCCGCGCGAGCAGGCGGAGGCCGTACTGCTGCGGGTCGTCCTCGGTCTCGACGGGCCGACCGCGGCCCGGGTGCTGGGCAAGCGGCCCGGCGCGGTGCGCACCGCCGCGCACCGGGGCCTGAAGCGGCTGGCCCGCCGGCTCGGGACCGAGGGTGTGACGGATGAGGGCCCCCGGACGCTGGGGGATGCGGGACGAACGGCGGACGGGGCGGGGCCGGGGGAGGGGGAGGGGATGCGGACATGAGCGGACGACAGGCCGGTGACGGCCGTCCGGACCGCCCCGCCCGGCATCCGGCGGAAGGGGCCGGCGCGTCCGGCTCCCCGGCCGGCGGGGGCGGTTCCCGAGGTCGGGTCGCCCCGACCGGCGCCCCCTCGCGCGGGGCCGTCCTTGACCCGGAGGCCGAGGGCAGGGCGCTCGCGGCGTTCCGGTCGGCGCGGGACGCGGGCGCGCACCGGGCGGCCCGCACCCGGCGGCGGGACGACTGGCGGCCCGCGGGGGAGCGGCGGAGCCGTTGGTCGCTGCGGGCCGCCCTGGTCACGCTCGCCGCGGGCGCGACGCTCGGCGGTGTCGCGTTCGCGTCCATCGGTCCGGGCGGTGCGGCGGCCGGCGACACGCGGGAGCGAGGCGCGGATCGCGACACGCGGCGGCCGTCGAGCAGTGCCCCCGCGCAGGCCGGGCCCACCTCGGTGCCCGCCCCTCTGACGGCCTCCCCCTCCGGCGCCCCGGACGAACGGCGCCCGACGGCCGGGGACACGGCGGCCCACTGCCGCGCGTACTCCTCCGTCGAGGGGCGCGGCAGGGCCCTGGACTCCACGGCCTGGCGGCGTCTCGTGCGGGCCGCGGGCGGGGAGGAGCACGTCGAGGAGTTCTGCGCGGGCCTGCCGGCCGCGGCCGGGGGGAAGCGCGACTCGGGCGGCGGGGCGCCCGGCGAACCGTCGTCGAGCCCGGGCGGGAAACCGGCGAAGGGCGGGAAGGGTGCGAAAGGCGCTAAAGGCGTGAAAGGAATGGAAGGCGCGAAGGGTGCCGGGAGCCCGAAGGGCGCGAAAGGCACTTAGAACGCGCCGGACTTGCCAGGCGCGCGGGGCGGAACGGCCGGCGGCACAGGCCGTGCCGCGGCACCGGGCGGGCCGATGGCAACGGCCGGGGCCGCCACCCCCCACAGGAGAGGCCCCGGCCGTCGCGCGGCACGGGCCGCGCGGCGGCCCGTACTCTCTTCAGCGTCGGGGGTGCGTTTTGTGTCACACCCCACGCCGAATCGAGTTGGTTGCACGTTGTACAGACATGGACGGGCCCCGGTTTCAAGCCGTAACGTGCATTTCGCGCCGGATGCGGGGCAGGACCGCCACCATCAGGTGAGGACCACGACGGCGGGGACCCGGTCCGCGAGAGCGGCGCCGGCTTGGGCGCAAAAGGGGCGCGGTGCTGGGGGACGACGCGGAGCTGACCACCGCGGTGCTTGCGGCACAGGACGGAAACGAGACCGCGTTCCGGACTGTGTACCGAGCCGTGCATCCACGGCTCCTGGGATACGTGAGGACGCTGGTCGGCGACCCGGACGCCGAGGACGTCACGTCCGAGGCCTGGCTGCAGATAGCCCGCGACCTCGAACGGTTCAGCGGTGACGCCGACCGGTTCCGCGGCTGGGCCGCCCGGATAGCCCGCAACCGCGCGCTCGACCACATGCGCATGCGCGGCCGCCGTCCCTCGATAGGCGGCGACGAGACCGAACTGACCGGCCGGGCCGCCGAGTCCGACACCGCCGGCGAGGCCATCGAGGCACTGGCCACCGGCCGCACCCTCTCGCTCATAGCCCAGCTCCCGCAGGACCAGGCCGAGGCCGTCGTGCTGCGGGTCGTCGTCGGCCTCGACGCCAAGACCGCGGCCGAGACCCTGGGCAAGCGGCCGGGGGCCGTCCGCACCGCCGCGCACCGGGGTCTGAAACGGCTCGCGGAGCTGCTCGGCGCCGATCCGGAATCCGTCGGCTCGCTCAGTTCCGTACCCCCGCAGAGACCCCCGCACAGAGAGCCGCGTACCCGCGCGGTGACGTCCGCCGGTGTGACGCATACGCGTTCGCGGACGCAGAAGGACATGTGATGGCCGACGAGCAGTACAGGTGGCTGGACCGCGACACCGCGGAGCGACTGCTGCGAGGAGAGCCGCTCGACGGTGTCGGCAACGACTTCCGGGACCAGGCCGACCGGCTCGCCGAAGCACTCGGCGCCCTGGGTGCGCAGAGCACCGGACGGACCGCCGCGGGAGCCGAACTTCCGGGTGAGGAAGCCGCGTTGGCCGCGTTCCGGGTCGCGCGCACGGGCCCCGGCGGTGAGCCCGCCGCCCGAGCCGCACGACCGGTCCCGCGCTCGGCGGCCGTCTCGGCCGCCGTCTCCTCCGACGCCGGGCTCGTCCGCCTCGGCCGCTCGCCGGGACACCGCCGCCCGCCGTCCCGTCCGCGACGCCCCGTGCGCTACGGACTCGCCGCCGCCCTGGCCGCCGGGATGCTCGGCGGCGGGGCGATGGCCGCCGTCTCCGGCGAACTGCCGTTCGGCGGGGGCGATCCGGAACCCACGGTCTCCGTGACGGCCGCCGTCACACCTGAGCGCCCCCTCGTGTCGCCGTCACCCGACGAGACGCCCGACGGAGGCGCGGGGACCCCGCGCTCCGAGGGCGGCGCGAGCACCCCGGACGACGGGAGCCGGGACCGGCGCGACGAGGCCGGGGACCGCCAGGACGAGGACACGCCGGACGGGTCGGACGGCGACAACCGCGAGGACCGGTTCGGGCGCCTGTGGGCGGGGGCCCGTTCGGCCTGCCGCGACTACCGCGAGGGCAAGCTCCTCGACTTCGACCGCAGGCGCAGCCTGGAGGACGCGGCGAGGGGCGCCGAGCGCGTGCGGAAGTACTGCCGGGTCCTGCTGGAGGGGCGCGACGGCCGGGACGGCCGGGACGGCCGCGACGGCCACGACTCCACCGACGACTGGGACGGCCGGGGTTCGGACGGCGACGGCTCGGACGGCGACGGCGGTCACGTACGCCCGCGGCTGTTCCGGGGCGACGCCGGCCCCACGGTCTCCGCGCCGGCCCGGCCTCCCGCGACCCGGGCCCCCGACCCGGCCCCCGACGCCGGAGCGCTGCCGGCGGACCCCCTGTCGCCCGCGTACTCCTGAGTACTCCTGCGAGCACTTCTCGGGCGCGGCGGCGTACTCACGAGTACGTCCTCCCGCGGTCCCCGGCGGCCGGTGTGACATTTTCAGCCGCCCCGACGCAGTAGTAAGCGAGCCGACTGGTCATCGGCTGTCGCACGAGCCGGGGTTCCCCCCGTACCCACGGCTCTGTGCACAGAGGCGCGGGGGGGACACGTTCCCCCGGTCCCGCCCGCGCCCGCACAACCTTCCCGCCTCCCGCGTCACCAGTACACGACGACCTTGTCGCCGTTCCTCACCTGCGCGAACAGTGCGGCGATCCGGCCCTCGTCCCGTACGTTCACGCAGCCGTGCGAGGCCCCGTAGTAGCCCGTCGCCGCGAAGTTCGCGGAGTAGTGGACCGCCTGGCCGCCGCTGAAGAACATGGCGTACGGCATGGGCGAGTCGTAGAGCGTCGACACGTGGTGGCGCGACTTGAAGTAGACGTTGAAGACACCTTCCCGGGTGGGCGTGTACTGCGAGCCGAAGCGCACGGCCATCGTCGAGACGGTGCGGCCGTCGACCATCCAGCGCAGGGTGCGGCTGGTCTTGCTGATGCACAGCACCCGGCCCCTCATGCAGCGCGGGTCCGGCTTCGCGGCCGGCTGGCCGCCCGACGCGTACAGCTCCCACTTGCCCGGTTCGTGGGTCATCGCCAGCAGCCGCCGCCAGGTGACCGCGTCGGTGCTGCCGGTCCTCGGCAGGCCCCGCTTGCCCTGGAAGCCCCTGACCGCGGCGGCCGTCGTGACGTCGTACGTCCCGGTCGGGCCCTGGTAGAGCCACTGCACCTGGCGCAGCCGGGCCTGGAGTTCGCGCACCTCCCCGCCCCGGTCGCCCGGTGACCAGAGGACCTCGGGCGCCCGCGTGGGCGTGGGCGCGGGTGCCGCGGACGACCGGGTGGGGGACGGCCGGGCGGGTCTGCCGTCGTCGGGCGAGGGGTCCGGCGACGCGGGCGTGCCGGCGCGCGGCCGTCCCGTCTCCGGGTCGACCGTCTGGATCGTGCAGGCACCCGCCGCCGTGAGCGCCACCACCGCGGCCACCGCCGCCACTGAACTCCGCATGACTGGTGTACGCACCAGAACACCCCCGCCACTCACCGGTCCCGGCCGTCGCCGCACGGTCGACGTACCGTCGTGCCACCAGACATGGTGCCCGCGGGTGCCCGGTCGCGAACTACGCGGCATTGTTGTGAGCGGGGTCTCCCCCCGCCTGTGAGGAAACTCCCGGGCGGGGCCGCTCCACCGCCCGCGCGGGCGCCACTACAGTCCGTGAGAGGGCCGGTAACCACTGGCGAGCAGCACTGCACCGGGAGGCAGCACACCATGGCGCGCGAGTCGGAGTCCGGACTGCCCATCGACCCGGTCTACGGTCCTGCGGCCCTGGAGGGCTGGGACCCCGGGGAGCGCCTCGGGGAGCCGGGGGAGTACCCGTTCACCCGCGGTGTCTACCCGTCGATGTACACCGGCCGGCCCTGGACGATGCGCCAGTACGCGGGCTTCGGGACGGCCGTGGAGTCGAACGCCCGCTACAAGCAGCTCATCGCGAACGGCACGATGGGCCTGTCGGTCGCCTTCGACCTGCCCACCCAGATGGGCCACGACTCGGACGCGCCGATCGCGCACGGCGAGGTCGGCAAGGTCGGGGTGGCCGTCGACTCGGTGGACGACATGCGCGTCCTGTTCGACGGCATCCCGCTGGACAAGGTCTCCACGTCGATGACGATCAACGCCCCGGCGGCCCTCCTGCTGCTGATGTACCAGCTCGTCGGCGAGGAACAGGGCGTCCCCGCGGACCGGCTGACGGGCACGATCCAGAACGACGTGCTCAAGGAGTACATCGCGCGCGGCACGTACATCTTCCCGCCGAAGCCGTCGCTGCGGCTGATCGCGGACATCTTCAAGTACTGCCGGGCCGAGATCCCGAAGTGGAACACGATCTCGATCTCGGGCTACCACATGGCGGAGGCGGGGGCCTCGCCCGCGCAGGAGATCGCCTTCACGCTGGCCGACGGCATCGAGTACGTGCGCACGGCGGTCGCGGCGGGCATGGACGTCGACGACTTCGCGCCGCGCCTGTCCTTCTTCTTCGTCTCCCGCACGACGATCCTGGAGGAAGTGGCCAAGTTCCGCGCCGCGCGCCGGATCTGGGCCAGGGTGATGCGCGAGGAGTTCGGCGCGGAGAACCCGAAGTCGCTGATGCTGCGCTTCCACACGCAGACGGCCGGCGTGCAGCTGACGGCCCAGCAGCCGGAGGTGAACCTGGTCCGCGTCGCGGTGCAGGGGCTCGCGGCGGTGCTGGGCGGCACCCAGTCGCTGCACACGAACTCCTTCGACGAGGCCATCGCCCTGCCCACCGACAAGAGCGCCCGGCTCGCCCTGCGCACCCAGCAGGTGCTGGCCCACGAGACGGACGTGACGGCGACGGTCGACCCGTTCGCGGGCTCGTACGTCATCGAGAGCATGACCGACGAGGTCGAGGCCGCCGCCGTCGCCCTGATGCAGCGGGTCGAGGACCTGGGCGGGGCGGTGAGCGCGATCGAGCAGGGCTTCCAGAAGGGCGAGATCGAGCGCTCGGCGTACCGGATCGCGCAGGAGACCGACTCCGGCGAACGCGTCGTGGTCGGTGTGAACCGCTTCCAGCTCGACGCGGAGGAGCCGTACGAGCCGCTGCGCGTCGACCCCGCCATCGAGGCCCAGCAGGCCGAACGGCTCGCCGCGCTGCGGGCCGGACGCGACCAGCCCGCGGTGGACGCGGCGCTGGCCGCGCTGAAGAAGGCGGCCGAGGGCGAGGACAACGTCCTCCACCCGATGAAGGACGCCCTGCGTGCCCGGGCGACCGTGGGCGAGGTCTGCAACGCCCTGCGCGAGGTCTGGGGGACGTACGTGCCCAGCGACGCGTTCTGAGCCCGGCCCGTCCGGGTCCGGCTCGGCACGCGGGTCGCGCCGTCCGGTTCCGCCCGTGCGGGCCGGGGTCGCCGTGCGGGTCCTGCCGTCCGGTTCCGGCGTCCCGGCCCGTCGCGGGCGGGCGGCCGGGCCCCGCGTCTCGCACCGCGAAACCCCGAGGTGAGGTGTCGTGGCCGCGTGCGACACTCGGTCCATGCTTGGCGTAACCGACCCCCCACCTACCTCGCGGGACTTGTGCTGATCGTCCTGCTCCCCGGACCCAACTCCCTCTACGTGCTCTCCGTAGCGGCACGGCGGGGCGTGCGGACCGGATACCGGGCCGCCGCGGGCGTCTGGTGCGGGGACACCGTGCTGATGACACTCTCCGCGGCCGGCGTCGCCTCGCTGCTCCAGGCCAACGAACTGCTGTTCTCGATCGTCAAGTACGCGGGCGCCGGATACCTGACCTGGCTGGCCGTCGGGATGCTGCGGGCCGCGTGGAGCATGTGGCGCACCCGGCGGGAGCGGGTCGCCGAGGACACCGGGGCGGTCCCGGCCGGCGACGAGAGGCCCTTCCGCCGGGCCCTGGTCATCAGCCTGTTCAACCCGAAGGCCATCCTGTTCTTCGTCGCCTTCTTCGTGCAGTTCGTGGACCCGGGGTACGCCTACCCGGCGCTCTCCTTCGTCGTCCTCGGCGCGTTCGCCCAGCTCGCCAGCTTCCTCTACCTCAGCGCGCTGATCTTCAGCGGGACCCGGCTGGCGGCGGCGTTCCGGCAGCGCAGGCGGCTGTCGGCGGGCGCGACCTCCGCCGCCGGCGCCCTCTTCCTCGGCTTCGCGGTGAAGCTCTCCCTGGCGGGCTCCGCCTAGGCGGACAGCCCGGGCGCGGCGCCCACGGCCGCCGCGTAGGGCGTGAGCCCCTCGGCCGTCGCCCCCGCCCAGCCGACGTGGCCGTCCGGGCGCACCAGGAACACCCCCGTGCCGTACGCCTCGTAGGCCGGGATGCGCACCGGGCGGACGCCCGGCAGTTCGGGCAGCGGGGTGTCCGTACCGACGGCGAGCAGCGTCCAGTGCGGGCCCCGGAACGCGTCGAAGAGGCGGACGCCGCCGCGGCTGCCGTCGGGCGCGCGGTCCCCCGCGCGCAGTGCCTCCTCCGGCAGGCCGGCGCGGGTCTCGGCGGAGAGCGGCGAGTCCCGGTAACCGAGGCCGAGCTGCTGGGTGGCCGCGCCGCGCCGGACCTCGCCGCGGTGGACGCCGGTGGAGAGGCCGAGCATCCGCGCGGCGACCGGCCGCCGCTCCGCCTCGTACGAGTCGAGGAGTGAGGCGTCCGCCCCGCCGCGCAGGACCGCTCCGAGCTTCCAGCCGAGGTTGTACGCGTCCTGGACGCTGGTGTTGAGGCCCTGGCCGCCCGCCGGGGAGTGGATGTGCGCCGCGTCGCCCGCGAGGAACACGCGGCCCTCCCGGAACCGGTCCGCCAGCGCGGCCCGCGGCCGGAAGTCGGAGGCCCAGCGGACCTCGCGCACGTCGTCGGGCGACAGGTGGGTACGGGCGGCGACGAGCTTGCGGACACCCTCCGGGGAGAGGTCGGGGACGGCTTCCGGATCCGGGAAGCCGGCCACGAGCTGGAAGTCCTCGGTGTGCGGCAGGGGGCAGATGGCCAGGAAGCCCTGTCCGTCCGAGGGCGGGAACACATGCCAGTTGTCGCGGTCGAGCCCGCCGATCCGCACGTCGGCGACCAGCGTCGGACCCGGGTCCACGGTCTCCCCGGTCATCCCGACGCCGAGCGCGCGCCGCACGGCCGAGCGGCCTCCGTCGGCCGCGACGGCGTACCGCGCCCGGACCGGGGGGCCCGAGGCGAAGGACGCGGTCACCCCGTCGGAGTCCTGGGAGAGGCCCACCAGTTCACGTCCGAACGAGACGCTTTCGCCGAGCTCCGCCAGCCGGGCGAGCAGGATCTCCTGGGTCCGCCACTGCGGGACCATCCACGGACCGCCCGCGTAGGGCGCGGCCTCCGTGGCGTCCGTCTCGTCGAACATCCGGTGCTCGCCCTGCCGTTCACCGTCCTGCCAGACCATGCCGACGGGATAGGGGCCGCCCGCCGCCCGGACCGCGTCCAGCACGCCCAGGTCGTCCATGACCTCCAGGGTCCGGGGCTGGATGCCCTTGCCCCGCGAGCCCGGGAAGAGCGCGTCGGAGCGCTCGACGACGAGGGCGCGTACACCGCGGCGGGCCAGATCGAGGGCCGCGGTGAGCCCGGTGGGCCCGGCGCCGACCACCAGCACGTCCACGGACATGTCCTTAACGCTGTTAAGTTCCATGTCGCGAGAATCTCCTTAACGTCGTTAAGTTGTCAAGGGGGAAACGCCGGATAGGGTGCGGACGTGGCTGTGGGGAAGATCGACCGGACGCTGGTGGCCGACACCGCGCTGCGTCTGCTGAACGACGTCGGCCTGGACGGCCTCAGCCTGCGTGCCATCGCCAAGGAGCTGGACGTCAAGGCGCCCGCCCTGTACTGGCACTTCAAGGACAAGCAGGCGCTGCTCGACGAGATGGCGACGCGGATGTACCTGCGGATGGTCGCCGGCACCCCGCTGCCGCCCGGCACCGGCTGGCGGGAGCGCGTGCTGATCTCCAACCGCGGACTGCGCTCCGCCCTGCTGGGCTACCGCGACGGCGCCAAGGTGTTCAGCGGCTCCCGCTTCACCGGCGTCGAGCACGCCGTGCAGATGGAGGAGAACCTGCGCGTCTTCGTGGACGCGGGGTTCACCCTCAGTCAGGCGGTGCGTGCCATGACGACCGCCTACCTGTACACGCTGGGCTTCGTCACGGAGGAGCAGGGCGTACGGCCCATGCCGGGGGAGCGCCGCGAGGGCTTCGACGTCGGCGAGCGCGCCGAACGGCTCGCCGGGTACCCGCTGACGGCGGCCGCGGGTCCGGCGATCTTCGAGGAGTACGACGAGCAGTTCGAGGAAGGACTGCAGATGCTGCTGGCCGGAATCGAGGCGCGCTATGGAATCACCTGACCCGACGGCCGCCGCCCGGCCGGCCGGGACGGACCCCGCGGCGACCGTCCGGCCGGTGACGGACCCGACGGCCGCCGACGGCGCCGTGCCGGTCCCGGAGGCGGGCGGCCCGGCCGGGCCGCGGCCGCTCGACTTCGTCGACGACCCCGCGGTCCGCGCCGAACTCGCCCGCCGGATGGCGGAACTGGCCGAACTCCTCGACGAGGCGGGCGAGGCGCTGGGCGGGATCCTTCAGGACGTCCGGCGCGGCTTCGACAGCGCCGCCCGCAGCCGCGGTGCCGACGGGCCCTCGACGTAGCGGTTCAGCAGCCACGCCAGCAGCAGCATCGTCGCGACGGTCAGCAGCAGCGTCGCGTACGACGGCAGCCCCAGCCCCCGGTGGTACGCCGCGATGGCGACCCAGCCCAGATGCTCGTGGAGCAGGTAGAAGGGGTACGTCAGGGCCCCCGCGACCGTCAGCCAGCGCCAGTCGACCCTGTTCAGCGCGCCCAGGGCGATCGCGGCGACCGCGAGGAACCCCAGGGTGACGACGAGGACGATCCCGACCGAGCTGCGGTACGAGAAGTGCGCGGGGTCCTGCGCATGCCACAGCCCCTCGACCGCGCGGTTCTGCCCGATCAGCCAGCTCACCCCCACGATGCCCCAGGCGAACGCGTCCCGTGGGTCGCGGTGCACGAGGTAGAGGCCGATGCCGCCGATGAAGAACGGCGCGTGGTCGGGCATCAGGACGAGGTCGAGCAGGGGCTCCTTCGCCGCCACGGCGATCGCCGCGGCCAGTGTCCAGGACGCGCAGAACAGGATGACGCGGCGGCGGGTGGCACCCGGCAGGACGACACACAGTGCGAACAGCGCGTAGAAGCGGATCTCCGCCCACAGGGTCCAGCAGACCCCGAGCACCCGGTCGGCGCCCAGCGGCTCCTGCATGAGCGTCAGGTTGACCAGCGCGTCGCTCGGCGAGACCGCGTGGTACGCGACGGCGGGCAGCGCGAAGACCGCCGTGACGAGGACGACCGCCGCCCAGTACGACGGCAGCAGGCGTGAGGCCCGCGACGCGAAGAACGAGCGCGGTCTGCGCCCCCAGCCGCTCAGGCAGATCACGAAGCCGCTGATCACGAAGAACACCTGGACGCCCAGGCAGCCGTAGGCGAGCCACGGGTGCAGGGTGGGGAACTGCGACTGCGGCGAGGTGCCCCAGGCCAGCGAGACCTCGCCGTCCCGGCCGCCGTAGTGGTAACCGGCGACCATCAGGGCGGCCACCAGCCGCAGGGCGTCCAGCGCGCGCAGCCGCGGTACGTGGCTGCGCCCGGCCGCCGGGGGAGCGGCGTCGCCCGGCGGGACGGCGGCGGCGCGGGGGCCCGCCTCCGGCGGGAGGGCCGGGGCGGTGGAGGACTTCGGCGGGCTCATCCCAGCGCGGCCTTCTTGAAGGACCGGGCCCGGCGGGCCACCCGGCGGACCGTGGCGTTGCGCGGGATGAACGCGAGCTGCGAGGGCACCGCGCCCGGCAGCGCGAGCGAGGTGAGGCGCCGCCGTTTGAAGTAGCGCCAGGTGCTTCCGTCCAGGTGCCGGGTCAGATAGCGCTCGGCCTCCGGCCGCAGCTCCGGGTAGATCCTGGGCTGCATGGCGTAGCCCACGGCCCGTACCAGCTCGGTGAGTTCGTCCGTGCCCGTCCCCCGGTCCTGCCCGGCGACCGCCGCGTGGTCGGACAGCTCGGGGAGCAGGGCGTCCACGACGGTGACCGGGACGCGGTTGCTGTTCTCGTAGGGCGTGAGGCGTTCGAGGAGCGGCTCGGTGCCGACGCGGGCGACCGGCAGGCCGTACAGCGCCGAGGCGGTGATCAGCGCCGTGGAGAAGCAGCCGACGACCAGGGCGGGCCGCATCCGCTGGAAGAGCACCTCGGCGAGGACCGGTGTGTCCAGCACCGTGAGGTCGGCGCCGATCCTGCCCGCCTCCTTCTCCAGGGCGCGCGACCAGCGGGCCGGCGCGCTGGGGTGCGGCTTGAACACCACGCGGTGGTGGCCGAGCGCGACGGCGCCCTTGAGCATGCGGACGTGCAGGTCCTCCTCCTCCTCGGCGGTGACGATGCCGAGCGCGGAGAGGTACTGGCCGAGCAGCAGCGCCGGGGCCTCGACGGCGGGCAGGCCGTCGCCCGTGTCCACCAGGGCGGCGAGCACCTCGCGGAACGCGTCCGTCGGCACGATCTCCGGCTCCACGCCGAACTCGGTGAGCAGCAGGGGCGTCAGCCCCGGCACCAGGTCGAGGTGGAGGAGCCGGTCGACTCGGGTGCCGACCAGCGGGTCGATCTTGCTGCGGGTGGGCCCGTAGCTCATCAGGCCGTCCGCGTAGACGGTCAGGGGCGCGCCCGTGAAGATCTGCGCGACGCCGAGGGCCGGGTTGACCTGGATCGACTCGACGACCAGCTCCACGTCGTCGTCGCCGAGGTCCCAGGCGAGCCGCAGATGCCGCTCCCACAGCGGCACGTCGTCCGGCCGGGGGGCCCAACCGCCCGGGTGGAAGGGCGAGATGGTCTCGTTCCAGGAGATCACGTCGTCGAACCGGCCGCGCAGCCGCTCGAAGCCGGGCATCTCGTCGATGCCGGGTGTCGTCTCCGGCGTCGTCGAGTTGTTGGAGACGAGCAGGACGCGCCGGCCGGCGGGCCCGAAGCAGCCGGAGTCGACGGCCGCGGCCAGTGTCGCCGTGCCGTACAGCGTCGACGCCATGAAGATCTGGGTGGTCACGCGGTCACCCCCGCGGCGGCCGGACGGCGGCGCAGCCGGCGCAGCCGCGTCGCCCGCTGCACGTCCATGGAGTCGAGCGCGTCGTCGAGGACGTCCTGCGGCATGCTCCGCAGTGCCACGGCACTCATCGACTTCAATTTCCGGGCCACGGGTGCCTCGAACCTTTCGATGGATCCCAGATGATGGGAAATAATCGCGCAGTAGGTCCGCACGGCTTTCGGGAGGAGTTTGTGGGCGTCCCGGTCCTCCGCGGTTTCCCTCACCACCTGGTCGAACGCGCGAATGAAATCAAGTTGCCGCACATCGCCGATCTGGGTCAGTGAGGACGCGACCCCGCGCCGGTAGAACACACCGAGCAGTCCCACGGTGGCGAACGATTCCGCCTCGCGGTGCAGTCTCCAGATCCACGGCCGGTCCTCCGCGGTGCGCAGTCCGTCGGTGAAGTGCAGCAGGCCGCGGTCGACCAGCCGGCGGTGGTAGATGCCCGCCCAGGCGTAGGCGTAGTCGACCGAGGTCGAGCGGTCGGCGGGCAGGATCGCGTCGCGCGGATTCAGCACGACACCCCTCCTGCCGTGCGGCACCCGGTGCAGGACACGGGCCCGCGCGGTGCACTGGACATGGTCGGTACGGACGAAGTCGCAGCCCAGCCCCTCTATCGCGGCGAGCAGTTGCTCGTAGTACCCGGGGGCGAGCCAGTCGTCCCCGTCCAGGAACGTGAGGTACTCGCCGCGTGCCGCGTCGATGCCCGTGTTGCGCGCGGTGGCCAGTCCCCCGTTCCTCTCGTGTCTGACATGCACCGCGCCCGGGAGCTCGCGCTCGGCGCGCGCGAGGATGTCCGGTGTCTCGTCGCGGGAGCAGTCGTCGACCAGAATGAATTCGACGTCCGGGCCCGCGTTCGCACGGAGACTCCTCAGGGTGTCGGGCGCGTATTGCTGCACGTTGTAGAACGGCACGATGACGGAGAGCTTGACCACCCACGTGACGTTAGGCGGCGGCCCGTCATTCGTCTTGACCGCCGGTGGGATTGCAGGTGAACGACGCGTGGCGGAATGGTGAACCCAGCTTTTTAGGGGGCCGGTCCGGGGTGGACACCCCATTCGGCGATGTGCTGTTAACCCTTTGTTGCATTCCGGTTGGGTCGGCGATCGAATTGCCTTCCTAGCGTCTTGGACGTGCCAGCAAGTACCACGAAGTCCCTGCGAGTGGCCGTCCTCGCCGATTCCGACACCCGGTGGAAATGGGGCGCGCTCACCGCGAACCGCATCGCACCGGCCGATGCGGACATCAGGCTCGACGGCCACCTCCTGAGGGGCCGTGCGACCCCCACCGCCCGCCAGCTCGAAGAGGTCGGCGTGCGGGCGGACTCCCTCCGGGAGGTCACCGCCGCCGAGTTCCTGCGCGCGATGGACCCGCAGGAGTACGACGTCGTCGTCCTCGCCCTGGTCGGCGGCGCCGTCCAGGCGATGCTGCACGGGCTCTCGTACGCCTGGCAGGGGTGCGCGAGGCGGCCCGTGGTCGTCACCGGCTATGTCGGCGTCGTCTACGAGAAGCTCGCCGACGGGCTGCTGCTGCGGCACGGCGCGGACCTCGTGCTCGCCAACTCCCGCCAGGACGCCGAGCGGTTCACCGCGGTGTACGAGGGAGTCGGCGCCGACGCCTCGTCGGTGACCGAGGTGGCGCTGCCGTTCCTGGGCGGCGCCGTGCGCACGCAGGACGGCGACCCGTACACGGTCGTCTTCGCCGCGCAGCCCTCCGTGCCGGAGAGCCGCACGGACCGCGCGTACCTGCTCGACCGGCTGGTGCGGCACGCCAGGCTGCACCCCGAGCGCGAGGTGCTGCTGAAGCTGCGCTCCAGGCCGGGCGAGCACACCACGCACATCGAGGAGCAGCCCTACCAGCGGCTCGCGGAGCGCGTCCCGGGCGGCACGCCGGCCAACTTCCGTCTCGTCTACGGGCACATGGGGGAGGTGCTCGACCGCACGGACCTGCTGGTCACCGTCAGCTCCACGGCGGCCCTGGAGTCCCTGCACCGGCGCATCCCGACGGTGCTCCTCACCGACCTCGGGGTGCGCGAGTCGCTCGGCAACCACCACTTCGTGGGCTCCGGCTGCCTCGCCTCCTGGAACCAGCTCGACGACGGGCACCTGCCCGCACCCGACGAGGACTGGGTGGCACGGCAGGGCGTCGCCCCCGGCGGCACCTCCCCGACGGGGGCGGGCAACGGCTCCTACGAGACGGCGTTCGACACGGCACGTGCCCGTATCGCCGCACTGCGCGGACAGGACGAACTCCCCGCCCTCGCCCCCTACTACACCCCCGTCACCGCGCCCGGCTACCTGCCCGGCATCCTCGCCCGCCACCACCTCGGCCCGGACGGCGGGCCGCTGCCCGGCGCCCCCGCGGCCGACAGGACGCCGGGCCCGGTCCGCCAGATCGTGCGCCGCGCCGCACGCGGGGCCTACCGGCACGGCGTGCAGCGCGTGGCCCCCGTCATCCGGCGGATGGGCGAGCTGTGAGCGCCCCGCCGGCGCACCCGCGGTCCGCGGACGCCCAGAACCCTCGTCAAGGAGTACAGCGATGAACAGCTCGGAAGCGGGCCAGGCGCCACCGGTGCGCCGGGTGCTCGCCGTGATCCCCGCACGGGGCGGCTCCAAGGGCGTCCCCGCCAAGAACCTGCTGCCCGTCGGCGGAGTGCCGCTGGTGGCCCGCGCGGTGCGCGAGTGCCGGGCCGCCCGGCTCGTCACCGACGTCGTGGTCTCCACGGACGACCGTGCGATCGCGGCGGCGGCCCGCGAGGCCGGCGCCGAGGTGGTGCTGCGGCCCGCCGCCATCGCCGGCGACACCGCCACCTCCGAGGCGGCCGTCCTGCACGCCCTCGACGCCCACGAGGCGCTGCACGGGGTGCCCGTGGACGCGGTCCTCCTCGTGCAGTGCACCAGCCCCTTCCTCGTCCGCGAGGACATCGACGGGGTGGCCGGCGCGGTCGTGGAGAACGGCGCGGACACCGCCCTGACCGTGGCGCCCTTCCACGGCTTCGTCTGGCGCGACGCCGAGGACGGGCCGGCGGCCGGCGGGGGTCCCCGCGCCGAGGCCGTGGGCCCCGCCGGGGCGGACGCCACCGGCGGACACGGCGTCAACCACGACAAGTCCTTCCGCCCGCGCCGCCAGGACCGCCCCCAGGACCTCCTGGAGACGGGCGCCGCCTACGCCATGGACGCGGCGGGCCTGCGTGAGCACGGGCACCGCTTCTTCGGCCGCACCGAACTCGTGCGCACCGACCCCGCGCGGGTCCTGGAGATCGACGACCCGCACGACCTCGCCCGCGCCCGTGCCCTCGCGCCGCTCTTCGACGCGAGCAGGCCGGGCGCCCTCCCCACCGCCGACGACATCGACGCGGTGGTCCTCGACTTCGACGGCACCCAGACCGACGACCGGGTGCTGATCGACTCCGACGGACGGGAGTTCGTCTCCGTGCACCGCGGGGACGGACTCGGCATCGCCGCCCTCCGCAGGAGCGGCCTGACGATGCTGATCCTGTCCACGGAGCAGAACCCGGTCGTCGCCGCCCGGGCCCGGAAGCTCAAGATCCCGGTCCTGCACGGCATCGACCGGAAGGACCTCGCACTGAAGCAGTGGTGCGGGGAGCAGGGCATCGCGCCCGAGCGCGTGCTCTACGTCGGCAACGACGTCAACGACCTCCCGTGCTTCGCCCTCGTGGGCTGGCCCGTGGCGGTCGCCGGCGCCCACGACGTCGTACGTGGCGCCGCACGCGCGGTCACCACCGTCCCCGGTGGCGACGGCGCGATCCGGGAGATCGCCAGCTGGATCCTCGGCCCCTCTCTCGACTCCCTCGACAACTAAGGAACTTCACCACCATGAGCACCAACTCCCGTCTGCGCACGTTCGGTTCGAAGACCGCCGGCCCGGGTCACCCCGTCTACGTCGTCGGTGAGATCGGCATCAACCACAACGGCGAGCTCGAGAACGCCTTCAAGCTGATCGACGCCGCCGCCGAAGCCGGCTGCGACGCCGTCAAGTTCCAGAAGCGCACCCCGGAGATCTGCACCCCGCGCGACCAGTGGGACATCGAGCGCGACACCCCCTGGGGCCGCATGACCTACATCGACTACCGCCACCGCGTGGAGTTCGGCGAGGACGAGTACCGGCAGATCGACGAGTACTCCAAGGAGCGCGGCATCGACTGGTTCGCCTCCCCGTGGGACACCGAGGCCGTCGCCTTCCTGGAGAAGTTCGACGTGCCGGCCCACAAGGTCGCCTCCGCCTCCCTGACCGACGACGAGCTGCTGCGCGAACTGCGTGCCACCGGCCGCACGGTCATCCTCTCCACCGGCATGTCGACGCCGAAGCAGATCCGGCACGCGGTCGAGGTCCTCGGCAGCGACAACATCCTGATGTGCCACGCCACGTCGACCTACCCGGCCCAGGCCGAGGAGCTCAACCTGCGCGTCATCAACACCCTCCAGGCCGAGTACCCGAACGTCCCGATCGGCTACTCCGGCCACGAGACCGGCCTGCAGACCACGCTCGCCGCGGTCGCGCTCGGCGCCGCCTTCGTCGAGCGCCACATCACCCTGGACCGCGCGATGTGGGGCTCCGACCAGGCCGCCTCGGTCGAGCCGCAGGGCCTCACCCGCCTCGTCCGCGACATCCGCACCATCGAGGCCTCCCTCGGCGACGGCGTCAAGAAGGTCTACGAGTCCGAGCTGGGCCCGATGAAGAAGCTGCGCCGCGTCCCGGGCGTCGTCGCCGAGGCCGAGATCGCCGCGGCGGCGGGCGAGCCGGTCGCGGTCTGAGCCTCCTCCCACCGATCCGATCCAGGGAAGCGACGGTCGTACGTCGATGAGCCCCCGCGCCGGGTCCCCCGGCCCCCAGTCACCCACCACGCTGGCCTTCGTCGAGAGCCCGGTGCAGCTCCTCAACGTCCTGGAGTGGGCGCACGTCCACGGCCTCGGGGCGACGGGCGGGCGGCCCGGACCGCCGGGCACGGAGCCGGCGGCAGGGCGGCCGGGACCCGGCGCGGGGCTCGTGCTCGTCGTGCTGTCGCCGACCGACCCGATGACCCGGGGGCAGCTGCGGCGCATGTCCGAGCTGGCCCGGGACGAGGGCCACGAGGTGCGCTGGGAGGAGGCGCGGGGCGGGACCACGGCGCCCTTCCACACGGTCGGCGGCCTCGCGCCGCTGCTCCGGCGCGCCGAGCGGATCGTGATGGGCGACCCGTTCTCCCGCTACGTGCAGCTGCTGCTCACCATCACCCGGGCGCGCGACCTGGTCGTCGTGGACGACGGCACCGCGACGATGGAGTTCGTCTCCCAGCTCGCCCGGGGGGAGCGGCTGGTGCGCTGGCACCGGCGCGGCGGCCGTCCCGGGCTCCGGGACCTGGTCTTCGCCCCGGTCTCGGCACGGGCCCGCCGCCGGCTCACCCCCGGCGCCGGACGGCGCGTGGAGATCTTCTCCGCCATGCCGATCGGCGAGCGGCCCGAGGGGGTGCTCGTCACGGCCAACGAGTTCGGCTGGACCCGCGCCCGCTTCGGGCCGCCCCGGCTCACCAGGGGCGCGGACCTGGTGGGGACGTCCCTCGTCGAGACGGGTGTCGTCGACCCCGACCGGTACGTGGAGGCGGTACGGCGGCTCGCCGCGGCCCATGGCGCCACGCGGTACTTCGCCCACCGCCGCGAGAGCGCGGAGAAGCTGCACCGGCTGGCCGTCGAGACCGGGCTGGAGATCGTCCGCCCGGACCTGCCGCTCGAACTCATCGCCCGCCGCGGCCCGACCGGCCGGACGATCCTCAGCTTCCCGTCCACGGTCGTGCACACGCTGCCGCTGGCACTCGCCGGTACGGAGGTCAGGGTCGCCGTGTTCGACATCGACCCGGCCTGGCTCACGGAGACCGCCTCGCCGCGGGCGCAGGGCTTCCTTTCCGGCGTCACAGGAACCGCCAGGGACGTGCACCGGCTGCCCGCGGTCACCGCCGGCTAGATCCCCGGACCGCACGGGACGCAAGAGGGCGCGCGGGCGGCCCCGCGCGCGGACCCGCGGGGCCGGTGCGTACGCGTGTGCCCCCGGTGACCGTCCGTGGCGACACCGGTCCGCGGGATGAACAGAACCGGCCCGGGGCCCGTATGCGTGGTATGCGTAGAGAACCTGTTCCGGGAGACCCGGGAATGGGTGCCGCCGCACGGAGGTTCTCCCACGAGGAACGGCGGATCCCGGCCCGGCCGGACCGGCGCAAGATCCCCGCGCCGGAAAGGTGGGTGAGTTTACCCACGCACGTCCATGCCTATGCGCCACGCGGCCAGATTTTCTTCCCCGAATGGGTTGAACTTTTGTTGATCGTGGGTCAGTTGACCGCCGTGTCGCCCTACCCTTCAGAGGGTGAACCAACTGATGTCCCGAGAGTCCGAGGCCGTCACGCCCGGGGGAGCCGCGCTCCCCGGCACGCTGCCCGAGGCGCTGCGCGCCGAACTCGTCGCCTTCCGGCGTGACTTGCACATGCACCCGGAGCTCGGTTTCCAGGAGTTCCGTACCACCGCGGCGATCAAGGCGCGGCTGGAGCAGGCCGGTCTGCGGCCCCGTGTGCTCGCCGGCGGCACCGGGCTGACCTGCGACATCGGTGAGCCGGACCCCGCGCGGCCGATGCTCGCCCTGCGCGCCGACATCGACGCGCTGCCCATCCCGGACACGAAGACCGGGTGCGCCTACCGGTCGACCGTCCCGGACCGGGCGCACGCGTGCGGGCACGACGTGCACACGACCGTGGTGCTCGGGGCCGGCCTCGTCCTCGCCGACCTGCACGCGAAGGGCCTGCTCGGGCGGGCCGTACGGCTGGTCTTCCAGCCCGCCGAGGAGGTGCTGCCCGGCGGTGCCTCCGACGCGATCGGGTCGGGGGCGCTGGACGGCGTCGGACGGATCGTCGCCGTGCACTGCGACCCGAGGGTCGACGCGGGACGCATCGGACTGCGGCAGGGCCCCATCACCTCGGCCTGCGACCGGCTGGAGGTCTCCCTCGACGGCGCCGGCGGACACACCGCGAGGCCGCATCTGACCACCGACCTCGTGACCGCCGCGGCCCGTGTCGCCGTGGACGTGCCCGCGCTGGTCGCGAGGCGTGTCGACGCTCGGTCGGGGCTCTCCGTCACCTGGGGGCGGATCGAGTCGGGCCACGCCTGCAACGTGATCCCGCAGCACGCCGAACTCTCGGGGACCGTGCGCTGCCTGGACCTGGACGCCTGGCGGGCCGCGCCCGACGTGGTGCACGCGGCCATCGACGAGGTCGCGACCATGCACCGGGCCAAGTCCCAGATCAACTACGTGCGCGGGGTGCCGCCGGTCGTCAACGACCCGGCCGTCACCGACCTGCTGCGCGACGCCATGACGGCACGCCGGGGAGCGGAGTCGGTGGAGGGCACCGAGCAGAGCCTGGGCGGCGAGGACTTCTCCTGGTACCTGGAGCACGTACCCGGCGCCATGGCCAGGCTGGGGGTCCGCAAGCCCGGCGAGCGGACCGTGCGCGATCTGCACCAGGGCGACTTCGACGCGGACGAGTCCGCGATCGCGGTGGGCGTCGAGCTGTTCACCGCGACGGCGCTCCTCGACTCCGGACGGTGACGGACGGGGCGCGGCGAACGCTCCGCTCGCGCGCTCCGACCCTCCGCAGTAGCTTGGAGGCGAACGTCATCCGCACACGCACGACCGATCACTCAGGAGTACGCCCCGACTACGGAACGTGGCGCCCACTGTCGGGTGCTCCATCCGCAAGTGCACCTTTCGGGCCCATGGTTCACCAGGACGTAACCGGCCATCGGCACGAATGGATAACGGCCAGGCGGAACCCCGTTCCCTGAACGGTCTACGCGCGTTAATGTGCGCCGGAATCAGCACCCACTGCGGGGCTTGGAGAATGGGGAACTTCAGATGCGTCGGATATCCAGCCTGACCCGCGTCGCGGTGGGGGTCGCGTCGCTCGCGCTCGCGGCCACGGCCTGTGGCGGTACCAGCAGCGACGACAGCAGCGACACCGCCAGCGAGAGCAAGGGCGGCAAGGGTCTCGCCATCGCCTACGACGTCGGCGGCAAGGGCGACCAGTCCTTCAACGACGCCGCGTACGCGGGCCTGGAGAAGGCGAAGAAGGAGTTCGGCTACCAGACGGCCGACATCGAGCCGACCGACGGCGAGACGGACGCCGACAAGGAGCAGCGCCTGGCCTCCCTGGCCAAGCAGGGCTACAACCCGGTGATCGGCGTCGGCTTCGCCTACGGCCCGGCGCTGGAGGCCGCCTCGAAGAAGTACCCGAAGACCACCTTCGGCATCGTCGACTCCGTGGTCGAGGGCGACAACGTGGCGTCCCTGGTCTTCGCCGAGCAGGAGGCCTCGTACCTCGCCGGTGTCGCGGCCGCCAAGGCGACCAAGACCGACACGGTCGGCTTCGTGGGCGGTGTGGACATCCCGCTCATCCACAAGTTCGAGGCGGGCTTCGAGCAGGGTGTCAAGGACACCAAGCCCGACGTCAAGGTGCTCTCGCAGTACCTGACGCAGACCGCCGAGGAGGGCGGCTTCTCCAGCCCCGACAAGGGCAAGGCGGCCGCCGAGGGCCAGCTCGAGAAGAACGCGGACGTCATCTACCAGGCGGCCGGCCTCTCCGGCCAGGGCGTCATCGAGGCCGCGGCCAAGAAGAAGGCCTGGGCGATCGGTGTCGACTCCGACCAGTACAACCAGGAAGCGCTGTCGGCCTACAAGGGCTACATCCTGACCTCGGCGCTCAAGGACGTCGGCGGTGCGGTGTTCTCGCTCGCCGAGTCGGTCGAGGACGGCAAGCCGCTGTCCGGCGTGCAGACCTTCGACCTGAAGGTGGACGGCGTCGGCCTGGCGGACAGCAACCCGAAGATGGCGGAGATCCCGGGCCTCAGCGACGCGGTCGCCAAGGCGAAGGAAGGCATCATCGACGGCAGCATCAAGGTCAAGACCGAGTAGTCGGGTGACGGGCCGCCGAGGCCCGGCACCGCCCTGAAAGGGCGAGAGCGGTCGGCACCACGAAGAGCGGGCGGGCGTCCACGGACGCCCGCCCGCTCTTCGTGCTCCCCGGAACGGGCGCCGGGCCTCCCGTTCCAGGTCACCCGCCGTCGGGGGGCGTTTGCGGTCGGCAACTTCCGCACCCGGTCGAAGGGGGCGTCGGGCACAGGCGGATAACAAGGTGGACAGAAGGGTTTCTTCAGGAGGTCTACGCGCGTTAATCTGCGGCGAAGCCAGCGCCGATGCTGTTCTGCCCGGCGCTTGTACGACAGGAGCACATCTCATGCGCCGGGTTCCCCGCATCGCGCTCGCAGGCGCAGCGACCGCCTCTCTCGCCCTCGTTCTCTCCGCCTGCGGCGGGACGTCGACCTCCTCCGACTCCGGTTCGTCGGAGTCGAAGGGCGACAAGGGCCTCGCCATCGCCTACGACGTCGGCGGCAAGGGCGACCAGTCCTTCAACGACGCCGCGTTCGCGGGTCTGGAGAAGGCGAAGAAGGAGTTCGGCTACGAGACGGCCGACATCGAGCCGACCGACGGTGAGACGGACGCCGACAAGGAGCAGCGCCTGGCCTCCCTGGCCAAGCAGGGCTACAACCCGGTCGTCGGCGTGGGCTACGCCTACGCGCCCGCGGTGAAGGCCGCCGCGGAGAAGTACCCCGACACCACCTTCGGCATCGTGGACGACTCCACGATCGAGGCGAAGAACGTCGCGGACCTGGTCTTCTCCGAGCAGGAGGCCTCCTACCTCGCCGGTGTCGCGGCCGCCAAGGCGACCAAGACCGGCACGGTCGGCTTCGTGGGCGGTGTGGACATCCCGCTCATCCACAAGTTCGAGGCCGGTTTCGCGCAGGGCGCCAAGGACACCAAGCCCGGTGTCAAGGTGCTGTCCCAGTACCTGACGCAGACCGCCGAGGAGGGCGGCTTCTCCAGCCCCGACAAGGGCAAGACGGCCGCCGAGGGCCAGATCGAGAAGAAGGCCGACGTCGTCTACGCGGCGGCCGGCCTCTCCGGCCAGGGCGTCATCGAGGCCGCGGCCGCCAACAAGGTGTGGGCGATCGGTGTCGACTCCGACCAGTACCTCCAGGAAGCGCTCGGCAAGTACAAGGGCTCCATCCTGACCTCGGCGACCAAGGATGTCGCCAAGGCGGTCTACAACCTCGCGAAGTCGGTCGAGGACGGACAGCCCGAGAGCGGTATCGTCAGGGGCGATCTGAAGTCCGGCGAGGTCGGCCTCGCCGATTCCAACCCCGAGTTCAAGAGCAACACCGCGATCCAGGAGGCCGTCGAGGCCGCCAAGAAGAAGATCATCAGCGGCGAGATCAAGGTCGAGGCCAGCTGACGAGCAGTACCTCAAGAGCAGCCAGTAACCGCGGGGTTACGTCCGCTCAACGGGGTGCAGGGAGCCCGGCTCCCTGCGCCCCGTTCTCGCGACCCGTAGCCCCTTATGTTGCCGTAGGGGCGCTACGCGCGTAGACGACCCCCTTTCCTCAGGAGAGTGCGCCATCAACGCGTCCAGCAGCCCTCCGGCCGACGCGGTCGACGGTCAGGTGACCGCAGTCGAACTCGCCGGGATCACCAAGCGATTCCCGGGCGTCGTGGCCAACCACGACATCCATCTCAGCGTACGCAAGGGCACCGTGCACGCCCTCGTCGGCGAGAACGGTGCCGGCAAGTCGACACTGATGAAGATCCTCTACGGCATGCAGAAGCCGGACGAGGGCACCATCGCGGTCAACGGCGAGCAGGTCACCTTCTCGTCGCCCGCCGACGCGATCGTGCGCGGCATCGGCATGGTCCACCAGCACTTCATGCTGGCCGACAACCTCACCGTCCTGGAGAACGTCGTCCTGGGCAGCGAGAAGCTCCACGGCATCGGGTCCAAGGCGCGCCGCACGATCCTGGACCTCTCCAAGCGCTACGGCCTCGGCGTCCGCCCCGACGTCCTGGTCGAGGAGCTCGGTGTCGCCGACCGGCAGCGCGTGGAGATCCTCAAGGTCCTCTACCGCGGCGCCCGCATCCTGATCCTCGACGAGCCCACCGCGGTCCTCGTCCCGCAGGAGGTCGACGCACTCTTCGACAACCTGCGCGAGCTCAAGGCCGAGGGCCTGTCGGTCATCTTCATCTCGCACAAGCTGGGCGAGGTCCTCTCCGTCGCGGACGACATCACGGTCATCCGCCGCGGCACGACGGTCGGCACGGCCGTTCCGTCCGAGACCACCCCGCGCCAGCTCGCCGAGCTGATGGTCGGCAGCGAGCTGCCCACGCCGGAGACCTCCGAGTCGACGGTCACCGACAAGCCCGTGATCGAGGTGGAGGACCTGACGGTCCTCTCCGCGGACTCGGTCTCGACGGGCAAGGGCTCGGCGAGCCTGCTCATGGACCAGGTCGAGCGCGGCGCGGTGCGCCTCGTCCTCGACCACGTCTCCTTCACCATCCACGCCGGCGAGGTCATGGGCATCGCCGGCGTCGAGGGCAACGGCCAGACCGAGCTGATCGACGCGCTGATCGGCCTCAAGAACGCCGACGCCGGCGTCATCCGCTTCACCGGCGACGACATCACCTCCTGGTCGACCCGCAAGCGCCGCGAGCAGGGCATCGGCTACATCCCCGAGGACCGCCACCGGCACGGCCTGCTCCTGGAGTCCCCGCTCTGGGAGAACCGCATCCTCGGCCACGTCACCGAGCGCCCCAACGCGAAGGGCATCTGGCTCGACATCAAGGGCGCGCAGGAGGACACGCGCCGGATCGTCGAGGCGTACGACGTCCGTACGCCGAGCATCGACGTCACCGCAGCCTCGCTGTCCGGCGGCAACCAGCAGAAGCTGATCGTCGGCCGCGAGATGAGCCACAAGCCGCGGTTCCTGATCGCCGCCCACCCCACCCGCGGTGTGGACGTCGGCGCGCAGGCCGCGATCTGGGACCTCATCCGCGCGGCCCGGCGCGAGGGCCTGGCCGTCCTGCTGATCTCCGCCGACCTGGACGAGCTGATCGGCCTGTCCGACACGCTCCGGGTGATCTACAACGGCAAGCTGGTCGCGGACGCGGACCCCGCGACCATCACTCCGGAGGAACTCGGCTCGGCCATGACCGGCGCCGCCTCGGGACACCTCGAGAACGAAGAGCTCGCCGAGCAGGTCGAGCTCGCAGAGCAGGCAGAGAGCCCGGCACAGACCCCGGCAGACGCCCCGGAAGACGAGGCCCGCTGATGAAGAAGTTCGACAAGGAGCGTCTGCTCCTCGCGGTGGCCGGGCCGGTCATCGCGCTCGTCGTGGCCGTGGCGCTGACCTCGGTCGTGCTGCTCGCCTCGGGCAAGAACCCGTTCGAGCCGTACACGCTCATGTTCGAGCAGGCCACGTTCTCGGACATCCAGGTCCTGATCATCAACCAGGCCTCGCTGTACTACATCGCGGCGCTCGCGGTGGCCGTCGGCTTCCGGATGAACCTGTTCAACATCGGTGTGGACGGGCAGTACCAGCTCGCCGCGATGATGGCCGCGATCGTGGGCGCGCACGCCGCCCTGCCGGCCGTGCTCCAGGTCCCCCTGCTCATCCTGACCGCGGTCCTCACCGGCGCCTTCTGGGCGGGCATCGCGGGTGTCCTCAAGGTCACCCGGGGCGTCAGCGAGGTCGTCGCGACGATCATGCTCAACGCCATCGCGACCTCGGTCATCGCCTACCTGTGGCTGCCCAGCGTCTTCGGCGTCAAGGTCGGCAACAACAACACCACCGGCGAGATGCACAAGTCCGGCTGGGTGCCCGGCATCGACGTGGGCGACGCCGGTGAGATCTACGGCCTCGTGATCCTCGCCGTGCTCCTCGGCATCGGCTACTGGGTCGTCCTCAACCGCACCCGCTTCGGCTTCGACCTGCGCGCCTCGGGCGCCTCGGAGAGCGCCGCCGCGGCCAGCGGGGTGAACCCCAAGCGCATGGTGCTCACCGCCATGCTCGTCTCCGGCGGCATGGCGGGCCTCGCGGGCCTGCCGATCCTGCTCGGCGACACGCACACGTACAGCCTGAACTTCCCCACCGGCATCGGCTTCCTCGGCATCGGCATCGCGCTGCTCGGGCGCAACAGCCCGACCGGCATCGCCTTCGCGGCCCTGCTGTGGGCCTGGCTCGACAAGGCCTCGCCCGAGCTCGACTTCCACGGCTACGACAAAGAGATCGCGGTCATCATGCAGGGCCTGATCGTGATCGCGGTCGTCGTCTCGTACGAGGCCGTGCGCGAGTGGGGCCTGCGCCGCCAGCAGCGCCGCGTGGGCGCGGAGCTCGCCGCGGGCAACGTCCTGGGCGCCACCTCTGACAACAACACCACGAAGGAGGTGGCGGGCCGATGACCACCGCAACCGACGTCAACCAGCCCACGCTGGAGCCCGCGGCGCCCCGCGGCCGCAGGCTGACGCTCCCCGTCCTCCTGCTGATCATCGCGGGCGGGCTCGCGCTGACCTCGATCGTCCGGATCATCACGGGCGCCGACGGCATCACCAACGTCAGCCAGATGTCGACCGCGCTCCAGCTCGCCGTGCCGATCGGTCTCGCCGGCCTCGGCGGCCTGTGGGCCGAGCGCGCGGGCGTCGTCAACATCGGCCTCGAAGGCATGATGATCCTGGGCACCTGGTTCGGGGCCTGGGCCGGCTACCAGTGGGGCCCGTGGAACGGTGTCCTGATCGGCATCGTCGGCGGCGCCATCGGCGGTCTGGTGCACGCCGTCGTCACGGTCACCTTCAACGTCAACCACATCGTCTCCGGTGTGGCGATCAACATCCTGGCCCTGGGCGCCACCCGCTACCTGGCCCCCCTCGCCTTCGAGGGCGTCCCGGGCGGTACGGCCAAGCAGTCCCCGCCCGTCGAGTCCCTCGGCCACTTCACCGTGCCCGGACTCTCCGACTGGCTCAGCACGCTCAACGCCAAGGGCTGGTTCTTCGTCTCGGACATCGCGGGCCTGCTCGGCGGCCTGGTCACCAACGTCTCCTGGCTGACCCTGATCGCCATCGCGCTGATCCCCGCCACCTGGTGGATCCTGTGGCGCACGCCCTTCGGCCTGCGCCTGCGGTCCTGCGGCGAGAACCCCGTCGCGGCCGAGTCGCTGGGCGTCAACGTCTACAAGTACAAGTACCTGGCCGTGATCATCTCCGGCGGTCTGGCCGGCCTCGGCGGCGCCTTCCTGTCGATCGTCGCCAACCCCTTCTACCTGGAGGGCCAGACCAGCGGCCGCGGTTACATCGGTCTCGCCGCGATGATCTTCGGCAACTGGATGCCGGGCGGACTCGCCCTCGGCGCGGGCCTGTTCGGCTACACCGACAGCCTCAACCTGCGCGGCGGCTCCGAGAACGTCCACGCGCTGCTGCTGCTCGGGGCGATCCTCCTGGTGATCGGCGCGATCTGGCTGGTGATCAAGAAGAAGTACGTGTCGGCCGGCATCACCCTGGTCGTCGGCGTGCTGGTGTTCGCCTGGTACGCCTTCACCAACGAGGTCCCGAACCAGGTCGTCTCCGCCACCCCGTACGTCATCACGCTGCTCGTCCTGTCGCTCTCCGCGCAGCGTCTGCGCATGCCCAAGGCGGACGGCATGCCGTACCGGCGCGGGCAGGGCAAGTGACCTCCGCCCGGGCGGTCGACTGGGACGCGCTGCGGGAGGTGGCCCGCGAGGCCATGTCCCGTGCGTACGCCCCGTACTCGGGCTTCCCGGTCGGCGCGGCGGCGCTCGTCGACGACGGCCGGGTGGTCTCCGGGTGCAACGTGGAGAACGCCTCGTACGGACTCGGCCTCTGCGCCGAGTGCGGCCTGGTCTCCCAGCTGCAGAGCACCGGGGGCGGACGGCTGACGTACTTCACCTGTGTCGACGGCCGCGGCGAGGTCCTCGTGCCGTGCGGGCGCTGCCGGCAGCTGCTGTACGAGTTCGGCGGCCCCGACCTGCTCCTGGAGACGCCGGCCGGAGTCCTGCCGCTCTCGGAGATGCTGCCCCAGGCCTTCGGGCCCGAGCATCTCGCCAAGTAATCGTCGTGCGGCCCCCGCGTCCCGGCACGCCGGGAAGCGGGGGCCGCCGCACTTTCGGAAGGAAATCCATGGCCATGGACGCCATCTCCGTCATCCGCACCAAGCGGGACCGCGGCGAGTTCAGCGACGACCAGATCGACTGGGTCATCGACGCGTACACCCGCGGCGAGGTCGCCGACTACCAGATGGCCGCCCTCAACATGGCGATCCTGCTCAACGGCATGAACCGCCGCGAGATCGCCCGCTGGACGGCCGCGATGATCGCCTCCGGCGAGCGCATGGACTTCTCCTCGCTCTCCCGCCCGACCGCCGACAAGCACTCGACCGGCGGCGTCGGCGACAAGATCACCCTTCCGCTGGCGCCCCTGGTGGCCGCGTGCGGCGCCGCCGTACCGCAGCTCTCCGGACGCGGCCTCGGCCACACCGGCGGCACCCTGGACAAGCTGGAGTCGATCCCGGGCTGGCGCGCCCTCCTCTCGAACGAGGAGATGCTCTCCGTCCTGGACGAGGTCGGCGCGGTCATCTGCGCGGCCGGCGACGGACTGGCCCCGGCCGACAAGAAGCTGTACGCGCTCCGCGACGTCACCGGCACCGTCGAGGCGATCCCCCTGATCGCCTCGTCGATCATGTCGAAGAAGATCGCGGAGGGCACCGGGTCGCTCGTCCTGGACGTCAAGGTCGGCACGGGCGCCTTCATGAAGACGATCGAGGACGCCCGCGAGCTCGCCTCGACGATGGTCGGCCTCGGCACGGACCACGGCGTGCGCACGGTCGCCCTGCTGACCGACATGTCCACCCCGCTGGGCCTGACCGCGGGCAACGCCCTCGAAGTCCGCGAATCCGTCGAGGTGCTCGCCGGTGGCGGCCCCTCCGACGTCGTCCAGCTCACCCTCGCCCTCGCCCGCGAGATGCTCGACGCCGCGGGCGTGAAGGACGCCGACCCCGAGAAGGCCCTCGCGGACGGCTCCGCGATGGACGCCTGGCGCCGCATGATCGCCGCGCAGGGCGGCGACCCGGACGCGCCGCTGCCCACCTCGCGCGAGCAGCACGTCGTCACGGCCCCGTCGACGGGCGTCCTGACCCGCCTCGACGCGTACGACATCGGCATCGCGGCCTGGCGCCTGGGCGCCGGGCGCGCCCGCAAGGAGGACCCGGTGCAGGCCGCGGCGGGCGTCGAGCTCCACGCCAAGCCCGGCGACCGGGTGACCGCGGGCCAGCCGCTGCTGACGCTCCACACGGACACCCCGGAGCGCTTCGCGGGCGCCCTGGAGGCCGTCGAGGGCTCGTACGACGTCTCGGAGCCGGGCACGCGGTACCCGGTGAACCCGATCGTGCTGGACCGGATCGCCTGATCCGGTGGCCTGACCCGATCACGGGACGAGGGGGGACCGGCGGAGGCCGCCGGTCCCCCCTCGCGCGTGTGTGCACCGGCGGGCGCCCGCCGGTGCAGCCGAGGGTCGCCGCGTGTCGTGCGCGGGGCGCCCGCCCGTGTCACCCGAGGGTCGCCGCGACCACCACGAGCACGGGGACCGCGAGCATCGTCGAGAGCAGGATCGACTCACGGGCCAGGACCTCGCCGACCCGGTAGCGGGAGGCGTACGTGAACAGGTTCTGCGCGGCCGGCAGCGCCGCGGTGACCACGACGTCGAGCAGCGGCGCGCCGCGCAGTCCGAGGACGCCGGACGCCAGGGCCCAGGCCGCCAGCGGCTGGCCCACCGACTTCAGGGCCACGGAGAGCAGGACGGGCGCCCGCTCCGGGCCGCGGCCCGGCAGGGTGCTGCCGCACAGCGAGATGCCGAAGGCCAGCAGGACGGCCGGCACCGACATGTTCCCGATCAGCGTCAGCGGGTCGAGGACCGGGCCCGGCACCGTCAGGCCGCTCGCCGAGACGGCCACCCCGCACAGCGAGCCGACGCCGATCGGGTTGCGGACGGGGGCCGTCACCCGCTGCCACAGCGGAGCCCGCTCGCCCGGCCGGGACAGGTCGAGGACGGTCAGCGCCACGGGCGTCATCACGAGCTGCTGGAAGAGCAGTACGGGAGCGACGAGCGAGGCGTCGCCCAGGACGTACACGGCGATCGGGATGCCGAGGTTGCCCGCGTTGACGTAACCGGAGCACAGGGCGCCGATCGTCGTGCGGCCCACTCCCCACCGGCGGACCGCCCCGATCGCGACGAAGACCCCGGTCACCGCGAACGTACTGGCCGCCGTGACCAGCAGCCGACCGGAGAGGATCACCGACAGGTCGGCCTGCGCGAGCGTGGTGAACAGGAGCGCGGGCGTCGCCACGTGGAACGCGAGCCGGGTCAGCACCTCCCGGCCGTTCTCCCCCAGGTGGCCGCGGCGTCCGATCAGGAAGCCGACGCCGATGACGACCGCGATGACCGCGAAGCCGCTCAGCACCCCCTCCACGGCACCCCCTCGGGCTTCCGGACCGGTCCGACGGAGGGGCGGCCGGGGCCGGGGAGGCGCGCGGCGGGCGGTGATTCATGGGGCATACACGCAACCCTCCGGGGTGGGGCATGCCCAGGTCAATGTGACCTTTCGCGACGAGGCGTCGCGGCCCGCCGCGGGCCGGCGATGAGTTCCGCGCCGCCGCCCGGTCTACCGCACGTGGACGCCATGACACCTGCCGTACTCGTACTGCCCGGACCCGTCGCCCGCGACGAGATACCGAGGCTGTGCGAAGCCGTGCGCGCACGCCTCCGAAGCACCGGGGCCGGTGTCGTGATCTGCGACGTGGCCGGGCTGGGGCCACCGGGGCTGACCACTGTCGACGCGCTGGCGAGACTGGAGCTGACCGCCCGCCGGGCCGGCGGGCACATCAGGCTGCGCGGCCCCGACCCCGCCCTGCGCGCGCTACTTGCCCTGGTCGGCCTCCGCTTCGAGCTCGAGGGGCAGCCCGAACAGCGGGAACCACCGCTTCGTGTCGAGGAAGCAGTGGAATCCCGTGATCCGCCCTTCTGAGATCTCCAGCACCTGCACCGCCCACGCCGTGTGGCCGCCCGTCTCCGGCTCCGGCTTGTACTGGGCGAAGCCCGGCAGGCCGTTCACCGCGACCGGGACCAGACGGGAGTGCGCGCAGGCGGCGCCGAGCGTCGCCATGAAGCCCGTGATGTCCTCGGGGCCGGTCAGCCACAGGTCGAACGGCGGCATGGTCATCACGGCGTCCTCGTGCAGCAGGGCCGTCAGCGCCGTCATGTCGTACCCCTCGAACGCGGCCACATAGCGCTCCAGGAGCTTCTGCTGGTCCTCGTCCAGAGGGTCGGAGGTGGCCGCGCGGGCCGCGGCGCCGTCGCTGTCGGCGAGCGTCGCACGGGCCCGCTGGAGCGCGCTGTTCACCGAGGCGACCGTGGTGCCGAGCAGCTCGGCCACCTCGCTCGCCCTCCACGCGAGGACCTCGCGCAGGATCAGCACGGCCCGCTGCTTGGGCGGCAGTTGCTGCAGGGCGGCCATGAAGGCGAGGCGGACCGACTCCTTGGCCACCGCGGCCTCGGCCGGGTCGTCGACGGTGGGCAGCACGCGCGCGTCCGGCATCGGCTCCAGCCAGGTGTTGTCCGGGCGCGGCGTCAGCGCGGCCCGCGCGAGCGGTGTCGAGTCCGTCAGGTCCACGGGACGGGCCCGCTTGTTGCCCGCCGTGAGCATGTCCAGGCAGACGTTCGTCGCGATCCGGTAGAGCCACGAGCGCAGCGAGGAGCGGCCCTCGAACTTGTCGTAGCTGCGCCAGGCGCGCACCAGCGTGTCCTGGACCGCGTCCTCCGCCTCGAAGGACGAGCCGAGCATCCGGTAGCAGTACCCCGTCAGCTCGACCCGGTGCCTCTCCAGCCGGACGTCGAGGTCTTCCGCCGTCGCCGTGCCGTCGCTCATGAGCCAACCCACCCCTGTGGCCTTGTCCGTCACCGTCGGCACCGCCCCATTGCGGCGCCAGCACTTCGGAAGCTACCGCAGCCCACTGACAATGGCGCCCGGAGCCGGAAAAGGCGCAGGTCAGACAGGTGGTCGTGGCGCCTGGCGCCCGGGTCGTCCGGGTCCCGGGGCCGCCTCCGCGCCCGGCCCGAACCGCGATCCCACGCCCCGCCGGGCCCCGGCCCGAGCCGCGCCCGGTCCGAGCCGCGCCCGGTCCGAGCCGCGATCGGCCCGGGCCGCGATCCCGCGCCCCGCCGGACCCCGGCCCGAGCCGCGCCCCGGCGGGTGCGCGGGGCCGCCCGGGGCCGCCCGTCCCGGGGCTGGATCACCCGGGGCCGTGCGGGGCCCGGCGCCGCCGCCTCAGTGCTGAACGGCCAGCGGCCGTCGCGCGCGGGCCGCGTGCGAGCCGAGGACCGTGACGGCCACGACACCGAGCACCGCCAGCAGGCCCAGCGACACCGTTCCGGCCCAGCCGCCGGAGTGGAAGGCCACCGCGCCGAGCGTGCCGCCCGCGCTGGAGCCCATGTAGTAGGCCGACTGGTAGAGCGCGGAGGCCTGGGCGCGCCCCTGCTGCGCGGTGTGGCTGACCGACGAGGACGCGACGGCGTGGCCCGTGAAGAAGCCCGCGGTGATCAGGACCAGGCCGAGCAGCACCAGGGGCAGAGAGTCGGAGAGCGACAGCAGCAGACCGGAGGCCGCCGTCCCGCCCGCCAGGTAGAGCGCGCCGCGCCGGCCCAGACGGGCCACCACCCGGCCGGCCGTGGAGGCGGA
Organism: Streptomyces fructofermentans; assembly: GCF_014651055.1. Lineage (GTDB taxonomy): Bacteria > Actinomycetota > Actinomycetes > Streptomycetales > Streptomycetaceae > Streptomyces > Streptomyces fructofermentans. The sequence goes on from NZ_BMWD01000001.1 coordinate 225,687, forward strand.
GACCGTGCCCACCAGGTAGACGAGGAAGACCGACCCGACCACGCCCTGCGGCAGCGAGAACGGGGCCTCGGAGAGGCGGTACCCGATCACCGTGTAGACCGCGCCGAACACCGTCATGAACAGCGCGCCGATCGCGTACAGCCGGCACAGCAGCGGGTTCGACAGGTGCGCGCGGACCGTGCGGACCAGCGCGGCCGGCCGCGGCGAGGCGGCCGTGAAGTGGCGGGGCGCCGGGAGCAGCAGCCGGAAGGCCACCGCGCAGCCCACCGCGAGCAGCCCGATCGCCGCGACGGCCGCCCGCCAGCCCCACTCCTGCGCGACCCAGCCGCTGATGACCCGGCCGCTCATGCCGCCGACGCTGTTGCCCGCCACGAACAGTCCGATCGCGGTGATCAGCGCCTTCGGCCGGACCTCCTCCGCCAGGTACGCCGTGGCCGAGGCGGGCAGCCCGGCGAGCGCGGCCCCCTGCACGGCACGCAGCGCGATCAGCGCGCCGACCGAGGGGGCGAAGGGGACCAGCAGCCCGACCCCCACCGCAATCACCAGCGACGCCGTCATCAACGTACGCCGTCCGAACCGCTCCGACAGCGCGCTCAGCGGCAGCACGAACAGCGCCAGCGCGCCCGTGGCGGCCGAGACCGTCCAGCTCGCCGTGCCGGCGGTCACCCCGAAGTCCCGGGAGATCAGCGGCAGCAGCGCCTGCGTGGAGTAGAGGAGCGCGAAGGTGGCGACCCCCGCGAGGAAGAGGGCGAGGCTCATCCGGCGGTAGCCGGGCGCGCCCGGGGCCATACGGGATTCGGAGGGGACGGCTGCGGCGGGGGCACCCGCGGTGACGGGCGCCCCGGTACTGGCGGAAGGCATGCTTCGAACCTAGGCACGTGTCCTTGATCCGTCCAATGCATGGAATGCCCATAATCGTTCCTGTGATGCATGAGCAGAGGTCAGAGAAGCGACTGTCACCGTCCAGTGACACAGAAGACAGCGGGGACATGTCGAGGCTGCTCGCCCCGCGCCTCGCGTACTTCGCCGGGGTCGCCCGCACCGAACACGTCACCCGGGCCGCGCAGGAGATGCACGTGCCCCAGTCGACCCTGTCCCGGGCGATGGTCCGCCTCGAACAGGACCTCGGCATCGACCTGTTCGCGCGGCGCGGCCGCACGGTCTCCCTCACCCCGGCCGGCCGCACGTTCCTCGCCTCCGTGGAGCGCGCCCTCGCCGAGATCGAGCGGGCCGCCGACGAGGTGCGGGCCGACGCCGACCCCGCCACCGGCAAGGTGGCCTTCGGATTCCTGCACACCCTGGGCTCCGAGACGGTCCCCGGCCTGATCCGCGCCTTCCGCGCCGACCACCCGCGTGTCCGGTTCAGCCTCGTCCAGAACTACGGCGAGGCGATGATCGAGCGCCTGCGCTCCGGCGAACTGGACCTCTGCCTCACCTCGCCCGTGCCGGACGCGCCCGACCTGGTGGCCCGCCGCCTCGACGAGCAGAAGCTGCGCCTGGTCGTCCCGGCCGACCACCGGCTCGCCGGCCGCCGCCGCATCCGGCTCGCCGAGGCCGCCGACGAGACGTTCGTGACCCTCGAACCCGGTTACGGGCTGCGCCGGATCACCGACGACCTGTGCGGCAGGGCGGGGTTCCGCCCCCGTGTGGCGTTCGAGGGCGAGGAGGCCGAGACCCTGCGCGGCCTGGTGGCGGCGGGGCTCGGGGTCGCCCTGCTGCCGCCGCCGGCGGTGGCGCGGCCCGGGGTGGTGGAGCTGACCGTCACGGCACCGCGGGCGGCCCGTGAGATCGGGGTGGCCTGGCTGGACGGCCATCCCGACACGCCACCGGTGGCGGCCTTCAAGAGGTTCCTGCTGTCGAAGCGGGGCACGCTGCTGCCGAACTGAGGCCGTCAGCCGCCTCCCGCCCGCCCGCGCGGCCGGCTCCCGCCCGCGCCGCGACCGGCTCCCGCCCGCGCCGCGACCGGCGGCGCGGCAGCTCCCGCCGGCGCGGGGCCGCCCACCCGGCGTCTCAGCGGCGGAGCGAGCGTCCGAAGCCGGAGGCCAGGGGCATCCGCAGGCCCAGCGGCGGGGGAGCGGCGAGCGCGTCCTCCACGGGCCGCGAGAACGCCCGCCCGAACAGCACGCCCATCACGAAGTCCTCCGCGAGCGCGTGCACCTCGTCCCGGTGCTGGTGGAGCCCGTGCCCGTCGGAGTGGACCTCGAACCGGCAGATGTCCCGGTTGGCCTTCTTGACCCGGGCGGCCAGCCGGAACGACAACTCCGGGTCGGTGCGCTCGTCGTTGGTCCCGTGCACGATCATCACGCGCCGCCCGACGAGCTGCTTCACCGGCTCGGCCGCGATCGCGACGTCGTCCTCGGGGAGCCAGGGGGCCAGCGCCAGCACGGAGTTGACGGCGGAGTGGCCGCCGGCGCGCAGTGCGGCCCGCCCGCCCATGTCCACGCCGGCGAGGCACACGGGAACGTCCCCGTACCGGCGTACGACCTCGTCCGCGGCCCACATCGTGTCGCGGGCGAGATGCGCCTCGTCCCCGTTCCACCCCCGGAAGCGGTAGTGCACCACGTGCGCCACGAGTCCCTCGGCCCGTCCGGCGCGGGTGAGCCGGCGCCCCAACGCCCTTACGGACGCGGCCGCCAGCAGGGGTGAGGGCCTGCGCGCGGAGGTCTCGTCACCGCCCGGCAGCAGCAGCACCACGCCGCTCACCGCCGCGGGTTCCGTGCCGACCGTCCGACCCAGCCGGGCTCTGCGAACCGGCGTCGCTTGCTGTGCCATGACAGAACAGTGTCAGAAGCGATGGTGTACGCCATCCGTCCGCACGGTCACCGTTACGTATCGACGGATTCGTACAACAGGAGATCTACGCGCGTAGGCGTTAGAGTGCGCAAATGACGAGCCAGACCAGGAACACCCCGAGCTCGGACCAGATCCGCCGGGCGCCGAAGGTTCTGCTTCACGATCACCTCGACGGCGGCCTGCGCCCCGGGACGATCGTCGACCTCGCCCGTGACGCGGGCTATGCCGGCCTTCCGGAGGCCGATCCCGACAAGCTCGGCGTGTGGTTCCGTGAAGCCGCCGACTCCGGTTCCCTGGAACGGTACTTGGAGACCTTCGCGCACACCTGTGCCGTCATGCAGACCCGCGAGGCGCTGGTGCGCGTCGCCGCGGAGTGCGCGGAGGACCTCGCCGAGGACGGGGTCGTCTACGCCGAGGTGCGCTACGCGCCCGAACAGCACCTCGAGGCCGGGCTGACCCTCGAAGAGGTCGTGGAAGCGGTCAACGAGGGCTTCCGGGAGGGTGAGCGGCGGGCCCGCGAGAACGGCCACCGGATCAGGGTCGGCGCGCTGCTGACCGCCATGCGGCACGCGGCCCGGGCCCTGGAGATCGCCGAACTCGCCAACCGCTACCGGGACCTGTCGGGCGGCGGAGTGGTCGGCTTCGACATCGCGGGCGCCGAGGCCGGGTTCCCGCCCACCCGCCACCTGGACGCCTTCGAGTACCTGAAGCGCGAGAACAACCACTTCACGATCCACGCGGGCGAGGCCTTCGGGCTGCCGTCCATCTGGCAGGCCCTGCAGTGGTGCGGCGCCGACCGGCTCGGCCACGGCGTGCGCATCATCGACGACATCCACGTGGGCGAGGACGGCACCGTGAAGCTCGGCCGCCTCGCCGCCTACGTGCGCGACAAGCGCGTCCCGCTGGAGCTGTGCCCCAGCTCCAACCTCCAGACGGGCGCCGCCGACTCGTACGCCGGGCACCCCATCGGCCTGCTGCGCAGGCTGCACTTCAGGGCCACCGTGAACACCGACAACCGCCTGATGTCCGGCACCAGCATGAGCCGCGAATTCGAGCACCTTGTCGACGCGTTCGGCTATTCGCTCGACGACATGCAGTGGTTCACAGTCAATGCGATGAAATCAGCATTCATTCCTTTCGATGAACGACTGGCGATGATCAATGACGTCATCAAGCCCGGATATGCCGAGCTGAAGTCCGAATGGCTGTTCCAGCAGACCGCCTCCACCAGCGGTTCTGCGTCCTCGCGGGACTGAACGAGACCGACGGGAGGCGGCCGGGTGAGGGCGACCCGGCCGCTTTTCGATGTTTGCGGGGCGTGCTCGCACGTGATTACCGTTTCGGACCGCTCGAATCCCCGTCACAGCATGCAAGGACGAAGATGAAGCAGTCTGCTGCCAAGACCCTCGGTGTCGCCGCTCTCGGCGCCGCCTTCGCCGCCGCGGGCGTCGGCGCCGCCGACGCGGCCCCCGCGGTCCCGGACGCCACCGCGGCGCTCGGCACCGTGTCCGGTGCGCTGCCGGTGGACGGGGTCACCAAGACCCTTCCGGCGGGCGAGTCGCTGGCCCAGGGGCAGAACGCGCTCGGCGGCGGACTCGCCGCCGCCCAGCCTGCCGTCTCGAAGGTCCTCGCCGACGGCCCGACCGCCCCGGTCGCCGGCCTGCTCGGCGGCCTGCCGCTCCAGGGCCTGCCCACCAAGGGCCTGCCGGTGAACGGGATTCCGCTCGGCTGAGCCGCACCCCCGTACCCCGCACGCGCCAAAGGGGCGCACCCTCTGCCGGGTGCGCCCCTTCGGTGTGCGTGCGGTCACCAGGCCGTGCGGGCCGCCTTGCCCTCGGAGGGGAACAGGATCCACAGGGCTATGTAGAGCAGGAACTGCGGACCCGGCAGCAGGCAGGACACCAGGAAGAGCACTCGCATCGTGGTCGCGGACGTGCCGAAGCGCCGAGCCAGCGCTGCGCACACTCCGCCGATCATCCGGCCGTCGGTGGGGCGGGCAAGGCGGTTCATGTTCGGCTCCTTCACGGGCGTCGTGGTGGGTGCGGGGCTTCCGGAGCGGTTGCCTCGACTGGTTTCCACGATAGGAGCGCGAACCGGGACGAGCGTCGCTCTACGGGGCGATACCGACCCTGGGAATCGTCGGGGTCAGACCCTGAGCCGTGTCCTCCCGGGGCAGGGCGGCCCGGTGCCGGGTCTCCACCCTGCGGCGCAGCGCGGACCGGCACGCGGGCACGACGGCCGCGTGCGCCAGCGCGACACCGAGCGTGTTCAGCAGCAGCGAGTCGACGTCCACGACCTGCCCCGGCACCCCGGTCTGGAGCAGTTCGATGCCCAGCGAGAGCAGGGCGCCGGCGGCGACCGTGCGCAGCAGCGACAGCAGCGGGGAGGCGGCGAGCCTGCCGCCCGCCAGCGGCAGCAGCACACCGAGCGGCGCGAGCAGCAGCAGGCCCTTCCCGAAGGCCAGGGCCGCCGCCTCGGGGCCGAGCGCCAGATCGGCCCGGATGCTGGCGAACGGCCGCAGGTTCGCGGCGCTCACCCAGGGCACGTCGAGGGGCCGCAGCGTCACCCAGGCGACAAGCGCGAGATGCACGACGAGGAGGACACCTCCCGCCGCACGGAAGCGGATCACGGCGCTGCCGCCGTTAGAGCCTTGACGCTGCACGCCACCGAAGACGCGGGCATCGGCCGGATCGGTTCCGTATGACGGCGGTCCGTGGTCCGCACGGGTGAGGCGTGCGCCACAGGCGGGGTCCCGCGGCGGGGCTCAGGCCCCCTCGGCCTCCGTCGACGGCGGGGTGGCCGTGCCCGGACGGGACCGGACGTCCTCCGTGCACTCGTAGCGGCGGGGGGTGTCCGAGCCGGGCCCGCCCAGGGTCACCGTGCCGTCGTCGGAGGCGGCCTCCGAGTTGCTGAACGTGCAGATGATCTGGGCCAGCGTGTACGGCGTCAGATCCGCGGGCGGGGTGCTCAGCCGCAGGGTGTCGGCGGGGTCGGCGGGGTCCGGGCCCCGCGCCGTGAGTCCGCCGGGCACGTCCGTCGTGTAGTTCGCCTGCTGCTCGGCCTCGGGCGGCGGCTCGGACAGTTCGTCGAGGAGCGCCTGCGCGGCCCGTACCCGGTCCGTGTCGGCCGGTCCGGTCTCGATGCGCACGGTCCGGTCGACCGGTGCCAGCTGGGAGGAGCACAGCAGGTAGATCTGGACGAGTATGCCGCGCGAGGACTGCGTCCCGATGTCGGTCCCGGTCAGCGCGCACGGCACCCGGGAGGGCGCGGGCCCGAAGTCGGTCGGCACCTCCGTCGCCCGGATGCCGCACCCGGCCAGCGCCACCGCGAGCAGCGGCACGGCGAGCACGGCGGCCCGCAGCCGGTGTCCGGTGCCGGTCGCCCCCGGCGTACGGGCCCCGCGGGTCCCCCTCGGGCGGCGTACGGGCATCACGCGTCTCCCTCGGGGCGGGTGCCCCCGTCGTCGGGCTTGCCGGGGCCGCCGGCGGGTTCCGCGTCCGCGAGCTCCGAGGAGCCGCGGGGCAGTCGCAGGGTGAAGACGGCGCCGCCCTCGGGGGAGTTCGCGGCGGTGATCCCGCCGCCGTGGATGTGGGCGTTCTCCAGGGCGATCGACAGGCCGAGGCCGCTGCCCTCGGAGCGCGGCCGGGAGGCGCTCGCCTTGTAGAAGCGGTCGAAGACGTGCGGCAGGACGTCCTCGGGGATGCCCGGCCCGTGGTCCCGGACCTCGATGACCAGTTCGTCGCCCTCGTCGCGCACACGGACCCGCACGGGGGAGCCGCCGTGCTTGAGGGCGTTGCCGATCAGGTTCGCCAGGATGACGTCCAGGCGGCGCGGGTCCAGGTGCGCCATGATGCCGCGCGGCGCGTCCAGGTCCACCGCGTCCAGCCAGGCGCGCGCGTCGATGCACGCGGTGATCTGGTCGGCGATGTCCACGGTGTCGAGGACGAGGCGGGCCGTGCCCGCGTCGAAGCGGGTGACCTCCATGAGGTTCTCCACGAGGTTGTTCAGCCGCCTGGTCTCGCTCACCACGAGCCGCACGGCGGACTCGATCATCGGGTCGACGCTGCCGGACTCGGCGTCGAGCTCCTCCTCCAGCACCTCGCTCACCGCGGTGATCGCGGTCAGCGGTGTGCGCAGTTCGTGTGACATGTCCGCCACGAACCGCCGGGACGCCTCGTCGCGGGCGCTCATGTCCGCGACACGTTTCTCCAGCGACTCGGCGGTGCGGTTGAACGTGCGTGACAGATCCGCGAGTTCGTCCGTGCCCGACACCCGCAGCCGGGTGTCCAGCTTCCCCTCGCCGAGCCGCCGGGCGGCGATGCCCAGCCGGTGCACGGGCTTGAGGACGGTCGTCGCGGCGGCCTGCGCGAGGAGCGCCGAACCGATCAGCGCGAGCCCGGTGGCGATGCCCAGCGACCAGGCGAGCGAGTTGAGGTCCTTCGCCTCCGGCTCCAGCGACTTGAGCATGTAGCCGGTCGGCCCGCCGCCGATCACCTTGGCGCCGCCCACGAGGTACGGCTTGTCGTCCTGCACGATCCGCTGCCAGTACAGGTGGTACGTGTACTTGTTGTTCGAGGTGATCTCCTGCTCCCTGTTCACCGCCTTCCGGAGGGACGCGGGTACGTCCTCCAGCGTGAAGGTGTCCAGGTCGGAGTTGCCGCGGACCGTGTCGCCGTCGCCGTCCTCGGCGAGCAGCAGCACGCTGAAGCGCTGGCTGCTGTTGGCCATCTGCCCGGCCGCGCGCTGGAGTTCGTCCTGCGTCGGATGCGGCGGAAGGGTGCTGGCCCGGGTCTGCATCGCCTGCTGGAAGTCCCCGAGCACCGCGTCCTGGGTGCGGGTGAGCACCGCCTCGCGGTTGAGCCAGTACGCGATCCCCGACGCCGACACGGCGGCGGTCAGCGCGACGAGGCCGAACACGACGACCAGGCGCAGCCGCAGGCTCGTGAAGCGCAGGCCGGCCAGTATCGTCCGGCGTGCCGCGGCCCAGCCGCGCACCCTGCCCCGCGGTGCCGTCACCGCGTCCCGCCGTCCGTCACGGGGCACAGGGGGGCGGGTCCCCGGGCCGGACACGGCCCGGTGACCGCGTGCGCGTCGTTCACGAGGGGCTGTCCAGCCGGTAGCCGACGCCGCGCACGGTACGGATCAGCGTCGGCGAGGACGGCACGTCCTCCACCTTCGCGCGCAGCCGCTGCACGCACGCGTCGACGAGCCGCGAGTCGCCCAGGTAGTCGTGCTCCCACACCAGGCGCAGCAACTGCTGGCGGGACAGCGCCTGACCGGGACGCCGGCTCAGCTCCAGGAGCAACCGCAGTTCCGTGGGCGTCAGTTGCAGGTCCTCGCCGTTCTTCGTCACGGTCATCGCCGCGCGGTCGATCACGAGGGAGCCGAAGGCCGCGGAGTCGTTGGCCTCGCGTTCCCCGCGTCGCAGCACGGCCCGGATGCGGGCGTCCAGGACACGCCCCTGCACGGGTTTGACGACATAGTCGTCGGCGCCGGACTCCAGTCCGACCACCACGTCGATGTCGTCACTGCGCGCGGTGAGCAGGATGATCGGCAGCTGGTCCGTGCGCCGGATGCGCCGGCACACCTCGAAGCCGTCGATGCCGGGCAGCATCACGTCGAGGACGATCAGATCCGGCCGCTGCTCGCGCAGCAGCTTCAGACCGTCCTCGCCGGTGGCAGCGGTGGCGACCCGGTGTCCCTGGCGCGTCAGAGAGAGCTCCAGGGCCGTCCGGATGGCGTCGTCGTCCTCGATCAGCAACAGGGAAGGCACGGACGTCATTCTGTCCCATGACGTGGGCGGGTATCGACTGTTGGAGCGCTCCCACACATGTCCCGCATACGAGTACGTGGCCGGTGTGCCGGATGAGTAGTCGTCCGACGCTTCTGCGTGATCGTCCGGCGCCCCCGGAGGGGCCGACCCCTGTGACAGGTCTGTGACAGTCGGCGGACACCGTCATGAAGTGCTCCGGGCAAGCTTTTCGGCACAGGCAGGGAAATACCGCAGAACCGGAACTCCACGACGGGGGGCGCGAGATGAACACGCTGCACAGCACCAGCACTGGCGCAGTTGTCACGCGTCTCCACGACGTCACGAGGAGCGCGGAGAAGTCCGGTGCCGTGAGCGGGCGGGGGTGCGCTCGCGGCACCGGGCGTCAGCACACCGGGTCGTACATGACGGTGGTTGACGCACGCGGGGCGGGGGGAGCCGGCGGGGGGACGCCGGGGGGACCTCACGGGGGAGCGTCGTACGGGGAGGGCTCGGGGGAGCGTCGCCCGGAGACGGGGACGGGGGACGCCGAAGCGGCGTTCACCGCCTACGTCCAGGAGCGCCGTGCCTCCCTGTACGCGACCGCCTACCACCTGACCGGTGACCGCTTCGAGGCCGAGGACCTGCTGCAGAGCGCGCTGTTCTCGACCTACCGGGCCTGGGACCGGATCAGTGACAAGGCCGCGGTCGGCGGCTACCTCCGCCGCACCATGACCAACCTGCACATCAGCGCGTGGCGCCGCCGCAAGCTGAACGAATACCCGACCGAGGAGCTGCCGGAGACGGCCGGCGACACGGACGCGATGCGCGGCACCGAACTGCGCGCCGTCCTGTGGCAGGCGCTCGCCAGGCTTCCCGAACTCCAGCGCACCATGCTGGTCCTGCGGTACTACGAGGGCCGCACGGACCCGGAGATCGCGGAGATCCTCGACATCAGTGTCGGCACGGTGAAGTCCAGCATCTGGCGGTCCCTCCGCCGGCTGCGCGAGGACGAGGTCCTCAGCTTCGGCCGTGACGAGGAGGAGTCCTTCGGGGAGCTCGTCGCCTGAAGGCTGTGGGGGGCGTCCGTCACTCCGGGGGGAGGCGGCGGACGGCACGGGGGAAGCGGTACCGGGGGGAACCAACGGGGTCGGGGGACCGCGGGGGAACGCCGTACGGGGGAGCACGAGGAGAGCGGGACCGGAGGGCCGGGGGGTCCGTCCTGTCCCGCTCTTCGTGCTGCCCGCCTGCTTCAGGGGCGCCCGGCGCCGTGCTGAGGTCCGCCGGTCACCCGTGCGCCCTCGCCGACGGAGTCCCGGCCGGAGAGCTCCGCCGCGGCCAGCCGCTCCAGCGCCTCGTCCCGGTCGCACGCGTGGGCGCCCAGCGCGGTCTGCCGCGCCACGATCGAGCGCTCGGCGCGCATCAGCCGCCAGCCGCGCCGCAGCAGGAACGGCACCGACTTGCGGCCCTCGCGCAGATCGCGCAGGAACCGGCGGCGGAACGTGGTCGCCGCTCCGCGGCTCAGGCACAGCGCGTCCGCGAGCAGCCCGGCCTCGCGGCAGCGCCCGACGATCTCGGCGGCGAAGATGCCCTCGGCGATGAAGACCGGCGCCCCGTCGAAGTCGACGGTCTCCGAACCCGTGCGCGCGCTGAGCGAGATATCGTACACCGGAACGCTCGTACGGCCCGTCGCGCACAGTTGCGAGATCGCCGCGAGGGCCACGTCCGCGTCCCAGGACAGCGGGTGGTCCCAGTCGATGTCGGCGCTGCCCTCGACCTGCGGCAGCGTCGGGTCGTCACCCTCCTTGTAGAAGTCGTCGAGCCGCAGCACCGGAAGGCCGGAGCGGGCCGCGAGGAGGGACTTGCCGGAGCCGGAGGGGCCGCACAGCAGGACGACCCGGCAGGGGCGGGAGGCTATCGGGGGAGGGGGACTCACGAGACACCAGTGTGAGGCATCGCGGGCCCCCGGCCGAGCCCGCGGGTCGGCTTTGGAGCGCGCATCACACCTCAACTACCCTTTGCGCCGTCCCGATTACTTTGCGCAGCAGAAGGTGGCAGCAGTCATGGCACGACACTCGGCCTCCCAGAACCCGACAGCCCGGCGCGCGTTGCTGGCCCTCACGACTGCGGGGATCGCGGTGGGCGCGGGTGCCACCACGGCCGCCGCCGACACCGGCGCCCTCGGCGACGTGGTGCGCGCCCGGCCCGCCTCGACGGGCAACCTCGACCCGCAGGCCGGCCTCCAGGCCCTCACCGGGACCGTCGGGTACGTGACCGGTCCGGTGCGCGGACTCAAGCCCAACCCCCTGGCGGGCACGGGCGTCGACCCGCTCGACAACGGCCTCGGTACGCAGGTGGCCGACTTCAAGCCCGTGTCGACGCGGATGCTGACGGCGCCCCTGGCGCAGGCCGACTCCCTGGGCGGCGTCCCGGTCGTGGGGCAGGTGACCGGGCTGCTCGGCTGAGCCCCGCACGGGGCGCCGCGGACGGCGGGCGGCGCCCACGGCGCAGGAGAGAGCCGCGCCTCCCCCGGACGGAGGGGAGACGCGGCTCTCGGCCGGACGGGGCCCCGGGGACACGGTTCGGGGCCCCGGGTCTCAGTAGGAGGACCCCGCGGCGCCCAGCGCGCCCGTCGGGTGCCAGACCGTCTTCGTCTCCAGGAAGGCCGTCAGGCGCTCGATGCCCGGGGTCTCCCAGTGATCCACAGCCTGTGGACGGACGACCCGCTTGAGGTTGTCCGCGGCCGCGACCTCCAGCTCCCTGGCCAGCTCGGCGTCGGCGCCGGCGAGGTCGATCGCGTTGACGTCCTGGTGCGAGGCCAGCGGGGCCGCGATCTCCGCGGTCCTGCCGGTGAGCACGTTGACCACACCGCCCGGCAGGTCGGAGGTGGCCAGCACCTCGCCCAGCGACAGCGCGGGCAGCGGGGACCGCTCGCTCGCGATCACGACCACCGTGTTGCCGGTCGCGATCACCGGGGCGATCACCGAGACAAGCCCGAGGAAGGACGAGTCCTGCGGCGCGAGGACCGTCACCACGCCGGTCGGCTCCGGGGTGGACAGGTTGAAGAACGGGCCCGCCACCGGGTTGGCGCCGCCGACGACCTGGGCGATCTTGTCCGTCCAGCCCGCGTACCAGACCCAGCGGTCCACGGCCGCGTCGACGACCGCGGCGGCCTTCGACTTGGACAGGCCCTCCGCGTCCGCGACCTCGCGCACGAACTGCTCGCGGCGGCCTTCCAACATCTCGGCGACGCGGTAGAGGACCTGGCCGCGGTTGTACGCCGTCGCCCCGGACCAGCCGCCGAACGCCTTGCGCGCGGCGACGACCGCGTCACGGGCGTCTTTGCGGGAGGCGAGGGGCGCGTTGGCCAGCCAGTTGCCCTTGGAGTCCGTCACCTCGTACACCCGGCCGCTCTCGGAACGCGGGAACTTTCCTCCCACGTACAGCTTGTAGGTCTTGAAGACCGACAGTCGCGCGGTCCTCTCCGACTTCTCAGACATCGAGGTACGCCTCCAGACCGTGACGGCCGCCCTCGCGGCCGAAGCCCGACTCCTTGTAGCCGCCGAACGGCGAGGTCGGGTCGAACTTGTTGAACGTGTTGGACCAGATGACGCCCGCGCGCAGCTTGCCCGCGACGGCCAGGATGCGGGAGCCCTTCTCCGACCAGATGCCGGCGGACAGCCCGTACTGGCTGTTGTTCGCCTTGGCGACGGCCTCGTCGGGGGTGCGGAAGCTGAGCACGGACAGCACCGGGCCGAAGATCTCGTCGCGGGCGATGGTGTGCGCCTGGGTGACGTTCGTGAACAGCGTCGGGGCGAACCAGTAGCCGGAGGAGGGGAGTTCGCAGGCCGGGGACCAGCGCTCGGCGCCCTCGGACTCGCCCTGCTCGACGAGCGAGGTGATGCGCGAGAGCTGCTCGGCCGAGTTGATCGCGCCGATGTCCGTGTTCTTGTCGAGCGGGTCGCCCAGCCGCAGCGTCGAGAGCCTGCGCTTGAGGGAGTCGAGCAGCTCGTCCTGGATGGACTCCTGGACCAGCAGGCGCGAGCCCGCGCAGCAGACCTGGCCCTGGTTGAAGAAGATCCCGCTGACGATGCCCTCGACGGCCTGGTCGACGGGCGCGTCGTCGAAGACGATGTTCGCGCCCTTGCCGCCCAGTTCGAGCGTGACCTTCTTGTGCGAGCCCGCGACCTGGCGCGCGATGGCCTTGCCGACGGCCGTGGAGCCGGTGAAGGCGACCTTGTTCACGTCCGGGTGCTCGACGAGGGCCGCGCCCGCGTCGCCGTACCCGGGAAGGATGTTGACGACGCCCCTGGGCAGGCCCGCCTGGCGGCAGATGTCCGCGAAGAACAGCGCCGACAGCGGCGTGGTCTCGGCGGGCTTCAGGACGACCGTGTTGCCGGTGGCGAGCGCCGGGGCGATCTTCCACGCCAGCATCAGCAGCGGGAAGTTCCAGGGGATGACCTGTCCGGCCACGCCCAGCGGCCTCGGGTCGGCGCCGAAGCCCGCGTGGTCGAGCTTGTCCGCCCAGCCCGCGTAGTAGAAGAAGTGCGCCGCGACCAGCGGGAGGTCCGCGTCGCGCGTCTCCTTGATCGGCTTTCCGTTGTCCAGCGTCTCCAGGACGGCCAGCTCGCGGCTGCGCTCCTGGATGATCCGGGCGATGCGGAACAGGTACTTGGCGCGCTCGGAGCCGGGGAGCGCGGACCACTTGACGAAGGCCGTGCGGGCCGCCCGCACCGCTCGGTCGACGTCCTCGGCGCCCGCCCGGGCCACCTCGGACAGGACCTCCTCGGTGGAGGGGCTGACGGTCTTGAAGACCCTGCCGTCGGCCGCCTCGGTGAACTCGCCGTCGATGAACAGGCCGTACGACGGCGCGATGTCGACGACGGAGCGGGACTCGGGCGCCGGCGCGTACTCGAATGCGGATGACCGCTTTTCCATGGTCATGGTGATCAGTCCACCGTCACGTAGTCGGGGCCGGAGTAGCGGCCGGTGGCCAGCTTCTGCCGCTGCATCAGCAGATCGTTCAGGAGCGAGGAGGCGCCGAACCGGAACCAGTGGTTGTCCAGCCAGTCCTCGCCGGCGGTCTCGTTGACCAGGACGAGGAACTTCACGGCGTCCTTGGTGGTGCGGATGCCGCCCGCGGGCTTCACACCGATCTGGATCCCGGTCTGCGCACGGAAGTCGCGCACCGCCTCCAGCATGAGCAGGGTGTTGGCCGGTGTCGCGTTGACGGCGACCTTGCCCGTGGAGGTCTTGATGAAGTCGGCGCCCGCCAGCATGCCGAGCCAGCTCGCGCGCCGGATGTTGTCGTACGTCGACAGCTCGCCGGTCTCGAAGATGACCTTCAGGCGCGCGTCGCCCGAGACCTCCTTCACGGCGGTGATCTCGTCGTACACCTTCATGTAGTGCCCGGCGAGGAACGCCCCGCGGTCGATGACCATGTCGATCTCGTCCGCGCCCGCGGCGACGGCGTCCCGCACGTCGGCCAGCTTCACGTCGAGCGCGGCGCGGCCCGCGGGGAAGGCGGTCGCCACGGAGGCGACCTTCACGGCGGACCCGGCGACGGCCTCCTTGGCGGTGGCCACCATGTCGGGGTAGACGCAGACGGCGGCGGTCGCCGGGGTCGTGCGGTCCGTCGGGTCGGGGCGGACGGCCTTCGCGCCGAGCGCCCGGACCTTGCCCGGGGTGTCCGCGCCCTCCAGCGTCGTCAGGTCGACCATCGAGATGGCGAGGTCGATGGCGTAGGCCTTGGCGGTCGTCTTGATGGAGCGGGTGCCGAGCGCGGCGGCGCGCGACTCCAGGCCGACCGCGTCGACCCCGGGCAGCCCGTGGAGGAAGCGGCGCAGCGTGCTGTCGGACGCGGTCACGTCCCTGAAGGCAGGTGCAGTCGTGGGCATGGTCACCAGACGAGCATATCTACGCGCGTAGCTGCTGTACAGCCCCAGGGGTCCGTGAAGACGGGGGCACCGCGCACGGGAGTCCCGGGGGCCGTCGTGCAGAATCGGGAGCATGACGACCCCGGACCACCCCTCCCCCGCACCGGACGCACCGGAACCCCGGTACAACGACCGGGCCTACCGGTCGCCCTCCGGAATCGCCGGCGGCGTACTGCTGCTCGCCATCGTGTGCTGGCTCGGCATCGACGCGCTGGTCACGGGCGAGGGCCGTACCCCGTGGCTGGCGCTGGCCACGATGATCATGCTGGTGCCGCTCGTCGCCGCCTTCACCCTGCGCCCCGCCGTCTTCGCCGACGAGCGCCGGCTGCGCGTGCGCAACCCGCTGCGCGTGGTCGTGCTGCCCTGGGGAGCCGTGGAGACGTTCCGGTCCGGCTACTCCAACGAGGTCGTCGACACGGCCGGCGCCAAGTACCAGCTCTGGGCCGTGCCCGTCTCGCTGCGCGCCCGCAAGCGGGCCGCCCGCAAGGAGGCCCGCGGCGAGGCCAAGGGCGCCGCCGCGGCCCGGCGTGGCGACCCGCACCTCGGCCGGCCGGGCGAGGCGCCGGCCGTCCCGTCGCGCGACATGGGCGCGGTGGCCACCGGACCCGTGCGCGCCCACACCGACCAGATCATGGACGAACTGCGGCAGCTCCACGAGTCACGCGCCAAGGACGCGCGGTCCCAGGGCGGGGCCACCGTGCGCTGGGCCTACGAGATCGTCGGCCCCGCGGCCGCGGGCGCCGTGCTGCTCGCGGCGCTGCTCGCGGTGGGCTGACGCGCGTCCGGGGCGCCGACGGTTCCGGGTCGCCCGCGCGTCCCGTGCCGGTCGCGGCGCCCACCCCGCGCCGCGACCGGTCGTCGCAGCCGCTCCCCGGGGGACGCGGCCCCGCGGGTGCACGGTCCCGCCGGCGTACGGGATCGTGAGCGGTCCGGTCGCCGGGGGCTGTGCCCGCGCGCTGGTTGCCCCGCCGACGGTGGCGGGCGGGCGGTTCCGGGGTGGTGCGGAGGGCCTCGGCTCGGACGAGTGCTCCGGCTCGGGCCGGACGTGTGTTCCCGCTTGAGGTGAACAGTCCTCGCGACCGTACGAGAGGGTGACACCCACATCGCGGGCGGAGGCGTCCGGCGGCCGGCCCCGGCCGTCGTCGCGGCCGCCGGTGTTCCCACATGATCCAGGAGTGCATGTGTCGTACGACGAGCCGCTGAGGCTGCCCGCGGCCGCGATACCCGACGGCTGCCGCGACTGGACGGCCGGACCCGCGGCCGCCTGGTCGGCCTCGCTGGCGCCCCGCTGGACCCTTCCCGCGGTACGCAGGTCGGTCGCCGCCGCCGCGACCACGTTCGCGCTCTGCGTCGGCGCCTGGGCCGTGATGCTCGGCGGACTGTGGCCGCTCGTGGCCGCCGGGTTCGCCGTCTACACGCTGTGGGTGCTCGCCCGCCCCGAGCTGGTCTGGGCCGGAGCCCCCGCGCTGCTCGTCGCGCTCGCCGTGGAGGCCCCTTCGCTGCCCTGGGCGGTGACCTTCGCCGGGGCCCTGGTCGTCGTGGTGTCCTGGACCGCCGTGGCCGTACGGCTGCGGGCCAGGGACACCCAGCTCGAACGGGCGCTGGAGGCCGCGGGCGACGGCACCGCCCGCGTCCCGGACGAGGACGCGCCGGTGCGGCGCGGCCGGTTCCTGCGTCCGCTCGGCCTCGTGGTGCTCGCGGTCTCCGTGCTCACCGGCGCCACCGCGGGGCTGTGGGGCACGGCCGAGGACCGCGGCGGCTCCCGTGTCGTGGCCTGCTACCTCGCGGGCCTCGCCGTCACCGCGCTGGCGTCCGCGTGGCTGGGCCGCCACCGGGCCGTCGCGCTGCGCCGGGAGCCGGCGCCGGTCCTGCGGGTCCTCGTGCGCGACGACGCCCGGGGCACCACGGAGGTCTACGCGGCCGACGACACCGCCGCCGCGCGGCCCCTGTTCACCGTGGACCTGACGTCGTACGACGGTGACACCGAGGCGGCCGACGACCCCCGAGCGGCCGACGGCGGCGCCGGTGCGGCCGACACGCACGGCGACGACGAGCGCGACGACCAGCCCGCCGACCAGCGCGACGACCAGCGCGACAAGGAGCGCGCGGAATTCGAGCGCATCCTCGACACGATCAATGACGACGTGCCGGGCCCGGTCCGCGAGGCCGTGCTCTACGGAGCGCCCTTCGACGGCGCCGAGGTCGTCCTGGTCAGCGCCGACGAGGACCCGGACCAGCCGCCGCTGACGGAGTGGTCCGCGGGACCGGTCCGCCCGCTCTCGCCGGGCGCGGGCCTGCGGAGGATCACCCGGCAGAAGGCCCGCGAGGCACGCGACCGGCAGCTCGAACGGCAGGCCAGGGAGCTCGGCGCCGGACGGCCCGCCGTGCCGGTGCGGCGCTGGAGCGCGGGCTGGCTGGACTGGCTGGCCGCGGCTCTGCTGGTGCAGTGGGGCGGCTGGATCTGCGGGGCCTGGTTCACGGAGTGGGCGATGTCCCCGTGGGAGCTGGCCCTCGCCGCGGCGATCGGCCTCTACGGGGCCGTGCGCGTCCCCCTGAAGCTCGCCTGGCGCATCACGGCCGACAGCTCCGGACTGTGGCTCACCGGGCTGCGCGCCCCCCGGCACGTCCCGTGGGACGACATCCGCTCCGTACGCCGTGAGTCCTACGAGCTGAAACTCCGCTGGCGGGACGACGACTGGGCGGTCGCCGCGCCCCGCTGGGCGTGGTTCGAGCGGCGGCGGGGCCTGACCCATCCGTACGACGCGCTCGCGGCCGAACTCACGGTCATGCGCGACGACCCCGGGCTGCGGCCCACGGGCGAGAGCAGCGGGGCCGAGCGGGGGCGTCCCCTGTGGCCGCTGGCGCTGGCGCTGGCGGTGCTGTGGGTCGGCCTGCTCGCCGTACTGTCCTGAGACCCGGCAGGGGCCGTCCGGCCGTCCCGCCTCGTGAATCGGGGCCGGACACACGGCAGTCACCCGCACCCGGGGTCCTCGCGCATCGCTGCGGGCACGCACGCGTCCCGTGGCTGATCGGCCGGCGACGGCCCCGCGCGGGGCGGTCACTCGACCGGGCCGCACCCGGGCGGTCTCCGATACCCGCTGCCCCGTACGGCCGGGCATGCGGCAGGCACCCGCCCCGGCGCGCCCGCCCGCCGCGCGGGGCGGTCACCTGCCCAGGGTCCGTACCCGGGCGCGCCGATACCCGCAGCGCCCCGTACGGCCGGGGCGCCGACGCATGCGGCACCGGTCCGGGTGGGCGGGCGGACGTGGACGGTCCGCAGCGGCGCGTCCCGCGTCGGGCGGCTGCCCGCGCGAGCCCCGTACGGCCCGTACCGACGCGTGCGGGCCCCGGGCGGGTGGGCGCGCGCCCACCCGCGCGAGGCCCGTGCGGATTCCGGTGGACGTCACCCGTACGGGTGCGTCCGGGTGGGATCAGATGCCCGCCGCCGCCGACAGGTCGCGCTTGACCGCGGCCAGCAGGTCCGCGGCCTTGGCACGTGCCACCGGGAGGCCCGCGTGCGTGCCGACCGGCACCACGACCTCCAGGTAGCACTTCAGTTTCGGCTCGGTGCCGCTGGGCCGGACGATGACGCGCGCGCCGTCCAGGGTGTAGCGCAGGCCGTCCGTCGGGGGCAGGCTCGGCGTCCCCTTCGTCAGGTCCTCGGCCGCCGTGACGGGCAGCCCCGCGAGCCGCGTGGGGGGCCGCTCGCGCAGCCGCCGCATCGCGTCGGAGATCACCGAGAGGTCGTCCACCCGGACCGACAGCTGGTCCGTCGCGTGCAGGCCGTGCCGCACCGCGAGGTCGTCGAGCAGGTCGAGGAGCGTGCGCCCCTCGGCCTTGAGCACGGAGGCCAGCTCGGTGATCAGGAGCGCCGCCGTGATGCCGTCCTTGTCCCGTACGCCCTCGGGGTCGACGCAGTAGCCCAGCGCCTCCTCGTAGCCGTACCGGAGGCCCTCCACCCGGGCGATCCACTTGAAGCCCGTCAGGGTCTCCTCGTACGGCAGGCCCGCGCCGGCCGCGATCCGGCCGAGCAGCGAGGACGAGACGATCGACTCCGCGAACGTGCCGCGCGCGCCCTGGCGGACCAGGTGCTCCGCCAGCAGCGCGCCGACCTCGTCGCCGCGCAGCATGCGCCAGTCGCCGCCGTCGGGGACGGCCACGGCGCAGCGGTCGGCGTCCGGGTCGTTGGCGATGACCAGGTCCGGCCCGGTCTCGCGGGCCTTCGCGAACGCGAGGTCCATCGCGCCCGGCTCCTCCGGGTTCGGGAACGCGACCGTGGGGAAGTCCGGGTCCGGGTCGGCCTGCTCGGCGACGAGTACCGGCGCGGGGAAGCCGGCCCGCGCGAACGCCGCCGTCAGGGTCTCCCTGCCGACGCCGTGCATCGCCGTGTAGACCGTGCGGGCGGTCCGGGGGGAGTCCGCGGCCAGCACGGCGTCCGTACGCGCCAGATAGGCGTCCAGGACGCCGTCGTCGAGGGTCTGCCAGCCGGATTCGGGGCGCGGCACGTCGGCGAGGCGCGCGATCGCGGCGATCTCCGCCGCGATCTCCGCGTCGGCCGGCGGGACGATCTGGGAGCCGTCGCCCAGGTAGACCTTGTAGCCGTTGTCGCGCGGGGGGTTGTGGCTGGCCGTCACCTCGACGCCGGCCACCGCGCCCAGATGCCTTATGGCGTACGCGAGTACGGGTGTCGGCAGCGGGCGGGGGAGGAGCGCGGCGCGCAGGCCGGCGCCCGTCATGACGGCGGCCGTGTCCCGGGCGAAGTCGGCGGACTTGTGGCGGGCGTCGTAGCCGACGACCACGAGGCCGCCGGCGTGGCCCCGGGCCTTCAGGTACGCGGCGAGACCGGCGGCCGCGCGCACGACGACCGAGCGGTTCATCCGCATCGGACCCGCGCCGAGCTCGCCCCGCAGCCCCGCCGTGCCGAACTGGAGGGTGCCGCTGAAGCGTGCGGTCAGCTCCGCGACGTCCTCGGCCTCGATGAGCTTGGCGAGTTCCTCACGGGTCTCCGCGTCGGGGTCCTCGGCCAGCCACGCCTGGGCGCGTGCGATGAGTTCGTCCTGCACGTCGGGTCAACCTCTCGTTCTGTGGTCTCGTCGTCCCGCTGTCCCGCTGTCCCGCTGTCCCGCTGTCCCGCTGTCCCGCTGTCCCGCTGTCCCGCTGTGCCGGGTACCCGGAATCCCCGCGCCCGCCGTCCCCGGCCGCCGCGTGCCGGGCGGAAGCGCCGGACGTCCTGCATTCCCCGTCCCCCGGGCCCCGGCATACGTACCCCGTCCCCCGTTGTCAGCTCGCCACTCGCCGCCACCCGTGTCGGCAGCGGTGCTTCCGTCCTCGAACGCCCGGCGGGGCGGGAGGGTTCCTGGGCCGGCGGCAGCGGAGGACGGGAGGGCGGGAGGGCGGGAGGGGGCGTGAGGGGAAGCGAGGGGAAGCGAGGGGCAGGGACGGGAGGGGGAACACGGGGAGGACGAGGGGATCGCTCGGCGGTCCAGGCGTCTCCGGGGCCCTCCCGGCACTTCCCGCCCGGTGGGAACCGCCCCGCGCTCCCTAGATCCGGTCCAGGACCTTGGTCAGGAGCGCGCCCATCCGGGTGGCCGAGTCGCGGCCCGCCTGGAGGACCTCCTCGTGGTTGAGGGGCTCCCCGGTCATGCCGGCGGCGAGGTTGGTCACCAGCGAGATGCCCAGCACCTCGGCGCCCGCCTCGCGCGCGGCGATGGCCTCCAGCGTGGTCGACATGCCGACCAGGTCCGCGCCGATCGCCCGGGCCATCCGGATCTCGGCGGGCGTCTCGTAGTGCGGGCCGGGGAACTGCGCGTAGACGCCCTCTTCGAGGGTCGCGTCGATCTCCTTGCACAGCGCGCGCAGCCGCGGCGAGTACAGGTCCGTCAGGTCGACGAAGTTCGCGCCGACGATCGGGGAGGCCGCCGTCAGGTTGAGGTGGTCGCTGATCAGCACCGGCTGGCCCGGACGCATGCCCTCGCGAAGACCGCCGCAGCCGTTGGTCAGCACGATGGTCTTGCAGCCGGCGGCCACGGCAGTGCGGACGCCGTGCGCGACGGCGGCCACGCCGCGGCCCTCGTAGTAGTGGGTGCGGCCGAGGAAGACGAGCGCGCGCTTGTCACCGATCTGGTACGAGCGGACCTTGCCGCCGTGGCCCTCGACCGCCGGCGGCGGGAAGCCGGGCAGCTCGGTGACCTCGAACTCCGCGGCGGGGTCGCCGAGGGCGTCCACGGCCGGTGCCCAGCCCGAGCCCATCACGAGGGCGACGTCGTGGCTGTCGGTGCCCGTGAGTTCCCGCAGGCGCGCGGCGGCGGCGTCGGCGGCGGCGTGGGGGTCGCCCTGGATGTCGTCCGGAAGAAGAGATGCGTTCACGCGCATGAGGGTAGCCGGTCCGGGCCTACGCGCGTAGATGGTGATGGTCACTGCTTTGCGATCGTTGTCTTGTCGTTTCCGCCGGACGAGGGCGGCCGGGGTGCGCGCGACCGGGTCCGGACCGGGCGGGACAGGGGGCCGCGCGGGTCCGGGCGGACTGTCCGCGCGAGCCGGCCGGGGGCTCGGACCGGGCGTGGCGGTCCTTGGCGGTGTTCGCCCCGCGGTGGTCCTCCGCGGTGTCCGGGATTCCCCCGGCGGTGGCGGAGGGAGCGGCGGGAGCGGTGACGGGCGGACGCGGTCGGGGCGGTGGCGGACACGGTCCGTGGAGGCCGAGGCCGAGGCCGTGGCCGTGGAGGCGCGCGGAGGCCGTCCGTGGCGTGCGGCGGGCTGGGGCGGGCAGCGGCGGTCGGGGTCGTGAGCGGGCCGCTGTCCGCCGGCTCCGGGCTGAGCGTGCCCGCGCCGGGGCACGCTCAGCAGGGGCGCTTGCGCAGCTCCATCACGTAGTCGTGCGGGGCCCCGGCCGATTCCGCCGCGTCCGCGATCTCGCCGAGGTAGCGGGCCGAGGGCAGGCCGCCCTCGTACCCGTTGAGGACGTACACCCAGGCCGGCTCCTCGCCCTCCAGGGTCTGGACCCGTACGCGCATCCGCCGGTAGATGTCGAGGCCGACACCCTCCCAGCGGTCCATGGACTCCTCGTCCGGCGGCGCGATGTCGTAGAGGGCCACGAAGACCTGCGAGCGCGGGGCCTCGACGATGGTCGCCAGCGCGCCCTCCCAGCCCATGTGCTCCCCGGCGAACGTCAGCCGCCAGCCGGTGAGCCACCCCGTGGCGCGCAGCGGCGAGTGGGGGGCGCGGCGCGTCATGAGCCGCGGGTCGAGATTGCCGGCGTACGCGGCGTAGAGCGACATGGGACCGAGGGTACGGCAGCGGACGCACGCGCCTCTCCGGCAACGGGAGCACCGCGACGGACCGTCCGCCGCACCCGCGCGCGGGCCCCGGGCTGAAGCACCTTGAAGCGTGCGGGACAATGGAGTACGTGACTCGGATCGTGATCATTGGCGGCGGACCCGGCGGATACGAGGCGGCCCTGGTGGCCGCCCAGCTCGGCGCGGAGGTGACCGTCGTCGACTGCGACGGCCTGGGCGGGGCGTCGGTGCTCACCGACTGCGTCCCGTCGAAGACCCTGATCGCGACGGCGGAGGTGATGACCACCTTCGACTCGTCCTACGAAGAGCTCGGGATCATCGTCGCCGACGACACCCCGCACCTCGACACTCCGGCGCGGGTCGTCGGCGTCGACCTCGGCAAGGTCAACCGCCGTGTGAAGCGGCTCGCGCTCGCCCAGTCGCACGACATCACGGCCTCCGTCACCCGCGCGGGCGCCCGCGTGCTGCGCGGCCGGGGACGTCTCGACGGCCGGCAGGCCATGGACGGCTCGCGCAAGGTCGTCGTGCGCGCCGCGGACGGCAGCGAGGAGACCCTCGTCGCGGACGCCGTGCTCATCGCCACCGGCGGGCACCCCCGCGAGCTGGCCGACGCGCAGCCCGACGGCGAGCGCATCCTGAACTGGACCCAGGTGTACGACCTGGACGAGCTGCCCGAGGAACTCATCGTGGTCGGCTCCGGTGTCACCGGCGCCGAGTTCGCCGGCGCCTACCAGGCGCTCGGCTCGCGGGTCACGCTCGTCTCCAGCCGCGACCGCGTGCTGCCGGGCGAGGACCCAGACGCGGCGGCCGTGCTGGAGGACGTCTTCCGGCGGCGCGGCATGAACGTCATGGCCCGCTCGCGCGCCGAGTCCGCCAAGCGCGTCGGCGACCGGGTCGAGGTGACGCTCTCGGACGGCCGCGTCATCACCGGCTCGCACTGCCTCATGGCGGTCGGCGCCATCCCGAACAGCGACGGCATGGGCCTGGAGGAGGCCGGCGTCAAGGTCCGGGACTCCGGTCACATCTGGACCGACAAGGTGTCCAGGACGACGGCCCCCGGCGTGTACGCGGCCGGTGACGTGACCGGCGTCTTCGCGCTGGCCTCGGTCGCCGCGATGCAGGGCCGCATCGCCATGTACCACTTCCTCGGCGACGCGGTCGCCCCGCTCAACCTCAAGACGGTGTCGTCGAACGTCTTCACCGACCCCGAGATCGCCACCGTCGGCTACTCCCAGGCGGACGTCGACGCGGGCAAGATCGACGCCCGGGTGGTGAAGCTGCCGCTGCTGCGCAACCCGCGCGCCAAGATGCAGGGCATCCGGGACGGCTTCGTCAAGATCTTCTGCCGGCCGGGCACGGGGATCGTCGTCGGCGGTGTCGTGGTCTCGCCGCGGGCCTCGGAACTGATCCACCCGATCTCGATCGCGGTCGACAACAACCTGACCGTCGAACAGATCGCGAACGCGTTCACCGTCTATCCGTCCCTGTCGGGGTCGATCGCCGAGGTGGCGCGGCAGCTCCACACGCGCAAGACCGCGGGCGACGCCTGACGGCGAAAGGCGATTTCCCGCTGGTCACAGGGAGTTGCTGCCCATTCGCACGGCATAGGCGGCCTGGATAGGCACGTATACCACTCCACCCCATGCCGTGCGAACAACTTCTGTTATTCGGCGCAAACTGCTGAAAGCAGACGGTCGTTGGGGTTACTGTCAGTTTCGTGTTCGCTGCAGAACGTCGCCAATTGATCCTCGAAATGGTGCGAGCCAATGGGGCCGTGTCGCTCCGTGAGCTTGCCCGCGTCGTCCAGACCTCCGAAGTGACCGTACGGCGGGACGTGCGCGCACTGGAGGCAGAAGGACTCCTCGACCGCCGACATGGCGGTGCGGTATTGCCGGGCGGGTTCACGCGGGAGTCCGGCTTTCCGCAGAAATCGCATCTCGCGACCGCCGAGAAGACGGCCATCGCCGATCTCGCCGCGGGTCTCGTCGAAGAAGGCGAGGCCATTGTGGTGGGGGCGGGGACGACCACGCAGGAGCTGGCCCGCCGGCTCGCGCGGGTACCCGGTCTGACCGTCGTCACCAACTCGCTCCTGGTCGCCCAGGCGCTGGCCCACGCCAACCGCGTCGAGGTCGTGATGACCGGAGGGACCCTGCGCGGCTCCAACTACGCCCTCGTCGGCAGCGGTGCCGAGCAGTCCCTCCAGGGGCTGCGGGTCTCGCGGGCCTTCCTGTCCGGAAGCGGGCTGACCGCGGAGCGCGGCCTGTCCACCTCCAACATGCTGTCGGCGTCCGTCGACCGCGCGCTGGTGCAGGCGGCCGGGGAGGTCGTGGTCCTCGCCGACCACACCAAGCTCGGCACCGACACGATGTTCCAGACCGTGCCGACCGACGTGATCACCCGGCTCGTGACCGACGAGCCGCCCGCCCACGACGACCGCGCCGGCACCGAACTGCAGGCCCTGGCCGACCAGGGAGTGCAGATCGCGGTGGCCGGATCGGGAGGGGACGCGGTTCCCGCGGGGCGCCAACCGCCGCGCCGGGACGTGCCGCTGCCCGGTCCGCGGCGGGGTCAGGTCCAGGGCGGCGCCCCCCAGTTGCGCAGCGCGGCCGCGGTCCTGGGGGACCAGCCCCAGAGTGAGCGCGCGCGAGTCGCCGACATGCGCAGGCGCTGACGGCGCCCGCGGACGCCCCGACTCCGACGGACGGCGATCCGGTCCGCACGCGGGACCGACACCGGGTCGCCAACGGCCGTGCGGCCGCCAGGACTTCCGTGCGCGGGAGGAAGACGGGGTCGCCGCCGGCCGCGAGGGCCGCCGGCGCGCGGGCCGTCAGGCCTTGAGGCCCCGCAGGGTCAGCGTCAGCAGACGGTCCGCCAACTCCGGTTCCTCCGGGGTCTCCTCGGCGGCCAGGGCGATGGCGTTGGTGAGCTGGAGCAGATCCCCGATGGAGACGTCCGGCCGCACCGCACCCGCGGACTGGGCCCGCGCGAGCAGCGCGCTGCCCGCCTCGTGCATCGGCCCGCTGCACCGGGCGAGGGCCGATGCGTCGTCCCGCGTGGCCGACATCAGGGCGCGAGACAGGCCGCGGTACTCACCCGCGTGAGTGATGATGGCGCGCAGCCACGTCACGAGCGCCGTGCACGGCTGCGGATCGTCGAGCAGTTCGCGCGCGCGGGCCAGCAGATCGCTCACGGCGTCCGCGAAGACCGCGCCGAGCAGCGCGTGCCGGTTCGGGAAGTGCCGGTACAGCGTGCCGATGCCGACCCCCGCGCGCCGGGCCACGTCCTCCAGGGAGGCGTCCGCCCCGTACGCCGCGAAGGCGGCCCGTGCCTCGGCGACCAGCCGCGCGTGGTTGCGGCGGGCGTCGGCGCGCATGGGACGTACCGTCGCGGGGTCCTCCGCGGTCTCCTGTGAGGTCGCGACCACCATGACGTCCACCTGCCCTCTCCCGCCGTACCGGCTGCCGTCCAGGATGCCACCGCGGACGAACGGAACGCCCGGCGGACCACTGGGGTCCACCGGGCGCTCCGGATGCCGACGGCCGCGCCGCGGCGGTGTCAGTCCTTGATCTCGCAGATGGCGGCGCCCGAGGTGATGGACGCGCCGACCTCGGCGGACAGGGCCTTGACGGTGCCGGAGCGGTGGGCGTTGAGCGGCTGCTCCATCTTCATGGCCTCCAGGACGACGATCAGATCGCCCTCCTTGACCTCCTGGCCCTCCTCGACGGCGACCTTGACGATCGTGCCCTGCATCGGCGAGGCGAGGGTGTCGCCGGAGGCGGCCGGGCCGGACTTCTTGGCGGCGCGGCGCTTGGGCTTGGCGCCGGCCGCGAGGCCGGTGCGCGCGAGGGACATGCCCAGCGAGGAGGGCAGCGAGACCTCCAGGCGCTTGCCGCCGACCTCGACGACGACCGTCTCGCGGCCGGGCTCGTCGTCGGTGTCGGTGTCCGCCGGGGCGGCGAACGGCTTGACCTCGTTGACGAACTCGGTCTCGATCCAGCGGGTGTGGACCGTGAACGGGCCGGCCGAGCCGGTCAGCTCCGGGGCGAAGGCGGGGTCGGTCACCACGGCGCGGTGGAAGGGGATGGCGGTCGCCATGCCCTCCACGGTGAACTCCTCCAGGGCGCGGGAGGCGCGCTGGAGAGCCTGCTCGCGGGTGGCGCCCGTGACGATCAGCTTGGCCAGCAGGGAGTCCCAGGCCGGGCCGATCACACTGCCGGACTCGACGCCCGCGTCCAGGCGCACGCCCGGTCCGGACGGCGCGGCGAACGTGGTCACGGTGCCGGGGGCCGGCAGGAAGCCGCGGCCCGGGTCCTCGCCGTTGATACGGAACTCGAACGAGTGACCCCGCAACTGCGGGTCGTCGTAACCCAGGGCCTCTCCGTCGGCGATGCGGAACATCTCGCGGACCAGGTCGATGCCGGAGACCTCCTCGGTCACCGGGTGCTCGACCTGGAGGCGCGTGTTGACCTCGAGGAAGGAGATCGTGCCGTCCGTGCCGACGAGGAACTCCACGGTGCCGGCGCCGACGTAGCCGGCCTCCTTGAGGATGGCCTTGGACGCGCGGTACAGCTCCGCGTTCTGCGCCTCGGACAGGAACGGGGCCGGGGCCTCCTCGACCAGCTTCTGGTGGCGGCGCTGGAGGGAGCAGTCACGGGTGGAGACGACGACCACGTTGCCGTGCGAGTCGGCCAGGCACTGGGTCTCCACGTGCCGGGGCTTGTCCAGGTAGCGCTCGACGAAGCACTCCCCGCGCCCGAAGGCGGCGACGGCCTCGCGGACCGCGGAGTCGTACAGCTCGGGGACCTCTTCGAGGGTGCGGGCGACCTTCAGGCCGCGGCCGCCACCGCCGAAGGCGGCCTTGATCGCGATCGGCAGCCCGTGCTCCCGGGCGAAGGCCACGACCTCGTCGGAGCCCGAGACCGGGTCGGGGGTGCCCGCGACCAGGGGGGCGCCGGCGCGCTGGGCGATGTGCCGGGCGGCGACCTTGTCACCCAGGTCGCGGATGGCCTGCGGCGGCGGGCCGATCCAGACCAGGCCGGCGTCGAGCACGGCCTGCGCGAACTCGGCGTTCTCCGAGAGGAAGCCGTAGCCGGGGTGGATCGCGTCCGCCCCCGAGTCCTTCGCGGCCAGCAGCACCTTGGCCATGTCGAGGTAACTGGTCGCGGGCGTGTCACCGCCCAGGGCGAACGCCTCGTCGGCGGCGCGCGCATGCAGCGCGTCCCGGTCCGGGTCGGCGTACACGGCCACGCTCGCGATTCCGGCGTCTCGGCACGCCCGGGCGACACGGACAGCGATTTCGCCACGGTTGGCGATCAGCACCTTGCGCACGTTGGCTCCCTCTCCTTGAAACAAGCTGATTTTAGGGACAGCCGACACGACGTTTCGACCCGTCCCCTGTGGTGAGCTTGCCCACACGGAGCGTGATACGAGGCCCGCTCGCCCGCGAATTCCCTTGTCGCACCGCGGTACGCAGGGGGCTTCCCCAGAACCCTAGTCCTCCGATGTGGTCAAGGTCTCTGTGAGAGCGTGCTGCGGCCCACTCCGTTTTTTTGTGGAGTCCCTACCAATGGCCCCATGCCGCATTGCCCTCGGCAGATCCCTTGTCCCGCGGTTTACCCGTTAGTAGCGTTCACCTGTCTCGAACGTACTTGAGGTAACAGCAGCTTTGCTCGGGCGGCAGTCGAAAGTGGGTGGGGACCGGTGGTGCGCAGACCGGTGGCGTGGTTGACGGCGATCGTGCTCTTCGCTGAGGCGATCGGAATCGCGCTGGTGAACTGGTACATGGGGATCGTCGTCGACCGGCAGGACATGTCCCTTGCGGGGCTGGACCCCGCCGTGATGTCGACGTCCTCGAAGGTCGCCGGGCTGGTCTTCGGCCTCTACTTCGCGTTCTGCGCGGTGGTGGCGCTGCGTGTCGGCCTGCGCGGCCGCGCCCCCTCGGGGCCCGGCCGCCTGCTGCTGCTCAGCGCGGCGGTGGTGCACGGGCTGCTCGGCGCGTTCACGGTCGGCCTGGTGGGCTGGGGCGCGTTCGCGTTCATGATGGTGGTCCTCGCGCTGATCGTCCTCGTCCTCGTGTCGTACGACCCGAGGGAGACGGCCGTGTCCGACGCGAAGGCGGACGGAGGCCCGGCGGGCGACGGTCCCGCGGACGGCGGCCCGACGGACGGTGGCCCGTCGGACGCGGCGGGCGACGAAGCGGCGGGCGGCGGGAAGGGGGCGGCCCCGGTCGGGCCCCCCGCACCCACGGCCCCCTGACCCCGGACGCCCCGCGGGATCACTTCTCGCGAGGCGTCCACAGGTCGGTGATGCCGACCCCCAGGCCGGCCAGCAGACGGCGCACCAGCGGCAGCGAGATCCCGATGACGTTCCCGTGGTCGCCGTCGATGCCGTCGATGAACGGGGCCGACCTGCCGTCCAGGGTGAACGCCCCGGCGACGTACAGGGGCTCGCCCGAGGCGACGTACGCGGCGATCTCGGCGTCGCTCGGCTCGCCGAAGCGGACCACGGTGGACGCGACGGCCGAGGCGTGGCGTCCGGAGTCCGTGTCCCAGACGCAGTGCCCGGTCTGCAGGGTGCCCACGCGGCCGCGCATCGCCTTCCAGCGCGCGGTCGCCTCCTCGGCGTCGGCGGGCTTGCCGAGTGCCTCGCCGTCCAGGTCGAGCACCGAGTCGCAGCCGATCACCAGGGCGCCCCGGACCTCCGGGCGCGCCGCGACGACCGACGCCTTCGCCTCGGCCAGCGCGAGGGCGAGTTCGGCGGGCGTCGGAGCGGTCACGGCGTCCTCGTCGACCCCGCTGACGATGACCTCGGGTGCGAGTCCGGCCTGCCGCAGCAGTCCGAGCCGGGCGGGGGACTGGGAGGCGAGGACGAGCCGGCGGCGTGGCTGATCAGTCATGCCGTCAGGGTATCGGCGGAGCCGGCGCGGCTCACATCACGCCGAGCACGATCATCGCGACCACCATCGCCAGCGCCATGAGGACACCCAGCCGCCGCAACATGTCCTGCATGTCGCGCAGTTCCTTCGGCGGCTCGTTCTCCGGGTCGGACCACAGCATGCTGACGATCGTCACTCCGGCGCGGCCCCGGGCGCCTGAGTACGCGTACTCATCTTGCCCAAACGGGCCTGGGGTTCCATTAGTAGCCGAGATCCTGCTATGGTCCTGACCTCCACTAAAGGGATCGTGGTTCCGTTAGCGTGATCCCGTCAGGAAGGGAAGAGTCGTGTTCACCACCGCATGGACCGCGTCGCCCCAGCTCCCCGCCACGGGGTTCACGCCCAACTGGTCGCAGGAGGGCTTCTGGCGGCAGTCGCTGCGGCAGGTCGTCCGGCTCGGCGCGGGCGGCGAGGGCCTGCGCGTCCGCCTCTCGAACGCGTACGGACTCTCGGAGCTGCGGGTGGCCGGGGCGACGGTCGCCCGCACGGCACGGGGCGCCGCCGTCGAACCCGGCTCGCTGCGGCGGCTCACCTTCGGCGGGGAGCCCCACGCGGTGGTCCCCGCCCGCGGGGAACTGCTCGGGGACCCCGTCGGCCTCGCCCCGGCGGCGGGGGACCGGGTCACCGTGACGCTGCACCTCGACAGGGCCACCGGGCCCGCGACCTTCCACGCGCAGGCCTTCGCGACCAGCTACCGGGGCCCGGGCGACCTGCTGACGGACCCGGCGGGCGAGGGGTTCGACGAGACGACCGAGTCCTGGTACTTCCTGGCGGGCGTCGACGTCCTCGCCGGGCGGACGGACGCGGTGGCCCTCTTCGGCGACTCCGTCACCGACGGCTTCGGCTCGACGCCCGGCGCGGACCGCCGCTGGTCCGACGCCCTCGCCGACCGCACGGGGCGGCCCGTGCTCAACGCGGGCATCGGCGGGAACCTGCTGCTCAACGACTCGGCCTGGTACGGGGAGAGGGGCGTCCACCGGCTGGAGCGGGACGTGCTCGCGCACGCGGGCGTCGGCGACCTCGTCGTCCTGCACGGCCTCAACGACATCGGCTTCGCGGAGACGGACGAGCAGCCGACGTACAAGCCCGCCCCCGTCGTCGAGGCGGACGAACTGATCGCGGGCCACCGGGAGGTGATCCGGCGGGCGCGGGCCGCGGGGCTGCGGGTCGTCGGCGCGACACTGCCCCCGTTCGGCGGCTCCGACCACTGGGGCGAGCACGCCCGCCGGGTGAGCCGCGAGCTGAACGACTGGATCCGCGCCGCGGGCGAGTACGACGCCGTGGCGGACCTGAACCGGGCCCTCGCCGGCCCCGGCGAGGCGCTGCACCCGGCGTACGACTTCGGCGACCACCTGCACCCCAACGACGCCGGGTACGAGGTGATGGCGGAGGTCGCCGCCGGGGTCCTCTAGGCGGCCCGGCCCGGCCCGGAGCGGGTCCGGCCCGGAGTGGGCCGGTGGGGGCACGGATCGCCGTGCCCCCACCGGACCGCTGTCAGACGGGCCAGTACGTGCGGCCCCACGAGGTCGGCCCCGCCGCCGGCAGCCGTCGCTGCGCGAGGCGCGCCGGGTCCGCCCACGCGTCCCGTTCCGGTGCTCCGCCGGTCGGCGCCGCGGCCGCCGCCGCGGCGCGCGCCTGGACCACCGCGAGTGCGGCGGCCAACTCCTCGGGGGTCGGATTGCCCCGTACGACCTTGATCATGACCGCTCCCAACTGGCGTCCTACAGGGGGATGTTGCCGTGCTTCTTCGGCGGCAGGGACTCCCGCTTCGTACGCAGCGCCCGCAGGCCGCGCACGATGTGGGAACGGGTGTCCGACGGCAGGATCACACCGTCGATGTACCCGCGCTCGGCCGCCGTGTACGGGTTGAGGAGCGCGTCCTCGTACTCCTGGATCAGCCGGGCCCGGGTTGCCTCCTGCTCGCTCTCGGGAGTCGCCGCGATGGTGCGCCGGTGCAGGATGTTCACCGCGCCCTGGGCGCCCATCACGGCGATCTGCGCGGTCGGCCAGGCGAGGTTGAGGTCCGCGCCCAGGTGCTTGGAGCCCATGACGTCGTACGCGCCGCCGAAGGCCTTGCGGGTGATCACCGTGATCAGCGGGACCGTCGCCTCGGCGTACGCGTAGATCAGCTTGGCGCCGCGCCGGATGATGCCCGTGTGCTCCTGGCCGACACCCGGCAGGAAGCCCGGCACGTCCACGAACGTGAGGACCGGGACGTTGAACGCGTCGCACGTGCGGACGAAGCGCGCGGCCTTCTCGCTCGCGTCGATGTCGAGGCAGCCCGCGAACTGCATCGGCTGGTTGGCCACGATGCCGACCGGGCGGCCCTCCACGCGGCCGAAGCCGGTGAGGATGTTCGGCGCGAACAGCGGCTGCGTCTCGAAGAACTCGGCGTCGTCCAGGACGTGTTCGATGACCGTGTGCATGTCGTACGGCTGGTTGGCGCTGTCCGGGATCAGCGTGTCCAGCTCGCGGTCCTCGTCGGTGAGCGCGAGGTCCGCCTCCTCCGGGAACGCGGGCGGCTCGCTGAGGTTGTTCGACGGGAGGTAGGAGAGCAGCGACTTGACGTACTCGATCGCGTCCTTCTCGTCGCCCGCCATGTGGTGGGCCACGCCCGACACCGCGTTGTGGGTGCGCGCGCCGCCCAGCTCCTCGAACCCGACGTCCTCGCCGGTGACCGTCTTGATGACGTCGGGGCCCGTGATGAACATGTGCGAGGTCTGGTCGACCATCACCGTGAAGTCGGTGATCGCGGGGGAGTAGACGGCGCCTCCGGCGCACGGTCCGACCACGAGGCTGATCTGCGGGATGACGCCCGAGGCATGGGTGTTGCGGCGGAAGATCTCGCCGTACATGCCCAGCGCCGACACACCCTCCTGGATGCGCGCGCCGCCCGAGTCGTTGATGCCGATGACCGGACAGCCGGTCTTCAGCGCGAAGTCCATCGCCTTCATGATCTTCTGCCCGAAGACCTCGCCGAGGGCGCCGCCGAACACCGTGAAGTCCTGGGAGAACACGGCCACCGGGCGGCCGTCCACCGTGCCGTAGCCGGTCACCACACCGTCCCCGTACGGGCGGTTGCTCTCCAGGCCGAAGTCCGTGGAGCGGTGCTGGGCGAACTCGTCGAACTCGACGAAGGACCCCTCGTCCAGCAGCAGCTCGATCCGCTCACGTGCCGTCAACTTGCCCTTGGCGTGCTGCTTTTCGACGGCGCGCGCCGAGCCGGCATGCGTCGCCTCGTCGATGCGGCGCCGCAGATCCGCGAGTTTGCCCGCGGTCGTGTGGATGTCGATCTCGTGCTGCTGTTCCGGCTCGGACATCGGGATGCGGCTCCCTGCCTGCTCAGTGGGGACGTGAGGGTGAAGGTGTCGATGAGGGCGGTGCTCAGAAGAGGGGGGTTGCTACTCATCCGTAGCGTAGTGGCGCGCCTACCGTTCGGCAGTGCGGCGTTTACCACACCTAGGGTGGGTTGCATGACGCCGCGAGATGACTCAGACGCGAACAGCAATCGGTGGTCCGACCTGGACCGTCCCCCGCTCAACGCCGTGGCGCTGCGCCGCGCGCTCGTACGGGACGGCGGGCTCTGGTCGGACGTCCAGGTGGTGCCCCGCACCGGGTCCACCAACTCCGATCTCGTCGCCCACGCCACCGGCGGCAAGGCGGAGGAGGGCGCGGTCCTCGTGGCCGAGGAGCAGGAGGCCGGCCGGGGGCGCCTCGACCGGCAGTGGACGGCACCCGCGCGCTCGGGCCTCTTCTTCTCCGTGCTGCTGAAGCCGGGGGTCCCCGTGGAGCGCTGGGGCTGGCTGCCGCTGCTCACCGGCGTCGCGGTCGCGACCGCGCTCTCCCGGACGGCCGGCGTCGACACGGCACTCAAGTGGCCCAACGACCTGCTGGTGACGGTGGACGGCCGGGAACGCAAGACCGGCGGCATCCTCGCCGAGCGTGCAGGGGAGGACGCGGTCGTGGTCGGCATCGGCGTCAACGTCAGCCTGCGCGCGGACGAACTGCCCGTGCCCGGCGCCGGGTCCCTGGCCCTCGCTGGAGCCGTGACCACGGACCGCGACCCGCTGCTGCGGGCCGTACTGCGCTCCCTCGAGCAGTGGTACGGGAAGTGGCGGGGCGCGGACGGCGACCCGGCGGCGTCCGGCCTCCAGGAGGCGTACGCCGCGGGGTGCGCGACCCTCGGCAGGGTGGTGCGGGCCGAGCTGCCCGGCGGGCAGTCGCTCACCGGGGAGGCGGTGGCCGTGGACGGCGACGGCAGGCTGGTGCTGGCCACCGCCGAAGGCGTCCAGAAGCCGGTGGGCGCGGGGGACATCGTCCACCTGCGCCAGGACGGGGCCTGAGACCGAAGCCCTGTGGGCCGTGGCCCGTGGGCCCGTGGCCTGGGGGCCACGGGCGGTCGGGTCCGGCGGGCCGTGTCGCGGGCGGGCCCGGGCCCCGCGGGGCGCCCGGGGCGTTCCTGGTGTTCAGTGGGCCGTGTGACGGAGGAGTCCGAGGAGGAACTTCCCGCCTGGTGGTGAGCACGGGACGCGTATCGGCCGTACGACAGGGAGCGGGCCGGGGGAAGGACGCGTGGGAGGGCGCCACGCGCCGTCCGACCTCGGCACTCGGGAGTGAGCCACAGCACACCTGCCGTAGAGTTGAGGCCGGTCGATACCTGACCGTGGCAGATCGGAAGGGCAGCAGGCGTGACCGTCGACGACACGGGCTCCGGCACAGGTGAGCCCACCTCCGGTGAGCCGGGGCGCACCGCCGGGTCGACCGCCGACACGTCCGCCGCACGGACCGACCGGGCCGAGGCGCACGCGCGGCTGGAGGAGCGGGACCGAGTGGACGCGCAGGACGGCCCGACCGGGGCCCAGGACCCGGCGGACGAGCAGGACGACTCCGGCCAGGATCCGCTGGCGCTGCGGCTCGAACAGCTCATCCTCGGCGCGGAGCGGCGCTACACCCCCTTCCAGGCCGCCCGCAGCGCCGGTGTCTCCATGGAACTGGCCTCGCGCTTCTGGCGGGCGATGGGCTTCGCGGACATCGGCCAGGCCAAGGCGCTCACCGAGGCGGACGTGCTGGCCCTGCGGCGGCTCGCCGGTCTCGTGGAGGCCGGGCTGCTCAGCGAGGCCATGGCGGTGCAGGTGGCCCGTTCGACGGGCCAGACCACCGCGCGGCTCGCCGAGTGGCAGATCGACTCCTTCCTGGAGGGCCTGACCGAGCCCCCGGAGCCCGGCATGACGCGCACCGAGGTGACGTACCCCCTCATCGAGCTGCTCCTGCCCGAGCTGGAGGAGTTCCTCGTCTACGTCTGGCGGCGCCAGCTCGCCGCCGCGACCGGGCGCGTGGTGCAGGCCGCGGACGACGAGGAGATGGTCGACCGGCGGCTCGCCGTCGGCTTCGCCGACCTCGTCGGCTTCACCCGCCTGACGCGCCGCATGGAGGAGGAGGAACTCGGCGAACTCGTCGAGGCCTTCGAGACCACGGCCGCCGACCTGGTCGCCGCGCACGGCGGGCGGCTGATCAAGACGCTGGGCGACGAGGTCCTGTACGCGGCGGACGACGCGGGCGTGGCCGCCGAGATCGCGCTGCGCCTCATCGAGACGATGGCCAACGACAACACCATGCCGGAACTGCGGGTGGGCATCGCGTTCGGAACGGTCACCACGCGCATGGGCGACGTCTTCGGCACGACCGTGAACCTCGCGTCCCGGCTCACGTCGATAGCTCCCAAGGACGCCGTCCTGGTCGACGGGGCGTTCGCCGAGGAGCTGACGCGCACCGGTGACGCGCCGGCCTCCGAGGCCGATGCCGCGGAGGCGGCGGCCGCCGCGGAGAAGGAGGGCGAGGACCCGCCCGCCTACCGCTTCGCGCTCCAGCCGATGTGGCAGCGCGCGGTGCGCGGGCTCGGCGTGGTCGAACCCTGGCTGCTTAGCCGCCGCAGCTGACCCCCGGCGCTGCGCCGCCGTCGTGACCCGGCCGTCGTGACCCGCCGGGCGGATGCGTCGGGCGGCCCCGACCGATCTGGCCGACCCGGCCCGTCCCGACCGACCCGCCTGGCCCCGCAACGGGCCCTCGGGCCGTCCCGTCCCCGCTGCGGCGGGCTCCCGGGATCTGCGGTCCCGGTGCCGGCTGCCCACGAAACTGCTGTCCCCGGAGGCCGCGGGTGCGCCCGGGAGGCGGCCGCTCGTCGTCGGCGCGGGTTCTCGGCGCCGGTGGTTCGGCGTCCCGGTCCGGTGGCCGGCACGGTGGCTCGGAGACCTGGGCCGGGGGCTGAGGCCCGGGCGCGGTGAGGATCGCCGGGCCCGGGCCCGGGCCCGGGACCTTGGGGCTGTGGGGCTCCGGGGACGGCCGAACCCGGGTCGAGGGCCGCGCCGTACGGCTCGGCCGTCCTGCCGCGCGAGCCCCTGGACTGCCGCGCGAGCCCCTGGACTACCGCCCGAGCCCTTCGACGCACAGGCCCACGAGCGGTACGCACAGGGCCGGGTTCGCCGGGCGCCGGGGCGGGTCCGTACGGCCCGGCGCGGGGACCGGCGCCTGGGACGAGGGGGCGGCCACGGGGGGTTCGGGGGCCGGGTCGCGCGGGGCGGGGGGCGGCGCGTCCTCGGTGGGCGGCGCGCCCGCGGCGCGCCCGCGCTCCGGGGCGGCGGGCCGCACGGCTCCGGGCCGGGCGCCCGGCCCGCGGTCCGCGGCCCCGGGCGCGGGGGGTCCGCCCACGTGACCCCCCGGACCCGCGGGCGGGCCCGTGCGGCCCGGTGCCGGTACGGACGTCGGTGTCGGAGCGGGCTGTCCCGGGAGCGTCGCGGCGGGCGTGGCCGAGGGCGGCGTACGGGCCACGGGCACGCTGCCCGCCACCGCCTCCGTGTCGTCCCGTGCCGGGTCCCCGGCGGTCTCCGCCGCGGTGGGGTCGAGGTCCATGGCCTCGACGCCCGGGTCGCCGCCCGCGGGTTGGGGCACCGCCCGCAGCAGGCTCAACGCGCCCGCCGCCAGGGCGAGTCCTCCGACGGCGAGGACCATGCGGCGGGGGCGTGGCTTGCGGTGACGCCCACGGGCGCGGGCCGGCGCGGGCGGCACCGCGTCCGGTGTCCGCGCGACCGTCGTCGGCCTCGTCGCTGTCGCTGTGTCTGGCATCAGATCCCTCTCCGCCACGAGGGCGCTCCCGGCGCACTGTCGCGGTGCGCAGGTTATGCCGCTCCTGGGGTGGTTCGGGGGGAATCTGTCGATGCGTCACCCGAACGTGCGGGTCTTGCCGTCGGGAGGTTTCGCCCGGCGGGGGCCGACAGGGCCGGGCCCCCGCGGTCGGCCGCGCTCCTGTGCCGGAGGGGTCGGCGCACGGAGGCGCGGCGGGTCACTCGCCCGGCCACTGCGGGGGGCGCTTCTCGTTGAAGGCGGCCACCCCCTCCGCCCGGTCGCCGGAGAAGGCGACCGAGCGCCAGGCCGCGTCCTCGACCTCCAGCCCCGCGCGCAGGTCGAGTCCCTGGCCGAGCCGCAGCGCGCGCTTGGCCGCGCGCAGTCCCACGGGGGAGTTCGCGGCGATGCGGGAGCCCAGCGCCAGCGCCTCGTCGCGGTCCCGTCCCGCGTCGACGAGTTCGTCGACCAGGCCCAACTCCCGTGCCTCCGCGGCCTCCACGCGCCGCGCGGAGAAGATCAGCTCCGCCGCGCGCGCGGCACCGACCCGGCGCGGCAGCAACTGCGTGCCGCCCCCGCCGGGGATGACGCCGACCGACACCTCGGGCAGGCCCACCACGGCCGTGCCGTCCGCCACGATCACGTCGCAGGCCAGCGCGAGTTCGAACCCGCCGCCGAGAGCGAAGCCGTGCACCGCGGCGACGGTGGGCATCGGCAGCTCCAGCACCCCGGTGTACGCGGCCCGCGCGACCGGACGCTGGCGCACCAGCTCCGCGTCGGTGAACGAGTTGCGCTCCTTGAGGTCGGCGCCGACGCAGAAGGCGCGCTCGTGCGTCGAGGTCAGCACCACCGCGCGCACCTCCCGGTCGGCGGCCAGCGCGTCGCAGGCCGCGGCGATCGAGCGGGCCATCTCCGACGACACGGCGTTCATCGCCTTGGGCCGGTCCAGGACGAGCTCCGCGACGTGACCGTGGCGCCGGACCGCCACGTACTCCCCGAACCGCCGCTCCGCGTCCTGCTCCGCCATGACACCCTCCTGGTTAACGTGGGTTAACTTCCGCCCCGATCATCGCAGCCGCCCGCGCCCGGGGAAAGGCGCCCCTCGGACCCCTGTTCGCCGCTTCGATGTCCCAAAACATTACAAAACTACCTAACCTGGAGTGATGGGCGGTGACGATGTGCGGCTGAGGGCCGTGGTGGCGCTGGCGCAGGGCATGGCCGCCGCGCACACCCCGCGGGAGTCCTGGCGGGCGGCGGCGGCGGGCACCTGCCTGGCGCTGGGCGGCAGCTTCGCCGCGCTGTCCGTGTGGGAGCGCGAGTCGGGACGGCTGCGGGTCCTCGTCAACGTGGGGGAGCGGGCGCCGGACGAGGAGGAGTTCCCCGAGGGCGAGACCTACCCGGTGCACCAGTTCCCGGAGATCACGGAGTTCCTGCACGAGCGCTGGGCGGGCGGGGGCGGACCCAACGCCTGGGTCGAGACGGCTGACGGGCAGGCGGAGGGGCGTGCGGAGTACTGCCACCAGCGGGTCGCCGCGCTGCGCAGGCGGGGCCGCGGGTGCTGCGTGGTCGCGCCGGTCGTGCTGCACGGCCGGGCCTGGGGTGAGCTGTACGCGGCCCGCCCGGCGGGGGCCCCGGTGTTCGACCGCGCGGACGCCGACTTCGCGACCGTCCTCGCCTCCGTGGTCGCGGCCGGCCTCGCGCAGACGGAACGCCTGGAGGAGGCCCGCCGGCTCGCGTACACCGACGCGCTGACGGGGCTCGCGAACCGCCGGGCCGTGGACGCGCACCTCGACGCCGCCGTCGAGCGGCACCGCGCCCACGGGGTGGTGGTGAGCCTCGTCGTGTGCGACCTCAACGGGCTCAAGCGCGTCAACGACACCCGCGGCCACGCGGTCGGCGACCGGCTCCTGGAGCGCTTCGGCTCGGTGCTCTCCCTGTGCGGCGCGATGCTCCCCGGCACCCTCGCCGCCCGCCTCGGCGGGGACGAGTTCTGTCTGCTCGCGGTCGGTCCCGCCGCCGACGAGGTCGTCAGGGTCGCCGACGAACTCTGCCGCCGGGCCGCGGAGTTGGAGTTGGGCGAGGGGGTCGCCTGCGGGGTCGCCTCGACCGAGGACCCGCTGGGCCCGGTGCGTTCGGCCCGCCGCCTGTTCCGGCTCGCCGACGCGGCCCAGTACCGCGCCAAGGCCGTACGTTCGACGAAGCCCGTGGTGGCGGGCCGCGAGGGCCCCGACGACCCCGTCGTCCGGCTCGCCGACGAGCCCCAGCCCGCGGCGTCCGAGCGCCGCAGGTTCCGCGGCCGCAGGTGAGGGCCCTCGCGCCCGCGCGGTAAGGACCCAACCCGCCGTCCACTAGTGACATCGCCGCATTCACTGCGTACGCTCCTGAATATGGATATGCACACTGTGGTGGTGGGGACGACGGGTGTCACCGCGTCCGACGTTCTCGCCGTGGCGCGCGGCGGCGCCCGCGTCGAACTCTCCGACGAGGCGCTGGCGGCGCTCGCCGCGGCCCGCGGGATCGTGGAGGCCCTCGCGGCCAAGCCGGACCCGGTCTACGGGGTCTCCACCGGCTTCGGCGCCCTCGCGACCCGGCACATCAGCCAGGAGCTGCGGGCCCAGCTCCAGCGCAACATCGTGCGCTCGCACGCCGCGGGCATGGGCCCGCGCGTCGAGCGCGAGGTGGTCCGCGCCCTGATGTTCCTGCGGCTCAAGACGGTCTGCTCGGGGCGCACCGGCGTCCGCCCGTCCGTCGCGCGGACCATGGCCGACGTCCTCAACGCCGGCATCACCCCGGTCGTCCACGAGTTCGGCTCGCTCGGCTGCTCGGGAGACCTCGCCCCGCTCTCCCACTGCGCCCTGACGCTGATGGGCGAGGGCGACGCCGAGGGCCCCGACGGCACGGTGCGGCCCGCCGGCGAACTCCTCGCCGAGCACGGCATCGAGCCCGTCGAACTGCGCGAGAAGGAGGGCCTCGCCCTCCTCAACGGCACCGACGGCATGCTCGGCATGCTGGTCATGGCTCTCGCCGACCTCGACACCCTCTACAAGTCCGCCGACATCACCGCGGCCCTCAGCCTCGAAGCGCTCCTCGGCACCGACAAGGTCCTCGCGCCCGAGCTGCACGCCATCCGCCCGCACCCCGGACAGGGCGCCAGCGCCGCCAACATGCTTGCCGTGCTCAAGGGTTCGGAGCTCACCGGGCACCACCAGGACGACGCCCCGCGCGTCCAGGACGCCTACTCCGTGCGCTGCGCCCCCCAGGTCGCCGGCGCCGGCCGCGACACCATGGCCCACGCCGGCCTGGTCGCGGACCGCGAGCTGGCCTCCGCCGTCGACAACCCCGTGGTCCTGCCCGACGGCCGCGTCGAGTCCAACGGCAACTTCCACGGCGCCCCCGTCGCGTACGTGCTCGACTTCCTCGCCATCGCCGCGGCCGACCTCGGATCGATCGCCGAGCGCCGCACCGACCGGCTCCTCGACAAGAACCGCTCGCACGGCCTGCCGCCGTTCCTCGCGGACGACCCGGGCGTCGACTCCGGCCTGATGATCGCCCAGTACACGCAGGCCGCCCTGGTCAGTGAGCTGAAGCGGCTCGCCGTCCCGGCCTCCGCGGACTCCATCCCGTCCTCCGCCATGCAGGAGGACCACGTCTCGATGGGCTGGTCGGCCGCCCGCAAGCTCCGTACGGCCGTCGACAACCTGGCCCGTGTCGTCGCCATCGAGCTGTACGCCGCCACGCGCGCCGTCGAACTGCGCGCCGGACTCACCCCCGCCCCCGCGTCGCAGGCCGCGATCAACGCCGCCAGGGCCGCCGGAGTGGGCGGCCCGGGACCCGACCGCTTCCTCGCCCCGGACCTCGCGGCGGCCGACGCCTTCGTGCGCGACGGACGCCTCCTGGCTGCCGTGGAAGCCGTCACGGGACCGCTCGCCTGACGCCTCCGCCACGCCGACGGGGGCGCCGTTTGACCCACGACGTCCCCGTTGGCAGATGTGCTAGGGTTCTTAACGAAACGTTTTTGGTACCCATTAACTTTGTGCGCCTGAAAGGAATCTCCCTCAGGCGCGTTTTGTTTTTCCGGTCATTTCCGGATGGGAGCCACCTATCCAAGGAGAAATGACATGGCTACTGGCACCGTGAAGTGGTTCAACGCTGAAAAGGGCTTCGGCTTCATCGAGCAGGACGGCGGCGGCGCCGACGTCTTCGCCCACTACTCCAACATCGCCACCTCCGGCTTCCGTGAGCTGCAGGAAGGCCAGAAGGTCTCCTTCGACGTCACGCAGGGCCAGAAGGGCCCGCAGGCGGAGAACATCGTCCCCGCCTAATTCCGGGACGCGCACCACGCGAGCCGGGGCCCGCACCTTCGGGTGCGGGCCCCGGCTTGTGCTGTCCGTGTGTCCTTGAACACGGGAAAACCGTGAGGCCCAGGAAGGAATTCCAGATCCAGCATGACTCGATCCGAACGTCCTGAACGACCCGCCGGCCAACGCCCGGCGAATTCCCGGGGTTCCCGCGGCTCTCGTGGCACGCGCGGCGGAGGCCCGGCCGCCGCCGCGAACAGCGGTGGCAGGAACGCACGCAGGAAGCCGTCCCAGCAGTCGACGGCTCCGCAGGAGTTCGCCCTCCCGCAGACGCTGACGCCCGCCCTGCCCGCCGTCGAGACCTTCGACGCGCTGGACATGCCGGCGGCGCTCACCAAGACCCTCACCGCCCAGGGGGTGACCGAGCCGTTCCCGATCCAGGGCGCGACGCTCCCCAACTCCCTCGCCGGGCGCGACATCCTCGGCCGCGGCCGGACCGGCTCGGGCAAGACCCTCGCCTTCGGACTCGCGCTGCTCGCCCGCACGGCCGGCCGCCGCTCCGAGCCCAGGGCGCCCCTCGCGCTCGTCCTGGTGCCCACCCGCGAGCTGGCGCAGCAGGTCACCGACGCCCTCACGCCCTACGCCACTGCCGTGAACCTGCGGATGGCCACCGTCGTCGGCGGTCTTTCCATCGGCAAGCAGGCGGGCACGCTGCGGCGCGGCGCCGAGGTGCTCGTGGCCACGCCCGGACGCCTCAAGGACCTCATAGACCGCGGCGACTGCACCCTCGCCGACGTGCGCACCACCGTGCTCGACGAAGCCGACCAGATGGCCGACATGGGATTCATGCCCCAGGTCACGGCCCTGCTCAACCAGGTCGAGCCGGACGGCCAGCGGATGCT
This sequence comes from Streptomyces fructofermentans, assembly GCF_014651055.1. Taxonomy (GTDB): domain Bacteria; phylum Actinomycetota; class Actinomycetes; order Streptomycetales; family Streptomycetaceae; genus Streptomyces; species Streptomyces fructofermentans. Next base: position 266,707 of record NZ_BMWD01000001.1, read on the forward strand.
GTTCTCGGCCACGCTGGACAAGAACATCGACAAGCTCGTACGGATGTTCCTCACGGACCCCGTCGTGCACTCCGTCGACCCCTCGGCCGGTGCCGTCACGACCATGGAGCACCACGTGCTGCACGTCGCCGACGAGACCGACAAGAAGGCCGTCGCGCTGCGCATCGCCGCCCGGGACGGGCGCGTGATCCTCTTCGTCGACACCAAGCGTGCGGCGGACCGTTTCGCCAAGCGCCTGCTGGCCAACGGCGTGCGGGCCTCCGCGCTGCACGGCGGGCGTTCCCAGCCGCAGCGCAACCGCACCCTCGACCAGTTCAAGACCGGTCTGGTGACCGCGCTCGTCGCGACCAACGTGGCGGCCCGCGGCATCCACGTCGACGCCCTCGACCTCGTCGTGAACGTCGACCCGCCGACCGACCACAAGGACTACCTCCACCGGGGCGGCCGGACCGCCCGCGCGGGGGAGTCCGGGAGTGTCGTCACGCTGGTCCTGCCGGAGCAGAAGCGCGAGATGACCCGTCTCATGTCCGACGCCGGGATCAGCCCGCGCACGACCCGTGTCTCGTCGAGCGACGAGGAACTCTCGCGGATCACGGGAGCGCGGGAGCCGTCCGGCGTCCCGGTCGTCATCCCCGTGCCGGAACCCGCGGTGGCGCAGCCCTCGCAGTCCAAGCCCCGCGCCCGGCGTGGCGGTGGCGGCGGCGCGGGACGCGCGGCCGGTACCGGTGCGCGGTCCGGCGCGGGCACGGCGGCCAGGGCCGGATCGGGCACGCGCTCCGGTACGGTCGGCGGCTCCAGGGCCCAGGGCGCGCGGTCGGGTGCCGCGGGCGGGAACCGGGCCGCGTCCGGTGGCGCCGGCGGCTCCAGGGCGGGTGCCGGCGGCACCCGTGGACGCGGTGGCGCGGGCGCGCGCACGCGCGGCGGACAGGCCGGCGGACGCGCGTCCGCCTGAGTGCACGAGGACGGGGCGGACCGTGCCCCGTGCAGGACCTGGCCGCGGTGAACCGTCCCGCGGCCGGTCCCGCTCGCGCGGCCGGCCGTGCCCCGCGCGGGAGCCACTCCCGGCGGGGCCCTAAAGGGCCTCGCCCATGCGCTCGCGGCGCACCGAGTAGGTGACGAAGCCCGCTCCCAGGCTCAGGAACAGCGTGCCGCCGACCACGTACGGGGTCGTGTCGAAGCTTCCCGTGTCGGCGAGCCTGGTCGTTCCGGCCGGCAGTTCCGCCGAGGCCTGCTCGGCGTTCGTCCGGGAGGTCCCCGCGCCGGAGGCGGAGACCTCGGCGCCGCTCTGCAGGACCGCGGACGTCGAGGTGTGGACGGTCTGGGTTCTGACCTCCGTCGTGTTCTCCCCGGTCGCGTTCGCGGACGGGACGAACCACAGGGCGCCCAGCAGGGTCCCCGCGGCGGTGGCGGTCAGCAACGATCGACGTGCGGACACGGAATATCGATCCCCTTGTGACGCTGGCGAATTGGCCGTGTGGCCCGATGCTAATGAAAGGCGCGGGTCGTGGGAAAGTCGCGGTGGCCACGGGCCGTACTCTCCGACGTATGAGCACTCCAGAGACATCACGTTTTGTGCGGTTGCGCGTTGAATTGGTCGTCGAGGTCGACGACCAGGACGCCCTCGTCAAGGGCGCGTTGGGCCGGATCGCGGAGGATCCCGAGATCCCGGCGGACGAGCGGGCGCACGCCGAGAGCGCGGTGGCGGAGGACGCCGCCGAGGCCCTCGCCTACCTCGTGGACCCCTTCGACCTGGTCAGTGAGGTGCCCGGGGTCGAACTCGCCCAGGCCTCCTGGAGCAGTGAACAGGTCGACTACGACCCCGATTCGCCGGATTGGGATCTCGACGAGGATGATGAGGCCGGAGACGAGGAAGAAGTGGTCGGCTGACGCGGCTCGGGAGATTCGTGACCCCGGGGGGCAACCGCCACCCGGGGTTCTTTCGTCTCATGTGGCGCAGTGACCGACACCCGCACCACCCGCACCACCCGTATCCGCGAGGAACGACGTGGTGTGCCCCACATCTTCGACGGCTGTGGAACGGGACGTAGCGGTCGTAGCGTTTGGCGTAGTACGGGGACTCTCGGGTTTTCGGGGATTCGGCGACGATGGAGAAGCGTGTGATGACGGACAGTAAGCGGCGCAGGGGCCTCATGGCCGCGTCCGCACTGCTCGGCGGGGTGCTGGTGCTCTCTGCGTGCAGCGGGGGGAACGAGAACCCCAAGGGTGAGAGCGACGGTGGCAGCACGTCGCAGGCCAAGGTCGACGAGGCCGCGGCCAAGAAGACCTCCGAGGCCCAGATCAGGATCACGCCCAAGGACGGCTCCGACAACGCCTCCATCAACAGTGCCGCGACCGTGACCGTGACCAAGGGCACGCTCACCGAGGTCGCCATGAAGACCACGACGGGGACCGTCGTGCCCGGTCAGATATCCGCGGACAAGAAGAGCTGGAAGCCGACCGGCCAGCTCGAACGCGCCACCGGCTACAAGATCGCCGCCACGGCCAAGGACTCCGCGGGCCGCGCCGCCCACGAGAACGCGTCGTTCACGACCGTCTCCCCGGCCAACAGCTTCATCGGCAACTTCACGCCCGAGGACGGCTCCACGGTCGGCGTCGGCATGCCCGTGTCGATCAACTTCGACAAGGCGATCACCAACAAGGCGGACGTCCAGAAGGCCATCACGGTGTCCTCCAGCAGCGGCCAGGAAGTCGTCGGCCACTGGTTCAACGCCAACCGTCTGGACTTCCGCCCCGAGCAGTACTGGCAGGGCAACTCCACCGTCACGCTGAAGCTGAACCTCGACGGCGTCGAGGGCGCTTCCGGCGTCTACGGCGTGCAGCAGAAGACGGTCACCTTCAAGATCGGCCGCAACCAGGTCTCGATCGTCGACGCCAAGACGAAGACGATGAAGGTCACCCAGGACGGCAAGACCGTCAAGACCATCCCGATCTCCGCGGGCGCTCCGGAGAACACCACGTACGAGGGCCAGATGGTGATCTCCGAGAAGTTCAAGGAGACCCGGATGGACGGCGCCTCCGTCGGCTTCACCAAGGAGGACGGCAAGGGCGAGTACGACATCAAGGACGTGCCGCACGCGATGCGCCTGTCGACCTCCGGCACGTTCATCCACGGCAACTACTGGGGTGCCAAGTCCATTTTCGGCAGCGTGAACACCAGCCACGGCTGTGTGGGCCTGTCGGACACGAAGGGTGCCAACGACCCGAACACCGCGGGCGCCTGGTTCTTCAACAACTCGATGGTCGGTGACGTCGTGGTGGTGCAGAACACCGGGGACAAGACCATCGCCCCGGACAACGGCCTCAACGGCTGGAACATGGACTGGACCGCCTGGAAGGCCGGTTCGTCCGCCTGACCCACCGGTCGAGCCCTTCCCGCCCCGCCCGACGCCCACGGCGGCGGCAGCCCTCAACGGCTGCCGCCGCCGTCGGCGTTCCGGGCCGCGCGCGCCGGTCCCGCGGGGCTCGGGCCCGGCGCACAGGCCGACTCGGGCGCCGGCACGGCCTTCTCATGTTTCTCTTATCCGGGCCTTACCCCGCCATCACGCGGCGTCCCTAGCTTGCGACCATGTTCTTCACCTACCTCAGGCGCGAACTGCGCCGCCGCAGAAAGGCGGCGCTCGTCGTCGCCTCCGGACTCGCCCTGGGCATCGCCCTGGTCATCGTGGTCAGTTCCGTGTCGTCCGGCATGGAGAAGGCGCAGGGCAAGGTCCTCCAGTCGCTCTACGGACTGGGTACGGACATGACGGTCACCAAGGCGGCCCAGGCGCAGTCGAGCACCGGGGAGCGCCCGCGCTTCCGGTTCGACGCCCGGGGAAGCGACTCCGACGAGGAGCAGAGCAGCGACCGCGTCATGGTGCAGGGCTTCCAGACCCTGGCCACGAGCACGGTGTCCAAGGTCGCCGGACAGCAGGGCGTCGCGGACGCCGTCGGCGGACTCAGCCTCCAAGTCATCAAGGTCAGCGGCCAGTTCAGGCGCGGCGAGTTCCAGCAGGACCAGAACGGCGGCACGTCCCAGCGGGGCGGACAGGGCGGCCCGCCGCAGGGCACGGTCGAGGGCGGCGGGGCCGACTTCGACGTCAACAACTACTCCGTCTACGGCACGGACGTCACCAAGCCCGAACTCGGCCCGCTGACCTCGTCGAAGGTCACCAAGGGGCGCACCTTCACCTCCTCCGAGGCCAACGCCCGGGTGGTGGTGGCCGACGCGTCCTACGCCAAGGAGAAGAAGCTCGCCCTCGGTGACAAGGTCACCGTCAAGGGGGTCAAGTACAAGGTCATCGGCATCGCGACACCGGAGAGCGGGGACGCGGCGGCCAACCTGTACATCCCGCTCAAGCAGGCGCAGACGCTCAGCGACTCCAAGAACAAGGTCACCACGATCTACGTCAAGGCGTCCGACTCGCAGCAGATCGACGCCGTCAAGTCGACGATCCGGAAGAACATCCCGGGGACCACCGTCACCACCTCGGCCGACCTCGCCGACACGGTCTCCGGCTCCCTGTCCACGGCCTCCGACCTCGCCTCCAACGTGGGCAAGTGGCTCTCGATCGCGGTGCTCGTGGCCGCGTTCCTGGTGGCGGGCCTGCTCACGTCGTCGGCGGTCTCCCGCCGGGTGCGGGAGTTCGGCACCCTCAAGGCGCTCGGCTGGAAGTCCGGCCGGGTCACCCGGCAGGTCGTCGGCGAGGCCGTCGTCAACGGCCTGGTCGGCGGTGCGCTGGGAATCGCCCTCGGTCTCGCGGGCGCCTACGCCGTGACCGCGGTCAGCCCGACGCTCCAGGCCGAACTGGGTTCCACGGGCGGCGGCCCCATGAGCGGTCCCGGCGGCATGGGCGGGGGCCCGGGCCGCGAGGCCGCGGGCAAGGCCCTCGAAGTGGCGCTTACCGCGCCCGTCGCCGTCGGCACCATCGTCCTCGCGGTCGGCCTCGCCGTGGCCGGCGGTCTGATCGCGGGAGCCTTCGGCGGCTGGCGCGCCTCCCGGCTGCGGCCCGCGGACGCCCTGCGCCGCGTCGAGTAGCCCGGCCGCGGGACAGGCACGCGCCAACCCCACCACGTATCCCAGGAGTTGCACCATGTACGAACTCAGAGGCGTCACCAAGCGCTACAAGCGGGGCAAGGAGACCGTCGACGCGCTCGACGGCATCGACCTGACCATCGGGGACGGGGACCGTCTCGTCATCCAGGGGCCCACCGGCGGCGGGAAGTCGACGCTGCTGCAGATGCTCGGCGGACTCGACCGGCCCACATCAGGAAGCGTCACTCTCGACGGAACGGATCTCGCCAAACTGTCCGAGAGCAAGCTCACCCGAGTGCGCAGCGAGAACATCGGCTTCGTATTCCAGAGCTTCAATCTCATTCCCACACTCACCGCGCAGGAGAATGTGGAGACCGCGCTGGTACCGCTGAAACTGAAGGTCCGCGAACGCCGTGAACGGGCCGCCGCCGCACTGGAGTCGGTGGGCCTCGCCGAGCGGTCCGGGCATCTTCCGGCCGAGCTGTCCGGCGGCCAGCAGCAGCGCGTCGCCATCGCCCGCGCGCTGGTCAAGCGGCCCAAGGTGCTCCTGGCCGACGAACCGACCGGGAATCTCGACGAGTCGATGCGCGACGAGATCATGGAGGTACTGGAAACCATGTGGAAGGAGCACGGGCTCACTTTCATCATGGTGACCCACGATTCCGCCATCGCGAGGAAGGCCCCGCGACTCGCCACGATTCGCAAGGGGCGGATCACGGTCAAGGAAAACGTCAGCTCTTAACTCCTGTCCCACTGTTGAGCACGCGTTCACCCCCCGGCATACTGAGCGGTCCGGGGGGTTACACGCGATCGTTTGTGCGATCTGTCCCTCGGCCGGATGAACGGGGGTTCATTCCGGACCTGCTCTCCAGGGGGAGACTTGCGCAGACAAGTGAAGAATGCGTGCACGGCCACGATCGCCGCGGCGGCAGCCGTGGCTCTGGCGGCGGGCATGACCAGCCCGGCGTCGGCGGAGGCGGAGCGCACCGCGGCCGACGCCCCGGCCGCACAGGCCCTCAAGGCCGCACCCAAGCACCGCATCACCCTGATCACCGGTGACCGGGTGACCGTCGACGCCAAGGGCCGCGTCCTGGGCGTCGAGCACGCCAAGGGCCGCGAGGGGATACCCGTCCAGATCCGCGAGGCCGACGGGCACATCCTCGTCGTGCCGGCGGACGCCGTGCGGCTGATCGCCACCGGCAAGCTCGACCGCCGTCTGTTCGACATCACCGAACTCTCCAAGCCGGCCAACCGCAAGGCCCAGAAGCAGGGCCTCAAGGTGATCGTCGGCTACCGCGGCGCGGCCGCGACCGCGAAGGCCGGAGTCAGGGACGCGGGGGACACCGAGGTCCGCAGGACCCTCACCTCGCTGAACGCGGACGCGGTGCTGACGCCGAAGGCCGACGCGGCCGACCTGTGGTCCGCGGTGACCGACACCCCGGGCGGCAACGCGCGGACCGCGTCCGGCATCGCCCACGTGTGGCTCGACGGCGTCCGCAGGGCCAGCCTCGACAAGTCCGTCGCGCAGATCGGCGCCGACAAGGCGTGGGCCGCCGGATTCGACGGCAAGGGCGTCAAGATCGCCGTCCTGGACACCGGCGTCGACACGACCCATCCGGACCTCAAGGACCAGGTGGTCGCCGAGAAGAACTTCTCCGCCGCGGCCGACGCGACCGACAAGTTCGGCCACGGCACCCATGTCGCGTCCATCGCGGCCGGTACGGGCGCCAAGTCCGCCGGCAAGTACAAGGGCGTCGCACCCGGCGCCCGGTTGCTCAACGGCAAGGTCCTGGACGACAACGGCTACGGCGACGACTCCGGCATCCTCGCCGGCATGGACTGGGCGGCCGAACAGGGCGCCGACGTCGTCAACCTCAGCCTGGGCGGGGGTGACACCCCCGAGATCGACCCCCTGGAGGCACAGGTCAACAAGCTCTCCAAGGAGAAGGGGATCCTCTTCGCGATCGCCGCGGGCAACTCCGGCGAGCACTCCGTCGGCTCGCCGGGCAGCGCCGAGGCCGCGCTCACCGTGGGCGCCGTCGACGACAAGGACGTGCTGGCCGAGTTCTCCAGCACGGGCCCCGGCCTCGACGGGCAGATCAAGCCCGACGTGACCGCCCCCGGCGTCGACATCACGGCCGCCTCGGCCGCGGGCAGCGTCATCGCGGGCGAGGTCGGCGAGAAGCCGGCCGGCTACCTGACCATCTCGGGCACGTCGATGGCCACCCCGCACGTCGCGGGCGCCGCGGCGATCCTGAAGCAGCAGCACCCCGACTGGACCTACACCGAGCTGAAGGGCGCGCTGACCGGTTCCACCAAGGGCGGCGCGTACACGGCGTTCCAGCAGGGCTCCGGCCGCATCCAGGTCGACAAGGCCATCAAGCAGACCGTGGTCGCCGAGCCGGTGTCCGTGAGCCTCGGCCTCCAGCAGTGGCCGCACACCGACGACACCCCGGTCACCGAGAAGGTCACGTACCGCAACCTCGGCACCGCCGACGTCACGCTGAACCTGTCGGTGGCCGGCACCAACCCGAAGGGCCAGGCCGCACCGGCCGGCTTCTTCACCCTGGGCGCCAGGACGCTGACGGTCCCGGCCGGCGGCACGGCCTCGGTGGACCTGACGGCCGACACGAGGCTCGGCGGCACGCTCGACGGCGCGTACTCGGCGTTCGTGACCGCCACCGGCGGCGGCCAGAGCGTGCGCACGGCGGCCGCGGTGGAGCGCGAGGTCCAGTCGTACGACGTCACCCTCAAGTTCGTCGACCGCGACGGCAACCCGGCGAAGAACTACAACGCCGACCTGACCGGCGTCTCCGGGCTCGCCGGCGAGACGTGGCTCGCGCCGTACGACCCGTCCGGCACCGTCAAGGTCCGCGCCCCCAAGGGCGACTACATCCTCAACTCGGCGTTCTTCGTCGACCCCGAGGACTTCACGAAGGGCGCGGACTGGGTCGCCCGGCCGAAGCTCAGCATCACCGGGAACACCACGCTGACGCTGGACGCGCGGACGGCCGAGCCGGTGGACATCACGGTGCCCGACACGGCGGCCAAGTCCGAGTTCGCCTCCCCGGGCTTCACCTTCGAGACGGCCAGCAGCAGCTACACGTTCGGCTGGTGGCTCGACACGTACGACAACTTCCGCACCGCGCACCTGGGCCCGCAGGTCACCAACGGCGCCCTGTCGCAGCAGTGGGACGGCCACTGGGCCAAGCCGGCGGAGGAGTACGACATCACCACCGGCGGCACGGTCAAGCAGCTCGCCACGGGCTACACCAAGCACTACAAGGCGAGCGACCTGGCCAAGGTGAAGGTCGGCCTGGGCGCCTCCACGAGCGGCAAGAAGGGCGCGCTCGTCGCCTGGGGCTACCTCCCCGGCAGCTCCGGCGGCTCCGCGATCGGCATCCCCCAGACCCTGCCCGGTACGCGGACCCTGCACCTGTCCACCGGCGGCGGCGTGAAGTGGACCTTCGACTTCGAGCAGCAGGGACCGCTCGACGCGGACGGCTTCCCGACCACCGAGGCCTTCTACACGCTGGGCGGCGCCCAGACCTTCGCGGGCGGCAAGAGCTACGAGAAGACGTTCAACACGGCCGTCTTCGGGCCGCGCCTCGGCTCGGGCTTCGGCATCTACCGCGAGGACAACGGCATCTACGGCTACCTGCCGCTGTTCGCCGACGGCAAGACGCACGCGGGCTCGTCGCAGTTCTCGTCGGTCGCCACGACGCTCTACCGCAACGGCACCAAGGTCGGCTCGAACGAGGACCCGATGTTCGGGGACGGGATCTTCAAGGTCCCGGCCGGTGACGCCGAGTACAGGCTGACCACCTCGGTCAAGCGCAGCGTCAAGATCGCGGCGGCCTCCACCCGGGTGGACGCGAGCTGGACGTTCCGCTCCAAGAAGGCCGACCTGGCCAAGCTGCCCGCGTCCTCGGTCCGCTTCGCCGCGCCCGTCGACCTGGACAGCAGGGCCCCGGCCGGCAAGAAGGCCTCCGTCCCGGTGACCGTGCAGGGCGCGGCGGCCGGTTCGAACCTCAAGTCGCTGTCGGTGTACGTCTCGTACGACTACGGCCAGACCTGGAAGAAGCTCACCGTCAAGAGCGGCAAGGTCGAGGTGAAGAACCCGGAGAAGGGCAAGGGCATCTCGTTCCACGCGAAGATCGCCGACAAGAAGGGCAACAAGTCGACGATCTCCATCTACAACGCGTACTACGGGAAGTGAGCCGCCCGGGCCCGGTGCTCCCGGGCCCGGGGTTCGCTGAGCGCTGACATGAGCGGACGGCCCGTCGGAAGTACAGCTTCCGGCGGGCCGTCCGTGTTTGTGTGGGGGCATGAGCGCCCACACCGTCGAGTACGTCCGGTACCGCATCCCCGAGAACCAGTCCGCGGAGTTCCTCGCCGCCTACACCCGGGCCGCCACCCGGCTCGCCGCCGCGCCGCAGTGCGTCGACTACGAGCTGACCCGCTGCGAGGAGGACTTCGAGCACTTCGTCCTGCGCATCACCTGGACCTCCACCGAGGACCACCTGGAGGGCTTCCGGCAGTCGGAGCTGTTCCCCGAGTTCCTCGCCGAGGTCCGCCCCTTCGTCCCGGCCATCGAGGAGATGCGCCACTACACGCCCACGACGGTACGGGGGACCGGTTCGGCCGTGCCGACCCTCTACACCTGGGCGGGCGGCGCCGAGGCCTTCGTACGGCTGACCGAGGTGTTCTACGACAAGGTGCTCAAGGACGACGTCCTGGCCCCCGTCTTCGCCGGGCTGGCCCCCGAGCACGCGACGCATGTGGCGCTGTGGCTCGGCGAGGTCTTCGGCGGCCCGCCGGCCTACTCCGAGACGCAGGGCGGACACGGGCACATGGTGGCCAAGCACCTGGGCAGGGGGATCACCGAGGTGCAGCGCCGCCGCTGGGTGAACCTGATCCAGGACGCGGCGGACGAGGCCGACCTGCCGACCGACGCCGAGTTCCGCTCGGCCTTCGTCGCGTACGTGGAGTGGGGGACCCGGCTCGCGGTGTACTTCTCCGGACCCGACGCGGTGCCCCCGGCGGAGCAGCCGGTACCGCGGTGGACCTGGGGGGCGGCCCAGCCGTACCAGGGGTGAGCGTCCGGGAGGCGTGACCGGGGCGTGCCGGGCGCCCGCCCGGGGTGCACGGCCGGGGTCCGAGCCGGATGCGTTGCCGGGGCGCGTGCACGGGGGAGCGGCCGGGAGAGGTGGTCGGGAGGGGGGCCGTCGGACGTGAACGGGGCTGGTGCCGACCGCGGCCGGGTGCCGGGTGGGACCGCGGGGTCCACCGGGCCCGCCAGGGGGCGCGGGCTCCGCTAGGGCGTGTCCAGGGCGCCCGCCCGGGTCGCGTCCGCGCCCCAGCTCGCCAGCAGCCGCAGCGCCTCCGCCGAGGGCGATCCCGGCTCCGCGTGATACGTCACCATCGACTGCTCCTCGTCGTCCACGAGTCTGAACGACTCGAAGGACAGGGACAGTTCACCGACCAGCGGATGCCGCATCCGCTTCACCCCGTGGGTCTTCTCCTTCACGTCGTGCGTGGCCCACAGCCGCCGGAACTCCTCGCTCTTCACCGACAGCTCGCCCACCAGCGCCGCGAGCCGCGCGTCGTCCGGATGGCACCCGGCGTCCATGCGCAGCACGCTCACGATGTCCGAGGCCTTCTGCTCCCACTCCACGTACAGCTCGCGGTAGTCGGGGTTGAGGAACACCATCCGCGCCCAGTTCCGCTCCTGGGCGGGCACCTGGGACCAGTCGCCGAAGACCGCCGCGGCCATCCGGTTCCAGGCGAGGATCTCGGAGCGCCGCCCCACGACGTACGCGGGCACCCCGTCGAAGGAGTCGATGAGCTGCCGCAGGGCCACCCGCACCTGCTGCGGCCGCGCCGACGGCTTCCTCTTGTGCTGCTTCGGCTTGGCGAGGTGCGTCAGATGCGCGTGCTCGGCACCCGTCAGCCGCAGGGCGCGCGCGATCGCGTCCAGCACCTCCGCCGACACGTTCCGCCCGTTGCCCTGTTCCAGGCGGGTGTAGTACGCCACGGACACCCCGGCGAGCTGCGCCAGCTCCTCGCGGCGCAGCCCCGGCACCCTGCGGTGCCGGCCGAAGTCCGGCAGGCCCACGTCCTCGGGCTTCAGTCGGGCCCTGCGGGTGCGCAGGAACTCGCTGAGCTCGGCACGCCGGTCCAGCGGCCGCCCCGCGTCTCCCGCGGACTCCTGAGAGGGCTGATCGTCCATGCGGCCAGTATTCCCGGTCCTACGCACACGAGCCTGCCCCCGCCAGTGGTAGGACCACGGGACGTACGCAAGGCGGTGGCCTGTGTGAACCCCGGAACATGGAGCAGGCTGTACGGGTACCCGGCCGGAAGGCAGGCCGGACGCTGGACCACTCCCGAGGAGAACCCCCGGCATGACCACTGTCGCCGCATACGCCGCTCCCGCAGCCAAGGCCCCGCTGGAGCGGACCACCATCGAGCGCCGCGCGGTCCGTGAGAACGACGTGCTCATCGAGATCAAGTTCGCCGGCATCTGCCACTCCGACATCCACCAGGCCCGTGAGGGCTGGGGCGAGGCCCTCTTCCCGATGGTCCCCGGGCACGAGATCGCGGGTGTCGTCACCGAGGTCGGCCCGGCCGTCACCAAGTTCGCCGTCGGGGACCGCGTCGGCGTCGGCTGCATGGTCGACTCCTGCCGCGTGTGCGAGAACTGCGCGGCGGGCCTGGAACAGTACTGCACCGACGGCAACACCGGCACGTACAACGCCCTCGACAGGAACGGAGAGCCCACGTACGGCGGCTACTCCACCCACATCGTCGTCGACGAGGCCTTTACCGTCCGCATCCCCGACGGCCTCGCCCTGGACGAGGCCGCGCCGCTGCTGTGCGCGGGCATCACCACGTACTCCCCGCTGCGGCACTGGAACGCGGGCCCCGGCAAGAAGGTCGCGATCCTCGGCATGGGCGGCCTCGGACACATGGGCGTCAAGATCGCGCACGCCCTCGGCGCCGAGGTGACCGTGCTGTCCCAGTCGCTCCGCAAGCGGGACGACGGCCTGAAGCTGGGCGCCGACCACTACTACGCGACCAGTGACCCGGAGACCTTCACGGAGCTGCGCGGCACGTTCGACCTGATCCTCTCGACGGTCTCGGCCCCGCTGGACCTGGACGCCCATCTGTCCCTGCTCAGGTCGGACGGCGCCTTCGTGAACGTGGGCGCGCCCGAGGAGCCGGTCTCCCTCAACCTGTTCTCCGTGATCGGCGGCCGCAAGACCCTCGCGGGCTCCGGCATCGGCGGCATCGAGGAGACCCAGGAGATGCTCGACTTCTGTGCCGCGCACGGCCTCGGCGCCGAGATCGAGCTGATCAGCGCGGCCGAGATCAACGAGGCGTACGAGCGGGTGCTGGCCAGTGACGTGCGGTACCGCTTCGTGATCGACACCGCGACGATCTAGGAGCTTCGCGGCCGCCCCCGCCCGGCCGCCGTGCCGGGAGGGCCCGGCCCGACCGGGGGCTCCGACCAGACCGGGGGGTTCCGACCAGACCGGGGGGCTCCGACCAGACCGGGGGGTTCCGACCAGACCGGGGAGCCCTCTTCCGGACCGTTTCGCCGGCCGTTGCACGACAATGGTCCGATGCGTGAGAGTGCTTCGCGGGCGACGGTCCCGCCGCGGCCCCGGCTGGTCGGGGACGACGAGCTGACGGGCCACTCGGTGGTCGCCAACAGCACGATGAACCGTGAGCGGGTGCTGACCGGCGTCAACAGCTACGCCCGTGAACTCGGCCTCGATCCGGCCGAGTTCCTGGCCGGCCGCGGACCCGCCCCGTCCTGGCTGGACCTGTGCAGCGGAGAGGGGCTCGCCCTCCGCGCGGCGGCACGGCTGCTGCCCGGGGCCGTGATCACCGGAGTGGACCTCGTCGGCCCGATGCTTCCGGCGGCGCTGCCCGAGGGCCTCGAACTGGTCACCGCCGACCTCGGCGGGTGGTCCCCGGCACGCCGCCACGACCTGATCACCTGCGTGCACGGGCTGCACTACGTGGGGGACCGGCTGGGCCTGCTGGAACGGGCCGCCTCCTGGCTCACCGGCACCGGTCTGCTGGTCGCCCACCTCGACCCCTCCTCGCTGCGGCGCGCCGACGGCACGGACGCGTCCCGCCCGGTCCTCGCGGCCCTGCGCGCCGCCGGGTTCCGGTACGAGGCCCGCCACCACCGCCTCAGCCTGCGGGGCGGCCGGGAGGTGGCCCTCCCGTTCACCTACCTCGGGGCGGACCCGCACGCAGGCCCCAACTACACGGGCCAGCCCGGCGTGGCGTCGTACTACCGCACCGCGGACCGCGAGCCCGACGACGATCGGCACCTGGACCTGGACCGGGGCCGGGATCGGGGTCGGGAGGGTCGGAGCGACCGCCGGGAGGTGTGACGGGCGCCCGACTCCCCCCGTACCCCTGTCGGCCCGTGCCCGTGTCGCCCCGTGTCCGGGTGATGACCTTCCGTTAGGCTCGCGACCCCACAAGGTCCGGTCCCGATCTCTCGGAGGGCAGCACGGCGGGGATCAATCGCGAACGCCTCGTCGGGACGCTGACGTTCTGGCTGCGTCCCGCGTTCGCGTTGCGGGTCGTCGGCCGGTTCCAGAGGGTCGTGGGCTTCGACCGTTCGATGGCCCTCGCCTCCAGCGCCCTCACGGCCCTGGTCCCCATCTCCGTCCTGCTCGGCGCCCTCCTGGGCAACCTGGTGCACTACGACGCCGCCGAGCGGATCATCAGACGGTACGAGCTCACCGGCGCGGGCGCCCAGGCCGTCGACTCCCTGTTCTCACCCGCCGAGGGCGCCGGAGCGAGCGTCGGGGTCTTCGGGGTGCTGTTCCTGACCATCTCGGTGCTGAGCTTCGCGCGCGCCACGCAACGGCTCTTCGAGCAGGCGTGGGACCTCAAGCCGCTCAGTGTGCGCAACACCCGCAACGGCCTGTACTGGATCCCCACCCTCGCCGTCTACGTCGTGTCGACCACCCTGCTCTCCACGCCCTCCCGGAGCGGCGGACTGGGCGTGGTCGCCGCGGCGGGCGAGATCGCGGTGACCGCCGTGTTCCTCGTCTGGAGCGGCTGGATCCTGTCGGCGAAGCGGATCGGCGCGCGTGAGCTGCTGCCCTTCGGCGCGACCGGTGCCGTGCTGTCGGCGGTCTACTCGCTGGGCGCGTCGATCTACCTGCCGCGCCTCTTCAACTCGTACGCCTCGCGGTACGGCGTGGTCGGTGCCGTGTTCGCCATGATCTCGGCGCTGTTCGCGGCCATGCTCGTCCTCGTGGCGTCGGCGGCCCTGGGGCGCGAGGTGGCGGACGAGCTGGACCGGATCCGCCGGGGACACCGGCCCACCGACCACGAGGTCCGCCAGGAGTGGGACAGCGTGGTCGAGCAGACCCGCTCCCGCTGGCGCTCGGTCAGGAAGCAGACGGCCCGCCGGCAGGACCGGGGCGAGGAGGGCTGAGGGCGTGGCCCCCGGTGTCCGGCGCGCCGCGGCCCGCCGGGAGCGGGGCTGCTGCCGGCGGACCGTACGGTCGGCGCCGCCGGGCATGTCAGTACCAGCGGACCTGGCCCGCTGCCCCGAGACCCGTGCGGGCGGCGTGGCGCAGAACGCGGAGCGGGCCGTCGAGCAGCTCGTCCGCGTCGTGGGCCGGGTCGTCACCCAGGCCGGTCGTCCACATGTGGATTCGCTCGACGGCGTCGCGGCGTCGGGTTCCGGTCAGGGCGAGGGTCCTCTCGACGACGGGCAGTCGCGCGCGGACCTGCCCGGCGTCGAGAAGGAAGTCCCCGAACCGGCCCGGCAGCCGCAGCGTCGCGTCGGGACCCAGCGCGTGGGCCAGGGCGGAGAACGGGTCGGCCCCGCGTGCCGCGGCCATGAACAGGCCCTCTCCCGCGTCGGGCGGAAACAGGTCCATGACCGTGTCGCGCAGCCGCTCCGCGTGCTCGGAGTCGTCGTGGCAGGCGTGGAGGAACGCGCTGAGCCGGACGGCGTCCTCACCCGCGATCCAGTCGCCGGGGCAGCTCACCGACGGGGTGAACATGGGCGCGTGGGCGCGGCCGCGCCACCAGGCCAGTTCCGCGGCCTCGTCACGGGACTCCGGTGCCGGCGGCGGGTTCCCGGCCGGAGTGCTCCGCACACGCCGTACGGCCCGGTCGGGCACCGCGCCGACGATCCACGCACCCGTGACGCTCAACTCCGCCGCCTCCGCCCGTCCGTCCGTCCGATTCCGGTCATGCCTCAGCCCTCGGCGCGCGGGTCGTCCGTGGCGCGGGTCCACAGGGAGAGGTCGCTGCTCGTCGCGACCGCGATCGTCCGGCCGGAGGGGGAGAAGCCGGCCGCGCGGAATGTCGAGTGGTCCGAGTGGAAGATGTGCCACCACCCCTCGCCGTGCGGGCCCGAGTGGGGGAGCCCGCCGTCGGTCGACAGCAGGATCCGTTCGTCGGGCCGAGCCGGGGTGACGACTTCGAGGGTCCAGCCGTCCCCGGTGGTGGTGTGCAGCCCGCCGCCGAAGAGCCCGGCGATCCGTACGCGGCTCCCGGCGAGCGGCCCCGGCCCTGGGCAGGACAGGTCGGCGGCGGCGTCGGGAGTGCCGCCCTCCGGATACGGGTCAGGGTCCCTGGCGACCTTCTCGCCGGTGACCGCGTCGAAGAGGCCGTGCCCGTCGTGCGAGACGGTCATCACCAGATCGCGGCCGGTACCGGGGTCCGTCGCGAAGCCGATCCCGAGCAGTCCGCCCACGGGGACGCCGTACCCGTGGTCGAAGACGGGCCGCCACGGTCCGGGCGCGGGCACCACCGGCGCCGCGAGAAGCCGATCACGCATCGCCCGCCGGTGGTCGGGGAGTTCCGGCGCGCGCTCCGACCGCCCGAGCGGGGGCGTCCTCTTCTTCCACTTCATCACGGGAGCCATGATCCTTGCCTCGGCGGTCTGCCGACCACGGCCCCCGGGCGGTTCGTCCATCGGCGACGCGGGTGCGCGACTGGTCGCCGGCGGGGCACGGCTCCTCCCGGGTAGGTACTCGCCGCTGCGGCCCGGCGCCGCCTGGTTACCCCTCAGTCACCTTGACCTGCGGAGATGGGCTGCCCATGCTTCCGTTGACGAGTGGACGTGCGAGACGGTGATTGCTGGCTAGAGTCGTCTCGTCACACCTGGTTGTGGGGACAGCCAGGGTGCCTTTCGGCTGTGAACGTCCTGGGGAGGGCCTGCAGCACATGAGTCGTCGATCTACTGGTTTTGTCGGTGCATGGGCAGATGTGCAACGGCAGCAGCAACGCCAGATGGAAGCCGAAGCCAGGCGGCGGAGACAGCAGGAACAGCAGGCGCGGGCCTATCAGCGGCGAGCCGCCCAGAGCCACCGCGAGTACCGGCAGGCAGAAGCTCTGCGGCGCACGGAGGAGTTGGACGCGCAGGTCGCGTCCTTGCAAGGTCTCCTTGCCTCGGGTTGCCGGGCGCCGGCCTTCAGGGCCTCCTCCCTCATACGGCCCGAGGACGTGCAGCCCTTCGCACCCGGACCGTTGGCACAGCCGGTGCCCATGCCCGATTTCAGTCATTACCAGACCCAGAGCGGTTGGACTGCGAGTCGCCGGGCCCAGGCGCAGGCCGAAGCGCGAGCGCGCTTCGAGCGGGACCGGCAGAACGCCCAGGCCGCGGAGGCCCGGAGACAGCAGCAACTGGCGTCGTACGAGCGGGAGTACCGGCGATGGGTCGATACCCGGCTCGCCGATGTGCGGCGGCACAACATGGGTGTCGCCGCGACAATCGAAGGGGTGAGGCGCCGGGATCCCGATTCCGTGATCGAGTACTTCTCCGCAGCGCTCTACGCCTCGACGGCATGGCCGGAAGGCTTCCCCCGTCAGGTGGCAGCGGCCTACGACCCGCAGGCCCGGCAACTGGTCCTGGACTGGGAGTTGCCCGCCTACGGCGTTGTACCGGAAGCCAAGGCGGTCAGGTACATGTCCGGAGTCGACCAGGACAAGGAGACGCCGCGCCCGGTGGGCCGGCGCCGCGCCCTGTACAGGGAAGTCCTGGCTCAGTGCATGCTGCTCGTCCTCCATGAGCTGTTCGCCGCGGATGAGCTGGGCGCGCTCGAATCGGTGACCTTGAACGGGTTCGTCGACGGGCACGACCCCACCACAGGCCGACCGGGCGAGATCTTCCTCGCGACTGTCATGGCCTCGGGCTCCTCGTTCCGCGACTTGCACCTTGCGCAGGTGGACGCGGGCAGTTGCCTGGCTGACGCATTGCGCGGACAGCTCTCTGCCCGGCCGGACCAGCTCACACCGGTACGGCCGAGCAGGCGGCCTCAGGACGTCGGGAACCGTGTGGTCTCCCACGGCAGCGACGAGGAACCGGACCTCCTGGCCATGGACCCGATCGCCTTCGAGAATCTCGTCGCCGATCTCTTCCGGGCCATGGGTATGCAGGCGGTGACCACCCAACGCTCCAACGACGGCGGTGTGGACGTCGACGCCCTGGACCCGACACCGATCCGAGGCGGCAAGATCGTCGTCCAGGTGAAGCGCTACCGCAACACGGTGCCGCCCACCGCCGTGCGTGACTTGTACGGAACCGTGCAGGACGCCGGGGCCAACAAGGGCGTCCTTGTGACGACGTCAGGGTTCGGTCCCGGCTCACACACCTTCGCCAACGGCAAGCCGCTCGAACTCATCTCGGGCGCCGAGCTCGTGGACCTGTTGCATCGGCACGGGCTGCGCGGGCAGCTCGGTGACGGTGGACGGCAGGCCCCAGCAGCTCCCACGCCCTCAGTGCCGGACGCTCGGCTGCCGGACGACTACAACGTCCTGGGCATGTCGTGGACCGGAGGCGTCGCCTTGGACGTGTGTGCTCTCGTGTGCCGCGGCAACCGGGTTCTCAGTGACGAACACTTCGTCTTCTTCAACAACCCCCGGACTCCGGACGGCTCGGTGCGCGCTCTCCCCGCCACCGCGCCCGACAAGGCCGCGATCTGTGTCTTCTTCGACGGACTGCCCGATGAGGCCGACCGGTTCGTGCTCGTGGCGGCCATTGACCCGGAGGTCAACCCGGACGCCGACCTCTCCGGTTTCACGGACGCGTCCATCCGCCTGCTCGACCCGGAGCTGACCGAGACGGGGCGGCTCGAGGTCTCGGACGGCCGCCCGCAGGAGACCGCCTTGGTACTCGGCTCCTTCCGCCGAAGGGCGAACGGTGACTGGGACTTCGTGCTGGGCGGCAAGGGATACACGGGCGGCCTGGGCGAACTCGTTCAGGATTTCGGCATCGAGGTGGAGTAGCCCGACCCGGGTCCTGCCGGGACGCCACATGGCCGCCTGCGTGAACTCAGGCGTCCGGGCGCAGGTGCGGCACCGACAACACGCACCGTGCTGTCGCCGGCGTGCTCGGTCGGACCGGGTGGCGGGTCGAAAATCGGTGGTCACCCGAGGCGGCCGAGCCCACGCTGTACGCCATGGAAGAACCGCTCCGCACGATCCGCGCGCTCCACACGGCGTCCACGGTCACCGTCTACCAGGCGTACCGCCCGGAGATCGGCGGACCCGCCGCCCGCAAGGGCCGCTTCCCCGTCACCTGGAAGCCCGACCGCATGACGTGGATCAAGCCCAGTTTCCTGTGGATGATGTACCGCTCCGGCTGGGGCACGAAGGAGGGCCAGGAGACCGTCCTCGCCGTCGAGATCACTCGCGACGGCTTCGACTGGGCGCTGCGCCATGCCTGCCTGTCGCACTACGTCCGCGGACTGCACCCCGATCGCAGCGCCTGGCAGCGCGACCTCAAGCGCGCGCCGGCCCGCGTCCAGTGGGATCCCGAACGCGATCTGCACCTGCGCCCCTTGCCGTACCGCTCACTGCAACTCGGGCTCTCGGGTGAGGCGTCGGCGCGGTACGCGGACGAGTGGATCGTGTCGATCAGTGACGTGACCCCGCTCGCCCACGAGATCCACGCACTCGTCAAGGACGGCGAACCGGAGTCGGCCGCCCGGCTGCTTCCCGAGGAGCCGGGCTACCCCGCCGCTGAGGAACTGCTGGCCCACCTGCGGCCCTGACCTGCAGCCCCGGGGCACGGACGCGGGGACGCGTCGCCGAACGGGGCGGGGCGAGGCGGGGCGGGACGTGGCGGAACGGGACGTGGTGGGGCGAAGCCGGCCCTGCGCCTACGCGGGCCGGTGGCGCGGGCCACTCGCGCAACCGCGGTGAGCGAGGTTCCCCCCCGGCCTCCCGGCCCCCGGCCCCCCGGCCCCCCGGCCCCCGGCCTCCCGGCCCCCGGCCTCCCGGCCCCACGGCCCCCGGCCACGCGCCGGCACAGAGCGTGACCGGGCCCCGGCCGGTGCGTACGGAATCGCCGGGAGCCCTCGCGTGTTGAGGAGAGTGGCCAGGGGATTCCGGTGGTGTGCGAGCCGAGTGGCCCAGAGTGACCGAGCTGACAGAAATTGGAGGGCCGCAATGGCTGCGCAGACGCAGAGGGCAGTGCTGGCAGGAGGATGCTTCTGGGGCATGGAGGACCTGACCCGCAAGCTCCCGGGCGTGACGGCGACACGCGTCGGGTACACCGGGGGAGACGTACCGAACGCGACGTACCGCAACCACGGCACGCACGCGGAGGCCATCGAGATCCTCTTCGACCCCGAGAAGACGGACTTCCGCGCGATCCTGGAGTTCTTCTTCCAGATCCACGACCCGAGCACCAAGAACCGCCAGGGCAACGACATCGGCCTCAGCTACCGCTCGGCGATCTACTACGTGGACGACGAGCAGAAGCGGGTGGCCGAGGACACGATCGCCGACGTGGACGCCTCCGGCCTGTGGCCGGGCAAGGTCGTCACCGAGGTGGAGCCGGTCGGCCCCTTCTGGGAGGCCGAGCCCGAGCACCAGGACTACCTGGAGCGCTACCCCGACGGCTACACCTGCCACTTCCCGCGCCCCGGCTGGCGGCTGCCCGCCCGCGCGGAGGGCTGATCGGGCGGTGGGCTGCCCGTGAGGCGGCCCACCGGGAGAAGGCGGACCCCGCCCTGCGAGGGTTCCGCCGCCGCAGGGCGCGCCGCTCCCCGGATCAGGGCCGGTGGGCGGCGCTTTCGACGACGCGACCGTTCCGCTCGGTGGTCCCGACGCCGCCGGCTCCCCACGCCCGCGGACCTACTGCTCCGCAGGCCCCGGTGGGGGCGCGACCCCCACCGGGCACGAGACCCCCGTCCCGCCGATCCCGCAGTACCCCGCCGGGTTCTTGTCCAGGTACTGCTGGTGGTGGCCCTCCGCCGGGTAGAACGGGCGGCCTTCCGCGGGGAGGATCTCCGTCGTGATCGGGCCGTGGCCGGTGCGGGTGAGCACCCTTCCGTAGGCCTCGCGCGATGCCTCGGCGGCGGCCGCCTGCGCCGGGGTGTGGGTGTGGACGGCCGAGCGGTACTGGGTGCCCACGTCATTGCCCTGGCGGAAGCCCTGCGTCGGGTTGTGGGCCTCCCAGAAGTGCTTGAGGAGGCGCTCGTACGGGAGCACGGCGGGGTCGTGGACCACGCGGACCGCCTCGGCGTGTCCCGTCAGTCCCGAGCAGACCTCCTCGTACGCGGGGTGCTCGGTGAAGCCGCCCTGGTAGCCGACCAGCGTGGTGTGGACGCCCGGCAGCCGCCAGAACGTGCGCTCGGCACCCCAGAAGCAGCCCAGGGCGAAGTCGGCGATCTCCAGGCCCTCGGGGTACGGGCCCAGCAGTCGGGTGCCGAGCACGGTGTGCCGCTCGGGGATCGAGTACATCGGCTGGGAGCGGCCGCTCAGCGCCTGTTCGGCGGTGGGCAGCCGCGGGTTGCGGCCGTACGGGAACATGCGGACTCCTCGGCTGTCGGCGCCCGTGATGCGCCGGTGGTTCGCCTTCGACCGCAACGCCCCGGCGCCCGGCGGCATTCCGCAGTCCGCCCGGGCGGCACGCGGTCAGTGCGACAGGGTCGCCGGGCTGCCGCCGTTGGCCTCGTAGCCCGCGACCGCCAGCGCGCGGTAGACCGCGTAGTCCGCTGCCGGGTCGGACGTCAGCGTCCAGGGCAGGGCACCCACATGCCCGTCGATGTGCACCAGCTGGTTCATCGCCTCGGCCCAGCGCTCGCCGCGGACCAGGAAGAAGACCAGCAGGTGGCGGACATGGGCGAGCATCGGGTCGTCGGAGCGCGCCGCGTGGACCGCGAAGAGCGCCCCGTGCACGGCCTTGGTCACGACCTCGCTCTGGTAGAAGCTGCTGACCAGGTTCACCTCGGGCAGGTGCTCGAAGACCGCGAACAGGGGCATGGCCGCCAGGAGGGAACCCCGCGGGGCACGTGCCGCCGCGGCCTCCGCGAAGGAGTACGCCGTCTCCCGCGAACCGTGCCACTTCTCGCACCAGTAGTGCAGGGCCGCCAGATGCGCTCCCATGTGGGCGGGCGCGCGGTCCAGGATCTTCAGCCAGAGCTTCTCGAACTCGGCCTGCGGATAGGCGAGTCCGCGGGCCACCGACAGCTCGGTGATGTACGGGACGGGGTCGCCGGGCGCCAGCAGTGCCGCGTCGCCGCACGCCGAGGCCGCCTCCTCCATGATGATGCGGAACTCGTCGGTGCCCGGCGTCGCCGTGCGCCACGCCTGCTGGACCAGGAACTCCGCGTGCACCGCCGCGCCGCCCGCGTCCTTGGGGTGCTCCGCCCGCCAGACCCGCAGCCACTGCCCGCCGGGGCTCTCGCCCACCCCGCCGGGACGCTGCTGCAGTTCGAGCGAGGCGGCACCCGCGAAGGCCTGGACGCGCTGCCAGCGGCGCTCGCCCTCCGTCTCGGTGCCGGCCAGGAGCTGCGACGCGGCCCGGTAGTCCTGGGTGCGCTGGACCAGGTCCAGGACCTCGAGGAGGTCCTGGTCGGGGCCGGGCATGCGGATGTCCAGCTCCTCCTGGCGGAGGAAGCCGTAGTTCGCCGGGTCGGCGCCGTCCGGGTCGCCGGGGGCGACCTGCTGGACACCGGCGCGCCTGCGCATCAGGACGGGGCCCAGCACGAACCCCAGGATGAGCAGCGCCATCAGGACCCAGAGAATCTCCATGCCTCAAGCGAACCAGACGGGTCCGACAATTGGCGAACCCGGTCGGGTGCGAACCGGTCACAGCCCCGTCACGGGCCGGGACCGGACCGTCACGGCAGCCCTCCGAGCGCCCTCGCGCGGGCCCGCCCACAGGCACTCCCGTCGCCCGGGAGGACGGCCCCCGCCGCGGCGACAGCGGCCGCCCGCGCCCCCGCCGCACGGGACACGGACCCGTGCCACCCCCGCGGGCCGCCACCGGTCCCGCGGGCGCACTACGCTCGGTGCCCATGAGCGACAGGCACATCAGCCAGCACTTCGAAACCGTGGCGATCCACGCGGGCAACACCGCCGATCCCCTCACCGGCGCGGTCGTCCCGCCGATCTACCAGGTCTCGACCTTCAAGCAGGACGGCGTGGGCGGGCTGCGCGGCGGCTACGAGTACAGCCGCAGCGCCAACCCCACCAGGACCGCCCTGGAGGAGAACCTCGCCGCCCTGGAGGGCGGCAGCCGCGGACTCGCGTTCGCGTCCGGGCTGGCGGCCGAGGACTGCCTGCTGCGTACGCTGCTGAGCCCCGGCGACCACGTGGTCATCCCGAACGACGCGTACGGCGGCACGTTCCGCCTCTTCGCGAAGGTCGTCTCGCGCTGGGGCGTGGAGTGGTCCGTCGCGGACACCAGCGACCCCGCCTCCGTACGGGCCGCGCTGACCCCGGCGACCAAGGCGATCTGGGTCGAGACCCCCTCCAACCCCCTCCTCGGCATCACCGACATCGCGGCGCTCTCGCACGTCGCGCGTGAGGCGGGCGCCAGGCTCGTCGTCGACAACACCTTCGCCAGCCCCTACCTCCAGCAGCCGCTCGCGCTCGGCGCGGACGTCGTCGTGCACTCCCTGACCAAGTACATGGGCGGCCACTCCGACGTCGTCGGCGGTGCGCTCGTGGTCGCGGACGCGGCGCTCGGCGAGGAACTGGCGTACCACCAGAACGCGATGGGCGCGGTCGCCGGGCCCATGGACTCCTGGCTGGTGCTGCGCGGCATCAAGACGCTCGCCGTCCGCATGGACCGGCACAGCGAGAACGCCACCAGGGTGGCCGAGATGCTCAGCCGCCACCCGCGCGTGACGCGCGTGCTCTACCCCGGCCTGCCCGAGCACCCCGGCCACGAGATCGCCGCCAAGCAGATGAAGGCCTTCGGCGGCATGGTCTCCTTCCAGGTCGAGGGCGGCGAGGAGGCGGCGGTCGAGGTCTGCAACCGCGCCAAGGTCTTCACCCTGGGCGAGTCGCTGGGCGGCGTCGAGTCCCTGATCGAGCACCCCGGGCGCATGACGCACGCGTCCGTGGCCGGCTCGGCGCTGGAGGTGCCGGCCGACCTCGTCCGCCTCTCCGTGGGCATCGAGAACATCGACGACCTCCTCCAGGACCTCCAGCAGGCCCTGGGCTAGCCACCCGCGGCACGCCGCGCCCCGCGGGGTCCGCGACCTCCGGGGCGGGCGGTCCTCACCAGCCGGTCAGCGGTGGAGTCGTCTCCGACGGCGGCTCCACCCACGGCTGCGCCACGGACGCCCACACGGCGAAGGCCACCAGGGCCGCGACCACCAGGAACCACATCAGGCGCCGGGCCGCGCGCCTGCGCCGGAGCATCCGGCCGCCCCGGCGCACCGCCTCCGCGTACAGGTCGGGCGGCACCGGCGGCTGCGGCTCCTCCAGGAGCCGCCGGACCTCGGCCTCCCTGCGGTTCACCGGGCTCATGAGGGCGCCACCTCCGCGATCACCGCGGGGGCCTCGCGCGGCGGATGCAGCAGCGTCGCCATCGCCCGCGCGCAGACGGCCCGTACGCGCTCCGCGGGCAGGGCCAGCATCGCCGCGGCCTGCTCCTCGGCAACGCCCTCGTACATGCGCAGGACGAGGATCAGGCGCTCGTGGGGGCTCAGGCAGGACAGGGTGCCACCGGGCTTCGGGCGGCTCCACGGGTGCGCCAGGCCGAGCCCGCCGTACTGGTGCCACGCCCCGCGCGCGAAGGCCACGGCCAGATACTGCCGGGTCCTGTCGTACGGGTCCTCGCCGCGCAGCCCGTCCCAGACGGCGTACGTGTGGGCGAGGGCGGCCGTCAGCAGCCGCCGCGCGCGCGGGTTGTCGTCCGGGAGCTCCGCCGTGAGCAGCGTGGCGGCATGCATCAGCCGCCCTGCCGCGCCCGCGACGAATGCCTCGAACTCCCGGGCACGGCGGGCGTTCCGGGACGCCTGCCGCTCTCGCACCCTGCCTCCCGACGGTGGGAAACGCGGCCCTGGTGGCGTACGCGGAGGACAGCCGCGTACGACAGGACCCGGTCTCATATGAGACCGGCGGTGTGCCCCCGGTCAAGAGCCCGGCGGCACGAGCTGCCGGACGCGGCGCGGGAAGGGCCGCGGGAAGCCGTGCGGGAGGGGCGCCGGACGCGGTCGGGTGCCGGGCGGGGACGCCTGCGCGGGTGGCGCGCCGGGATCAGGAGGAGGCCGGTGCGTCCACGGACGGCGTGGCGGCCATCCGGGTGGAGAGCGCGTCGTTGAAGCGCGTGAGGAGCGCGCAGAAGGCCCGGCGCTCCTCGGGGGCCCAATCCTGGGTCAGCTCGGCCATCAACTGCCGCCGGGAGGAACGGACTTCGTCCAGCCGGGAGAGGCCGCGGGGCGACAGCTGGAGCACCACGGCGCGCCCGTCCTCTGGGTGCGAGGTGCGCTTGACGAGCCCGGTGTCGACGAGCGGGGCCACCTGCCGGGTGACCGTCGACGAGTCGATGCCCATGCTCGCGGCGAGTGCTTTCACGCCCATCGGCCCCTCCTTGTCCAGGCGGTTGAGCAGCAGGTACGCGGCACGGTCCATCGAGTTGCGTACCTGGCCGACTCCGCCGAGCCGCGTCTGTTCGGCACGGCGGGCGAACACCGCGACCTCGTGCTGGAGCGTTTCGAGAAGACCGGTGTCACCGACGGTCGTCATGTCCATCGACATTTCAGGTGTTGTGGGCATGGCCGGGGGCTCTATTCATGCGTGGGGCTGGGTTGGGGGACAGAGTACGCGGACGGGGGGCGGGCCGTACCGGCGCTGGGCAAACCCGGTCTCGGACGTTGGTCACGCCCGCTGGGGCGCGCTGCGAACTGCGAGACTGGTGGTCATGAGCTACCGCACGGCTGACTCCTTGCCGCTGGTCACCCTCGACGACGTGCTCGGCGCGCAGAAGATGCTCTCGGGTGTCGCGCGGACCACCGCGATGGAGGGCAGCAGGCGCCTGTCCGGGCTGGTGGGGGCGCCGGTGCACCTCAAGTGCGAGAACCTCCAGCGGACGGGCTCGTTCAAACTGCGCGGCGCGTACGTGCGGATCGCCGGGCTGCTTCCCGAGGAGCGGGCCGCCGGTGTCGTCGCGGCCAGCGCGGGCAACCACGCGCAGGGCGTCGCCCTGGCCTCCTCGCTGCTCGGGGTGCGCTCCACGGTGTTCATGCCGACCGGCGCCCCGCTGCCGAAGATCGCGGCGACCCGGCACTACGGGGCCGAGGTCCGGATGCACGGCACGGTGGTGGACGAGACGCTCGCGGCGGCGCAGCGCCACGCCGCCGAGACGGGCGCGGTCTTCATCCACCCCTTCGACCACCCCGACATCATCGCCGGGCAGGGCACGGTCGGCCTGGAGATCCTGGAGCAGTGCCCCGAGGTGCGCACGATCGTCGTCGGCATCGGCGGCGGCGGTCTCGCGGCGGGCATGGCGGTCGCCGTCAAGGCGCTGCGCCCGGACGTACGGATCGTGGGGGTGCAGGCGGCGGGCGCCGCCGCGTACCCGCCCTCGCTGGCGGCCGGACGGCCGGTGTCTGTGGAGAACCCGGCGACGATGGCCGACGGAATCAGGGTGGGGCGGCCCGGCGACGTGCCGTTCCGGATCATCGAGTCCCTGGTGGACGAGGTCCGTACGGTCTCCGAGAACGACCTGTCCGGTGCGCTGCTGCTGTGCCTGGAGAGGGCCAAGCTGGTCGTCGAGCCGGCCGGCGCGAGCCCCGTCGCGGCGCTGATGAGCGCGCCGGAGGCGTTCGAGGGCCCGGTCGTGGCGGTACTGTCCGGCGGCAACGTCGACCCGCTGCTGTTGCAGCGCATCCTGCGGCACGGCATGGCCGCCGGTGGCCGCTACCTGGCGGTCACGCTGCGGCTGACGGACCGGCCGGGCGCGCTCGCGACGCTCCTCGGGGTGCTGTCCGCGGCCGACGCCAACGTCCTCGACGTGAGCCACGTGCGGACCGATCCGCGGCTCGGACTCACGGAGGTGGAGGTCGAACTGCAACTGGAGACGAAGGGCCCCGAGCACCGCGCCCACGTGAACTCGGCACTCCGGCAGGCGGGATACACGGTCATCGACTGAGCCGGGCCGACTCGGGTCCGGGCGCGTACGGTGCCCGGGTGCTGCGGTGTGAAGTGCGGCGTGCGGGATGCGGAAAAGCGGTTGAGGAGACGCGATACATCGCGTTATGGTGTGTCTCTCGTCACGGCTCTTCGTGGCGCGCTGCGAAATTCGCTCGTCCGGCGTGCCGGAACAGGCAAGGATTGACCCTTTCTCAGGATCCCCGACCCTTGGGAGAACTCTCATGCCAGGCGCCATCTACGCCGAAGGCCTGGTCAAGACCTTCGGTGACGTAAAGGCTCTGGACGGCGTCGACCTCGACGTGCCGGAAGGCACGGTCCTCGGCCTGCTCGGGCCGAACGGCGCGGGCAAGACGACCACCGTCCGCTGCCTCACCACCCTGCTCCGGCCCGACCGCGGCAAGGCATTCGTGGCGGGCATCGACGTGCTCAAGCATCCGAACGAGGTACGCCGTTCGATCGGGCTGTCCGGCCAGTTCGCCGCGGTCGACGAGTATCTGACCGGCCGCGAGAACCTCCACATGGTGGGCCAGCTCTACCAGATGCGGTCCAAGCTGGCCAAGGCCCGCGCGGTCGAGCTGCTGGAGCAGTTCCACCTCACCGAGGCGGCCGACCGCCCCGCCAAGACGTACTCGGGCGGCATGCGGCGCCGGCTCGACCTCGCGGCGGCGCTCGTCGTCTCACCGCCCGTCATGTTCATGGACGAGCCGACGACGGGCCTCGACCCGCGCAACCGGCAGCAGCTCTGGGAGGTCATCAAGCAACTGGTGTCCGGCGGCACGACTCTGCTGCTCACCACCCAGTACCTGGAGGAGGCCGACCACCTCGCCCACGACATCTGCGTCGTCGACCACGGGCGGGTCATCGCCCGGGGCACCTCCGACGAGCTCAAGGCCAGGACCGGCGGAGAGCGCGTGGAGGTCGTCGTGCACGACCGCGAGCACATCGCGACGGCGTCCGAGGTGCTGCGGGGGTTCGGCAAGGGGGAGACCACCGTCGAGGAGCACACCCGCATGCTGACCGTGCCCGTCAGCGGCGGGGCCAAGCTGCTGGCGGAGGTGATCCGCGAGCTGGACACCCGCGGCATCGAGATCGACGACATCGGCCTGCGCCGCCCCACCCTGGACGACGTCTTCCTCTCGCTGACGGGCCACCTCGCCGAGCAGCGGGACGAGGAGAACGGCACGGCCGCGGACGCCAAGGGCCACCAGAAGAAGAAAGAGGAGGAGGCCAAATGAGCGCCGTCACCGATGCCGTGCGGACCGCGGTCCCCGGCGGCTCCCTGGGGCAGTCCGTCCGGGACTCCCTCGTCGTGGCCAAGCGCAATCTGATCAGGATGAGCCGCATTCCGGAGATGGTCATCTTCGGGCTCATCCAGCCGATCATGTTCGTCGTGCTGTTCTCGTACGTGTTCGGCGGTTCCATGAACATCGGCGGGACCACGGACCCCGCCACCTACCGCGAGTTCCTGATGGCCGGCATTTTCGCGCAGACCGTCACCTTCGCGACCGCGGGTGCCGGAGCGGGTATCGCCGACGACATGCACAAGGGCCTCATCGACCGCTTCCGCTCCCTGCCGATGGCACGCGGCGCGGTCCTGACCGGCCGGACGCTCGCCGACCTGGTGCAGACGGCGCTCACGCTGTTCGTGCTGGCGATCGTGGCCCTGCTCGTCGGCTGGCGCACGCACACCAGCGCGCCCGAGGTGCTGGCCGCCTTCGGCCTGCTGCTCCTCCTCGGATACGCGTTCACCTGGGTCGGCGCGCTGATCGGCCTGTCCGTGCGCACCCCCGAGGCGGCCACCTCGGGCGGGCTGATCTGGCTCTTCCCGGTCACGTTCATCTCGAACGCGTTCGTGGACTCCAGCCGGATGACCCCCTGGCTCCAGCACGTGGCCGACTGGAACCCGTTCAGCGCCACGGTCCAGGCCTGCCGTGAGCTCTTCGGGAACCCCGGCGTCTCCCCGTCCGACGCCTGGCCCATGCAGCACGCGGTCTGGGCCTCGCTGATCTACTCGGTGGTGATCGTCGTCCTGTTCCGGACGCTGGCGGTGCGCAAGTACCGCTCGGCCTCGGCCTGACCACGGCGTGAGGCCCCCGGCGCAGCGGCGCCGGGGGCCTCATCGGGCGATGTCCCGCCGGGACGGCGGGTCGGACGGAACGCTCAGGCGGCGTACGGCTTGGCCTTGAGGATCTTCACCGAGGCGAGCTTGCCGTTCGGCAGTTCGTACTCGGCGTCCTCGCCGATCTTCTTGCCGTTCACACCGGAGCCGAGCGGGGACTGCGGCGAGTACGTCTCGATGTCGGCGCTCGCGTACTCGCGCGAGGCGAGCAGGAACGTCAGCGTGTCGTCCTCGTCGCCGTCGAAGGCGATGGTCACGACCATGCCGGGCGCCACCGCGCCGCCGGCCGCCGGGGCCTCGCCCACCTTGGCGTTCTCCAGGAGCTGGGTCAGCTGGCGCACGCGGAGCTCCTGCTTGCCCTGCTCCTCCTTGGCCGCGTGGTACCCGCCGTTCTCGCGCAGGTCCCCCTCCTCGCGCGCGGCCGCGATCTTGGCGGCGATCTCCGTGCGCGCAGGACCAGACAGGTGCTCCAGCTCGGCCTTGAGCTGGTTGTACGCCTCCTGGGTCAGCCAGGTGACGTTCTCGCTGGTCTGGGTCACAGGTGCTCCTCGTAGGTACTGGGAATACAAAGCATCGCCCTACCCAGAAGAATGTTCTTTCACGGGTGGGCGAAACCACGAGCCTAACAATTCACGGCGCGAAGGGGGAGGACATAAGCCATCAGAATTACGTAGGCGCAGGCCACGGCGTGGATGGCGGAAGTGACATCCGCCGACGTCGGGCGCGGCCTCCCCGGCCCGCGCCCGCGGGCTTCCGGTCGCGCCGGGCCCGGGGTCAGTCCGCGTGGCAGCCGAGCAGCTCCGCCGTGGTGCCGGGAGCCGTCGTACGGAGGGTGACGACCTTGTCCACACGGGTGGCGTCCTGGTCGAAGCGGAAGTCCGCGCGGCCGACCTCGGTGCCGTCCTCGGCCTGCGAGCGGAGCGTGCAGTAGCCGGTCACCCCGCTGTCCTTGCGGACCTCCAGGTGCACCTCCACCGCGCCGGCCGAGGTGTCGAACGCGATGACCTCGGCGCTGATCCTGTTGCCGCCGACGTAGTGGAAGGCGAAGTACCCGATCAGGGCGAGCAGGGCCGCACCCATGACCGCGCCGATGATCCTGAGCCCGCGGTCGGCGCGCTCGTCCGGGGAACGGCCGTACCGGCCCTCGGGCAGCTGCACCGTACTCATGATCGTCCTCTCCACCGCGCGTGTGCGGGGCCGGGTCCCGGAATTTTTCACCTTCCGGTTCGGTCACTATAGAAGCCGCCGATCGCGCCGTTTCACACAGGGGCGCCGACCTACGAGGATTGAGTCTTGACTGACCAGCTGCGACTGATGGCCGTCCACGCCCACCCCGACGACGAGTCGTCCAAGGGCGCGGCGACCATGGCCAAGTACGTGTCCGAGGGGGTGGACGTGCTGGTGGTGACCTGCACGGGCGGGGAGCGCGGCTCCATCCTCAACCCGAAGCTGCAGGGCGACAAGTACGTCGAGGAGCACATCCACGAGGTGCGCAAGAAGGAGATGGACGAGGCCCGCGAGATCCTCGGCGTCGAGCAGGAGTGGCTCGGTTTCGTGGACTCGGGCCTGCCGGAGGGCGACCCGCTGCCGCCGCTCCCCGAGGGCTGCTTCGCGCTGGAGGACGTCGACAAGGCGGCCGGCGAGCTGGTGCGCAAGATCCGCGCGTTCCGTCCCCAGGTGATCACCACCTACGACGAGAACGGCGGCTACCCGCACCCCGACCACATCATGACCCACAGGATCTCGATGGTGGCGTTCGAGGGGGCCGTGGACACCGAGAAGTACCCGGAGCAGGAATTCGGCCCGGCCTTCCGGCCGCAGAAGCTCTACTACAACCAGGGCTTCAACCGCCCGCGCACCGAGGCGCTGCACAACGCCATGCTGGAGCGGGGACTGGAGTCGCCGTACGCGGACTGGCTGAAGCGCTGGGACGAGTTCGAGCGCACCGAGCGCACCCTGACGACGCACGTGCCCTGCGCCGACTTCTACGAGATCCGCGACAAGGCCCTGATCGCCCACGCCACGCAGATCGACCCCGACGGGGGCTGGTTCCGCGTGCCGATGGACGTCCAGAAGAAGGTCTGGCCGACGGAGGAGTACGAACTCGCGAAGTCCCTCGTCGCCACCGCCCTCCCCGAGGACGACCTCTTCGCGGGCATCCGCGACAATGCCTGACATGAGCGCAAGCCTGGCACTGACGCACCTCGTCCCCCTCGCCAAGGAGGTCGACGAGAACAAGGTCACCCCCGGCGTCCTCGGCTTCATCGTCTTCGCGGTGATGGCCCTGGCCGTGTGGGGGCTGATGAAGAGCATGAACCGGCACATGGGGAAGGTCGACTTCAAGGAGGCCCCCGAGCCGGGCGCCTCCGACGAGGCGGTCCCCTCCGGCGGCAAGGCCTCGCCCGCCAAGGGCTGAACGTCCGGCCGCGGCACGGCGAAGGCGCGAGGCGCCCGGCATCGGCGGCGCCGGACGCGGCGCCTCGGTCCGCCGCCGCGGACGCACCGCTCTGCCCGCCCCGCGCCCGCCCCGCGCCCGCCCCGCCCCGCCCCGTACCGACGGCGTCCGGCGCGGGCGCGGCGGCCGTGCGGCACGCCGTCGGTCCGGGGCGCGGTCGGGACCACACGTGATCCCCGACGCGGGCGCCGGCTCCCGCCGTGCCGGTCGCGCCGCCGCCCCTGACGGTCGCGGCGCCGGGAGTCCGTCGTCCGGGCCGTGGGTCGTCCGGGCCGTGGGTCGACGGGGCCGCGGGACCGACCCGTGGGCGCCGTCCGGGGCGGCCGGACCAAGGGCGCGGCCTGACCAAGGGCGCGGCCTGACCAAAGGCGTCGACGGACCGCGCCGCCGCCCGTGCGGCCTACGCTCGCCGGGCCGTCACGGGGACGCCCATGACCTCCCGGGCGTGTCGGTTCGGGACCATGCCCAGGCGCCAGGCCTGCCAGCCCGCGTCGAGGTCGACGCCGCGCGCCAGCAGCAACTGGTACGCCTGGATGCAGTCGTCGAGCTTGCCGTCACGGGCCGGATGACCGGTGCGGGACAACTGGGACAGCTCCTCCTGGGCGACGGCCCCGCCGACCTCGGCGCCACCGGGAGAGGCGTACGGCAGGAGCGTGCAGCGCAGGAAGCGCGCCCAGTCCCCGCCGCGGCGGTCGCCGTACGAGGCGAAGAGCGAGGACGCCTCGTCGCACAGGTCCAGCGCCGACTGGGTCCGGGCGTTGCCCGCGTCCACCACCGCCAGCTCCAGACAGGTCCAGGCCTCGCCGTGGGCGACGCCGATCCGCTGGAAGTCGGCCCGCGCGTCCACCAGGAGCTGCCGGGCGAACCCCGAGTTCCGCAGCGAGCCGGTCTGCGCGGCCCGCTGGTCGCGCGTCACCCGTGCCGAGTGGTGGCGTGCGCACGCCAACCCGTACACGTCCCGGATGCGCGAGAACATCGTCCGTGAGCGCTCCAGTTCACGCACCGCGTGGTCGAGGTTGCCTGTCTCCTCCAGCGCCTGGCCCAGGTAGTAGACGGTCCACGCCTCGCCGCGGGAGTCCTCGTTCTCCCGGTGGCGCGAGGCCGCCTGGCGCAGGCCGTCCACGGCGGGCGAGGGGTCCCCGTCGACCAGCCTGGCCCTGGCCAGCTGGGTCAGGGCCCAGGCCTCGCCGCGCGGGTCGCGGGTGCGGCCGTACAGATCCAGGGCCTCCCGCAGCTCGGACTCGGCGCGCGGCACGTCCCCCATCCGCAGGCCGAGCTGCCCGAGCTGGAAGTGCGCCCAGGCCTCGCCGTGCACGGACTCGCCCTCGCGGTGCAGGACCAGCGCCCGGGTCAGCAGGTCCAGGGCCTCGCCGAGACGCGCCCGGTCCCGCTCCACGGCGGCCAGCGCGTGCATCGTCCACGCGCGGTCCGCCGCGAGGCCCGGCGAGGCCTGGAGGTCCAGGGCCTCCTGGAGCCTGGCCGCCGCCTCGGTGAGACTGCCCTGGTGGTGCAGGGTGATCCCCAGGGAGCACAGGGCCCGGGCCGCGCCCGCGTCGTGATGGGCCTCGAAGTAGAGGTCGACCACCGAGGTCAGGGTCGTCCGGGCCTTGTCGAGCTCGCCGAGCTGGCGGGCCGCGATACCGGTGCGCCACTGCACCGAGCGCATCAGCAGGCCCTGGTCGACGGCCTGCGTCAGCTCGCTGATCTCGCCGAGGCGGTAGAGGTCGCCGCGCAGCAGGCAGTAGTCGCACAGCGCGCCGAGCAGATGGAGCACCGCCCCCTGGTCGACGCCCTCCGCGTGCCGCAGCGCCGCCGTGATGAAGCTCGACTCGTCGTCCAGCCAGCGCAGGGCCGCGTCCAGCGAGGTGAAGCCGTGCGGGCCGAACTGGTCGGCGCGGGTGGACGTCTTGCCGTCGACCAGGCGGATCACCGAGTCGGCGAGTTCCGCGTAGTTCACGATGAGGCGTTCCTGCGCGGCCGTGCGCTCGGACGGCTCCTCCTCGTCCAGCAGCCGCGCCTGGGCGAACGCCCGCACCAGGTCGTGCAGGCGGTAGCGGCTGCCCCGGACATGGTCGATCAGACCGGCGCGGGACAGCGCCTCCAGATGGCGGGTCGCCTCCGGCTCGTCCGTGGCGAGCAGGGCCGCGGCGGCCGCCGCGCCCAGGGACGCCCGGCCCGCGAGAGCGAGCCGTCGCAGCAGCCGTCTCGCGGTGTCCGACTGGTCCGTGTAGCGCAGCCACAGCACCCGCTCGACCGGTTCGACCGGACCGTAGGCCGCCAGGTCGGCGGCGAGCGTGCGTGGGGTGCGCGGCCCGAGGGAGGAGCCCGCCATGCGCAGCGCCAGCGGCAGGCCGCCGCACAACTCCCGTATGCGTTCGCACGATTCGGCGTCGTACGGTGACGAGGAGTCCTGCGCCGCGGCGTTCAGCAGTTCCTCGGCGCCCGGTTCGGCGAGCGGCTCGACCGCGAGCTGGTGCACCCAGGCGGGCAGATCGGCCGGCAGGTCGAGGGGCTTGCGGGCGGTGACCACGACGAGGCTGTCGGAGCGCTCGGGCACCAGGGTGCGCACCTGCTCCACATCGCTCGCGTCGTCCAGCACGATCGTCACGGGCAGGCCCGTCAGGTGCTGGTGGTACAGCTCGGCGAGGCGCCTGACCTGCTGGTCCTGCGAGGAGCGCTCACGGAACAGCAGCTGCTCACGGGGTGCGCCGAGCCGGTTGAGCAGATGCAGCAGCGCGTCGCGGGTGGACAGGGGCGACTCCTCCGGGCTGTCGCCGCGCAGGTCCACCACGCAGGCGCCGCGGAACTGGTCCTTCAGCTCGTGGGCCGCGCGTACGGCGAGCGTGCTGCGGCCGGAGCCGGGCGCGCCGTGCAGCACGACGACCGTCGGTCTGGTCTCGGTGCTCGCGCGCGCCGCGTGCACCCACTGCGTGACCCGCTGCAGCTCCTGGCGACGGCCCGCGAACGGGCCCGCCGGCTCCGGGAGTTGGCCGAAGGACTGCTCCAGGACACTGCGCCTGCGCGCCGCCGCGCTCTTGTCCGTGCGGCGCAGCTGGGGAGCGCCCTTCTTCGCGCCGGTCGTCGCGCTGAGCACGCGCTGCTGGTCGACGAACGGGCGGACACCCCGCACCTCGAGCGCGGTCAGCCACGCGAGGCGCAGCTGCTCCGGGCCGCCCGGCCGGCTCAGGGCGCCCGCCCGGCGGCTCGCCGCCGGCAGATGGGACGCGGTCACCCGGGCCACGGTGGCGGCGGCCCCCGCGACGCCGACGACCGCCGCGGCGCCCACCGCGGTGCCGGCGCCGGTGCCGAGCGCCAGGTCCGCGACACCGGCGGCGAGCGCGGCGACGGCCGCCACCAGCAGGGGGGTTCCGGCGCCCTCGCGCGCGTAGCGCTGCCCGAAGGTCAGCCGGCTGGCCTCCGCCTCGTCCAGTGCCGCCGTATAGGCCTCGTACTCCTCCGCGGCCGTCTGCGCCATCGTGTCCAGGGAGGCCCGGGCCCGTGCCAGCAGCCCGCTTCCGTCGGTCCGCCCGCCCGACCGGCGGACCTCCTCCTCCACGGCCCGGGCCAACAGCTGTTCGGCCTCGGCCCGATGGCGCTCCCGCATCTCGCGTCCCCCTCCGACGGCAACGGCTTTCCCGGTCAAGTGTCCTGCGGACGCGGGGGGAAGGCGAGAGAGCCTCCGGCCCGCCCCGAGCCCCTCACGGCGACCGCACCGACTCCTCACCTACCCGTGCCGGGAGCCGGTGATCCGCTCCGGGGCCGGGGTGTTCCGCGCGGGTCCCGGGTGATCCACGCCGGGCAGGGGCGATCCGCGCCGCCCCGCGGGTACTGCGGCAGGATGGACCCCATGCCGAACCGACTGGCCCATGAGACGTCCCCCTACCTCCTCCAGCACGCGGACAACCCGGTGGACTGGTGGCCCTGGTCGGCCGAGGCCTTCGAGGAAGCGCGCAGG
Source organism: Streptomyces fructofermentans (assembly GCF_014651055.1). Classification (GTDB taxonomy): domain Bacteria; phylum Actinomycetota; class Actinomycetes; order Streptomycetales; family Streptomycetaceae; genus Streptomyces; species Streptomyces fructofermentans. Next base: position 301,661 of record NZ_BMWD01000001.1, read on the forward strand.
AGCGGCAGGCCGGTCCTGCTGAGCGTCGGGTACAGCAGCTGCCACTGGTGCCACGTGATGGCCCACGAGTCCTTCGAGGACGAGGAGACCGCCGCCTACCTCAACGCCCACTTCGTCAGCGTCAAGGTCGACCGGGAGGAGCGGCCGGACGTCGACGCCGTCTACATGGAGGCCGTGCAGGCGGCGACCGGGCAGGGCGGCTGGCCCATGACCGTCTTCCTGACGGCCGACGCCGAACCGTTCTACTTCGGCACCTACTTCCCGCCCGAGTCCCGGCACGGCATGCCCTCGTTCCGGCAGGTGCTGGAGGGCGTGCGGAGCGCGTGGACCGACCGGCGCGACGAGGTCGCCGAGGTGGCCGGGAAGATCGTGCGCGACCTCGCCGGACGGGAGATCGGGTTCGGCGACTCCCGGCCGCCCGGCGAGGAGGAGCTGGCGCAGGCGCTGCTCGGACTCACCCGGGACTACGACGCCACGCACGGCGGCTTCGGCGGGGCGCCCAAGTTCCCGCCGTCCATGGTCGTGGAGTTCCTGCTGCGCCACCACGCCCGCACCGGGTCGGAGGGGGCGCTGCAGATGGCGTCCGACACCTGCGAGCGGATGGCCCGCGGCGGCCTCTACGACCAGCTCGGCGGCGGCTTCGCCCGCTACTCGGTGGACCGCGAGTGGCGGGTGCCGCACTTCGAGAAGATGCTGTACGACAACGCGCTGCTGTGCCGGGTGTACGCGCACCTGTGGCGGGCCACCGGTTCGGAGCTCGCCCGCCGGGTCGCCCTGGAGACCGCCGACTTCATGGTCGGCGAACTGCGCACGGCCGAGGGCGGGTTCGCCTCCGCGCTCGACGCCGACAGCGACGACGGCTCGGGACGGCACGTCGAGGGCGCGTACTACGTCTGGACGCCCGGGCAGCTCGGCGAGGTACTGGGCGACGAGGACGGGCGGCTCGCCGCCCGGTACTACGGGGTGACCGAGGAGGGCACCTTCGAGGAGGGCGCCTCGGTCCTGCAACTCCCCCAGCAGGAAGCCGTGTTCGACGCCGCCGCGCTGGCCTCGGTGCGCGGGCGGCTGCTCGCGGCGCGGGCCGGGCGCCCGGCACCCGGCCGGGACGACAAGGTCGTGGCCGCCTGGAACGGGCTGGCCGTCGCCGCGCTGGCCGAGACCGGCGCGTACTTCGACCGGCCCGATCTGGTCGACGCGGCGCTCGGCGCGGCCGACCTCCTCGTCCGGGTCCACCTGGACGAGCACGCCCGCCTCGCCCGTACCAGCAAGGACGGCCGGGCCGGCGCCAACGCGGGGGTGCTGGAGGACTACGCGGACGTGGCGGAGGGGTTCCTCGCGCTGGCCTCGGTGACCGGCGAGGGCGTCTGGCTGGAATTCGCCGGCTTCCTGCTCGACCATGTCCTCGTCCGGTTCACCGACGGGGAGTCGGGTGCGCTGTACGACACGGCCGCCGACGCCGAGCGGCTCATCCGCCGCCCGCAGGACCCGACGGACAACGCCACGCCGTCCGGTTGGAGCGCCGCCGCCGGCGCGCTGCTGAGCTACGCGGCGCAGACCGGCTCCGAGCCCCATCGCACGGCCGCCGAAAGGGCGTTGGGGGTCGTCACGGCGCTCGCGCCGCGCGCCCCGCGCTTCGTCGGCTGGGGCCTGGCCACCGCGGAGGCGCTGCTGGACGGACCGCGCGAGGTCGCCGTCGTGGGACCGGCCGACGCACCGGCCACCCGGGAGCTCCACCGGGCGGCCCTGCTGGCCACCGCGCCCGGGGCGGTCGTCGCCGTGGGCACTCCGGAGAGTGACGAACTCCCGCTGCTCGCGGACCGGCCACTCGTGAACGGAGAACCGGCCGCGTATGTCTGCCGGAACTTCACCTGTGACGCACCCACGACCGATGTCGACCGCCTGCGGGCCGCGTTGGGGCGCTGAGCAGGTGAGACAGCCCGTGTGATGACTCATCATGTGCGCACGTGTTCGGATAAGTCCCGCAAGGCGACCGACCATTCCGAAACACGCTATTTATCAGAACAGCTCCCGGACTTCACAGTTCCCACCTAGTGTCTCCACCGGACGCGACAGGAGTGACTCACTGTCGCGACAGGGGGTTTCAGGGATCTGGGGGGATCTTTTGTGCTGACGTCTGTCTTCATCGCTGCCGTTTCACTTGCGCTCTTCTGGATGGCGGCCTTCACCCTGTGGTGGCAGATGCACGCGTGGCGTACGCCCGAAGTGCTCGCCTCCACCCGGTTCGGCAGACCGGACGGGGGCGAGCAGCTCTCGTTCTCGCTGCTGCTGCCGGCCCGTCACGAACAGGCCGTGCTCGACCACACGATCCAGCGCCTGCTGGAGTCCGGGCACGACGACTTCGAGATCATCGTGATCGTGGGACACGACGACCCGGACACCGCCGAGGTGGCCCGGAGCGCGGAGGCGCGCGACCCGCGGGTGCGGGTCGTCGTCGACACCCACGAGAGGAAGAACAAGCCCAGGGCCATGAACACGGCGCTGCCGCACTGCCGCGGTGACGTCGTCGGGGTCTTCGACGCCGAGGACCAGGTCCACCCCGAGCTGCTCGCGCACGTCGACCACGCGTTCCGGTCCACCGGCGCCGACGTCGTCCAGGGCGGCGTCCAGCTCATCAACTTCCACTCCAGCTGGTACAGCCTGCGCAACTGCCTGGAGTACTTCTTCTGGTTCCGCTCCCGGCTGCACCTGCACGCGCAGAAAGGTTTCATACCGCTGGGCGGCAACACCGTCTTCGTGCGTACCGCGGTGCTGCGGGAGGCCGGCGGCTGGGACCCCGACTGCCTCGCCGAGGACTGCGACCTGGGCGTCCGGCTCTCCAGCGTCGGCAAGAAGGTCGTCGTCGCGTACGACTCCGACATGGTGACCAGGGAGGAGACCCCCGGCAGCCTCATGTCGCTGCTCAAGCAGCGCACACGGTGGAACCAGGGCTTCCTCCAGGTCTACCGGAAGAAGGACTGGAAGCAGCTCCCGGGCTTCGGGCAGCGGCTGCTGGCCCGCTACACGCTGATGACGCCGTACCTCCAGGCCGTCTCCGGCGTCATCATCCCGCTGAACGTCGCCGTCGCGCTGTTCCTCGACGTGCCGGTCGGCATCGCCTTCATCACCTTCCTGCCGGCCGTCACGGCGTTCGTCACGTTCGTCTTCGAACTCGTCGGACTGCACGACTTCGGCAAGCAGTACGGGCTTCGTGTGCGCTTCGTCCACTACCTGAAGCTGGTCGCCGGCGGCCCCTTCTACCAGGTGCTCCTCGCCGGTGCGGCCGTCCGAGCCGTGTGGCGCGAGCAACGAGGCCGCAGGGACTGGGAGTTGACCAGTCATGTCGGCGCGCATCTCACCGAAGTGACCCGAGAGGACGTTCCTGCGTGACCTCCACCCTTCCCGCGGTGACCACGTCGAAGGTCCCCGCGCAGCGGACTCCTGCACCCAAAACCGGTTCGACCCGTCGAACGCGCCCGTCGCGGCTGCGCGCCTCCCGCCCCGACCTCGTCCTGTGCGCGGTCCTCCTGGTGGCCGTCATGACCGTGCAGGGCTGGAACATCGCCGACTATCCGGCGCTCAGCGACGACGAGGGCACCTACCTCGCCCAGGCCTGGGCCGTGCAGCAGGGCGAGGGGCTCGCCCACTACACGTACTGGTACGACCATCCGCCCCTCGGCTGGATACAGATAGCCCTGCTGACCTGGATACCGTCGCTCATCAGCCCCGAGTCGATGACGGTCGGCCCGATGCGGATCGTGATGCTCCTCGTCGGCGCCGCCAGTGCCGTGCTCGTCTACGTGCTGTCCCGCCGGCTGTCGCTGCCGCGCTGGGCGGCAGGGCTCGCGATGCTGCTCTTCGGGCTGTCGCCGCTGTCGGTGGTCCTCCAGCGGGAGATCTTCCTCGACAACATCGCGGTGATGTGGACGCTGCTCGCGTTCTGCCTCGCCGCCTCCCCGAGCCGCCACCTGTGGCACCACTTCGCGGCGGGCATCGCCGCGGCGGCCGCGGTCCTCACCAAGGAGACGATGCTCGTCGTCCTGCCCGCCCTGATGGTCACCATGTGGCGCCACAGCCACCGGGACACCCGCAAGTTCGCCCTCACCGGGGCCGTCACCGCCTGCGTGCTGATCGGCCTGTCGTACCCCCTGTTCGCGCTCCTCAAGGGCGAGTTGCTCCCCGGCGCGGGCCACGTCTCGCTCTGGGACGGGCTCGTGTACCAGATGACGAGGCCCGGTTCGGGGTTCATCCTCGACCCGGGCTCCGGCTCGCACGGGGTCCTCAGGTCCTGGCTGTACTACGACCGCGTCCTGCCGCTCGGCGGCCTCGCCGGAGCCCTGCTGCTCCTGGTCACCCGGCGCAGGTCGGTCACCGCGAAGGCCCTCGCCGGACCGGCCCTCACCGTGGCGATCCTCGCCCTGGTGGCCATGCGGCCGACCGGCTACCTGCCCGCGATGTACGTCATCCAGGCCCTGCCGTTCCTCGCGATCGTCCTCGCCGCGGGCGCGGCGAGCGTCACCCACGCGGTGCTGCGCGTGCGGGGCGGCCGTGGGGCGGAGAAGGAGTACGTCACCCGGGCGCGCTACGCGGTCCTGGCGCTGCTCGTCGCGGCCTCGGCGGCGTACGTCGTCCCCCGCTGGTACGACGGCGACCGCACCGCGGTCACCGCCGACGCCAACGCGCCCTACCGGGCGGCGTCCCGGTGGCTGGCCACCGAGGTCGAACACCCCGAGGACACCCGGGTGCTGGTCGACGACGCGCTCTGGCTGGACCTCGTGCACGCCGGATACCGGCCCGGCCTCGGCGCGATCTGGTTCTACAAGGCCGATCTCGACCCCGCGGTGACCAGGACGATGCCGCGCGGCTGGCGCGACCTCGACTACGTCGTCGCCTCCCCGACGGTCCGCCGTGACGCGGTCGACCTGCCCAACGTCCGCCGGGCGATGGAGCATTCCACGCCCGTCGCCACCTTCGGCGAGGGCGAGGACCGCATCGAGATCCGCCGGATCGACAGCACGGCGGGCACCGCGCACACGAGCACCGGAGGCAACCGATGACGTACGAGTCCACCGTCCCCGGAGAACTCGGCGACCCGGCGGTACGCGCCGTCGAGGTGCCCGAGCCCGGTGCCGTCACCGTCGTCGTGCCGACCTTCAACGAGTCGGCCAACATCCGTGAACTGCTGCGCCGCATCACGGAGTCGGTGCCCGCGCGGCTGCCCTGCGAGGTCGTCTTCGTCGACGACTCCACGGACGACACCCCCGAGGTGATCCGCGACGCCGCGCGGGACTGCCCGTACCCCGTGACGGTCCTGCACCGGGACGTCCCGACGGGCGGGCTCGGCGGCGCGGTCGTCGAGGGCATGCGGGCCGCGACGTCCGAGTGGATCGTCGTCATGGACGGCGACCTCCAGCATCCGCCCTCGCTGGTGCCCGAACTGGTCGCCGCCGGTGAACGCACCCCCGCCGGACTCGTCGTGGCCTCCCGCTACATCAAGGGCGGCAGCCGCGCCGGGCTCGCGGGCGGCTACCGCATCGCCGTCTCGCGCGGCGCGACCTGGCTGACGAAGGCGCTGTTCCCGCGCAGGCTGCGGGGCATCAGCGACCCGATGAGCGGCTTCTTCGCGATCCGCCGCAGCGCCGTCACCGCCGACGTGCTGAAGCCCCTCGGCTACAAGATCCTGCTGGAGACGGCCGTACGCGCCCGCCCCCGGCAGGTCACCGAGGTGCCGTTCGTCTTCCAGGACCGCTTCGCCGGCGAGTCCAAGTCGAGCGCCAAGGAGGGAATGCGCTTCCTGCGGCACCTCGCGGGACTGCGCACCGCCTCACCCGTCGCGCGGATGGTCGTCTTCGGGCTGATCGGCGCCACCGGGTTCCTGCCCAACCTCACCGCGCTGTGGGCCCTGACGTCCGCCGGGATGCACTACCTGCCCGCCGAGATCGTGGCCAACCAGTTCGGGGTGGCCTGGAACTTCCTGCTCATCGAGCACCTGTGCTTCAGGGACCGCAGGCGGTACCGGCACTGGTGGGACAGGGCGGGCCGGTTCGCGCTGCTCGCCAACGCCGACCTGGTCCTGCGCATCCCGCTGATCGCCCTGCTCGTCGGCCGGGCCGGCCTGGACGCGCTCACCGCCACGGCCCTCGCCCTGGTGACGACCTTCGTGCTGCGTTTCGTCAGCACGGAGGCACTGGTCTACCTGCCGCGGAAGGGAGGGCGCGCCGGACACACGGCGGCCGGGGAGGGCCGTCGCGCACGGAGCCGCAGAACTGGGAGAACGAGCTGATGTTCAGACGACACACCCGCCCCGGACGCCGGACGATCCTGCTGACGGTGGGAGCCCTCACCGCGGGACTGCTCCTCACCACCCCGCAGCCGGCCTCGGCCGCCAACCTCGTGAAGAACCCCGGATTCGAGACCGCCGGCACGGACGGCATGCCCTACTGCTGGGAGAGGTCCGGCTGGGGCGACAACGACTTCACCTTCACCACCGTCGCGGACGCCCACTCCGGTTCCAGGGCGATGAAGGTCGAGCTGACCCGCCGCGCCGACGGCGACCGCAAGGCCCTCATCACGGAGTCCGCCGCGTGCGCGCCGGTCGTCTCCGTCGGCAGGCAGTACGACCTCGGGCTCTGGTACAGGTCGACGACCCCGGACACCTCGCTCACGCTCTTCCGGCACGACACGACGGCCGGCTGGCAGTACTGGACCGACCTCAAGACCCTCCCGATCAGCGCGGGCTGGTCCGAGGCGACCGTCCGCACCCCCGAGGTGCCGGCGGGCACGGACCGCATCAGCTGGGGCGTCTCCGTCTACGGCACCGGCTCCGTGACGACGGACGACTACACGATGGACCAGGTCGCGGACCCCGTGCCCGAGCCCGTCTGCACGGGCACGGCCGAGGAGTGCGCCGACGGCCGCTGGGACGTGCTGCCCACGCAGAACCCGGTGCGGTCCATGCACTCCGTCGTCCTCAGGAACGGAAAGGTCCTGCTCATCGCGGGATCGGGGAACAGCGAGGAGATGTTCGAGGCGGGCACCTTCACCTCGGCGGTCTACGACCCGGCGAACGGCACGTACAAGCAGATCCCCACGCCCGACGACATGTTCTGCTCGGGCCATGTGCAGCTCGACGACGGGCGCGTGCTGGTGATGAGCGGCAACAAGGGCTACCCGTCCGCGGACGGCACCGTCGGCTACCAGGGCTACAAGGACTCGTACCTCTTCGACCCGGTCACCGAGACGTACAGCAGGACGAACGACATGAACGACGGGCACTGGTACCCGTCGGCGACGATCCTCGGCAACGGCGACGTCATCTCCTTCGGCGGACTGAAGGAGGACTCGACCGGGTCGGTGACGGCCGAGCTCTGGTCGGACGCCGCGAACAAGTGGCTGCCGCTGTGGCAGGTGAACCAGACCTGGTCGTACTGGGGCCTGTACCCGTCGATGATCCTCATGCAGGACGGGCGGCTCTTCTACTCGGGCAGCCACACGTTCGGCAACAACATCCCCGGCACCGGCTCCGCGGTCTACGACTACGCCGCCAACACCGTCACCGAGGTGCCCGGACTGCGCCGCAAGGACGAGCGCGACCAGTCCGCGAGCGTGCTGCTGCCGCCCGCCCAGGACCAGAAGGTGCTCACCATCGGCGGGGGCAACATCGACTCGAACCCCGACGCGAACCGGCTGACCGACATCATCGACCTCAAGCAGGCAGACCCCGCGTACACGGCGGGTCCGCCGCTCCCGCAGGGCACGGTCGACCTCGGAGGCGGCGCGGTCCCGCAGACCGGCGGCCAGGGCAAGATGTACGTGTCCGCCGTGCTGCTGCCCGACGGCAAGGTCCTGGAGACCGGCGGCGCCCTGCACAACCGGGCCGACCCGGTGTACGAGACGTCGATCTTCGACCCGGCCACGGAGACCTTCGACCCGGTGGCCGCGGACCCGGAGGCACGCGGCTACCACTCGTCGGCGTTCCTGCTGCCGGACGGCCGCGTGATGGCCACGGGCGACAACCCGGGCAACGGCTCCTGGAACCACGACGTCTCCCTCTACACCCCGCCCTACCTCCTGAAGGGCCCGCGGCCCGACATCACCTCGGTGATCGACAAGGAGTGGGTGTACGGGGACACCCAGCGCATCACGGTCGACCGGCCCATCGCGAAGGCCGAGCTGATCCGCCCGGCCGCGGTGACGCACTCGTCCGACCCCAACCAGCGCTTCGTGGACCTGCCGCTGTCGGTCGACGGCGACAACGTCGACCTCAATGTGACGAGCAACCCGAACCTCGCGCCCCCCGGCTGGTACATGCTCTTCGCCGTGGACGCGAACGGGGTGCCCTCGGTCGCCGAGTGGGTCCACCTCCAGGGTCCGTCCGCCCTCGCGGCCGCCTCCGGCGACACCGCGGCGGCGCACGTCCACTCCTTCGCCGACGCCCTGGAGGGGGATGTCGACGGGCCCGGCAGGAAGCGGGCCTCCGTCGAGGTCGATCCGGCCGTCGCGGGCTGCGACCGGCACTACGGCTCCGCCAACGTCTGCGTGCCGACGGTCTTCCCGGCCGAGGTGGGGAAGACGGCGGCGTCGCGCTGCGCCTGGCTGAAGGCGAACGACTACGGCCGCCTGAGGATCAACGGGAAGGACGACCCGCTGCGCCTGGACCGCGACAGGGACGGGGTAGCCTGCGGCAAGGGGGACACCAGGAAGCGCTAGCGCCCCGCCCCGCCGCGCCCGTTCGCGCGGCGGGGCGCGCCGGCCGGGCGAGGGGCGCGGCGCGGCTCAGCGAGGGCCGAACTCCGCGACGGCGCGCTCCACGATGACCTCCAGTTGTTCGTGGTGCGCGCCCCTCCAGTACGCGCGCCCGCACTCCACGCACTGGGCGAAGACGTCGTACGACCGGCTGGTGCCCCCTTCGAGCCGGTCGGCGACCTCCTCCTTCGAGGCCTGCCGCAGCGGCCCGTTGCAGGCCGTGCAGCGCGTCCACGGCTTGAGCGCGGGCGCGAACCTGCCCAGCACGTCGCGCAGTTGCTCCTCGGGCCGGGTGCTGTAGACGAACGCGCCGGCCCACAGCTCGCGCCGCCGCAGCAGTCCGCGGTCCCGGCTGAGCAGCACGCGCCGCTCGGCCGCCGAACGCGTCGCCAGCGCCGGGTCCCCGATGTCCGTGGACTCGTAGGCGGCGTCGACGCCCAGCAGCCGCAACCGCCGGGCCAGCGTGCCCAGGTGGACGTCCAGCAGGAACCGCAGTGGGGCGCCCGGCACCTGCTGGGGCCGGGCGACGGCCCGTACCTCGACCGACTCGCCCGCCGCCGGGATGTGCGAGACGGCCACCGTGCCGCCGTCCACGACGAGTTCCCCGACCTCCGTCAGGGGCACTCCGAGCGACTCGACGACATGGCCCAGGGTGGAGGAGCCGTCGGTGACGACCGGCGTGGCGCCCGCGCGGCGTCCGTGCGGGACGAACAGTCGCAGGCCGGGGGCGAATTCGACGTGGATCTCCGGTCCGTTCACCGGGCCAGGATGCCATGGGGCGCCGACTCGGCCACGGGGATTTCCGGCGCCCGTCCCATGGCCCGGCCGCCCCGACCGCCCTCGGGCGCCCCGGACGTCCGGGGACGCGGTCGACGGGCGGGACGGGCGCGCCCCCGCCGTGGAGCCGCACATGAGGGAGGGCCCCACCGCGTGAGCGGTGGGGCCCTCCCGTCGGACCGGTCCGGTCCTACCCGTGCTGGTAGGCCACGATCGAGATGCCGATGTAGTGCGTGATGAACGCCGCGAGGGTGAGGGAGTGGAAGACCTCGTGGAATCCGAACCAGCGCGGCGACGGATCGGGGCGCTTGAGGGCGTAGATCACGCCGCCGGCGCTGTAGAGGAGTCCGCCGACGATCACCAGGACCAGGACGGCGATGCCTCCCGCCCGCATGAAGTCCGGCAGGAAGAAGACGGCCGCCCAGCCCATCGCGATGTAGCAGGGCGTGTAGAGCCAGCGCGGGGCACCGATCCAGAACACCCGGAAGAGGATGCCCGCCGCGGCGGCGGCCCAGATGCTCCACAGCAGCCAGCGTCCCTTGGACTCGGGCAGGAGCAGCATCGTCAGCGGTGTGTACGAGCCCGCGATGATCAGGAAGATGTTCGCGTGGTCGAGTCTGCGCAGCAGGCCGTCCATGCGCGGGGTCCAGGTGCCCCGGTGGTAGATCGCGCTGACGCCGAAGAGCAGGCAGGCGGTCAGCACGAAGATCCCGCAGGCGATGCGGGCGCGCGGGGTGCCGGCGAGAGCGGTGAGGACGAGGCCGGAGACGAGCGCGGCCGGGAACATGCCTGCGTGGAGCCAGCCGCGGAGCTTCGGCTTGATCGGATCCGGCAGGGAGAGCGCCTCGGAGATGCGGTCGGCGACCGGTGTATCCGTGGGCGCATCGGGGGCGGACGCAGTCATGGGCCTCATCGTATCTACGGAACCGTAAGTTACCTATCGGGTCCGCCGCCGGGATACGCGGAGTGCGCATGGTCTCACGCGGGGGCGTCCGGCGCCCTCCCGCGGCGTGGGCGGTACGGGGCCGCCGGGAGCCGCCCGCGTAAACGGCAGGCAATAAGTGGCGATGCTCACGCTGCTCAGGTGTGAGGCCCTCTGGACATATGCGCGGACCCGTCGGATGATCAAATGAGTGCGGTCGGCACCGGATGAGCGCCAGGAAGATCGATACGTACCGGAAAGATCGAATACGTGAAGCATCCGGGTCGCAGCCCCCACGGGGCATCAACAACAAAACCCCTCGACTAGGAGCAATCGTGGCGCGCGACATCGCGGCTCCCTCCCTCACCGTCCCCACCAACCATCAGGAACTGATCTCGTGGGTCAACGAGATCGCCGAACTGACGCAGCCGGACAGTGTGGTCTGGTGTGACGGCTCAGAGGCCGAATACGAGCGACTGAGCGAGGAGCTCGTCCGCAAGGGCACGTTCAAGAAGCTCGACCCGATCAAGCGCCCCCACTCGTACTACGCGGCCTCCGACCCGACCGATGTCGCCCGGGTCGAGGACCGCACCTTCATCTGCTCCGAGCGGGAGGAGGACGCCGGCCCGACCAACCACTGGAAGGACCCCGCCGAGATGCGGGAGGTCTTCTCCGGCGAGAAGGGCGTCTTCCGCGGCTCCATGAAGGGCCGCACGATGTACGTCGTCCCCTTCTGCATGGGCCCGCTGGGCTCGGACCTCTCGGCCATCGGCGTGGAGATCACCGACTCCGCCTACGTCGCCGTGTCCATGCGCACCATGACCCGCATGGGACAGCCGGTCCTGGACGAGCTGGGCTCCGACGGGTTCTTCGTGCGTGCCGTGCACACGCTCGGGGCACCGCTGGCCGAGGGCGAGGCCGACGTCCCGTGGCCGTGCAACTCCACGAAGTACATCTCCCACTTCCCGGAGAGCCGCGAGATCTGGTCGTACGGCTCGGGCTACGGCGGCAACGCGCTGCTCGGCAAGAAGTGCTACGCCCTGCGCATCGCGTCCGTCATGGCGCGCGACGAGGGCTGGCTCGCCGAGCACATGCTGATCCTCAAGCTGACGCCCCCGCAGGGCGAGTCGAAGTACGTCGCCGCCGCCTTCCCGAGCGCCTGCGGCAAGACGAACCTCGCGATGCTGGAGCCCACGGTCCGCGGCTGGACCGTGGAGACCATCGGTGACGACATCGCGTGGATGCGCTTCGGCGAGGACGGCCGCCTCTACGCGATCAACCCGGAGGCCGGGTTCTTCGGTGTCGCGCCGGGCACCGGCGAGCACACCAACGCCAACGCGATGAAGACGCTCTGGGGCAACTCCGTCTTCACCAACGTCGCCCTCACCGACGACAACGACGTCTGGTGGGAGGGCATGACGGAGGAGACCCCGGCCCACCTGACGGACTGGAAGGGCAACGACTGGACGCCGGAGTCCGGTACGCCCGCCGCGCACCCCAACGCGCGCTTCACCGTCCCCGCCTCGCAGTGCCCGATCATCGCGCCCGAGTGGGAGGACCCGAAGGGCGTGCCGATCTCGGCGATCCTCTTCGGCGGACGCCGCGCCACGGCGGTCCCGCTGGTCACCGAGTCGTTCGACTGGAACCACGGTGTCTTCCTCGGCGCGAACGTCGCCTCCGAGAAGACCGCCGCCGCCGAGGGCAAGGTCGGCGAGCTGCGCCGCGACCCCTTCGCCATGCTGCCGTTCTGCGGCTACAACATGGGCGACTACATGGGCCACTGGGTCGACGTGGCCAAGGGCAAGGACCAGTCGAAGCTCCCGAAGATCTACTACGTCAACTGGTTCCGCAAGAACGACGAGGGCTCCTTCGTGTGGCCCGGCTTCGGCGAGAACAGCCGCGTCCTGAAGTGGATCGTCGACCGGCTGGACGGCAGGGCCGAGGGCGTCGAGACACCCATCGGAGTCCTGCCCGCCAAGGGCGCCCTGGACACCGAGGGCCTCGACCTCTCCGAGTCCGACCTCGACTTCCTGCTCACGGTCGACAAGGAGGTCTGGCGCGAGGAGGCCGCCCTGGTGCCCGAGCACCTCAACACCTTCGGCGACCACACGCCGAAGGAGCTGTGGGACGAGTACCGCGCGCTGGTGCAGCGCCTGGGCTGACGCCCGCCACCACTCCGCGGCCGGACCGGGTTGCCCTGACCTGCGACGTCGTCACGGCCGGCCGCGGTGGCAGCACCACCGAACGGCGCGGGCCCCGCACAACGGCGTGCGGGGTCCGCGCCGTTCCCGCCGCCGGCCCGGGCCGTCAGCGGGAACGGTCCTCCAGATAGCGGGTGTGCGACTCCTGGCGGCGGGCCTCGGTCTCGCGCAGCGCCGCGGCCAGCCGGTCCGCCTCCTCGTGCAGAACCGCCAACTGCCGTTCCAGATGGCGTTCCGGAGGCTCGGCGCCGGGTGCCAGCCGGGTCCACCAACGGGTCCGTACGAAGGTGTCGACGGCCTCCGGGACGTCCTGCCGGACGGCCCGGGACAGGGTGTGCACCCCGTCGGGGTCGCCGGCCAGCACCTCGGCGACCCAGCCCGGATCGAGCAGGGCGGCGAGCAGTTCCGTCAGCTCGGCCAGCCGGCCCGAGGCCGCGGGCGGCAGGTCGATCCCGCCGAGGTGGTCGCACAGGCGGGCGAAGTCCTGCCGCAGTTCGTCCAGCCGGTCGGAGGGCTCGGCGAAGTCCGGCGGCGGGCGGCGCTCCGGCGGGGCGATCAGCGCGCCCGCCCCGTACAGCCCGGCGACCACGACGGGCCAGTACGGTCCCGCCACGCCCGCGAAGGTGAGCGCGAGACCGGCGATCCCGCAGGCGCTGCCCGTGAGGTTCTTGCGGGACTCCAGGTAGCCGGTGAACCTATTGGTAGCCACGGATCTCCTCGAAGGCGCCGTCGAGCGAGCCCTTCAGGGCATCGAAGAGACGGCCGCCCGTCAGGTCGGCGATGTGCTCCAGTTCGCCGCGGTCGGACTCCCCGAAGAGGACCGGGAAGACCGGGATCTCCCGCTGAGCGCGCGGCAGCCGCGCGTGGAACCGGTCGAACTCCGCCGCGCTCGCGCCCGTCGTGTTCTCCCCGTCCGTCATCAGCACGATCGACGTGAACGCGTCCTCGTCGCTGCCCAGATGCCCGTACGCCTTCTCCAGCGAGGTGTAGACGGCGGTGTCGCCGTCCGCGGTGAGCGCCGCGGTGTCGCGGCGGATGCCGTCGAGCCCGCCCCGCGGGTTCCCGGGCCGCACCACGTGCGTCCGTACGCTCTTCACCGCCGAGCCGAACGGCATCAGCGTGACCTCCTCCCGCTCCCGGAAGCCGCCGGTCAGACCGGTCAGCGCCTTCTTCAGCCGGTCGAGCCGCCCCTCCTCGCCCATCGACCCCGAGGTGTCGAGGACGTACACCGTGCGGGACGGCCGGCGCAGCTTGTTCTCGTACGCGTCCAGCAGCCCGTCGGCCACGGACCCGGTGCCGGGGAAGGGCAGTTCGCGGCGGCGGCCCGGGTCGAGGGCCGCCGCGGGAGGCACACCCGCCACCACCGGGCGGCGCAGCGTGCTGTCCGTGATCAGCCGCTGGACGGCCGGGGACCGCAGCGCCGCGGTGAGGCGGCGGACCGTACCGCGGGTGCTCCGGTCGGCGGAGGCGAGCGCGGCCAGCGGGTAGTCGGCGGTGACCACGCCGTCCTTGGGACGGATCACGGTCAGGTCGTCCATGCCCAGCAGCACCGACTCGTAGTTGAGCAGGGCGTCGACGCTCCCTCGCCGGGTGTACGCGGAGGCCAGCCAGCCCGAGGACCCCGAGGTGAGCCGCTGGCCCGCGAAGAACTCCCGGAGCCTCGGAGCCGCCCGGTCCACGTCGGCGCGGGTCAGCGCGGACTGCGCGCCGGACAGGCCCGAGGCCACCGAGATCAGCGCGGAGAAACCGGAGTTGGAGCGGGCCGGGTCCGTCATGCCGTACGTCAGCTCACCGGCCGCCACCGCCGCGTGCACCTGCGACCAGGTGACCTCCCGGGGATTCCAGCCGAGCCGGCGCACCGTCCGCGGACGGACGCCGACGGCCACCGGGCTCGACATGACCGGGGTCTGCGACACGACCTTGCGCGCCGCCGCCGGATCGAGCCGCAGATACGCGGCCGAGGACAGCCAGACGGCGTCGTACGCCCCGTCGGCCCGGCCGGACGCCAGCCGGTCGACGGCGTCCCGGGTGCCCGTGTAGGTCGGGACGACCTCGATGCCGGTGTCCTCGCGGATCCGGTCGAGGACGGGGGCCATGTCGCCCAGTTCGCTGGAGGCGAGGACGCGCAGTCTGCCGGCACCCGGTGCGTGGGGCGCGGCCGCGCCTCCGTCGGCTCCCTCGGTGCACGCGGTGACCGCGACGGCGAGGACCGCGGCGAGGACCGCCGTGAGCGCCGTACGGCGTGCCGGGCGCCCGCGGACCCGGCCCGGCGCCGGGGCTCTCACGCGAGCCCCCCTTCGAGCGCGCCGGCGGACCGGGACCGCTCCAGGCGGGTGGTGGCCTGCTGGAGTTCGGACGTCAGGGACTCCACGGTGGCGGCCATGGTCTGGGTGGCCTGGGCCTTGAACGTGTCGATGGTGTCCAGGGTCCGGTAGATCTGCTGGAACGCCGAGCGCAGGGTCTCCGCGCCGACCGCGGGATCGGCGGCGATCCGCTGGATCTCGCCGCTCTGGGTGGCCAGCATCTCCGCGTTGCCCCTGATCAGGTCCTCCGTCGTGCCCCGCAGGGCGTCCACCTGCTCGACGACCTTGCGCTGGTTGTCCAGCGCGGCGGCGAGCATCACGGAGATGCGCAGGGCGGAGACCGTGGTGGTCGCGGCCCGGTCGACGCCCTTGATCAGTTCGTCGTTGCTGCGCCGGACCACGTCCATCGCCAGATAGCCCTGCGCGCACACGGCGAGCTGGGTCAGCAGGTCCTGGTGCTTCTGGCGGACCGGGAACAGGACGTCCGCGCGCAGGGTGTCCGCCTGCGCGGGGTCGCGGGCCTCGGTCTCGGCCACCTGCCGCTCGACCGCCGCGTCGAGGGCCTCGGTCAGCACGACGTACTCCTGGAGCTTGCCCATGGACTCCCACAGGCGGACCCGCTCGGTCTGCAACGCGGCGTTGTCGCGGCGCAGTTCGTCCTGCCCGCCGCGCAGCGAGCCGACGATCCTGTTCAGGGTGCCCTGGGCGGAGGCGTACGCGGCGACGTGGTCGCGGAGCCGGTTGCCGCCGGGCAGCCGGGACAGCAGCCTGCGGGCCCGGCCGCCGGGCACCTCGCGCGGGTCCAGGTCCTCCACCGTGCGGCGGAGTTCGAGGAGCGAGGACGAGACCCGGGACCCGGCGTCGTCGCCGTTCGCGGGCAGGCTGCGGACGGTGCGCTCCAGCATGCGGTTCGACTGGGCGGCCGCGCCCCGCATCTCTCCCGAGCCCAGGGCGACGATCTCCCCGATCCGCCCCGCGAACTCGGGGGAGCGGGCGTCCAGGGCGGCGAGTCCGCCGACGTACTCCGCGGCCCTGCGCTCCATCTCGGTGCGGACCGCGGCGTCCACCGGTACGAGTCCGCCGGCCTTCTCCCGCGGCACGGGCGCGACGGCCTCGGGCGGCGTGAGGACGAGTTCCTGTTCTGCGGCGCTCACGTGCGGTCTCCCTCTTGGTCCCGGGCCCGGCGGGCCATCTCGCGCAGTACCTCGGAGGCGGGCACGGGCACTTGCCGGACGCCGGTCAGCTTCTGGTCCAGATAGGTGGTGCGGCCGGCGGTGGCCGCCGTGAACTCGGCGGCGGCGCCCTGCGGCCGGAAACCGTGCCGTATCGCCAGCCGCCGCAACTCCTCGTCCTCGCCCAGCAGTTCGCCGAGGGCCCGGCCCTCCTCGGTGAGGGGCACCACGGTGTGGTCGCTGTTCGCGGTGGTGTCCGGGTAGAGGACCGTCAGGTCGCCGACGTCCTCGCCCCGGGTGAGCAGCGCGGCCACCTGGGACTCGTAGACGAGGACCAGCGGATTGCCGGCCCCGCTGACGAAGTCGCCGAACGCCGCGTCCGTACTGGTCTGCTGGGCGCCCTGGACGCTGATCAGCTTGCGCATCAGGGGCGCGGTGCGGTCGACCGCCGCGCGGCCGTCGGCGACCCGGCCGCCGTCGGCCACGTACGAGGCGGCGGCCAGGTAGAGAGCGCCCGAGCTCGAACTGGTGGGGTCGGTGCTGGAGATGAAGAGCGTGCCGCTCAACTCGCCGTGCCCCCGGGAGCCCTTGAGCTGCTGCCAGGTGCGGTCGTCCCCGGCCGCGTCGAGGAAGGCGGCCATGTCCAGGGTGCCGCTGCGCTTCGCCCCGAGGGCCGCGAGTCCGTTGCCCGCGAGCACCTCGGCGGCGGCGCGGTGCGCCACGACGACGAGGGGCGAGTAGAAGGGGCGGGGCAGGGGCCGGCGCACGCGGTGCGCCCTCGCCAGTTCCTCGGCGGGCGCCCGGCTGGACGGGAAGGCGAAGTCGTACCCCTTGAGGTCGAGCCCTTCCATGGCCCAGGACCCGGAGGTCTCCGTCTCCACGGTGTAGCCCCTGGCAGCCAGGGCCTCCACCACATCCGGATCCCCGAAGAACTCGGCCTTCTCGGATCCGATCACTCCTCGCACGGTCTTCGTTGCCGTGCTGCTGTCCTGCTCTTCGCGGCCCGCGACGACGGCTGCTGCCACTCCGCCGATCAGGAACACCGCCAGGACGATGGCGAATATTCGTCTCACACCCGGAGGGTGCTCCCGGAACTCCACGTTCCTGGGCCATCGGGGTGAACGGAGGGTGTCCGGACGATCCCAGTACGAAACCGGATCGGATTCCTCCGTCCGGGGCACGGCGGAGGCCGTACCCGGCAGGGCGGCGACCGCACCCGCCACGGCGAAGGCCGCACCCGGGTGGGTGCGGCCGTCCGGGACGCTGTGGCGCCCGGTCCGCACGTCGCTGCGGGTGCGCGCGGACCGGGGCCGATCGGGGGAGCCCGCAGGCTCAGCGGGAGGTGAGGGTCCGGGTCCCGGCGGCCGCGGTGTGCGCGTCCATGCGCTCGGCGGCCAGGATCGCGACGGCGGTGTCCGCGCGGGACGCCGCGACGACCAGGGCGCGGCCCGCGAGGGCGTGCGCCCGCAGGTGCAGCGTGCTGTCCCGCGGCGCGTGCTCGGTCGCCGTGACGGTCACGCGGACCGGCGGACGGCCGCCGCGCAGCCGGGTGATCTGCTCGGTCAGCCGCTCGGCGGCGGCGTCGAGGTCCGCGGACGGCTCCGGACCGCGGAGCTCGTCCGTCACGGCGAGCAGCGCGGTCAGATGGCCGGCGAGCTGGATGTCCAGCTCTTCCTCGCGCGACCGGTGGGGAAAGTCGGCGGTGCCGGCCGTCGTGTGGACCGACTTCGTGCGGATCGGTTCGTACATGGGGGACGGCCTCCAGTGCTCTGACAGGAAACCATCCTAGCTTGGATTTCGTCTAAAGTTGAGCTTGTTCGGAAAAAGCGGTGCGGGCGGGCACGGAGGGTGAGGGGCCGGCGGTCCGCCCGGGGGTCAGGGCTGGCTGTACCCGTCCAGGAAGGTGCCGATCCGAGTCACCGCGTCCCGCAGGTCCTGCTCCGAGGGCAGCGTGACCACGCGGAAGTGGTCGGGTTCCGGCCAGTTGAAGCCCGTCCCCTGCACCACCATGATCTTCTCGGCGCGCAGCAGGTCGAGCACCATCCGCCGGTCGTCCTTGATCTTGAAGACCTTCGGGTCGAGCCGCGGGAAGAGGTAGAGCGCACCCTTCGGCTTCACGCACGTCACGCCCGGGATGCCGGTCAGCAGTTCGTGCGCCACGTCCCGCTGCTCACGCAGCCGCCCGCCGGGCAGGACGAGGTCCTGGATCGTCTGGCGTCCGCTCAGCGCGGCCACCACGCCGTGCTGGCCCGGCATGTTCGCGCACAGGCGCATGTTCGCGAGGACGGTCAGTCCCTCGATGTACGAGTCCGCGTGCGCGCGCGGTCCCGAGATCGCCATCCAGCCGACCCGGTAGCCGGCCACCCGGTACGCCTTCGACATCCCGTTGAAGGTCAGGGTCAGCAGGTCGGGGGCGATCCGCGCGGTCGGCGTGTGCGTGGCGTCGTCGTAGAGGATCTTGTCGTAGATCTCGTCCGAGCAGACCAGCAGGTTGTGGCGGCGGGCGATGTCGGTCAGGCCGCGCAGCATCGTCTCGTCGTAGACCGCGCCCGTCGGGTTGTTCGGGTTGATGATCACGATCGCCTTGGTGCGGTCGGTGACCTTCCGCTCCACGTCCGCCAGGTCGGGCATCCAGTCGGACTGCTCGTCGCAGCGGTAGTGCACGGCCGTGCCCCCGGAGAGGGAGACCGCCGCCGTCCACAGCGGATAGTCCGGCGCCGGTACGAGCACCTCGTCGCCGTCGTCCAGCAGCCCCTGCATCGCCATCACGATCAGCTCGGAGACGCCGTTGCCGATGAAGACGTGCTCGACGTCCGTCTCGATGCCGAGGGTCTGGTTGTGCATCACCACGGCCCGCCGGGCGGCCAGCAGGCCCTTCGCGTCCCCGTAGCCGTGCGCCGTCGAGACGTTGCGGAGGATGTCCTCCAGGATCTCGGGCGGGCACTCGAAGCCGAACGCCGCCGGGTTCCCGGTGTTCAGCTTCAGGATGCGGTGCCCGGCCGCCTCCAGCCGCATGGCCTCCTCGAGCACCGGTCCGCGGATCTCGTAACAGACGTTGGCGAGCTTGGTCGACTGGATCACCTGCATGTCCGTGAGCTTACGGCCGGGTGGCGCGTACCGCGCCGTGTTTCCCACCACGTGGGACGGGGTGTCCCGGGGCGCCGACGGTGACGACCGTCCTCCGGGGCCCCTCGCGTCCCGGCGTCCCCTGGCGTCCCCTCGCGTCCCCCGGCGTCCAGGGGGCCGGGCCTCCGGCGTGCCGGAAGGGGGGGCGGGCGGCGCGAACGCCGCCCGCCGCGCGGCCTGAATGGACTCCTTGTCGGCCTGTCGCGCTCGATTGAGAATGCGCATGACAAACGAACGGCGGCCGGAAGACCTCCGGCCGCCCACGTCACAAGAGGGGACCCCCACATGAAGAAGCCTCTCGTCGCCGCGCTGCTCGCCCTGGTGATCGCCGGGGCCGGCGCGGCACCCGCGGTCGCGGCCACCGAGCCCGAGGCCGCCCCGCCGGCCGTGCAGGCGGTCGACTTCGCCGGCACCGTCTCGCTCAGCAACTGCTCCGGCTCCGTCGTGCGCATGCCGGGCTCCGAGGACGACGACCCCGCGCTGGTCATGTCCAACGGGCACTGCCTGGAGACCGGGTTCCCGGCTGCGGGCCAGGTCATCGTCGACCGCGCCTCCTCCCGCACCTTCGGGCTGCTCAACGCGGCGGGAACGCGCGTCGCCACCCTGCGGGCCGCCAAGATCGCGTACGCCACCATGACCGACACGGACGTCTCGCTGTACCAACTGACGACCACGTACGCGCAGATCCGGAACTCCTACGGGATCGGCGCGCTGACCCTCGGCGACACCCACCCGGTGGCCGGCACCGCCATCACCGTCGTCTCCGGCTACTGGAAGCGGACGTACACGTGCGGCATCGACGGGTTCGCGTACCGGCTGAAGGAGGGCCAGTGGACCTGGAAGGACTCGGTCCGCTACACCTCCGCCTGCCGGACCATCGGCGGCACCTCGGGCTCGCCCGTCGTCGACAACGCCACCGGCAAGGTCGTGGCCGTCAACAACACCGGCAACGAGGACGGCGGGCGCTGCACGGACAACAACCCGTGCGAGGTCGACGCCAACGGCACCGTGACGGTCCGCGCGGGCATCAACTACGGCCAGGAGACCTACCAGATCGTGCCGTGCTTCGGACTCGACAACAAGCTCGACCTGAGCCGCAGCGGGTGCACCCTGCCCAAGCCGTAGCCCCGGCCGCGGCGTGCGGTCACCGGGCGTTCCCGCGGACCGCGCGCCCCGCCAGCACATCGGTGCGGCGCCCGTCCTCGATCACGAACCGGCCGTCGACCAGGACGTGCGGGATGCCGGTCGGCAGGGTGCGCGGCGCCTCGAAGGTGGAGCCCGCCGCGACCGTCGCCGGGTCGAACAGGACGAGGTCGGCCCGGTACCCCTCGCGCACCAGCCCGCGGTCCGGCAGCCGCAGCCGGGCCGCCGGGCGCGAGGTGAGGTGCGCGACGCACTCCTCCAGCGACAGCACGCCCAACTCCCGCACGTAGTGCCCCAGATACCTCGGGAAGGTGCCGTAGGCCCGCGGGTGCGGCTTGGCGCCCTGGAGGATGCCGTCCGAACCGCCGGTGTGCACCCGGTGGCGCATGATCGCGCGGACGTTCTCCTCGTGGCCCACGTGCTGGAGGATCGTCGTGCCGAGCCGGTCGCCGAGGAGCAGCCCGCGGGCCGTCGTCCAGGGGCTCTCGCCGCGCAGCCGCGCGGACTCGAGGACCGTACGGCCGACGAAGTCCCCGAGCGCGGGATCGCTCACGCCGGAGACCTCGATCGTGTCCCAGTCGACGGGGACGCCGTGGCAGCCGTCCGCGCCCACGACCTCCATGTGGTGGCGGACGCGTTCCGCCGTGGCGTCGTCCGCGAGGCGCTCCAGGAGCGCCTGCGGGCCGCCCTCGCCGGCCCAACTCGGCAGCGTCGCCGCGAGCGTGGTGCAGCCGGGCGTGTACGGGTACGTGTCCAGGCTGATGTCCGCGCCCTCGTCCAGCGCCTTGTCGAGCAGCGCCAGCAGTTCCGGCGCCCGGCCCTCGTTGACCCCGAAGTTCATGGTGGCGTGGGCCAGATGGAGCGGGCAGCCCGCCTCACGGGTGAGGTCCACCATCTCCCGGTACGCCTCGATGGCCCCGGCGCCGTACGAGCGGTGGTGGGGGCAGTAGTAGCCGCCGTGCTCGGCCACCACCCGGCACAGCTCGGTGAGTTCGGCGTCCTTGGCGTACATGCCCGGGGTGTAGGTCAGCCCGGACGACATGCCGACGGCGCCCTCGCGCATCCCGTCGGCCACGAGCTCCCGCATCCGGTCCAGCTCGCGGGGCGTCGCCTCACGGTCCTCCCAGCCCATCGCGAGCATCCGGACCGTGCCCTGGGGGATCAGGTACGCGGCGTTGACCGCGATGCCCCGGTCGAGCCGGTCCAGGTACTCGCCGACGCTCCGCCAGTCGATGTCGACGTCGTCCCCGGCGCCGTTCCACCCGGTGATCGCCCGGCGCACCTCGGCGAGCGTGCGGTCGTCGACCGGCGCGTACGACAGCCCGTCCTGGCCGACGACCTCCAGGGTCACGCCCTGGGCGGCCTTCGCGCTGTGGTCGGGGTCGCGCAGCAGCGCGAGGTCGCTGTGCGCGTGCATGTCGATGAAGCCGGGCGACAGGACCAGCCCCTCCGCGTCCAGTTCACGCCTGGCCACCGGGCGCTGGCAACCCGCGGCGGCCGCCTCCTTCACGACGGACACGATCCGGCCGCCGTCCACCACGACGTCGGCGCGGTAGGAGTCGCCGCCGCTGCCGTCGACGACGTCCGCGTCACGGATGACGAGCTCTGCCACGGGAGCCTCCTAGAAGAACGTGCGGATGTACTCGACGACCGTGCCGTCGGCCTCGACCAGCGGAATGAGCTGCCACTTGTCGAACGACGTGCAGGGGTGGGACAGGCCGAGGCCCAGCCAGTCGCCGACCCCGAGGTCGGCCTCGCCGGTGGTGCTCAGCCAGGCGTGCTGGTCGGACAGCTTGACGACCGAGACACCGTCGGCGGGCCGCTCCCCGCCGTCCCGCCGCACCACCTGGGCCACGGGCAGGTCCAGGTCGTACGCGGCGTCGCGCTTGCCCGCGTTGGCGAAGGCCTGGTCCGCCGAGGGCCGGGAGACCACCTGGGCCCAGAGCCGGAACGCCGGTTCCAGAGTGCCCTCCTCGGGGACGCGGGTGAAGGGGGTCACCTCGCTGTAGTGGCCGTCGTCGTGCGACACGTACGCCCCCGAGCGCAGCAGCTTGAGCACGGGACGGGAGAGCGCGGGGACGTCCGCGAAGACGTCGGCCACCGCGTCGAACCAGGCGCTGCCGCCCGCGCTGACGACGATCTCGTCGGCCGCCGAGAAGCGCTCCGACTTGTCGAACTCCACGGCCAGGGAGACCAGTCGGCGCAGCCACGCGCGCACCCTCCCGGGGTCGGCGTCCGGCACCTCGCCCTCGTACCCGGCTACGCCGACCAGCCGCAGGGTGTCCGCGGCGGCCACCGCGTCGGCGACCGCCGCGCACTCCTCCTCCGTCCGGACGCCGGTGCGCGCGCCCTCGCCGGCGGCCAGTTCGACGACGACGTCCACCGGGCGGGCGGTGCCGCGCAGCGCGGCGTCCATCAGCCCGACACCGCGTACGGAGTCGACGTAGCAGACGAAGCGGAATTCCGGGTCGGCCGCCAGTTCCGCGGCGATCCAGGCGAGCGCCGAGGGGTCGGTCAGTTCGTTGGCCAGGAAGACGCGCCGCACGCCGAAGGCGCGGGCCACCCGCACCTGGTGCGGCACGGCGAGCGTGATGCCCCAGGCGCCGTGCTCGATCTGCCGCTGGAAGAGCCGGGGAGCCATCGAGGTCTTGCCGTGCGGGGCGAACGCGAGGCCGTGACGGGCCGCGTACGTCTCCATGAGCCGCAGGTTGTGGTCCAGGCGCTCGGCGGACAGCGCGAGGACGGGGGTGGTGAACCCGTCGGTGAACAGATTGCGGCGCTGGGCGGCCAGTTCGCCGACGGTCAGCCCGTCGGCGTCCGGCGGGAGGCCCTTGAAACGGTGGTCGACGCGTTCGTCCGCGAGTGCCGCGACGCGTTCCCGGGCGGTCGCTGCGGAGGAGTCGGCGGCCATGGAACCTCCCTGATGAGGGCCGTTGCGCTGAATGCAACGGTCATTGCGTATGACGCTTACTGCTGTCTAACATCTCGGCCAACGCCGGGTCAACGGAGCCGCCCAGACCCTCCCCGCGCTCCCGACGCCCCGGAGCAGAGGACCCCCTTCGACGAGGAGCCCCCGTCATCGTGACCCCCACCGGACCCGCCCCCACGGACGCCGCGCAGACCGTCGACGTCGTCGCGCTCGGCGAGTCCATGGTCACGTTCCTGCCGTCCGGCCCGGGCCGCCTCGCCGACGTGCCGTCGTTCGAGCGCGGGATCGGGGGCGCCGAGTCCAACGTGGCGTGCGTCCTGGCCGCCGCCGGGCACCGGGCGGCCTGGGTGAGCCGGGTCGGCGACGACGGGTTCGGCGACCACCTGGTCGAGGCGATCGGCGCGTACGGCGTCGACACCTCCGCCGTGACGCGGGACCCCGAGCGGCCCACAGGCATCTACTTCCGCACGGCGGGGGACCGGGCCACCGACGCCCACGAGGTGGCGTACTACCGGGCCGGCTCCGCCGCTTCGGCGATGTCGGCCGGCACCGTGGACCCCGCGGTCGTCCGCTCGGGACGCGTGCTCCACCTCTCCGGCATCACCGCCGCGCTCTCCGAGGGCTGCCTCGGCCTGCTGCGCGAACTGACCGAGCGGCGTCCCGGGCGCCCAATCGTCTCCTTCGACGTCAACCACCGCCCCGGGCTGTGGAACACGCCCGAGGGGCCCCGCGTGCTGCTCGACCTGGCGCACGGCGCCGACATCGTGTTCGTCGGCGACGACGAGGCACGGGCCGCCTGGGGACTGCACGGCGCGCACGCCGTCCGCGCGGCCCTGCCCGAACCGGACGTCCTGGTCGTCAAGCACGGCCGGGCGGGCGCGACGGCCTTCGCCCGGGAGCCCGCTCCGGAGGACGTCCACGCGGTCCCGGGCGGCGAGCCCGCGGGACCCGTGGGCGTCCGCGCGGACCGGAGCCGTGCCCGGCGGGGAGGCGGGCGCGCGGACCGGGGCGGTGCCGAGCGGGGAGGCGAGCAGGCGGCGGAGGCCGCCGTCTTCGTCCCCGCGCTGCGCGTCGACGTCGTCGCGGCCGTCGGCGCGGGTGACGCCTTCGCCGCCGGGTTCCTCTCCGCCACCCTGCGCGGACTGCCCGTCCGGGACCGGCTGCGGCACGGCCACCTCATGGCCGCCGCCGCGCTCACCGTGCCGGGCGACCTCGCGGCACCGCCCGCGCGGGAGCACGCCGACCGGCTCGCGGCCCTGGACGACGACGCGTGGGGGACACTTCGACTCGGCCCCGGCTGGACGCAAGCCGCTGATCGAACCGCTGATCGGGCCCAGGAGGAGGTACGCACCCCATGAGCCAGACCGTCGACCGCGCGCTGAGCATCCTGCCGCTGCTGGCCGAGGGCCCCGCCGACCTCGGGCAGGTCGCCGAGCGGCTCGGTGTCCACAAGTCCACCGCGCTGCGGCTGCTGCGCACCCTCCACGAACACGGCCTGGTCTACCGCCAGTCCGACCAGCGCTACCGCCTCGGCGCCCGGCTCTTCGCACTGGCCCAGGAGGCGGTCGAGAACCTCGACGTCCGGGAGATCGCGCACCCCCACCTCGTCCGCCTGAACGAACTGTGCGGCCACACGGTCCACCTCGCCGTGCACGAGGAGGGCGAGGTGCTCTACATCGACAAGGTCGAGAGCCGCTACCCGGTGCGCATGTACTCGCGCATCGGCAAGCCCGTCGCCATCACCGTCGCGGCCGTCGCCAAGCTGCTCCTCGCCGACCTCCCCGAACCGGAGCGGCGCGCTTTCGCGGACAAGCTCGACTACCCCATGTACACGGCCCGCTCGACGCCCAACCCTTCCGCCTTCCTGCGGGAGTTGGAGAAGGTGCGCGACCAGGGCTGGGCCACCGACCTCGGTGGCCACGAGGAGTCCATCAACTGCGTGGCCGCACCCGTCCGGGGGGCCGACGGGCGTGTCGTCGCCGCCATGTCCGTCTCCGCCCCGAACGTCGTCGTCACCGCCGACGAACTCCTCACACTGCTCCCCCTGGTGCGCCGCACCGCGGACGCCATCAGCGGCGAGTACTCCGGCAAGACCCCTGCGAAGGACAACGGTTCATGACAGACAAGACCGCTCTCACCCCCGCGACCCACACCGCCCCGCCGGCCAGGTTCTCCCACGGTGTCCGCAAGGGCAACATCCTCCAGGTCGCCGGCCAGGTCGGATTCCTGCCCGCCGAGGAGGGCAGGCCCCCGACGCCCGCCGGGCCCACCCTGCGCGAACAGACCCTCCAGACCCTCGCCAACGTCAAGGCCGTCCTGGAGGCGGGCGGCGCCTCGTGGGACGACGCGATGATGATCCGCGTCTACCTCACGGACGTCGACCACTTCGCCGAGATGAACGCGATCTACAACACGTACTTCGAGGAGCAGGGGCTCACCGCGCCCCCGGCCGCCCGCACCACGGTCTACGTCGGGCTGCCCGCCGGACTCCTCGTCGAGATCGACGCCCTGGCCGTCCTCGGCTGACGACGGACGTCCCGCGCAGGGCCCGGGCCCGGACCGGGTTCCGGCTCTGGTTCCGGCCCCCGATCCGGGCCCGGTTCCGACCCTCGACCCAGTCCCGGACGCGGACCCAGTCCCGGACCCGGACCTGACCCGACCCCGGCCGCCGCACCGACCGGCCGCCGCACCGACCGGTCGTCGCACATGCCGGCCGAGGGCTGACGGCGGTCGCGGCGGGTGACCGGTGGTCGTCCCCGCACCGTCAGCCGACCAGCCCCGCAGCCCCTCACCCACCCGCGGCCCGAACCGCCACCCCGTCCGCCGGCGCACCCCGCGCACCCGGCACCCGATTCCCGCACCCCGAACTCCCGCACCCCGTACCTCCCGTACGTCCTCACGGTGCGGCGCCCACCGACCCCGACCCCGGACCCGCCGGGCGGGGGCACCCACACCCCGGGCGCCGTTCCGCGATCCCCCCTGCCCGAAAAGCGTCATGCACGTGAAGAGGCCCCCTCATGGCACATCCGCTCGCAGCCGCACCCGTCGCCGAGACGCCACCCCACACCGGTGGTCTGCTCCTGCTCATCGACGGCACCGCGGGACTGCTCACCGTCGCGGCCCTGGGCATCGCCCTCCTGCTCGTCCTGATCATCAAGGTGCGGCTCCAGCCGTTCGTCGCGCTGCTGGCCGTGTCCATAGCCGTCGGCCTCTCGGCCGGCCTCTCCGTCACCGAACTCTTCGGCACCGTCCAGCGCTCGACGTCCGTCTCACTCATCGAGTCGGGCATGGGCGGCATCCTCGGCCACGTCACGATCATCATCGGGCTCGGCACGATGCTCGGCGCGATCCTGGAGGTGTCGGGCGGCGCCGAGGCGCTCTCCGCCCGGCTGCTCAACCTGTTCGGGGAGAAGCGCGCGCCCCTCGCCATGGGTCTGACCGGCCTCATATTCGGTATACCGGTCTTCTTCGACGTCGGCATCTTCGTCCTCGCGCCGATCGTCTACGCGGCCGCCAAGCGCTCCGGCAAGTCGATCCTGCTCTACTGCATGCCGCTCCTCGCGGGCCTGTCGATGACCCACGCCTTCCTGCCGCCGCACCCCGGACCCGTCGCCGCCGCCGGTCTGTTCAAGGTCGACCTCGGCTGGGTCATCCTCATGGGTGTCGTCGTCGGCGTCCCGGCCGTCCTCGCCGCCTGGGTGTACGCCGCGTGGATAGGCAAGCGCCTGTTCGTCGCCGTACCGCAGGACATGGTCGAGGCCGCGGAGGAGGCGCGGGCCGCCGTCGCGGCGGAACAGGCCGCGGCCGGGCGCACCGCCCCCGAGCAGCCCGTCGCCCTCTCCACCGTCTTCCTCATCATCGGTACGCCGCTGCTGCTGATCCTCGCGGCGACCTTCTCCTCCATCGCCCTGGACCCGTCCACCCCGCGCTCGGTCGTCGAGTTCTTCGGGCACCCCTTCGTGGCGCTGACCATCGCGCTGCTCATGGCGTACTACCTGCTGGGAATCCGGCGCGGCTGGTCCCGCAAGTCCCTTGAGCAGGTGTCCACTTCGTCCCTCAAGCCGGTCGGCAACATCCTGCTGGTGGTCGGCGCGGGCGGTGTCTTCGGCGCCGTCCTCAAGGGGTCGGGCATCGCGGACGCGCTCGCGGACGCGTTCCACGACGTCGGCCTGCCGGTCGTCCTGCTCGCCTGGCTGATCTCCGTCGTCCTGCGGGTCGCCCAGGGTTCCGCGACCGTCGCGATCGTCACCACGGCCGGCATCGTCGTGCCGCTCGTCGAGGGTCAGGACCTGTCGCAGGCGCACCTGGCGCTGATCATCATGGCGATCTCGGCCGGCTCCATCTTCGCCTCGCACGTCAACGACGGGGGCTTCTGGATCGTCGCCAAGTACTTCGGCATCACCGAGCGCGACACCCTCAAGTCGTGGACGGTGCTGGAGACGGTGCTCTCGGTGGCCGGCTTCGTCGTGGCGGCGGTCCTCAGCGTCTTCATATAGCGGGACGAACCGGGGGTTGGCTGTTCCCGGCACAGGATCGTCGACCATACTGCCCGCGTGGAGCAGCGCATAGGTTCGAAGAGCCAGCCCCTGGACGTCGCCGCGGTCGACCCGGCGTACATCCCCGGACTCACTCCGGCCCGGTCCGCCGAGCCGGAGGACGCGGCCGTCCCCGAGGAGGAGTCCTCGGCCGGGACCACCGCCGACGAGGCAGGGGCCGAGAAGTCCGTGACCGGGGAGAAGTCCCCGGCGCGGTCCGCCGGAGCCGACGCCGCAGCAGGCGGCGGCTCCGGCACCGAAGCCGCAGAGGACGGTGACGCCGAAGCCGATCAGGACGCGAAGCGCGCGGAGAGCGCAGCGGATCCGGAAGCCGCGGAGGACGCCGACGGCTCCGGCGACGAGGGGCCCGTCTTCGAGGCCTCCGACCGCCGGGCGAGGGTCGTGGCCGACCGCAGCGGCGTACGACTGCGCCTGGACGACCAGGAGGCGGAGTTCCGCTGGGACGAGATCGGGGCCGTCGAGACGGAGTCCCCGAGGTTCGGGAAGCGGTTCACCGTGACGGTGCACACCCCCGACCGCCGCTGGTACCCGCTGGAGATCGAGGCGACGGCGAAGTCCCTGCACAAGGAGTGGGAGGCCGGCCTCGACGAGGTCTTGGACGCCTACTTCGAGGACGGCGCGGAGGACCCCGCGGACACGGACGCGCCGGACACGGACGCCGCGGACGCGTCGGACGCGTCGGACGCGTCGGACGCGACCGACTCGACCGACACAGCCGACACCGCGGAAGCGGCGGCGGGGCCGGAGGGCGGGGCCGCCGAGGGTGACGCCGGGGCCGACGCCGGTGCCGAGCCGGCAACGAAGTCCGAGGCCGCCGGGCAGCCGGGGAGCGGCAAGGGCGCCAAGGGTGTCGCGGACGCCAAGGGTCTCAAGGACGCCAAGTAGCCGACGGGGCGACCGCGGGGCCGGTTACGGCGGCCCCGCGGTCCCCCTCACCCGTACTGCTCAGACGCAGTACTGGGCGGCCTTGCCGATGGACCGGTACATGCAGTCGGCGTTCTCCAGCAGTTGCAGCACCGCGTCCCGGTTGCGGGACGTCTCGCGCTCGATCACCTCGTCGGGCGGATAGAAGCCGCCGCCCCCGCTCGACGACGGATACATCTCGAAGGTGTAGCCGAAGATCTTCTGACTGCCCCACAGGTAGTCGTCGATCGACCCGTCGGTGATGTAGAGGTCACTGGACTGCTCGGGCGTGTAGCCGTTGCTCGCGGCCATCTTCTGGCCCACGGCGGCGAAGGCGTTGCGGTCGTCCGCCGTCATGCCGGTCGCCGTGTCGGCGGTGGTGTAGCCGAAGGGCCACAGGACCAGCTCGCTGTAGGTGTGGAAGTCGACGCCGGCCTTGATCTGCTGCTTGCCGCCGACGACCCGGCTGCGCACGAAGTCGGCCACGACCTTCACCTCGGGCGCGGACTCGGCCGCGGGGCCGCGGTAGGTCTCGGAGGACGTCGAGCCCGAGGAGCCGCCGCAGCAGCCCCAGCGGTAGTTCCAGTTGCGGTTCAGGTCGGTGCCGACGTACGAACTGCCGGTGTTGGGCTGGCGGTTCTTGCGCCACGAGCGGTAGGCGCCGGTCGCGATGTCGTACTCGCCGCCGTCCGGGTTGAGGTCCGGGACGATCCAGATCTCCCTGTTGTTCACCATGTTGGTGACGCGGGAGTCCGAGCCGTATCCGGCGCCGAGTTCGCGCAGGAGGTAGAGCGCCATCTCCACCGTGAGGTGCTCGCGCGCGTGCTGGTGGTGGGTGAACAGGACCTCGGGCTCGGACTCGTCGGTCGCGACGTTGTCGCTGATCTTGATGGCGATGATGTCCCGGCCCTGGTACGACTTCCCGATCACGCGCTTGCTCATGATCGAGGGGTAGGCGGCCAGGCGCTGGTTGATCTCCGTGTTCATCTCGGCGTAGTTGTGGTAGCGCGAGTCGGCGTTGGGGAAGTCGAGTACACCGACGTCGGCGGCGCTGGACCGGTCCGGGGCCGAGCCCAGCGGCGAGACCTCGTAGCCGAGTTGGCGCAGCTTCCTGGCCTGGGCCGCCCGACCCGACACGACGACGGTCTCCTCGTCGGCCTCGTCGATCGACACCCCGGTCCGGGCGATCGCCGTACGGGTGGCCGTGGTGCTGCCGTGGACATGGATCTCGTACTGCCGGATCTCGTCCGTGTCGGCCGCGGGGGCCGAGCCGGGGGCGCCGGTCGCGGTCGTCGTGGCGGCGACGGGGGCGGCGAGGGCGAGCGCGAGCAGTGCGGCGAAGACGGCGGTGCGCCGGCCGCGTCTGCCGGGGGCGGCAGGCAGTCCGCCGCTTCCTCTGGTGCGAAGTCGCATGGATTCTCCTCGTTTCTCCAGAAATTCCGGGATCACCGGAAGTGTGGGGAGTGGAGCGGGGGGTGGATCGGTGCGACGTGCCGGGACCGCCCTGGAGGTACCGAACGGCCCTGTGTGCGGGTGTGGCGCTCATCGTGGGGCTATGGCATGTTCGGGTCAATAGCAGGCCGGAAGCCGACCCGTGAACCGGCCGAAAACGCGCCAGGACGGTGGCGCGGGGGGCGGGCGGTGCGTGCGGGGCGACCGGCGGCGGTGTGCCGGGCGCGTGTGCGTACGCCCGGCGGACGCGCCCCTCCGCACCTCTTTCGCGCCCCGTTCCTTCACCGCATGCCCCCTTGTGCCCGCAGGGGCTTTGCGCTTTCTTGATCGGCATGGCGGACACCAGGGACACCACGGGCAGCGCGGGGATCGGTGGCACCGGCTCACGTACGCGCAGATCCAGTTGGCGCCACATCGGCCCCGGCATCGTGGTCGCCGCGACCGGTGTCGGCGCCGGAGACCTGGTCGCCACCCTCATCGCGGGATCGAACTTCGGCTACACCCTCCTGTGGGCGGCCGTCCTCGGCTGTCTCGTGAAGATCTCCCTCGCCGAGGCGGCGGGGCGCTGGCACCTGTCGACCGGCCGGACCCTCTTCGACGGCTGGGCCGACCTGGGCCGCTGGACGAGCTGGTTCTTCGTCGCCTACGTCGTGGTCTGGGGCTTCGTCTACGGCGCGGCGGCCATGTCCTCCTCGGGGCTGCCCCTCCAGGCGCTCTTCCCGGACGTCATGGACCTGGAGTGGTGGGCGATCCTGACCGGTCTGGTCGGCCTGGTCTTCGTCTGGTTCAACCGGTACGCCGTCTTCGAGAAGGTCATGACGGTCCTGGTCGGCGTGATGTTCGTCGTCACGGTCTACCTGGCGATCAGGGTCACCCCGAACCTCGGCGAGGCCTTCGCGGGTCTGCTGCCGGTGCTGCCCGACGAGAAGGACTCCGTCCTCAACACGCTCGGCCTGATCGGCGGGGTCGGCGGCACCATCACGCTGGCCGCGTACGGCTACTGGGTCAACGCGAAGGGCTGGACGAACACCGGCTGGATGAAGGTGATGCGGCTGGACAACCGGGTCGCCTACGTCACCACCGGCATCTTCGTCGTGGCCATGCTCTTCGTCGGCGCGGAACTGCTGCACTCCGCCGAGGTGGCCATCGCGAGCGGCGACAAGGGCCTCGTGCAGCTCGGCGACATCCTGGAGGAGGAGTACGGGACGGCGACCGCGAAGTTCTTCCTGATCGGATTCTTCGCCACGTCGTTCACCTCGCTCATCGGCGTCTGGCACGGCGTGAGCCTGATGTTCGCGGACTTCGTGGAGCGCTTCCGCGGCGACCGGGCCGCCGCGTCCGCGGGCTCCGGCGGGCGGGGCGCGAACCCGGCCTCGGGCGAGGAGGTGGCGTCCGGCACCCACGAGAGGTCCTGGCCCTTCCGCGGCTACCTGCTGTGGCTGACCTTCCCGCCCATGGTCCTGCTCTTCCAGGGCCAGCCGTTCCGCCTGATCATCCTGTACGGGGTGCTGGGCGCGGCGTTCCTCCCGTTCCTCGCCCTGACGCTGGTCTGGCTGCTCAACTCGTCCCGCACACCGCCGGAATGGCGCAACGGCCTGCTGAGCAACGCCATGCTGACGCTCGCGGGCCTGCTGTTCGTCGTCCTGTGCGTGAAGCAGGTCTGGGACCAGCCGTGGTCGGAGTTCTTCTGACCCGGCGTCGAGCGGCGACCGGCTCGGGCGGCGTGGCAGCGCCGCCCCCACCGGAGTGGGGGCGGCGGCGCGGCCCGGGAGGGCCCGGTCGGCGACGTGTCGGTGCTAGGGGAGCGCGTGCACGTGCGGTCCCACCGCGTTCGACCACGCGTTGCCCGCCGTGGCGTCCCAGTTCGTCGACCAGGTCATGGCACCGCGGAGGTCCGGGTAGGTCCTGGACGGCTTGAACGAGCCGCAGGACGTGCCCCTGGTGAGGCAGTCGAGGGCGCTGTTCACGATGGACGGCGCGACGTAGCCACTGCCCGCGCCCCTCGTCGAGGCCGGCACTCCGAGGCCCACCTGGGACGGTGCGAGGCCGCCCTCCAGCTGGATGCAGGCCAGCGCGGTCAGGAAGTCCACCGAGCCCTGCGAGTAGACCTTGCCGTCGCAGCCCAGCATCGAACCGCTGTTGTAGTACTGCATGTTGACGACGGTGAGGATGTCCTTGATGTTCAGGGCCGTCTGGAAGTACGTGTTGGACGTCGACTGCATGTCGATGGTCTGCGGGGCCATCGTGATGATCAGCGAGGCGCCCGCCTTCGCGGAGAGGGACCGCAGCGCCTGCGTCATGTACGTGGCGTTGAGGCCGTTCTCCAGGTCGATGTCGACGCCGTCGAAGCCGTAGGTCTGCATCAGGGCGTGGACGGAGTCGGCGAAGTTCGCCGCCGAGGCCGGGCTGTTCACCGCGACCGTGCCGCGCTCACCGCCGACCGAGATGATCACCTTCTTGCCCGCGGCCTGCTTGGCCCTGACGTCCGCCTTGAACTGGTCGACGGTGTAGCCGCCCAGGCCGGCCGAGTCCAGGTTGAAGGTCACGGCACCGGGGGTCGCGGTGGCGTCGGCGAACGACACCGCGATGATGTCGTACTGGGACGGGACGTCGGAGATCCGCTGCACGGTTGCGCCGTTGTTGAAGTTCTGCCAGTAGCCGGTCACCGCGTGCCTGGGCAGGTTCGTGCCGCCGCCCCCGGTCGCCCTGGTGGTGCCGGTCACCGCGGTCGAACGGGCCGACTCGCCCGCCGAGTTCGTCGCGCTGACCTGGAAGGAGTAGGACGTGGACGCGGCCAGGCCGGTGACGGTCGCCGAGGTGCCGCCGACCGCGAGGACCTTCGTGCCGCCCCGGTACACGTTGTAGCCGGTGGCGCCGGAGACCGGGTTCCAGGCAAGGGAGACGGAGGAGGAGGTCGTGGAGGGCACGTTCAGGCCGGCGGGCGTGGCCGGGACGACCGGATCGGGGTCGCCGCCCCCGCCGCCGTCCGGGCCGAACACGGACACGTCGTCGGCGAAGTAGGCGCTCTGCCCGTACCAGCCGTGCGTGTACACCGTCACGGACGTGGTGCCGGCGCCCGTCGTGAAGGACGTCGTGAGCTGCTTCCAGGAGGAGGAGTCGGGTGTCCAGGTCGACACGTCCGTGGTACCCGTGCCGGTCGCGCCGAGGTACGCGTACCCGCCCTGCACCCAAGCGCTCAGCGTGTAGGTGGAGTTGGGCCTGACCGCGACCGTCTGGGTGCACCTGGCGTTGTCCTGCCCGGCGGGCGTGGCCTTCAGGGCGGCGGCACCGCCGTGCACGGGGGAGGAGACGGTGGCGCCGCTGCCGGCCGAACAGGTCCAGTTGGCGAGGCCCGACTCGTAGCCGGCGTTCCTGGCGTTGTTGACGTCGGCCGCCGAGGCCTGACCGGCTCCCGCGAGGGAGAGGAAGGAGGCGGCGAGCACGGCGGCGAGACCACCCGCCCATGTCCGTCTGCGTCTGGGCATGCCTGCTGCGCGGTCCACTGGTGCCTCCGGTGGGGGAGTGGGGGAGTGGGGATGAGGAACGGTGGCCACCGCCGTATCCCAAAACTGGTCCAGACCAATTGCGTTGTCAAGACCTCTGGCAGGCTCAACCTCCGTGCGGCAGGCAGGAGTTGGCGCACCGTACGGATCACTCTGTGTCGATCACGCTCGCACCTTGTGTGAGGTGATCTCGCGGATCAGGTGTTGGGCGGCGCACGCCGTGGATAAGGTGCAGATACAGAAAGACGCCACAGTGGCACTGTGCGTCGTTCCGTGAACGTTTCATGGCGCAATCAGGGGCGATCTACGGCAGTGGTTGACCACCTCCGCCGCAGTGAACGGGGTGGTGTGCAGCGTGCCGACCGCGATAGCCGTCACCAGTTCCGATCTGGTGCTGCCGGCGCACGACCGGCAGACCCCGCCCGCCGTCGTCCAGCCGCTCGACAGCCTCGAAAGCTCCCTCACCGGGATGTACACGCTCATCGAGCAGCACGGCTACGTGATCGCCCTGTACCCGACGTCCGCCCCCGCCGCCGTCGTCCGGCGGCTGCACACCGTGCGCTCGGTCCTGGAGAGCGATCGCATCGCCCTCCTCGGCCTCGACCTGCCGCCGCTCGGACTCGCCCTGCTCGCACAGCAGTTGCGCCAGCTCTCGGTCTGCGACTTCAGTCCGGGCGTGCTCGCCTCCTCCGCGCGGCTGCTCGCCCACTACATCTACGCGGGCGCCCTGCTCGGCTCGGTGTCCAGGCTCGACCGGGTGCCCGTCTCGCTGAAGTCGCACGCCAAGTCCTGGGTGCCCGGGGCCCAGTTCGCCGTCCTGGCCAACCCGCGGCCGCAGATCGTCCGCGTCGGCCACGAGGAGCTGCCCGGGCCCGAGTTCGGCACACGGCTGCTCGTCGCCCCGGGCCAGCTCCCCGCGGACTGGCTCGTGACGACGCTCGCCCCCGCCTGGCGGGTGCAGGGCGTCGCGACCGTGAACCAGCCCGCCGAGTCCGCCCGATGGTGGGGCACGGGCCGGCTCGCCGAGTTCGCCGCGGGACTGTACGACGTGTCCGTGCTCTACCAACTGGTCACCTCCGTAAGGCGCGAGGCGTGCCACTGGTGCGGACTGGAACTCATCGGCGACCGCTGCGGATTCTGCGCGGCCCCGCTGGCGCCGGCCGCGTCCCGCGAGCTTCCGGACACCGCGGGGCGGGCAGCCTCTCCGGTACGCGCCCTGCCCCACGGCGTCACGTAGACCCCGCACGTCACGCACCCGGCACGACCCGTACGACCCGCACGCACACCTGAACAACGGTGCACAGCCAGGTACGACCCGCCGTCCCCGCCCCGATCGAGGTTGCCCGCGCCATGCCGAACCATCCCGGGGAACGCCCACCGGACCCCCGGCAGACCAGAAGACCAGCTCCGATACCCGGTACCGCCCCCACGAGGTGAGATGTAGTGAACTCGCGCCAGCGCCGCGGCGTCGTCCTGCTGGCCCTCTCGGCCCTGTGCGCCCTCGGCGCCTTCGCCGGAGTGCTGTCGGTGATCCGTGACGTGAACTCGAAGGTCGGCCCCGAGGTCGCGGCGTACCGCCTCAAGAGCGACATCGCACCGTACAAGGAACTGTCCGCCGCCCAGTTCGAGAAGGTCTCGATGCCCGAGCGGTGGCTCTCCGACACCGCCGTCACCGACCTCTCCCAGATCCGGGGCAAGATCGCGGTCACCCGCCTGCGCGAGGGCTCACTGCTCCAGAGCGACATGATCGTGGACCGTCCCGCACTGGAGGCGGGCCAGCAGGAGATCGCCATCCTCATCGACGCGTCCACCGGAGTGGCGGGCAAGATCAACCCCGGCTCCCGGGTCAACATCTACGCCACCTTCAAGGACGAGTCCGACAAGGGCAGGGACCAGTCGAAGGTCATCGTCGAGAACGCGCGCGTCATCGACGTCGGCAAACTGACCGCCCTCGACCCCGGCCAGTCCGGCAACGACCGCCGCCGGACCGCGAACGAGGCCGTACCGATCACCTTCGCGCTCGGCACCGCCGACGCCCAACGCGTCGCGTACGCCGAGTCGTTCGCCGAACACGTCCGCCTCGCCCTGATCGCCGGCGGGACCGACGCCGTCGTCGCGCCGGGCGACCGCACGTACACCCTCGACGAGGACAAGTAGGAGGCCGTGATGCGCTCAGCCCCCACGAGGCCCCGGCGCCGAACTCCCGCCCGCCTCGCCGAGCCGGGCACCCGCCCCGCCCCCGCCGGGGCGGCGGACCGGACGGACCACCGGGGACCGACACCCCGGCCGGGGCCGGGCCCGAGGACCGGCCGATGACCATCCGCATCCTGCCCGCCGTCGGCGACATCGACTCGGCCCGCGCGGTCACCACCCTGCTGAGCCGGCTCGCCGACGCCGAACCCGCCCCGCCGGTCCCCGACACCACGGCCCTCCTGGACACCCTGGCCCGGCTCGCCGCCGAGTCCCTGGACGAACTGCCCGAGGTCGTCCTCGTCCACGAGCGGATCGGCCCCGTCCCCGCGCTCGACGTCATCCGCGACCTCGTGCTGCGCTTCCCGGCCGTCGGCGTCGTCCTCATCACCGCCGACAGCAGCACCGGCGTCCTCACCGCCGCCATGGACTCCGGCGCCCGGGGCATCGTCGCGCTGCCCCTCGGCCACGAAGCCCTCGCCGAACGCGTCCAGGCCGCGGCCGCCTGGTCCACCGGCATGCGGCGCCACCTCGGCAGCGGCGTCCCCGAGGTGTACGCCGGCCCCGGCGGCACGGTCGTCACCGTGACCGGCGCGAAGGGCGGCGTCGGCGCCACCGTGGCGGCCGTCCAGCTCTCCCTGGCCGCGAGCGCCTCCGGCCGGTCCGTGGCCCTGCTCGACCTCGACCTCCAGTCCGGCGACGTGGCCTCGTACCTCGACGTGCAGTTCCGCCGCTCCATCGGCGACCTCGCCGGCATCAGCGACATCACCCCGCGGGTGCTCCAGGACGCCGTCTACACCCACGATTCGGGACTCGCCCTGCTCCTCGCCCCCGCCGAGGGCGAGCGCGGCGAGGAGATCACCGACCGGGTCGCCCGGCAGGTGCTCGGCGCCCTGCGGTCCCGCTACGACATCGTGGTCGTCGACTGCGGCGCCCAGCTCAACGCGGCCAACGCCGCAGCCGTCGAACTGGCCGACCGGGCCCTGCTGGTCGTCACCCCGGACGTGATCGCCGTCCGCGCCGCCAAACGCATGGTCCGCATGTGGGACCGCCTCCAGATCCGCAAGGCGGAGGAGACCCTCACCGTCGTCAACCGCTTCGGACGCGGTACGGAGATCCAGCCCTCCCTCGTCGAACGGGTCACCGGCACCAAGGTCGCCCGCTCCACCGTGCCGGCCGCCTTCAAGGAGCTCCAGTCCGTCGTGGACGCGGGCCGCATGCAGGACCTGGACGCCCGTTCCACGGTGAAGCAGGCACTGTGGGCCCTGGCCGGGGAACTGGGCCTCGTCGCCCCGCAGGAACCCGCGGGAGGCAGGCGCCGCAAGGCCTCCGCCGACCGGGGGGCCCTCGCCCTGCGCAGAAGGGGCGGCGACCGGGGCGCGGTCACCCTGGAGTTCGCCGGCATGTTCCCGCTGCTGCTCGTCGTGATGACGATCCTGTGGCAGTGCGTCCTGTACGGCTACTCGTACTCGCTGGCCGGCAACGCGGCGGACGAGGCGGCCAGGGCGGCCACCGCCGCGAACGCGCTGACACCCGGCGCGTACGACGGCGCCTGCCACCAGGCGGGCAGCGAACACCTCCCGGGCGCCTGGGACGCCGCCGCGATCGACTGCGCCGCGGGCGGCCAGGTCATGAAGGCCACCGTCACGGTCCAAGTACCGCTCTTCTTCCCGGGCTTCGACGCCGGCTGGACCGTGGAGGGCGAGGCGGGGGCCGCACTGGAGGGGGACGACTGATGAAGCGGCTGCTCACGCGCCTTCGGAAGCGACTGCGCGACGACCGGGGCGTGTCCATGCTGGAGTTCGCCGGGTTCCTGCCCGTCCTCCTCGTCATCGGCATGGCCGCCATCCAGCTCGGCCTCATCGGCTACGGCATCAACCAGGCCGGAACGGCCGCGCGGGCCGCCGCGCGGGCGGCCTCCCAGGGCGAGGACGGCGCCGCCGCCGGCCAGGCCGCGGTCAGCGGCTGGCTCGACCCCGAGATCGCGGCAGGCGAGGGCGCCGACCTCAGCACCGCCACGGCCACCCTCCAAGTCCCGTCCGTCATACCGTTGTTCGAGCCGGTGACCGTCCAGCGCGACGCGACCATGCCCACCGACGACTGACCGGGAGGAGCCGACCCATGAGCCTGCGAGCCCGTATCGCCGCCCCCGACGAGGGCGGAGCCGGACGCGAGGACGGACACCTCGTCGCCGTCTACCGCGCCAAGCTGCTGGAGGAGATCGACCTCGCGGAGATGTCGAGCCTCGCGGCGGCCGAGCGGCGCCTGCGCCTGGAACGCGTACTCGGGCACATCATCAGCCGCGAGGGCCCGGTGCTGTCCTCCGCCGAACGCTCCCAGCTGATCCGCCGGGTCGTGGACGAGGCACTCGGCCTCGGCGTCCTCGAACCGCTGCTCGCCGACGCGTCCATCACCGAGATCATGGTCAACGGACCGGACTCCATCTTCGTGGAGCGCGCCGGACGCGTGGAGCAACTGCCGCTGCGCTTCGCGTCCGACGAGCAGCTCATGCAGACCATCGAGCGCATCGTGTCGACCGTCAACCGCCGGGTGGACGAGTCGAATCCCATGGTCGACGCCCGCCTGCCCACCGGGGAGCGCGTCAACGTCATCATCCCGCCGCTCGCCCTGACCGGCCCGACCCTCACGATCCGCCGGTTCCCCCGGGCGTACACCCTCCCGGAACTCATCGGCCTCGGCTCGCTCGACGAGCAGATGCTGATGCTCCTCGCCGCGTTCGTCCGCGCCCGCTTCAACGTCATCGTCAGCGGCGGTACGGGCAGCGGGAAGACGACACTGCTCAACGCGCTCTCCGGGCTGATCCCCTCCCACGAGCGCATCATCACCATCGAGGACTCCGCCGAACTCCAGCTCCAGCAGGAGCACGTGATCCGGCTGGAGTCCCGCCCCCCGAACGTGGAGGGCAAGGGCCAGATCACCATCCGCGACCTGGTCCGCAACTCGCTGCGCATGCGTCCCGACCGCATCATCGTCGGCGAGGTCCGCGGCGGAGAGACCCTCGACATGCTCCAGGCCATGTCCACCGGCCACGACGGCTCCCTCGCGACCGTGCACGCCAACTCCGCGGAGGACGCCCTGATGCGTCTGCAGACGCTCGGCTCGATGTCCGAGGTGCAGATCCCGTTCGAGGCACTCAAGGACCAGATCAACTCCGCGGTCGACGTCGTCGTCCAGCTCACCCGGCACGCCGACGGCTCCCGCAGGGTCACCGAGATCGCCCTGCTGGTCTCGCACGGCCGCGAGCAGTTCCGCATCGTCCCCGTCACCCGGTTCGTGCCCCGCCCCTCCGGCCCCGACCGGGTCGTCCACGGGTACTTCGAGCACCTGCCGCTGCCGCGCCCGGTCGCCGAGAAGCTGTACGTGGCCAACGAGCCGCTGCCGCCGGCGTTCGGCGTCGCGGAGGCGCTCGACGTCCGCCAGACGAGGCAGGCCATCGGATGAGCCCCGGACCCGCGGCCCCGCCCCGCCCCTTCCCGAGCCCCGTCCCGGGCCCCCGTCCGGGAGGCGGCCTCCGCACCCCCACCGGGACCCGCACCCCCACCGGGACCCGTGCCCCCACCGGGACCCGTGCCCCCGGGACCCGTACCCCTGGACCCCGTACTCCCGGACCCCGAGCCCGGACCGGGACGATCCGGGCCGGCACCGTCCGGACCGGGACCACCAGGACGAAGACCATCCGGACGAAGACCACCCGGACCGAGACTGAGAGGAGCGAGCCGTGAACGACCCGGCCCTGCTCGCCCTCGGCGCCACCGTCCTGTGCGGCACCCTCGCCGTCGCGGGAGCGCACACCTACGTGTCGGGCCGCGCCCAGCGCCAGGCACTGGTCGACCGCCTCTCCGGCGGCGGCCCCCTGCGCACCGCGGCGGGCCGCGCCCGCCGCTTCGCCGCCGTCGACCGCCGCCTGCGCCGCACCCGCCTCGGCCGCACCATCCATCTGCGGCTCTCGGCCACGGGACTCGATCTGACCGCGGGCGAGTTCTTCACGTACGTCGCCGCCGTGGTCGCCGCCCTCTGGCTGGTCGCGGCCGCCGTCCTGGCCCCCTTCTTCGGCCCCATCGCCGCTCTCGTCGGCGTCTGGAGCGCCGCGATCTTCCTCAACTGGCAGCGGCAGAAGCGCATCGAGGCGTTCATCAACCAACTCCCCGACGTGGCACGCCTGCTGGCCAACGCCGCCGCCGCAGGACTTGCCCTGCGCACCGCGCTCGCCATGGCGGCGGAGGAGCTGGAGGCCCCGGCGGGCGAGGAGCTGGCCCGGGTCGCCGACCAGCTCACCCTGGGCCGCTCGGTCGACGACGCCCTCGGCGAACTCGCCGAACGCCTCCCGTCCCGCGAACTCGTCGTCCTGGTCACCACCCTCGTGCTCTCCAACAAGGCCGGCGGCACCGTCGTCAGCTCCCTGCGCAACCTCACGCAGACCCTGGAGGACCGCAAGGAGACCCGCCGCGAGGTCCGCACGATGCTCTCCGAGGTCAACGCGACCGCGTTCACGGTCCCGCTCCTCGGGCTCGGCTCCCTCCTCCTGATCAACTCCTCGAACGAGGGAGCCCTGGCCCGAGTGACCGGCTCGCCCCTCGGCCAGACCCTGGTGCTCATCTCCGTGGGCCTCTACACCGTGGGCTTCTTCGTCATCCGCCGACTCGGCAAGATCGAAGTGTGAGGGAGGAATGACCGTGCAGGCCCTGCTCCTCGCCGCCCTGGCGGGCTTCGCCGTCGCGGGTGTCCTCCTCGGTGTCCGCATGTACCGGGCGGAGGCCAGACTGCCGAGCGACCTCGCCCTCGCGCTGGAGGTCGGCGCGACCCGCGTCTCGAAGGCGGATTCGGCCGTCGACCGCCTCGGCATGCGCTTCGCCCCGCTCGTCCTGCGCCTGATGGGCCCCCGGCGCGTCGACGCCAAGCGCCGCCGCATCGACATGGCCGGAAACCCGGGCGGCCTGACCCTGAACCGCTACGCGGCCCGCCGGGCGGTGTACGGGGTCTTCGGCGTCCTGCTGTTCCTGGTCTTCCTCACCAACGACCAGCTGCTCTTCGCCGTGCTGGCCCTTGCCTTCGGCCTGCTCGCCGCCGACGCCCTCATCTGGCAGGCGATCCGGGACCGCAAGGAGGTCATCGACCGCACGCTCCCCGACTTCCTGGACGTCCTCGCCGTCGTGGTGTCCGCGGGCCTCGGCTTCCGCCAGGCCCTGGACCGGGTCGCCGAACGGTACGAGGGCCCGTGGGCGGACGAACTGCGGATCACCCTGCGCCAGATGGACATGGGCGTCAGCCGCCGCCAGGCCTTCGACGAGCTGCGCAGGCGCAACTCCTCGGAACAGGTGGCCCAGTTCGTCTCGGCCCTCCAGCAGGGCGAGGAACTCGGCTCCCCCATCGCGGACACCCTGATCCAGCTCGCCACGGACATGCGCCGCACCGACGCGCAGAACTCCCGCCGCAGGGCCGCCAAGACCATCCCCAAGGCGACGATGGTCACGCTGGTCTTCATGCTCCCCGCCACGATGATCCTCATCGCCACGGGCATGTTCCTGGGCGCCGGCACGAACTTCGGCTCCATTCTGGGGCGCTGACATGGCCGCGGGCGGGGACCGGGCGGGCGCGGCGGCGCCCCGCGAGGGGTGCGGGGAGCCGCGCGGGCGGCCACCGCGGACCCGCCGGCTCCGGGCGGCCCTGCCCGCCGGCCTGCTCGGCGCCAGGGCCACCGGATACTTCGCGGACGACGCGGCGGCGCCCGGCAGTGTCCGCCTCCAGCTCAACGCGCTCCAGGCCCTGTGCCGGCAGGCCTTCGCCGTCCGGCTGACACTCGTGGCGATCGGCGCGCCCTTCGCCACCGCCAACGCCGCCGACGGGCTGTCCCGCCACGGGGTCCTCGCC
Organism: Streptomyces fructofermentans; assembly: GCF_014651055.1. Classification (GTDB taxonomy): domain Bacteria; phylum Actinomycetota; class Actinomycetes; order Streptomycetales; family Streptomycetaceae; genus Streptomyces; species Streptomyces fructofermentans. Next base: position 343,469 of record NZ_BMWD01000001.1, read on the forward strand.
GCCGCGGTGCTCGGCGTCATGGGCTCCTACGCCATGCTCAGGGACTGGGACCGCTTCGCCCCCCGCCTGCTCGCCCACCCCGGCCTCATGGGCGTGGACCTGGTGTTCGGCGCGGTCCTCCTGCTGACCGCGTCCCCCGCCTCCCCGCTCGCCTACGCCGCCGTGTGCACCCCGCTCCTGTCCGGGCTGCTCTACGGATGGCGCGGCTCAGGGGTCTTCACCGGCCTCCAACTCGTCGTCCTGCTCATGGTGTTCAGAGCCTGGGAGCACCACCCCGGCGGCGGCGCCAGCACACTCCTCGTCGCCGGCTTCTGCGTCGCGGCCGGCATCATCGGCGTCACCCTCCGCAATCTGATGTTCCAGTTCGGCACGGCGGGCCAGGCCCTCGCGGAGGCCAACTCGCGGCTCGCCGTCGCGGAGGCCGTCGAGTCGGAGCGGGCCAGGCTCGCCCGCGAGATGCACGACTCCGTGGCGAAGACCCTGCACGGCCTCGCCCTGTCCGCCGACGCGCTCGCGGTCGCGGCGGACCACGGCACGGACCCGCGAGCCCTCAAGGAACAGGCGGCCGTCGTGGCGGCCGCCGCCCGCCGGGCCGCGGCCGAGTCGCGCGACCTGCTGACCGACCTGCGCCGCCACACCGAACTCACCGGTCCGCCGCTCGACCTGGCCACCGAACTGGCGGACCGGCTTGCGGACTTCACCTGCCGCACGGGTGTCGACGCGGCGCTGCACGTGCCGTCCGCCGCCCCCGTGCTCCCGCCCGAGGAGTCCCACCAGCTCCTGGCGATCGCCTCCGAGGCCCTGGAGAACGTCCACCGGCACGCGCACGCGAACCGGGTCGACGTCCGTCTGCGCACCGAGGGCTCCACCCTGTGCCTCTCCGTGCGGGACGACGGAACCGGTACGCCCGTGTCCCTCGACGACGTACGGCTCCTGGCGAAATCAGGCCACTTCGGCCTGCTGGGCATGCTGGAGCGCGCCACCTCGATCGGGGCCGGCCTGGGCCTGCACCGGATCGACCGCGGGGGCACGGAGGTCACCGTGGACCTTCCGTGCCGGGTTCCGCTGCCCGCACCCCACCCACTCACTCCACACGAGGAGGCCGCACATGCCTGACCAGGCACTTCACGGCCCGCCCCTGAGCGTGCTCGTGGCCGACGACAACCCGGTGGTCCGGGCGGGGCTCTCGGCCCTGCTCGACGCCCACCCCGGTGTCCGGGTCGCGGCCCTGGCGTCGAACGGCGCGGAAGCGGTGTCGGCCGCGACCCGCCACCGCCCGGACGTGATCCTCCTGGACGTCCGTATGCCCGGCACCGACGGGCTGACCGCCCTCCCGTCCCTGGTACGCGTCGCCCCCGTGATGATGCTGACCTACAGCCGTGAACCCGAGGTCGTGGCCGAGGCGTTGCGTCTGGGAGCGGTCGGCTACCTCGTGCACGGCGAGTTCACGGCCGCCGAACTGGTCGATGCGGTCCGGGAGTCGAGCGGCGGGCGTTCCGTCTTCACGCCGTCCGCCGCCCATGTCTCGGATTCGCTCGGCGTTTCGTACGAACCGAACGAAAAACCTTCGCATCTGCAATCTGTTGTGGGACAGTCTTCGGAGGCTCATCCCGCCTACGCGCCGGGGCTCCACCGGCGCGGCCCCAACCGACTGGAATTCGGACTGAGTTCACGGGAGGTGGAGGTCATGGATCTCATCGCGGCCGGCATGAACAACCAGCAGATCGCCGCCACGTGCTTCATCAGCGAGAAGACCGTCAAGAACCACATCAACCGCATCTTCGCAAAGCTGCACAGTTCCTCGCGCAGCGAAGCGATCGCCCACTGGCTGGGCACGGCCCACGGGGGGTGGAACCGGTGACTCCGACCTCGGGAAGTTGGGCCCCTGGGCCCACCCGCAGTAGGCGACTTCTCACGTACGGTGCGCGGGAAGGCAGTGGGACTGGGTGGGAGGGATGGGATGACTGTGACCAAGAACCTGGAGCCGGAGACGTCCGTGAAGGCCGAGCGGACCGTGCGGAAGTGGGCCGCGACGGTCTCCTCCCGTATGCGTGGCCGGGAGCGGGACGCGGGAGCGGGCTTCGTGGAGTACGCGGGGCTGATGATCCTCATCGCGGGGATCTTCACGCTGATAGACGGTCTCGGACTGGACGGCCTGATCTCCGGCGCGATCCTCGACGCCGTCAATCAGGTCATCGGAGGCTGACCCCCGGCCGCGTTCGCGGCGACTGCGGCCAGACCCTGCCCATCTACATATGGCTGACAGGGATTCTGCTCTTCGCCGCGTTCGCCTTCTTTGCGTTCGCCCAGGCAGCGTCCGCGCGGAACGGAGCACAATCCGCGGCGGACGCTGCGGCGTTGGCGGCCGCGCAGGACGCCAGGGACGAGCTGGTGGAAGGCCTCGGAAAGACCATCGGTGTGGACGACACCTGGCTGGACTGGCTGGAGGGCGACCTCTTCGAGGGCGCCGGAGCCGCAGCGGCGGCGCAGCAACTCGCCGCGGAGAACGACTCGTCGGTCACCGCCACCGAACCCACCGCGGTCGGGGGCCTGCCCGGTTTCAGAGTGGCCGTGGAGACCAACTACACGGTCGGTGACTCGATCATCCCGGGCACGGAGACCAAGCACGCCAAGGCCGACGCCACCGCCGTCATCGAACCGCGGTGCGACTTCGACGTGGACGCCGACCCCGCGGAACCCGTGTCGCTGGACTGCGACGGCGAATCGGTGGACATCGACCCCGAAGATTTCGAATTGGACGACCTTCCCGACGCGTCCGTGCTGTTCTCTGTGCATCTGGTCGAGTGAAAGGAAGCCGTACCGATGAGCATTCGGCACACCACGAAGGGCCGCACGGTACTGACCGCGGTGGCGATCACGACTGGGCTGGTCCTGACGGTGGCCGGCTGCGGTGGGGGAGACGGGGACAAGGACAAGGACGCGTCCTCCTCCTCGTCGTCACCGGCGAAGGGCGGGGAGGGCGAGGACGACAAGCAGGAGTCCGGCGCACCGCCCGCACAGCAGGTGCTTGCCGAGGTCAAGGGCGGTGGCCTGACCCTCGCGGTCACCTCGGCCACCCGGGACGGCGGCGGCTTCGTCACCGTCGAAGGCACCGTGACGAACGGCAGCGGGAAGTCGTGGGTGGCCGCTGACTGGAGGGGCGACGAGCGTGAACTGGCGGGCAACGGCGGGTCCATCGCCGGTGCCGGCCTGATCGACAAGACCGGCAGGAAGAAGTACCTCGTTCTGAGGGACACGGAGGGCCGCTGCCTCTGCACGCGGTTCACCGGTGGCGTCCAGCCCGGTGAGACCACCGAATGGTTCGCACAGTTCCCGGCTCCACCGGAAGGGACGAACGAGGTCGATTTCCAGGTAGGCGCCATGCCCCCCGCCTCCATCGACCTCTCCGAGGGCGAGTAGCCATGCCCCTCACCCGCCGCGGTGCGGCCACCACGGTCACGGCCTTCCTGTTCCTCGCCACCGGGATGCCGCTCGTTCCCGCCCAGGCCGACGACGGAGACCCGAGCGCGCCACCCGGCAGCGTCACCACCTCGCCGCCCCCGGAGGTCGACGCGAACAGTCCGGGCCTCAAGCTCGCCGACGGCGCCACGCTCGCCTCCGCGCGCGTGCTCGACATCAAGTCGGTCGTCGAGGACCTCGGCGGAGAGGAGCGCCGCGAGGACACCAACGAGGACGTGAAGTTCGCGCTCCAGGCGGAGGTCCTCTTCCCGAAGGACAGCTCGAAGCTGAACCCGGAGGCGCGCTCCCGCATCAAGGCGATCGCGGCGGAGATCAAGGCCCAGAACGCGACCAACGTCCGCGTCTTCGGCTTCACCGACAACCTCGGCTCGTACGCCCACGGCCTGACCCTGTCCAAGAAGCGCGCGGAGTCCGTCCACGAGCAGCTGGCCGCGAACCTGGGCGGTGTGAACGTCACGTTCGAGGTGCGGGGCTACAGCGAGGACTACCCGATCGCCGACAACACCTCGGAGCAGGGGCGCCGCAAGAACCGGCGGGTGGAGGTGACCTTCCCGAAGGGCACGGAGGGTGGTTCCGGCCCGAGCGGGTGAGGGAGCGGCGGCCGACCTGGGTAGGAAGGCTGCATGACTGCACTCGGTGCCGTGTTCCGGCCTCAGCTGCCCCCCGAACGCCTACGGACGATCGCCCGTGTGGCGGAGGAGACGGGGCTGGAGGAGTTGTGGCTCTGGGAGGACTGCTTCCTGGAGGGCGGCGTCTCGGCCGCGGCGGCCGCCCTGGCCTGGACGGATCGCCTGCGCGTGGGAGTGGGTTTGCTCCCCGTGCCGTTGCGCAACGTGGCGGTGACCGCGATGGAGGCGGCCACCCTCCACCGTCTCTTCCCCGGCAGGGCCGTCCTCGGTGTGGGCCACGGCGTCCAGGACTGGATGGGCCAGGTCGGGGCACGCGCCGAGTCCCCGGTGACCCTCCTGCGGGAGCATCTGACGGCACTGCGGGCACTGCTGCGCGGTGAACGCGTCAGTACCGAGGGCAGGTACGTCAGGCTCGACGACGTCGCGCTCGACTGGCCGCCGACCGTCCCCGTGGAGGTCTTCGCGGGAGCCACCGGGCCGCGCACGCTGCGGCTCTCGGGCGAGGCGGCGGACGGCACGATCCTCACGGCGTCCACCCCGCCGGAGGGAGTGCGGCAGGCCCGACGGCTCATCGACGAGGGACGCGCGACGGCCTCCCGCGGTGCCGATCCGCACACCGTCGTCGTCTATCTCCTGACGGCCACGGGGCCCGGTGCCGCGGCGCGGCTGGGGGCCGAACTGGAGGCGGAGGGCCGCGCGTCGGTGCCGGACCTGGGCGTGGCGGGCGACGCGGAGGCGGTCGCGGGGGCCGTCCGGCGTCTCGCGGACGCCGGCGCCGACACCGTCGTGCTCCAGCCGACCGCCGACGAACCGGACCCCGAGGGCTTCGTCCGCTTCGCGGCGGAGGCCGTACGCCCGCTCGTGCCCCGCACGCGGTAGGGCGGTCCCGCGGACGGCGTCCGGCACATGCCCCGCACACGGCGGGCCCGCGCGGGCCCGCCGTCGTCGGTCCCCGCTGTCAGTGGCCGGTGCCAGACTCTCAGGTATGAGTGACGACGTACGTGTGGGGCTGCGAGCCGTACGAGAAGCCGACCTGGACGTCTTCTTCGAGCAGGAGCAGGACGCCGAGGCGACGAGACGGTCGCGTTTCGCCGCCCGGCCGCGCGAGCGGTTCATGAGCCACTGGGCGACCCGGATCCTCGGCGACGACACCGTGCTCGTCCGGACGGTCACCGCGGACGGCGATCCGGCGGGCCACATCGTCGCCTGGTGGGAGGGGGACCGCCGCTTCGTCGGCTACTGGCTGGGCCGCTCCCACTGGGGCCGGGGCGTGGGCAGCGCCGCGCTGGCCCTGTTCCTGCGCGAGGAGCGGACCCGGCCGCTGCACGCCGACCCGTTCGCCGGGAACACCGCCTCGGTGCGCCTCCTGGAGCGCAACGGCTTCCGCCCGGAGGGCACGGTCCGGCACGGCGAGGACGTCCACACCCTGCTCGTCCTCGGCGAGGACCCCGCCACCGGCTGATCCGGCCCCGCCACCGGCCCCGCCACGATCCCAGCCGGAGCCGGAGCCGGAGCCAGAGCCAGAACCGCAGCCGCGGCTGCGGACACACAGGCACAGGCACCGGAGGCGGGCGCGACGCCGCAACTCCCGCCGGGCGCCGCCCGCGACGGAAACCGGTCGCGGACCGGACCTCCGGCCTGCCACCATCACCCGGTGACCAGAACCTTCGAGGAACTCGTCGCCGAGGCGGAAGCGGTACCCACCGAGGGATGGGACTTCTCCTGGTTCGACGGCCGGGCCACCGAGCAGCGCCCCTCATGGGGTTACGCGCGTGCCATGGGGGAGCGGCTGGCCGGGGCGGACTCCGCGCTCGACGTGCAGACCGGTGGGGGCGAGGTCCTCGCGTCCGCGCGCAGGCTGCCGCCGCTCACCGCGGCCACCGAGGGCTGGCCCCCGAACGTCGCCAGGGCCACCGCCCTGCTCCACCCGCGCGGCGCGGTGGTCGTCGCCTCTCCCGAGGACGCCCCGCTGCCCTTCGGGGACGCGGCGTTCGGCCTCGTCGTGAGCAGGCATCCGGTGACACCGCACTGGACGGAGATCGCCCGCGTCCTCAGGCCAGGGGGCACCTACTTCGCCCAGCACGTGGGTCCGGCCAGCGCGTACGAGGTCGTCGAGCACTTCCTCGGACCGCAGCCCGGGTCGAGCCGCGCCACCCGGCACCCCGACCGTGAACGGGCCGGCGCGGAGGCCGCCGGTCTGGAGGTCGTCGACCTGCGGGCCGAGCGGCTGCGGATGGAGTTCCACGACATCGGGGCCGTCGTGCACTTCCTGCGGAAGGTGGTGTGGATGGTTCCGGGGTTCACCGTGGAGCGGTACCGGCACCAGCTCGTGAGCCTCCACGAGAGGATCACGGCCGAGGGCCCGTTCGTCGCCCACAGCTCCCGCCACCTCGTTGAGGCCCGCAGACCGCACGCGTAGCCGGGATGCCCCTACGCGTGCGGCCCCGTGGTCACCTTCCCGACCACCAGCTCCGGCCGCGCCTCCAGCACCTCGCCCACCCGTGCCACCACGGCCGCCAGTTCCCGTTCCTGTGCCGCGGTCAGCCGGTCCAGCGGCTCCACGGTCACGGTGGTGCGCCGCCCCTGCCGCCGCTGGTGCCAGACCCCGGCGACCACCCCGTCCACGAGCAGCACGGGATGGTTCCCCGCCTGGCCGCGCGCCAGCGCCCGAGTGGACGCGGCTCCGGGGAACATCCGCTCACGCGGCTGGGCGGCGACGGCGTACGCGTCGAAGTACGGCAGCAGCCGCACCCCGCGTACGGGCTCTTCGGGGAAGGCGGTGTCGCCCGCCGCGACCCAGGCGGGAGTGCCCTCGAAGTCGACCTCCTCGATCCCGCCGGCGGAGGCCTCGGAGGCGAAGAGGTCCGCGGCCCAGCCGCGCGGCGCGGCGGTCCACCGGGCGAAGTCCCGTGAGGTCACGGGTCCGTAGGCGTGCGCGTAGGCGCGGACGAGCACGCCGAGGGCCTCGGCCGCGGGCAGCGGGTCGAACCGCGGCGGGCGGGTGTAGGCGGCCTTTCGGCCGTGGTCGGGCGCGAAGCACAGCGCCCCGGCCTGGCCGGCGCGGTGCATCACCTGACGCCAGCGCGGCCACTTCTGCTGGAAGGCCTCCATCACGAGGTCCCCGGCCCAGGGCCCGGTGCGGGCCACGACCTCGTCGGTGAGTTCGTCGACGGTCAGACGCCGGCCGTCGAGGGCGTCGCCGACCGCGGCGACCACCTCGTCCTCCTGCTCAGGAGTCATCCGGACGTCCGCCCGCACGGGGCTCGGCCCGGTCGGGACCGAGGTCAGCGCGGCACTCCAGAAGGGGAGCGCCGCCGCGGGCAGCAGATGGATCGTGCCGCGCGGGCCGTACGTCTTGACCAGGCCGCGCTCCTCCCAGAGCGCCGCCCGCACGTCCTGGCGGGTGGCGCCGTCGAGCCGCAGGGCCACCGACAGCTCGGCCGCCGACAGCACCTGGGCGTGCACGGCGAGCAGCGCCCCGACGACCTCGGCGGCCGGAGTGCCCGCCGGTGCCGGGGTGCCCAGCAGCTGCCGTCCGTACCGCCGGGCGCTCGCCTCGTCCCACGTGATCCTCGGTGTCATGCCGACGACGCTAGAGCCCCAGTAGGTCGGATCCTGTCCGCCTTCGCACCTGGACTCCGTAGAGGGACGCGGTCGGCCGAAAGGGGCTTATGGGGTGCAAGGTCGGAATCCCTGCCGGATTGGCGGTGCGGGCCTCACGAGATCCCGGAAATGCTCACAGGTTGTCCACATCGTTATCCGGAATCGCTCGATCCGCTCCTCCGGCTCACGTAAATTCTTCACGAGGCAATTCGCGTGAGCAAAGCTGCGCGGGAAGGCACCGCGCGGAGGAGGGGGCTGCGCGGTGCCTGCTGCCGTTTCCCGTCCGGCCCCGGGGTCTCAGCCGTGCGGCCCCTGCCGCCCGTACCGCTCGCGGGGCCCGTCGGGTCCGTACGCGGACTCCTGGACGGAGACCGCCACTCCGCGCCGCAGGCCCCAGGCCTCCATCGCTCCGGCCTCCGCCTCCAGTACGTGGCGCGCCCGCGGCCTCGGTCTGCCGATCCGCCCGGGGCGCATGGTCCGTACCGCGAGCACGCGGTACGCCCGGTCCAGGTGGGCGACGTCGATCGCGAACCGCATCCCCACCGTGTGCACCGTGCCGGCCGGTGTCAGCAGCAGGGCCCCCTCGATCCGGTCCCGGCCCAGCAGTCCGCGCCGCCGCTCCCGTGCGGACCGCGCGAACTCCAGTGGTACGGGCACCCGCGTCGTGGGCGTCGTGAAGGCCGCCCGGGCCGCCGGACGGCCGCCCCGACCGGCTTCGGCGTCAAGCGGGCGTTCCTCGACCGCATCACCCGTGCGGCGTACGCCCCCACCGGGCGGCCGAATGCCCCACCAGCGCACGCAAACCCCCTGTATCCCTTGGGATTCGCCGGCCACGCCTTGGAATCCGCTGCGATTCGGCCATGATCCGACCTCGAATCAACCCCTCCGCACCCACCCGGGCGTCGCCGGGCGACTCCGGAGAGTAGTTGTGGCACGCCGATGCACCCAGCATCACTTACGAAGGGTTATGGTGGAAACCCCCCCTCGGGCCGGTCCGTCTCCCCCCCACGGACCGGCCCGTTTTTTTGCGCTCTTCCGGGCGCCCGGCGTACGCCCGCCCTCCCCCGCTCCTCCGCCGTCCGCTCGGAGCGGTCCGTACCCCGCCGAGGAACCTGTCGGCACTCGGCGCCCGGAGTCCGGTCCGCCAGTCCGCCTCCGTGTTCCGTCCGCGTTCCGTCCGCGTTCCTTCGGGGATCCTTCCGGCTTCCTTCCGCGTCGGCCCGGCGTCCGGTCCGGGCCTGCCCGGACCGGGGCGCGCGGCGGGCAGGGCTCCGACCGGCAGGTCGTCGCGAGCGGTCCGCCGGCGGGCGCCGCGGGCCCGCACCCCGAAGGGGCACGCCGCCGGCACGGGGGTAGGGTGTCGCCCTCGGGGGACCGCCATCTGCACGGAGGGGCTGACAAAGACGTGAACCTGCGCGACAACCTGCGCCGCTTGCTGGTCAGGTTCTATGCACGCAGGGTGGAAGGCCACCTTGACCACGACCAGGTGCCCAAGCACATCGGCGTCATCATGGACGGCAACCGGCGCTGGGCGAAGGCGGCGGGCAGCACCACCGCCCAGGGCCACCGTGCCGGAGCCGACAAGATCGAGGAGTTCCTCGGCTGGTGCTCGGAGACGGACGTCGAGGTCGTCACCCTCTGGCTGCTGTCGACGGACAACTTCGACCGCCCCGAGGAAGAGCTCGTCCCCCTGCTGGGCATCATCGAGAACGTCGTGAGCTCCCTGGCCGCCGACGGCCGCTGGCGTGTGCAGCACGTGGGCACGCCGGACATCCTGCCTTCGCGGATGCAGACCGTCCTGAAGGAGGCCAAGGAGTCCACCGCGCACGTCGACGGGATAGTCGTCAACGTGGCCATCGGCTACGGAGGCCGCGAGGAGATCGCCGACGCCGTGCGCTCGATGCTCCTCGACCACGCCGAACGCGGCACCTCGATGGAGGAGCTGGCGGAGAACGTCGACGTCGACATGATCGGCAAGCACCTCTACACGAGCAACCAGCCCGACCCCGACCTCGTGATCCGCACCAGCGGCGAGCAGCGGCTGTCCGGATTCATGCTCTGGCAGACGGCCCACTCGGAGTACTACTTCTGCGAGGTCTTCTGGCCGGCCTTCCGCAAGGTCGACTTCCTGCGCGCCCTGCGCGACTACGCGGCGCGGCACCGGCGTTTCGGAGGCTGAGCCCTCCCCCGCCGGGGGCGCGGGTCCGCTCCGGCGGGTCCCCCCGGCGGACGCGTGCCGTCCGAGCGGCGGCCCGTGCCACCCCTCTGGGGCGGAAGTAACAAGGAGTTCACCAGGGCGTCGTCCCATGCCTTGGCATGGCTGCGGGCGTTCGAGGGCATAAGCCTTGCAGGTCGACGCCCGAACCACGGGTGTCGTATCTCAGCGGACGGCACGGGGCCGTCCGCCCGGGAGGCCCTTTGCACCAGCGCGACCGTGCGGTCAGTACGGACGAGGCGGAGGGCCGGTCACCGGCCCGTGCATCGGCGCCGAAGACCGGTCCAGCTCTCCTCCGTCGCTCCCCGACCTCATCCGAGGGGGTACGTCCTTCCGTGGTGACCAGCACAAAGCGCCGTATGCCAGACCGGCGCACCTATGTTCTCGACACCAGCGTCCTGCTGGCCGACCCGCACGCCATGAACCGCTTCGACGAGCACGAGGTCGTGCTCCCGATCGTGGTGGTCACGGAATTGGAGGCCAAGCGGCACCATCCCGAACTCGGCTATTTCGCCCGGCAGGCACTGCGCCTGCTCGACGACTACCGGGTGAAGTACGGCCGTCTCGACGCGCCCATCCCCACGGGCGAACTGGGCGGGACCGTGCGTGTCGAGCTCAATCACTCGGACCCCAGCGTGCTGCCGTCCGGCTATCGACTGGGGGACAACGACTCCCGCATCCTCGCGGTGGCCCGCAATCTGCAGGCCGAGGGTTTCGACGTCACGGTCGTGTCGAAGGACCTGCCGCTCAGGATCAAGGCCTCCTCCGTCGGTCTCCTCGCCGAGGAGTACCGCGCGGAACTGGCCATCACGGGATCCTCCGGATGGACCGGAATGTCCGAACTGACGCTCTCGGGCGAGCAGGTGGACCTCCTCTTCGAGGAGGAGACCCTGTACGTCCCCGAGGCGTCCGACTTCCCGGTGCACACGGGTCTGATGATCCAGTCCGAGCGCGGCAAGGCGCTGGGGCGCGTGACGGCCGAGGGCAACATCCGCCTCGTACGGGGCGACCGTGAGGCGTTCGGCATCAAGGGCCGCAGCGCGGAGCAGCGCATCGCGCTGGATCTGCTGCTCGACCAGGACGTCGGGATCGTGTCGATGGGCGGCCGGGCCGGCACCGGCAAGTCCGCGCTCGCGTTGTGCGCGGGCCTGGAGGCCGTCCTCGAACGCCGCCAGCACCAGAAGGTGATGGTCTTCCGGCCGCTGTACGCGGTCGGCGGGCAGGAGCTCGGATACCTGCCGGGCTCCGAGTCCGAGAAGATGAGCCCCTGGGCGCAGGCGGTCTTCGACACCCTGTCCGCGGTCACCAGCCGCGAGGTCATCGAGGAGATCACCGGTCGGGGCATGCTGGAGGTCCTGCCGCTCACCCACATCCGCGGGCGCTCGCTGCACGACGCGTTCGTGATCGTGGACGAGGCCCAATCGCTGGAACGGAACGTCCTGTTGACCGTTCTGTCCAGGATCGGTGCGAATTCGCGGGTCGTTCTCACCCATGATGTCGCCCAGCGGGACAACCTCCGGGTCGGACGGTACGACGGTGTCGTGGCCGTCGTGGAGAAGCTGAAGGGTCATCCCCTGTTCGCGCACGTCACGCTCACCCGCTCCGAGCGGTCCCGGATTGCGGCGCTTGTGACCGAAATGCTGGAGGACGGACAGATCTGAGACCACCTGGCACCACCCATCCCGTCTGTCCAACGGGTGGTGGCTACACACTGATTGATGCCGCCCGGCAAAGGCGAAGAGCCTAGCCGGGCGGCATCTTCATGCGCGCTCGTTTCCGAAAAACTCCGGAGGCAAACGAGGTGTGAGCTTTCACACTGGGCACAGAATTGCCTCCCGGTGTCGGGTTACGGCAGAGTCTCATTCCTGTCAGGCCCCGCATACGACACACCTGTACCCCCAGCGGTACAGCACAGCAGAATCACCAGAACTCCATAACGCAGTCGTATGCCGCCCGAGCACCACGCGGCGCTTCCCCCTGGGGAGTTGCCCACCGGGCCCGTGCCTCCCGTGACCCCGCAGTTGGGAGGCCAGCGTCGAGGGCACGATTGCGTCCGCGAGGGTCACCTGTAGCGGGCGATGCTGGAAGGAAACCGTGTGAGCCGGATTTCGGTCCGGGGACTGGCAGTGGCTTCGGCCACCGCGGTCACCGCTGTCGGCGCCGTCACCGGTGTTGCCTCGGGCAACACCGCTCCTGCGAACGACGCCGAGGCAACGGCCGGCGACGCCACGCTCCTCGCGGACATACCCGCGGGTCAGCAGGCGCAGGTGCAGACCGCCTCCCTGACACAGCAGGCAGATTCCCAGGCCATTGCCGCGGACGCGACCGCCAAGAAGGACGCGGAGGAGTCTGCCCGCAAGCAGGCCGCCGAGGACGCGATCGCCAAGCAGAAGGCCGCCGAGAAGGCGGAGAAGCTCGAGAAGGAGCGCAAGGAGGCCCTGGCCGCCAGCCGTTCCGCCTCGCGCGACGCCTCGACGCTCACCGCCGTGCCCGGCAAGTCGTACACCGTGGCCGAGATCCAGGCGATGGCGCGCCAGGTGGTGGCCGCCGACCAGTGGACGTGCTTCAGCAACATCGTGAACCACGAGTCCACCTGGAACTACAAGGCGGTCAACCCGTCCTCCGGTGCCTACGGCCTCTTCCAGGCGCTGCCCGGCTCCAAGATGTCGTCCGTCGGCTCCGACTGGCAGACGAACCCCGCCACGCAGATCAAGTGGGGCCTCAACTACATGGAGAGCCGCTACGGCAGCCCGTGTGGAGCCTGGGACTTCTGGCAGAGCAACCACTGGTACTGAGCCACTCCGCTCAACTTCACGGAGCCCCCCACCGTCCTACGGTGGGGGGCTCCGCCATGTACGGTCGAGCCCGGACGGCTCCAGGGGGGAGTGGTGGGGCGCAACGGGGGAAGAGGACGGATCATGTCAGGAGTGCCAGGGTGGCTCGGCCGACTCGGCGCCGGAATCACCGAGATGGGCAGGAAGCTGGAGGCCCGGCGTGCCGAGGCCGAGGCCGCCGACGAGGCGGAAGCGGCTGAACCGGTGCCCGAGGCCGGCACCGGTGTGCCCGCCGCGGACACCCCGGCCGCCGACCGGCCGTCGCCCGCGCCGTCCGAGCCGTCCGACCGCGACGCGGCCCCGCTGCACACGGTTCGTCCCGACCCCGCCGCCGCCGTGCCGTGGGGTGTGCGCGTCGCCGCCGAGGCCGGGTGGCGGCTGCTCGTCCTCGCGGGCACCGTCTGGGTGCTGATGCGCGTCATCAGCGCCGTACAGCTCGTGGTGCTCGCCTTCGTCGCCGCCCTGCTCATCACCGCGCTCCTCCAGCCCACCGTGGCCCGCCTGATGCGGTACGGAGTGCCGCGGGGTCTCGCCACCGCGCTCACCGCGATACTCGGCTTCGTCGTCATGGGGCTGGTCGGATGGTTCGTGGTCTGGCAGGTCATGGAGAACATCGGCAACCTCTCCGACCAGATCCAGGACGGCATCGACGAGTTGCAGCGCTGGCTGCTCAACAGCCCGTTCCACGTGACCGAGGACCAGATCAAGGACATCGCCAAGAGCCTGCGCGAGGCGGTCGGGGCGAACACCGACGAGATCACCTCGGCCGGACTCGAAGGCGTCACGGTCATCGTCGAGGCCCTCACCGGCATCCTCCTGACGATGTTCTCCACGCTCTTCCTGCTCTACGACGGCAGGCGCATCTGGCAGTGGACGCTGAGGCTGGTCCCGGCGGCGGCCCGCCCCGGGGTCGCCGGAGCCGGGCCCCGCGCCTGGCGCACCCTCACCGCCTATGTGCGGGGCACGGTGATAGTGGCCCTGATCGACGCCATCTTCATCGGACTCGGCATCTTCTTCCTCGATGTGCCGATGGCCGTCCCGCTGGCCGTGTTCATCTTCCTGTTCGCCTTCATCCCGCTCGTCGGAGCCGTGGTCTCGGGCGCGCTGGCGGTGGTCGTCGCGCTGGTGACCCAGGGCGTCTTCACGGCCGTCATGACGCTGGCCGTGGTGCTCGCCGTCCAGCAGATCGAGGGCCACATCCTGCAGCCCTTCATCCTCGGCCGCGCGGTGCGGGTGCACCCCCTGGCCGTCGTCCTGTCGGTCGCGGCGGGCGGCGTGATCGCCGGGATCGGCGGCGCGGTCGTGGCGGTGCCGCTCGTCGCGGTCACCAACACGGTGGTCGGCTATCTGCGGTCGTACTCCCAGGAGCCGGCGGTCCGCCAGGCGCCCCAGCCCCGCGGGGCGACGGCACTGGGCGCCGCCCCGGTGGAGCGTCCACCCGTCTGACACCCCCGCCCTCCGGCCCGGGCGGAACGGTTCGCCCGACCGTCCGCGTCGGACGGCACGCGCGGAACACCCCCGGTCGAAGCGCGCGTACGGAACCGGCCCGTCGTACGGCTCGTGGCGGGCCGTTGGCACGGAACCGCCCTCGGCGCACGGCTCCTGGCGGGCCGCCCCGTCCGGGCCGGGGCGTCGTCGTACACGCCGGAGCCCCGCCCACCGTGAACGGACGGTGGACGGGGCTCCGGTGTGCGTGGCCCGGCGCGGCTACTGCGCGAGGACGGCCTCAGCGTCGAGCGTGACGCCCACGGCCTGGATGACCGAGGCGATCTTGAACGCCTCCTGCACGGTCTCCCGGTCGACGCCGGCCTTGCGCAGCACCTGCTCGTGCGAGTCGAGGCACTGACCGCACCCGTTGATCGCGGAGACGGCGAGCGACCACAGTTCGAAGTCCGTCTTGTCGACACCGGGGTTGCCGATCACGTTCATCCGCAGACCCGCGCGCAGGTTCCCGTACTCCGGGTCGGAGAGCAGGTGGCGCGTGCGGTAGAAGACGTTGTTCATCGCCATGACGGCCGCGGCGGACTTGGCCGCCGTGTAGGCCTCCGGCGACAGCTTCGCGTTGGCCTCCTCCTCCAGCTCACGCAGGACGCGGGGCGAGCGCGAGGCGATCGCGCAGGCGAGGACCGTGCCCCAGAGCTGCTGCTCGGGGAGCTCGGAGTTGCCGATCACCGAACCCAGGTTCAGCCGGAGGTCCTTGGCGTAGTCCGGGATCGCGGACTTCAGGGCGTCGAGGGACATCGTCACTCACCGGCCAGCAGCTTGACCGGGTCGAGCGTGCTCTCGCCCTTGGTCCAGTTGCAGGGGCACAGCTCGTCGGTCTGCAGGGCGTCGAGGACCCGCAGGACCTCCTTGGGGTTACGGCCGACGGAACCGGCGGTCACCATGGAGAACTGGATCTCGTTGTTCTGGTCCACGATGAAGACGGCGCGCTTGGCGAAGCCGTCCTCGCCCTCGATGCCCAGGTCGCGCATCAGCTCGTGCTTCGAGTCGGCGAGCATCGGGAACGGCAGGTCCCGCAGGTCGTCGTGGTCCTTGCGCCAGGCGTGGTGCACGAACTCGGAGTCGCCGGAGAAGCCGAGCACCTGGGCGTCACGGTCGGCGAACTCGTCGTTCAGCTTGCCGAACGCCGCGATCTCGGTCGGGCACACGAAGGTGAAGTCCTTGGGCCACGCGAAGATGACCTTCCACTGACCCTCGTAGGTCTTGTGGTTGATCTGCTCGAACTCCGCGCCCTTCTCCAGCGAGACGCAGGCGGTCAGATCGAACTGGGGGAACTTGTCACCAACAGTGAGCACACGCTCTCCTTGCAGCGAGGAAAGCCCCGGTTTCGGGGACTTTCCCATGGGTTGGACGACCTTGATCGTGGCACAGGGTGTATTGATTCGTGAAATAGCTACACTCGGTCGTGTTGATCGGAGGTGGCTATCAGTGGCCCCCAGTAAGAAGAGGCAGCCGAGCCTCGCCCAGCTGCGCGCCTTCGCGGCCGTCGCCGAGCACCTGCACTTCAGGGACGCCGCCTCCGCCATCGGCATGAGCCAGCCCGCGCTGTCCGGTGCCGTCTCGGCGCTGGAGGAGGTCCTCGGCGTGACCCTGCTGGAGCGCACGACCCGCAAGGTGCTCCTCTCGCCCGCCGGGGAACGGCTCGCCGTCCGCGCCGGGGCGGTGCTCGGGGAGGTGGGCGCGCTGATGGAGGAGGCGGAGGCGCTGCGGGCCCCGTTCACCGGGGTGCTGCGGCTCGGGGTGATCCCGACCGTGGCGCCCTACCTGCTGCCGACCGTCCTGAAGCTGATCCACGACCGCTACCCGGCCCTCGACCTCCAGGTCCACGAGGAGCAGACGGCGAACCTGCTGGAGGGCCTCGCCACCGGCCGGCTCGACCTGCTGCTCCTCGCCGTGCCGCTCGGGGTGCCCGGAGTCGTCGAACTACCGCTCTTCGACGAGGACTTCGTCCTGGTGACCCCGCTCGGGCACGCGCTCGGGGGCCGCGAGGGCATCCCGCGCGCCGCACTGCGCGAACTCAAGCTGCTGCTGCTGGACGAGGGGCACTGCCTGCGGGACCAGGCCCTCGACATCTGCCGGGAGGCGGGCCGCGAGGACGCCCCGGTCACCACGACGGCAGCGGGCCTCTCCACCCTCGTCCAGCTCGTCGCGGGCGGTCTCGGGGTGACCCTGCTGCCGCGCACGGCCGTCAGGGTCGAGACCACCCGGAGCAACCAGCTGCTCACCGGGTACTTCGCGGAACCGGCGCCCACCCGGCGCATCGCGCTCGCCATGCGCGCGGGCGCGGCACGGGGCGCGGAGTACGAGGAACTCGCGTCCGCCCTGCGCGCGGTACTGCCGTCCCTGCCGGTTCGCGTGGTGGGCCCGGAAGCCTGAACTGCCATACAGAGTCGGTCAATCGGGCGTCGGATCACGGCACCGGTACGGCGGGAGATTTCATCTTCCGTCATGTAGTGCGACTCCCGCAGACGTGTGTGCCCGCGCTGATACACATGCTCCCTCAGTGCTACACGTCACCCGTTCGTGCGACAGGCGTGTGCGCTGCCACGAGGTGACGGGCGGACGAGGGCAAGGGGAGTGATGTCGGGCAGTCGGATCTCTCTCGACAGGGCCGGGTACGGCCTGCTGTCCCGCACCCTCGCGGAGTGCGGCCAGGGCGCGGTCACCGGGGTGCTCCAGGTGTCCGGCAAGCCCGGCGGGGTCTTCCACCTGCGGGACGGGTTCGTGGTCGCCGCCGAGAGCCCGGGCTCTCCCGGCCCGGAGGCCCTGCTGCTGCGCTCCGGCCGGATCAGCGAGGAGCAGTGGGACGCGTTGCTGTTCGAGGCGGGGGCCGGCCGGTGGCCCCAGGCCGGGCTGGTCGCGCACGAGTACGCGGGAGCCGCCCAGCTCAGGGTCATCTGCATGCAGGCGCTCCAGGACGCGGTGTTCGCGGTCGTCGCGGGCCGGGTGGACGGCTGCGAACCGCTGGCGGCGTGGGCCGACCCGCCCGCTTCGGTCGCCGTCGGCGAGGCTCCGCTGCGGCTGCTCCAGGAGGCCACCAGGAAGCTCACCGCCGTCGCCGGGCTGCCCTGCCCGGTACTGCCGGACCGCGAACGTCCGTACCCCGCGGCGGGAGTCGACCCGCAGGACGGCGCACTGCCCGTACTGCGCCGGGAGTTGCTGACGCACGCGGACGGCCGGCGCACCGTGCGCGACCTGGCGTTCCGGACCGGCCGGCCGCTCTACACCGTCACGGTCGAGACGGGCCGGATGCTCGGCGAGGGGCTCCTGGACTGCTCGGAGGAGAGCGCTCCCGAGCGCCCGCCCGTGGTGCGCACCCAGCTGACCGGGCCGCTGCGCCCGCTCCGGCCGGGCACGCCCGGCCCGGAGGACGAGGCCGCGGGCCGGCGGGCGGCGGACACGGGCGCCGGGCCGTCCGGCGCCGGGGACGGAGCGGGCGACGGGTTGCCGGAGGGCGCCGGTTCGGGGGACCGTCCGGCCGGAGACGGTTCCCCGTCCGGGGACAGCGAGTCCGGGGACAGCCCGTCCGACGACAGCCCGTCCGACGACAGCCCCGACGACGCCTCGGACCCGGACGACCCCCCGTCGACCGGTGCGGCGCGGTCCGACGCGACGGAGTCCGCCGACTCGCACGCGGACGGCACCTCGAACGGCTCGTCTCCGCAGTCCGGTTCACCCCCCGACAGCTCTCCGCCGGCAGGACCGGTGCCCGACGCCCCGCCCTCCGACGCCCCGCCTTCAGACGCCCCGCCCTTCGACGCGACGGAGTCCGGGACCGCGCGCGGCGACTCTCCGCCCCCTGACGTGCCTGAGTCCGGCGTCCACGAGCCCGAGGTCCAGGAGTCCGGCGTCCACGAGCCCGGCAAGGCGTCCCCGGACCGGGAAGCGCCGGGCCCCGATCCCGAGCAGGACGACGACACGCCCGCGGGCGACGCGTACCGGGGCGACGCGCCCGCGGAGGACGCGTACCCCGAGGACCCGCACGCGCAGGACGCTTCTCCCGAGGACGCCCCTGCCGGGGAACCGTCGGCCGAGGACGCCCCTCCCGAGGACGCGCGGACGCGGGAGGCGTCCCCGGAGGGACCGCACGCCGAGGACGCGCAGCCCGAGGGACCGTCCCCCGAGGACGGGCGTCCGGGGGAGGCGCCCTTCGAGGTCACCTGGCCGGGCGCCACCCCGCCCGGCGCCCGGCCCGACGTCCTGAACTCCGACGCCCCGCCGTTCGACGCCCTGTCACCCGGCTGGACGTTCGACGCCGCTCCCCTCGACGTCACCCCCTTCACCGCCCCCTTGACCCCACTCACCCCGTTCGGGGGTACGCACGACGACGTCCCACCGCCCGGTGGCTCCCCGTGGGACGTCCCGCGGACCGAGGACCCGAGGGCCTGCACCCCGCTGCCGTACTCCCCCTCGTCCGACGCCGCGTGGCCCCGGCCCGCGGAGGCGGACGGACCCGGGCCCGGCCGCCCGCGGCCCGAGGGCTTCCCTCCGTACGTACCGCTCCACCCGACACCGGCCCCCGAACCGGCACCGGAGGCGCTCGGGGCCGACTCCGCGTCCGGGCCGACCGACCGCGAACTCCCGCGCCGCGAGCCGGGAGCCAGTGGCATCACCGAGAGTCTCGACTCCGCGCAACGCGGGGCGAGTTGGAAAGGGTTCTTCCGCCTGCGCAACCGGATCTGGACGCCGGACTCCGGCACCTGACCCACGCGGGGGACCACGATCACGTCAGGGAGCTCTGTACATGGATCACGAGGCTTTGGCCATGGAAATGCGAGGCCTGCGGGAGCGGGTGACGGGAATCACCGACACGGCGGTGGCCGCCGCCGACGGACTGCTCATCGCCGCGGACACGGCGGACATGATCGACCCGGAGGGCCTCGCCGCGATCGCCGCCGCCGGACTGGGCCTCGCCCGCCGCGCGACCGCGGCCACCGGCCGGGGCCCGCTGCGCCAGACGGTGGCCTACGGCAGCCACGGGTGCGCCGCCTTCTACGCGGTGGGGGACTCCGCCCTGATGGTCGTCGTGGGGGACGAGGGGATCGACGTCAACCGGCTCCACGAGCAGACCAGGCCCACCATCGCCCGTATCGGGTCGATCCTCACCGGCACCGCGGTCCCCGCCGTGTCGGCCACCGGGGCGGGAACGGCCGCGACCGTCGTCCCCGTACCCCTCAAGAACCAGGCGGTGTGACGGATGGCGACGAAGCGATTGGCCTCCGGGTTCTCGGAGCAGGTCATGGGCATGGTCAAGGCCCTGCGCAGCGACGCCCCGGACTGCGTGGCGGCCGGGGCCGTCGACATGTCCACCGGCATGCTGCTGTCGTACGAGACGGTGGACAACCATCCGCCCGAGGTCCTCGACCTGCTGGCGGGCGCCACTCTCGACCTGTTCCAGGGGCGCACGGTCGTCATGATCGAGGACGTCTTCAAGGAGCGCCGGGGGATCACCAGCGACCAGCACTTCTTCCAGGAGATCCTGGTCAACAGCGACAACCTCACGCACCTGTTCGTGCGGATGAACGACCAGCAGGACATCGTCGCGGTGGTCGTCTGCCGCAAGTCGGTCAACGCGGGCATGCTCTTCGCCCAGGTCCGGCGCGTGGTGCGGGAGTACCGGTTCTGAACGCGCGGCGGGCCCCCACCGGCAACCACCGGAAGGGGCCCGCCGCACGTCCGCGGTCCCGGACTACTCCGTGCGCAGCCCGTCGGGCCGCATCAGCCGCAGCAGGGGCGGCACGCTGAGCGCCGTCACCGCCAGGACCACCGCCGCGCCGATGCCCGCCATCGACAGGACGCCCGGCCAGTCCACCGCGACCGACGTGCCCGTCATCTTCAGCAGCACGGCTCCCAGGGTGAGACCCACCGCGGAGGCGAGCAGCAGGCCGAGGGCCACCGGGATCGCGGTCTGCCACAGCACCGACAGGCTCAGCGTGCGGCGACGGGTGCCGAAGGCCACCAGCGCCGACAGGAGCTTGCGGCGCTCGCGGAGCTGTTCGAGCTGCGAGACCAGCAGACTCGCCCCGATGAGCGCGAGGACGCAGGCCGCGCCGACGAACAGGCCGGTGCGGATCGACGTGAACCGTCCGGACTGCTCGCTGGCCGCGTAGAACATCGGCTGCGTGTACGGGTCCATGCGCGCCGCGATGTTGAGGACGTGCTCGCGCGCGTCGGGCGCGGACGGGTCGAGCCGCAGGTAGACCAGGCCCGTGACCGCCGGCGCCGCCTTCGCGGGCAGCGCGCCCGGAGTGATCAGGAAGCCGCCGCGCTCCCAGCCGGTCGGGTCCTCGCGGGTGTCGGCCTTCCTGAGGTCCCGGGGCACGGTCCACGCCACCTCCGCGCCCTTCTCGGAGTCGGAGTAGCCGGGGTCGAGATAGAGCGTCCGGGCCTTGGCGAGCCGGGCGGTGTCCGTGTCGTACTCGGCGTGCCGGACGGCGAACACGTCACCGTCCCGGCACGAGGACAGCCTGGCCACCTCGCGCAGCGCGTCGCAGTCGCCGACGGTGACCGTCGCGGTGCGCTCGGGATCCGTGCGGCGCTCGCCGAGCGTGCCGCTGGAGATCGCCGTCGTGCCCCGTACACCGGGGGTCGCGCCGAGTTCCTCCGCCGCCTTCGCGAGCGGAATCCTGGCCGGCACGGTCACCTCCATCTGTGCCCGGGAGACGTCCTGACCGGTGGCCCTGGTGTAGTCGCTCTCCACCCCGGCGAACAGCATCTGCATGGCGATCGCGCCGGCCACGGCCACGGCGATGCCGTTGACCATGCGGGCGGCGGTGCCGCTGCTGAGCTGGAGCCTGCGGACGGCCAGTTGCCAGGAGACCGGGCCCGAGTTCAGCCGGGCCACCACCGCCTCCACCACCCACGGCAGCAGCGCGGTGACGCCGACCAGCAGCAGGACGACGCCACCGGTGACCATGTACGCGTTGAAGTCGCCGTTCTCGCTGCCCTTGCCGATCATCGGGGCGAGCAGGGCGAGCCCGCCCAGCGGCAGGAGCAGGCGCCACCACAGCCGGCGGCGGGCCGGCCGGGCCGTGCGGACCACCCCGAGCGGCTCGATGACGACCCCGCGCAGCGCGAACAGGGTCACCGCGACGGCGGCCGCCGGGACCGCGAGGGCGATGAGGGCGGCCAGCGCGGGGGTCGGGTCGAGATAGCTCGGGAACACGCTGATGCCGAAGAGTTCGACCGTGCCCGCGATCTGACGGCCCAGCAGGAAGAACACCGTGCCGAAGAGCAGGCCGAGGAGGGCCCCGGCCAGTGCCTCGCCCGCGGCGATGCGCCGGGTCATCCGGCCGTCGGCGCCGACCAGGCGCAGCGCGGCCAGGCGGCGGTCGCGGCGTTCGCCGCCGAAGCGGACGGCCGCGGCGATGAAGACCCCGACCGGCATCAGCAGCACGACGAAGACGACGAGGACCAGCAGGAGCAGGACCGGGTCCATCTCCTCGGAGGGCGCATCCACCCCCTGGAACGTGTCGAGCCGGTTCACCGGGGAGTCGCCGATGCGTGCGGCGAGCCCGTCGGTGCCCGCGTAGAAGGCGAGTTCGGCCGGGCCGATGAGACCGATCGAGCCGATGGTGCCGGTGTCGCGGTACGGGATGCGCTCGCGCAGCAGCTTCCCGTCAGGCGAGTCCAGCAGCTTGCGCAGCGCGGGCGACACGAACATCTCGCCGGGCGCCGGGAACTCCGACAGCCCCGGCGGCAGGGGGGCGCGCAGGCCCTCGGGCTCCAGCTCGCGCCCGCGGACGTCCTGGCCGCGGAAGTCGCTGCCGACGTTGCCGACGAGCACGGTGTTGTCGGCCTTCGGGATCACCTCGCTGCTCATCCGCAGGTCGGTGCGCGAGTACTCGCGGTCGGACCGGGCCTGCATGGCGCTCGGTATCGCGGTGGTGAGCAGCAGCAGCGCGACGCCGAGGCCGACGCCGACACCGGTCAGCAGGACGCGTATCCAGCCCTCGCGGCCGCCCGTGAACGCGAACTTGGTGCCCATGGCCAGGTCTCTCGACCACTGGCGAGCGGTCATACGACGCGCTCCATGTCCCGGGACCGTCCGTCGCGCACGACGACCTCGCGGTCCGAGTACGCGGCCACCCGGGTCTCGTGGGTGACGAGGACGACGGCGGCGTTCGTGGAGCGGGCGGCGTCCGTGAGGAGTTCCATCACGCGCTCGCCGTTCAGCGAGTCGAGGGCGCCGGTCGGCTCGTCGGCGAACAGCACGCGCGGGCCGGTGACCAGCGAGCGGGCCACGGCGACCCGCTGGCCCTGGCCGCCGGAGACCTCGCCCGGCCGCTTGGCCGCGAGGTCGTCGACCTCCAGGCGCTCCATCCAGGTCAGCGCGGTGCGTTCGGCCTCCTTGCGGGAGGTGCCGTTCAGCCGCAGGGGCAGCGCCACGTTCTCGACGCAGGTCAGCTCGGGCACGAGCTGGCCGAACTGGAAGACGAACCCGAACTCCGAGCGGCGCAGCGCGCTGCGCCGGGAGTCGTTCATCGTGGCCATTTCGAGGCCGTTGTACGTGATCGAGCCCGAGTCCGGGGTCACGATGCCGGCGAGGCAGTGCAGGAGCGTCGACTTGCCGGAGCCCGAGGGTCCCATGACGGCGACGATCTCGCCCGGGTGGATCGAGAAGCCCGCGCCGTCGAGGGCGTGGGTGGGGCCGTACGCCTTGTGCAGGTCGTGGGCCGCGAGCAGGGAGCCTGCGGGGGTCATCGGGTCACCGCCTCGGCGAGCTTGCCGAGGCGGGCGGCGGTGAGTTCGAGCCACCGCAGGTCCGCCTCGAGGTGGAAGAGGGCGTGGTCGCAGATCAGCTGGTCGGCGAGGTCGCCCTTGCGCTTGCGGTCGGTGAGGATGCGCATCATGCGCAGGTGCTCCGAGCGCTGTGTGTCGAGGATGCCGGACGCGTCCCGGTGCGTCAGGAGCGCGAGGACGACCTTGGTGTAGAGGGTCGACTGGAGGTACGGCTCCGGCTTCTCGGGTGTCGCGAGCCACTGCTGGACGTCGGTGACGCCGGCCTCGGTGATCGCGTACCGCTTGCGCTCGGGGCCGTCGCCCGCCTCGATGCCGTCGACCTCCACGAGGCCGTTCTTCAGCAGCCGGGACATCGTCGAGTAGACCTGGCCGTAGTGGAGCGGCCGGTCGTGACCGAACTTCGCGTCGAAGGCCCGCTTGAGGTCGTAGCCGTGGCGGGGCCCGGACTCCAGGAGCCCTAGGAGTGTGTGACCGATGGACATGCGGAGCACTCTACACACGGCGTATACACCCCGTGTATACGCACGGTGTAGACCCGACCGCCGAGGGTACGAAGGCGCAGGTCGGGCGGCATTGTCACGGTTCTGCGACACAGGCCGGGCCGTCTAGCGCGCGGGCGGCTCCGGCTCCTCCTCGCCGGGCGCGGGGGGCCGTCCGCGCCGGGGGATCGGGCCCGTCCCGCCCGGCAGGCGGCCCGCCTCCGACAGCGCCCTGCGCAGCAGGAACTCGATCTGCGCGTTGGCCGAGCGCAGTTCGTCGCCCGCCCAGCGCGCCAGGGCCTCGTACACGAGCGGGTCGAGCCGCAGCAGCACCTGCTTGCGCTGCTGCCGCGGCCGCCGCTGGGGGGAAGCCCCCTCGGGAGAAGGGGTCACTGGTAGAGGGACCCCGTGTTCAGGACGGGCTGCGGGGCGCGGTCGCCGCACAGCACCACGAGCAGGTTCGACACCATGGCCGCCTTGCGTTCGGGGTCCAGCTCGACGATGTCCTGCTCGGCGATCCGGGCGAGCGCGGCCTCGACCATGCCGACCGCCCCGTCCACGATCTGCCGCCGCGCGGCCACGACCGCGCCGGCCTGCTGCCGCTGGAGCATCGCCGAGGCGATCTCGGGCGCGTACGCGAGGTGGGTGAAGCGCGACTCGATGATCTCGACCCCGGCGGCCTCCACGCGCGCGTGCAGTTCGACGGCCAGCTTCTCGGTGATCTCCTCCGCGTTGCCCCGCAGCGACAGGCCCTCCTCGTCATGGGCGTCGTACGGGTACTCGATCGCGATGTGGCGCACCGCGGCCTCGGTCTGCGTGGCGACGAACTCCAGGAAGTCGTCCACCTCGAAGGTCGCCTGCGCGGTGTCCTCCACGCGCCACACCACGACCGCGGCCAGCTCGATGGGGTTGCCGTAGGCATCGTTGACCTTCAGGACGGCCGTCTCGTGGTTGCGGACCCGCGTCGAGATCTTCGTACGGGAGGTGAGCGGGTTCACCCAGCGCAGGCCGTCCTCGCGGATCGTCCCGCGGTAGCGCCCGAAGAGCTGGACCACCCGGGCCTCGCCCGGTGCCACGGTGTTGAGGCCGCACATGGCGACGAAGGCCGCGAGGCCGATCAGGACCCCCGCCACGACGAGCGTGGCCTTGGCGCCGGTCGGGCCCACCGCCGTGGCGGTGACGACCAACCCCGCGCCCAGCAGCAGTCCGACGAGTCCGAGCAGCAGCGCGAGCCCCCCGCCGATGCTCTGCGCGGTGAACTCGCGCACGCGGGGAGCGGGCATCTGCGGTACGTCGGCGATGTCCGGAGAGTCGTGCGTGGACATGGTGATCCCCCGTTTCGTGGTGCCGTGGCGCACCGCGCGGATGCGGGGCGCCGACCTATCCAAGTGATATCACTTTTTTCGTCACGGCAACCTTCCGCCCGCGTGGTTCGTCGGTTCCAGTGGGACGGGTGCTGATTCTCACGTCCTGAAAAGGCCGGATCGGCCGACCTTTGTCCCCAGGTGCGGTGTTAGTTTGCTGAGCTGACCCGAGCGATGGACCTGTGAGACACGAGAGACGGAAGCGGAGCGGATCGGACCCATGGGAAGAGCGGAAGAGAGACGAGCGCGCCGGCGCGGTGGCCACCGCTCCGAGTCGAAGAGCTCGTCCGGTGCCGACGGCAAGGGCTTCATACGCCGGCTCTTCACCTGGAAGAGGATCCTCGGCACGTTCTTCGGCCTCTGCCTGCTCGGGCTGGGCGCCTTCGTCGTGCTGTACGTGATGATCGACATTCCCAAGGGCAACGCCGCCGCCAAGGAACAGAGCAACATCTACAAGTACAGCGACGGCACGACACTCGCCCGCGACGGCGAGGTCAACCGCGAGGTCGTCGACCTGGCGCAGGTCCCCAAGAAGGTCCAGCGGACCTTCGTCGCGGCCGAGAACAAGTCCTTCTACCGGGACTCCGGCGTCGACCTCAAGGGCACCACCCGCGGTGTGATCAACACGCTCTCGGGCAAGGGCAAGCAGGGTGGTTCGACGATCACCCAGCAGTACGTCAAGAACTACTACCTGACCCAGGACCAGACGGTCACGCGCAAGCTCAAGGAACTGGTCATCTCGCTCAAGGTGGACCGCCAGTACTCCAAGGACGAGATCCTCGCGGGCTACATCAACACCAGCTACTACGGACGCAACGCGTGGGGCATCCAGGCCGCCGCGCAGGCGTACTACGGCGTCGACGCGGACCGGCTGAAGGTCGAGCAGGGCGCGTACCTCGCCGCGCTGCTCCAGGCGCCGAGCCAGTACGACTGGGCGGTCGCCAGTGACACCAGCAAGAAGCTGGTCAAGAACCGCTGGAACTACGTCCTGGACAACATGGTCGAGGAGAACTGGCTCGACGCCACCGAGCGCGACGGCATGAAGTTCCCCGTGCCCGAGGACCCCAAGGGCGCCCCCGGGCTGGAGGGCCAGGCCGGCTACCTGGTGGAGGCCGCCAACGCCACGCTCCAGAGGCAGCTCGTCGCCGACGGCGCCGCCGCGGACATCGACGAGGCCCAGGCGATGGTCAAGGCCGGCGGCTGGACCATCACGCTGAACATCGACCCGAAGAAGCAGGCACTGCTGGAGAAGGCCGTCAAGGCCAAGCTCACCAGCAAGCTCGACGGCAAGAAGCGCAAGGTCGACGCCGACGTGCAGGCCGGAGCGGTGTCCGTCAGCCCGAAGACCGGCAAGGTCGTCGCGATGTACGGAGGCGTGGACTACGTCAAGCACTTCACCAACAACGCGACGCGCCGCGACTACCAGCCCGCGTCCACGTTCAAGCCGCTGATCCTGGCCGCGGCCGTCGACCGGAACGCGGTGACGCAGGACGACGACCCGATCACCGCGAACACGATCTACGACGGCACGAGCCGCCGGCCCGTCGTCGATGACGGACGCAAGGTCGGCTTCTCGCCGCCCAACGAGGACCAGGTCGACTACGGCGACGTCACCGTGCAGACGGCCATGAACAAGTCCATCAACTCCGTCTTCGCCCAGATGGGCGTCGACGTCGGCATGGACCAGGTCATGAAGACCGCCGGCGAACTCGGCATGGACGTCGAGGGGGTCAAGTCGGTGCCGGCCCAGACCCTGGGCACCATGGGCGCGAGCCCGCTGGAGATGGCCGGCGTCTACGCGACCCTCGACAACCACGGGAAGAAGGTCACCCCGGCCCTCGTGAAGTCGGCCGACCACAAGGACCGCCCGGTGAAGTTCCCCGACCCGGTCGGTGAGCAGGTCATCAGCCGCGAGGCCGCCGACACGGTCACCTCGGTGCTGACCGGCGTGGTCGACGACGGTACGGCCAGGACCTCCGTGCGCGACAACCCGGCCCGCGACGGCCAGCAGGTCGCCGGCAAGACGGGTACGTCCGACGAGAACCGGTCCGCCTGGTTCACCGGCTACACGCCGGACCTGGTGACCTCGGTCGGCCTGTTCGGCGAGGACGACAAGCCCCCGCACAAGCAGGTGTCCCTGTCCGGCGCCACGGGACTCATCCCGGGCAAGGGCCGCATCAACGGCGGTGGCTACCCGGCCCAGATATGGGCGACGTACACCTTCGGCGCGATGGGCGCCGTCGACAAGTTCGACCTGGAGACCGACCAGGGCGCGGCCGTCCAGCCGACCGTGCGGCCGAGCCGCAGCGAGACGCAGGAGCCGACCGAGGAGCCCACCGAGGAGCCGACGACCAGCGCCCCGCCGACGACGGAGGAGCCGACCGAGGAGCCCACCGAGGAGCCCACCGAGGAGCCGACGACGGAGGAGCCCACGGACGAGCCGACGGATCCGACCACGTCACCGCCGGTCGACCTCCCCGACGGCGGGACCGTGAGATCCGGCAGGCCGTGACGGAGGCATGACGTGCGGAGGGCGCCCGGGGCGACTGCCCCGGGCGCCCTCCGCACGTCGGCGGGTCAGTCGCCGTCGACCTCGTTGGCGATGCGGTCGCCGATCTGCTTGTCGACCGAGCGCCAGTACTGGAACGCGCGCTCCAGCACCGGGCGGGAGACGCCGTCCAGCAGATGGCCGCTGACGTTGGACACGAGCCGGTCGCGGGCCGCGTCGTCGAAGACCTGGCGCACCATCGTGCCCGCCTGGCCCCAGTCGTCGTCCTCGCGGTGCGGCTTGTACGCCTCGCGCACCAGCTCACCGGCCGTCCGCCAGCTCGCCGGGTCCCCGAACCGGCCGTCGTAGTCCGCCGCCGGGCCGCCGTAGGAGTTGGGCGCGTAGGGGCGGGCCGTGTTCGACGGCTCGTAGCGCATCGGACCGTCCTTGGCGTACGAACTCACCGGCGAGTGCGGCCGGTTGGGCGGCAGCTGCGCGTAGTTCGGCCCGATCCGGTACCGGTGCGTGTCGGGGTACGAGAACAGCCGGCCCAGCAGCATCTTGTCCGGCGAGGGCCCGATGCCCGGCACGAGGTTGGACGGCTCGAAGGCCGCCTGCTCGATGTGGACGAAGTAGTCCTCGGGGTTCCGGTCGAGGGTCATCCGCCCCACGTCGATCAGCGGGTAGTCCGCGTGCGGCCAGACCTTGGTCAGGTCGAAGGGGTTGAAGCGGTAGTCCGCCGCGTCCTCGAAGGGCATGATCTGGACCTTCAGCGTCCAGCTCGGAGCGTTCCCCGACTCGATCGACCCGTACAGGTCCCGGCGGTGCCTGTCGGGGTCCGAACCCGCCAGCTCGTCGGCCTCGGCCTGGGTCAGGAAGTCGATGCCCTGGTCGGTCTTGAAGTGGTACTTCACCCAGAACCGCTCACCGGCGCCGTTGATCCACATGTAGGTGTGCGACGAGTAGCCGTTCATGTGGCGGTACGTCTTCGGGATGCCCCGGTCGCCCATCAGCCAGGTCACCTGGTGCGCCGACTCGGGGGAGAGCGTCCAGAAGTCCCACTGCATGTCGTGGTCGCGCAGCCCCGTCGCCGGGTGGCGCTTCTGGGAGCGGATGAAGTCCTGGAACTTGATGGTGTCACGGACGAAGAAGACCGGGGTGTTGTTGCCCACCATGTCGTAATTGCCGTGCTCGGTGTAGAACTTGAGCGCGAAACCGCGGGGGTCGCGCCAGGTGTCCGGCGAGCCCTGCTCGCCCGCCACGGTGGAGAAGCGGGCCAGCATCTCGGTCCGCCTGCCCGGCTGGAACAGGTCGGCCCTGGTGAACTGGCTCACGTCGTTGGTGACTTCGAAGAATCCGTACGCGCCACTGCCCTTGGCGTGCACCACCCGCTCGGGCACCCGCTCCCGGTTGAACTGCGCCATCTTCTCGATGAGGTAGTGGTCCTGGAGCAGGATCGGGCCGTCGGGGCCGACGGTGAGCGAGTGTTCGTCGCTCTCCACCGGAATTCCGACGTTGTTCGTGGTGTACGGAGCCTTCTGGGGTTCCTGCGTCACGAGCGTCCTCCCGTCGAGAAGAGAGTGGTCAGGTCGCTTCGATCACCCCAGCAGTCAACTCCGCCGACACCGTGTCGGCAACATTTGGACGCGGTCCAAGGCCGGTACGGGTCCGGGGAGCGGCCCCGGGGTGCGCCCGACGGGTACCCCTCAGTTCCGGTTCAACTCGAACCAGACCACCTTTCCCGTGCTCAACCGGGTCGCACCCCACCGCCTGGCCAGCCTGTTCACCAGATACAGGCCCCGGCCGCCCTCGTCGGTGGCCCGCGCCTGCCGCAGCCGCGGCAGCTGCGGCACGTCGTCGCCCACCTCGCAACGCAGCACGTCCGTACGGAGCAACCGCAGGGTGACAGGGCGTGACGCGTAGCGCACGGCGTTCGTCACGACCTCGCTGACCAGCAGTTCCACGGAGTCCGTGAGGTCCTCCATGTCCCAGCGTGCGAGCGCCTTGCGGGCCAGTCGACGGGCCTTGCCCGGGGCGGAGTCCTCCGGGTCCAGATGCCAGAACGCCACGTCACTGGGCGCGATCCCGTCGAAGCGGGCCGCGAGCAGCGCGATGTCGTCGTCCCGGTCGCCAGGACCGAGCATGTCCAGCACCTCGTCGCAGAGCGCCTCCAGCGGCGGCGGATGGTCCGCGCCGGTGAGCTGCGCGGTCGCGGCGAGCTTCTCCCGCAACTGCTCTATCCCGGTCCACACGTCGCGCAGCCGCGACTCGACCAGGCCGTCGGTGTACAGCAGCAGCGTGGCCCCGGCCGGCGCGTCCAGCTCGACCGCCTCGAAGTCCACTCCGCCCACACCGATCGGGGCGCCCGGCGGCACCCGCAGCACCTCGGCCCGGCCGCCCAGGTGCAGCAGGACGGGCGGCGGATGGCCCGCGTTGGCGATGGTGATCCGGTGCGAGACCGGGTCGTACACCGCGTAGAGGCAGGTCGCCATGCGGTCGGTGCCCAGCCGCTGCGCCTGCTCGTCGAGGTGGTGCAGCACCTCCTGCGGAGGCAGGTCCAGCCCGGCCAGGGTCTGCGCCGTCGTGCGCAGCTGGCCCATGATCGCGGCCGAGGTCATGGAGTGGCCCATGACGTCACCCACCACGAGGGCCACCCGGCTGCCCGGCAGCGGGATCGCGTCGTACCAGTCGCCTCCCACCCGGGCCGTCTCGGCCGCCGGGAGGTAGCGGGACGCCAGCCGGACACCGGTCGGCCGCGGCAGGGTCTCGGGCAGCATCGTGCGCTGGAGTTCGTCGGCGATGTACGCCTCGCGCCCGTACAGCACGGCCTTGTCGATGCCGAGCGCGCTGTACGTGGCGAGCTGGGCCGCCACCAGCAGGTCGTCGGCCTCGAAGGCCGGCCGGTCGGGGCGGCGCAGGAACAGCGCGGCCCCGATCACCCGCCTGCGGCCGCGCAGCGGGGCGAGGATCGCCCGCTGCCCGCCCGGCACGGTCAGCTCGTCGCCGATCAGCTCGGGCAGCGCGGCACGCGCGGCGGGCGCGTCCGCGAACACGGGCCGTACGCCCCGCAGCACCTCGTTGAGCGCGCCGCCGGGCCGCACCGTGCACAGCTCCGCGGTGATCCCGAGGTCCGGCTCGGGCTGGAGCGCGGGCAGCAGGAAGCCCTCGGTGTCCCGGTCCTCCGGGATCCGGTCGGTGCGCCGCAGCCGCAGGACGACGGGCCCCGTGGGGCGCTCGTCGCCGACGGGCAGCGGATCGCGCAGATAGACGAGGATCGCGTCCGAGAAGGTCGGCACGGTGGCCCGGCACAGGCCCATCACGATCTCGTCGAGGTCGATGCCGCGGGCGATCCGCCGGGTGGCTGCCCCCACGAAGCGCAGCCGGTCGCCGTCACGGCGCATGGGCATGGGTGTGCCGGGTGCGGGTCCCATGCCCTTGCGCCGCTCCTTGCCGCTCTGGGCGGCGGAGGTCTCCCCGCCGGACTGGACCGGGATGCCCTCGGGCGCCGGGCGAGGGCGGTGCTGGTCGGGCTGCGCCGCCGACGGCTGGGAGTGCTCGGACCCCGAGGCGTCCGGACCGCGGCCCCCCGGCGGGGCGGACGGGCCCTGGCCGCCCGTGGGCGCGGGCGTCCCGGTGGCGGCCGTACGGGTGCCCTTGGGGGGCTGCCCGTCGGCCGGCGGCCCGGCGGCGCCGGACGAGGCGGGCGCCTCGGCTGGCCGGCCCTGTGCCGGTAAGCCGGGGGAGCCCTGCGGCCCCGGCTCCGGGGTACGCAGCAGCGCCCCGCGGGGATCCGCGGGGGCGGTGGGCCGGGCAGCGCTTGGCTGGCGGCGCTCGTGTGAGGTGGGGTGCTCCGTCACGCGTGTCGAATCCATCCGTCCGGTGCTGCGCGCCGTGCGTGCAGTTCGTCCCGCAGAAAACCCGATACCCGGAATGCGTGCCCCAGGAACGGAATCCCCGCGTGGTCAGACAGCCTCTCAGAAGAGGGCCCGTTGGGCACCGGCGGGAACGGCCCGTCCGGACGTCTCCAGACCGCGATGCGGCCCTCGTACCCCTCGATCACGTCCTGCCGCCCCTCGGTGACGTTCGGTCAAGCCCGGCGTGCGCCCCGGGAGTTGCCCCGTCGCGCCCACCCGCCACCCGACCACCGCTCCCCAACGTCGGTGCTGCGCACCGGCCCTGACTGTTCGTTGCGGAGGACGATCCTACGGTTCTACCACGGGGGCGCATCAAGGGTCTCATGTGGACACGTGCGCGGGCGTACGATCCCAGTCGTCCGGCAGTGAGGGTACCGACCAGGACGGATCGGGGCGCCAGTGCTGCCAGCCGTCCGAGAACGGCGCCCCCCAGGCGGTGATCACCTCCACCGCCGCCCGGCCCGCCTCCCGCACCCGGGCGGCGAGCCCGGCGTCCATCAGGCCGTCCCGCTGGGCCTGCGCGAACTCGTCCTCGTCGCGCCAGTCCCAAGTCCGGTCGGGAGAGACCGTGATGTCGAGGAAGTGGTCCTCCGAGTCGACCCCGCCGGACCATCTGGCCAGCGGTTCCTCCAAGTTGACGTACCAGTTCTTGAACCGCCAGCCGGGCTCCCAGAACAGCCACACCGACCACGGCTCGCCGGGCCGGGCCAGCTTCAGCACGCCCGTGCCGAACCAGCGGTCCCGCACCACCGACCGCGGCTTGGTGTAGCGGGACTCCAGCGGCTCCACGTGCACGGGCGTGCCGTCGGCGAGGACCGGTTTCACGCACTCCGTCCCGGGGGCCATCCACACGGCGAGCACCTCGGCGTCGTCCCGCACGACGGTCACGGGACGCACGATGTGGAAGCGCTCTCCGGCGTTCTCCCGGTAGCGCCACAGGACCTGGCTCCCGGGGTTCCAGTACGCCGCCGGCCCGCCCGCTTCCACCCGTCTCACCGCTCCACCCTCTGCCATGGAGAGATATTAGGTGCCCTCGGCACCGGACGCTGCGGTACGTGCCACGGTGCGCCCGATGGCCTGATCACGTCACGGGCGCGTCATCCGCAGGACATCCAGCGCCTCGTCCAACTGCTCCGCGGTCAGGTCGCCGCGGTCCACGTGGCCGGACTCCAGGACGACCTGGCGGATCGTCTTGCGTTCGGCGAGGGCCTTCTTGGCGACCTTCGCGGCCGCCTCGTACCCGAGGTACTTGTTCAGGGGGGTCACCACCGCGGGGGAGGACTCCGCGTACTCCCGCGCGCGCTCGCGGTTCGCCGTGATCCCGTCCACCGTGCGGTCCGCGAGCAGCCGCGAGACGTTCGCGAGCAGGCGCACGGACTCCAGGACGTTCTTCCCGATGACCGGCAGCATCACGTTGAGCTCGAAGGAGCCGGACGCCCCGGCGACCGCGATCGTGGTGTCGTTCCCGGTCACCTGGGCGGCCACCATCAGCACGGCCTCGGGAATGACCGGATTCACCTTGCCCGGCATGATCGACGAACCCGGCTGGAGGTCCGGCAGATTGATTTCGGCCAATCCTGTGCGGGGTCCGGACGCCATCCACCGCAGATCGTTGGCGATCTTGGTCAGTCCCACGGCGACGGTCCTGAGCTGCCCGCTGGTCTCGACGATCCCGTCCCGCGCGCCCTGGGCCTCGAAGTGGTCGCGCGCCTCGGTGAGCGGCAGCCCGGTCGCCCGCGCGACCTCCGCGATCACGGCCGCCGAGAACCCGGGCGGGGTGTTGATGCCGGTCCCGACCGCCGTGCCGCCCAGCGGCAGCTCGGCCAGCCTCGGCAGCGAGGACCGCAGCCGCTCCACTCCGTGGCGCACCTGTGCCGCGTAGCCGCCGAACTCCTGGCCCAGCGTGACCGGCGTCGCGTCCATGAGGTGGGTCCGGCCGGACTTCACGACGTCGGCGAACTCCCGCGACTTGCGCTCCAGCGAGGCGGCCAGGTGCTCCAGCGCGGGGATCAGGTCGCGGGTGACGGCGGCGGTGGCCGCGATGTGGATGCTCGACGGGAACACGTCGTTGGACGACTGGGAGGCGTTCACGTGGTCGTTGGGGTGGACGTCCCTGCCGAGCCGCTCCGTGGCCAGCGTCGCGATGACCTCGTTGGCGTTCATGTTGGACGAGGTCCCGGACCCGGTCTGGAAGACGTCCACGGGGAAGTGGGCGTCCCACCGCCCCTCCGCGACCTCGGCCGCCGCGTCCTCGATGGCCCGCGCCACGTCCTCGTCGAGCACGCCGAGCCGGGCGTTGACCGTGGCCGCGGCCGCCTTGACGCGGGCGAGCGCCTCGATGTGGGCGCGCTCGATCCGCTGCCCGGAGACCGGGAAGTTCTCGACGGCGCGCTGGGTCTGGGCCCGCCACTTCGCGTCCGCGGGGACCCGGACCTCGCCCATGGAGTCGTGCTCGATGCGGTAGTCGCTCATGACCGGTACAGCGTCCCCGCCGCCCCCGCCCATTCCCGGCCGGGCGTGCCGGCCGGGAACGGGCGGGGGGGGCGGGCGTGCGAACCGGCGGGACGCGGCTCAGCCGAGGCCGAGCCCGGGGCCCCGCACCGGGATGGACGTGAAGGTCGGAGCCGGGGCGGGGTCCTTGAAGAAGTCGTTGCCCTTGTCGTCGACCACGACGAACGCCGGGAAGTCCTCGACCTCGATCCTCCAGACGGCCTCCATGCCGAGCTCCTCGTACTCGACGACCTCGACCTTCTTGATGCAGTCCTGGGCGAGACGGGCCGCGGGGCCGCCGATCGAGCCGAGGTAGAAGCCGCCGTGCGCCCCGCACGCGTCCGTGACCTGCTGCGAGCGGTTGCCCTTGGCCAGCATCACCTTGGAGCCGCCCGCCGCCTGGAACTGCTCCACGTAGGAGTCCATGCGCCCGGCCGTGGTCGGTCCGAACGAGCCCGACGCGTACCCCTCGGGCGTCTTCGCGGGGCCCGCGTAGTACACGGGGTGGTCCTTCAGGTACTGCGGCATCCCCTCGCCCGCGTCCAGCCGCTCCTTGATCTTGGCGTGCGCGATGTCGCGTGCCACGACGAGCGGGCCGGTGAGCGACAGCCGGGTCTTCACGGGGTACTTGGTCAGCTCGGCGAGGATCGCGTCCATCGGCTGGTTCAGGTCGATCCGGACGACGTCGGCGGACTCGTCGAGGTGCTCGTCCGTGGTCTCCGGCAGGAAACGCGCCGGGTCGGTCTCCAACTGCTCCAGGAAGACGCCCTCGGCGGTGATCTTCGCGACGGCCTGGCGGTCGGCCGAGCAGGACACGGCGATCGCGACCGGGCAGGACGCGCCGTGGCGGGGCAGCCGCACCACGCGCACGTCGTGGCAGAAGTACTTGCCGCCGAACTGCGCGCCGATGCCGATCCTCTGGGTCAGCTCGAAGACCTTCTCCTCCAGCTCCTTGTCCCGGAAGCCGTGGCCGAGTTCCGAACCCTCGGAGGGGATCTCGTCCAGGTAGTGCGCGGAGGCGTACTTCGCGGTCTTCAGGGCGTACTCGGCGCTGGTGCCGCCGACGACGATCGCCAGGTGGTACGGAGGACAGGCGGCCGTCCCGAGGGAGCGGATCTTCTCCTCCAGGAACTTCATCATGGAGCCCTCGTTGAGGACCGCCTTGGTCTCCTGGTAGAGGAACGACTTGTTGGCGGAGCCGCCGCCCTTCGCCATGAACAGGAACTTGTAGGCGCCGCCGTCGGTCGCGTACAGCTCGATCTGCGCCGGCAGGTTCGAGCCCGTGTTCTTCTCGTCCCACATGGTCAGCGGGGCCATCTGCGAGTACCGCAGGTTGAGGTTCAGGTAGGCGTCGTAGATGCCCCGGCTCAGGGCCGCCTCGTCGCCGCCCTCGGTGAGCACGTTCTGCCCGCGCTTGCCCATGACGATCGCGGTGCCGGTGTCCTGGCACATGGGGAGGACGCCGGCGGCCGCGATGTTCGCGTTCTTCAGCAGGTCCAGCGCCACGAACTTGTCGTTGTTCGACGCCTCGGGGTCGTCGATGATCCGGCGGAGCTGCGCGAGGTGGGCCGGCCGCAGATAGTGCTGGATGTCGTGGATCGCCTCGGCGGCGAGCTTGCGCAGCGCCTCCGGCTCGACCTTGAGGAACGTCCGCCCGTCGGCCTCGAAGGTGGAGACGCCCTCGGAGGTCACCAGCCGGTACGGAGTGGTGTCCTCTCCCTGGGGGAGCAGATCGGTGTACGCGAACTCAGGCATCTCGCCCATTCCTCACTCGACAGACAGCGGCTGGCCTCCATTGGCAGCGTCCACCAGCGTAGGACCTGGTCCGGTGAGCGGGTCTGTGAGGTAAGGCTCAGTTCGGTTTCCGGACGCGGGCGCGGCGGGTTTTCCACAGGGCGCGGACGAGGGGTAGTCGCGATCTATCGCGTTTGGGTACTCTGCTGCCGTGGACCTTCAGAAGCACAGCGAACCCGGCCTTCGCAAGCACACCGAGCTGCGGGCCTCCGACGCCGACCGCGACCGGACCGCGGACATCCTGCGCGAGGCCCTGGCCGAGGGCCGCCTCACCGCGGACGAGCACGCCGAGCGGGTCGAGGAGGTCTTCCGCGCGAAGACCGTGGGCGAGCTGGAGCCGCTCGTCGGCGACCTGCCGGGTGCCCACCAGCGGCGCTCGGGGGCGGCCTTCAGCCCGGCGCCGAACCGCCCCGCCCCCGGCACGGTCCCGCCGGTCGCCGACGAGAACGTGGTGGCGGTGTTCAGCGCCGCCGTGCGCAGGGGCCGCTGGCGCGTGGGCCGCCGCACGCACGCGTACGCGGTCTTCGGCAGTGTGGAGATAGACCTCAGCGAGGCCGTCTTCGAGCACCAGCAGGTCGTCATCAAGGCCGTCTCGGTCTTCGGCAACGTGGAGATCCGCGTCCCGGAGAACGTGTCGCTCAGGGGCAGCGGCGGCGGCGTCCTCGGCAACTTCGAGGTGGACACGCTCGATTCGGGCGATCCGGACGCGCCCGTGGTCTACGTGGACGGACTGGCCGTCCTCGGCAACATCGAGGCAAAACCCAAGCGGGGCAGGCTGATCGAGGATCTGCTCGACCGGGTCGGCGGCCGCGTGCACTCCTCGCTGCGCAAACACCTGAGGCATTGACGGTCGCGAATTCCCCGGTGCCCGGAGGGAGTTGCTCCGGCGTCACCGTGCCCTGCCGACGGAGAACGGCCGCGCTTCGGAACCGAGTGCATAGGCGTGCGCACAGCGGGTAGGCCTTGCTGCATCGTCTCTCGCTCGCGAAGCCGTCGTCAGGAGTAGACCGTGCTGCATCCGCCGCATCAGTCCCTGCAGGTCGCCGCCGTTCCGCCCCAGCCGGTGCCGGTGCGCGGGCGGGACCAGGACGCCCCCTGGCACACGGAGGCCGTGTGCCGCCGCGACGAGGCCGGGCTGTTCTTCGCGCCCTCCAAGGAACCCACCGCGGCCCGGCTGTCCCGTGAGGAGGCGGCGAAGCGGGTCTGCGCCCGCTGTCCGGTGATGATCGAGTGCCGGGAGCACGCGCTGCTGCAACCCGAGCCCTACGGCGTCTGGGGCGGCCTGACCGCCGCCGAGCGCCGCGTGGTGCTCGCCCGGCGCCGCCGGCGCGATCTCGAACTGCAGAAGGCCGCCCACTCGACCGGGACGATAGCCGCGGCCGGGTAGGCGTTCCGCCCGGCCGGGACCGCGCGCACGAGAAGCCGGGCCGCGCGCACGCGAAAGGGGCGCCCCTCCGCACAGGGGACGCCCCTTCCTCGCTCCGGGTCGGCCGGGAGCCGGGTTACTTCGCCCGGTCGAAGTCGATCGCGCTGTAGGCGCGCAGCTTCGACAGCCGGTGCTCCGAGGTGATCTGCCGGACGGTGCCCGACTTGGAGCGCATGACGATCGACTCGGTCGTCGCGGTCTCCGAGCGGTAGCGCACACCGCGCAGCAGCTCGCCGTCCGTGATGCCGGTCGCGACGAAGAAGACGTTCTCGCCGGAGACCAGGTCGTCGGTGAGCAGGACCCTGTCGAGGTCGTGGCCCGCGTCGACGGCGCGGGCGCGCTCCTCGTCGTCCTTCGGCCACAGCTTGCCCTGGATAGTGCCGCCCAGGCACTTCACGGCACAGGCCGAGATGATGCCCTCGGGCGTGCCGCCGATGCCGAGCAGCAGGTCGATGCCGGTGCCCTCGCGCAACGCCAGGATCGAGCCCGCGACGTCGCCGTCCGAGATCAGTTTGATGCGCGCGCCGGTCTCCCGGATCTCCTTGATGATCCCGTCGTGCCGGGGCCGGTCGAGGATGACCACGGTGACGTCCTCGGGCGTGACCCGCTTGGCCTTGGCGACCCGGCGGATGTTCACCGAGACGGGGGCGTTGATGTCCACGAAGTCGGCGGCCTCGGGGCCGGTGACCAGTTTGTCCATGTAGAAGACCGCCGACGGGTCGAACATGGTGCCGCGGTCGGCGGCGGCCAGCACCGCGATCGCGTTCGTCATGCCCTTGGCGGTGAGCGTGGTGCCGTCGATCGGGTCGACGGCGATGTCGCACTCGGCTCCCGTCCCGTCGCCGACCTGCTCCCCGTTGAAGAGCATCGGGGCTTCGTCCTTCTCGCCCTCGCCGATGACGACGACGCCGTTCATCGAGACGGTGGAGACGAGGGTCCGCATGGCCCGTACGGCCGCTCCGTCGGCGCCGTTCTTGTCGCCGCGGCCGACCCAGCGGCCGGCGGCCATCGCGGCGGCCTCGGTGACCCGGACGAGCTCCAGGGCGAGGTTTCGGTCGGGGGCCTCGGAGGGGACCTCGAGTTCGGACGGCAAGTGATGCTCGGTCATCGGAGCGCACCTTTCTGATACGACGACGGCCGGATGAGGGTTCTGTTCGACTCTATCGTCAGTCCGACAAAATGAGCAGGGGGCCCCACGGATGAGCGGACCAGTGCACCTGCGACGATAGGGACGTGGCAGGTATGAAAGGCAAGCAGACGGTCCGGGACATGGTTCTCTCCCTGGGCCTGATCGGCATCGTCGCGGGTTTCGTCTACATCTTCATTCCCAATGACGACTCGGAGCCCCCTCTCAAGCGGGTGGACTACCGCGTGGAACTCCTCACGGCACGGCGGGCGGCCGCCTATCCGGTGGCGGCACCCGAGGGGCTCCCCACGGAGTGGAAGGCGACATCGGTGCGGTTCCGCGGCGACGACTTCGACGCCTGGCACCTCGGCTACCACGACCCCGATGGTGAGTACGTGGCGGTCGAGCAGTCGACTCAGCGGCCCGTGACGTTCATCGAGGACGTCAGCCAGGGCGCCGAGGACGCGGGCACCACGCAGCGCATAGAGGGCCGGACCTGGCAGCGGTACGAGGGCGGGCGGTACGACGCCCTGGTCCTGCGGGAGAAGGGCACCACGACGGTCGTGACCGGCACGGCGTCGTTCGCGCAGCTGGCGAGGATGGCCGGGGCGCTGGAGACCGAGTGAGCAGCGGGTGAGCACCGGGTGAGCCGAGTGCGGGCTGCCCCGGGCAGGCGCCGCCCGCGCGCGGCCGGCGGGCCCAGGGCACCGGACCGGCCGCGCCGACGGCAGCGGCGGCGCTCGCGACGGTGACGCCGCTCACGGCACCGGTGGCGGCCGTGGCGCCGGTGACGGCGGTGACGACGAATGCGCGAAGGGCCCTCGGCGGTGTGCCGAGGGCCCTTCGTGATGTGTGCGCCGACCGTCGTGACCGACCGCCGCCGTGAGCGCCTTGAGCGCCGCGAGGCGGACCGCCGGGACGGTCGCCGGTGGTCAGACCGTCGTGATGACCTGGTCGAACGTGAGGCGCGGGAGCCGCGGGAGCCAGGCGTCCTCGGCGGGCCTGCCGATGTTGACGACCATCAGCGGGGTGTGGTCGTCGTCCAGGAACTCCTTCTGGACGCCCCGGAAGTCGAAGCCCGTCATCGGACCGGCTGCCAGGCCCGCGGCGCGGACGCCGATGATGAAGTACGCGGCCTGCAGCGCGGCGTTCATCGCGGCCGGGCCCTCACGGGACGGGCGCTCGGCGAAGAACACGTCCTTGGCCTGCGGGAAGTGCGGGAACAGGTGGGGAAGCTCCTCGTGGAACTCGTTGTCCGCGGAGAGGATCGCGACCAGTGGGGCGGTCGCGGTCTTCGGCTGGTTGCCCTCGGCCATGTGCTGCACGAGGCGCTCGCGGGCCTCGGCGGAGCGGACCAGGGTGATGCGCAGCGGGGACTGGTTGAACGCGGTCGGGCCGTACTTGACGAGGTCGTAGATCGCCTGCACCTGCTCCTCGGTCACCGGCTCGTCGGTGAACGTGTTGGCGGTGCGGGCCTCGCGGAAGAGCAGGTCCTGGGCGGTGGGGTCGAGAACGAGGGACATCAAGAGCCTTTTCGGGTGTGCGTCCGGTCCGTGGGGGACCGACTGGCACGACTGACGATACGACCATTAGGTTTAAGTTTCAACCAAAAACGGAACATGGTGATCCTCTTCACAGGTCCGGCCCGCGCGTCCACCTCTCCGGCCCGCGCGTCCGCCTCTCCGGCCCCGGCCGGACGCCCGGTCGCGTCCGCGCCGCCCACCCGGGCACGCCGCCGCCCGGCCCGGGTGACGGCCCCGCCCCGCCCGGGCACGACGAAGCCGCCGTGACGGGTACGGAACCGGTCGCGGCGGCTTCTGTGCCAAGAGGTGGAGGGGGAGTCCCCCGGGGTGCGCCCTTCCCGGGGAGCGCACCCCCGGGGTGCGCCCTTCCCGGGGAGCGCACCCCCGGGGTGCGCCCTTCCCGGGGAGCGCACCCCGGGGAGGGCGGGCTACTCGGAGCCGGCGTCCTCCGCCTGCGCGGACGACGCCTCCTCGGCGAGCGCCGCGTCGAGACGGGCGCGGGCGCCGTCCAGCCAGCGGCGGCACACCTTCGCCAGTTCCTCGCCCCGCTCCCACAGCGCGAGCGACTCCTCCAGAGTCGTACCGCCCGCCTCCAGGCGTCGTACGACCTCGATGAGCTCGTCCCGGGCCTGCTCGTACCCGAGGGCCTCGTCCGTCGTGCTGGTCATGCGTCCACCCTAAACATCGACTCGTACCGTGAATTCGCCCTCGGCGACCCGTGCCCGCAGGGACTCGTCCGCCGTCACCTCGTCGGGGGACCTGACGGCGTGGCCGTCGGACCTCTGCAGGACCGCGTAGCCCCGCTTGAGGGTCGCGGCCGGGGAGAGGGCCACCACGCGCGCGTGCGTGTGCGTCAGCTCCGAATCGGCCCGGTCCAGGAGATGGCCGAGCGTCCGCCTGCCTCGGCCGAGCAGCGCGGAGACCTCGTCGCCCCGCCCGTCGACCATCCGGTGCGGGTCCTGCATCGAGGGGCGGGCCAGCGCGTGCGCGAGGCCGCGCTCCTCCCGGTCGACGTGGGACTCGACGCAGCGGCGGGCGCGGTCCCGGAGGAACTGGACGCGCTCGTACTCCTCCCCGACGTCCGGCACGACCTTCTTCGCGGCGTCCGTCGGGGTGGAGGCGCGCAGGTCCGCCACGTGGTCCAGCAGCGGGTTGTCGGGTTCGTGGCCGATCGCGGAGACGACCGGCGTGCGACAGGCGGCCACCGTCCGGACGAGCTCCTCGTCCGAGAACGGGAGCAGGTCCTCCACGCTGCCGCCGCCGCGCGCGACGACGATCACGTCGACGTCGTCGCGCGCGTCGAGCTCCTTGACCGCCCGGACCACCTGGGTGACCGCGTGGACGCCCTGCACCGCGACGTTGCGCACCTCGAAGCGGACGGCCGGCCAGCGGTGGCGCGCGTTCTCCAGTACGTCGCGCTCGGCGGCCGAGGCGCGGCCGCAGACGAGGCCGATGAGCTGGGGCAGGAACGGCAGGGGCTTCTTGCGGTCCGCGGCGAACAGGCCCTCGCTCGCCAGGGACTTCTTCAACTGCTCAAGCCGTGCGAGGAGTTCACCGACCCCGACGGGCTTGATCTCCACCGCCCGCAGCGAGAGCTGGCCGCGGGGCGCGTACCACTCGGGCTTCGCGTGGACCACGACGCGGGCGCCCTCGCTCACCACGTCGGCCACCGCGTCGAAGACCTGGCGGTAGCAGGTCACGCTCACGGAGATGTCGTGCGACGGGTCGCGCAGCGTCAGGAAGACGACGCCCGCGCCCGGACGGCGCGACAACTGCGTGATCTGCCCTTCGACCCACACGGCCCCGAGCCGGTCGATCCATCCCCCGATGAGCCGGGACACCTCGCCAACGGGCAGCGGGGCGTCCGCGGACGTGTTGAGAGCCATGCGGCGAGCGTAGCCGCAGGCTCAGACATCCCCCTCGCGCGCCGCCGCCTCCCGCGACGGCCGGGACCGGACCCGCAGCCCCGCCCCGCAGCAGGCCACGTACGGCCGCCGGCCCGGGGCCCGCCCCAGACATCCCCCATGTCCCCTACTTCCCCGACGCCCCGTCCGTCCCCGAAGTCCCGTCCGTCCCCGCCGGCCCCTGCGTCTTCGTGCGTCCCCGCTGGGCCGCCAGGACGGCGAAGCCCACCGCGAGCCACACCGCGCCCACCGACTGCGCCGTCCCGGAGGCCTCGACGATCACGGCCACGGTGATCGCCGCGCCGAGGACCGGCACGAGCACGTGCCGCCACCACACGACGGGACCGCCCAGCCGACGCACGGCGAACCAGCCGACCACGCTCGCGTGCAGCAGCGTGAACGCCGTCAGCGCGCCGACGTCGACCACCGACACCAGGTGGTCCATCCCGTCGTCGCGACGGGCCGCCCACACCGCGGCGGCGAGCGTGACGGCGGCCGCGCACAGGAGGGCGGCCCGGGGCACCCCGGAGTCCGTCCTCGACAGCATCCGCGGCAGCCGCCGGTCCCGGGACATCGCGAACAGCAGCCGCGCCGCGGCGGCCTGCCCGGCGAGCGCGGCGAAGGCCGCCCCGATCGCCTTGCTCGCCGCCACCAGGTCGTGGAGCCACGTCCCGACGGACGCGTCCACGGCGTCGTAGAACGCGGACCCCTGAAGGGCCGGGTCGGCGGCGAGCTCCGCCGACGACAGCGGCTCCAGCAGGGCGACGAGGTACGTCTGCGCCACGAACAGCACACCGGCCAGGGCCAGGCAGAACAGCACGGCCCGCGCCACCTTCTCCGAGCCGCCCGTCACCTCCTCGGCGAACGACACGATCGCGTCGAAGCCCAGATAGGAGAGGACGGCGATCGACACGGCGCCGACGACCGCCGACAGGGCGAACGCGCCCTGCGAGCCGTCGCCCGACAGCGGCGACAGCCAGCCCCGCCGCGCGCCGTCGTCCGCGAGGACGACGACCGCCGACACGACGAGGACGAGGAGCACCACGATCTCCATCGCCAGCACCAGGAAGCCCACGCGCGCCGCCGCCCGGACGCCCCACAGGTTCAGCAGGGTCGTGACGAGCACGGCGACCGCCGTCCACACCCAGCGCGACACCTCCGGCACCAGGGCGTTCATCGCGATCCCGGAGAAGAGGTACGCCACCGCCGGGATGAGGAGGTAGTCGAGCATGGCCATCCACCCGGCGACGAACCCGGCACCCTCACCGAGCCCCGCGCGCGCGTAGGCGAACACCGACCCCGCCCGGGGGACCACCCGCACCATCTGGGCGTAGCTGAAAGCGGTGAACGCCATCGCGACCGTGGCGACGACGTAGACGAGTGCCACCGCCCCGTGGGACCTGGCGTCGAGCGTCCCGTAGACACCGACCGGAGCCATGGGGGCGATGAACAGCAGCCCGTAGACCACCAGGTCCCGGAAGCCGAGGCTGCGCCGCAGCCCGGACTCCTCCGCGGCGGCGCCGTCCGCCGCCCGCGTGTCCGCCATCCGTGCCTCCCGAGGGTCGTCCCGGGCCCCGGCCCTCCCGAGCCCCCACCAGTCTCCCCAAGGAGGCGATCTTCGACCTGCCGGGCGCGGCCTTACGATGGGGTGCATGACTGCTTCGACTGGCCGCCGTGTCCTCCTCGCCGCCCCCCGTGGCTACTGCGCGGGTGTCGACCGTGCCGTGATCGCCGTCGAGAAGGCCCTTGAGCAGTACGGGGCCCCGATCTACGTCCGCCACGAGATCGTCCACAACAAGTACGTGGTGCAGACCCTGGAGAAGAAGGGCGCGATCTTCGTCGAGCGGACGGCCGAGGTCCCCGAGGGGTCCATCGTCATGTTCTCCGCGCACGGCGTCGCCCCGGTCGTCCACGACGAGGCCGCGGCCGGCAGGCTCGCCACCATCGACGCCACCTGCCCGCTGGTCACCAAGGTCCACAAGGAAGCCGTCCGCTTCGCGAGCGAGGACTACGACATCCTGCTGATCGGCCACGAGGGCCACGAGGAGGTCATCGGCACGTCCGGCGAGGCGCCCGACCACATCACCCTGGTCGACGGCCCCTCGGACGTCGCCAAGGTCGAGGTCCGCGACCCGTCCAGGGTCGTCTGGCTCTCGCAGACCACCCTCTCGGTCGACGAGACGATGGAGACGGTCGACGCCCTCAAGGAGAAGTTCCCGCAGCTCATCTCGCCGCCCAGCGACGACATCTGCTACGCCACGCAGAACCGCCAGCTCGCGGTGAAGCAGATGGGCGAGCAGGCGGACCTCGTCATCGTCGTCGGCTCCCGGAACTCCTCCAACTCCGTACGGCTCGTCGAGGTCGCCAAGCTCGCCGGAGCGCGTGCGGCCCACCTCGTGGACTTCGCCGACGAGATCGACGAGAGCTGGCTGGAGGGCGTCACCACGGTGGGCGTCACCTCCGGGGCCTCCGTGCCCGAGATCCTCGTCGAGCAGGTTCTCGAATACCTCACGCAGCGCGGCTACGGGGACGTCGAGCTGGTGAAGGCCGCCGAGGAGTCGATCACGTTCTCGCTCCCCAAGGAACTGCGCCGCGACCTGCGCGCGGAGGCGGCCGCCCTGGTGGCGGAGCGCACCGGCAGGACCCCCTCGGCGGAGTGACTGTCCGTCGTACGACGTAACGTAGAGCCATGCAGATCTTCGGTGTGGACATCGGCGGTTCAGGGATCAAGGGCGCGCCCGTGGACCTGGACCGCGGCGACCTGGCGGAGGAGCGCTACAAGGTGCTCACGCCGCATCCCGCGACCCCAGAGGCGGTCGCCGACGGCGTCAAGGAGGTCGTCGGGCACTTCGGCTGGACCGGTCCGGTCGGCATCACCTTCCCCGGCGTGGTGACCGGCGGCTCCACGATCCGTACCGCGGCCAACGTGGACAAGAGCTGGATCGACACGGACGCGCGCGCCCTGTTCGGGGAGCGGCTGGACGGACTTCCGATCACCGTCCTCAACGACGCGGACGCGGCGGGCGTCGCCGAGATGCAGTTCGGCGCGGGCCGGGACCGGCGGGGCACCGTCTTCCTCCTCACCTTCGGTACGGGAATCGGCAGCGCCCTCTTCATGGACGGCCTGCTCGTGCCGAACACGGAGCTGGGCCACCTGGAGCTGAACGGCCACGACGCCGAGAAGCACGCCTCCACCAAGGCCAAGGAGGACCACGACCTCAGCTGGGAGCACTGGGCCCACCGCGTCCAGAAGTACCTGGCCCATCTGGAGATGCTCTTCTCGCCCGAGCTCTTCATCATCGGCGGCGGTGTCAGCCGAAAGGCCCAGAAGTTCCTGCCGCTGATCGAGGGGATCAGGGCGGAGATCGTGCCGGCGCAGCTCCAGAACAACGCCGGGATCGTGGGCGCGGCGATGCGGGCGGCCAAGGCGGAGTAGCGGTGGCGACCGGGTCTC
Source organism: Streptomyces fructofermentans (assembly GCF_014651055.1). GTDB lineage: Bacteria > Actinomycetota > Actinomycetes > Streptomycetales > Streptomycetaceae > Streptomyces > Streptomyces fructofermentans. The sequence continues at coordinate 388,437 of NZ_BMWD01000001.1, forward strand.
CCGGTCGCTCCCGGCGGTTCCGTCGGGACGGTCGGGGGTCCGTGGGCTTGCGGGGCCGCAGGCCCCGTGGCCGTCCGAGGCCCGTGGCCGTCCGGAGCCCGGGGCTCCTGAGTCGGCTGTTGGCCCGTGTGCACCCGGGGCTTCCGGTTCTGTCCGCCGGTGGGCCCCGGACCGGGGCCCGCGCCGCCGCCGCGCTCAGGCGGTCCGGCGGCGCGGCTGGGCCACCGAGGCCGCCGCGCGGCGCTGGGCGGCACGGCGGCGGCTCATCTGCCGCACCTTCCGGACGACCACGATGAGCCCGGCGACCAGCGTGCCGCCGTACAGCCAGCCCGCGTGCGTCGCCAATGCCGTGACCAGCCCCATCAGCCGGCCGCCGACGCCTCCCGCGCCGTCCGCGAGGGGCAGCAGGCCGACGGCGAAGGCGATCGGAACGGCCACGACGGCCGTGACGAGGTCGGCCCGCCGCACCCATACCGCGGTGAGCGCGCAGACCGGCAGGAACAGCACGCCGTAGACGACGAGCGAACCCCCGAACAGCAGCAGGTCGAGGCAGGCCAGCGCGACCATCGACGCGGCGCTGAACAAGCCGCCGCCGAGCCCTGTCAGCCGGGGGTTGGGGAATCTGCGCACCGCGTTCGCGAGCGGTGATCCGGTGGGCGCGGTCCGCGGGGCGCCGGCGCCGCTCTGCCGGGCGGTGCGGGCTCCGTCGCGCCCTGCCTGCGGGGGGAGGGGCGTGCCGCGTCGCTGCGGCTGTGACTGGGGGGGACGCGTCCTGTGTTGCTCCACCGGTCCAACTTAGGTCGGGTTATGTGGGTAATGGCCCGCGAGACACGCGCTTTGGCCGACCTTGGCCAAGCGTTCGATACGTCGCCGGTGCGAGGCGCGGCACGCCGTAGACTGGTGGATCGGCCCGCGCATCACGCAGAAGGCCCCCGGGCCCACCCCGCCCCAGTCCTCCCACCTCACTCACGTACGGGAAGTCGCAACGTGTCGCTCACGATCGGAATCGTCGGACTGCCGAATGTCGGCAAGTCGACCCTGTTCAACGCCCTGACCAAGAACGACGTGCTGGCGGCCAACTACCCGTTCGCCACGATCGAGCCGAACGTGGGCGTGGTCGGTGTCCCCGACGCCCGTCTCGCGACGCTGGCCGGGATCTTCGGTTCGCAGAAGGTCCTGCCCGCCACCGTGGACTTCGTCGACATCGCGGGCATCGTGCGCGGCGCCAGCGAGGGAGAGGGACTGGGCAACAAGTTCCTCGCGAACATCCGCGAGTCCGACGCGATCTGCCAGGTCATCCGTGCCTTCAAGGACGAGAACGTCGTGCACGTCGACGGCAAGGTCTCGCCGAAGGACGACATCGAGACGATCAACACCGAGCTGATCCTCGCCGACCTCCAGACGATCGAGAAGGTCCTGCCGCGCCTCCAGAAGGAGTCGCGCATCAAGAAGGACATCGCGCCCAAGGTCGCGGCGGTCGAGGCGGCCCAGGCGATCCTGGAGAAGGGCGACACCCTGTTCTCCGCCGGCATCGTCCAGGGCTCCGGCAAGGAGGAGCTGCTGCACGACCTGCACCTGCTCACCACCAAGCCGTTCCTCTACGTCTTCAACGTGGACGAGGACGAGCTGGTCGACGAGGACTTCAAGACCGAGCAGCGCGCCCTCGTCGCCCCCGCCGAGGCGATCTTCCTGAACGCCAAGCTGGAGCAGGACCTCGCCGAGCTCGACGAGGCGGACGCCCTGGAGCTGCTGGAGTCGGTCGGCGCCCAGGAGCCCGGCCTCGCCACGCTCGCGCACGTCGGCTTCGACACGCTCGGCCTCCAGACCTACCTGACGGCAGGCCCCAAGGAGACCCGCGCCTGGACCATCAAGAAGGGCGCCACCGCTCCCGAGGCCGCCGGTGTCATCCACACCGACTTCCAGAAGGGCTTCATCAAGGCCGAGGTCATCTCCTTCGAGGACCTCGTCGAGATGGGCTCGGTGGCCGAGGCCCGCGCGAAGGGCAAGGCCCGCATGGAGGGCAAGGAGTACGTCATGCAGGACGGCGACGTCGTGGAGTTCCGCTTCAACGTGTGAGCGGGTTGGTTGCCGCGAACCGGCCGCTTCATCGAAGAGGCCGGTCAAGCGGGTCGGACTCGGGTGAGTCCGGCCCCTGCCGCGTCTCCTTGCCGGCCTGGTGCCGACTCGGCCGCGGCGGGGTGGAGCAGGCTTCTCCGGGTCGGGGCCGTGTGCTGCCGACCGTGCGCGTCGCCGTGGCGCATCGGGTGTCGTCAGTCGCCGGCCGCCCCGCCCGGTGAGGGTGCCGGCGCGGGCGTGGGCGTGGGGCGCCGCGGAGGAGGGGGGACCGGTGCCGGGGCGGCGGCCAGTGCTCGGAGCATGTCCCGGCGGACGGCCGCGATCCTGGGGTCACGCCGGTAGCCGTTGTGCCGTTCCAGCGGCCAGAAGACGGGCTGGGCGCGGGTGCGGGCGTGCGAGCCCTCCGCGTCGGGGTCCAGCGGGTCCACGCCGTCGGCCCACTCCCTGTCCACGCCCTCGACACCGGTCGGGCCGGCGAGCAGGTCGGTCCCGCGGTGGATGTTGACCCAGGCGCCGAGCCGAAGGGTGCCGCTGCCGCCGGAGCCGTCGCCGTGGACGAGCGCGTCCAGCGACTCGGCCGTGACATAGCCCGGGTAGTGGCGCGCGAACACCGTGCCGATCGGGCTGCCGGTCGTCAGCAGGGCGATGCGCGGGCGCAGTTCCGCCGGGATCTGCCACAGCGCGGCCACGGCGATCACCGACCCCATGGACTGCGCGTGCAGCAGGACCCGCGTACGGCTGTCGGACGCGAGCAGGTACTCGATGCGGTGCACGAGTTCGGGTACGGTCCGCACGGTCCAGGCGGCCGGTGCGAACGGGTGGGCGGCGCGCGGCCAGAAGACGCCGAAGGCCCAGGCGATGCCGGTGTTCCGGCGCATCTCCGGGCGGAGCGCGACCGCGCGTACGGCGAGCACCGCGACCGCGACGAGGGCGATCAGGGCCAGGGCGCCCAGGGTGGTGAGCTGCTTGAGCGTGTCGCTCGTGGTCCGGCGGACGCTCGTCGTCAGTGAGCCGTCGCCGACCCAGTTCGCCAGATACATCGTCACGACGAGGGCCACGATGAGGGAGGCCAGCGCGGCGAGGCCCTGGTCGTACCAGTCCAGCCCGTCTTCGCCCACGTTCCGGGCCCATTTGATCTCGCTCCGATGCTGCCGGTCCTCGTCCTCCTCGCCCGGCCGCGCGGCCTCGGCCCCGGGCCTGCGCCTCCAGGCCTTCCACGACGCGTTGACCGCGGCGGCGCAGCCGCCCAGCACCACGACCAGCGGGAAGGCCGCGGCGATCACGCGTACGGCCCGGGGGAGTTCGGTCGCGTACGGGTCTCCGTCAGGGGTGAGCCAGCCCTGCGCCCACAGGGAGAAGGCGGCCGTGTAGAGCCACCCGATGAAGCACGCCAGGACGGCGACCACGGGTCCCAGGAGCCCGTACAGCGACGTCCTGCCCGCGCGGTCGCGGTCCCTGAGGTACATCACCAGGCACGCGACGACCATCAGGAGCACCCCCACGCCCTGGGCGATCACGACGTCGTTCGCCTCCGCGCCCATCCCCGGCAGCATCCGCGAGAGGCCGCGCGCCGCCTGCCAGTCCCGTTCGAGCAGCGCGCAGTAGAGCATCGCGGACCCCGTCACCGCGAGGCACACCGAGAGGGTGGTGCGCCGGTGGTTCAGCGGCCACCACCTCGACCACGCCCGCCCTCTGAACCAGGGCCCGTCGGCCACCACCAGCGCCGCGAGCAGCAGGATCAGCACGAAGAGCACCAGGCCGGCCGCCGCCGCGTCCCGCCGCAGGTCGTACTGGAGCGCGGGGACGATCACCAGCATCGCGACCGTGAGCAGCCCGGCGCACAGGTGCTGCGAAGTCAGGCCCTCGGCCCGCCGGTTGTACTCCCAGAAGCCGCGCACCTCCAGCGGCCGGCGCACCCTGCCGGGCTCCCGGGCCCGCGACTCGTCCTCCCGGTCCAGTCTCCGGTGGGCCGCGCCGTCCACGGTCTTCAGGACAGGCCGGTACTCCTTCTTGGCGTCCCGCGCGCTGAAGGCCATCACCGCTCCGACGAGCAGCGGCACCAGGGCCGCGAGGGTCAGCCCGGGTCCCGTGCCCACGTCGCGGGCGGCCACGACCATCGGGTTCTCCGCACCGCACGCGGAGTGCTCCGGCGCCCCGCACTGCCACACGACCTGGTCCATGGCGGCCTGCCCGAACACGCCCACCAGCATCACCGTCAGCGAGAGTCCGAGCAGGCGCGCGCCGAAGTCGTACAACGCGCCCGGCACCCTGCTGTGCCGAGGAAGCCTGGGCTGCATCCAGGTCACCAGGTTGATCAGCAGGAAGGGCAGCAACAGCAGCCACATCGCGCGGCCCGCGCCACCGATCGTCAGGCGGTTCCAGTCGTAGACCTGGCGCTCCACGTGAGGCCCGGGGGCACGGCCCGTCCCGCCGGACCCGTCCGCCCCGCCGGACCCGTCCGGCTCGTCCCCGTCGTCCGCCCCGGCCGTGCCGTACCAGCCCGCGCCCTCGTCCCCGCTGATCCGCCGGACGTCGGGCGGTTCCAGCGCCTCCGCCCGGTCCACCAGGCCGATGCCCGGCACGACCAGCTCGACCAGGCGGGTCTCCGGGGCCTGTGATCCGTTGTCCATGGCAGATCACAGTGAGGGGCGCGGACGCCGCTCACAATGCGTCAAAAGTACGAGACCTGGAGTGACGGCCGCCGTTCCGGTTCCCGGGGTGCTGTCGGTGCCTCGTGGAAGGATGTCCGCTCATCGCGGCGTACGGCACACGAGGGGCGTCATGGCGCAGGGCGGAAGGGCCGAAGGAGCCGACCGAGCCGTCGAGGCCGACGAGGCGCGCGGGCCCGTACCGGTGGGGCGCGGGGCGCGTCGGCTGGTCACGCGGGCCGAGCGGCTGCACGGGATGGCGCGGGACGTGCTGGCCGACCACGCCCGGGCGGTGGACGAGGTGCGCACGGCCCTCGCGCCGCTCGTGGCGGACCTGGTCCGCGAGGAGCTGGAGGGCATCCCGGTCGCCCGCCTGAAGGACGTGACGGAGGGGCGGCTGCGGCTCGGAGCGCTGGAGACGGCGGGACTCGGCAGCGTACGAGCGGTGTTCGAGGCGGGCCGCCACGAGTTGCGGCAGATACCGGGTGTCGGGGCGCAGACCGCGGACCAGGCGCTCGCGGCCGCCCGGCAGATCGCGCGGGCGGTCGAGGAGACCGTGTCCGTGCGGATCGACGTCGACCGGCCGGAGCCGCGGACCACCGCCCTCGTCGTCGCCCTGCGCCGGCTGGTCGAGGCCGGCCCGGAGCTGCGCCGCGCGGTGGACGCCGCGACGGAGATCGACCGGAGGGCCAAGGCACTGCTCCCGGCGGCCGGGCCCGCCACGGGGCGGCTGCGGATGCTCCTCGCGGGCGGCGCCCGGCGCGCGGGCGCCCTCGCCGCCGTCGGCGAGCTGCGCGCCCTCACCGCCGGCGCCTTCGCCCGCGGGGTGCCGATGCTGCTCGCCCAGGCCTCCACCGACCTGCTGCGGGAGTCGGCGTCCCACGCCGAGGCGTGGGTGGACTTCGAACTGCGGTCCACCGAGTACTACAGCCAGCTCGCCGAGGTCGCAGGCAGCGTGCCCGACACCGCGGCGGCCGAGGGCTTCCTGCCGGCCGAGGTCGCAGAGCGCGTGCACGCGCAGGGCCTGGACGACACCCACCGCCGGGTGTCGCTGCGCGGCTACCAGTCCTTCGGCGCGCGATTCGCGCTGGCCCAGCGCAGGGTCGTCCTCGGCGACGAGATGGGCCTCGGCAAGACCATCCAGGCCGTCGCGGTGCTCGCCCACCTCGCGGCCGGCGGCCACCGGCACTTCATCGTGGTGTGCCCCGCGAGCGTCCTGATCAACTGGACGCGGGAGATCCGCGCCCGCAGCACCCTGCGCCCGGTGCCCGTGCACGGGCCCGGCCGGCAGGACGCGTACGCCGAGTGGCGCGAGCGCGGCGGGGTCGCGGTCACCACGTTCGACGTGCTGCACAGCCTGCCCGCCCCCACTCGCGGATCCGCCGGCGCCCCGGCCGCGCTCGTCGTCGACGAGGCCCACTACGTCAAGAACCCGCAGGCCCGCCGCTCCCGCGCGGTCGCGCGGTGGGCCGACGGCTGCGAGCGCGTCCTGTTCCTCACGGGGACCCCGATGGAGAACCGGGTCGAGGAGTTCCGCAGTCTCGTCCGCTACCTCCGGCCCGAGCTGGTGCCGACGATCCAGGGCAGTGACGCGGTGGCGGGGCCGGACACGTTCCGCCGGTCCGTCGCCCCCGCCTACCTGCGGCGCAACCAGCAGGACGTGCTCACCGAACTGCCCGCGCTCGTCCAGGTCGACGAGTGGGAGGAGTTCGGCGCCGCCGACCGTGCCGCGTACCACGAGGCGGTCGCCGCGGGGAACTTCATGGCGATGCGCAGGGCCGCGTACGCGCACCCCGGGAGCTCGGCCAAGCTCCAGCGGCTGCGCGAACTGGTCGCGGAGGCGGCCGCGAACGAGTTGAAGGTCGTCGTCTTCTCCTACTTCCGGGACGTCCTGGCCACGGTTCAGCAGACGCTCGACCCGGGGGCGCCCGGCGACGGGACGGACGGCACCGCGACGGACGGCACAGGGGCGCCCGGCGGAGGGGCGCCCGGCGGAGGAGCCGGCGGCACCGGGTCGGCGGGCGGCGGCGGGCACGCTACCGGGGCGGACGGCACGAAGGCGGACGGTGCCCCGGCACACGCCACGGGGCCGCACGGCACGCAGGCGGACGCCGCGGAGGCGCACGCCACGGAGGCGCACGCCACAGAGGCGGACGCCACGGAGGTGCACGACGCGGAGGCGGACGGCACCGGGGCGGAGGGCGCGGGAGCGCGCGGTGCGGCCGTGCGGGGCGCGAAGGTGCTCGGGCCGCTGGCCGGAGGTGTCCCGGCCGGCCGCAGGCAGCAGTTGGTCGACGAGTTCACGGCCGCGCCCGGCCACGCCGTGCTGCTGTGCCAGATCGAGGCCGGTGGCATCGGCCTCAACCTGCAGGCCGCCTCCGTGGTGATCCTGTGCGAACCGCAGGTCAAGCCCACTCTGGAGCACCAGGCCGTGGCCCGCGCCCACCGCATGGGCCAGGTCCGCCCGGTGCAGGTGCACCGCCTGCTCGTCACGGACAGCGTCGACGACAGGCTGCTCCACATCCTGGAGAGCAAGACCCGGCTCTTCGACGTGTACGCCCGCCGCAGTGATGTCGCCGAGGCGACACCGGACGCCGTCGACGTGTCGGACGGCACCCTGGCGCGCCGGATCGTCGAGGAGGAGCAGCAGCGCCTGGCCGCCGCGTCCCCGCCCGCCGGAGGCTGACGCGCGCCCGCGGCGACCGCCCGCGCCCCGACCGCCGGAGGCTGACGCGCGCCCGCGGCGACCGCCCGCGCCCCGCCCGCCCCCGGCCCAGGCCTCCGCGGGGTCGTCTTCGCCCGGATCGGCACACCCCGCCCCGCTCAAGCCCTCGGCTCAAGCTCCTGGCTCAAGCCCCCGCGAGGCCCGTCTTCGCGCCGGCCCCGCACAACGGCACCACCGCGGTGCGCGACCCCAGCACGCCGTCGCGCACCGCGGCCCAGCACGCCACGCCCGTCGACTCGACGTACAGCCCCTGCGAGGCCAGGTCGCTCTGGGCGTGCCGGATGCGGTCCTCGGTCACCGTGAGGAAGGTGCCTCCCGACTCGCGCACCGCCCGCAGGATCTGCCGGGCGCGCGGCGGGCGCGGGATCGCGATGCCCTCGGCGAAGGTCGGCGCCGCCGGGGTGACCCCGACGAGGTCGTCCGCGCCCTCGTCCCAGGCATGGGCGAGCGGGGCGACGGCGGCGGCCTGGACCGCGTACAGCGCGGGGCGCCGGTCGATGAGGCCGGCCGCGTGCAGTTCGGCCACCGCGAGTGCCGCGCCGAGCAGCAGCGTGCCGTTGCCGACGGGCAGGACGAGCACCTCGGGCAGGCGTCCGCCGAGGTCCTCCCACACCTCGTGGACGTACGTCTTCGTGCCGTGCAGGAAGTAGGGGTTGAAGACGTGGCTGGCGTAGAAGGTCCCCTCCTCGTCGGCCGCCTCCCGGGCCGCCAGGGCCGCCGCCTCCCGGTCGCCCCCGACCACTTCCAGCCGGGCGCCGTGCGCCCCGATCTGCTCCAGCTTCTTCGCGGAGGTCCCCTCGGGAACGTAGACGGTGCACGGGAGTTGGGCCCGCGCGCAGTACGCGGCGACCGCCGTGCCCGCGTTGCCGCTGCTGTCCGCGACGACCTGCCGGGGTCCCAGCCGCAGGGCGAGTCCGGCGAGCAGGACGGCCCCGCGGTCCTTGAAGGACAGCGTCGGCATGAGGAAGTCGAGTTTGGCCGAAACCCCGTCCTTCAGCGGGACCAGTGGAGTGCGCCCCTCGCCGAGCGACACCGGGGGAGCGGGCAGCGGCAGGCACTCCGCGTACCGCCACAGTGAATTCACGCGTCCGGCAAGGGACTTGAGGGAGGCGGGAGTCGGCGCGAAGTCCAGGTCGAGCGGGCCGCGGCAGACCGGGCAGCACCACGCGAGCGATTCCGCGGAAACGCGCGTGCCGTCCACCGGGCAGAAACAATCCGGCAATGGAGTCATATCCGCAGGTTAGATGCACCGGTTCATGACGGACTGTCATGACTGCGGCATGGCGGGCGCGTTACGTCTGCGCACGGCTCTTGTGCAATTCCTCTGGAAGCCCCAATCTTTCGGCTGAGCGCAGGGATCGGTTCCGTGCTCATTTGGCATGGACCTGCCATTTCTGCGCGTGTGCGACCGCACGACCCACGGCCCACGGCCCCGTACCGCTCCCGAGCGGTCGTGCCGTGCCCGTGAGTGCCCCGTCCGCACCACCCCCCACCAGCGCACCACCGATCGAGAAGGATCCCCAGATGGCAGTGATGCGTCATGCCCGGCGAAGACTTGCCGGAATCGGCACGGCGGCCCTCGTCGCCGGCCTCGTCTCCGCGATCCCCGTGACCTCCGCGAACGCCGCGGACCCCCAGGGCCGGATCCAGTACGCGGGCGCGCCCGACACGATCGCCGACAGCTACATCGTGACGCTCCGCGCGGACGCCGCGAAGGCCGGTTCGGCCGAGGGCAGGGCCCTCGCGAAGGAGTACGGCGCCACGATCGAGCGCACCTACAGGAAGGCGCTGAACGGCTACGCCGTCGAGGCCACGGCGGCCGAGGCGGGCCGGTTCGCCGCCGACCCGGCCGTCGCCTCCGTCGTCCAGAACCGCGTCCTGTCCATCGACACGACCCAGCCCAACCCGCCCTCCTGGGGCCTGGACCGCATCGACCAGGCCGCGCTTCCGCTGAACCAGAGCTACACCTACGACGACACCGCGGGCGAGGGCGTCACCGCGTACATCATCGACACCGGCGTCCGCATCACCCACACCGACTTCGGCGGCCGGGCCGTCTACGGCTACGACGCCGTCGACAACGACAACACCGCCCAGGACGGCCACGGCCACGGCACGCACGTCGCCGGCACGGTCGGCGGCACGGCGTACGGCGTCGCCAAGAAGGCGAAGATCGTCGGTGTCCGGGTGCTGAACAACTCCGGCCAGGGCACCACGGCCCAGGTCGTCGCGGGCATCGACTGGGTGACCGCCAACGCGGTCAAGCCCGCCGTCGCCAACATGAGCCTCGGTGGCGGCGCCGACACCGCCATCGACACGGCCGTACGCAACTCCATCGCGTCCGGCGTCACCTACGCCGTCGCGGCGGGCAACGAGACGACCAACGCGAGCACCCGCTCGCCCGCCCGCGTCACCGAGGCGATCACGGTCGGCGCCACCACCAGCACCGACGCCAAGGCCAGTTACTCCAACTACGGAACGGTCCTCGACCTCTTCGCCCCCGGATCCTCGATCACGTCCTCGTGGGGCACCGGGGACTCGGCGACCAACACCATCTCCGGCACGTCGATGGCGACCCCGCACGTGGCCGGAGCCGCAGCGCTCCACCTGGCCGACAACCCCACCGCCACCCCGGCCGCCGTCCAGGCCGCGCTGGTCGACGCCGCCACCACCGGGGTGGTCACCAGCCCCGGCACCGGCTCGCCGAACCGGCTGCTGCGCGTCGGCAGCGGCGGCACGACCCCGCCGCCCACCGGTCCGGCCTTCGACAACACCACGGACTACGCGATCGCCGACAACTCCACGGCGAACTCACCGATCGCGGTGACCGGCGTCACGGGCAACGCGCCCGCCGCCCTGAGCGTGCCCGTGAACATCGTCCACACGTACATAGGCGACCTCCAGGTGCAGCTCGTCGCCCCCGACGGGACGGCCTACACCCTCAAGGCGTACGGCACGGGCGGTTCGACCGACAACATCAACACCACGTACACCGTCAACGCCTCCTCCGAGGTGGCCAACGGGACGTGGACCCTGCGAGTGAGCGACAACGCGTCGCTCGACACCGGCTACATCAACTCCTGGGGCCTGAGGTTCTGACAGCCCCGTGAGGACGCCGCCGACCCGCGGCCGCACTCCGGTGCGCGCGGGTCGGCGGCCCTTCTCGTCGTATCCGTCGTATCCCCTCGTATCCCGTTGCATCCCGTTGCATCCCGTCGTACCGCGCCCGTCCGCGCGGTACGACCGCGGTGCGTCACGAGCCCGCAGCGGGGACCGGGTCGGCACCGCCCGAACCGTGGCGGCCGCACCCTCACCCGCACCCGCACCCGTCGGCTCGTCCCCCGCGTTCCGCCGCCCGTGGCCGCGCGCCTACCATGCGCCTGTCGCACGTCAGTTCCTGCGCCACGGGCGCGCATCACTCGGACGAGGAGCACCGGACCAGTGGAGACACCCCCGCCCCCCGGGCCCCAGGGGCAGCCGCCCCAGGGGCAGTTCCCGCCGCCGGGAGGCCCCCAGGGGCCGTACGGCACGGTACCGGGACAGGCGCCGGGGCCGTACGCGGGCCAGGGGCAGGGTCCCCACCCCGGCCCGCCGCCGGGCCCGTACGGCTACCGGCCCTGGGGGAACGGCTACTCCCCGTACACCAGTCCGGCCCCCGTCAACGGTCTCGCGATCGCCGCACTCGTGCTGGGCATCCTGTGCTTCCTGCCGCTCGTCGGACTGGTCCTCGGGGTCGTCGCGCTCGCGCAGATCAGGAAGCGGGGCGAGCGGGGCAAGGGCATGGCGGTCGCCGGGGCGGTCCTGTCCGGGGCGGGGGCGATCCTGCTCGTCGCGGGTCTCGTCGGCGGCGTCGCGGGCGACTTCTGGGAGGGCGTCAAGGAGGGGGCGCGCGGGGCGGGCGGGAACGGCGTCACGTTCTCCGTGCACGAGGGCGAGTGCTTCGACGTGCCCGGCGGCTCCCTCGAAGGCATGGCCTACGACGTCGACACGGTGTCCTGCGAGGGTGAGCACGACGGCGAGGTCTTCGCGAACTTCACCCTGCCGGAAGGCCGTTACCCCGGCGACGACGGAATCACCGACGCCGCCGACGAGAGGTGCCACACCCTTCAGTACGAGTACGCGATGGACACCTGGGCCGTCCCGGAGAACGTCGACATCTACTACTTCACGCCCACCCGGGAGAGCTGGGGGCTCGGCGACCGCGAGATCAGCTGCCTGTTCGGCAACATGGACGAGAAGGGCGGGCTGACCGGCTCGCTGCGCCAGGACGGCACGACCCTCGGCCCCGACCCGTTCGCCTACCTGCAGGCGGCCCACGTCCTGAACGAGGCCATGGAGTCGGCCCCCGAGGAGGCGTACGTCGAGGACGACCTGCCCGGTCACCGGAAGTGGGCGACCCGCATGTCGGAGGGCATCGCCGAGCAGGTCGGCATGTTGCGCGGCCACACCTGGCCGGCCGACGCGAAGGCCCCCGTCGCCGCACTCGTCGAGGACCTGGAGAAGGCGCGCAAGGAGTGGGCGAAGGCGGCCCGGTCCGAGGACGCGGACGCCTACTACGAGCACTACGAACTGGCGATGGACCTGATCGACGGCAAGAACACGGTCCCGGCACGCGAGGCCCTGGGGCTGGAGACCACCCCGCCGGTCCAGGAGGAGGACGCAGACGGGGGCGGGGGCGCCGGAGACGGTCCGGGGGCGGGCGCCGAGGTGTGACGGCGGCTGTCGGGGGCAGAAAGTGCCTGGTTATGCCCCCGGCGCCGCAGAGTCATCACATCGAGTGATTCTTTGGCCTGCGCTTGCCCCGTACAACCCACGGTTGCCACCCTGTTGCTGTCTGTACAACTCGAACGGGAGTGGCCAGTGACATTCGGTGAGCAGCCGGCGTATCTGCGCGTCGCGGGTGATCTTCGCAGGAAGATCACCGACGGATCGCTGCCACCGCACACGCGGCTCCCGTCCCAAGCCAGAATCCGCGAGGAGTACGGAGTCTCGGACACCGTCGCCCTGGAGGCCCGCAAGGTGCTCATGGCCGAGGGGCTGGTCGAGGGCAGGTCGGGGTCGGGGACGTACGTGCGCGAGCGCCCCGTGCCGCGCAGTGTCGCCCGCTCCGGCTACCGTCCGGACAGCGGCGCGACGCCGTTCCGTCAGGAGCAGGCGGACCTCTCCGTGCGCGGTACGTGGGAGTCCCACAGCGCGCAGGCCGAGGCGAGCGGCGCGATCGCCGAGCGCCTGGGCCTCGAGGCGGGCGACCGGGTGATGTGCACGAAGTACGTCTTCCGGGACGCGGGCGAGGCGATGATGCTCTCCACCTCGTGGGAGCCCCTCGCCGTCACGGGCCGCACGCCGGTGATGCTTCCCGAGGAGGGGCCGCTCGGCGGCATGGGCGTGGTCGAGCGGATGGCGGCCATCGAGGTGATCGTGGACAACGTCACGGAGGAAGTGGCCGCGCGCCCCGGTCTGGCCGAGGAGTTGTCGGCCCTCGGGGGCGTGCCGGGGCACGTCGTGCTGGTCATCCAGCGCACCTACTACGCGTCGGGGCGGCCGGTGGAGACGGCGGACGTCGTGGTCCCGGCGGACCGGTACCGGATCGCCTACCACCTGCCGGTGAAGTAGCGGGGAGCCTCGCGAAGCCGTCGTTCCCGGGGCCCCGCCCTGGAGCCCGGGGTCCCGGGGCGGGGAAGCCGGCGGGCCCGTCGGCTCGGGAGCCCGGATGCCTCGCGGGAACCGGGAGGTCGGCAGGCACAGCAGCCCGGAGGCCGGGAGGCCGGGAGGCCGGGAAGACGGCAAGCGCGGAAGCCCCGGAAGGCCGGAGGCCAGAAGTCTCGGAGGCCGGGAAGTCGGTGGGCCCCGGAGCCCAGAAGTCTCGGAAGCCGGAAGCCGCAAACCGGAAACCGGAGGACCGGAAGTCTCGGAAAGCCGGAGGTCCGGAAGTCTGTGGTCCCGGGGGTTCGGGGGCCCGGGGGTTCGCAATTCCGAAAGTTCGGGAGGCGGGGCGGTTCGGGGCGCAGGACGTGGGCGCCCGAGCCGTGGCCCGGGGCGGGACCGTGAGTCCGGGGCCCGGGCGAGGGTGCCGGTCCCGTCGGGGCCGGACGGTCCGGGAGGTCCGGCCGGACCGTCCGGGAGGTCCGGCCGGACGCCGGACGGGACCCGCGGTCCGGACGCACGGCTCGAACGGGCGCGCCCCCGGGGCGACTCGGGCGAGCACATCGGGAACCACGCCCGAACGGGCGGTGGACGCCGTGCACATGCCGGTGGAATCCGGTCTTTCTCGGGACCGGTCCGCCGTCGGGTCCCGACGCCGTCCACCGGACCCGAGAGGTGCTCCGGGGGCTGCCCCGGGGGCGCACCCGCGAGACGCGCCCCGCCCGCACTGGCCGGTTGCGTACCTGTCGCATACCTCTTTGTGAAAAGCCGTATTCGCTGCGTGAAGGTTAGGCGTAGGCTCGGGCATATGCGGATTGCGGTTTCCTTATGGAACGGGGCAGGGCGCGAGCCGGGGGCGGGGAGTGGAGGGGCGCGATGAATGACGGCACGATCACTCTGCCCTGGCTCGTCATACGGCAGGACGACAACGGCAATCGCTACCGCGTCGGCAGGTACGCGACGAGGGCCGAGGCCCAGAAGATCGCGGACAGTCTCGATGAGCGCGGGCACAAGCAGCTGTACTGGGTCGAGCGGATCGGTCAGAACGGCGTGAAGTGACCGACGCGGGAACGGCCTCCCGGCTCCCGTAGGCTCCGGCGCATGACCGAACGGATCGTGGTGGTGGGAGCCGCCGTGCTGCACGGGGGGCGGCTCCTCGCCGCCCGCCGCAGCGCGCCCGCCGAGCTGGCCGGACGCTGGGAGCTGCCCGGCGGCAAGGTCGAGCCCGGAGAGGCTCCCGAGGGGGCGCTCGTGCGCGAACTGCGCGAGGAGTTGGGCGTCGAGTCGCAGGCACTGGCCCGGGTCCCGGGCGAGTTCCCGCTGAAGGCGCCGTACACGCTGCACGTCTGGACGGCCCGGCTGGTGCCGGGGTCGCCCGACCCCGAACCCCTCCAGGACCACGACGAACTCCGCTGGCTGACCCCGGACGAGCTGTGGGACGTGGAGTGGCTCGACCAGGACGTGGCCGCCGTGATGGAGGTCGCGCGCGGCCCCTGGGGCGACGGGGCCCCGGACGACTGAGGCGGTCCGGCGGTGTGACGGCCGGGCAGGCGCCTCCCGGAGGTGTGAGCGCCGCATCGCGGTGCACTCGGGTCCACGGGATGTGCGGCGCCCGCCGGGCGTGGGACCCTCGGGCGTCGGAACGCGTGCGGCGGTACGGCCGACCGGGGAGCCGTACGTCGTTCGGGCCACAGCACACTCCCGCACACGGTATTCGTCGGTGATATCGGGTATGTGCCCATTAACCCCATGAAACCGGACATGGTCCACTTCTGGGCTGGGAGTGATCTGCGTGATCCACGCCGAGGGCGACGTCGCCGAGTGGACCTTTCCCGCGGATCCGGGCGCCGTCCGGACCGCCCGCGGCGTCGTCCGGGGTCAGCTCCACTCCTGGGGCCTCGACTCCCTGGGCGACATCACCGTGCTGCTGGTCAGTGAGTTGGTGACGAATTCCCTGCGGCACGCCACCGGCCCCATCGGCGTACGCCTCGTACGCCCCTCCCGACCGCTGGACGCCCTGCTGGTCGAGGTCTCCGACCCGCTGCCGGACCCACCCCGTGAGCGGTCGGCGCAACCGGAGGACGAGACCGGCCGGGGACTTCAGCTCGTGGCGAACTCCTCCCGCCGCTGGGGGACGCGACCAGGGGGTACGGGCAAGACGGTGTGGTTCGAACTCCCCGTGCCGGGCTGACGGGGAGGCGCCGGGGAAGCGGTCCCCGACGGGTGGACGGGCCGCCGGCCGCACCCGGATGCGAGAGCGGGGCGGAGTACGTGGTTCGACGGGGTGCCACGTGGTTAGAAGACTGGGAGTGTTTGTCGCGGCCGGTCCAAAAAGCATCGGGACCGTGCTGTGATCGTGAACACCGTGTTGTGCGGCACCGTAGTGCTGGATACTGCGGGCAGCCGCCCCCGGTGACCGATGCCGGGCGCGGTGAGCTGGAGGGGACGGTTCGCGTGAGCGAGATACCAGCGAAGGCCACGGAGTCAGAGGACCCGTCGGGCGGCGCGAGGGCTGATGCGACGACAGGCGATGCCGCCGTGCCCGCGACGGGCGGGGCGCGCGACGCCTGGACCACCGAGCCCTCGGGCGAGGTCGTGTGGCAGAGCAGCCCGCCCGGATCGATCTACGACTACATCAAGGTCGCCTCGTTCTCGATCGGCCCGGACGGTCTCGTCGACCAGTGGAGCATGCGGGCCGAGCAGCTCTTCGGCATCCCGGCCGAGCACGCCGTCGGCATGGACCCCATCGAGGCCTTCGTCGCCGAGGACCGGCGCGAGCTGGGCCAGCGGAAGATGGCCGAGGTCCTCGACGGCCGGGAGTGGACCGGCGTGGTCCCCTTCCGGCTGCCGGAGTCCGACGACACGGGCGGCGCCGTCGAAGGGCTCGCCGAGGTCTACGTCATGCCGACGCGGACCGAGGAGGGCGAGCGGGCCGCGGTGTGCATCGTCGTGGACGTGCGGACACTGCGTCAGATGGAGACGGACCTTGCCGCCTCGCAGGCGATATTCGGTCAATCTCCTTTCGGATTCCTCCTGATCGACCCCGATCTGCGCATCCGGCGTGCCAACCGGCGCTTCGCCTCGATCTTCGGCGGCACGGTCGACGACCACCGCGGACGCACCGTCAGGGACTACCTGCCGCCGGGTGAGGCGGAGCGCGTCTCGGCGATCCTCAACCGGGTCCTGGAGACGGGCGAATCCGTCACGGAGATGCTGGTCACGGGCACGGTGCCCGGTTCGAGCGACCGGCGGCACTGGTCGATCAACCTCTACCGCGTGCACAGCGGTTCGGGGCGTCCGATCGGCATCGCCTGGCTGGGCACGGACATCACCGCACGCCGTGCCGCCGCCCGTGAGGCCGCGCACGCCCGGCGCAATCTCGCCCTTCTCAACGAGGCCGGGGCCCGCATAGGGAACTCCCTCGACCTGGAGACCACGGCCCGCGAACTCCTCGACGTGGCGGTCCCGGGCTTCTGCGACCTCGCCTCCGTCGACCTGTACCAGGGGCTCCTCGCGGGCGACGAGACGCCGCCCGGCCTCGCCGACGGCAGCGCGGGGCTGCGCCGCGTCGCCTACGCCAGCGCCGTGTCCGACGCCCCGTTCATCGGCGGCCAGGCCCCCGTGGGCGTCGGCGCCGTCCACCACTACGCCTTCAACTCGCCCTGCGCGGACGCCCTGCGCACCGCCCGCCCGCAGGTCGTCCCCGCCGAGGAGGGCGGCCTGATCCAGTCCACCCTCGCCGTGCCGATGGTGGCCCACGACACCGTCGTCGGCCTGGTCCAGTTCTCCCGTACGAAGGGCAGCGAGCCGTTCGGGGAGCGCGACCGCGCCCTCGCCGTGGAACTGGCCGCCCGCGCCGCCGTGTGCATGGACAACGCCCGCCTGTACCGGCGTGAGCACGAACGCGCGCTGATCCTGCAGCGCTCCCTCCTGCCGCCCGGCGACCCGGAGGCCTCCGGCCTGGACATCGCCTGCCGCTACCTGCCGGGGAACGCGGCGACCGAGGTCGGCGGCGACTGGTTCGACGTCATCGAACTGCCCGGACACCGCACGGCTCTGGTGGTCGGCGACGTGATGGGCCGAGGCCTGCGCGCCGCCGTCGCGATGGGCGAACTCCGCACGGCCGTACGCACCCTGGCCCTCCTGGACCTGGAACCGGCGGAAGTGCTCTCCGCCCTCGACGAGATCGCCCGCGGTCTCGGAACACCCGGCGGCGTGCAGCAATCTACGCGCGGTGCCCGCCAGTCCCGGGACGCCGACCTGTCCGAGGTCTACCTCGCCACCTGTGTGTACGCCGTCTACGACTCCGTCACGCGCCGCTGCACCTTCGCCAACGCGGGCCACCTCCCGCCGGTCCTCGTCGAGCCGGGGGAGAGCGCCCTCATGCTCGACGTGCCGCCCGGGATGCCGCTGGGCGTCGGCGGCGAGCCGTTCGAGGAGGTCGAGGTGGAGCTCCCCGAGGGCGCCCTCCTGGCGCTCTACACGGACGGTCTCGTCGAATCGCGCGACCATCCCCTGGACGAGGGCCTCCAGGCCTTCGTGGGGGCCCTCACGGACCCCTCCAGCCCGCTGGAGGACGTCTGCGACCACGTTCTCAACACCCTCGACACCCACCACGGCGAGGACGACATCGCCCTGCTGATGGCGCGCGTCCAGGGGCTGCCGGCCGAATCGGTCGGGGACTGGACGCTGCCGCGCGAGCCGCGCAGCGTGGGCCGGGCGCGCGAGTACGCGCGGGGCCAACTGCTCAGTTGGGACCTCGAACCGCTGGTCGACACCACCGAACTGCTCGTCAGCGAACTCGTCACCAACGCCCTGCGGTACGGCGAGGGCGAGATCAGGCTCCGCCTCCTGCTCGACCGCACCCTGGTCTGCGAGGTCTGGGACGCGGGACTCGTCCAGCCCCGCCGGCGCCGGGCCCGGGACACGGACGAGGGCGGCCGCGGCCTCCAACTCGTGGGCCTGCTCAGCGCGGCCTGGGGCTCGCGCCGCACCCCGCGCGGCAAGACGGTGTGGTTCGAACTCCCCCTGCCCAACGGCGGAACGGGTCTCACGGACCCCGCGGAGGCCCTGCTGAGCCTGTTCTGAGAGCGCGGCGCACCCGCCCCGCACCGCGCTCGCCGACGGCACGGCGTACGGCCCTGGAGTCCTGCCGCCCCGACGCGCACGCGCCGGACCCGCGGCCGGTTCCGGGAAGCGCCCCGGAAACCGGCCGGGCCGTGCCGGGCTACGAGGACGAGGACCTGCGTCCGATCCTGGACCCCAGCCAGACCAGCGGGTCGTACTTGCGGTCCACGGCCCGCTCCTTCAGCGGGATCAGCGCGTTGTCAGTGATCTTGATGCCCTCCGGGCACACCTCGGTGCAGCACTTGGTGATGTTGCAGTAGCCGAGCCCGTGCTCGTCCTGTGCCGCGCGCTTGCGGTCGAGGCCGTTCTCGTCGGCCGCGTCCAGCGGGTGCATGTCCAGCTCGGCCACCCGCATCAGGAAGCGCGGCCCGGCGAACGCCGGCTTGTTCTCCTCGTGGTCGCGCACCACATGGCAGGTGTCCTGGCACAGGAAGCACTCGATGCACTTCCGGAACTCCTGCGGGCGGTCGACGTCCTCCTGCATCATCCGGTACTCGCCGGGTGCCACCCCCGCGGGCGGTACGAACGCCGGAACCTCCCGTGCCTTCGTGTAGTTGAAGCCGACGTCCGTCACCAGGTCCCGTACGACCGGGAACGCCCGCAGGGGCGTCACCGTGATCGTCTCCTCGCGCGTGAACACCGACATCCGCGTCATGCACAGCAGCCGGGGCCGCCCGTTGACCTCCGCCGAGCACGAACCGCACTTGCCCGCCTTGCAGTTCCACCGCACGGCCAGGTCGGGCGCCTGCGTGGCCTGGAGCCGGTGGATGATGTCGAGCACCACCTCGCCCTCGTTGACCTCGACGCCGAAGTCCTCCAGGCCCCCGCCGTCCACGTCGCCGCGCCACACCTTGAAGCGGGCCTCATAGCTGCTCACTCGTAGAGCTCCTCTTCGGCGAGGTACTTGACCAGCTCCTCCTTCTCGAAGAGGGCGAGCAGGTCGGGGCGGATGGGCTCGGTGCTCTCGCGGGACAGGTCGATCTGGCCGCGCACGGGATCGGTCGCCGCCAGCCCGCCCGTCGGGTCGGCCAGCCGGCAGAGCAGGTTCAGGCGCCGCCAGGCCCGGTCCATCCCGGGGTGGTCCTCGCGGGTGTGGCCGCCCCTGGACTCCGTGCGCTCCAGCGCGGCCCGGGCCACGCACTCGCTGACCAGCAGCATGTTCCGCAGGTCGAGCGCGAGGTGCCAGCCCGGGTTGAACTGCCGGTGCCCCTCGACCCCGGCCCGCCGGGCCCGTACGCGCAGCTCGGCCAGCTTCTCCAGCGCGGCCTCCATCTCCGCCTCCCGGCGGATGATGCCGACGAGGTCGTTCATCGCCTGCTGGAGCTCCTGGTGGAGCGTGTACGGGTTCTCCGGCGGCCGGCCCGCGGCGGGCACGGCGTCCCGGCCGGGAAGGGCCGCCTCCGTACCGGTCCCCGTGCCCGGCTCCGGGCCCTCGGCCGAGAAGGGCCGCAGCGCCTCCGCGGCCGCCGCGTCGACCTCGGTCTCGTCGACGGCGGGGCGCCCGGTCTGCACGGCGGAGGCCGCGTACCGGGCGGCGTGCAGCCCCGCCCGGCGCCCGAACACCAGCAGGTCGGAGAGGGAGTTGCCGCCGAGCCGGTTGGACCCGTGCATCCCGCCCGCGACCTCGCCGGCGGCGAACAGCCCCGGGACGCCGCGGGCCGCCGCCGTGTCCGACTCGACGGCGATCCCGCCCATCACGTAGTGGCAGGTGGGGCCGACCTCCATCGCCTCGGCGGTGATGTCGACGTCCGCCAGCTCCTTGAACTGGTGGTACATGGACGGCAGTCGGCGCCTGATCACCTCGGCGGGCATCCGCGTCGACACGTCCAGGAAGACCCCGCCGTGCGGCGAGCCGCGGCCCGCCTTCACCTCGGAGTTGATGGCCCGCGCCACCTCGTCCCGGGGGAGCAGTTCAGGGGGCCGCCGGTTGTGGTCCGGGTCCTCGTACCACCGGTCGCCCTCCTCCTCGGACTGGGCGTACTTCTCCTTGAAGACGTCCGGGACGTAGTCGAACATGAACCGCTTGCCCTCGGAGTTCCTGAGCACCCCGCCGTCCCCGCGCACGGACTCGGTGACCAGGATGCCCTTCACCGACGGCGGCCAGACCATGCCGGTCGGATGGAACTGCACGAACTCCATGTTCAGCAGGGGCGCCCCCGCGAGCAGGGCCAGCGCGTGCCCGTCGCCGGTGTACTCCCACGAGTTCGACGTCACCTTGAAGGACTTGCCGATGCCGCCCGTCGCCACGATCACCGACGGGGCCTCCAGCACGAAGAAGCGGCCCGACTCGCGTTCGTAGCAGAACGTGCCGGACACCCGGTCGCCGTCCTTGAGGATCCGGGTGACCGTGCACTCCTGGTAGACCTTGAGCCGGGACTCGTAGTCACCGGTCTCCGCGAAGTCCTCCTGCTGGAGCGACACGATCTTCTGCTGGAGTGTGCGGATCAGTTCGAGTCCGGTGCGGTCGCCGACGTGGGCGAGACGCGGGTACTCGTGGCCGCCGAAGTTGCGCTGGGAGATGCGCCCGTCCTTCGTGCGGTCGAAGAGCGCGCCCCAGGTCTCCAGCTCCCACACCCGGTCCGGGGCCTCCTGGGCGTGCAGCTCGGCCATCCGCCACTGGTTGAGGAACTTCCCGCCGCGCATGGTGTCGCGGAAGTGGACCTGCCAGTTGTCGCCCGAGTTGACGTTGCCCATGGACGCCGCGATGCCGCCCTCGGCCATCACGGTGTGCGCCTTGCCGAACAGCGACTTGCAGATCACGGCGGTGCGCGCGCCCCGCTCCCGCGCCTCGACGGCGGCCCTGAGGCCGGCGCCCCCGGCGCCGACCACGACGACGTCCCACTCCTGCCGGTCGACCACGGACATCAGAACAACCTCGGATCGTCGAAGGCGCCGGACGCGACCAGGTACACGTAGAAGTCGGCGAGTGCGACACTCACCAACGACGCCCAGGCCAGCTGCATGTGACGGGCGTTCAGCTTGCCGACGAGCTGCCAGGCGCGGTAGCGCACGGGATGCTTGGAGAAGTGCTTGAGCTTCCCGCCGACGATGTGCCGGCAGGAGTGGCAGGACAGGGTGTACGCCCAGATCAGCACGATGTTCACGAGGAACACGAGCGTGCCGAGCCCCATGTGCCCCCACGCGTAGTGCTCGTCGCGGAAGGCGAGGACCGTGTCGTACGTGAGGATGCCGGCGACCGGCACCGCGAAGTAGAAGAAGTAGCGGTGGAGGTTCTGCAGGATCAGCGGGAAGCGGGTCTCGCCGGTGTACGCGCCGTGCGGCTCCGCGACCGCGCAGGCCGGCGGCGAGGCCCAGAAGCCCCGGTAGTAGGCCTTGCGGTAGTAGTAGCAGGTCAGGCGGAAGCCGAGCGGGAAGATCAGGATGAGCAGCGCGGGGGACAGGCCCCACCAGCTCCCGAAGATCTCCCAGTTCGGGCCGCCGCGCATGGGCTCGCAGTTCTCCGCCAGGCAGGGCGAGTAGAACGGCGAGACGTACGGGGCGGCGTAGTAGTCGGCGTTCGCGAAGGCCCGCCAGGTCGAGTAGACGACGAACGCCAGCAGCCCGGCCGCGGTGGCGGCGGGTGCCAGCCACCAGCGGTCGGTCCGCAGGTGCGGGGCGTCGATCGCGGCGCGCGTACGGTTCCGTACACCGCCGCTCTTGCTATGAGGTTCCGTACCAGTGGCCAACTCGAAGCTCCGGTCGGGATCAGGGGGCGTGGCGGTCGCGGGCGCCGAGACCCTCGTCGTCGGAGTCCGTCCACAGGGTCGTGTCGTACGGGGTGTCGGGGATGGTGAGGAGGTCGGGGCGGCGCGGCGCCGCGAGGGCCGGAACGGCTTCGCGCAGCAGGGCCACGCTCTCCCGCAGGTGATCGGCGTCGGTGCGCACCCGGCGCATCTCGAGGCCGCCCCCCATCTGCTGCTCCAGGCGCCCCACGGACCTCAGCAGGTCGTCGAGACAGCGCTGGACTGACGTCAGGTCGTCGTGCACGGACATGACTTGCCCTCACTTCCACGGACTGTCGGGTCCAAGGCGGCAACGTTCATGCGCCTGCGAGTGTTGCGCGCCACATCAGTCCGTGTGAAGGGATCTGCACGGGATTACTGGATCGTGCTGTCCGCGCGCGCCGCGCGTGCGCCCCGGCGGACCGGGCCCGGCGCGCGCCGTTGGGCCGCACGGGTGGGCTTCCGCGTGCCCATCGCCGTGTCGCGGCCCGGAGCCGGACGGGCTCCCCTTCAGTGGGCGATAGATCAGATGAACTCCATATACCGCCAAACGTGATCAAGCAGCGCCCCCGGAGGTAAGTCATGTCCCACGACGGCGTCGGACCGCGCGCGGTGATGCGTTCGGTCGCGTTCCTCACGGCGGGCGTGCTCGCTGTGCCGGCCCTGGCCGGTTGCAGTGAGCAGGACGAGGCGGCCAGGCCCACGGCAGGTCAGGACATCGCCCCGGCCGGGCGCGATCTGGTCGCCGACGGCGGCAAGGTGCGCTGGGCCGTGGACGCCCTGCCGGAGACCCTCAACACCTTCCAGGCGGACGCGGACGCGGCGACCTCCCGGGTCGCCGGTGCCGTCCTGCCCTCGATGTACCGCCTCGACGCGAACGGCCGGCCGCAGCGCAACCCGGACTACCTGGAGTCGGCGAAGGTCGTCGACCGAGAGCCCAAGCAGGTCGTGCTCTACAAGCTCAACCAGCAGGCCGTCTGGAGCAACGGACGGGAGATCGGCGCGGCCGACTTCGCCGCGCAGTGGCGTGCGCTGTCCGGCAAGGACACCGCGTACTGGACGGCCCGCAACGCCGGGTACGAGCGGATCGAGAAGATCGAACGCGGTGCGGGCGACCTGGAGGTCCGGGTCACCTTCAGCAGGCCGTACGCCGACTGGAAGTCGCTGTTCTCCCCGCTGTACCCGAAGGAGGTCATGGGGACCCCGGACAGCTTCAACGACGGCGCCCGCCGCAAGCTCAAGGTCACCGCAGGTCCCTTCGCGATCGCCTCCGTCGACCGCAAGGCCGGCGACATCACGCTCAAGCGCAACCCGCGCTGGTGGGGCAGTCCGGCCAAGCTCTCGCAACTGGTGCTGCGCGCGGTGCCGCGGGAGAAGCGGGTCGCCGCCCTCGCGGGCGGGCGGCTCGACCTCGCCGAGATCGACGCCGCCGAGGCGCAACGCATCGCCCTCGCGGCGCGCGAGAGGAAGGCGGGCAGGGGCGCCCCGGCGGCGGGCGGTCCCGCCGCCGACCTCACCTCGGGCAAGGCGCTGCGCTCCTGGGCGGTCGCGAACGGCTCCGACGAGGACGACGCCGACGAGGAGCTCACGGCCCGCGCCAAGCGCAGGAAGGCCGTCGCGAAGTACGCCGAGGAGCAGGCCTCCCTGCGCGGCTTCGTGGTCCGCAAGTCCCTCGAACCGTCCTTCACCCAGCTCGCGTTGAACGGTTCCGAGGGGCCGCTCGCCGACGAGCGGGTGCGCCGGGCCGTGGCCCGAGCCCTCGACCGGGACGCGCTGGCCAAGGCCGTGCTCCGCCCGCTGGGGCTGCCCGCCGAGCCGGTCGGCAGCCACCTCGCGCTCGCCGGGCAGCACGCGTACGCCGACGGCAGCGGAGCTCTCGGCGGCCAGGACACCCGCGAGGCGCAGGCGCTCCTCTCGGACGCCGGATGGGTGGCGGGCGGTGCCGTCAAGGAGGAGAAGAAGCCGAAGGAGGCCGCGGGCGCGAAGGCCTCCGAGAAGTCGGACGACTCCGAGGACACGAAGGGCGCCGGCGGGTCCGAGAACAGCGAGGGGACCGGCAAGGGCAAGAGCAAGGGAGGGGGCGGGAGTTCGGACGAAGACGGCACGTACGACCTCGGCGACGACAAGCCCGGCGACAACGGCAGCTCCGCCGTGCTCGCCCCCGCGCCCCTGACCGAACGCGAACGGGCCGAACTCCGTGCCCGGACGGCCGAGCGGTCGTCGGGCGAGGGTGCCGGCAAGGACGGCAAGACCGGCAAGGACGGCAAGGACGGCAAGGACGGCAAGGACGGCAAGGACGGCGCCAGCAAGAACCTCGCCCAGGACGGGAAGCAGCAGCTCAAGCCGGGTGGAGCCGCCGGGGCGTACGCTCCCGCCGGCACGGCCGCACCGGGCCGCGCCGCCGCCGGGCCCCTCGCCAAGGACGGCCGGCCGCTGACCCTCAGGTTCGTGCTCCCCTCGGGGCCGGGCTCGGAGTCGCTGCGGACGGTCGGCGAGCGCATCGCGCGGATGCTGGAACGTATCGGCATCCGTACGGAGATCTCCAAGGTCGCCGACGAGAGCTACTTCAAGGACCACATCGCCTCGGGCCAGTACGACCTGGCGCTCTACTCCTGGCCCGCCTCCGCGTTCCCCGCGACCGACGCACGCCCCATCTACTCCAAGCCGGTCCCGGCCGCGGACGGCTCACTGAACGTCGAGCAGAACTACACGAGGGTCGGCACCGACCAGGTCGACCAGCTCTTCGACCAGGCCGTCGCGGAACTGGACGCCGACGCGTCCCGCGCCCTGGTGCGCAAGGCGGACGCCCGGATCTGGGCCGCCGCGGGTTCCATCCCGCTCTACCAGCGGCCCCAGCTCGCCGCCGTCCGCGACGGCCTCGCCAACGCGGGGGCCTTCGGGTTCCAGACCCCGGTCTACGAGGACATGGGCTTCCTGAAGAAGGGCGCCCACGGCCCGCAGCCGTCGCACGGGAACCCCTCGACCGGCGCGAAGTCGGGCAAGGACGGCAAGGACGGCAAGGACGAGAAGGCGGACGGCTCAGAGAAGAAGGGCAGGACGGAGAAGGACGGCAGGACGGAGAAGAAGGACGAAACGGAGAAGAAGGGCGAATAGCCCCGGGCCCGGTATCGCCCCCGCACCACCGCCGTCCCCGTGTCCCGCGGTCACCCGCGGGACACGGGGACGGCGGCGTCACCGCACGACGGCGCCGCACCGCGGACGTCACGGAGGGTGACGGCCCTGCGGCGGGGAGGCGCGGCGCGGTCCGGGAGGGCCGCCGCGGCGGATCCGCCGCGACCCGTGGAGCGCCTGATGGCGGGGCGGGCGGGGCGCTCCGGAGGTCCGGCGGTCTAGCCCGCGGAGGCCGTCCCCGTCAAGGCCACGTACG
This sequence comes from Streptomyces fructofermentans, assembly GCF_014651055.1. Lineage (GTDB taxonomy): Bacteria > Actinomycetota > Actinomycetes > Streptomycetales > Streptomycetaceae > Streptomyces > Streptomyces fructofermentans. The sequence continues at coordinate 413,766 of NZ_BMWD01000001.1, forward strand.
ATGGGGTAAGGCCGTGGCGTGTCCAGCCCGGCAGGCCCCGCTCAGCGGAGGCCGTCCACTCACTCCGGGAGAAGCGCCTCAATATGGCCACGCGCCACGACATCCGCAACGTCGCCATCGTCGCCCACGTCGACCACGGCAAGACCACCCTGGTCGACGCCATGCTCAAGCAGGCCGGTGCCTTCGCCGCGCACGCCGCCGAGTCGCTCGACGACCGCATGATGGACAGCAACGACCTGGAACGTGAGAAGGGCATCACGATCCTGGCCAAGAACACGGCCGTCAAGTACCACCCCAAGGATGGCGGCGACGTCATCACGATCAACATCATCGACACCCCCGGTCACGCCGACTTCGGCGGCGAGGTCGAGCGCGGTCTGTCGATGGTCGACGCGGTCGTGCTGCTCGTCGACGCGTCCGAGGGCCCGCTGCCCCAGACGCGCTTCGTGCTGCGCAAGGCCCTCCAGGCCCGCCTGCCCGTCATCCTGTGCATCAACAAGACGGACCGTCCGGACTCGCGCATCGACGAGGTCGTGAACGAGGCGTACGACCTCTTCCTCGACCTCGACGCCGACGAGGACCAGATCGAGTTCCCGATCGTCTACGCGTGTGCGCGTGACGGCGTCGCCTCGCTGACCAAGCCCGAGGACGGCACCGTCCCCGCGGACAGCGACAGCCTGGAGCCGTTCTTCTCCACGATCCTCTCGCACGTCCCGGCTCCGGAGTTCGACACGGAGGCGCCCCTCCAGGCGCACGTCACCAACCTGGACGCCGACAACTTCCTCGGCCGCATCGCGCTCCTGCGCGTCGAGCAGGGCGAGCTGCGCAAGGGCCAGACCGTCACGTGGATCAAGCGCGACGGCACGATGTCCAACGTGCGCATCACCGAGCTGCTGATGACCGAGGCGCTCACCCGCAAGCCCGCCGAGATGGCGGGCCCGGGCGACATCTGCGCCGTCGCCGGCATCCCGGACATCATGATCGGCGAGACCCTCGCCGACCCGGAGAACCCGATCGCGCTGCCGCTCATCACGGTCGACGAGCCGGCCATCTCCATGACCATCGGCACGAACACCTCGCCGCTCGTCGGCCGGGGCGGCACGGGCAAGGGCGCGGAGAACAAGGCCGCGGTCAAGGACCGCAAGGTCACCGCCCGCCAGGTCAAGGACCGTCTCGACCGCGAACTGGTCGGCAACGTCTCCCTCCGCGTGCTCGACACCGAGCGCCCGGACGCGTGGGAGGTCCAGGGCCGCGGCGAGCTGGCGCTGGCCATCCTGGTCGAGCAGATGCGCCGCGAGGGCTTCGAGCTGACCATCGGCAAGCCGCAGGTGGTCACGCAGGAGATCGACGGCAAGACGCACGAGCCGGTCGAGCGCATGACGATCGACGTGCCCGAGGAGCACATGGGCGCGGTCACGCAGCTCATGGGCGTCCGCAAGGGCCGGATGGACAACATGTCGAACCACGGCTCCGGCTGGGTCCGCATGGAGTTCGTCGTCCCGTCCCGCGGCCTCATCGGCTTCCGTACGGAGTTCCTGACCGGCACGCGCGGCACCGGCATCGCCCACTCGATCCACGAGGGCCACGAGCCGTGGTTCGGCCCGCTGGCGACCCGCAACAACGGTTCCCTGGTCGCCGACCGCGCCGGTGCCGTCACCGCGTTCGCGATGACGAACCTCCAGGAGCGCGGAGTGCTGTTCACCGACCCCGGCACCGAGGTGTACGAGGGCATGATCGTCGGCGAGAACTCGCGCTCCGACGACATGGACGTGAACATCACCAAGGAGAAGAAGCTCACGAACATGCGGTCGTCCTCGGCCGACTCGTTCGAGGCGATCGTCCCGCCGCGCAAGCTCTCCCTGGAGCAGTCCCTGGAGTTCTGCCGCGACGACGAGTGCGTCGAGGTCACCCCGGAGTCGGTTCGCATCCGCAAGGTGAACCTGGACGGCCGTGAGCGCGCCCGCGCCGCGAGCCGCGCCAAGAACGGCTGACCAAGCGCTCAACGCACCCGCCGGACGCCGCAGGGAGCGGCGGCCGGCGGGTGTCGCACGTCCGGCCCCAGAGCCGCCAGGAGGCCCGGCCCACCGCCCCGCGGAGAGCCGGGCCTCCGGCGTGTCCGGGGGCTGAAACCGTGTCAGTTCGGGCATCGGTGGGATCGCGGCAGCGGCGTTCGCATATCGGGCACCGGGCAATCAAGTTTCGGACACGTAAACGAAATTTTCCTCACGGATGCCCGATTCGAGAGATTCCGTTACTGCCTGTCAAGCGCGCGTAGGTGTCATTCTCTGCAATTTTTGCTCAAAATATCGACGGTAGGGAGATCCCTATGCCTTCCGCCCTTGACGCGCGTTGACCCACTTGGTGAAAGTTCCCTGAAACCACAGAACCTGCCGGTATCTGTGCTGCGCTCAACTCTCCATCCCCCGGGGGAAGAACACACATGACCAGTCCAACCAAGGCCGAGGGCCCCGGGCCGTCGGTCGCCTTGGACCCCGAGCTGGACTCGACCACCGAGAAGGCCGAGCCCAAGAAGCTTGAGGGCCGTTCCCCCGGCCAGCTGATGTGGCAGCGCTTCAGGCGTGACCGTACCGGCATGATCTGTGCCGCGGTAGTGATTTTCTACTTCGTGGTCGCGCTCGTCGCGCCGTTGCTCGTGTCCCTCGCGGGGACCAACCCGTACACGCTGTACGGGCAGGACCCCACGTACGCGGACTCGCCCGTCCTCGACGAGTTCGGGCTGCCGCTCGGCTACCTGGGCGGCGTCTCGGGCGACCACTGGTTCGGTGTCGAACCGCAGTACGGCCGCGACCTGTTCGCCATGCTGCTGTACGGCATGCGCACGTCGCTGCTGATGGCACTCGGTGTGACCGTGCTGGTCATGCTCACCGGTGTCGTCATCGGTCTGATCGGCGGATACTTCGGCGGTCGCACCGACTACTGGATCGGCCGCGTCACCGACTTCTTCCTCTCGTTCCCGCAGCAGCTGTTCTTCATCGCCTTCATGCCCGTGGTGACCGCGTTCTTCGTGGACCCGCGGGAGGAGACGCCCACGTACTTCCGGGCCGTGGCCATCCTCATCGTGCTGTGGGTGCTGGGCTGGATGGGTATGGCGCGACTCGTGCGCTCCACCGTCCTGTCCCTGCGCGAGCGTGAGTTCGTGGAGGCCGCCAAGGTCTCGGGGGCCTCGCCGTGGCGGATCGTCCGCAAGGAGGTCCTGCCCAACGTCGTCTCACCGATCCTGGTGCAGTTCACGTACCAGCTCCCCAGCACCATCCTCACCATCGCCTTCCTCTCCTTCGCCGGAGTCGGGTTCGTCGAACCGACCCCGGACTGGGGACGCCTGTTCGCAGCCGGCGCCAAGTACGCCGAGCAGGACCCGGCGTTCATGTTCTTCCCGGGAACGGCGTTGGTGATCTTCATCCTGTGCTTCAACCTCCTCGGAGACTCCGTACGGGATGCCTTCGACCCCAAGTCCGGGCGCTGAACCGTCCATTGGTGGGGGGTGACTGCCGCCCCCGCGTCGGCCTACCAGCCGCGTCAGGCAGTACTCATGGATAACAACCGACAGGTAGGTGCATACACCGTTATGAAGTCGCTCACCTCGCGCAGAGCCACCGCAATCGTGGTCGCCATCGCAGCCGGCTCCCTCGCGCTCACCGGATGCTCGGAGAACAAGGGCAGCAGCTCGGGCAAGGACTCCAAGAAGGACCAGAAGGAGGCCGCGACCCAGTCCAAGTCGGTCACCTACGGTGACGCGGCCGCTTCCACCGGCCCCGCCGAAGAGGTCGCCGGAGCCAAGAGCGGCGGCACGATCCAGGTCTACCAGGAGGCGGGCCTCTCGCACCTGGACCCGGGCCAGATCTACGTCTCCGACGCCGGCCAGGTCGCCAACCTGCTCTACCGCGGTCTGACCAACTTCGAGGAGGACGGCAAGGGCAACGTCTCGGTCGTCGGCGACCTCGCCACCGACTCGGGCAAGTCCTCCGACGGCGGCAAGACCTGGACCTTCACGCTGAAGGACGGGATCAAGGACGAGAACGGCGTCGAGATCACCTCGGCCGACATCCGCCACTCCGTCGAGCGCCTGTACGCCGAGTTCATCTTCGACGGCCCGACCTACCTGCAGACCTGGCTGAGCGGTGCCAAGTACCGCGAGGCGCTGCCGGACGGCGGCTTCGGCAAGAAGCACCTGCCGGACTCGGTCCTGGAGACCCCGGACGACAAGACCGTCGTCTTCCACTTCGACACCGCGCGTCCGGACCTCCCGCAGACGCTCGCGATGCCCGGCTACTCCGTCGTCACGGAGAAGTCCGACACCAAGGCGAAGTACGACAAGGCCCCGGTCTCGACCGGCCCGTACAAGATCTCCGAGTACAAGGTCGGCAAGACCCTCAAGCTCGTCAAGAACGAGAACTGGGACCCGAAGACCGACTCCGTGCGCCACCAGTACGTGGACGGCTTCAACTTCGACTTCGGCGTCACCGAGTCGACCCAGACCAAGCGACTGATCTCGGACCAGGGTGCCGCCAAGAGCGCCATCCAGTTCACGGGCTCCGTCGACGCCACGCAGATCCAGGACGTCATCAACGACCCGGCGGTCAACAAGCGCACGATCAAGGGCTACCAGCCCTACGTCATGACGCTGACCTTCAACCTGGACCGCGTGAAGAACAAGGCGGTCCGTGACGCCGTCACCTACGCGATCAACTCCAAGTCCCTCATCGCCGGTGAGGGTGGCGCGTACGGCGGCGACGTGGCCCCGAACCTCTTCGCCCCGACCCTGCCGGGCTACGAGGCCAAGTACGACCCGTACGGCCGTCTGAAGACGCCGTCCGGCAACATCGAGAAGGCCAAGGAGCTCCTCAAGGACGTTCCCGCCGCCGAGAAGAAGCTCGTCTTCGCCTACGGCAACACCGAGCAGGGCCAGAAGCGCAAGGTCGCCATCGAGGACGCCCTGAGCAAGGTCGGCATCGAGGTCGTCTCCAAGGAGATCGACTCGGCGAGCTACTACGAGCAGATCGGCAAGCTCAAGAACCCGTACGACATGTACGTCTCGGGCTGGGGCCAGGACTGGCCGTCGCCCGGCACGGTCGTCACGCCGATCTACGACGGTGACCAGGTCGCCGACGGTGCGCCGAACTACTCGCACATCAACGACCCGAAGGTCCAGGAGCTCATCAAGAAGGCCCTCTCGCAGGAGCCGACCGAGGCCGCCGCGACCTGGAGGGAAGCGCAGCACTACATCCTCGAGGAGATCAACCCGAGCGCCCCGCTCTGGTACACCAAGCAGTTCCAGCTCTACGGTTCGAACATCGGCGGTGCCCGCTACAGCACCGAGTCGAGCTACATCGACGTCACCCGCCTGTTCCTGAAGTCGTAGCTCTCTACGGCTGATCGCGGGAGTGCGCACCAGGCGGAGCGCACTCCCGCGGTTCCGTGAAACCGCCCACCGCCTCCGCAGAGAGCAGCCTCCCCGCCATGCTTCAGTTCATCCTCCGGCGTACGGTCGGTGCCGTCGTCACCCTGTTCCTCATCGGTGCCGCCACGTTCTTCCTGTTCGTCGCCGCGCCCTCCGACTACGCCTCGCTGGCCTGCGGCAAGGACTGCTCTCCCGCGCGACTGGAGGACATCCGCCAGGCGCTGGGACTCAACGAGCCGGTCGCCAAGCAGTTCTGGGAGTTCATGTCCGGCATCGTGGTCGGCCGTGACTTCCCCGACGGCCACTGCGCGGCCCCCTGCCTCGGGCAGTCGTTCTACTCGGGCGACTTCGTCTGGGACACGATCATGGACCGCTTCCCGCTGACCCTCTCGCTGACCGCCGGCGCCATCGTGGTCTTCCTGGTCGTGGGCCTCGGCGCGGGCATGCTCGCCGCCTACCGGCGCGGCTCCATGGTGGACAAGGTCGCCACCGGCACGTCCATGGTGCTCAGCTCGTTCCAGATCTACTTCCTCGGCCCGATCGTGCTGACGATCCTCGTCTACAGCACCGGGTGGATGGAGGACCCCAAGTACGTCCCGTTCACCGAGGACCCGGTCGGATGGCTGGTCGGACTCTCCATCCCGATGGTCGTGATGGCCACCATCTTCACCGCGCAGTACACGCGTATGGCGCGCGCCTCGATGATCGAGCAGCTCGCCGAGGAGCACGTGCGCACCGCCCGGGCGAAGGGCATGTCGAAGAAGTACGTCTTCTTCCGCTACGCCTGGCGCGGCTCGCTGATCCCGATCGTCACGGTCCTCGGCATCGACATCAGCGCCCTGCTCGGCGGCGGTGTCGTCACCGAACTGACCTTCTCGCTGCAGGGCATCGGCCGGCTGGCCGTGGACGGCGCGGTCACCAAGGACCTCCCGCTGACGATGGGCGTCATGCTGTTCGGGGCCTTCTTCATCCTGGTCCTGAACATCCTCGTCGACATCGTGTACGCGTACATCGACCCGCGCGTCCGGCTCTCCTAGGAAGAACGAACCACCGTGACCACACTGACCAAGACCGAGGACGCCCCGGCCCCGACCGGGCCGGAGAGCTTTCTCTCGGTCCGCGATCTGAAGGTGCAGTTCTCCACCGAGGACGGCATCGTCAAGGCGGTCGACGGCCTCTCCTTCGATGTCGAGCGCGGCAAGACCCTGGGCATCGTCGGCGAGTCCGGCTCGGGCAAGTCCGTCACCAACCTGACGGTGCTCGGTCTGCACAACCCGCGCAGCACCACCGTCGAGGGCGAGATCGTCCTCGACGGCAAGGAGCTCGTCACCGCCACGGAGAAGGAGCTGGAGCAGCTCCGCGGCAACAAGATGGCGATGATCTTCCAGGACCCGCTGACGGCCCTGTCGCCGTACTACACCGTGGGCCGGCAGCTCTCCGAGCCGTACATGAAGCACACCGGCGCCTCCAAGAAGGAGGCGAAGAGCCGGGCCATCCAGATGCTGGAGAAGGTCGGCATCCCGCAGCCCAAGGTGCGCTTCGACGACTACCCGCACCAGTTCTCCGGCGGCATGCGCCAGCGCGCGATGATCGCCATGGCGCTGATGTGCGACCCGGACCTCCTGATCGCCGACGAGCCGACCACCGCGCTCGACGTCACGGTGCAGGCGCAGATCCTCGACCTCCTCAAGGACCTCCAGCAGGAGTTCGGCTCCGCGATCATCTTCATCACCCACGACCTCGGCGTCATCGGCAACATGGCCGACGACCTGCTGGTGATGTACGCGGGCCGGGCCGTGGAGCGCGGCACCGTCCGCGAGGTGCTGGGCGCGCCCCGGCACCCCTACACGTGGGGTCTGCTCACGTCCATGCCGCGCCTGGACGGGGACATCCACGAGATGCTCACGCCCATCCCCGGTTCGCCCCCCTCCCTGCTCAACCCCCCGTCGGGATGCCCCTTCCACCCGCGCTGCGCCTACCAGGAGCAGATCGGCAGCCGCTGCGTGAACGAGCGGCCGTCGCTGGCGGAGGGTCGGGCCTCGGCGTGCCACCTGACGGCCGAGCAGAAGCAGACCATCTTCATCGACACCATCAAGCCCCGGCTGCGCTAGGGAGATTCCGAGACATGAGCGAGAACCTCACACTCCCCGCACAGCAGGGCTCCACCGACACGGCGCGCGAGACGCTCCTCAAGATCGAAGGCCTGAAGAAGCACTTCCCGATCTACGGCGGCTTCCCGATCAAGCGGAAGGTCGGTGCCGTCCAGGCCGTCGACGGGATCGACCTGGACATCGGCGTCGGCGAGAGCGTCGGCCTGGTCGGCGAGTCGGGCTGCGGCAAGTCGACGGCCGGCCGGCTCATCACGCGCCTGCTGGAGCCGACCGCGGGCCGCATCACCTACTCGGGCCAGGACATCACGCACGCCTCGCGCAAGCAGATCGCTCCGGTGCGCTCCGAGATCCAGATGATCTTCCAGGACCCGTACTCGTCGCTCAACCCGCGGCAGACGGTCGGCACGATCATCAAGTCGCCGATGGAGATCAACGGGATCAACCCGGCGGGCGGCCGCGAGAAGCGCGTCCGCGAGCTGCTCGAACTGGTCGGCCTCAACCCCGAGCACTACAACCGCTTCCCGCACGAGTTCTCGGGCGGCCAGCGGCAGCGCATCGGTGTGGCGCGGGCCCTCGCGCTCAAGCCGAAGCTGATCGTCGCCGACGAGCCGGTCTCCGCGCTCGACGTGTCGATCCAGGCGCAGGTCGTCAACCTGCTGCAGAAGGTCCAGGAAGAGATGGGCATCGCCTTCCTCTTCATCGCCCACGACCTCGCGATCGTGCGGCACTTCTCGCAGCGCGTCGCGGTGATGTACCTCGGCAAGATCGTGGAGGTCGGCGACCGGGACTCCATCTACAACCGGCCCCGCCACCCGTACACCCACGCCCTGCTCTCAGCGGTTCCCGAGGTCAGCGTGGACGACGACGCCGAGGACCGCGAGCGGATCCGCCTGTCCGGCGACGTCCCGTCGCCGATCTTCCCGCCGTCCGGCTGCCGCTTCCGCACCCGCTGCTGGAAGGCGCAGGACAAGTGCGCGACGGAGGAGCCCCCGCTGATCCAGCTCTCGGGCAACCGTGAGGGCCACCTGTCGGCCTGCCACTTCCCGGAGGACCCGACCACCGAGTCCCGCGGCGAGGACATCGTCCTGGACCCGGCCCTGGCGGCGCTGGAGGGCGAGACCGGCACGGAGGCGGGCACGGACACCGGCAAGGAGTAGGTGCCCGCGCGGCACCCTCCGCGGGGGAGCGGGGGCCGCGCACGAGCCCTCCGGGACGCCCGGCGCGCCACGCGCCGGCGGGCGCCCGGGGCGCACCTGCGGCAACGGGACCGGGGCGGGGACGACATGTCCCCGCCCCGGTCCCGTGTCGTTCCCGCCCGCGCTACCCGCCCGCTCCGCGCGGCCGTGCGCGGGCCGACGCCCCCGGGCCGCCTCCGGTCCCGCGAAGGCGGCCCACGGGTCCGGCCCACGGGTCCGGCCCGGGGGTTCGGTCCCGCGGTCCGGCGCGGGTGCGTACGGTCCTGTGCGGGTGGCGTACGTGCCCTCCGGGGCGCTGGGGCGGGGCGGGGCGGGGCGGCAGGGCGGGGCGTCGGGACGAGGCCTGCGCCCCGGAACCGGCGGGCCCCGGCGGTCCCTGCCGTCGTTCGCCGCCGGCTCCGAACACCCGGCCCGAACACCCGGCCCGGGCAAGGGAGTCGGGGCCGGTCGGCGGGGGCGTAAACGGTTCGACACCGCACCGGCGGTGGGACATGCTCCCCTGCGGCGACGCGCGCCGCCACACGGTCGGCGGACGGTCCCGGGCGGCGCCCGGCGTACCGCCCGGGCAGGCCCCGCCGACGCGCGTCACCCACCGCTCCGTCCCGCCCGCCGGCGACGGACGATCCGGCGTCCGGCCCTCGGGCGCCGCGAAGGCCCCTGGAGGAGCCAGTTGAACCCCACCATCCACAACATCACCTTCGACTGCGCCGAGGACCCGTACGACCTCGGCCTGTTCTGGAGCGAGCTGCTCGGCCGGCCGCTGGCCGACGACGACAAGCCGGGCGACCCGGAGGCCGTACTGCGCGACCCCGACGGCGGCCCGACGCTGCTCTTCGTCCGGGTCCCCGAGGGCAAGACCGTCAAGAACCGCATCCACTTCGACCTGCGCCCGCGAGGCCGCACCAGGGCGGCCGAGGTCGAGCGGGCGCTCGCCCTCGGGGCCCGGCTGGTCGCGGACAGGACCCGGCCCGACGGGCGGGGCTGGGTGACCCTGGCCGACCCCGAGGGCAACGAGTTCTGCGTGGAGCGCGGGGACTCGGACACCGTGACCGACGCCCCCGCCACGCCCGGCGAGTAGCGGCCCCCACCCTCGGGGGGTGCCACCGGCCACGACGGCCTCCGGCGGACACCCCTGCCGCGCCTCGGCCCCTGCCCCTGCCCCCGCCTCCCGCCCTTCCGCCCGCCGGCTTCCCGCCTCCCGCCCGCTGTCCGGAGTCCCGGGCGGCGGGCGCGGGCCGTTCCGCCCGCGCCCCGGTTTCCGCCGTGCGGGTGAGGCGCGCGGTGACCGGACCGCGGGCGGGCCCGGTCGGGCCTCCGGGCACCCCCGGCGCGCCCGCCGCGCCTCCCGGCCGACCGTCCCGTCGGTGCGGGCGAGGGGCGCGGCCCACGTCGCGCCGAGGGCACGCGCGCCGGGACCGGCGCGGCCCCGCCGGGCGCCCGGGCCACCCGGAAGGGTGGAGTAAATGTGCGCCGTGAACCTTATACGCCGATATTGACGCTAAAGGGCACAGCGTTCGGCGCCGGGCCACAGCGCACATTGAGGAGGCACTCCATGCGTGGAGCCACACACGCCAAATGGGCCGCATGCGCGGCGGCGGTAGCGCTCGCCGCGACGGCCTGCGGCGGTGACGGCGACAGCGGCGGCGGCGACGGCGACGGCACCGGGGTCCTGAGCTCCTCGTGGGGTGACCCGCAGAACCCTCTGGAGCCCGCCAACACCAACGAGGTCCAGGGCGGCAAGGTCCTCGACATGGTCTTCCGGGGCCTGAAGCGGTACAACGCCAAGACCGGCGCGGCCGAGGACATGCTGGCCGAGAAGATCGAGACCACGGACTCGCAGAACTTCACCGTCACCGTCAAGACCGGCTGGAAGTTCAGCAACGGCGAGGACGTCACCGCCGAGTCCTTCGTGAACGCCTGGAACTACGGCGCCAGCCTCAAGAACAACCAGAAGAACGCGTACTTCTTCGGCTACATCGACGGCTACGACCAGGTCCACCCCGAGGACGGCAGCGACCAGAAGGCCGAGACCCTCTCGGGTCTCAAGGTCACCGGCGACAACACCTTCACGGTCAAGCTCAACCAGAAGTTCTCGACCTTCCCCGACACCCTCGGGTACTCGGCCTACTCGCCGCTGCCCAAGGCGTTCTTCGACGACCACGCGGCCTGGCTCTCGAAGCCGATCGGCAACGGGCCGTACGTCGTCGACACGTACACCAAGGGCTCGGAGATGAAGCTTCGCAAGTGGGACGACTACCCGGGCGAGGACAAGGCCGAGAACGGCGGCGTCGACCTCAAGGTCTACACCGACAACAACACCGCCTACACGGACCTCATCGCCGGCAACCTCGACCTGGTCGACGACGTGCCCGCCTCGCAGCTCGGCAACGCCAAGGCCGACCTCGACGGCCGGTACATCAACACCCCCGCGGGCATCATCCAGACCCTGGCCTTCCCGTTCTACGACAAGGCCTGGGACAAGCCCGGCATGGAGAAGGTCCGCACGGGCCTGTCCCGCGCGATCAACCGGGACCAGATCACCGACACGATCTTCCAGAAGACCCGGACGCCCGCCAGCGACTGGACCTCGCCCGTGCTCGGCGAGGACGGCGGCTTCAAGGAAGGGCTCTGCGGAGACGCCTGCGAGTACGACCCCGACGAGGCCAAGAAGCTGATCGAGGAGGGCGGCGGCCTGCCCGGCGGCCAGGTCAAGATCTCGTACAACGCGGACACCGGCTCCCACAAGGAGTGGGTGGACGCCGTGTGCAACTCGATCAACAACGCGCTCGGCAACGACAAGGCCTGCGTGGGCAACCCCGTCGGCACCTTCGCGGACTTCCGCAACCAGATCACGCAGCTCAAGATGAACGGCCCGTTCCGGGCCGGCTGGCAGATGGACTACCCGCTGATCCAGAACTTCCTCCAGCCGCTCTACTACACCAACGCCTCCTCCAACGACGGCAAGTGGTCCAGCCCCGAGTTCGACAAGCTCGTCAACGAGGCGAACGCCGAGAGCGACCGGGCCAAGGCCGTCAGCCTCTTCCAGCAGGCCGAGGAGGTCCTGCGGGACGACATGGGCGCCATTCCGCTCTGGTACCAGAACGGCAGCGCCGGCTACGCGTCGAGGCTCTCGGATGTGGCGCTGAACCCGTTCAGCCTCCCCGTCTACAACGAGATCAAGGTCAGCTGAGCCGCGGGGGCACCCCGCCCGGGCGGGGTGCCCCCATCTACCTCCGGAGCCCTCATGGGACGGTATGTGATCCGGCGTCTGCTGCAGATGATCCCGGTCTTCTTCGGCGCCACCCTGTTGATCTTCCTGATGGTGAACGTGATGGGCGACCCCATCGCGGGCCTGTGCGGCGAACGGCAGTGCGACCCCGCCACGGCCACCCAGCTGCGCAAGGAGTTCGGCCTCGACAAGCCCCTGTGGCAGCAGTACGCGACCTACATGGGCAACGTCTTCACCGGCGACTTCGGCACCGCGTTCAACGGGCAGGAGGTCACCGAGCTGATGGCGAGCGCCTTCCCGGTCACCGTCCGGCTGACGATCGTGGCGATCCTCTTCGAGATCGTCATCGGCATCACCCTGGGCGTCGTCACCGGTCTGCGCCGCGGCCGCCCGATCGACACCGGCGTCCTGCTGCTGACCCTGGTCGTCATCTCGGTGCCGACCTTCGTCACCGGTCTGCTGCTCCAGCTGCTGCTCGGCGTCGAGTGGGGCTGGATCAGCCCGTCCGTCTCGACGGAGGCCCCCTTCGACGAGCTGATCGTGCCGGGCCTCGTGCTCGCGTCCGTCTCGCTCGCGTACGTGACCCGGCTGACCCGTACGTCCATCGCCGAGAACCGCCGCGCCGACTACGTGCGCACGGCCATCGCCAAGGGCCTGCCCCGGCGCCGGGTCATCACCCGCCACCTGCTGCGCAACTCGCTGATCCCGGTCGTCACCTTCATCGGCACGGACATCGGCGCGCTGATGGGCGGAGCCATCGTCACCGAGCGCATCTTCAACATCCACGGCGTCGGCTACCAGCTCTACCAGGGCATCCTGCGCCAGAACACGCAGACCGTCGTCGGCTTCGTGACCATCCTCGTCCTCGTCTTCCTGGTGGCCAACCTGCTGGTCGACCTCCTGTACGCCGTACTCGACCCGAGGATCCGCTATGCCTGAACCCATGCCGCCGGAGCCGCACATCTCGGGCGGGGACCGTGCCGCGGAGGACGGCGCCATCGCGGCGACGGGCCTGGACGGCACGATGGACCTCGCCGCGCAGGAGGGCGAGTCCCTGGAGAAGCGGCTCGACGCACCCGAGAGCGGGCCCGAGGGCAAGCCCCGCTCGCTGTGGTCCGACGCCTGGCGGGACCTGCGGCGCAACCCCGTCTTCATCATCTCGGGGCTCGCCATCCTCTTCCTGGTCTTCATCTCCCTGTGGCCCGGGTCGATCGCCTCGGGCAACCCCCTGCAGTGCGACCTGTCCAAGGCCCAGGAGGGCTCCCAGCCCGGCGCCCCCTTCGGCTACAACGGCCAGGGCTGCAACGTCTACACGAGGACCGTGTACGGGGCGCGGGTGTCCGTCACGGTGGGCGTGTGCGCCACGCTCGGCGTCGCGATCCTCGGCTCGGTGCTCGGCGGGCTCGCCGGGTTCTTCGGAGGGGCCGGGGACGCGGTCCTGTCCCGGATCACCGACATCTTCTTCGCGATCCCCGTCGTCCTCGGCGGACTCGTGCTGCTGTCCGTGGTCACCAGCTCCACCGTCTGGCCCGTGATCGGGTTCATGGTGCTGCTCGGCTGGCCGCAGATCTCGCGCATCGCGCGCGGATCGGTGATCACCACCCGGCAGAACGACTACGTCCAGGCCGCCCGCGCCCTCGGCGCCTCCAACTCGCGGATGCTGCTGCGGCACATCATGCCCAACGCGATCGCGCCCGTCATCGTCGTGGCGACCATCGCGCTCGGCACGTACATCTCGCTTGAGGCGACCCTCTCCTACCTCGGCGTCGGACTGAAGCCGCCCACGGTGAGCTGGGGCATCGACATCTCCTCGGCCTCCCAGTACATCCGCACGGCCCCCCACGCGCTGCTGTGGCCGGCCGGCGCGCTGGCCGTGACCGTCCTCGCGTTCATCATGCTCGGCGACGCGGTGCGCGACGCCCTCGACCCGAAGCTGAGGTGACCGCCGTGCTGCTCGAAGTGCGTGATCTGCACGTGGAGTTCAGGACCCGGGACGGAGTGGCCAAGGCCGTCAACGGCGTCACGTACAGCGTGGACGAGGGAGAGACGCTCGCCGTGCTCGGCGAGTCGGGCTCCGGCAAGTCCGTGACCGCGCAGGCCGTGATGGGCATCCTCGACACGCCGCCGGGCCGGATCACGTCCGGCGAGATCCTGTTCCAGGGCGAGGACCTCCTGAAGTACAAGGAGGAGGAGCGCCGCAAGGTGCGCGGCGCGAAGATGGCGATGATCTTCCAGGACGCGCTGTCCTCCCTGAACCCGGTGCTCAGCGTCGGCGCCCAGCTCGGCGAGATGTTCACCGTCCACCGGGGGATGTCGCGCAAGGACGCCAGGGCCAAGGCGATCGAACTGATGGACCGGGTGCGCATCCCCGGCGCGGCGGCCCGCGTCGGCGACTACCCGCACCAGTTCTCCGGCGGCATGCGCCAGCGCATCATGATCGCCATGGCGCTGGCCCTGGAGCCCGCGCTGATCATCGCCGACGAGCCGACCACCGCGCTCGACGTCACCGTCCAGGCCCAGGTGATGGACCTGCTCGCCGAGTTGCAGCGCGAACTCAGCATGGGCCTGATCCTCATCACCCACGACCTCGGAGTCGTCGCGGACGTCGCCGACCGGATCGCCGTGATGTACGCGGGCCGGATCGTCGAGTCGGCCCCCGTCCACGACATCTACAAGGCTCCGGCGCACCCGTACACGAAGGGCCTGCTGGAGTCGATCCCGCGCCTCGACCAGAAGGGCCAGGAGCTGTACGCCATCAAGGGCCTGCCGCCGAACCTGATGAACATCCCGCCGGGCTGCGCCTTCAACCCGCGCTGCCCGTTCGCCCAGGACATCTGCCGCGCCGAGGTGCCCCCGCTGGCCGAGGTGGACGAGGACCGCAGGAGCGCCTGCTTCTTCTGGAGGGAGACGCTGGATGCCGCAGCCAGTTCCGGAGGCCCCCGTGCCTGAGGCGATTCTTGAGGTCAGCGGGCTGGTCAAGCACTACCCGCTGACCCGGGGCATTGTGTTCAAGAAGCACGTGGGGGAGGTCCGCGCGGTCGACGGCGTCGACTTCGCGCTCGGCGCGGGGGAGACCCTCGGCATCGTCGGCGAGTCCGGCTGCGGCAAGTCGACCGTCGCCCGGATGCTCGTCAACCTGGAGCGGCCGACCGAAGGGGCGATCAAGTACAAGGGCGAGGACATCACCAAGCTGTCGGGCCGCGCCCTGAAGGCCGTCCGCCGCAACATCCAGATGGTCTTCCAGGACCCGTACACCTCGCTCAACCCGAGGATGACGGTCGGCGACATCATCGGTGAGCCGTACGAGATCCACCCCGAGGTCGCGCCGAAGGGCGACCGCCGCCGCAAGGTCCAGGACCTGCTGGACGTGGTGGGGCTCAACCCGGAGTACATCAACCGCTACCCGCACCAGTTCTCCGGCGGGCAGCGCCAGCGCATCGGCATCGCGCGCGGCCTCGCCCTGCGCCCCGAGATCATCGTCGCGGACGAGCCGGTGTCGGCCCTCGACGTGTCGGTGCAGGCGCAGGTGATCAACCTGCTCGACCGGCTCCAGAGCGAGTTCAGCCTGAGCTACGTCTTCATCGCGCACGACCTGTCGATCGTGCGGCACATCTCCGACCGGGTGGGCGTCATGTACCTCGGGCGGATCGTGGAGATCGGCAGGGACGCCGAGATCTACGACCACCCGACGCACCCGTACACGCAGGCCCTGCTGTCCGCGGTGCCCGTGCCGGACCCGGAGGCCCGCGAGCACCGGGAGCGGATCATCCTCTTCGGCGACGTGCCCTCACCGGCGAACGTGCCCTCCGGCTGCCGCTTCCGCACCCGCTGCTGGAAGGCGCAGGAGCGGTGCGCGCAGGAGGTGCCGCTGCTCGCGGTGCCCGCGGAGTTCCGGTACGGGGCCGGTCCCGCCGCCCACGACTCGGCGTGCCACTTCGCCGAGGAGAAGCAGGTCGTACCGCCCGAGGAGGCCGAGAAGCCCGCAGAGCCCGCGGACGGTGCGGAATAGGATGAAAAATGCGTATCAACTTCGTTAACACGCAGGCAACTCCGCCGACCCTCTGCCGATATACGGACGCGTCAGTCTGAGCGGCGTACGGCCGTGCGGGTGCCGTAGACCGGCCGGGGGCACCATGTCTCCCCGGCCGGTCGCATGTCCGCCCCCGGCCGCGCGGTGGCGGCTCCGCGTCAGGACAGCCCCAGCGAGCGTTTCAGGAAGTCCACCTGGAGCAGCAGCAGGTTCTCGGCGACCTGCTCCTGCGGCGTCATGTGCGTGACCCCCGACAGCGGCAGCACCTCGTGCGGACGGCCCGCCGCCAGCAGCGCGGACGACAGCCGCAGGGAGTGCGCGACCACCACGTTGTCGTCGGCGAGGCCGTGCACGATCATCATCGGGCGGGCCGGCTCGACGGCCCCGACCAGGCCGTCGTCGTCGATCAGGGAGTTCGCGGCGTACACCTCGGGCTGCCGGTTCGGATCGCCGAGGTACCGCTCCGTGTAGTGGGTGTCGTACAGCCGCTGGTCGGTGACCGGCGCGCCCACCACCGCCGCGTGGAAGACGTCGGGCCGGCGCAGCGCGGCGAGCCCCGCGAGGTAGCCGCCGAACGACCAGCCGCGGATCGCGACCCGGGTCAGGTCCAGCGGGAAGCGTTCCGCGAGCGCGTGGAGCGCGTGGACCTGGTCCTCCAGGACGACCGCCGCCAGATCGTGCCTGACCGCCTTCTCCCAGGCCGGCGAACGGCCCGGCATGCCCCGCCCGTCCGCGACCACCACGGCGAAGCCCTGGTCGGCGAACCACTGCGGGGTCAGATAGGCGTTGTGCGCGGCGAGCACGCGCTGCCCGTGCGGTCCCCCGTACGGGTCCATCAGGACGGGCAGCGGGCCCTCCGTCCAGCCGGTGGGGAGGACCACGGCGCACGGCACGCGCCGCTCGCCCGCCTCCGTGAGCGTCACCCGCGGGGTCAGGCCCGGGTCGGCGGCGTGCGAGACCACGCTCAGCGGGCGCTTGCTGTCGCGCAGCAGCCGCACCGCGGTGCCCGGCCGGCCGGGCACCGCCGAGACGAGCACGGTCACACCGCCCGCGCGCACCGCCGAGTGCACCCCGGGCTCCTGCGAAATGCGCTCCCAGCCCAGGTCGTTGACGCGGTACACGTGCACCTCGCCGATCTCCGGGTCGGTCGCGGCGGCTCCCGCCGAGGCGGACACCAGCACGTCCTCGTCCGAGATGTCGAGCACCGCGCGCACGTGCAACTGCTGCCCCGTCAAAGGGCGTTCGCCGACCGCGAGCACGCGTGCGCCGCCCTCGTCGGCGATCCGCACGAGGTTCCCGCTCGGCGTCCAACCCGGTACGCCGGGGAAAAGATCAAGCCATTGTGGATCTTCGTCCGCGTGCACCATCCGAGTCGTCCCGGTGTCCGGGTCGACCGCCAGGTAGAGCTGGCTGTTCTGGTCCCGCGCCTGGACGAGGAGCAGCGGCGCACCCGCCGCCGACCAGTGCACTCGCGCCAGGTACGGGTAGCGCGCCCGGTCCCAGACGACCTCCGTGCGGGCCCCGGACAGGTCGAGCACGAAGAGCCGCACCTCGGCGTTCGCCGTCCCGGCCGCCGGATAGGCGACCTGCTGCGGCCGCCGCTCGGGATGCGCGGGATCGGAGATCCACCAGCGGCTCACAGGGGCGTCGTCGGCCCGCGCGACCAGCAGCCGGTCCGACTCGGGGGACCACCAGAAGCCGCGCGAGCGGCCCATCTCCTCGGCCGCGACGAACTCGGCGAGACCGTAGGTGACGGTGTCCGTGCCCGTGTCCCGTTCGGGTTCCGCGAGCGCCCGGTCGTCCTCGCCCTCGGCGCTCACCACGCGCAGCGCGCCGCCGCTCACGTAGGCGACGAGACGCCCGTCCGGGGAGGGGCGCGGGTCCAGCACCGGTCCGGGGACGGGCAGTTCGCGCGCGGTGCCGGCCCTCAGCTCGGCCGTGAAAAGCCGCCCCGACAAGGTGAAGGAGGCCAATTCCACGGCCGCGTCCGTGGCGTAGCCGACGATGCCCGCGCCGCCCTCGCGGCTGCGTTCGCGCCGGGCCCGCTCCGCGGCCGACAGCCGCTCGGAGCCGCCCCCGAGGAGCGTCCGCGGGTCCGCGGCGAGGCGCTCCTCGCCGTCCGCGACGTCGAGGACCCACAGCTGGTTCACCCGGTCCGTGCCGGACGGGGAACGCAGGAAGGCGACGCGGGAACCGTCGGGCGCCACGGTGAACGCGCGGGGCGCACCGAGCGTGAAGCGCAGGGTGCGCGCCTGTCGGCGCGGGAAGGAGAGAGGCTCGGTCGTCATGCCTCGACCATATTGGCCATGCGCCCCCTTGTGCGGCCGTGCGCCGATCGATGCGCAGGTACGGATAGTTATGATCACTAGCGCTGTGTGGGTATCAACCCGCTGGCCGCTGTATGGATTTACCGCTCCCCGTAGTCCGAACCCCGGTCCTGGAATCCTTGGAGGTGAGCCGTTGTGGCACTCTCGATCTCGGCGGTGCTGCTGCTGGCGATCGTGGTCTTCATCCTGATCAAGAAGTCAGGCTTGAAGGCCGTGCACGCGATCGTCTGCGTCCTGCTCGGCTTCTACCTCGCCAGCTCCACGATCGCGCCCACCATCAGCGATCTGACCACCAACATCGCGGGCATGATCGGGGACATCAAGTTCTGACCGGGCCTCGTAGGGTGGGGTCCATGACGGCACTGCCCTCCTCCGGCTCCCGGCCGGGGGGACCCCCATCCGGCGCGGCCCGGCGCCTGCTCCTGGTCCACGCGCACCCGGACGACGAGACGATCAACAACGGCGCGACCATGGCCCGGTACGCGGCCGAGGGCGCCCGGGTCACGCTGGTGACCTGCACGCTGGGCGAGCAGGGCGAGGTCATCCCGCCCCCGCTCGCCCATCTGGCGGGCGAGGCCCTCGGCGAGCACCGCCGGGCCGAGCTGGACGCGGCGATGCGCGCGCTCGGCGTGACGGACCACCGGTTCCTCGGCGCCGCCGGCCGCCACCGGGACTCGGGGATGATGGGCCTCCCGGACAACGAGGCCCCGCACAGCTTCTGGGGCGCCGAACTCGACGCGGCCGCGGCCGACCTGGTCGGGGTCGTGCGCGAGGTGCGCCCCCAGGTGCTCGTCACCTACGACCCGGACGGCGGATACGGCCACCCGGACCACATCCAGGCCCACCGCGTCGCCATGCGCGCCCTGGACCTCGCCGCGGACCCCGGCTTCCGTGCGGAGCTCGGCGACCCCTGGACGATCTCCAAGGTCTACTGGAACCGCGTCCCGCGCTCCGTCGCCGAGGAGGCCTTCGCCCGGCTCGACGAGGTGCTCGACGAGCTGCCGTTCCCGGCCCGTGCCGCCGTCGGGGACGTGCCCGGCGTGGTGGACGACACCGTGGTGACCACCGAGATCGACGGCACCGGCTTCGCCGCCGCCAAGGCCGCCGCGATGCGGGCGCACGCGACGCAGATCGAGGTCGCCGAACCGTGGTTCGCGCTCTCGAACGGGCTCGCGCAGCCGCTGTTCACGGTCGAGTACTACGAACTGGTGCGGGGGGAGCGCACCGGGGCGCGTGAGACGGACCTGTTCGCCGGCCTCACCGACGGTGACGGCGTGGGCGCCGGCACAGCCGCGGCCGCAGCGGGCGCGGGCGTCGCGGGGCGTGGAGGGGCCGGTGAGGCGGGCGGCACCAGTGGGGCCGGAGAAGCCCCCGGGGCCACCGGGATCACCGGTACCACCGGGACCGGGAAGCACGGGAACAGCAGGGACATCGGGAACAGGCACAACGGGGAGGAAGTGCGATGAGTTCGCCGAACAGGGCGGCCGCGGGAAGCGCCCTCGCCCAGCCGCTGCGGTTGCCGTCCGCCGGACGGTTCGCCGTCCACCTCGGGCTGTTCCTGCTCGGCGCCGTGGTCGCCGTGGCCGGCGCGCTGCTCCAGGGCGCCTGGTTCCCGGGCGGCCTGCTGCTCGCGCTGGGCGGCGCGGCCGGGCTCTTCGTGGGCGGGGCCCTCGCCACCGGCGGTCGTGCCGGGGCGGTCGCGCCGGCGGCCGGCTGGCTGATCGCCGTCGTCCTGCTCACCGCCAGCCGTCCCGAGGGCGACTTCCTGTTCGCCGCGGGCGCGGGCTCGTACGTCTTCCTGCTCGGCGGGATGGCCGTCGCTGTGATGTGCGCCACCCTTGCCCCGGGGCGGCAACCGGGCGGCTCCGCTGTCCGACTTGGGAAGTGACGTACCACTTCGCCACAGGGCGCGGGTGCAAGTCCGGTGTGGGTTTCCCCGACGGCCGCAGGATACGTGCGACACGTGGCCAGTATGGTGGTGCGCGCCGCCGAGCCGCCCGAATCGAGGTCGAGTAAACGGGCGGTGGAGCCAACCGGGAGAACCTGCCTTGAGTCGTGAAACTGACAGTTCGTCCTCCGGGCCCAACGGGCGCGGCGGAACCGCATACCCGTCGGGCACTCCGCCGTACGGAACGCCCACACCCTCCGACGACGGCACCGACGCGGGACGTTCCGCCGGTGACCGCCCCGAGGACCGCAAGACCGAGACCACGCTGACGACGCGGATCCGCATCAACATCCCCGGATCCCGGCCGATTCCGCCCGTCGTCGTCCGCACGCCCGTCGCGAACGCGGACACCTCCGGCGGCAAGCCCGCGCCGCAGCCCGCCGCCCAGGACGGCCCGCCGGCCGGCAACGCCGCGGCAGGGCCCGTCGACACGGACACCGGGGCGCACGCCGCGCCGACCGCTCCCGCCGACGAGAAGACGAGCGACTGGTTCGCGCCACGCAAGGCCGGTGCGCCCAAGGGCGGTCCCGGCGGTGGCGGCACCAATGGCGCCGGACTGCCCGCCGGTTCGGCCGCGCCGGGCCCCGGCCCGGGCCCCGCAGGGGGAGTTGGCGGCCCCACCGCTCCCGGTGCGCGGCCCGCCGCCTCCGGCGCCCCGCAGGCTCCCGGCACGGGCGGCGCATCGCGCCCCGGCGCCGGACGGCCGGGCGGCACGAACGGCGCCGGGCTGCCCGGCGCGGGCGGAACCGCCCCGGTCGCGCCCGGTCACGGCGGAGGCACGGGCTCCTTCGACGTCTCCGGAGCCCTGGCGGCAGGTCCGCTGGGCACCGGCTCCGCGTCGCCCTACCCGCCGGGCGGAGCCCCGGGCAACGCCGGCGGCGAGCCGCGCCGCGACGGACTGCCGTACTTCTCGGGAGGCGGCCAGGGCGGCCAGGGAAGCCCCTCGGGGCCGACCGGCGGCCCCACCAGCGGCGACGGCCGGCTGACGGCGCCCGGCGCGGCCCCAGGGGCCCCCGGCGGCCGACGGGGCCCCGCCGGCCAGGGCGCTCAGGGTCCTCAGGGCGGCCCGGGCTTCCCCGGCGGCCAGGGCGCACCCGGTGGTCCCGGCGCGCCCGCAGGCCGCGGCGGTCCGGACCCGTCCGGCTTCCCCGGGGGCAAGGGGCCCCAGAGCGGCTCCTCCTTCACCGGGCCCCCGGCGGGCCAGGGCCGTCCCGCGAGCGCGCTCAGCGACGACACCGCGATCCTCACCCCGCAGCAACTCGCGCCCCAGCCGGGCGCGCCCGGCTACGGCGTCCCCGGCGAGAACGTCTCCGGCCACACCCTGACCAGCGGCATCCCCGTGGTGCCGGCCGCCCCGAACTCGCCGTTCGGGCCGGAGGGACACGGGGACGGAGCCCTCGCGCACCAGGCCCCGAAGCTGCCCCAGCCCGTCACGCCCGCCGCCCCGGCGGCGGCGCGCCCGAAGAAGAAGGGGCGCAGCAAGCTGGTGCTCCTGGTCACCGGTGTGGTGACCCTCGGCGGCATCGCGTACGGCGCCGGGCTGCTGATGAACCACTCCGACGTGCCCAAGGGCACCAGCGTGCTCGGCGTCGACATCGGCGGCGGTACCCGCGACGAGGCCGTGCAGAAGCTCGACGACGCCTTCAAGGCCCGCGCGGCCAAGGCGCTCCAGCTGTCCGTCGACGGGGACACCGTCGCGCTCAAGCCGGACCAGGCGGGGCTCCAGCTCGACAGCCAGGCGACGGTACGGGTGGCGGCGGGCAGCGACTACAACCCCGTCTCGGTCATCGGCTCGCTGTTCGGCAACGAGCGGGTCGTCGACCCGGTGATGCCCGTCGACGAGGAGAAGCTGGGGGCCGCCCTGGAGCAGGCCGCGGGCGGCTCCGGCTCGGCGAGCGAGGGCACCATCAAGTTCCAGTCCGGCAAGGCCGTGGCCGTGTACGGCAAGGCGGGCCAGGGAATCGACGTCGCCCGGTCCGCGGACGCCGTGCAGACGGCCTACCGGGCCCAGGTGGAGACCGGGCGGACCGAGCCCGTGAAGGTCCCCACCACGACGAGGGAGCCCAAGGTCACCAAGGCCGAGGTCGACCGCATGATGAAGGAGTTCGCCCAGCCGGCGATGTCCGGACTCGTGACGATCAAGGCGGGCGGCGTGGAGCTGCCGTTCAGCCCGGAGAACTCCCTGTGGAAGTTCCTCGGGGTGAAGGCGAACGCCCAGGGCAAGCTGGTCGAGTACTACGACAGGGCGGCGCTGAAGAAGCTCTACGGGGGCTCGTTCGACGGAGTCCTGATCACCCGGGCCAACGGCAAGAAGACGGCCGTGACGCCGGAGGACGTGATCGGCGCGATGCGTCCCGCGCTCCTCGGCAGGACGGCCGCGGACCGCGTCGGAGTGATCGACACCGATCCCTCGTAACCGGACCGGAGTACAGGGGGCGCACGGCACCGGCCGGGCGCCCCCTCGGTCGTTCCCGGTGCCCGCCCACCCCTCGGCGGCTCCGGCCCGTACCTCCTGGAGCCCGCCGTGCGCCGTCAGTTGAGCATCGCCCTGGCCGCCTGGGCCTGCTGCCGCACCCGGTCGGCCGCGGGTCCGTCGACGGCGGCCACGATGTCCGCGTAGGCGTCGAGTTCGGTGGCGCCGTCAAGGAACTCGCCGCGCCGGACCAGCAACTGGGCGCGCTCGTAGCGCAGCCGGGCCGGGTGGGAGGGCAGCAGCAGGGACAGGTCGACGGCCCACAGGGCGACGTCGGACCGCTCGGGCCGCGCCGAGGCCCAGGCGCGGATGTTGTTCAGGATGCGCAGGACGACGTCGAGCGGATCGGCGGGCGACAGCATCGACGGGTCGAGCGGGGCGCCGGTGGCCCCCGCGACCAGCAGCTCGGCGTCCGGGCCGGTCAGTACCCGGCCGCCGTCGAAGGGGTCGGCGAGGACCTGCTGGTCGGGCGGCCCGAACCCGACCACGAAGTGACCGGGCAGGGCCACCCCGTAGACCGGGGCGCCGGCCCGTCGCGCGACCTCCATCCAGACCACCGAGAGCAGGATGGGCAGCCCCCGGCGCCGCCTCAGCACCTCGTGCAGCAGCGAGGAGTTCAGACGCTGGTAGTCGCCCTGCGTGCCGTGGAACCGGCAGCGGCCGCCCAGGTGCTCGGCCAGCGCCGTGGCCCAGGCCCGCGGGCCGCCGGGCCGGAACGGCAGCTCGCCGGCCAGCCGGTCCAGCTCCATCTGCGCCGCGTCCATGCCCGCCTCGTCCAGCTCGCCGTCCGCCTGGGCGCCCACCAGCAGACACAGCACCGACAGGTCGGGCCGCTCGGACCGTGCCTCGTCGCCGAACAGCCGCCGCCACTCGGCGCTCTGCTCCGGCCCGGGAGGATGAAGAGGACGCATGGCTGACCCGTGCCCTTTCACGCCGATCGATATTGGTCGGGGGACCCGCCGCGCGCGTCCCCGTCGAGGCGCCGCCCCGCCTGCCCGCCGCCGGGTCCCTCCGCCACCGCGGGAGCGCGGTAGTGGTGGTACGCGTGGTGGGCGGCGAAGCCCATCCCGGCGTACAGCGTGCGGGCGCCCGCGTTCTCCTTCTCCACCTGGAGCCACGCCGCCGAGGCGCCCTCGGACAGGGCCCGGCGGGCGAGGGCCGCCATCACCGCGGTCGCCAGCCCCCGTCGGCGCGCCGACGGGTCCACCTCCACCGCGGCGAAGCCCGCCCACCGGCCGTCCACCACGCAGCGGCCGATCGCCGCGGGCGCGCCCGCCCCGGCACCGGGGACGGTCGCGAACCACACGGAGGGCCCGCTGCCCAGGACCTTGAGGGCCGCCTCGGTCAGACCCTTGCGCCCGTAGCCGCCGAGCCACGCCTCGTCGACCGTGCGGGAGAGGTTGACCGCGGGACCCGTGCCCGCCGGGCCCGTGCCCCCGGGACCCGGGTCCGTCAGGTCGCCGAGCGGTGCCAGCGCGCCGGTCCACAGCTCCGCGGTCACCTCGCGCGTCCAGCCCCGCCCCTCCAGTTCGGCGCCCAGCAGTTCCTGGGTGCCCGCGGCCCCCGTCGCCGTCTGGACGTACGCGGGCAGCTCCCGGGCCGCGTACCAGTCCTGGACGTACCGCAGGGCGCGGTCCAGCGGCAGGCCCGGATCGCCCAGCGGCAGCGCCGAGTTGGCGCGGCGGGTGAAACCGGCCGCCGCCCGCAGCTCCCAGCCGCCGAGCATCTCCCGCTCCACCGGCTGCCAGGCGCGCGCGGACACCCGGGCCAGCTCCTCGTACGACGCGGCCGGGCCCCGTCGGCGGGCGGGCGCGGACGGCACCACCTTGCCCGCCACCAGCGCCGATTCCGGAATCTGGACGCTTTCCCCGGACCGTCGTGTGATCAGCAGCACACCGTTGTCCCATGATGTGAGAACACCGACCGTGTCGGTGAACTTCTCACCCTCGGGGGCGTCTTCGACCACTCGCCGCACCGAGACGCGTTTTCCCACGTCAGCGGGGGTTACGCGGACCTCGAGCCGGATATGCGCAGAGAATTCCACAGCTCAGTCCAACCCTCCTGTTCGGATCATGCCCAAGAACGGAGATACTAGGTGCGGGCATCGACGACGCCGCGCTCCCGCGCGCCAGGTGGCGGAGCCTGAAGACGGCTCGCCAGCGCCCTATCGAGGAGGAACGACAGCGTGACCTACGTCATCGCGCAGCCTTGTGTCGACGTCAAGGACAAGGCGTGCATCGAGGAGTGCCCGGTCGACTGCATCTACGAGGGCCAGCGGTCCTTGTACATCCACCCGGACGAATGCGTCGACTGTGGTGCCTGTGAGCCGGTCTGCCCGGTCGAGGCGATCTTCTACGAGGACGACACTCCCGAGGAGTGGAAGGACTACTACAAGGCGAACGTCGAGTTCTTCGACGAGCTCGGCTCGCCCGGCGGCGCCAGCAAGCTGGGGCTGATCGAGCGCGACCACCCCTTCGTCGCGGGACTGCCGCCGCAGAACCAGTAGGCGGTACGTACGACGCCGTGCCCCGTCCGGCAGTGGCCGGCGGAGCACCGCCTCGGCCCCGTGCGGCCCCGCCGCCGTACGGGACCGGGGCGTTCGCCGTCCGCGCCCCGGGTGCGACCGCGGGCTCCGTGCGCGGGCGCCGTCCGTGCGCGCCGGCCGCTTGAGCGGTCCGTACGAGAAAGTGAGCCAGAACCCGTGTCCGCAGTCTCCGACCGGCTTCCCGCGTTTCCCTGGGACAAGCTGGAGCCCTTCAAGGCGACGGCCGCCGCTCACCCGGGCGGCATCGTCGACCTCTCCGTCGGCACCCCCGTCGACCCGGTGCCCGAGCTGATCCAGAAGGCACTCGTCGCGGCGGCGGACTCGCCCGGCTATCCCACGGTGTGGGGCACGCCGGAGCTGCGGGACGCCCTCGTGGACTGGTGCGGGCGGAGGCTGGGCGCCCTGGACCTCACCCACCGCAACGTGCTGCCGGTCGTGGGGTCCAAGGAACTGGTGGCCTGGCTGCCGACCCAGCTCGGACTCGGTCCAGGGGACACCGTGGCGTACCCGCGCCTCGCGTACCCGACCTACGAGGTCGGCGCCCGGCTGGCCCGCGCGGAGCACGTGGCCTACGACGACCCGACGCGGCTCGACCCCGAGGGCCTGAGGCTGCTGTGGCTCAACTCCCCGTCCAACCCGACCGGACGGGTGCTCCCGGCGGAGGAGCTCGCCCGGATCGTGGCCTGGGCCCGTGAGCACGGCGTCCTCGTCCTCGCCGACGAGTGCTACATCGAACTGGGCTGGGAGGCCGACCCGGTCTCGGTCCTGCACCCCGACGTGTGCGGCGGCTCGTACGAGGGGATCGTGTCGGTCCACTCGCTCTCGAAGCGGTCCAACCTCGCGGGCTACCGGGCCGCGTTCCTGGCCGGCGACCCCGCCGTCCTCGGCGACCTCCTGCAGGTCCGCAAGCACGGCGGCATGATGACGTCCGCGCCCACCCAGGCCGCCACGGCCGCCGCGCTCTCCGACGACACCCACGTCCGTGAACAGCGCGAGCGCTACGCGGCCCGCCGCACCGCCCTGCGCGACGCGCTCGTCGGGCACGGCTTCCGCATCGAGCACAGCGAGGCGAGCCTCTACCTCTGGGCGACCCGCGACGAGCCCTGCTGGGACACCGTGGCGCACCTGGCGGACCTCGGCATCCTGGTCGCGCCCGGCGACTTCTACGGGCCCGCGGGGGCCGAGTTCGTCCGCGTGGCCCTGACGGCGACCGACGAGCGGGTACGGGCGGCCGTGGAGCGGCTCGGGTCCCGGTAGCGGACCGCCCCGGGCACGGGAGGTCCTCCGGGCCCCGGAGCCCCGGTGGCGGCATTGCCCCGGGCCCCCGACGCCCTCCGGTCCGGAGGGCCCCCGGTGCCCCGCCCCGGGCGCTGCGCGTATCCCGTGCGTCCCCCGGGGCGCGGCGGTGCCCCGGGGGACGCGCCCCACGCACCGTTCCCGCCCATTGGGCCCGGGCGCACGCGAAGGGTCCAGGGAGGACCCTGGACCCTTCGCGGACGGGCGCCCCGGCGACTAGCCGAGCGGCAGACCCTTCAGCGGCAGCGACTCGGCGGGCAGCGCGCCCTTGCCGACGGCGTCGGTGGGCAGACCCCCACCGGCCGACTCCGCGGCGTCGCCCAGCACTCCGCTCGCGGTCCCGGCGACGTCCCCGGCCGCCTTCTGGGCGGCGGGCGTCGCCTTCTTGACGGCCTTGCCGCCCGTCTTGCCGGTGGCCGGCACCGCCTTCTTCACGGCCTTGCCGCCCGGGTTGCCCGCCAGCCCGGTCGCGTGCCGCGTGGCACCGTCGAGGCTGCTGCCGGCGGTGTCCAGCGAGGTCAGGCCGCCGAGGTCGGGTGCGGCCGGCAGTTCGGCCGCGCTCGCGGAGCCGGCCGCACCGACCACGGGCGCCGCTCCCGCTGCGATGAGCAGCGCGGCACGGGCGATCCGACGGGTCAGGGGGAGGGACATGGTGCTCCTTAGACGGAAGACAACGATGAAGTGTCCTGACGGGCCCGGCAGTTGGCCGACTGGTTGCCGACCGGCCGTCGATCGACCGGCTGTTGATCGTTCCGGGCTCGGACGCAGTGACTACCGCTCGAAGTCCGCGAAGGTTTCGCTGGCCCGACGTAAAGAGTTCGCAATGCGTCGCATTATCGGCTGCGGAGAAACCCGGGCAAAGAGCGTCCGGCGAGAGGGCGTGCGTAATCCCCGCAGCCCTTTGTTCCCAACGGATTCGGACGACCGGCGAACGGGCGGGCGAGCGCCCGGGCGGGCGGTGGCGGGCCGTGCCCCGTGTACCTCCGACGAGTGAGGACCCGTACTACTGCCCGGTGACGATCCGGACCGCCTCCGTGTTGCTCCGCCCGCCCGGCGCGGCCGAACCGGCCGACCCGTCGGTGCGCCACCCGCTGTCCCTGCTCCCCGACGTCCACACCCGGCCCGCGTACGAGACCTGCTCGACGCGCAGCGCCGCGGAGTTGGCCACGGCCCAGTGCGCGAGGACCCAGCCGCGGCGGCGTTCGCCGCCCTCGGCCTCCGATGTCCTCGGGACCGGCAGGGTCAGGGTTCGACGGCCTCCGGTGCCGCCCGCCGTCGCCGCGGGGGACGCGGGGCGCGAGGCGGCAGAGGAGGCAGAGGGGGCAGATGAGGAGGTCGACGTGTCGTCCCGGGGTGCCTCGGAGGCGGCGCCCGCCATCTCGGCCCCCACCTCCTGGAACGCGTCGCGGCCGAAGTCCCGGACGAGCGCGGCCCGCACCGCGTCCGGACCGCCCGCGCGCACTTCCTGGCGGCCCTCGCAGGTCAGCGTGGCGGCGGCGCGCCCGGTGAGCGCCGCCGCGAGAAGCGTGGCGTCCGGCTCGTGCTTCGCGTACGCGTCCGGGAAGCCGCTGCGCTGGACGCGCTGCGCGGCGACCGTGAGGGGGAGGTCCTCGTAGTCCCGGACCTTGTCCAGATGCTTGTAGAACTCGCCCGCCGCGTACGTCGGGTCCATGATCTCGCGCTCCGTGCCCCAGCCCTGCGACGGCCGCTGCTGGAACAGGCCCAGCGAGTCCCGGTCGCCGTGCCGGATGTTGCGCAGGGCGGACTCCTGGAGCGCCGTCGCCAGCGCGATCGTGACCGCCCGCTCGGGCATGCCGCGATTGGTGCCGACGGCGGTGATCGTCGCCGCGTTCACCGCCTGCTCGGTGGTGAACTCGTACGAGGCGCCGTCGTCCTTTCCGGAGACGACCGTGCACTTCGGCTCGCCCGTGCCCCCGGTGAGGTACTGCACGGCGAGATAGCCCGCGACGGCGAGCAGAACGACGAGGGCCGCTCCGAAACGGAAGAGGCGGCCGCGGCGTACGGGAGTGGGGGACGGCTCTGGCACGGGTACAAGGTACTGGAGAGTACGGTCGGTGTTCGGTGAGCCTGTGGACAAGTGCGCGAAGGCACTCCCGGCCGGGCCCGGAGGGCGTCCCGCGGGGCGTCACGGGGCGCCCGTCCGGCGCTCCGGGCCGCGGCCGGGCGCCCGCGGGCGGGCGTTAGGGTCGACGGCATGGCCGAGACCCCGCTTGACCTCACGCTGGACGCTGCCCGCCTGACCGCGCAGCTCGTCGACTTCCCCTCCGAGAGCGGCACCGAGAAGCCCCTCGCGGACGCCGTCGAGGCCGCGCTGCGCGCCCTGCCGCACCTGACAGTCGACCGCCACGGCAACAACGTCGTCGCGCGGACGCACCTGGGACGGGCCGAGCGCGTGATCCTGGCCGGCCACATCGACACCGTCCCGATCGCGGACAACGTGCCGTCGCGGCTCGACGAGGACGGAGTGCTGTGGGGCTGCGGCACCTGCGACATGAAGTCGGGTGTCGCCGTCCAGCTGCGGATCGCGGCCACGGTCCCGGAGCCCAACCGCGACATCACCTTCGTCTTCTACGACAACGAGGAGGTCGCCGCCCACCTCAACGGCCTGCGGCACGTGGCCGAGGCCCACCCCGACTGGCTCGAGGGGGACTTCGCGGTCCTCCTGGAGCCGTCCGACGGGCAGGTCGAGGGCGGCTGCCAGGGCACCCTGAGGGTCCTGCTGAGGACCACGGGCGAGCGGGCGCACTCGGCGCGCGGCTGGATGGGCTCGAACGCCGTCCACGCGGCCGCGCCGGTCCTCGCGCGCCTCGCCTCGTACGAGCCGCGCCGTCCCGTGATCGACGGCCTGGAGTACCGCGAAGGGCTGAACGCCGTCGGGATCTCGGGCGGGGTGGCGGGCAACGTGATCCCCGACGAGTGCGTGGTCACCGTGAACTTCCGCTACGCGCCCGACCGCACCGAGGAGGAGGCGCTGGCCCACGTCCACGAGGTCTTCGCCGGCTGCGGCGTCGAGGAGTTCGTGGTCGACGACCAGAGCGGAGCGGCGCTGCCCGGGCTCTCCCACCCGGCCGCGGTCGCGTTCATCGAGGCCGTGGGCGGCACTCCGCAGCCCAAGTTCGGCTGGACCGACGTCTCCCGCTTCAGCGCGCTCGGCGTCCCCGCGGTGAACTACGGCCCCGGCAACCCGCACTTGGCGCACAAGCGGGACGAGCGCGTCGACACCGCGAAGATCCTCGCGGGCGAGGAGCGGCTGACGGCCTGGCTGACCTCCTGAACCCCGCCCGGCCCCGCCCGGTGCGCCCGGCAGTTCATGGCGGACATGCCGGCGTCCCCCCTCCGTAACCCGCGTAGATCTACGCTGAGGTGGAACGATCGCCAAGCGGAGGGAGCGGACATGGCTACCGGCAATCCCGAGGGCAGCAAGCAGCCACCGGAGGAGCAGCGGCTGGGCCCCGTGCTGCGCAGGCGGGACCAGGTGCAGTCGAGTACGACGGACCAGCGGCTGCTGGACGCGGGCGGGCCCTCGGACTGGGTCCACACCGATCCCTGGCGGGTGCTGCGCATCCAGTCGGAGTTCATCGAGGGCTTCGGGACCCTGGCCGAACTCCCGCCCGCCATCAGCGTGTTCGGCTCGGCCAGGACGCCCGCCGACTCGCCCGAGTACGCGGCGGGCGTGGCTCTCGGACGCGGCCTGGTCGAGGCGGGGTTCGCCGTGATCACCGGCGGCGGACCCGGGGCCATGGAGGCCGCCAACAAGGGCGCGTGCGAGGCGAAGGGCATCTCCGTCGGACTGGGCATCGAGCTGCCCTTCGAGCAGGGGCTCAACCCCTACGTCGACATCGGACTCAACTTCCGCTACTTCTTCGTGCGCAAGATGATGTTCGTCAAGTACGCGCAGGGGTTCGTGGTCCTGCCCGGCGGTCTGGGCACCCTCGACGAGCTTTTCGAGGCCCTCACCCTGGTCCAGACGCAGAAGGTCACCCGCTTCCCCATCGTGCTCTTCGGCACGGAGTACTGGGGCGGGCTGGTCGACTGGCTCAGGAACACGCTGATCGCCCAGGGCAAGGCCTCGGAGAAGGACCTGCTCCTGTTCCACCTCACGGACGACGTGGACGAGGCGGTGGCCCTGGTCTCGAAGGAGGCCGGGAGGTAGCCCGGTCCCGCGCGGGGCGCGCGGGCTCCCGGCGGGCCGCCCGCCGGGAGCCCGGCCCGTCCCGGGGCTCCGCCCGGTGCCCGTCCTCGGCGGGGGAGGCCGGTGAGGCCTCTAGGCCAGGCCCCGGCGCGCGACCGCCGGGGGGCGGTGTCCCGCGATCGCGGCCACCATGTCGAGCACCTGCCGTGTCTCGGCCACCTCGTGCACGCGGTACACCTGCGCCCCCAGCCACGCGGACACCGCCGTCGTGGCCAGGGTGCCCAGCAAGCGCTCCTTGACCGGACGGTCGAGGGTCTCGCCCACGAAGTCCTTGTTGGACAGCGACACCAGCACCGGCCACCCCGTGGCGGCCATCTCGCCCAGCCGCCGCGTGGCCTCGAGGCTGTGCCGGGTGTTCTTGCCGAAGTCGTGCCCCGGGTCGATCAGCACCGACTCGCGGGGCACCCCGAGCGAGACGGCGCGCTCGGCCAGGCCGACCGTGACCTCCAGGATGTCGGCCATCACGTCCTCGTACGCGACGCGGTGGGGCCGGGTGCGCGGCCGGGTGCCGCCCGCGTGGGTGCAGACCAGCCCCGCGCCGTACCGCCCGGCGACCTCCGCGAGCCGTGGATCGAAGCCGCCCCACGCGTCGTTGAGCACGTCAGCGCCCGCCTCGCAGACGGCCTCGCCGACGTCGTGCCGCCAGGTGTCGACGCTGATGACGACGTCGGGGAAGCGCCGCCGCACCTCGGCGACGAAGCCCACCGTGCGGCGCGCCTCCTCCTCGGCCGTGACCTCCTCGCCCGGCCCGGCCTTCACCCCGCCGATGTCGATGATCGCGGCGCCCTCGGACACGGCCTGCTCCACGCGCGCGAGCGCCGGCTCGTCGCGGAAGGTGGCCCCCTGGTCGTAGAAGGAGTCCGGGGTCCGGTTCACGATCGCCATGATCACCGGCTCGTGCGCGCCGAATTCGCGCCTGCCCAGCCTGAGCATCCCCTGTGACCTCTCCCAGTCGTCGTCGCCGTAGGACCGCCTGCGACCCTAACCGTCAGAGTCGCATGGCACGATCGGTGCCTGACACTTTCCGCGCCGACGCGCCCCGCGTCGGCACCAGAGCGTGGGGACCTCAGCGATGTTCATGTTCTTGTTCCTGGTCGTCGCCCTCGTGGTCGTGGTCGGCGCGGTGACCCTCTCCGTCGTGGGCGGCGGGGAGAGCGGCGCCCTCGCCGAGGCCCCGCCCGAGCGCCTCCGCGACCCGCTGCCCGCCGACCGGCCCGTGCACCGGGGCGACGTGGAGGCCCTGCGCTTCCCGCTCACGCTGCGCGGCTACCGCATGGCGGACGTGGACGAGGCCCTCGGCCGCCTCGGCGCCGAACTGTCCGAGCGGGACGCCCGGATCGCCGACCTGGAGGCCGCGCTCGCCGGCGCGCGCGCCGCCCGTGCCACGTCCCTGGAGAAGCCCTCGGGGGAGGACCGCCGATGAGTGACGCCCGCAAGGGGCCCGACGGCGCCCTGCGCTGCCCCTGGGCCCTGTCCACCGAGGACTACGTCGCCTACCACGACCAGGAGTGGGGCCGCCCGGTCCACGGCGACGACGCGCTGTACGAGCGGCTCTGCCTGGAGGCCTTCCAGTCGGGGCTGTCGTGGCTCACGATCCTGCGCCGCCGCGAGGGCTTCCGCGCCGCCTTCGCCGGCTTCGCGATCACCGAGGTGGCCGCCTTCACGGAGGCCGACAAGGAGCGCCTGCTCGCCGACGCGGGCATCATCCGCAACCGCGCCAAGATCGAGGCGACCGTCGCCAACGCGCGCGTGCTCGCCGACTGGTCCCCGGGCGACCTGGACACGCTGATCTGGTCGTACGCGCCCGACGCGGCGTCCCGTCCCGCCCCCGAGGCCCTCGCGGACGTGCCGGCGGTCACCGACGAGTCGACGGCCCTCTCCAAGGCCCTGAAGAAGCGGGGCATCCGCTTCGTGGGGCCGACCACGGCCTACGCCCTGATGCAGGCGTGCGGCCTGGTCGACGACCACCTTGCGGACTGCGTGGCCCGCGGCCGCTGAACCGGCCGCGGGCGCCGCGGTCCGCCGGGCGCCTCAGCGCCCCAGGTACTTCGGCTTCTCCTTGTCGACGAAGGCCTGCACGGCGATCGTGTGGTCCTCGGAGGAACCCGCCCGGGTCTGGAGCTCGTCCTCCTTCTCCAGGCTCTCGTCCAGTGAGTGGGAGAGGGCGTGGGCGAGGGACTCCTTGAGCGCCGCGTAGGCGAGCGTCGGGCCCTCGGCCAGCGCGCGCGCCACCTTCACGGCCTCGGCGGCCAGATCGGCCGCGGGCACGACGCGGTTGGCGATGCCCAGGTCGTACGCCTCCTGCGCGCCGATGCTGCGCGGGAAGAGCAGCAGGTCGGCGGCCCGGCCGGGGCCGACGACGCGCGGCAGCGTCCAGGAGATGCCCGAGTCGGCGGTCAGGGCGACCCCGGCGAACGAGGTGTTGAACGTGGCGGTGTCCGCGACGATCCGGTAGTCCGCCGCCAGGGCGAAGCCGAAACCGGCGCCGGCCGCGACGCCGTTGACCGCCGCCACCACGGGCTTCGCGGCGCCGGTCAGGGCCCGCACGATCGGGTTGTAGTGCTCACGGACCGTGCTCATGACGCCCTCGTCCGAGCCCGACTCGCGCGCCGCGAGGAGGCCGCCGATGTGCTCCTTGAGGTCCTGGCCCACGCAGAACGCCCGCTCGCCCGCCGCGGTCAGCAGCACGGCCCGTACGGAGCTGTCGGCCGCCGCGGCCTGCGCCGCGTCCCGGAGGGCGACCTTCGTCCCGGTGTTCAGCGCGTTCATCGCCTCGGGGCGGTTCAGCGTGATGGTCGCGAGTCCGTCGCTCACCTCGTAGAGCACGGTGTCGGCCATGGCGGTCCTCTCCGGTGTCGCGGCTCCGACGTACCCGTCGGTACGTCTGCGTCTGAGGACAGCATGGCGGAGATCGCGGGGAGCGGTGAGGTCCGGACATGTGACCTGCGTCAAAGAATTCCGGCCGCCGGAAGTCCATGCGGCGGCGCAGTATCGCAGCCACTTCGGCGAATTGAGTGGTTTTGCTCAAGCGCGTTGCGCAAGCGATGCCGACTGATGTTGGTCATCGGGTCCTGAGATGCGGGATAATGGCTTGGAAGCAATGTGTTCGATGCCGGTGACGCGTGTCCGACGAGAGGATGCGTGCCCTTCAGTGGGGCCGTCGGCGACGATGAGCTGGTTTCAGGAAGGGGAACGAGCATGGCGGCCATGAAGCCGCGGACGGGCGATGGCCCGCTCGAGGTGACCAAGGAGGGGCGGGGCATCGTCATGCGCGTTCCGCTCGAAGGCGGCGGTCGGCTCGTCGTCGAGCTGACCCCGGACGAGGCGGACGCGCTCGGCGACGCCCTCAAGAAGGTCGTCGGCTGACGCGGAACGCGACCATACCTGTCAGCTGCCCCGGCATCGTCACGCGATGCCGGGGCAGCTGACGTACAGGGGCACGCCAATGGCGTGCCCCTGTGGCGTTTGTGCAGGTCAAAGGGTGTTCCAGGGTGAGCCGTGGACGGGGCGTGTCAGCGCTTGACCGCGCACAGCAGGCCGTCGCCGACCGGCAGCAGCGAGGGCACGAGGTCCTGGCTCTCGCGGATCGCGCGCAGCAGTTCGCGCAGCCGCAGCACCTCGGTGGGCTGCGGTCCCGACTCCACGGTCCGGCCGTTCGCGAAGACGCCCTCGAAGACGACCAGGCCGCCCGGCCGCAGCAGGCGCAACGATTCAGCGAGGTAGTCCAGGCACTCCAGCCGGTCGCCGTCGCAGAAGACGAGGTCGTACCCGGCGTCCGCGAGCCGGGGCAGGACGTCCAGCGCGCGGCCCGGGATGAAGCGGGCGCGATTGCTGGCGAAGCCGGACGCGCGGAAGGCCTGGCGGGCGAACTGCTGGTGCTCCGGCTCCGGATCGACGGTCGTGAGTACACCGTCCGGCCGCATGCCGTGCAGCAGATGAATTCCGGATACGCCGGTGCCGGTCCCGATCTCCGCGACCGCCTTCGCGTCCACGGTGGCGGCCAGCAGCCGCAGGGCGGCGCCCGTGCCGGGCGACACCGAGCGCAGCCCCGCGTCCCGGGCGCGGTCCCTCGCCCAGTGCAGTGCCTCGTCCTCGGCGACAAAGGCGTCGGCGAACGCCCAGCTCGTCAGCCGGTTGCCGGTAATGGCCCTCTCCTGTCCCCGTGGTTGCCTGGGCGTGACTGTATCCGTTGCCGCCGGGAACCCGCAGATGGGACCAGTCGTTCACAAGGGGGTGCGGGACTACGCGGGGGGAAGCCGATGGACGAGGACGGCCGGCAGGTGCTGACGCAGCCATATGAGCGCGTATCAATTTCTCGTAAAACCGCTTATCCGGAGCTAACGGGCGAGGTGGCTATGGTAGGTGCTCCACTGGACACCACCAGAGCCGACAGGGGAGGTGCGGCCGAGCCTGTGGATCGGGGAGGGGTGCTCAGGCGCCTGCTCAGATCAGCGGGTGAGCCGAAATCCGTGAACGACACCGCTGACCGATCCCTCCCTCATTCTCGACTTCGTTCGAGCGGGGGGACCCGCATCGCCGACTCCGCCCAGACCGCGACCTTCACGTCCGACGCGGACTCGCAGGCGTGGACTCCGCCCACCTGGGAGGAGATCGTCAGCACGCACAGCGGCCGGGTCTACCGTCTGGCGTACCGCCTGACGGGAAACCAGCACGATGCCGAGGACCTGACCCAGGAAGTCTTCGTCAGGGTCTTCCGCTCACTGTCGACGTACACGCCGGGCACCTTCGAGGGCTGGCTGCACCGCATCACCACCAACCTGTTCCTCGACATGGTCCGCCGCAAGCAGCGCATCCGTTTCGACGCCCTCGGCGACGACGCGGCCGAGCGCCTGCCCAGCCGCGAGCCGTCCCCGCAGCAGGTCTTCAACGACACGCACTTCGACGCGGACGTCCAGCAGGCACTCGACACGCTCGCGCCGGAATTCCGCGCCGCGGTCGTGCTCTGCGACATCGAGGGCCTCTCGTACGAGGAGATCGCCGCGACCCTGGGCGTCAAGCTCGGCACGGTCCGCAGCCGCATCCACCGCGGCCGCTCCCAGCTGCGCAAGGCCCTGGCCCACCGGTCGCCCGAGGCACGGGCCGAGCGCCGCGGGTTCGCGGTGACCGGAGTGCCCGCACTGGGAGGAGGGGGCGGGACCACGTGAGCGGATCACGGCTGAACCCTGCCGACCGGCCCCTCGCCGAACAGCACCTCGGAGACCGGCTCTCCGCCTTGGTCGACGGCGAACTCGGGCACGAGGCGCGCGAGCGCGTCCTGTCCCACCTCGCCACGTGCGCGCGCTGCAAGTCGGAGGCCGACGAGCAGCGGCGACTCAAGAACGTCTTCGCGGAGGTGGCCCCGCCGCCGCCCTCGGAGAGCTTCCTCGCCCGTCTCCAGGGACTCCCCGGCGGGGACGGCACGGACGGTGACGGACCCCCGCTCGGCGGGAGAGGCTTCGGCGCCCCCGGGGTCTTCGACATGACACCGGGCTCCTTCGGCTACGCGCCGTCGGGCGTCCACTCCGCCGTGCTGCCCTCGGGGCAGCGCGGGTTCCGCATCCACGACATGAACCGCCGCGAGGCCGAGCGGTCGGCGTCACGCGGGCTGCGCTTCGCGGCCGCCGCGGCCGGAGCCGTCTCGCTCGCTGCGATCGCGCTCGGCGGGGTGTCGACCGGCGTACCCGCCGACACCTCCGACACACGGGGCGGATCGGGGTCCGGCAGCAATGTGACGCCCATGCGGAGCGCCGGCGCCGCGGGCACCGCCAACTCGGACAACCAGCGCCGGCGCGGCGTCGCGCCGCTGCTCGCACAGGGCCAGCGGTCCTTCACCGGAGAGGGCGGGGCGCAGACCGGTATGTCGGCGCCGCTGCTGCCCGGGGCACCCGCGCCCGGCACCGCGTCGACCGTCGGGCAGGGGGCCCGCCCGCTGCACACGCTGGCGACCCCCGTGCTGGTCGGTGCCGCCGCCATGTCGCCGCTCATACGTCCCTTCACCCCGGCGCCACCCGTCACGCTCACCACGTGGTCGGCGGGCCAGGAGGTCGACACGTCGGTGCTTCCGGTGCTGCCGCCGTTCACCTCGTCCGCCTCACCCTCGCCTTCCACCTCCGGCTGACCCGGCTCTCTGCGCGACGGCCCGGGAACCTGGTTGAATCCAGGGGATGTGCCGTGCCCGCCGCAGTGACCCCGGGCGCGGAGTCGACAAACCGCGGTGGCCGCCGACGTGCAGTGCCGCGGGTCAGGCGTGGGGAGTACGACCAGCATGGACGAGGGGAAGCCCACGAGGCCGAAGTGGTGGAGCCGGCCCCGAACCCATGTGCCGGACTCCGCCCGAGCGGAGGCCGTGGCCGCGACGGACGGCGCGAGCGGCGTTCACGGGGGCGGCACGGACGGCGACTTCGAGTTGGAGAAGCCCGCGGGAGCGCGCGCCGGGGACGGCCCGTCCGCCACGGACCCGTCCGCCGGCGGCAGCGGCTCGGCGCCCATACCCGCGCCCGCGCCGGAGCCCCTCGCCGCGCCCGCCCCGGAGCCTCTCGCCGCGCCCGCGCCGGAGCGCCTCGCCGCGCCCGCGCCGGAGCCCCTCGCCGCGCCCGCCCCGGAGCCCGATCCGGCGCCCGTCCCGGCGCTGGGGACCGTTCCGGTCCGGGACGACGTGGCGGCCGGAGCGGGCACGGGAGGCGAGCGGCCCCGCCCCCTCCACGACCCCGACCCCTACAGCACCCCGCCCTACGGCCGGCCCGGCCCCTGGGCCCCCGCACCGCCTGTGCAGCACCCGGGGACGACCCCCGCCCACGGGACCGCCGTCGGGGCCGCGGCCCCGCACCGGGACCTGACCCCGGGAGCCGGACCGGAACCGGCCGCCCCGCACGGCGTCCCCGGACCCGCGCTGCCTCCGGGCCAGCACCGGTCCGACGTCCCCGGTCCGGGCGGTCCGGGCGGTCCGGGCGGCCCGGGCGGCCCGGGCCACCCGGGCCACGGGTTCCTGCCCCCGGCCGGCCCTCCCGGCGAGGGCGACTTCCCCTTCCCCGCCCCGGCGCGCGCTTCCGCCCCCGAGCCCGGTGCCGCCCCGTTCCCCGCCGGCCCCGAACACGGCGGAACCGGCCCGGCCGCGCACAGCCCCTGGCAGAACTACGACCCCTGGGCCGCCGCACCCCTCCAGCACAACGGAGCGGCCGCCGAGAGCGTGGCCGCCCGCCGAGGCCGTACGCGCAGGGCACTGGTCCTCGGCGCCGCACTCCTCGCGCTGGCCTCCGGAGGCGTCGGCGGGGCCGTGGGCGCCTATCTGGAGCGCAACGGCGGCATCGACGACGTGGAGCTGCCGCAGGCCGACACCGAGGCCGAGGGACGGGCACCGGACAGCGTGGCCGGCATCGCGGCCAGCGCGCTGCCCAGCGTCGTCACGCTGCATGTGAGCGGATCGGACGCGCAGGGCACCGGCACCGGATTCGTCCTCGACCGGCGCGGCCACATCCTCACCAACAACCACGTCGTCGACCCGGCGGACGGCTCCGGCGGGATAACGGTCACCTTCAGCGGCGGCCAGACCGCCAAGGCCGAGGTCGTCGGGCACGACAGCGGCTACGACCTCGCCGTCGTCAAGGTGAAGGGTGTCAGCGGCCTCAAGCCCCTCCCGCTCGGCAACTCCGACAACGTGCAGGTCGGCGACCCGGTGGTGGCCATCGGCGCCCCCTTCGACCTGGAGAACACCGTCACCGCGGGCATCATCAGCGCCAAGGAGCGCCCCATCACGGCGGGCGGCGAGGAGGGCGACGGCAGCGACATCTCGTACGTGGACGCGCTGCAGACGGACGCCCCGATAAACCCGGGCAACTCCGGTGGTCCGCTGGTCGACTCCAAGGCCCGGGTCATCGGCATCAACAGCGCCATCCGCTCCGCCGACAGCGGCTCCGCCCCGGAGAACGGCCAGTCCGGTTCGATCGGCCTCGGTTTCGCCATCCCCATCAACCAGGGCAAGCGCGTCGCCGAGGAACTCATCAACACGGGCAAGGCCACCCACCCGGTCATCGGCGTGACGCTGGACATGGAGTACACGGGCGACGGGGCCCGCGTGGGAGCCGAGGCGGCCGACGGCGGACCCCCGGTCACCCGCGGCGGCCCCGGCGACCGGGCCGGCATCGAGGCCGGCGACGTGATCACCGAGGTCGACGGGCAGCGCGTGCGCTCCGGTGAGGAGCTCATCGTCAAGACCCGCGCCCACCGCCCGGGCGACCGGCTGGAGCTGACGCTGGAGCGCGACGGCCGGGAGCGGACGGTCGCACTGGTCCTCGGTTCCGCCGACGGCGACTGACCGGGACGTCCCGGGAGGTGGCCGAAAGGCCCCGTCCCGTACGCGCGGCGGGCCGGGCCACCGCCGCCCGCCACCCGGCCGGAGGTCGCGGGACAGTACCGGACGGACAGGTGGTCCGGGTACCGTGGACCCGGCCCGGACCACGGAAGACCTGCCGAGGGCCGAGGACATCGCGAGGAGCTGCAAGGTGTTCAATGACATAGGAGTTTTCGAGCTGGTGACGCTCGTCGTGCTCGCTGTGCTCGTCTTCGGTCCGGACAAGCTCCCGAAGGTGATCCAGGACGTCACCCGCACCATCCGCAAGATCCGTGAGTTCTCGGAGAGCGCCAAGCAGGACATCCGTGAGGAACTCGGCCCCGAGTTCAAGGACTTCGAGTTCGAGGACCTCAACCCCAAGACGTTCATCCGCAAGCAGTTGGACAACGACGAACTGGGGCTCAAGGAGATCCGCAACGGCTTCGACCTGAAGAAGGAGATGGCCGAGGTCACGGACGCCGTGCACGGCCGCGAGTCGGACTCCTCGTCGGCTTCGCCCGCCTCGTCGTCGGCGGCCTCCGGCGGCAGCGTCGACATGACGAAGAAGCGCGAGAAGCTCGACGCGGACGAGCGCCCGCCGTTCGACTCCGACGCCACCTGAGCCCGCCGGCACCCGCGCGACCGGGCCCGCGAGAGGCCCGCGCCGGGAGCGCCCACGACCCGTGAGCCCTCGAGCGGACCGGCGATTCCCCTTCCGCGCCTCCGCCCAATCCGCCTCCGCCTCTTCCCTTCTGCGCCTCCGCCTCTCCCCCCAGGCGCTTCCCGCCTTCCCCGAGCGGTGCGACCCGCCGGGCCGCCGAAGTGTCACGCGTCACGTCGCGCAGGGGCCAACGGGCCGCCCACCGGCCCGATTCCAGCAGGTCGCGGAGGCCGGACGCGACGCGTACGCGACCCACTGGGCGACCGGTTTCCCGGCTCACCGGGGAGCTGTGGCTATCCTGCCTAGTTGTTGTGCGGACCGGAAGGACGCCCGAAGGGGGGCGGGCCGCCCCGGTCCGACGAGAGCGAGGAGGCGTCCGGGCATGGAGACGACAAGTCGGGTAGGCGCGCAGGCGCCGGCCGCGGAGGGTGGACAACAGGACCCCTTCGCCCGGGGCACGGTCGACGGCTACCTGCTGGCGCCCTTCCCCTGGTACGGCCTCGACGAGGCCTTCACCGGGGAGCGCCGGCTGATGCAGGTCGGCGCGGCGGCCGACGGGGCCGTCGAGCACGGCTCGATCGGGCACGGCGACGAGCCCTCGGTACGCGGCGAGACCGCGGAGGACAAGGAGCGCTTCGCGGTCGTCGTCACCGTCGCGGCCAACCCCGTACGGCGCAGTGCCGACGGCACGGGACTCATGGAGGCCACCTCGGTGTCCTCCGCGGCGTGGCTCGCGGGGGTCGGGCTGCTGTCCTTCACCTGGCCCGGCCAGATGGACCACACCCTGCGCGACGACTGGCTGGACCAGCAGACCGAGACGGCGTGGGTCCTCGCGGACGACCTGGACGGCTCGGACTGGTCGACGCTGTCCCTCCCGGTGGACGGCGTCCCGACGACCTTCCACTACCGGGAGTCGGAGTTCGGCTGGGTCCTCGCCGGATCCACCCGGGAAGGCGTCCACCTGGGCGCGTACGGGCGCGGGATGAGCGCGTACGGCCTGGGCTTCGCCATGATCAAGGACATCGCCACGTACGCGTAGGGCGCGTCGGCGCGGAACGTACGCGCGGCACATGTGCGGAAGGGGGCGCCGTCGGGTGACGGCGCCCCCTTCGCGTGTGCGGCGGGGCCGGGGCCGCCGGGCGGCGTCGGCCTCCCGGGCGCCGGGCCGGACCCGTAGGCCTGCACGGGCGCCCGGGACGGCACCGGTGTGCGGGCGGCCGGACCCGGGGCGCGGGTCCGGCCGCCCCGGGCGGGACCTAGAACTTGTTGCGCGGGGTGATGCCGAGGGACATGCCCGACAGGCCGCGCTGGCGGCCCCCGAGCTTTCCGGCGATGGAGCGCAGGGCCGAGCCGGCCGGGGAGTCGGGGTCGGTGAGGACCACCGGCCTGCCCTCGTCGCCGCCCTCGCGCAGGCGGACGTCGATCGGGATGGAGCCGAGGACCGGGACCGTGGCGCCCGTGGTGCGGGTCAGTCCGTCGGCCACGCGCTGGCCGCCGCCGCTGCCGAACACGTCGACCATCTCGTCGCAGTGCGGGCAGGGCAGGCCGGCCATGTTCTCCACCACGCCGACGATCTTCTGGTGGGTCTGGACGGCGATGGAGCCGGCCCGCTCGGCGACCTCTGCGGCGGCCTGCTGCGGGGTCGTCACGACGAGGATCTCCGCGTTCGGGACGAGCTGCGCGACCGAGATCGCGATGTCGCCCGTGCCCGGCGGGAGGTCCAGGAGCAGGACGTCCAGGTCGCCCCAGAAGACGTCCGCGAGGAACTGCTGGAGCGCGCGGTGGAGCATCGGGCCGCGCCACACCACGGGGGCGTTGCCGGGTGTGAACATGCCGATCGAGATGACCTTCACGCCGTGCGCCGACGGCGGCATGATCATGTTCTCGACCTGGGTGGGCCGCCCGTCGGCGCCCAGCATGCGCGGCACCGAGTGGCCGTAGATGTCGGCGTCGACGACACCGACCTTCAGCCCGTCCGCGGCCATCGCCGCGGCGAGGTTGACCGTCACGGAGGACTTCCCGACACCGCCCTTTCCTGAGGCGACCGCGTACACGCGGGTCAGCGAGCCCGGCTTCGCGAAGGGGACCTCGCGCTCGGCCTGGCCGCCGCGCAGGGCCGACGCCAGCTCACGCCGCTGCTCGTCGCTCATCACGTCCAGGACCACGTCGACACCCGTGACTCCCTCGACGGCGGCGACCGCCTTCGTCACGTTCTCCGTGATCGTCTCTCGCATCGGGCAGCCGGAGACGGTCAGGAACACCGCGACAGCGACCGAGCCGTCCGCACCGATCTCCACCGATTTGACCATCCCGAGTTCGGTGATGGGCCGCTGGATCTCGGGGTCGTTCACCGTCGCCAGCGCTTCGCGCACCGCGTCTTCCGTAACCATGGGGTCGATGGTACGGCGCCCGGGCGGGGGGCCGGAAAGCCCCGTCACCGGTCGTCTACGTCACGTCCCCGCGGCCGTTCTGCCGGGAATACGACACGGGCGCCGCCGTGGCCGTCCGAACGGCGCTCCTCCAGCTCCTTGACCAGGTCCTCCAGCTCGGAGCGGATCCAGTCGCGGGTGGCGACCTCGCCGAGCCCGGCGCGCAGCGCCGCGATCTCCCGGGTCAGGTATTCGGTGTCCGCGATGGACCGCTCATTCTGCTTGCGGTCCTGTTCGAGGTTGACCCGGTCGCGGTCGTCCTGCCGGTTCTGCGCGAGCAGGATCAGCGGGGCCGCGTACGAGGCCTGGAGCGAGAGCATCAGGGTCAGGAAGATGAACGGATAGCTGTCGAAGCGCAGGTCGCGCGGCGCTGAGACGTTCCACACCACCCACAGGATGATCGCGACCGTCATCCAGACGATGAACCGTCCGGTGCCCAGGAACCGCGCGATCCGCTCCGACAGGCGGCCGAAGGCCTCGGGGTCGTACTCGGGGAGGAACCGGCGCCGCCGCGGCTGCGGCTGGTCGAGCCGGACGCGCGGCCGGCCGGCGGTGCCCGCCCCGGTCGCGGCCCGTTCGCGGGCGGCCTCTCGCTCAGGAGCCATGAGGGACCCCCTCCCCGGACGGCTCCTCGTCCAGGTGGAACTCCGTCTCGCGCCAGTCGTCGGGCAGCATGTGGTCGAGGACGTCGTCCACGGTGACCGCCCCGAGCAGCGAGCCGCTCTCGTCGACGACGGGCGCCGCGACCATGTCGTACGCGGCGAAGAAGCCGGCCACGACCGGCAGCTCGGCCTCCGGGTCCAGCGGCTGGAGGTCGTCGTCGAGCATCGAGCCGACGAGCGTGTACGGCGGGTCGCGCAGCAGCCGCTGGAAGTGGACCGTGCCGAGGTACTTGCCCGTCGGGGTCTCGTCCGGCGGGCGGCACACGTACACCTGGGCGGCCAGGGCGGGGGACAGGTCGGCGTTGCGCACCCGGGCGAGCGCGTCGGCGACGGTCGCGTCGGGCCGCAGCACGATCGGCTCGGTCGTCATCAGTCCGCCCGCAGTGCGCTCCTCGTACGCCATCAGCCGCCGTACGTCCGCCGCGTCGTCCGGGCGCATCAGGGCCAGCAGCCGCTCCTTGTCGTCCTCCGGCAGCTCGCCCAGCAGGTCGGCCGCGTCGTCGGGGTCCATCGCCTCCAGCACGTCCGCGGCGCGCTCCTCCTTGAGCTTGCCGAGGATCTCGATCTGGTCGTCCTCGGGCAGCTCCTCCAGGACGTCGGCGAGCCGGTCGTCGTCGAGCGCGGCGGCCACCTCACCGCGCCGTTTCGGGGAGAGGTGGTGCAGGACGTTCGCGAGGTCGGCCGGGCGCAGCTGCTCGAACGTGGCGAGCAGGTTCTCCGCGCCCTGCCCGTGCTCCTCCAGCGAGAAGCCGGTGACGGCCGACCAGTCGACCACCAGCGTCTCGCCCTTGGCCCGTCTGAACGCGCCGGTCTTGCCCCTGCGCACGAAGACCCGGTCGATCTCCCAGTCGCGGCGGGCGGGCAGTTGCTGGATGGAGATGTCCAGTACGGTGACCTCCTCGTCGGCCCCGCCGAGCCGCACGCGCCGGTCGAGGAGCTCACCGAGGACCAGCCGTTCGGTGGGCCGCTGCTCGAAGCGGCGGACGTTTAGCACGCCGGTGGTGATGACCTGGCCGGACTCGATGCCGGTCACCCGGGTCATGGGCAGGAAGATGCGGCGCCGGGTGGAGAGTTCGACGACGAGGCCGAGCAGCCGGGGAGGCCGCCGCCCGACGCGGAGCATCGCGACCAGGTCGCGCACGCGTCCCACCTGGTCGCCGTTCGGGTCGAAGACGGCGACGCCGGCGAGGTGCGAGACGAAGATCCTGGGGGCGCCTGCCGCCATGCCCGCGCCTCC
Source organism: Streptomyces fructofermentans (assembly GCF_014651055.1). GTDB lineage: Bacteria > Actinomycetota > Actinomycetes > Streptomycetales > Streptomycetaceae > Streptomyces > Streptomyces fructofermentans. The sequence goes on from NZ_BMWD01000001.1 coordinate 457,868, forward strand.
TTCTTCGTACGGGCTTCGGTACGGGGTTCGGTACGGGGTCCGGGTGCGGAGTCCGGGCACGGGTCTCGGTACGGGCGGATTTGAACTGCGGTGTCCGCTCGGGTCGGCTTCAGGCTAGCCCGTCCCGGTCGGATACGCCCTGGTGAGCGGTGCGGACGGACTGACTCCGAGTGGCGCGGGGAGCCCCGGTACGCTGCGGTACGCGTTGAGGACACCCGCACGAGAGGCAGCGCCACCTGTGACTGCGATTCCCCAGGGACGTACCCGTAAGGCCGTGTTGGCGAGCGCCGTGTGCGCGCTGGTCGTGACGGGCACAGGGTTGACGGGGTGCGGCGGCGAGGACCCCGACGCGGGGACCAACGGGGTGGGGAAGCTGCCCCCCGCCAAGATCCAGAGCAGGACCCAGTCGGCGGCCAGGGCGGCGGAGACGGTACGGCTGTCCGGGGCCGTGGTCAGCAACAAGCGCACCTACAAGCTGGACATGCGGCTCAAGGGCGACGGCGGCACCGGCTCGGTCACCTCCAAGGGCACGACGTTCCGGCTGCTGCGCGTGGGTGAGCACCTCTTCATCAAGGCCGACGCGGAGTTCTGGGGCCATCAGGACGGCAAGAGCGACGACGACTCGTCGGACGCGGCGGCCGCGGACAAGCTGCAGGGCATGTTCGTGAAGGTCCCCAAGGGCGACCCCGCCTACCAGCAGCTCAGCATCTTCACCGACAAGGACGTCCTGCTCGACGGACTGCTCTCGCTGCACGGGAAGCTCGGCACGGACGGCCACCACGAGCAGCGCGGCGTCCGGACGATCCGGATCACGGGTGACGAGGGCTCGGGCGGCAAGCTCGACGTCTCCCTGGAGGGCAAGCCGTACCCGCTGCTGCTGGTCCGTGCGGGCGGCGCGGGCACCCTGCGCCTGACGGACTGGAACCAGGAGTTCGCCCTGAAGGAGCCGGAGAAGGACGAGACGGTGGACTACGGGCAGCAGCTCCCGTCCTCGTAGGCGCCCCGCCGTTCCGCGGGGGTGCCGGGCCGACCCGTGACGGTGCCGTTCCGCGGGGGTGCCGGGCCGTCCCGTGACGGTGCCAGGCCGCGGGAGGGTTGTCGGGGGCGCGCGTCCGGCCCCCTGCCGTCCGGACCCGTCCCGGCCCGACTCGTCCCGGCCCGACTCGTCCGACCCGTGCGTGGGACCGGTGGTCGCCCGTCACGGGCCTGCGCCGCCCGTCACGGGCCCGTACGCGCGACGGCAGGGCGCCCGGGGGCCCCGACCGGCCAGGCGCCGCGCCGGGCCGGGCGAGGGCGCTCAGCCGCGCTTGCGCCGCTTGAGGAGCAGACGGGGGAGCCCGGCCGGCATCTCCCGCCGGGTGGTCGCCGGGGTCGCCGGCGGAGCCGCCGCCAGCGAGCCGTCCGGCAGCGCGTCCGTGCCGCCCGTCGGCACCAGCCGCAGCACCCGGCACTCGCGGGCCCAGCGCTCCGGCACGGCCTCGCCGTCCGGGGCGTTGAGCCGCTTGCCCTTCAGTTCGGCCACGGCCGCGTCCCACTCCGGGGTCCCGGGAGCCGCCTCCACCACCGAGGCGGACCAGGAGACGAGCCGCCCGCCCTTGTCCTTGCTGCGGACGGTGACCGACGCGGTGCCCCCGTCGACGAGTCCGGGCAGCGGCTGCTCGCCCGGTCCGTCGCCCACCAGGCACATCGCCCCGTCGTGCCAGACGTGCCACACCGGACGGGACGGCACCCCGGATTCCGCGACACCGTCGCCCCGCACCCAGACGAGGCCGGACTTCTTCGTGGCCTCCTCGACGAGGGCCTGGTCGAGCAGCAGATCCGTCATGCGGCCCAGCCTAGGGGGTGCGGCCGGCGGCGGTCCCGGCCGGACCCGCGACGATCCGAACGCCCTCGCGGCGTGTGCCGGCCGCCCGTCCGGGCCCCGGGCACGGCCGCGCCCCGCCGCCCTTCAGAGCCAGCCGTTGCGCTTCAGGGTCCGGTGGATGGCGAAGCAGATGCCGACCGTGACGCCGAGCACCAGCGGGTAGCCGAACCTCCAGCGCAGTTCCGGCATGTAGTCGAAGTTCATGCCGTACACGCCGCAGACCATCGTCGGGACGGCGATGATGGCCGCCCACGAGGTGATCTTGCGCATGTCCTCGTTCTGCGCGACGGAGGCCTGCGCGAGGTTGGCCTGGAGGATCGAGTTCAGCAGTTCGTCGAAGCCGACGACCTGCTCCTGCACGCGAGCGAGGTGGTCGGCGACATCGCGGAAGTACTTCTGGATGTCGGGGTCGATCAGTCGCATCGGACGCTCGCTCAGCAGCTGCATGGGCCGCATCAGCGGGGACACCGCGCGCTTGAACTCCAGCACCTCGCGCTTGAGCTGGTAGATCCGCGCGGAGTCGACACCGCGGGAGACCCCGCCCCTGCGCCCCGGCGAGAACACCTCGGTCTCGACCTCGTCGATGTCGTCCTGCACGGCGTCGGCCACCGCGATGTAACCGTCGACGACATGGTCGGCGATGGCGTGCAGCACGGCCGAGGGGCCCTTGGAGAGCAGTTCGGGGTCGTCCTGGAGGCGGTGCCGCAGCGCCCGCAGCGAGCCCTGCCCGCCGTGCCGCACGGTGATGAAGAAGTCCCGGCCGGTGAAGCACATGACCTCGCCGGTCTCCACCACCTCGCTGGTCGCGGTGAGTTGGTCGTGCTCGACGTAGTGGATCGTCTTGAAGACGGCGAACAGGGTGTCGTCGTAGCGCTCCAGCTTCGGCCGCTGGTGGGCGTGCACGGCGTCCTCGACGGCCAGCGGGTGCAGCCCGAACTCGGCCGCGATGCCCGAGAATTCGGCCTCCGTCGGCTCGTGCAGGCCGATCCAGGCGAACCCGCCGTCCCGGCGCACCTGGCGGATCGCCCGGCGCGGGGTGAGCGTGTCGTCGGAGGCGAGCCGAACGCCGTCGCGGTACACCGCGCAGTCCACCACGGCCGAACTCGACCCGGCCTCGCGGGTGGTGTCGTACGTGCCGCCGTCCTTGCGCGGCGAGGGGCGGACGGCGGCACGCAGGTCGCGGATCATCGACATGGCAGGCTCCTTCGCGAACGAGAGCGGCCGACGACGGTTGGAACTGCCCGGAATGGGGACGTCCTGAGTGCGGATGTTTGGCACGTCCACAAAGCGGGGAGCACCGCACCGTCGCGGTGGCGGCTTCGCTACTGATACAGATCAGAGAAATCAGACAGATCAGGCAAAACGAAGTGCTCTTCCGTCGTGTCCCGGACAGGCGTGGCGCGCGTACGGAAGGCGGCAGCCAGCAGAGCGCTCGGTGAAGGGCTCAGTGGCCGGAAGAGCGGGTGGTACTGCACGGTCGACTTCGATCCATGGAGCCCCACCTCCTCCGGCCGGTCCCCCGTGGGGGAGGTCCATCCCCCGTGGGGGAGTCTCACGCGTCGAGACTGCGGGCCGGGACTCGAGAGCGACGCTTCTGCGTGCTGCCCCGACCAGCGGCCAAGACTATCAGCCGACTGAAGTGTCAAGTCCTTGCTTTGCCCGTTGTTGGCCAACGGGCCGCGCGGCGTGCGCCGCCGCGGCGCGGCCTATGCTCGGCCCATGGCTGATGTTCTTCCCCTGGTGGAGGCCCGGTTGCGCAGTGCGCTGGGCGAACCCGACGCACGCGCCGCGGTGACCTTCCTCGGCACGGACCGCGTCGAGGTGCTCCGCTTCACCGACGGCGACATCGTCCGCTACGCGACGCTCGGCATGTCGGCCCGTCCGATGACCGACCCCACGTCCGTCGTGGCGGACCCGGTGGCGGGGCCGCGCGCCGAACTGGTCGTCTCCGTACGCGCGGGCCGCGCCGACACGGACAAGGTGCTCCGCCCCCTCGCCGTACTCGCCGCTTCCCCGCAGGTCGAAGGGCTGGTCGTGGCTCCGGGCGCCTCGCTCGACGTGGGCGAGCCGCTGTGGCCCGGCGCGCCCTACACCTCCGTACTGGTCGCCGAGCCGGGCGGTCTGGTCGAGGACCTGGAACTGGACGCGCCCCTCGAACCCGTGCGGTTCCTGCCACTGCTCCCCATGACGCCGAACGAGGCGGCCTGGAAGCGCGTCCACGGGGCGCAGGCTCTCCAGGAGCGCTGGCTCGCGGGCGGGACGGACCTGCGCGACCCCTCCCGCAGGTCCGTCCCGCTGGACTGACCCCCAACGCGCCTCGCGGGGACGGGCCGTCGGGTATCTCACATCCGCCGCGCCCGGCCGGGGTGGCGTCCGTGCCGCCGGCCCGGCCTGGGTTCGCGAAGACCGCGACGCCGTCCTCGGCCGCGTGCCGTTCCGCCGCCCCCTCCGCCCCCGCCGCCAGTGCGGTGCGGCGGACGAGGACCACGAGGGCGCCCCAGTACCGCGGTTGCCGCCACGGCGAACGGGACGTGGACATCGGTCCACTCCTTGATCCGCGGGGGCGAGGAGGGGTGCCTCGGCGGCCGCGAACCGGCGGACGAAGCTGCAGCCGACGCTCGCCACAGGCCGCGGGGCGTCCGGGACGCCCAGGGCCGGTTCGGTGTGGACGGTGTCGTCCACGCCGATCGCGGCGCGGGACAGGACCGTGCGGACGGCGGTGGCGGTGTGGCCGCCGTGGCCGAGGACGAGCACGTCGGCGGCCGCAGTGGCGACCCGGCCGGCACCCCCGCCGGGCCGGGCCGAACCGCGCCCGGGCGCGCGGCGCCACGGACACCGAGAGGACGGCAAGCAGGACGCCCGGGCGAGGGAGACGGCACCCGACCGGTACGGGCTCATGTCCGGCACGAACGGCGTGAGGGCCGGCACGGTCAAGAACGTGCAGTTGCCGGGGTGAAGAGCGGCGGGACCCGGCCGGGCGTGGCGTCAGGCCGCCGGCGGCGGAGGGCAGGATCGGGTCGACGAGCCCGATGCCCGTGAAGGCGACCACGGACGCCACGGCGGTTGCCCGGACCGCCTTCGGCTGCCGCAGGACGCCGCCCGGTCCCGCGGCGGACGCGTCCCCCTCGGCGGGTCCTCCCGTGCTGCTGTTCATGCCCGTCTCCTTCGCGTGCGAGAAATGGTTGGCTTATGCACGCGATAAGTCGGAGCGGCTGATGAATGCAATGCGCATCCAATGCCTCGGAGTGACGGCCGCGTGCCGGACGGGTGATCGTCCTTGACGCGGGCAACGACGGGGAGGACCGTTGGGCCCTATGAGGGGCGAACCCAGTTGCCCGAAGTGTGGTGGCCGGGTCAGGGCTCCCGGCCTCTTTGCCGACTCCTGGCAGTGCGATGTGCACGGCACCGTGCATCCGCTGCAGCCCGTGATCCCGCCCAGCGTCGAAGCCCTCGGTGTGGTCGTGCACCGGGCGCGGGTGCCGGTGTGGATGCCGTGGCCGCTGCCCGTGGGCTGGCTCTTCACGGGTGCCGCCTTCGCGGGCGACGACCGCAGCGGCGGCCGTGCGACGGCCGTGGCCTGCTCGGGGCCCGGACCGCTCGGCGGTGTGGGTGAGCTGGTCCTGATCGCCGAGGAGCTCGGCGTCGGCCTGGGCGCGCGGTACGCGGGCGTCGACGGGCCGGACCCGGGGCCGTACATGAGCGTCGAGAAGCCGGCCCAGGCGAAGGTCCTCGCCGCGGGACGCCCCACACCGCTGTGGCACGTCGCCGGGACGCCGGACGACCGCGCCGTCTTCGCGGGGGAGGCGCTCGGGCTGTGGCTGTGGGCCGTCGTGTGGCCCGAGCAGTCGGGTCTGCTGATGTACGACGAGCTCGTGCTGACCGATCTGCGGGACGCGGGCGCCGAGGTGGACCTGCTGCCGTGCGGGGCGCTGTCGCCGCGCATCCTGGAGCCCTGAGGGCGGCCCCGCGGTTCCGGGCGGCTCCGCCCACCCCGCGTCCGACCGTGGTGCGGTGCCTTGAGCTGTGCCGTGCCGTTTCCCGTGCGGTGTGCGGTGTGCGGTGTGCGGTGTGCGGTGCCGGCCCGGACGGCCCGGACGGCCCGGTGGCCCTCGGGGCGGGCGGTGGGCGGGAGGAGGTCGCGTAGGGGGTGCTCCGGGGTTGCGGGTGTGACAGGGGGTGGGTCGGGTGCGGCTATCCTTGAGCGGTCCCGCTGGTCCTGCCCCTGTCTGGAGTTCGTGTCGTGCGCGTTGACCTGCACTGTCACTCCACGGCCTCCGACGGGACGGACACGCCCGCCGAGCTGGTGCGCAACGCGGCCGCCGCCGGACTGGACGTGGTCGCGCTGACCGACCACGACACCACCCGGGGGTACGCCGAGGCGATCGCCGCCGTGCCTGCCGGGCTCACGCTGGTGACCGGCGCCGAGCTGTCCTGCCGCCTCGACGGCGTGGGGCTGCACATGCTCGCCTACCTCTTCGACCCCGACGAGCCCGAACTGCTGCGTGAGCGCGAACTCGTGCGCGACGACCGGGTGCCGCGGGCCCAGGCCGTGGTCGGCAGGCTCAGGGGCATGGGTGTGCCGGTTACCTGGGAGCAGGTCGCCAGGATCGCCGGAGACGGCTCCGTGGGCCGGCCGCACATCGCCACCGCGCTGGTCGAGCTCGGGGTCGTGGCCGACGTGTCCGCCGCGTTCACGACACAGTGGCTCGCCGACGGCGGCCGGGCGTACGTCGCGAAGCACGAGTCGGACCCCTTCGAGGCGATCCGGCTCGTCAAGGCGGCCGGTGGCGTGACGGTCTTCGCGCACCCCGGGGCCGCCAAGCGCGGCCGGACCGTGCGCGAGTCCGCCCTCGCCGAACTCGCCGCGGCCGGCCTCGACGGCATCGAGGTCGACCACATGGACCACGAACCGGCCACCCGGGCCCGCCTGCGCGGGCTCGCCGCGGAACTGGGGCTGCTGGTCACCGGGTCCAGCGACTACCACGGCAGCCGCAAGACCTGTGTGCTCGGCGAGTACACGACGGACCCCGAGATCTACGGCGAGATCACCAGGCGGGCCACCGGCGCGTTCCCCGTCCCCGGCGCGGGCGGGACCGCGCGCTAGCGCTCCGGTCCGCCTGCCCGACCGCGGGGCGCACCCGTGCCCCGCACCCGGTTCCGCGCATCTGCGGCGCGCACCCGTACCGCGCGGTCCGCGCATCCCCGTGCCGCGTTCCGTCCGGTTCCCGTACCGGGCGGCGGCGGGCCGGGTGCCCTTCGCCGTCGAGCCCTGTCCCCCGAGCCCTGTTCCCCGTGCTCTGTCCGCCGTGCCGTCGCCTCGCCTGCGCGGACGTCCGCGCGGTGCCCCGCGTCCCGAACGGGCGCCCACCCCCTCCACCGACACTCCCGCAAGGCCTCATCTGATGTTCGACCTCGCCGTCTTCGGCTCCCTCTTCCTGACCCTCTTCGTCATCATGGATCCCCCCGGCATCACGCCGATCTTCCTCGCCCTGACGGCCGGCCGGCCCGCCAAGGTGCAGCGCCGGATGGCGTTCCAGGCGGTCTGCGTGGCCGGTGGCGTGATCACCGTCTTCGGGCTGCTGGGGCACCAGATCCTGGCCTACCTGCACGTGTCCGTCCCCGCGCTGATGATCGCGGGCGGACTGCTGCTCCTGCTGATCGCCCTCGACCTGCTCACCGGCAAGACCGACGAGCCCAAGCAGACGAAGGACGTCAACGTCGCCCTCGTGCCGCTGGGGATGCCGCTGCTCGCCGGGCCGGGCGCGATCGTGTCCGTCATCCTGGCCGTGCAGAAGGCCGACAGTGTGGCGACCCATGTGTCGGTGTGGACGGCGATCCTGGCCATCCATGTCGTGCTGTGGGTGGTGATGCGGTACTCGCTGCTGATCATCCGGGTCATCAAGGACGGCGGTGTCGTGCTCGTGACCCGGCTCGCCGGCATGATGCTCTCCGCGATCGCCGTGCAGCAGATCATCAACGGGGTCACCCAGGTGGTCCAGGGCGCCTGACCGCCGTACGCCCCCGCGGCGCGGGCGAGTCCCGTACCCACGAGGTCCCGTACGCGTGAAGTCCCGTACGCACGGAAGCGCGTACACGCGGAAGCCCGAAGACGCGGAACCCCCGCACGGTGTGGTCACCGGGCGGGGGTTCCGAAGTGTGTCGAACGTCCGCTGTTATGAGGCCGTGGTGTCGGCCGGGCGGATCCAGAGGCGCTGCCCTATGGCCGCTGCCTGCTGAACGATCCGGTTGACGGAGGCGGCGTCCACGACGGTGCTGTCCACGGGGGTGCCGTCGACATCGTCGAGTCGCATGATTTCGAAGCGCATATGGCTTCTCCCTTCGTCTGGTCATCCTCCTGATGGAGAACTACTGGTGGGTGGTCCCGCGGACCGTCGTTGTCCCGCGTTCCCGATGGAGTCAACCGGATGCGTGTTACGAACATTCCCTACGCTAAAGAAAATTTTCGAACGTCTAATTACTTGCCGGTATCGGGACCGGTCGTGTTCGTGCCGTGACGTCCTGCGACAATGTGACGCCTATGAATGACGACTTCGCTGCAAGCGACGATCCGGCTGCCCTGGGTGCTCGCATCGACCGGACGAACGAGCTGCTCCAGCGCATGCTCGCCGAGGTGGCGAAGACGCCGTCCACCCACGCGATCTTCGTCGACGCCGGGTACCTCTACGCGGCCGCGGGACGGCTCGCGACCGGGACCGAGGACCGCCGGGCCTTCGACCTGGACGCCGAAGGGCTCATCGAGGCACTCATCGACCGGGCGCGCACGATCTTCGCGGACAGCAGGCTGCTGCGCGTCTACTGGTACGACGGGGCGCGGCGCCGCATCCACACGGCCGAGCAGCAGTCGATCGCCGAACTGCCGGACGTCAAGGTCCGGTTGGGCAACCTCAACGCCAACAACCAGCAGAAGGGCGTCGACTCCCTGATCCGCACGGACCTGGAGTCACTCGCCCGGCACCGCGCCATCAGCGACGCGGCACTCATCGGCGGCGACGAGGACCTCGTCTCCGCGGTCGAGGCGGCGCAGGGGTACGGGGCCCGCGTCCACCTCTGGGGCATCGAGGCTCCGGAGGGGCGCAACCAGGCGGAGCCCCTGCTCTGGGAGGTCGACAGCCAGCGCACCTTCGACCTGGAGTTCTTCAAGCCGTACGTCACGCGCCGCACCGCCGCCTACGACACCTCGGCTGCCCGGCCGGCCCGCGACGACGTGCGGTTCGTGGGGGCCCAGATCGCCGCCAAGTGGCTGGTCTCGCGGGGACGGGACAACCTGGCAGAGCTGCTGCCCGGCCATCCGTACCTGCCCGGCCCCGTCGACCAGGACCTGCTCGTGGAGGCGGAGAGCCTGCTCCAGTACTCGCTGCGCGGGCAGGCCGATCTGCGGCGCGCGCTGCGCGACGGCTTCTGGGAGCACGTGCAGGGGCAGTACTGAGCCGTGCCGGGCACTCGTGCCGGGCCGCTGTGCCGCGTGATCGCGGCGGGCGTCCGCGCCGGACGCCCGCGCAGTGCGGGGACGGTCGGGGCGACGACGGTCAGGCGTCCACGGCGGGGGGCGTCCCGTCCCAGAACGCGGCCAGTGCCCGCGCGGTCTCCAGCGGGCGGTCCGTGTTGGGGGAGTGCTCGGCTCCGCGTACGACCGTGCGGTGCGCGCCGAGGCGTACGGCCATGTCGTCCAGGAGCGGCACCGGCCAGGTGTCGTCACGCTCCCCGGACAGGACGTGCACCGGCAGCCGCAGTGCCGCCAGCTCCGCCACGCGATCCGGTTCCTCGCACAACTGGCGTCCCGTCGCGATGAGTTGGGCCGGGCTGTTGGCGAGCCAGCGGCGCTTCAGGTCCGCCCGGTCGTCGAGGCCCTCCTCCAGGCCGTCCTCCGTGTCCTCCGGCGGCTCCAGCGCCTGGATCGCGTCCCACACCTGTGCCATGTCCATCACGGCGAGCGCGTCCCGCAGCAGCTTCACGCGCTCCTGCTGGGAGGTCGAGATCTCGGCGGGCCCCGAGGACATCAGGGTCAGCGAACGGAAACGCGCCGGCTCCAGCAGTACGGCCGAGCGGGCCACCAGACCGCCGAAGGAGTGGCCCACCAGATGGACGCGGTCCGTCGGGCCGTCGGTGAGCGCGGCCACCTGGGCCAGCACGTCCCGGGTCAACTCGGCGCGTGCGTAAGGCGCTTCGTCGTCGGCCGGGCCCGGTGTCCCGTACTGCCCGCGGCCGTCCACGGCGACGGTCCGGTACCCGGCCCCGGCGAGCGGCTCGTGCAGCGAGATGAAGTCCTCCTTGCTGCCGGTGAATCCGGGCAGCAGCAGCACGGTGCCCCGCGAGGGGCGGCCGGCCTCGATCACGGCGAACTCCCCGCGCGCCGTGCCGAGCCGGTACGCGCGGGCGCCGGGGGGCGGGACGAAGGTGGCGGGCCTGCTCATGGGACTGAGGCTATCCGGGCGGCTGAGAGGTCCGCACGGCGGGCGGGCGCGGCCGACACGGGGGCAGGGCCCCTTGTGCCGTGGGGGAAGGGCCCCTCGTACGGCCCACGTGTGCGCGCCGCGGACCGCGGCACACCCGGGGCGTGGCCGGGGCCGGAAACGCCGACGGCCCGGCCCCCGTGCTGGGGGCCGGGCCGTCGGTCGGGTGGGTCAGCTCTCCGGCGTCTCGGCGGCGGCCGCCGTCTTCCGGGCGCGGCGGCGAGGCGTGGCCTCCGGCGCCGCCTCGTCCGCCACGACGGCGGCCGTGGCCGCTGTCTTGCGGGCGCGGCGCGGCTTGACGGCCTCGGCCGACGCGGCCTCGGTCGCCTGGGCCGGGATGCCCGCCTCGGCGGGCGCGGTGGCCTTGCGGGTCGCCCGACGGCGAGGCTTGGCCTCGACGGCTTCGACCGTGTCCACGACGGCCTCGACGGCTGCCGCGGCCTTCCGCGTACGACGCGGCTTGGTCTCCGCGACCTCGGCCGCCTCGACGACCGTGTCCACCGCGGCGACCGCGGCCTTGCGAACGCGGCGGCGCGGGGCGGCCTCCGCGACGGGTGCCTCCTCCACGGGCGCGACGACCGCGGCCTTGCGGGTGCGGCGGCGCGGAGCGGCGGGCTCCTCGACCGTCTGGGCCGGGATGCCGGCCTCGGCGACCTCGACCGGCGCCTCGGCGGCCTTGCGGGTCCGGCGGCGCGGAGCGGCCTCCACGGCCTCCGCGGTGTCCAGCACCGCTTCGGCGGTCACGGCGACCGCGGCCTTGCGGGTGCGTCGCGGCTTCGCCTCGACGGCCTCGGCAGGTGCGGCGACGGCTTCCACGACGGCCTCGGCGGCCTTGCGGGTGCGGCGGCGGGGCGCCGCCTCGGCGGGGGCCTCGGCCGGTACGGCCGTACCGGAAGCCGGAGCCTCCTCGACGACCGGGGTCTCCGGCTGCACGGACTCCGCGGCCCTGCGGGTGCGACGGCGGCGCGGCTTGGCCTCCGCGTCCGTCACCTGCTCGGACGGCGCGCTGTCCGCCACGGTGCCCTCGGCCGTGTCGACCGCGGTCTCGGCCGCCTCGGAGACTCCGCCGACACGCGTCCGGCGGCGCCTGCGCGGCGTACGGGGCTCGGTGGCGGCCTCGGTCCCGGCGGCCGGTGCCGACTCGGCGGCCGTCTCCGGTGCCGTCTGCTCGGCGGCGTCGAGCGGCGAACCGTTGCGGGTGCGGCGACGGCGACGCGGCGTGCGGGCGGAACGCTCACGGTCGCGCTCGGCGGCCGGCGCGGGCGCCGGACCGGACGAACGGCCGCCGCGACCGCGGGCACCGCGCCCACCGGTCTCGCCGAGGTCCTCGACGGCCTCCGCCGCGAGACCCGCACGCGTGCGCTCCGAGCGCGGCAGGACACCCTTGGTGCCCGCGGGAATGCCCAGCTCCTCGAAGAAGTGCGGAGAGGTGGAGTACGTCTCCGGCGGGTCGCTGAAGTCGAGCTCCAGCGCCTTGTTGATCAGCTGCCAGCGCGGGATGTCGTCCCAGTCGACCAGCGTGATCGCGATGCCCTTGGCACCCGCGCGACCGGTACGGCCGATGCGGTGCAGGTACGTCTTCTCGTCCTCGGGGGACTGGTAGTTGATGACGTGTGTCACGCCCTCGACGTCGATGCCGCGAGCGGCGACGTCGGTGCAGACGAGGACGTCGACCTTGCCGTTGCGGAACGCCCGCAGCGCCTGCTCGCGGGCACCCTGGCCGAGGTCGCCGTGGACCGCGCCGGACGCGAAACCGCGCTGCTGGAGCTGGTCGGCCAGGTCGGCCGCCGTGCGCTTGGTGCGGCAGAAGACCATGACGAGACCGCGGCCCTCGGCCTGCAGGATGCGCGAGACCATCTCGGGCTTGTCCATGTTGTGCGCGCGGTACACGTGCTGCTTCGTGTTCGCGACGGTCCTGCCCGCGTCGTCGGGCGAGGTCGCGTTGATGTGCGTGGGCTGCGACATGTAGCGCCGCGCGAGGCCGATGACGGCACCCGGCATGGTCGCCGAGAACAGCATGGTCTGGCGCTTCGCCGGAATCATGTTGATGATCTTCTCGACGTCGGGCAGGAAGCCCAGGTCGAGCATCTCGTCGGCCTCGTCGAGGACGAGCGACTTGATGTGCTTGAGGTCGAGCTTCCGCTGGCCCGCGAGGTCGAGCAGGCGCCCGGGGGTGCCGACGACGACGTCGACACCCTTCTTCAGGGCCTCGACCTGGGGCTCGTAGGCGCGGCCGCCGTAGATGGCGAGAACGCGCACGTTGCGGACCTTGCCCGCGGTGAGCAGGTCGTTGGTGACCTGCGTGCACAGCTCACGGGTGGGGACGACGATGAGCGCCTGCGGCGCGTCGGTGAGGTCCTCCGGCCGCGCGCGGCCGGCCTCGACGTCCGCGGGGACGGTGACCCGCTCCAGGAGCGGGAGGCCGAAGCCCAGTGTCTTGCCGGTGCCGGTCTTGGCCTGGCCGATGACGTCGGTGCCCGAGAGGGCGACGGGGAGCGTCATCTCCTGGATGGGGAAGGGACTGATGATGCCGACGGCCTCAAGGGCTTCGGCTGTCTCGGGAAGGATTCCGAGCTCTCGGAAAGTAGTCAGGGTGCTGCCTCTTCTGTGTACGCGGTGCGAGGCGAGCGCGGGGGTCGTGTCGGGACCGTGCCGGGGACGTCGGCCGCCTGTCGGGCGGGCCGAGTGGCACGGGACCACAGCCGACGCTCGAGCTCTCGTACCGCTGAGGGTCCCTCCGGATGCCGTACGCACTGTGCCGTACGGGCGAGGAGGGCTGTCGGGTCGGAGCCGATCGGGCCACCGACCGGGCATCCTCATTCGTGCGGCCCGTCGAGTTACGTAGATCAACTCAGCGAGCGCATTACCACCATACCCCGGAATCGCGCATATGCGATGGCCGATTTGGTCACGTAGTCGTCGTCACACTGATTGACCAGGGCCTTCCGCCCCGCGGTGAGCGGGCTATTGTGCGCTTCATGACGACGCCTGACAACGCTTCCGACGCACCCGCCGAACACACCGGAGTCGCCGCCCAGGACTGGGCGCAGGCCTCCGTGGAGCCCCAGTACCGCGCCGCGGTCGTGGACCTGCTCGGAGCGCTCGCGTACGGCGAGCTGGCGGCGTTCGAGCGGCTCGCCGAGGACGCGAAGCTGGCGCCGACCCTCGCGGACAAGGCGGAACTGGCCAAGATGGCGTCGGCGGAGTTCCACCACTTCGAGCAGCTCCGGGACCGGCTCACCGGGATCGGGGCGGAGCCCACGGAGGCGATGGAGCCGTTCGTCGCCGCGCTCGACGGCTTCCACCGGCAGACGGCGCCCTCCGACTGGCTGGAGGGGCTCGTCAAGGCGTACGTCGGCGACTCGATCGCCAGTGACTTCTACCGCGAGGTCGCGGCCCGCCTCGACGCCGATACGCGCAAGCTCGTGCTCGCGGTGCTCGACGACACGGGCCACGCCTCGTTCGCCGTCGAGAAGGTGCGCGCCGCCATCGACGCGGACCCGCGGGTCGGCGGGCGCCTCGCCCTGTGGGCGCGACGGCTGATGGGCGAGGCGCTGTCGCAGTCGCAGCGCGTGGTGGCCGACCGGGACGCCCTGTCGACGATGCTCGTCGGCGGTGTCGCGGACGGGTTCGACCTCGCCGAGGTCGGGCGGATGTTCTCGCGGATCACCGAGGCGCACACCAAGCGGATGGCCGCGCTGGGTCTCGCGGCCTGAGCCCCGGGCCGAGGGCCGGTCGTCCGGCGGCGGCGACCGACCGGGCACCCGCGCGTCCCGGCCTCCGGGCCGCCCCGGGTCGGTCACCCGGGTCGGTCAACGGGTCAGTCGGTTGAGCGGGTCACCGGTCACTCGGTTGAGCGGGTCGCAGGGCCGGTCGGTTGAGCGGGTCACCGGGGCTGCCGGCTGAGTGGACCACCGGGCCGACCGCCCGGATCGCGAGTCCGTCGGCGCCTTCGTGTCGGCGAACGGACGGCCGTACGGGCCCGAGCGGTGGCCGGGTCGGCCATCGCTCCGGGAGCCCCGGGGTCACACCGCCGCTGATCGGCGGAGTCGGCCCGCGGGGCGCAGCAGCAGCGAGACGGAGGCCGCGGAGACCGCCGCGGCGCCGATCAGTACGGCCGGCAGATTTCCCGATCCCAGAGCGGTGTGGGTGAGGAAGGCGCCGAACAGGGCTCCGGCGACGCCGGTCGACAGGACCAGGCGGCGGACGGGCAGGCGGTGCGGCAGGTAGTACCCCGCCGTCCACGCAAGCACCAGACCGATGATCGCGGAGCCGAGCGCTTCCAAGAACATAAGGGTCCCTCCCGCACGGCGTTGGGCACTTCGGTCGTAGCCCGTCATACCCGTGACCTGCGGAATGCAATCCTCCCCTGTGCGTGGCCTGTGCTCCATCCGTGTCCGGGCCCGCCACGGCGCCGGGGAGCGGCCGGAACGGCGGAGGGGAGCGGCCGGAACGGCGGAGGGGG
>NZ_BMWD01000001.1:472714-477758 GCF_014651055.1 Streptomyces fructofermentans
TGGGGGCCGGTGGCGAATCGCCACCGGCCCCCTCCGACTTCGCCCTACAGCGCGCTGAAGCCCACCTTGCGGGTCGTCGGCTCGCCGAGCTCGACGTAGGCGAGACGGTCCGCGGGGACCAGGACCTTGCGGCCGTGGTCGTCCACGAGGCTGAGCAGCTGCGACTTGCCTGCGAGCGCCTCGGACACCGCGCGCTCGACCTCTTCCGGGGTCTGACCGCTCTCCAGAACGATCTCGCGGGGCGCGTGCTGCACGCCGATCTTGACCTCCACGGCTATGTCCCTCCGACGGTCACTGATGTGCGCGTTCGTCCGCGCCGTACGCAGCACACATTAGCCCGGTGAGGGGACGCGCACGCTCCGCCCGAGAACGCCAGGAGCGAACACCCCGTGGGAACAAAGTCGCGCTCAGTTGTTGTCGGTGCCGTGCAGCGGGAACCCGGCGATGCCCCGCCAGGCCAGCGACGTCAGCAGCTGGACGGCCTGGTCGCGCGGCACGCTGCGGTCGCTGTGCAGCCAGGAGCGCGCCACGACCTGGGCGAGTCCGCCCAGTCCCGAGGCGAGCAGCATCGACTCGGCCGTCGACAGTCCCGTGTCCTCCGCGATGACCGCGCAGATGGCCTCCGCGCACTGGAACGTCACCCGGTCGACGCGCTCGCGCACCGCGGGCTCGTTCGTCAGGTCCGACTCGAAGACCAGCCGGAACGCGCCGCCGTCGTCCTCCACGTACGCGAAGTAGGCGTCCATGGTCGCCCGCACGCGCAGCTTGTTGTCCGAGGTGGAGGCCAGTGCCGCCTGCACGGCCTGGAGCAGCGACTCGCAGTGCTGGTCCAGCAGCGCCAGGTAGAGGTCGAGCTTGCCGGGGAAGTGCTGGTAGAGCACCGGCTTGCTGACGCCCGCGCGCTCGGCGATGTCGTCCATCGCCGCCGAGTGGTACCCCTGCGCCACGAAGACTTCCTGGGCGGCGCCGAGGAGCTGGTTGCGTCGGGCTCGGCGGGGCAGGCGGGTGCCCCTTGGGCGCGCCGCCTCTGTCTGCTCGATGGCTGTCACGCCGCCTCCCAAAATCGTCCACATGCGGTGAGCGCCGCGCCGCCATCGTACTTTTCAGTAACCGTGGTGTGCGCGGTGCGAGCGGAGAATTTCACGGACCGGACGCCGGTCGTGCCGCACGGAGCACATCAAAAAGGGACATGCCGGACGGGCTGATTTCCGGGTCCTGGCCTCCGGTGGTCCCGGCCGGTCGATCCGGCGCCGTGTTCTCCGGTGTGTGCCGGTGTTCTCCGGTGTTCGCCAGTGGTCGTCGTCCGTGGTTGTCGGTGTTCACCTGTGGTCGCCCGCGGTTGCCTGTGGTTGACCGTGGTTGACCGGGGGGTGTCCGTGCTTCCCGTTCCTGTTGACGGGTGGCGGCCGGTCTCCGGGGCTCCGGGTCTCCAGGTTTATGGCTCTCCGTTCGTCCGGGTCTCCCGGGGCGCCGGGTCCCCGACGGTGGCCGTCAGGTGTCGGTGGCCGTCGCGCCGCCGTTCACCGGTAGTCGTCCTCGTCGAGTTCTACGACCCGTGCCTGCTCGACGACGTCCGCCTCGTTCGCGCCGTTCCGTTTCGCGTCGGTCAGCGGGTCGTCCCGGCGGGGAGCGAGATCCGCGTGCTGTTCCGCGGTGTCGGCCTCGGGGGCCTCCACGTCGAACTCGGACCGGTCGCCGCCGGTCTTCGTGTCGTCCGTGTCCGTGAGGGCCTCGGGGTCGGTGGGGTCGACAGTCATGTGTCCTCTTCCCGAGCGATGCGAGTGCGCTCTTACGAGTGCCCTCGTTTACGAAGCGTATGAGACCCGGGATCGAGGCGCTACGCGATCCGGACGCAGGTCGACGGCGATCCGGAGCCCGCCCGGCGGTGCCCCGGCCGCGTCCGGGCCCGTGTCTGTGACGGCGAACACACGATTCGCCGCGTGATCGTCTCGTAACATTGCCGCATGTCTTCGACCGAACTGCCGTCCGTGCCGGCCGTCACCGTCACGCCGAAGGTCAGTACCGTCAGGGTGGCGTCCGGCGAGAAGCTGCGCTCGGTCGGGCTGCCGGGGGTGACGCTGAACCTCCGGTCGAGACCGCCGGCCCGGCCGGGACTGCCGCCCGCGCTGTACGTGCACGGGCTGGGCGGCTCCTCGCAGAACTGGTCGGCGCTGATGCCCCTCCTGGACGGCCTCGTGGACAGCGAGGCCCTCGACCTGCCCGGCTTCGGCGACTCTCCGCCGCCCGACGACGGCGACTACTCGCTGACCGGGCACGCGCGCGTGGTCATCCGCTACCTCGACTCGGCCGGCCGCGGACCCGTGCACCTCTTCGGGAACTCGATGGGCGGCGCGGTCGCCACCCGCGTCGCCGCCGTGCGCCCCGACCTCGTCCGCACGCTCACCCTGGTCTCGCCCGCGCTCCCGGAGATCCGGGCGCAGCGCACGGCGTGGCCGACCGCGCTCCTCGCGGTGCCCGGAGTGGCCGCCCTCTTCACCCGCTACACCCGGGGCTGGTCGGCCGAGCAGCGCGTCCGCGGTGTCACGGCCCTCTGCTACGGCGACCCCTCCTCGGTCACGCCCGAAGGGTTCCGCAACGCGGTCGAGGAGATGGAGCGCAGGCTCGCCCTCCCGTACTTCTGGGACGCCATGGCGCGCTCGGCCCGCGGCATCGTCAACGCGTACACACTCGGCGGCCAGCACGGACTGTGGCGTCAGGCCGAGCGGGTGCTCGCGCCGACCCTCCTCGTCTACGGGGGCCGCGACCAGCTCGTCTCGTACCGCATGGCCCAGCGGGCCGCGCGCGCCTTCCGAGAGTCCCGGTTGCTCACATTGCCTGACGCGGGCCATGTGGCGATGATGGAGCACCCGGAGACCGTGGCCACGGCCTTCCGCGAACTCCTCGCGGACACAGGCGAGTTGGCCGAAGCCGGCGCTACCGGCGCAAGGAGCTGAGGCGGGACGTGGGACGTCACAGCCGTCGCGGGCCCGCCCCCAAGGGCGACGCCGCCGCCACACCCAAACCCCCGGTCGCACGGCCGGAGGCGGGACAAGGAGCCGAGCGCCGCCGCGCCCCCGGGGTCCGGCAGCCCCAGCCGCCCCCACCCGGCACGCCCGCCGGGGGAGTGCCCCGGCTGCCCGAGGGATGGGCGCCCAGGAGGCAGGAGGGACCGCCCGGCCGGACGGCACCCCGCCCCGCGGGCGGGCCGCCCCCGGGCGCACCGCGGTTCTTCGACGGCACGCCCGCCGGAGGTGTCCCGCGGCTCCCCGACGGGACCCCGGCGCACGGCTTCCCGCGACTGCCCGACGGGACTCCCGCCCCCGGCTTCCCCCGGCTGCCCGACGGCACGCCCGCACACGGTTTTCCGCGGACGCAGGACGGCACGCCCGCACGAGGATTCCCGCGACTGCCCGACGGAGGCCCGGCGTACGGGTCGCCGGGCCGTCCCGACGGCACCCCCGCCCGGGGCGCGCCCCGGGTCCGCGGCGGTCACCCCGAACAGCGCGAGACCGGCGGGGGCTGGGGCAGGTTGTGGGGCGGCCCGCCCGCGGGTCCCGGCGGCACGCCTCAAGGGCCGCCGCAGAACGCGACGCGAGGCCCGGTGCGCGGCACCGCGCACGGCGTCCAGCAGGCTCAGGGTGTCGACCAGGTACGTCCGGGGCACCCGGGGCCCATGGTTCCCCGACAGCAGCGGTCCGCGCCGGGCGGCGGTCCGCGGCAGGCCTACGTGGACGCCTTCGACGAGGACGACGACCTCTTCACGGCCCACTCCGCGACGACGACGGCACTGCGCGCCGACCCACGCACCGACGTCGCCGCCCCGGGCACGGGCTGGGACGACGACGAGTACATCGAGCACAGGGTGCCCCCGCGCGGCCCACGGGACCCGCGGGGCGGACCGGAGAAGGCGGGCGGCGGCAAGGGCCGTGCCTTCACGGGCGTCGCGGCGGCCGCCGTGATCACCGTGCTAGCGGTCGTCGTCGCGGGCCAGGTCGCGCGGGGCGACGGGGACGTGGACGAGGCCGGAGGCCCGCGCGCCACCAGCGACACGGACCGGGAGACGAAGGACACCGCGTCACGCACCGACAAGCGGCCCGCCCCGTCCGCGGCGGCGAAGCCGGTCACGCTCTCGTACGGGCAGCGGATGGCGAAGAAGTACGAACTCGCCGCCGACCTCAAGGGCTCGGGCGAGTTCGAGGCGGTCCCCGGACTCGACCGGGCGCCGGGCAAGGGCCGCAAGTACACCTACCGCGTCGACGTCGAGAAGGGCCTCGGCCTCGACCCCAGACTCTTCGCGCGGGCCGTGCAGACGACCCTGAACGACGACCGGAGCTGGGCCCACGACGGCGGCCGGACCTTCGAACGGATCTCGTCCGGCGAACCCGACTTCGTCATCACCCTGGCCAGCCCCGGAACCACGGCGTTCTGGTGCGCCAAGTCGGGCCTCGACACCACCGAGGACAACGTCTCCTGCGACTCGGCCGCCACCGACCGCGTGATGATCAACGCCTACCGCTGGGCGCAGGGGTCCCGGACCTACGGCGCCAAGATGTACGCGTACCGCCAGATGCTGATCAACCACGAGATCGGCCACCGGCTCGGCTACGGGCACGTCACCTGCGACTCCGACGGCGCGCTCGCGCCCGTCATGCAGCAGCAGACCAAGTTCCTCGACCACGACGGGATCAGCTGCCGGCCCAACCCCTGGGCCTTCCCCGACTCCTGACCGCGGGCCACCGGCCGGCGGTCCCCGAACCGCCGGCCGAGCCTCCGCGGGTGTCGGAGCCCCCGCTGATGTTCGAGTCCCGGCGGCGGACGGGCCGCTTCCGGTCGGCGGCGGCGGGACGCCATCCGACGTATTGCCCGACGGCCGCGTCCGACGCGCTCCCCGGCGGCCGGCGGGGCCGGGCCTCCCGGAGCGGTCGGCAGGGCCGGCGAGAGCGCGCGGCGCCATGACGAAACGTGTGCAGTCGAACTCTTAGCGCGACGAAACGCGACCCGCACGTGAAAGTTACGACCGTTCACCCCTTTTGGTGGGGGGGCG
>NZ_BMWD01000001.1:477769-606591 GCF_014651055.1 Streptomyces fructofermentans
CCCCCACCGCCATGTCCGCATACGTTCGTCCCGCTGCGAGCCGCCGGGTCAACGGCGGCTCCCCATACGGGAGATCGGGGGTGCGCGGGTGCGCATCGGACTGCTTACGGAGGGTGGCTATCCGTATGTGAGCGGTGAGGCCAGACTCTGGTGCGACCGGCTCGTGCGCGGGCTCGGGCAGCACGCGTTCGACATCTACGCGCTCAGCCGCAGCGAACAGCAGGAGGACGAGGGCTGGGTCCAGCTCCCGCCGCAGGTCAGCCGGGTGCGCACCGCGCCGCTGTGGACGGCGGAGGACGACGGCGCAGCACACGGGCGCCGAGCGCGGCGCCGCTTCGCCGAGCACTACGGGGACCTGGCGCGAGCCGTCTGCGCGGGGGACTCGGCCGGGAGCGCGACGGCCGGAGGCATCCCGGGGGACACGTCCGAAGAGGTGGCGGACCGTTTCGGCAGCGCGCTGTACGGGCTCGCCGAGCTGGCCCGCGAAGAGGGCGGCCTCGTCGGCGCCCTGCGCTCCGAGACCGCCGTGCGCGCCCTGGAACGCGCCTGCCGCGCGCCCGGCGCCCTGCGTGCCGCGCGCGGCGCCCGCGTACCGGATCTGCTCTCCGTCGCGTCCCAGGTCGAACGCACCCTGAGACCGCTCTCGCTCGACTGGTACGAGGACGACGGTCTCGGTTCGGTCGACCTGTGCCACGCGACGTCCGGAGGGCCCGCCGCCCTGCCGGGACTGCTCGCGCGGCACTTCTCGGGCGTACCGCTGCTGGTCACCGAGTACGGCGTACAACTGCGGGCGCACTACCTGGGCGCGCACGAGGACCCGGAGGGGCGCACGACGCCCGCCCCGGCGCGGGCGCTGCTCGCCGCTTTCCACGGACGGCTGGCCGCCGAGACGTACCGGCAGGCCGCCGTCGTCACCCCCGGCAACACGCACGCCCGCCGCTGGCAGGAGCGCTGCGGCGCCGACCGCGCGAAGATCCGCACGGTCTATCCCGGCATGGAGGCGTCCCGCTTCGCGCACGTCGGGGAGGGCGCCGAGCACGCAGACCCGGACACCCTGGTGTGGGTGGGCCGCATCGAACCCGCCAAGGACCTGGTCTCCCTGCTGCACGCCTTCGCGGAGGTCCGCGCCGAGGAGCCGAAGGCACGGCTGCGGATCGTCGGCGCACCCGCCGACGGGCCCGAGGGCGAGACCTATCTGGCGCACTGCCGCGCCCTGGCCGCACGGCTCTTCCCCGACGAGACGGAGGGCGTCCACGCCGTCGGCGACAACCCCGTCTCCTTCGAGGCCATCGGCGGGCCCGAGGTGTCCACCCTCCCCGAGGCCTACACGGCCGGCGCCGTCGTCGTACTGTCCAGCGTCGTCGAGGGCTTCCCCATCAGCCTCATCGAGGCGATGTTCTGCGGACGCCCCACGGTGTCCACGGACGTCGGAGCCGTCGTCGAGGTCATCGGCGGTACGGGTCTGGTGGTGCCGCCACGCGATCCGCGGGCGCTCGCCGAAGCGTGCGTCGCCCTGCTGCGCGATCCCGAGCGCCGTGCGCGCCTGGGCGCGGCGGCACGCGCACGCGCGCTCGAACTGTTCACCGTCGAGCAGAACATCACGGCATTTCACAGCATTTACCTCGACATCGTCTCGCGCTGTCCGGTACAGCGCGTCGTCGTCGACGACGCGGGCGAACCCCTGCCGTTCGCCGTACCCGCCGAGGCGCATGTGCCGGGCCGTTGGGCGGAGTCGGGTCGATGGGCCGAGTCGGGCCGATGGGCCGAGTCGGGGACGCGGCTTGGCGCCGGGCGACCCCCTGGCTGGGCGGCGGGCCCGCCCGTACGGGGCGTACCGCTCGACCCCGACCCGTACGACATGCCGGCCGCGTCGGACCCAGGGGTGGCCGCGGTGGCCGCGGGTGCGGCGGGTGCGGGTGCGGGTGCGGGTGCGCTGGGCGAGTCGGATGTCTCGGGAGTCTCGGGCGTTGAGGACGCGATGGCGTCGGCGGCCTCGGACGTGTCGGACGCGCGCGTGCCGGCGGGGGAGGGTGCGCGGTGAACGCACGACGGGGCGCAGACGTGGAACGGCCTTCCGCGCCGGGAGGTGCGGGGGAGTCCGAGGCCGCCGGGCCTGCCGGTGCCGCCGGAGCAGTCGGGGCCGTTGAAGAGCCGGGTGGGCGTGGGGAGTTCGAGGGGCGCGCGGAACCCGGCGAGGTCGGGGAGCACCGGGAGGCCGCCGAACCGGCCGGACCCGCCGAAGTCGTCGGACCCTCCGAACTGGCTGGACCCTCCGAACTGGCCGGACCCGGCGAAGCCGTCGGACCGGCCGGGTCCGCTGAGGCCTCCGGCCCCGCCGACCGTGACGGTTGCGGCGAGCGCGGCGAGCGCGGCGAATTCGAGAACCTCGAGGACATCCAGAGCCTCGAGGACGCCCAGAGCCTCGAGGACGCCCAGAACTTCGACGACATCGGGAACTCGGACGCCGAGGTGGGCGAGACACGCGTCGTGGACGTCCGGCCGGGCGAGACACGCGTGGTCGACGTGCGGCTCGGAGAGTCGAGAGTGGAGGACGCGCCGCTCGCCGGAGCGCCAGCCGCGGTCCCCGGGCCACGCGACGCCCACGCGGCGGAGCGGGAGACCCGCGCATGGGAACAGGACGTCCTCGCGGGGGCGCGGAACGCCGTACCCGGGTCGTCCCACCTGCTCTCCGGCATCGAGGACGCCACGCCCGCCGGTTCCGGCTCCTCGGCCCGACGCGGCGGCGCCGACCCCGTGAAGGCCCTGATGGAGCGCCACCGTGAACTCTGCGAACGGGCCGTGGACCCCCTGGAGATCGCCGCGGGCCTGGAGGCGCACGGCGTGACCGACCGGACCGCCACCCGGTTCCGGCACCGGGACGTCTTCTCGCTCGCCGAGGAGATGTACGCACGCGTCCCCCGCGCGGCCGAGACCGAACCGCGAACCGAGACGCCCGGCTCCTCCGGGACCCGCGCCGACTGGGCCCTGCTCGCACTGCTCCCCGGCGCGCTGTGCGCCGCTGTCGTGGCCGGACTGCGGCTCACGGAGGGCCGGCCACGCCTCGCGGTGACCGTCGTCGGGGTGTTCGCCGTCAGCCTCGGCCTGCGCGCCGCCCTGCGACGGGGACCCCTGCACGCCACCCGCGCCTGGTACCCGACAGCGGCCACCCGCGCCTGGACCTACTGGCTGGTGGCCTACGCGCTCCTCGGCGAAGGCCTGCTCGTCACCGGTATCGACGGCGGCCCCGAGGGACTGCCGACCGGAGGCTCCGGCAGCCCCTGGCCGATCGCCCTGGCCCCGGTACTGGCACTCGCCCTGGCCTGCGCGCCCGCCGCCTGGTTCGCCCAACTCTTCGCCGTACGCGCCCGGCACCGCCTCGCCGCCAGCCGCGGCCTGGAGGAGTTCGCCTCCTCCGTGCGCCCCCTGCTCCTCGGCGCGGTCGGACTCTTCCTCTGCGCCCTGGCCGGACTCCTCGCCCTCTGCGCGGCGGTACTCGACGAGCCCGCCCCCTACGCGGCGACCTGCGCGCTCGGCGCACTCCTCCTGCTCGCCCGCCTCCTCACCGTGCACGGCTACACGCACGCGCCCGCCATCGCCCTGGCCGTCGCGGGCACCGCCGAGACCGCCGCGCTCGTCAGCGTCTTCGCCGGACGCGTGCCCGGCTTCTCGGCGCCGGCCGTGCCCGTGCGGACGCTGACCGACGCCTGGGGCCCGGGCGCCCTGCCCGCCCTCGTGTGCGGGGCCGCGGCGCTCCTCCTCCTCGCCCACGCGGCCAGGACCCTCACCAGGGCATCCGCCCACGCGACGCACGGCGACACACCGTGAGCCGCCCCCTCCGCCCGGCGTGCGCGCCGAGCCCCTTCCTTCCCGCGGGGCCGACACCGCGGGCCTTCCGTACGACCCACGGCAACACCCTGAAGGAGAAAGCCAGATGATCACCCTCCGCATCGGAGAATCCGCCCCGGGAGCCGCCCGATGAGGGTGCTGCTGATCGGAGCCAACGGATACCTCGGCCGCTTCGTCGCCGACCGTCTCCTCGCCGACCCCGCCGTCCAGCTCACCGCGCTCGGCCGGGGTGACGACGCCGACGTGCGCTTCGACCTCGCGAGCGGCAGCCCCGGCGCGCTCACCCGTTTCCTGGACGCGGTGCACCCCGGTGTCGTCGTCAACTGCGCCGGCGCCACCCGCGGCGGTGCCCGCGAGCTGACCCGGCACAACACGGTCGCCGTCGCCACCGTCTGCGAGGCGCTGCGGCGCAGTGGCTGCGGAGCCCGCCTCGTGCAGCTCGGCTGCGGCGCCGAGTACGGGCCCAGCCAGCCCGGCTCCTCCACCGCCGAGGACGCGGTGCCCCGCCCGGGAGGCCCGTACGGCGTCAGCAAGCTCGCCGCGACCGAACTGGTCCTCGGCTCCGGCCTGGACGCCGTCGTCCTGCGCGTGTTCTCGCCCGCGGGACCGGGCACCCCGGCGGGCTCCCCCCTCGGCCGCCTGGCCGAGGCCATGCGCCGCGCCATGCAGTCCGGCGACGGCGAACTCAAACTCGGCGGCCTCGGCGTCCAACGCGACTTCATCGACGTGCGGGACGTCGCCCGCGCCGTGCACGCCGCCTCCCTGTCCGCCGCGCAGGGCGTCATCAACATCGGCTCAGGGCGCGCCGTACGCCTTCGCGACGCCGCCAGTGTCCTGGCGCGCGTCGCCGGATACGGCGGAGCACTGCACGAACTGGACGGACCGCCCAACCCGCTGCGGCCGTCCATCGGCCACCCCCGCTCCGAATCGGAGCACACGGCACCGGCCGCGTACCCGTACCCGGACGGCTGCGGCAGTTGGCAGCAGGCCGACGTGCGCACGGCACGCGACCGGCTCGGCTGGCGGCCCCGGATCAACCTCGAGGAGTCACTCGCCGACATCTGGATGGAGGCGGCATGTCGTATCTGACGCGCGCCGCCACGGAGTCGCGGAGCACGGACCTGGGCCTCGGCTTCGGCGTACCCGGCTACGCGCACCCGCTTCTCGCCCCCCTTGAATGGGGCGGACTGACCCGCCCCGGAACGCCCCTGCGGTGGGTCGCCCTGAACGTCGCGGACGGACCCGGCACCCGGCCCGACCCCCACTGCCTGGAAGCCGCCGGACGGCTGCGCAACGGAGGAGTCCGGGTACTCGGCCACCTGGATGTGACGTACGGGGCACGTCCCTTCGGCGAACTCGTCTCCGAGGCACGCCGCTATCTCGACTGGTACCGCGTCGACGGCTTCCTTCTGGACCGCTGTCCCACGGAGCGGACCGCGCTCCCCGAGATCCGGCGCACGGCCGCCGCCCTGCGCGGGCTGCTCGGCGGGGGCCATCTCGTCCTCGGCCACGGCACCCATCCGTATCCCGGATACGCCGAGACCGCCGACCAGTTGGTGACCTTCGCCGGGCCCTGGGGCGACTACCGCTGGTCGCAGGTGGCCGAGTGGACCGCCGAGTACCCGCCCGAGCGGTTCTGCCACTTCGTGCACAGCGTGCCGCGCAGGCATCTCGACGAGGCGCTGCGCGTCGCCCGCTGGCAGGGCGCCTCGACGATCTACTTCACCGACCGCACGGATCAGGGCGGTTCGGTCGATCCCTGGGCGTCCCTGCCCGGCTACTGGGACGACATCGTCTCGCGGATCGGAACGGGTGTCTCGGAATGAAGAAGGGCGTGGCAGTGTTACGGGGAGAACAATTGTAGTGATTGACCGACCAACGGAGTCCCCGTGTCGCTGCCACCCCTGGTCGAGCCAGCTGCTGAGCTCACCGTAGACGAGGTCCGCAGGTACTCCCGCCACCTGATCATCCCCGACGTGGGCATGGACGGGCAGAAGCGGCTGAAGAACGCCAAGGTGCTGTGTGTGGGCGCCGGCGGCCTGGGCTCGCCGGCGCTGATGTACCTGGCCGCCGCGGGCGTGGGCACGCTCGGCATCGTGGAGTTCGACGAGGTCGACGAGTCGAACCTGCAGCGCCAGATCATCCACAGCCAGGCGGACATCGGCCGCTCCAAGGCCGCGTCGGCCCGCGACAGCGTCCTCGGCATCAACCCGTACGTGAACGTGGTCCTGCACGAAGAGCGGCTCGAAGCCGAGAACGTGATGGACATCTTCAGCCAGTACGACCTGATCGTCGACGGCACGGACAACTTCGCGACCCGCTACCTGGTCAACGACGCGTGCGTGCTGCTCAACAAGCCGTACGTCTGGGGCTCGATCTACCGCTTCGACGGCCAGGCCTCGGTCTTCTGGTCCGAGCACGGACCCTGCTACCGCTGCCTGTACCCGGAGCCCCCGCCGCCGGGCATGGTCCCCTCCTGCGCCGAGGGCGGCGTCCTCGGCGTGCTCTGCGCGTCGATCGGCTCCATCCAGGTCAACGAGGCCATCAAGCTCCTCGCCGGCATCGGTGAGCCGCTCGTCGGCCGACTGATGATCTACGACGCGCTGGAGATGCAGTACCGGCAGGTCAAGGTCCGCAAGGACCCCGACTGCGCGGTCTGCGGCGAGAACCCCACCGTCACCGAGCTCATCGACTACGAGGCCTTCTGCGGCGTCGTGTCCGAGGAGGCCCAGGAGGCGGCCGCCGGCTCGACGATCACTCCCAAGCAGCTCAAGGAGTGGATCGACGACGGCGAGAACATCGAGATCATCGACGTCCGCGAGGTCAACGAGTACGAGATCGTCTCGATCCCCGGCGCGAAGCTGATCCCGAAGAACGAGTTCCTCATGGGCACCGCCCTGGAGGGACTCCCGCAGGACAAGAAGATCGTGCTGCACTGCAAGACGGGTGTCCGCAGCGCGGAGGTCCTCGCCGTCCTCAAGTCGGCAGGATTCTCTGACGCCGTGCACGTGGGCGGCGGCGTGATCGGCTGGGTCAACCAGATCGAGCCGGAGAAGCCCGTCTACTAATCGGACGCGCCCTCCTGGACGAACGTCTCCTTCGAAGAACGGGCTCGGCACCTCGCGTGCCGGGCCCTTCTTCGTCGCCCGGGGCGGGTTCCGCCCCGGGGCCCGCGTGGGGTTCAGGAGGCGCAGACCTTGTTGTCGTCCGGCACCTTGCCGTCCAGCAGGTACTCGTCCACCGTGTCGTCGACGCAGTCGCTCCCGCTCCCGTACGCCCCGTGGCCCTCGCCCTTCCACGTGAGGTGGACACCGACGCCCTTGCCGAGCTCGTCCGCCATCTTGCGGGCGCCCTCGTACGGTGTCGCCGGGTCGCCGGTGTTGCCCACCACCAGGATGGGTTCCGCACCGGGCGCGCTCACCTCCGGGTTCTCGAACTGTCCGGGCACCGGCCAGTCGTGGCACCAGCCGGCCGTGTCCCAGCCCATCGACTCGCCGAACACGGGGGAGATCTTCCGGAACTCGGGGAGCAGGCGCTTCGCCTCCTCGGCCGTCGGCCGCTCCTTGTCGTCCAAGCACGATATGACCCGCTGGGAATGCGTCGTCGTGCCGTAGCGGCCCGACGGGTCACGGTCGTTGTAGCCGTCGGCCTGCACGAGCAGTTCCGTGCCGTCGCCGCTCTGCGCCGCTTCGAGCGCGCTGGTGAGGGCGGGCCAGGACGACTTGCTGTAGAGCGGGTACACGATGCCGGTGAGGGCGAGCTGCTGGGTGAGCACCCGGCCGCTCGACGTGGGCAGAGGCTCGGCGTCGATCCGCTCCAGGAGGTCCACGATCTTCCGCGAACCCTCCTCGGGATTCTGGCCCGCCGCCTTGAGGTAGTCCTCGAGAGCCCGCTGGAAGCCCTTGGCCTGGTTCTTGGCGTGACCGACCATGCCCGCGCTCGGGTCGACGACCGCGTCCAGGACCAGGCGGCCCACCCGCCCGGGGAACAAGTGGGCGTACACGCCGCCCAGTTCGGTGCCGTACGAGATGCCGAAGTAGTGCAGTCTCTCGTCGCCGAGGACGTGCCTCATCAGGTCCATGTCCCGGGCGGTGTCGGTCGTCGAGACGTGCTCCATGAGCTTGCCGGCGGACTTCCGGCAGCCCTTGCCGAAGTCGACGGCGTCCTTCAGGTACGTGCTCTGCTCGGCGGCGGTGTCCGGTGTCGTGTCGACGGCCTCGGCGGCTTCGATCTCCTTGTCGCCGCGGCAGCGCACGCCCTCGCTCGCGGCGACCCCGCGCGGGTCCCAGCTGACGAGGTCGTACCGCTCGTGGAGCTTCGCGAACGTGGGCCCGTACGGGGGCAGGTAGTCGACGCCGGAGCCGCCCGGGCCACCGAAGTTGAACAGCAGGGAGCCGACGCGCTCGCCCGAGGAGCCGCTCGACTCGCTGCGGATCAGCGCGAGGCCCATGGTCTCGCCGGCGGGCTTCGCCCAGTCCACGGGTGTCCTGAGCGTCGCGCACCGCCACTCACCGCCCGGCGCGGGACCTGTGGCGGTGGCCTTGCAGCGGTTCCAGTCGAGCTTCTGCGAGGTCAGGGAGGCCGGCAGCCCCGGAGTCGTGACGGTCGGCTTCGAGGCCGAGGGGCCGCTCCCGTCCCCGCTCTTGTCGTCGTCCCCGGACGATCCGCTGCAGCCGGCCATCAGCAACGCGGTCGCCACCAGAGCCGCGCACCGTGCGAAACGCGCCATGAGCACTCCCCCCTCGCGATGTCCTCCGCCGGATGTCGCGGATGACAGTCAGGCCATACTAGGCGGATCTCCGAAACCGGGTTCCTGGCCTGTGGATAAGTCCCTGACCTGCACTTACGCGAGTGCGGATGAGTGGGCAAGGGTGCTTCGCGGAGCGGCCGCGGGCGTTCCGGAGGGGCCGAACCCGCCCTCTCAGGTGCAGACCTTGCCGCTCGGCGGGACCTCGCCCTCCAGCAGATAGCCGTCCACGGCCTGCCGTACGCACTTGCTTCCGCTGTCGTAGGAGCCGTGCCCCTGCCCCTTGTACGTCAGCTCGACCCCGACTCCCGGGCCCAGCGCCTCCACCATCTTGCGGGTGCCCTCGTAGGGCGTCGCGGGGTCGCCCGTGTTGCCGACCACGAGGACCGGGGCGGAGCCGGGCGCGCTCACGTCCGGGTGGTCCGCCGCGCCCGCCACGGCCCAGTCCGTGCAGCCGACCATGCCCCACGCCAGGTAGTCGCCGAACACGGGGGAGGCAGCGCGGAACTCGGGGAGCCTCGCCCGCACGTCGTCGACGGTGTAGCGCGGCTTGTCGTCGGCGCAGTTGATGGAGACGTTGGCCGCGACGATGTTGCTGTACTCGCCGTCCTGGTTGCGGCCGTTCATCGCGTCCGCCAGCAGCATCAGGTCCTGGCCGTCCCCGTCGTACGCCTGCTGGAGCCCCTGCGTGAGGAACTCCCAGAAGTCCTGGGAGTACAGGGCCTGCGCGATGCCGCTGGTGGCGGCGGTCTGCGTCAGTTCCCTCGGGAAGATCCCCGGGATCGGTTTGCTGTCGAGGTCCTTGAGCAGTTTCGCGATCCGGTCCTTGACGTCCTGCGCGGTGTCGCCGATGGGGCAGTCCTCCACCTTGGTGGTGCAGTCCTCGGCGAAGTTGTCCAGCGCGCGCTGGAAGCCCCTGGCCTGCCCGAGCGAGCCCTGCTCCGGGTTCTGGGTCGGGTCGACGACCGCGTCGAAGACGGCCCGGCCGACCTTCTCGGGGAACAGGTGTGCGTACACGCCGCCGAGTTCGGTGCCGTACGAGATGCCGAAGTAGTGCAGTTCGTCGTCGCCGAGGACCTGCCGCATCAGGTCCATGTCGCGGGCCGCGTCGGTGGTGCGTACGTGCGGGAGGATCTTTCCCGAGTTGTCCTCGCAGGCCGCGTTGAAGTTCTTGGTGTTCGCCAGCAGGGTGTCGCGTTCCGCCGCGTCGTCGGGCGTTCCGTCCTGCTGGAAGTACTCGTCGAGCTGCTCGTTGTCCTCGCACTCCACGCCGTCGGAGCGGCCGACGCCGCGCGGGTCGAAGCTGACCAGGTCGTAGCGGGTGCGCAGGCGCGTGTAGTCCTGGCCGAAGGCGGGCAGGGTGGTCACCCCCGAGCCGCCGGGACCGCCGAAGTTGAAGATCAGCGAGCCGATGCGCTCGTCCTTCGGGCCGCTCGACTCGGCGCGGATCAGCGCGAGCCCGATCGTGTCGCCGTCGGGGTCGTCCCAGTCGAGCGGTGCCTTGAGGGTGGCGCACTGCCAGGTGTCGCCGTCCGGGAGGGGCGAGGGGGCGTTCCCGCCGCCCTCGGACTCCGACGGTTCCGGGCAGTCCTCCCAGCTGAGCTTCTGCGCCGTCAGGTCCTCGTCCTGCGAGTCGTCGTCACCGCTGCCGCAGCCGGCGAGAGTCGCTGCCAGCAGCACGGCGGAGACGGTCAGGGCAGCGGCGCGCAGCGGGGAAGGGTTCGGCATGATCCCATCCTGGGGCCGCCCGGGACGGGGCGCTCGGGGCGCGGTCCGTGCGGGTGAGGGCCCTGCGCGGTGCCTACAGCGCGCCCTTGCGCGTCAGGTGGTTGAAGAACAGCCATCCCGGCAGCACGGGCAGCCACAGGGTCAGGAGCCGGTAGAGGAGCACCGCGGGGGCGGCGACCTCCTTGGGGAGTCCGACGGCGATCAGGCCGACGGTGAGGGTGGCCTCGACCGCGCCCACGCCGCCCGGGGTGGGCGCGGCGGAGCCGAGCGCGTTTCCGGCGAGGAAGACGACGGCGACGCTGGCGATGCTCAGCGCGGGCATGTCCTCGCTGCCGAACGCCCTGATCGACGCGTCCAGGCACATCACGAAGCAGGCGGTCAGCAGCAGCATGCCGCCGATCCCGGTGATGAGCTTCTGCGGGCGCTGCAGGACGTCCAGCATGCGGGGTACGACACCGGCGAACAGCGACCTCACGCGCGTGACGACGAATTTCCGCAGGAACGGCACCGAGGTCACCACGAGGACGAGCACCGCGACCGTCAGCAGACCCGCGATGACGGTCCGGGACGGCGACAGGGAGGGCGTCTTCTCGGTACCGGTCAGATAGCCGAAGGCCAGCAGCATGAGGATGTGGCAGCCGAGGCCGAACAACTGCGAGGCTCCGACACTCGCCACGGCGAGCCCGGGGCGGACCCCCGAGCGCTGGAGGAACCGCGTGTTGAGGGCGACTCCGCCGACCGCCGCCGGCGCCACGATCTTCACGAACGACCCGGCGACCTGCGCGGCCACGGCCCGCATGAACGGCACGCGCTCGGGCACGAAGCCCAGCAGGCTCATGGCGGCCGCGAAGTAGCTGAGCGCCGAGAACAGGACCGCCGCGGCGACCCAGCCCCATTCGGCGTCGCTGAAGAGTCTGCCGAACTCGATGTGCGTGAGCTGGGAGAGCAGGAAGTACGCGCCGATCGCGCCCGCGATGAAGCTGATCAGCGTGCGCGGCCTGATGCGCTCCAGACGGGCCGGTTCCACCGGTGCCTGGGGTCTGATGAGCAGCACCTGGTGGCGGATCTGGGTGAGCAGGTCCTCCTCGCGCGCCTCGTCCAGGGCTTCGTCGATGGCCTGCTTCTCGGCCCGCTGCTCGGCGCGTACGGCCTTCTTGTCGGCCTTCTTGTCCGGCTTCTCCAGGGTGGGTCCGGACTTCTCGGAGAGGGCCGCGTGCTCCGCGGCACGGGCCAGCTTCGCCTGGTGCGACGCCTCCAGGACCGCCTCGCGTTCGCGCTGCGAGCGCTCCCTGGCCAGTTTCCGCAGCGTCCCGCGCGTGGCGCGCGTCAGCGCGATGGGCTGAAGCATCGGCAGGCAGTCGGCGACCACGTCGGGGCCGAGCACGCCCACGGCCGAGGCGACCGCGCGCTCGGCGCCCACCCGCAGTCCGACGGTGGTCACCAGCTGGGCGACGTCCATGCGCAGCAGCAGTTCGCCGGCGGCGATCTCGCCGTGCCGCATGTTCGTGAGGATCACCGTGCCGGAACGATCCACCAGGATCGCGTCGCCGGCGAGCCGGCGGTGCGCGATGCGCCGCGACTGCAGCGCCTGCACCTGGTGCCAGGTGTCGCGCAGCAGCTCGTCGGTGATGTCCTCCTCGGGCAGCGAGTCCAGGGTGCGGCCGCCGATGTGCTCGTAGACGAGCATCACGGCGTCCGGGCCCAGCTCGGAGGTGGCGATCAGCTTGGGCGCGTTGGCGCCGGCCGCGATGGCCGCGTAGGCGAGGAGCGCCTCCTGCTCCAGCGCCTGCCGCAGCGACTGGAGACTGCGCCGGGTCGCGAAACCACGGAGGGTCAGGTTCCGCCACGCGCGGTAGAAGAAGCCCTGGGCCTGTTGTTCCCGGTCGACGACGGTGACGTCCAGCGGTGGACCGTCCTCCAGGGTGACGAAGTACCGGCGGCCCCGGTCACCGGACTCCGTGGCGTCGGTCGTCTCCTCGCGGGCCGCGGTCACGGGGTGGAAGCCGACGTGCCGCAGTCCCGCCATGAGGGTGCGCCCGGTGGGCCGCACGTTGGGCGAGCCGACCGCGTACAGCGTTCCGTACGCGACGCTCCAGCCGATCAGGACCGTCAGGATGATCGAGAACGGCGTCGTGTAACCGGTGACCAGCATGGAGAACGCGTCGAGCAGCAGCACGACCCACAGCACCGCGCGCCAGCGTGGTCGGCGCGACATGCCGACGGCAGTCATGTACGCGATCACCGGCGCGAGATAGCCGTGCACCGGGTCGGTGAGGGCGTGCATGTCGGCCGGTGAGGGCTGGGTGAGCGCCTTCTGGATCGAGTCGGGGGCCGCCTTGGCGACCCACAGGTCCGTGGCGAGGGTCACGCCGTGGGCGAGGACCGCGGCCAGCACGCCGTCGGCGATCCGCAGCCCGTCCCGTTTGATCAGCCGTTCGATGGCGAACGCGACCGGCACGAGCAGGATCGCGATGCTCGACGCGAGCCCCGCGATCTTGATGAGCAGGTCAGGCGCCTCGTCGGTGCCCTTGTTGATGTCCTGCGCGAGCCCCGAGGTCGTGCCGTGGGCGAAGGCCGCGATCGACAGCAGGACGACGATCGCGAGGACGCCCACCAGCAGGCGCATCAGGTCGGAGGGGCGGTGCACGCGCGCGGGGAGCAGCGGTTCGTCGCCCTCGACCTCTTCGACCTGGGCGTCGTCGTCGCAGTCGTCGTCCGACCCGCCGGCCTCGTGGGATCCGCCGGACCCGTGGGATCCGCCGGACCCGTGGGATCCGCCGGCATCGTCGGACGCGCCGGACCCGTGCGACGTGCCGGACCCGGGAGGGCCGCCCCGCGTCTTCGGGCCCGTCCGCCCGTTCGCGGCCGGGTCCTCGGACCGGTCCGCCTTCGACCCGTCCGTCACCGCCCGCTCCGGGGACTTCCTGCTCAGCGCCGCGGAAGCGTCCGGAGCGGACCCTTCCGTCTCGGCGCCGGCGTCAGGGCGCGACGAAACCTCAGAGGTGCCCTCCGCGTCTTCGGGGTGCACGCCCTGCTGCTTCATCGTCTCTTCTTGATCTCGTATCACCAGTAACCGCCCGCACGATGGTGGCATGTCCCACCGACACAGGGGGGCATCAGGGTGCAATCCGGGGGCGCACAGTCTGCCTCAAGCGCTGCTCGGGGGCGAGGAATACGCACAGTCGCCGCCCCGTCACATTGTCGGTGGGGTGGGGCAGGATGGGCCGGATGAGCGAGCAGAGCCTTCCGGCGGACGCCCTGCCGGAGTACGCGGAACGAGTCCTCGACGTCGCCGAGCTGATCCCGCCCGGGCGCGTCATGACGTACGGGGACGTCGCCGAATGGCTGGAGTCGGGCGGGCCGCGCCAGGTCGGCCGGGCCATGGCCCTCTACGGAGGTGCCGTTCCGTGGTGGCGTGTCATCCGCTCGGACGGCGTGCTGCTCCCCGGCCACGAACTGGAGGCGCTGGAGCACTACCGGGCCGAGGGCACCCCCCTGAGACAGGCGGGCAGAGCCGCCGAGGGCCATCTCCCGCGCGTCGACATGAGACGGGCGCGATGGGACGGCGGCACGTGTGCGGATGGTCACACCTGACAGCTTCCGCCATGGGACGCCCGCGCGTGGCGTCGACCGCCCGTACGAGGGAAGCGGGGCACGTCCGCCGCATGCCGTACGTTCGTGATGCGGGGGACGGACGGGTCGTGAGCGAACCGGAGGAACACCGGCTTCCACCGCACCCGCAGGCGTAGCGTCGACGAGACGCATCCCGCTTCATCCCGCGGACACCGCCCTCCCCGCAGGGCGGCCCGCCCGCCCGTCGCCCGACCGGCAGCCCTCGACGGCCGGCGCGCCGCGCCGACCGTGACGAACCACAGCACACCCACCAGGACCGGCGAACCACGTGAGCTCCTCCTCCACCACCAGGCGCCTGCCGCACCCCCAGGGGCGACAGGGGGCCCGTGGCGCCTACCGACTGGTCCGTACCCCGCCGGTCCGGGTGGCTCCCCCTGAGCTGGACGCAGGGCAGCGCGCCGTGGTTGACCACGAGGGCGGTCCGCTGCTCGTCCTCGCAGGTCCGGGCACCGGGAAGACCACCACCCTCGTCGAGTCCGTCGCGGCCCGGATCGCCCGGGGCGCGGACCCCGAACGGGTCCTCGTGCTGACCTTCAGCCGCAAGGCCGCCGTGGAACTGCGCGACCGCATGGCACTGCGGATAGGAGCCGCCCGGTCGCCCAGGGCCACGACGTTCCACTCCTTCTGCTACGCCCTGGTCCGCTCCCACCAGGACAGCGAACTGTTCGTGGAGCCCCTGCGGCTGCTGTCCGGCCCCGAGCAGGACGTGGCCGTCCGGGAACTCCTCGCGGGCCAGCCCGGCCTGGAACGGCTCGGCCTCGCCCACGTCCGCTGGCCCGACGAACTGCGCGCCTGCCTGACCACACGCGGCTTCGCCGACGAGGTCCGCGCGGTGCTCGCCCGCAGCCGCGAGCTGGGACTCGGCCCCGACTCGCTCCAGGCCTTCGCACGCCGCACCGGCCGCCCCGACTGGCTCGCCGCCTCCGCGTTCCTCGCCGAGTACCTCGACGTCCTCGACATGCAGGGCGTACTCGACTACGCGGAACTGGTGCACCGGGCCGTCCTGCTCGCCCGGCGCCCCGGCGTGGCCGAACGGCTCGCCGCGCAGTACGACGCCGTCTACGTCGACGAGTACCAGGACACCGATCCCGCGCAGGTCCGCCTGCTGCACGCCCTCGCCGGCGGCGGCCGCACCCTCGTGGCCTTCGGCGACCCCGACCAGTCGATCTACGCGTTCCGCGGCGCCGACGTGAACGGCATCCTGGAGTTCCCCGACGCGTTCCCGCGCGCCGACGGCACGCCGGCGGCCGTCGAGGTCCTCGGGACGTCACGCCGCTCCGGCGCGGACCTCCTGGCCGCCACCCGGCTGCTCACCCAGCGCATGCCCCTGACCCGGCTCGCCGCCGAGAAGGTACGCGCACACCGGGAACTCGCCCCCGTACGCGGAGGGGGCCACGTCGAGGTCCACACGTACCCGACGGCCGGCACGGAACTGGACAACATCGCGGACATCCTCCGGCGCGCGCACCTGGAGGACGGCGTCCCCTGGAACGAGATGGCCGTCCTGGTGCGCGCGGGCTCCCGCACCATCCCGACGATCCGCCGCACCCTCACCGCCGCCGGAGTGCCCCTCGACATCGACGGCGACGACCTGCCCCTGCGCCACGAACCGTCCGTGGCGCCGCTCCTGACCGCGCTCAGGGCCGTGGCCGCGGCGGAACTCGGGGAGACGACGGGGGTACCGGGCGAGCCCGGAGCTCTGGAGGCCGACGGTCCCGAGGCGGTTGCCGGTTCGGAGACGGCCGAGGCTCCGGGGGCGGCCGAGGCTCCGGGGGCGGCCGAGATGGCCGAGGCTCCGGGGACGGCCGAGGCTCCGGGGGCGGTGGAGGTTCCTGGGGCGGTGGAGGTTCCGGGGACGGTCGGCGTCACGGGAGAGGCGGCCGATCCGACGGAACTCGGTGCTCCGGAGGCTGACGTTCCGGTCGATGCCGGTGCTGCGGAGGTCGGAGGTCCGGCGGATGCCGGTGCTGCGGAGGCCGAGGGTCCGGTCGAGGCCGAGAACCCGCGGCCGGAGCAGGCATGGCTCGACACCGAGACCGCGCTCACCCTCCTCGCGTCCCCGCTGGGAGGCATGGACGCCGCCGACCTGCGGCGCCTCGGCCGGGCCCTGCGCGAGGAGGAGCGCGCCGGAGGCAACCACGTACCTCCGCCCTCCGACGAACTGCTCGCGCGCGCCCTCGCCGAGCCGGAACGGCTGGTCGCCCACGACCCGTCGTACGCGCGCGGAGCACAGCGGCTCGGCGCGCTGCTGCAGAAGGCCCGCGAGCGTCTCGCGGGCGGCGGCACCGCCGAGGAGGCGCTCTGGGAGCTGTGGGACGGCACCCCCTGGCCGCAGCGACTGGAACGGGCCGCCCGGCGCGGCGGCGCCGCCGGACGCAACGCCGACCGCGACCTCGACGCCGTGTGCGCCCTGTTCGCGACGGCCTCCCGCGCCGAGGAACGCACCGGAGGCCGGGGCGCCCTCAACTTCCTGGAGGAGGTCGAGGCCCAGGACATCGCCGCCGACACCCTCACCCGCAGGGCCGTACGCCCCGACGCCGTACGCCTGATGACCGCGCACCGCTCCAAAGGCCTGGAGTGGCGCCTCGTCGTCGTCGCGGGCGTCCAGGAAGGGCTGTGGCCCGACCTGCGCCGCCGCGGCTCACTCCTGGAGGCCGACCGCATCGGACGTGACGGCCTCGCCGAACCCCTCACCCCCGGAGCGCTCCTGTCCGAGGAGCGCCGCCTGTTCTACGTGGCCGCCACGCGCGCGCGTGAACGCCTCGTCGTGACCGCCGTGAAGGCCCCCGCCGACGACGGCGACCAGCCCTCCCGCTTCCTCACCGAACTCGGCGTCGAGCCCAAGGACACGACCGGCCGCCCGCGCCGCCCCCTGTCCGTCGCCGCCCTCGTCGCCGAACTGCGCGCCACCACGGTCGACCCGCGCGTGTCGGACACCCTGCGCGATGCCGCCGCACGCCGGCTGGCCAGACTCGCGTCGCTCGGCGACGAGGACGGCCGCCCCCTCGTACCGTCCGCGCACCCCTACCGCTGGTGGGGCATGTACGACCCGACCGAGAGCAAGGTGCCGCTGCGTGACCGCGACCACCCCGTCGTGCTCTCCGGCAGCGCCCTCGACCAGCTCGCCAACACCTGCACCCTGCAGTGGTTCCTGGGGCGCGAGGTGAAGGCCGACGCGCCCGCCACCGTCGCCCAGGGCTTCGGCAACGTCGTGCACGTCCTCGCCGACGAGGTCGCCTCCGGCCGCACCCCCGCCGACCTCGCCGTCCTCATGGAACGCCTCGACTCCGTGTGGGACGCGCTCGCCTTCGACGCGCCCTGGAAGTCCGCTCAGGAGAAGGAGCACGCGCGCGTGGCGCTCGAACGCTTCCTGAAGTGGCACGTCATGGACCGCACCGGCCGCACACCGGTGGCGAGCGAGCACGACTTCGACGTCACCCTCGAAGCGGGCTCGTACGAGGTGCGCATCCGCGGCTCCATGGACCGCGTCGAGCGCGACGCGCAGGGCCGCGCGTACGTGGTCGACTTCAAGACCGGCAAGCAGGCGCCGAGCGCCGCCGACGTGGCCCACCACCCGCAGCTCGCCGTCTACCAGCTCGCCGTCCGCGAGGGAGCCGTGGACGAGGCGTTCGACGGGGAACGCCCCGAGGCGGGCGGCGCCGAACTCGTCCAGCTCCGCCAGGGCGCCCCCAAGAAGGACGGCGGCGAGACCCTGCCCAAGGTGCAGGGGCAGGAGCCGCTGGACGGGGAGTGGGTCGGCGACCTCCTCGCCACGGCCGCGGGGAAGGTCCTCGACGAGCGGTTCGGCCCGACGACCGGGCAGCACTGCACCCACTGCGCCTTCCGTGCCTCGTGCAGCGCGCGTCCGGAGGGACGGCACGTCGTGGAGTGACAGTCCGCTCACCGGCTCACCGGCTCACCGGCTGACCGGCTGACCGGCTGACCGGCTGACCGGCTGACCGGCTGACCGGCTCACCGGCTGAACGCCTGGCGGGCTGACCGGCGGCAGGGGGACGGGCGGCCCCCAGGGGGGACCACACCCCGCCCGGAGACCCGCCGGGGGGAACCCCTCGGACGGCACGGTTCCGCCCGGCGGACCGCATGCCTCCGGTGCCCGAGCGGTCCGCCGGCCACAACGTGACGTACCGCACCACCCGTGCTGACCAGCACATCTACCGACCCGGCCGTCGATACGGCACCGACTGTCAGTGGACGCGGCTAGCCTCTCTCACGTGCCAGCCCGTATCACTGATCCCGAGCAGCTCAAGGAGCTCCTCGGGATCCCGTTCACCCCGGAGCAGACGGCCTGCATCACCGCACCGCCCGCCCCGCAGGTGATCGTGGCCGGAGCCGGCTCCGGCAAGACCACGGTCATGGCCGCCCGCGTCGTGTGGCTCGTCGGCACCGGGCAGGTCGCCCCCGAGCAGGTACTCGGCCTGACCTTCACCAACAAGGCGGCCGGCGAACTGGCCGAGCGCGTCCGCAAGGCCCTCGTCAGGGCGGGCGTCACCGATCCCGACGTCATCGACCCCGACAACCCCCCGGGCGAGCCGGTCATCTCCACCTACCACGCCTTCGCCGGCCGACTCCTGACCGACCACGGGCTGCGCATCGGACTCGAACCCACCGCACGCCTGCTGGCCGACGCGACCCGCTTCCAACTCGCCGCACGCGTCCTGCGCGAGGCCCCAGGCCCGTACCCGTCGCTGACCCGGTCCTTCGCCGACCTGGTCAGCGACCTGCTCACCCTCGACTCCGAGCTCGCCGAGCACCTCGTACGCCCCGAGGACCTGCGCGCCCACGACGCCGGGCTGCTGCGCGAGCTGGAGAGTGCCCGGCTCACCAACGCCGACCTGCGCAGGATCCCCGAGACGGCCGCCGCCCGACGTGAACTGACGGACCTGGTCAGCCGCTACCGGGCCGCCAAACGCGAACGCGACCTGCTCGACTTCGGCGACCAGATCGCCCTCTCGGCGACCCTCGCCGACACCCGCCCCGAGGTCGGCGCCATCCTGCGCGACGAGTTCCGCGTCGTCCTGCTCGACGAGTACCAGGACACGTCCGTGGCCCAGCGCATCCTCCTGGCCGGCCTCTTCGGCGCCGGCACGGGCCACCCGGTGACCGCCGTCGGCGACCCCTGCCAGGCCATCTACGGCTGGCGAGGCGCCTCCGTCGCCAACCTCGACGACTTCCCCGAGCACTTCGCTCACGCCGACGGACGCCCCGCCACCCGCCAGTCCCTCAGCGAGAACCGCCGCAGCGGAGGACGCCTCCTCGACCTCGCCAACGGCCTCGCCGAGCCCCTGCGCGCCATGCACGCGGGCGTGGAGGCGCTGC
This sequence comes from Streptomyces fructofermentans, assembly GCF_014651055.1. GTDB lineage: Bacteria > Actinomycetota > Actinomycetes > Streptomycetales > Streptomycetaceae > Streptomyces > Streptomyces fructofermentans. The sequence continues at coordinate 497,061 of NZ_BMWD01000001.1, forward strand.
GCCCCGCGCCCGGCGCCGAACGCGACGGCACCGTGCGCTGCGCCCTGCTGCCCACCCACGCCGAGGAGATGGACTGGCTCGCCGACTCCATCGCCCACCTCGTCCGCACCGGCAAGGCGCCCGGCGAGATCGCCGTCCTGTGCCGCACCGCCACCGACTTCGCCGAGATCCAGGGCGCGCTCGTGGCACGCGACGTGCCCGTCGAGGTCGTCGGCCTCTCCGGACTGCTGCACCTGCCCGAGATCGCCGACCTCGTCGCCGTCTGCGAGGTCCTCCAGGACCCCGGGGCCAACGCCTCCCTCGTCCGGCTGCTCACCGGTCCCCGCTGGCGCATCGGTCCCCGCGACCTGGCCCTCCTCGGACGCCGCGCCCGGCTCCTCGTGTCCCACGCGCGCGTAGGACACGACGACGACCCCGACCTGCGGCTGGCAGCCGCCGTCGAGGGAGTCGACCCCGCCGAGGTCATCTCCCTCGCCGACGCCCTCGACACCTTCCTCGAAACACCCCTGACCGGGGACCGCGACGACGACGGACTGCCCTTCTCCGCCGACGCGCGCGTACGGTTCGCCCGGCTCGCCACCGAACTGCGCGACCTGCGCCGCTCACTGGCCGACCCCCTCATGGACGTCCTGCACCGGGTGCTCGCCACCACCGGCCTGGAGGTCGAACTCTCCGCCTCCCCGCACGCCCTCGCGGCCCGCCGCCGCGAGACCCTCTCCAACTTCCTCGACGTGGCCGCCTCCTTCGCCGCCCACGAGAGCACGGCCACACTCCTCGCCTTCCTCGGCTTCCTGCGCACCGCGGCCCAGTACGAGAAGGGCCTCGACAACGCCCTGCCCGGCGGTGAGAACACCGTCAAGGTCCTCACCGCGCACAAGTCCAAGGGCCTGGAATGGGACGTCGTCGCGGTCCCCGGACTCGTCACCGGAACCTTCCCCAGCAGCCAGGGCCGCGAGAAGTGGACCGCCCAGGCCAAGGTCCTGCCGCACGTGCTGCGCGGCGACGCCGAGACGCTCCCCGACATCGACGCCTGGGACTCCCGCGGCATGAAGGCCTTCCAGGAGGCCATGAAGGAGCACCAGCACACCGAGGAACTCCGACTCGGATACGTCACCTTCACCCGACCCCGCTCCCTGCTGCTCGGCTCCGGGCACTGGTGGGGGCCCTCCCAGAAGAAGCCCCGCGGCCCGTCCGACTTCCTGCACGCCCTCCACGACCACTGCGCCGCGGGACACGGCGAGATCGAGGCCTGGGCGGACGAACCCGACGAGGACGAGGAGAACCCCGCGCTCCGCGAGGCGGGCGCCGACCACGCCTGGCCCCTCCCGCTCGACGACGCGGCCATGGCACGCCGGCGCGCGGCCGCGCAGACGGTGCTCGACCACCTCGAAGCCGGCCACTCCCACGAGGCCGCCCACCCGTCCGCCCACGAGGCCCACGACACCCCGGGCCCCTACGGCGACCCGGACTGGCCGCCCCCGCCCGAGGACGACGAACCCCCCTACGACGCCGACGACAACTACGACGCCTACGCCGACTACGACGAGTACCCCGACCACGACGGCGACCCCGACCGCGCCCCCCACAAGGGCCACGTTCCCGCGGGCGAGGACCCGGGCGACTGGGACTCCTGGACCAGCGCCCGGCCGAAGGTCCCCCACCAGGCCCCCGCTCCCGACGCCCGCCCCCACCCCTCCACGCCCGGGGACGCCGACCCCCACCCGCCCGCGGCCCGGAGCCGGAACGCCCGCCACCACCCGTCCGGCACCCCGCCCCTCACCCCCGAGGAAGCCCGCACCATCGCCTCCTGGGACCGAGACCTGGACGCCCTCTCCGGAGAACTCCTGCGCGCCCGCGCGAGCGTCACCGACGTACCCCTGCCCGCCTCCCTCACCGCGTCCCAACTGCTCCGCCTGGCCGCCGACCCCGACGGCTTCGCACAGGAACTCGCCCGCCCCATGCCCCGCCCGCCCCAGCCCGCCGCCCGCCGCGGCACCCGCTTCCACGCCTGGGTCGAAGCCCGCTTCGAAGCGCTCCGGCTGCCCATGCTCGAACCGGAGGACCTGCCCGGCAGCGACGCCGAGATCGCCGACGAACGCGACCTCGACGCCCTCAAGGACGCCTTCGAACGCACCCCGTACGCCCATCGCACCCCCCACCGGGTCGAAGCGCCCTTCCAACTCGCCATCGCAGGACGCGTCCTCAGCGGCCGCATCGACGCCGTCTACAAGGAAGAGGACGCCGACGGAGCGATCACGTACGAGATCGTCGACTGGAAGACCGGGCGCACCCGCACCGGAGACCCCCTCCAGCTCGCCCTCTACCGACTCGCCTGGGCCGAACAGCACGGCATCCCCCCGGAATCCGTACGCGCCGCCTTCCTCTACGTACGCAGCGGAGAGGCCGTACGGCCCGACCCCCTGCCCGACCGCGCCGCCCTGGAACGACTCCTCCTGGAGGAACCACCCGAACGGGTCCCCGAAGAACCGTCCGACGAGCACGCACGCGTGGACGGATAGGCTCGTGACCATGAGCAAGACTCCGGACAGCGCCGTCCGCGCGTACATCGAGCAGCACCGCGCCGCCTTCCTCGACGACCTCGCCGAATGGCTGCGCATCCCGTCCGTGTCGGCACAGCCCGAACACGCCGCGGACGTACGGCGCAGCGCCGACTGGCTCGCCGCCAAACTGCGGGAGACAGGCTTCCCCACCTGCGAAGTCTGGTCCACACCCGGCGCCCCCGCCGTCTTCGCCGAATGGCCCTCCGACGACCCGCAGGCACCCACCGTCCTCGTCTACGGGCACCACGACGTACAGCCCGCCGCACGCGAGGACGGCTGGGACACCGACCCCTTCGAACCCGTCGTCCGGGGAAACCGGCTCCACGCGCGCGGGGCCGCCGACGACAAGGGGCAGGTGTTCTTCCACACACTCGGAGTCCGCGCCCACCTCGCCGTCACCGGCCGCACCACCCCCGCCGTCCACCTGAAGCTGCTCATCGAGGGCGAGGAGGAATCCGGCTCACCGCACTTCCGCTCCCTCGTCGAAGCACACAGCGACCGCCTCGCCGCCGACGCCGTGATCGTCTCCGACACCGGCATGTGGTCGGAGGACACCCCCACCGTCTGCACGGGCATGCGCGGCCTCGCCGAATGCGAGATCGAACTCCGCGGACCCGACCAGGACATCCACTCCGGCTCCTTCGGCGGCGCGGTACCCAACCCGGCCACCGAAGCCGCCCGCCTCGTCGCAGCCCTGCACGACGACCACGCACGCGTGGCCGTCCCCGGCTTCTACGACGGCATCACCGAACTCACCGACCGTGAACGCGACCTCCTCGCCGAACTGCCCTTCGACGAGACGCAGTGGCTGCGCACCGCAAGGTCCACGGCCACCCACGGAGAGGCCGGACACACCACCCTCGAACGCATCTGGGCCCGCCCCACCGCCGAGGTCAACGGCATCGGCGGCGGCTACCAGGGCCCCGGCAGCAAGACGATCATCCCGTCCACCGCCATGGTCAAACTCTCCTTCCGACTCGTCTCCGGCCAGGACCCCGACCACATCGAGAAGTGCGTCCGCGCCTGGGCCGCCGACCGGCTGCCCGCCGGAATCCGCCACGAGATCACCTTCGGCGCCGCCACCCGCCCCTGCCTGACCCCGCTCGACCACCCGGCCCTGCAATCCCTCGTACGCGCCATGGGCCGCGCCTTCGAGCAGGAGATCCGCTTCACCCGCGAAGGGGGATCGGGGCCCGCCGCGGACCTCCAGGACGTCCTCGGCGCACCCGTGCTGTTCCTCGGCATCTCGGTCCCCTCCGACGGCTGGCACGCACCCAACGAGAAGGTCGAACTCGACCTCCTCCTCAAAGGCGTCGAGACCACCGCCCACCTGTGGGACGACCTGGCCCAGAACTGGCGAGACACACCCTGACCGAGCACCGCAGCGCACCTCCCGCCGTACGACCCGCTGAACCACCCGCCGAAACAACCGTTCCACCGGGGGAGTTGGAAGCACCCGTGACCACCTGGACCGACCACACCGCCGACCGTCCCATCTCGCTCACCGTCCCGAGCGGCATCGACCGGGCCGCCCACCACCGGCTCGACGAGGCCTGGCTCGCCGCGGCGTGGAGCCACCCCACCACCCGCGCCTTCGTGGTCTCCGGCGGTCAGGTACTCATCGACGAGACACCGGACGGCACCACCGAACTCGTCATGACCCCGTCCTTCGAAGCACCCCTCACCGAGGCCCACCGCTACTTCCTCGGCACCGACGACGACGGCGTCAGCTACTTCGCCCTCCAGAAGGACACGCTCCCCGGACGCATGGACCAGTCCGCGCGCGCGGCAGGTCTGCGCGAGGCCGGACTGCTCCTCTCCCCGCGCGACGCGGGCCTCATGGTGCACGCCGTCGCCCTGGAGAACTGGCAGCGCCTGCACCGCTTCTGCTCGCGCTGCGGAGAACGCACCGTGATCGCCGCGGCCGGCCACATCCGACGCTGCCCCGCCTGCGGCGCCGAGCACTACCCGCGCACCGACCCGGCCGTCATCATGGCCGTCACCGACGAGGACGACCGCATCCTGCTCGGCCGCCAGGTCCACTGGCCCGAGGGCCGTTTCTCCACCCTCGCCGGATTCGTCGAGCCCGGGGAGTCCATCGAGCAGTCGGTCCGCCGCGAGGTCTTCGAGGAGGCGGGCGTCACCATCGGCGACGTCGAGTACATCGCCAGCCAGCCGTGGCCCTTCCCCTCCAGCCTCATGCTGGGCTTCATGGCCCGCGCCACCTCCGCCGAGATCAACGTCGACGGGGAGGAGATCCAGGAAGCGCGCTGGTTCTCCCGCGAGGACCTGCGGGCCGCCTTCGAGTCCGGCGAGGTGCTGCCGCCCTACGGCATCTCCATCGCCGCCCGACTCATCGAACTCTGGTACGGGAAGCCGCTGCCGACGCGGGGTGTCGCGGGCTGAGGCGGGGCTCCGGCCGGGGGTGCCCACGGAGCCGGGGGTTCCTTCCGGGCCCGCGGGGCCGAGGGCTCACCTTCGGGGCCCGCGGAGCTGGGGGCTTCCCGCGGGGGCCGCTGAGCCGGGGCTCCTTGCCGGACCTGCCCGGCACATCCTTCGGGACCCGCTGGGCGGGGGACTTTTCCTTAGGTGCCAGGTGCCAGGTGCCAGGTGCCAGGTGCCAGGTGCCTGGGGGCAGGTGGGCTGGCGGGTGGCGGGTGGCGGGCGTGCCGCGGCAGCCGTTCGGGCGTCTCTCGGGAACCTGCCCGGGCTCACCGCGGGCGCCCTAGCCGCAGAGGCATGAAAGAGGCTCCCCCGAGATGTTCTTCGGGGGAGCCTCTTGCCAACCGGTTGCCGGAGCCGGAGCCGGAGCCGGAGCCGATCTGTGCGGCGGTCCGCCTGCGCCGGCCGAGGGGCCGCCGGCGGGGTCCCGTTGACCGCCCCGCCGGTCGCCGCGGCCGGTCGCCGCGCTGTCAGCCTGCGGCAAGCGCCTGCTTGACCTGCGCCAGCGAGGGGTTCGTCATGACGGCGGACGGCGTCTCCTGCCCGGACGTGAAGACCACGACGGTCGGAACCGTCTGGTTTCCCCCGTTCGCCTTCTCCACGAAAGCCGCGGACGCCGGGTCGTGCTCGATGTTGATCTCTTCGTACGTGATGCCCTCGCGGTCCATCTGGCTCTTCAGCCGACGGCAGTAGCCACACCACGTGGTGCTGTACATCGTCACAGTGCCCGGCATGTCTCTCGTGCTCCTTCGCTGCGGGTCGGGGTTCGGGGTTGGTTCCCGTTCGGGGTTGGTTCGCTTCGGTTCGCTTCGCAGAAGGGGAACGTACGCGACAGGGCCGCCATTCCCGTAGCCCGCGGGGGCGGAACGGCAATCGGCCCGGCACGCAGCCAGGGACCAAGCCCGGCACCCGGTACGAGTCCGGTCGCCTGACAGTTGTCCCGTGCGGAGGTGCGCCGGGAGCAGTGAGTCCAGTCACCCGGACCGGACGTCGCGGCGCGAGGCCGGCAGCGTACGAATCAGGCCACACGGAAGCGCCCCCGGCTGGGTCCGCCAAGTCCCGCAGAGTCGAGCCAAGTCCTGTCTCGTCCTGACGGTCCCGTCTTGGAGGCGCCACCGAGCCCAGAGGCAGGCGGGCCCGCCCGGCACGGATGCCGAACGGCACCCGGACGCGAACATGAGCCTGGTCACCTGCCCGGGGCACGGCCCCGACGCGCCCCTGACCCACGGACACGGGACCCGGCCCGAACAGCCAGGCAAAGCCGCCACGGCAGCCGCCCGCGCCGACCACAGCGGCTGCCGCATTAGTACGACCGCACACGCTCCCCTGTGGACAACCGGCACACCCGCCCCCACCGACCTGGCAGCATGGCGGGGTGACAGCAGCAACGCATTCCACCCTTTTCCCGCAGGCCCCGGACTCGGCCGACGCGGTGCTCGAAGGGCTCGACCCCGAGCAGCGCGAGGTCGCCACCGCCCTGCACGGTCCGGTGTGCGTCCTCGCGGGAGCCGGCACGGGCAAGACCCGCGCCATCACCCACCGCATCGCCTACGGAGTGCGCGCGGGCATCCTCCAGCCCTCCAGCGTGCTCGCCGTCACCTTCACCAGCCGTGCCGCCGGAGAGATGCGCGGCCGCCTCCGCCAGCTCGGCGCCACCGGAGTCCAGGCCCGCACCTTCCACTCCGCCGCCCTCCGCCAGCTCCAGTACTTCTGGCCGAAAGCAGTCGGCGGCAGCCTGCCCCGGATCGTCGACCGCAAGATCCAACTCGTTGCCGACGCCGCGGCCGCCAGCCGCATCCGCCTCGACCGCGGAGAACTGCGCGACGTCACCGCCGAGATCGAATGGTCCAAGGTCACCCAGACCGTCCCCGCCGAGTACGCCGCCGCCGCGGCCAAAGCCGGCCGCGAAGCCCCGCGCGACCGCGCGGAGATCGCCGCGCTCTACGCCGCGTACGAGGACGTCAAGCGGGACCGCGGCGTCATCGACTTCGAGGACGTGCTGCTGCTGACCGTCGCCATCCTCCAGGACCAGCACGACATCGCCGAAGCCGTCCGCGCCCAGTACCAGCACTTCGTCGTCGACGAATACCAGGACGTCAGCCCCCTCCAGCAGCGCCTCCTGGAACTCTGGCTCGGCGAACGCGACAGCCTCTGCGTCGTCGGCGACGCGAGCCAGACCATCTACTCGTTCACCGGCGCGACCCCCGACCACCTCCTCGACTTCCGCACCCGCCACCCCGGAGCCACGGTCGTCAAACTCGTCCGCGACTACCGCTCCACCCCCCAGGTCGTCCACCTGGCCAACGGTCTGCTCATCCAGGCCCGCGGCCGAGCCGCCGACCACCGCCTGGAACTGATCTCCCAGCGCGCCTCGGGCCCCGAACCGACCTACGCCGAGTACACCGACGAACCCGCCGAGGCCGAAGGCGCCGCGCGCCGCATCCGCGACCTCATCACGTCCGGCGTCCCAGCGAGCGAGATCGCGATCCTCTTCCGGACGAACTCGCAGTCCGAGACCTACGAACAGGCCCTCGCCGACGCCGGAGTGCCCTACCAGCTGCGCGGCGCCGAGCGCTTCTTCGACCGGCCCGAGGTCAAGCGGGCCATCCACGCCCTGCGCGGCGCGGCCCGCTTCGGCGGCAACGACTCGCTCCTCGACGACGCCCCCGACCTGCCCGCACAGGTCCGAGCCGTCCTCTCCGGAGACGGCTGGACCAACCAGCCCCCGGCGGGCTCCGGAGCCGTCAGAGAGCGCTGGGAGTCCCTCGCCGCTCTCGCACACCTCGCCCAGGACTTCGCCACGGCCAAACCCGAGGCCACCCTCGGCGACCTCATGTCCGAGCTGGACGAAAGGGCCGGCGCACAGCACGCGCCCACCGTCCAGGGCGTCACCCTGGCCTCCCTGCACTCCGCCAAGGGCCTCGAATGGGACGTCGTGTTCCTCGTCGGCGTCGCCGAGGGAATGATGCCCATCACCTACGCGAAGACCGAGGAGCAGATCGAGGAGGAACGCCGCCTCCTCTACGTCGGCGTCACCCGCGCAAGGGAACACCTCTCCGTCTCCTGGGCCCAGTCCCGCTCGCCCGGCGGCCGCGCCAGCCGACGCCCCAGCCGCTTCCTCGACGGTCTGCGCCCCGGCTCCGGCAGCACCGCCACCCGCACCGGAACCGCCGCCGGCGGCACGGGAGGCATCGAGCGAGGTATCCCCGGCACCATCCCCAGCGCCGTCCGGCGCACCACCCGCACCCCCGCCCGCTGCCGCGTCTGCGGCCGCACCCTCAGCGACGCCGGCGAGATGAAGCTGATGCGCTGCGACGACTGCCCGTCCGACATGGACGAGGGCCTGTACGAGAGGCTGCGCGACTGGCGGGCCATCCAGGCGCAGCGCAGCGGGCAGCCCGACTTCTGCGTCTTCACGGACAAGACACTCATGGCCATCGCCGAGAACGTTCCGTCCAGCCCGGCCGAGCTCGCCCGCATCCCAGGCGTCCGCGCCCGCAAGCTCAACCGCTTCGGACCCGATGTCCTCGCCATCTGCGCAGGTCAAGAGCTTGAGGGTGAGGGTGACGACGAATGATTCAAACTCGTCGAGAAAATAGTTTGCGCATGCCCCAGCAATCCCCATAGGTTCTTAAGCACGGAGACGGTGGCCTTCTCGAAGGCCCTGGTTCCGTGCTGTACTTAACAACCGACGGACCGGCTCACCCCGGTCCCAGAGACGCCGAGAGGAGGCGATTCCAGTGATCAGCATCAACAGCAGCTCAGTCCGCGCCGTCAAAATGACCGATCGCTCGGTCGTCTCCGCCTGCCTGCTCGGCTTCTCGAACCTGGGCACCGGTCTGTCCGGCATTCCCGCCGTCCGGCCGGCCTCCCCTGTGTCTCTCGCGGTCCTTCCCGTCCGTGAGCGCAATGAGCGACCGATGAAGGCACTGGAAGCAGTAGACGCACAGGCCCAGGCCTATGCCTTTGCGGCCACCGGTGCCGGATCCAGCAAGCAGACGCACCACACGATGTGGGCCTTCCGTGGGCCTGAACCCTGGAGTGATCCAGCCTGATCGACGATCAGGCCGGCGCCTTCAGGGCCGCGGAACCCCACCCGGGATCCGCGGCCCTTCTGTTTGTCCCCGACCAGGGACGGCGGAGCGAAGGGGCCTCGGGACAAGACAAGAACCCGGTACCAGCCGCCAACCGGCCAACCGGCCGGCACGACCAGACGAGGAAGAACACCCCGTGCAACTCGAAGCGCACGCCCCGTCCGTACCGCCTTCCGAAACGCTCCCCCCGCCCGGTCTCACGGAGGACTCCACCTTGACCCCGCTCACTGCGCTCACCGCGCTTGACGACGCCATCGAGAACCTCGGCGTACCCGTCCCCTGCCGTTCCTACGACCCGGAAGTCTTCTTCGCCGAGTCCCCGGCCGATGTCGAGTACGCCAAGTCCCTCTGCCGCACCTGCCCGCTGATGGAGGCCTGCTTCGCCGGCGCCAAGGAGCGGCGTGAGCCCTGGGGCGTCTGGGGCGGCGAGCTCTTCGTCCAGGGTGTCGTTGTCGCCCGGAAGCGGCCGCGTGGTCGCCCGCGCAAGAACCCGGTTGCGGCATGAACACCCCAGGAACGATCGATCGCCCCCTCACGAACGACCCCAAGAAGCAGGCCCCGATGAAGCCGTCCGCCAACGAGCCCACCGGCTCCGCGACACCAGATTTCACCACCGCCGGCGCGAACGACTCGCGTCAGAACAGGACACGAGAGATGCAACTCATCCCAGAAGCCCTGGCTCGTGCGCATATGCACGACCGGCTGCACGCGGCTGAGCAGGAACGCCGGGCCATGCGCCTCGCGACTGCCCGCCGCATGCAGCGCCGCGCCGAGCGCGCGTCGCTGCGCGCCCGCCGCGCCCTGGCCATGGCAGTCATGCAGTAACAGCCGTTCACACAACGGCAACAAAGGAAAGCGCAGGTCGCGGGGGTCGGTCCGAACGGACCGACCCCCGCGGTGCGTTGTGCCTCCGGAACCGCGGGCGCCGGAGCTATTGTCGCCGCGTGACGAGTGATCACGGCGACAAGAACGACGACGGCGACAGCGGCAGCGGCAAGAACAGAGGCGACAGCGCTCTCACCGAACAGCCCCGGCCTGTCGTGTGCGCCCACTGCGGAACCACATCACCGGACCCGCAGCCGACCTGGACCTGCTCCGTGGAGAACGGCGCCCGCCACTACTTCTGCGACACGTGCGCCCGCGCCAACCTCCGTGCCATTGAAGGGCGGTTGGACTCGGGGTGGTGGTGAGGGGGAGTGGATCGGTTGTTGCCCCTCTTGGGGGCCTCCCCCCCCGCCCCTCCCCCCGACCCCCATCCCACCCCACCCCAAACCGGCAGCCCGAGGTCACGCCCCGGCGGCCGAACCCTCCTGGTCGAACTCGTCACCGTCGAGCGCAGACTGCTCCGCTTCCGATTCCTCTGCCCCCGGGACGACCTTCACTACCGCTTCCGGTTCGGTCTCCTCGTCCGGCAGGAAACCGGGCAGCCAGCCCTCGAGTTCCTCCCGCAGGCGCACGGTCGCGCCCAGTTGGCAGAGCACTCCGATGGTGCTCAGCGTGACGCGGTGGATGAGGAGATACGCCGGGGGCAGGTTGAGTTGCTTGCCGAGTTGGTGGGCGGGGGAGCGCGGGTCCGCGATCCTGGCCGCCTGGCTGCGCATCCAGCCCCGGGTGAAGGTGAACTCGTCGACTTGCGCCGGCTCGATGATCGGGAGCAGGTAGTCGAGGACGGCGTCGGGGTCCAGTTCTATGGACTCCTTGACGAAGCCGTCCGTGCGGAGCAGGTCGTAGACGGCTTCCGCCTCGCCGTCGAGGGTCATGCGGAGCGACTCGCCTATCGTGGACGGCAGGCCGCCGGGAAGGCGGTCGACCGTGCCGAAGTCCAGTACGCCCAGCCGCCAGTCGCCGTTCTCGAGGTCGTCCGGGTCGTCGGGCAGCAGGCGGAAGTTGCCCGGGTGCGGGTCCGCGTGCAGTAGCCCGGTGCGGGTCGGGCCGGAGAAGAGGAAGCGGGCCAGGAGCTGTCCCGCGCGGTCACGCTGTTCCTGCGTGCCGTCGGTGATCACCTCGGACAGGGGGATGCCGTCGATCCACTCCGTCACGAGCACCTGATCGCACTGATGGACCACGGCCGGCACCAGGACGTCCGGATCGTCCTCGAACTCCTCGGCGTGAGCCCGCTGGGCCTGCGCCTCCAGGCCGTAGTCGAGTTCCTCGGACACGCGGTCGCGAAGCTCCGTGATCAGGGGCTTGATGTCCATGCCCGGGATCAACGGGCCCAGCAGCCGTGCGAAGCGGCTCAGTTGGGTCAGGTCGGACAGCAGGGCCTCGCCCGCGCCCGGGTACTGGACCTTGACGGCGACCTCGCGGCCGTCGCGCCACACCGCTCGGTGGACCTGGCCGATCGAGGCCGCCGCGGAGGGCTTGTCCTCGAATTCCAGGAAGAGGTCCGGCCAGTCCGCGCCGAGCCGCTCCGCCAGTACGGCGTGCACCGTGCTGGTCGGCATCGGAGGGGCCGCTTCCTGGAGCTTCGTCAGCGCCGCGCGGTAGGGGCCCGCGACCTCCTCGGGGAGCGCCGACTCGAAGACGGACATGGCCTGCCCGAACTTCATCGCTCCGCCCTTGAGCTCGCCGAGCACCTTGAACAGTTGCTCCGCGGTGCGCTGTTGCAGCTCTCGGCCGACGATCTCCGCGGACTTGCCGCCGATCCGTTTGCCGAGTCCCCAGGTCGCCCGCCCGGCGAAGCCGAGCGGTAGGGCGGCGAGTTTGGCGGTCCGGGTGACCGCCTTCCGGGGAAGATCAGACATGCGCCCTCCAAGTACCGGACAGCCGTGCCGCGTGCGGCTGTTGCCCGGACATTGTCTCGTGCGGCCTCTCGTCGTCCGAGGTGTGCTCCCCCTTGGCTCTCTCAGCAGCCGCGCAGGTGCATGCCGGATGCTGCCACACCGGCTCGGCGTGCCAGTGGAAACCCGGTACGGAGACTTCCCAGCGGGCTCCCGTGCTCGTCGGCGTCTCCCCGTCCAGGAAGGCGAGGGCGTGCCCCGCCGCAAGCCCGGCGACTGCCGCCGACAGTGCCAGATCGCAGGCCTGTACGTCACGGGTCCGGCCGGAGCGCCATTGCGCGACCAGCCGGGGCCAGGTCGGGTCCCGGTCCGTGCGCCCCAGGTCGAGGCAGCCGGCGCAGGCTGTGTCGCCGGGCAGGACGAGGGGGCCGACGATCCCGGTGCCTTCCACGACCCCGGCGTACAGATGAGGGGTTCCCGAGTCGATCAGTGGCTCGGAGACGGCCGGGTCCGGTGCGTGGACGGCGAGCCCGTCGCGCGGCGCGACGACCACGAGGGAGAGCCCGGGCTGCTCCTCCTCGGTCGACTTCGCTCCGCCGCGCCGGGGAGGGCGGTCCGGGGCGGCCCGGTGCACCGCACGGCGCGCGGCTTCGTCCCTGCGCTCGCCGATGGACTCGACGGGCAGGCCGCCCGGTGCGACGTCCCACGGTTCGACACAGCCGCCGTCGCGCACGTCGACGTGTCCCACGCCCGCGCCGGCCAGCGTGGCGGCGATGACCGTGCCGACGCGGCCGGCGCCGCGCACCTGTACGCGCAGTGAGCGGCGGGCCGCCAGGCGGCGCGGGGCGTCGCCCGGTCCCCTGGCGACCAGCGAGAGGGAGGCGAGGTCGGGCCGCAGCCGGTCCATGACCTTGTGCTTCTCGCGCAGGGCGTCGACGGCGGGGCCTCCGCCGGTCGCGTCGTCGAGGAGTCCCGCTCCGGCGAGCCGCTCGACCAGACCGTCGACGTGGCCGTCGGGCAGACCCATGCCGCGCGCCTCGTCGCGGAGGAGAGGCAGCCCGCGGGTCCCGTCGAGCAGGTTCAGCAGGCTGCCGGTCGCCGTGTCCATCGGGCCGAGCACCATCGCGTGAGCGGGTGCCATGCCGAACTGCACGGTGTTCAGGTCCCGCCAGCCGCGCCGCAGCGCGGGCTTCACCCTCGGATGCATCATCGACCCCCGTATGTTGCAGTGTTCCCGTTGTCCTTGCCCGTTCAGCGGTGCTGCTGCCCAGTCGTCCGGCGGCTTCGTGGCTCGGCCTCGACGCCCAGGCGGCTGGCACCGCCGGTCCTGCCGGTCCTGCCGGTCCTGCCAGTCGTGCCGGTCCTGCCTGCCCAGCCAGTCGTGCCGGTCCTGCCAGTCGTGCCGGTGCTGCCGGCGTTGCGTGTGTTGCCCGTGTTGTTCATGTGGTGCGTGTTGCCCGTGTGGACCTTGTCGGCTGTGTCGGCCGCGCTGCCCTGGGGCGGGCCCGTACATCCCGCCGGGTCCGTGGCGTGGTGTCGGCGGGGTTCGGTCGGGTCGGCCGGACGAATGTCAGCATGCCCGGTTTGCCCGGCGCGTGGCGAAAGTTGTCCACAGGCGGTGGATGTTCGTCGTACAAATCTGGCTCGTGGGGTGCGGTTCGGCATCGATGCGTTCCGGGGGCGGGACTTCCCGCGTGTGCAGCGGGTAACGTCGGGGCGTGCCCGCCGACCCACTGCACCGCGCCGGAAACCCACAGCGCAGCACGACGAGCCAGCCGCCAAGCGGCTCGGGGGCGAGCGCGATCGAGGTCCGAAGGAGCGCGCGCCGGCGCAGAACGGTGTCCGCGTACCGCGAGGGCGATCGCACCGTCGTGCTGATCCCCGCCCGGATGTCCGAGGCGGAGGAGCAACGCTGGGTGACGGTCATGCTCGACAAGCTCGCCGCGCAGGAGAGCAAGCGGGTGCTCGGCGACACGGAGCTGTCCGAGCGTGCAGGGAGGCTGTCCGAGCTGTACTTCGCGGGCCGGGCGAGGCCCGCGTCTGTGCGCTGGGTCACCAATCAGAACACCCGCTGGGGATCGTGCACCCCGGCCGAGGGCAGCATCCGGCTCTCGCACCGCCTGCAGGGCATGCCCGAGTACGTCGTCGACTACGTGCTCGTCCACGAACTCGCGCATCTGCTGGTGCCCGGCCACGGCGCCGATTTCTGGCGGCTGCTGGAGGCCTATCCGCGTACGGAGCGGGCGCGCGGCTACCTCGAAGGGGTGGTGGCGGCCGACCGGCTGCCCCACCTGCCCGCCGCGCGCGGCGAGTGAGCGCCGGTCCGGCGGCGAATCCGCTGCCGGGCGGTTGCGGACGGTGATTCTGTACCGGGTCTGTACCGGCCTCGTCGGGGGCCGGATTTTGCCGTTAGCCTGACGCGACGCACTTGTATTCGGGATGGGGGACGGTCGTTACGCATGGCCAGGGAATTCCAACGCGGCCACAAGGCCAAGATCAGTGACCTCACAGCAGGCACCGATCTGTACGTAGGTGTGCAGATCACGGGCCCCGGGCTGACCTTCGACATCAGCTGCTTCGGTCTGGACGCCGACGAGAAGTTGTCGGACGACCGGTTCTTCGTCTTCTTCAATCAGCCGAAGACCCCCGAAGAGTCCATTCAGCTTCTCGGCGCGCAGGCGGGTGACACGGAGTCCTTCCGGGTCACGCTCGACAGGATTCCGCCGCAGATCCAGAAGCTGTCCTTCACGGCGACGATCGACGGCGGCGGGCAGATGTCGCAGGTCGCCCCCGGATACCTGCGCATCGTCGCGGGCGGCGAGGAGGTGGCCCGCTACTCCTTCAACGGTGGCGAGTTCTCCACCGAGCGTGCCGTGATGCTGGGCGACTTCTACCTGAAGGACGTGTGGCGGTTCGCCGCGGTCGGCCAGGGATTCGACGGCGGTCTCGACGCGCTGCTGAAGAACTTCGGCGGCGAGGTCGCCGAGGAGGAGCCCGCCGCGGCGCCGCAGACGGGCGCCCCGTCGTTCGCGCCGCCCGCCCAGGCGACCGCGCCTCCCGTGTTCGGCGCGCCCGCGGGTCCCGCCGCGCCGGCTCCGGCGCCGCAGCCCGCCCAGGGCTTCGCGCCGCCGCCCGGGGCGACGCCACCCCCGCAGCCCGCGCCGCCGGTGCACGCCGCGCCGACCATCGTCGCGCCCCTGACCCCGCCCGGCGGCGGCACGGTGCCGCCTCCGGCGCCCGCTCCGGCGCCGTACGGGCAGCCGCCGGCCCCGCAGCCCGCGTACGGCCAGGGCCAGACCGGGTCGCTGCCACCGGGCTACGGCCAGCCGCCGGCGCCGCACGCGCCCCAGGCGCCGACCGCGCCGCCCGGCTACGGCCAGCCGACCCCGCCTCCGGGGTACGGCCAGCAGCCGCCCTTCGGCCAGGTGCCCGGCCAGCCCGGCGCGCCGGGAGCACCCGCCGCGTACGGAGTCCCGCAGGGGACTCCCCAGGGTGCCGCCGGTGTCGCCGCCGCGCTGCAGCCCTACAAGGAGGCGCCCACCGGCCAGCGCTGGACCCAGCAGAACAAGAAGATGGTCCGTGTCGACCTCGGCACGGCCGGCGACCAGGCCGTACTCGCCCGTCAGGGCAGCATGGTGCTCTACCAGGGCAAGGTCGACTTCAGTTACAAGGGGGCCGGGTTCGCCGGCCGGATCGTGGGCAACGCGACCGGCCAGGAGATGCAGCTGATGCGCTGTTCGGGCCGGGGCCAGGTGTTCCTCGCGGACAACTCCTCGATGCTGCACCCGATCGAACTGCAGGGCGACGCCGTGTGCGTCTCCGCCGAGAACGTCCTCGCGTTCGACGAGACGCTCCAGTACGAGGTGCGCCGCATCGAGGGGCACGGCATCCCCGGTGGCGCCCTGTTCACGATGCAGTTCCAGGGGACCGGCACGATCGTCGTGAAGACCCGCGGTGTGCCCGTCGTGCTGCCGGTGACGCCGACGACGTTCGCTGACTGCAACGCGGTCGTCGCCTGGTCCGCCGCGTCCCAGGTGATCGTCTCCAGCCAGGTGCGGATGCGCCGCAACGCCTACCCGGGCGACACGGGCGAGAGCGTGAACCTGCAGTTCCGCGGCGCGCCCGGCAATTTCATCGTCGTCCAGCCGTACGAGGTCTGAGGGAGCCCGTCCAAATGAACCAGCAACTAGCGGGCTTCGCCCCGGCACCGGTCGCCGCGCGCATGGAGAACCATGGCAACCACATGCTCAAGGTCGCCATGCAGACCGGAAACGACCTCCTCGCGCGCGTGGGGTCGATGGTCGCCTACGAGGGCTTCGTCCAGTACGAGCCGAATCCGCCCGCCGTGCGCCAGATCGCGCGCGACTGGGCCACCGGTGAGGGCGCTCCCCTCATGAAGTGCTCCGGTGACGGCCTGCTGTACCTCTCCGACTACGGCGCGAACGTCGTCGTGATCAACCTCAACGGTGACGCGATCTCCGTCAACGCCACCAACCTGCTCGCCTTCGACGCCCATCTCACGTGGGGCGTGGAGCGCGTGAAGGGCCTGGCGAAGTTCGCCGGGCAGGGCTTGTGGAACACGAAGATCTCCGGGCAGGGCTGGGTCGCGCTGACCTCCCGGGGCAAGCCCATCGTCGTCGACTGCGGCGGTGGCGAGGACGAGACGTACGTCGACCCGGACGCGCTCGTCGCCTGGTCGCCGAACCTCAAGGTGAAGGGCAAGCGGAGCTTCAAGGCGCAGTCGCTGATCGGGCGGGGCAGCGGCGAGGCCTTCCAGATGGCCTTCTCCGGACAGGGCATCGTCGTCGTCCAGCCCAGCGAGGACAGCACCGACCGTCTCCGGGTCCGGGGCTGAGGGGGAGGACACACACCATGCAGAGCCCGCTTTTCGCCTACAACGACCAGCAGTCCCAGGAGCGCTACAGCCTGCAGAACAAGCAGATGCTGCGCGTCGTCCTGGAGGGCCACGACGACATGCTCGCCCGCAAGGGCACCATGGTCGCCTACCAGGGCCTGGTCGAGTTCGACGCCGAGTACCAGAACTCCGGTCAGCGGCGTTCCCGCGCCCACACCGGTGAGGGACTCGACCTCATGCGCTGCCACGGGCAGGGCATCGTCTACCTGGCCAACCTGGCCCAGCACGTCCATGTGGTGGACGTGGACCACGACGGGCTCACCGTCGACAGCAGCTATGTGCTGGCGATGGACTCGTCGCTGCACCACGACGTGATCGCCGTGGACAGCCAGTACGGCATCTCCGGATCCGGCAAGTACCAGCTCAACATCACGGGTCGCGGCAAGGTTGCCCTGATGACGTCGGGCATGCCGCTGATGCTGCACGTCACACCGGACCGGTACGTCAACTGCGACGCCGACGCCATCGTCGCCTGGTCGACGAGTCTGCGTGTCCAGATGCAGGCCCAGACGCACTCCTCCGGGGTGTTCCGCCGCCGCGGCAACACCGGCGAGGGCTGGGAGCTCAGCTTCATGGGCCAGGGCTTCGCCCTCGTGCAGCCCAGCGAGATGCTGCCGCCGCAGAACGCCGCGATCGGGTCGGGTCTCGGCGCGCAGTACGGCATGGGCCAGCAGGGGGTCCGCGCACAGAACCAGGGCAACGCCTGGAGCTAGGCGCCCAGGAGAGCACGGGTAAGGGGCGGTCGCCAATGGCGACCGCCCCTTACCCGTGGGTCGGGTCCACCGACCCGTCGGGCGTCACCGCGGCCACCGGCCGGGTCGCGCGGGCGGGCGGATCAGAGCCTCGCGCGCGTCGCGTCGAGGAGCCGGACGACCGACTCGTCGGCGACGTCCGCCACCTCGTCGTAGGCGAACCAGCGCAGGTCGAGGGACTCGTCGCTGATCTCCTGCACGGCTCCCGGCCCGGCCACGGCCGCGTACTGGACGTCGAAGTGCCAGTTGCACGGCGAGGGGATCGGATGCCGGTCGAGCCGCACGGGTCCGCCGGGGAGCAGCTTCAGGTCCGCGATGCCCGACTCCTCCGTGGCCTCGCGCAGCGCGGCGGCCTCCAGGGTGAGGTCCTCGGCCTCGCAGTGCCCGCCCATCTGGAGCCACATGCGCAGTTTCCTGTGGAGGGTCAGCAGCACCCTGCCCCGCTCGGGGTCGACGACCAGGGCGCTCGCCGTGACATGGCCGGCCGTGCACGCCTTCCACATGCCGTCCGGGTGGGCCCGCAGGTGGTCGAGATAGGCGTCTCGCAGCGCGTCCTGGCCCTCGGTGCCCTTCAGGACCAGGACGGCGTCGTCGTGCAGGGTCACTTGTTCTCGTCGTCCTTGCCGTCGCTCTTGTCGCTGCCGCCGTCGCTGTCGCCGCCTGTGGCCGGGTCGCCGTGCCCGCCCTTGGTGAGGTCCGGCTTGCCGGACGCGCCGCCCGCGGCCTCGCCGAGCATCTTGTCCAGCTCGGAGAAGTCCATGTGCTCGCGGTGCACGAAGCCGTCGGGGTCGTCCAGGTCGGAGGCGGTCGGCAGCATGTCCGGGTGGGCCCACAGGCCGTCGCGGCCGTCCACACCGCGCGCGTCCGTGAGCGAGGCCCACAGCCGCGAGGCGTCCCGCAGGCGGCGCGGACGCAGCTGCAGGCCGATGAGGGTGGCGAACGTCTGCTCGGCCGGTCCGCCGGTGGCACGGCGGCGGCGCAGGGTCTCGCGGAGCGCGTCGGCGGAGGTCAGACGGGGCTTCGCGGCGGAGTGGACCACCGCGTCGACCCAGCCCTCGACGAGTGCGAGTGCCGTCTCCAGCCGGGCCAGGGCGGCCTTCTGCTCGGGCGTGTCCTCCGGCTGGAACATGCCCTGCTGGAGTGCCTGCTGCAGCTCTTCCGGGTTCTGCGGGTCGAACTGGCCGACCACGTCCTCCAGCTTCGCCGTGTCGACCTTGATCCCGCGCGCGTAGCCCTCGACCGCGCCGAACAGGTGCGAGCGCAGCCACGGCACATGGGCGAAGAGCCGCTGGTGGGCGGCCTCGCGCAGCGCGAGGTAGAGCCGCACCTCGTCCTTCGACACGCCGAGGTCCTTGCCGAAGGCGTCGATGTTCAGCGGCAGCAGCGCGGCCTTGCCCGTCGGGCCGAGCGGCAGCCCGATGTCGGTCGAGCCGACGACCTCGCCCGCGAGGACGCCGACGGCCTGCCCGATCTGGGTGCCGAACATGGCGCCGCCCATGGAGCGCATCATCCCGAGCAGCGGGCCCGCCATGGCCTGCATCTCCTCGGGGAGCACGTCTCCCATGGCCGCGCCGACACGCTCGGCGACCGGGTCGACGAGCTCCTTCCACACGGGCAGGGTCGCCTCGACCCACTCCGCGCGGCTCCAGGCCACCGCGGAACCGGCGCCGGACGGCAGGGAGGTCGCGTCGTCCAGCCACAGGTCCGCCAGGCGCACCGCCTCCTCGACGGCCGAGCGCTCGGCGGGGCCGATGCTCGCGTCCTTCGTGCCGTCGGAGGTGCCCTGGGCGACGGTCTGGCGGGCGATCTGCTTGGCCATGTCCCAGTTCACGGGCCCGCCCTCGTACGAGAGCATCTGGCCGAGCTGCTGGAACGCGGCGCCCAGGTCGTTGGGGTTCAGCGAACCGAACATGGCTGCGAGCGGGTTGTCCGCCCCGGGGCCTCCGGGCCCGAAACCGAACGGGTTGGCAGGTCCCTGACCACCACCGCTCTCCTGGTCCTTCTTCTTGCCCTTGTCGCCGTCGTCCGGCTCCTCCGGCGGAAGGCCGAATCCGAATGGGGTGTCACTCACGGGATTCCTCGGCTGTTAAGGCCGCCGGTTCGTCCGACGGCGGCTGCCCTACATCACCACCCAGCGTAGACACCACAACCGGTTCGGGCCTCGGTGCTTCGCCGACACAGCGGCTGCGGCAGGATGGATGCCACCTGGTACGTACGCGTCACGCGCGTCCGTACTGAAGACAACCGCTGGAGACGCCCGGTGAGTTCCCCAGATCCGCAGGTTCGCGCAGCGCGAAACCCGTCAACCCACCCGTCGCCCGACCACCGTCCCACGCCGGCGCCGCAGCGTGTCGGCGAGTCGTCCGCCGCGCGCGGGCCCGTCGTCGCGGTCACCGGCGCCGCGGCCGGGATCGGCGCGCTGCTGACCGAGCGGCTCGCGGCCAGCGACGCGATCAAGCAGGTCATCGCCATCGACGAGCGCCGGGGCGAGTGCTCCGACGCGCAGTGGCACATTCTGGACGTCCGCGATCCGGCCATCGCCGAGAAGCTGCGCGGCGCCGACGTCGTGGTGCACCTCGCCCTCGACCTCGACCTGGAGACGGACGCGGCGGCACGAACGGCCTACAACGTGCGGGGGACGCAGACGGTGCTCACGGCCGCCGCCGCGGTCGGCGTCCACCGCGTCGTGCTGTGCACCTCCGCGATGGTCTACGGAGCACTGCCGGAGAACGAGCTGCCGCTGTCCGAGGACGCCGAACTGCAGGCGACCGCCGAGGCCACGGGCGTCGGCGACCTCCTGGAGGTCGAGCGGCTCGCCCGGCGCGCCCCGCGGGCCCATCCGGGGCTCAACGTCACCGTCGTACGGCCCGCCGTGCTGGTCGGCGGCACCGACACGGCGCTGACCCGGTACTTCGAGTCCCCGCGGCTGCTGGTCGTCGCCGGATCACGGCCCGCCTGGCAGTTCTGCCACGTCGAGGACCTGTGCAGCGCCCTGGAGTACGCCGTCCTGGAGAAGGTCGAGGGCGAGCTGGCCGTCGGCTGCGACGGATGGCTGGAGCAGGAGGAGGTCGAGGAGCTCAGCGGCATCCGCCGGATGGAGCTGCCGTCGGCCGTCGCGCTGGGGGCCGCGGCCCGGCTCCACCGGATCGGGCTGACGCCGTCGCCCGCCGGGGACCTCGCCTACACGATGTACCCCTGGGTGGTGAGCGGGAGCCGGCTGCACGACGCGGGCTGGCGACCGCGGTGGACCAACGAGGAGGTGCTGGCCGAACTCCTGGCGGAGGTCGCCGGCCGCCACACCGTCGCCGGACGCCGGCTCGGGCGCAGGGACGCCACCGCCGCAGGCGCCGCCGGTGCGACCGTCGCGCTGCTGGGCACGGCCGCGCTGGTACGGCGGGCGCGGAAGGCACGGCGTCGGTTCTGAGCCCGCGCGGCCCCGGGCGCGAGCGGAAACGGGCCGCGGCGCGGGCGCCCGCCTGTAGGAGTCTCCAATCGCCGACGCGCGCGTGCCGGGTGAAAACGCTGTTCCGCGCCGTCGGCGGCGTGGGGCACGATGGAGGGCATGGCGACCATGAGCGATCACCCCGGTGAGCAGGCGGCGCAGGACCCCATCAGGCTTCTGGCGATCAGGGACACGGACCTCTCCCTGGACGAGGTCTTCCGGGCCGTCGGCGACGACGCCTCCGGCGGTACCGCCCTGTTCGTGGGCACCGTGCGCAACCACGACGGCGGAGCGGACGTCGACGCCCTCGGGTACTCGTGCCATCCGAGCGCCGAGGCCGAGCTGCGCAGGGTCGCCGAGAAGGTCGCCGCCGAGTACCCGGTCCGGGCGCTGGCCGCCGTCCACCGGATCGGTGACCTGCGGGTCGGGGACCTCGCCGTGGTCGTCGCCGTCTCCTGTCCGCACCGCGGCGAGGCGTTCGAGGCCTGCCGGAAGCTGATCGACGACCTGAAGCACGAGGTTCCGATCTGGAAGCACCAGACGTTCTCCGACGGCACGGAGGAGTGGGTCGGGGCCTGCTGACACCGGCGCGCCGACGGAGCCCGCCCGCCCCCCGGTGACGCAGCGCGCCGCCTGCGCGCCGCGCGCGCCGCGCAGGTTCGGCCCTCCGGTTGCGTAACCCGACCCCGGGCGTGAGCGTTGACCATGCGGATGTTTAATCTGCTGATCAGTCAGTTGCGGTCGCTCTTGGGGTTGGGAGGTCGGCATGGCGGCGCTCGCCTGGTTGCTGATTCCGCTTTTTGCCGCGATCGGAGCCGGACTCTGGGGCAGTTGGGCGGGACGCAACCGCAAGACCATCGGGGACGGTACGGAGCTCGCGGGCTACACACGGTTCCGTGAAGCCATGGAGAAGTCGCACACGGACGCCTGAGCGCCTCCGGGGACCCCGGACGGACCGGCCCTGACGGCGCACTGACAGAGCGGTCCCGTACTGTCGTTCCATGCCACGCCGCACCGCGACGATGCTCGCCTCCACCCTGATGCTGATCGCCCTGCTGTGCGCGGGCGTCTTCATCACCGTGCCGTACTCGGAGCTGTCACCGGGCCCCACGGTGAACACACTGGGCGACCACGACGGCGAGCCGGTGCTCCAGATCTCCGGCCGGAAGACGTATCCGACGACCGGGCACCTGAACATGACAACCGTCCGGGTCACCAGCGCCGACTACCGGATGAACCTCGTCGAGGCCGTGTACGGCTGGCTGGCCCACGACAACAAGGTGGTCCCGCACGACACCCTCTATCCGGACGGCAAGACGGAGGAGCAGTCGACGCAGGAGAACGCCGAGGAGTTCAGCCAGTCCCAGGAGAGCGCCAAGGTCGCGGCCCTCAAGGAACTCGACATCCCCGTGAAGTCCTGGGTGATCGTCTCCACCGTCGTCAAGGACACGCCGGCCGAGGGCAAGCTCCACGCCGGTGACGTCATCAAGGCCGTCGACGGCACCGAGGTGAAGGCGTACGGCGACGTCGCCAAGCTGGTCACCAAGCACAAGCCCGGCGACAAGGTCGTCTTCACGATCGTGCCCGCCAAGGAGCAGGTCGCCGCCGAGAAGGAGAAGCGGACGCCGACGGTGACGCAGGACGTCACGATCACCACGGCGAAGTCCGACGACGCCCTGGAGGACCGTGCGATCGTCGGCATCTCGGCGGGCACCGACCACACGTTCCCCTTCACCATCGACATCAAGCTGGCCGACGTCGGCGGTCCCAGCGCCGGTCTGATGTTCGCCCTCGGGATCGTCGACAAGCTCACCCCGGGCAGCCTGACCGGGGGCACGTTCGTGGCCGGCACCGGCACCATCGACGACGCGGGCAAGGTCGGCCCGATCGGCGGCATCGAGATGAAGACCGTCGGCGCCCGCGACAAGGGCGCCAAGTTCTTCCTGACGCCCAAGGACAACTGCGCGACGGCCGCCCGTGACGTCCCTGACGGGCTCACCCTCGTCAAGGTCGACACCATCGACGACGCGGTGAAGGCCCTCAAGGACATCCGCGGCGGCGACACCGCCGACCTGCCGAAGTGCACCACGGGCAAGTAGCCGGCCCGCGGGCCCCGGAGACCCGCGAGGGCTCCGGAGGCCCCGCGGGGCGAGCGGGCGGTTCCTACTCCGCGAACGTCGCGACCAGGGCCTCGGCCAGCCCCGGCACCAGGTCGGACCCGGTCAGCACATCGGTCGCCGAGTCCTTCTCGCGCAGCCGCAGCGCCGACTCGCGCTTGCCGCCGCGCAGGACCGCCACGGTCATCCGGACCTCCTGGCGCTCCGGGTGCTCGGCGACCCACTTCGTCAGCCGCTTCCCGTCCAGGCCCTGCGGTACGGAGGCCTCCGCGGACGGCGGCAGCATCAGCCGCTCCACGGACAGTGCGCAGCCGACCACGGCGTCGGGCCAGGCGATGGTGCCGAGGAACTCGTCGAGGGGACTGCCCGCCGGGAGTTCGTCCTGCTCAATGGGGGTAAGGGTGCCTTCCGGGGCGTCCTCGGTCAGACCGAGGCGATCGGCGAGGCCGGGCTCCTGGGAGCGCAGCCGGGCGGTGTCGACCAGGGCGAAGAGACGGGCCGGCTGATCCCAGCCGAGCCCCGAAACGTACTCGTCGATCTCGAGGACGGCGCGGGTGAGTGGCCCGGCCGCCATGGGGGTGCCTGAGGAGGCGGTGTTGGACATGGTCACAATCCTGCCTCGTTCGCCCCCGGAAGCGGGAACCGAGTAAAGCATCAGTAAGTTGCATAGATGTGGCCCTGCGTTCGCGGGCCCCCGAACACCAACAGCGAACTTCGAGGTGCGCACCTTGGCTTTCCAGATGCCGGACCGCGGCGGAGGCCCGTCGGGCCCACGGATGAGAGTCGGCCGACCGTCCCGGCGCGTTCGGACCCTGCTCATGACACTGGGCGTGCTGGCCGTGCTGGCCATGGCCTTCGTCATGTTCGCGGGGTTCTGGACGGACTGGCTCTGGTATCGCTCGGTCTCCTACTCGTCCGTCTTCACCACCACCCTGTGGACCAAGATCGGACTGTTCTTCGTCTTCGGACTGCTGATGGCCACGGCCGTCGGCGTGAACATCTGGCTGGCCCACCGGCTGCGACCACCGCTCAGCGCCATGTCCATGGAGCAGCAGAGCCTGGACCGCTACCGGATGGGCGTCGCCCCGTACAAGAAGTGGATACTTCTCGGGCTCACCTCCCTGGTCGGGCTGATCGCGGGCGCCTCCGCCGCCGGCCAGTGGCGCACGTGGCTCATGTGGGTCAACGGCGTGCCCTTCAACCAGAAGGACCCGCAGTTCCACCTCGACGTGTCGTTCTACGCCTTCGACCTGCCCTGGTACCGCTTCCTGCTGGGCTTCGGCTTCGCGGCCGCGATCCTCTCGCTGATCGCGGCCGCGCTGACGCACTACCTGTACGGCGGGCTGCGCGTCACGAGCCCCGGCGCGCGCGCCACGGCCGCGGCGACCGGGCACCTCTCGGTGCTGCTCGGGATCTTCGTCACACTGAAGGCGGTCGCCTACTGGCTCGACCGGTACGGCCTGGCCGTGAAGTCCAGCGACTTCAAGGCGACGGGCAACTGGACGGGCCTGCGGTACGTCGACGCGAACGCCTACCTGCCGGCCAAGACGATCCTCTTCTGCATCGCCGTCATCTGCGCGCTGCTGTTCTTCGCCACGCTGTGGCGCAGGACCTGGCAGCTGCCCGTCATCGGCTTCGGCCTGATGGTCCTCTCGGCGATCCTCATCGGCGGCCTGTACCCGGCGATCGTGCAGAAGTTCCAGGTCCAGCCGAACGAGCAGGCCAAGGAAGCGCCGTACGTCGAGAAGAACCTCAAGGCGACCCGCGACGCGTACGGGATCAACGGCACCGAGGTCACGGACTACCCGGGCACGGCCGACACCCAGGACAAGACCAAGCTCCGCGACGACGCCGACACCGCCGCGAGCATCCGGCTCCTGGACCCGAACATCGTCTCGCCGACGTTCCAGCAGCTCCAGCAGGTGCGCAACTACTACGCGTTCCCGTCGAACCTGGACGTGGACCGCTACAGCAAGGACGGCAAGGACCAGGACACGGTCATCGGTCTGCGCGAGCTGAACCTCCAGGGCATTCCGAAGAACAACTGGATCAACGACCACTTCCGCTACACGCACGGCTTCGGAGTGGTCGCCGCCAAGGGCACCTCCGCCGACGCCGAGGGGCGCCCGGAGTTCACCGAGTACGACCTGCCGTCCAAGGGCGACCTCGGCGACTACCAGCAGCGGGTCTACTACGGCGAGAAGACCTCGCAGTACTCGATCGTCGGCGGTCCCCAGAAGGAGATCGACTACTCCGACGACTCGGGCGAGAAGACGACCAGCTACCGCGGCAAGAGCGGGGTCAGCCTCTCCAGCCCGATCAACCGCGCGGCGTACGCGGTCGCCTTCAGCGAGCCGCAGATCCTCTACTCCGGCGCCATCGGCGACGGGTCGCGGATCCTGTACAACCGCACGCCCAAGGAGCGCGTCGAGGCGGTCGCCCCCTGGCTGACCATCGACGGTGACGCCTACCCGGCGGTCGTCGGCAACAAGATCGAGTGGATCGTCGACGCGTACACGACCACCAACGGCTACCCGTACGCGTCCCGCACCACGCTGGGCGACACGACGGCCGACTCGCTGACCGCCGCGAACAACCAGCGTGCCGTGGTGGCCCAGCAGAACCAGGTCAACTACATCCGCAACTCGGTGAAGGCCACCGTCGACGCGTACACCGGCAAGGTGACGCTCTACGAGTGGGACACCAAGGACCCGGTCCTGAAGACCTGGAAGAAGGCGTTCCCGGGCACGGTGAAGGCCAAGGGCGACATCCCGCAGGCCCTCATGGACCACCTGCGCTACCCGCAGGACCTGTTCAAGGTCCAGCGCGAGCTGCTGACCCGCTACCACGTGAAGGACGCGGAGACGTTCCTCAGCGGCAGCGAGGTGTGGCAGGTGCCGGACGACCCGACCAACAAGTCGGGCAACGCGGTGCCGCCGTACTACCTCAGCATGAAGATGCCCGGCGAGCAGTCGCAGGCGTTCTCGCTGACGACGACGCTCACGCCGAACGGCCGGGACAACCTCAGCGCCTTCATGTCCGTCAACGCGGAAGCGGGCACGAGCGAGTACGGCCGGATCAGCATCCTCAAACTGCCCACCGGCAGAGCGGTCGACGGCCCGACACGGGTGCAGAGCCAGTTCAACTCCGAGCCGTCCATCGCCGAGTCGATCAGGCTCCTCAGAGGTGGTGACTCGGAAGTCGAGTACGGCAACCTGCTGACCGTGCCGCTCGACGGAGGCCTGCTCTACGTGGAGCCCGTCTACGTGCGCGGCGGCGACCTCAAGTACCCGCTGCTGCGCAAGGTGCTGGTGACCTACGGAGGCGCGACCGCCTTCGAGGACACGCTGGAGGCGGCGCTCGACAAGGTCTTCGGTGCGGACGGCTCGACCACCGAGCCACCGGACAAGGACGAGACCAAGCCGCCGCCGACGTCCAACGACCCCACGGTCCAGGAAGCGCTCGACGACGCGCAGACGGCCTTCGAGGGCGGCCAGGAAGCCCTCAAGAAGGGCGACTGGGAGGCGTACGGCAAGGCCCAGAAGGATCTTGAGGACGCGCTCCAGCGTGCCGAGGACGCACAGGCCAAGGTCGACAAGGGCGCAGGCAGCGGCGGCGGGGGCGGCGACGGGGACAAGAAACCCGAAGCGAGCGGCAGCCCCAGCAGCAGCCCGAGCGCAGCCGCCGACTGAGTCCGGAGCCCACCCCGCGCCGTGGTACGGTTGCAACACAACGGCGCGGGGTGGAGCAGCTCGGTAGCTCGCTGGGCTCATAACCCAGAGGTCGCAGGTTCAAATCCTGTCCCCGCTACTCAAGTCGAAGGACCCGGATCCTCTTAGGATCCGGGTCCTTCGCGTGTGCGGCCCGTGTGGGGGTGCCGTCGCTCAACAGTGCTGCCGCGGCGAAGGCCGCGTCGTGCAGGGGGAGTTGGCGGAACTGTGTTTGACTTGTCTCTCTGTGGGCATGTCGACAAAACGCTGAAGTGACCTCACTGGCTGCGGTATACCAGGTGTACCCAGGTTGCGGGTGGTGCGACGATGGACGTTATGGGGGACAAGGCAACTCTGTTGGAGACAGGGCGGTTTGTGCAGCCTTCCGACCGGGACGAGACCGGCGAGGCCGCTGAGGAGGCACGCCGACGGCCGGCCGCGGAAGCGGGCGACGTCGAGGCGATGAGTGTCCTCGGGGCCATGCTGCTCCGCCGCGGCGACCTCGACGGAGCCGAGTCCCTGCTGCGCGCCGCCACGGCCGCCGGCGACCGGGCCGCCGCCAACAACCTGGGTGTCCTCCTCCACCAGCGCGGCTACGCCGAGGAGGCCGCCGGCTGGTGGCGGATCGCCGCCGTCGCGGGATCCGCGGCCGCCGCGCACGCGCTGGGCCGCCATCACCGGGAGCGGGGCGACGAGCCCGCCGCCGAGTACTGGCTGCGCCAGTCCGCAGAGCAGGGGCACGCCCTGGGCGCGTACGCGCTCGCCGACCTCCTGGAGCACCGCGCAGATGCGGGCGCCGAGGAGTGGATGCGGGCCGCCGCCGAGCGCGGGCACCGCGAGGCCGCGTACCGGCTCGCGCGCGCACTGGACCGGAGGTCCGCCCCGGCGGGAGGCCCCGACCCGGACCACGGCGTCGGCGCCGACGAGCAGGAGGCCGAGCAGTGGTACCGGCAGGCGGCGGCGCGCGGTCACCGGCGGGCCGCCCTCCAGCTCGGCGGCATCCTCGAGAAGCGCGGCGAGCTGAAGGAGGCCGGCCGCTGGTACCTCAGCTCCGCCAAGGAGGGCGAGGCGCAGGCCGCCTGCGCCCTCGGCTTCCTGCTGCGCGACGCGGGCGACACCGAGAGCGCGGCCGTGTGGTGGCTGCGGGCCGCGCAGGACGGCGACGGGAACGCCGCCAACGCGCTGGGCGCGCTGCACGCCGAGCGCGGTGAGACGCAGACCGCCGAGCGCTGGTACCGGGCGGCGATGGACGCGGGCGACGTGAACGGCGCGTACAACCTGGGCCTGCTCTGCGCGGAGCAGGCCCGTACCGCGCAGGCCGAGCAGTGGTACCGGCGCGCGGCGTACGCGGGGCACCGGGAGGCCGCGAACGCGCTGGCGATCCTGCTGCTCCAGGTCGGTGACGCGGCCGGCGCCGAACCGTGGTTCTCCAAGGCCGCGGAGGCGGGCAGCGTGGACGCCGCGTTCAACCTCGGCATCCTGCACGCGGGCAGGGGTGAGGAGGAGGCCGCGCTGCGCTGGTACGAGCGGGCCGCCGCCGCAGGGCACACCGAGGCCGCGCTCCAGGTCGGCATCGCGCGGCTGCGGGACGGGGACGAGCCGACCGCCGAGCGGCATCTGCGGTGCGCCGCCGGGGGCGGTAGCGCGGAGGCGGCGTACCGGCTGGCCAGCGTGTTGGACGCGCGGCGCACGCCCGCGCCCGAGCACGAACTCGGCGAGCCGGCCACCGAGAAGAGCGAGTGCGAGGAGTGGTACGAGCGGGCCGCGACCCAGGGCCACCGGCGGGCCCAGGTGCGCGTCGGCATGCTCGCGTCCGCGCGGGGTGACGTCGTCGAGGCGGCCCGGTGGTACCGCGAGGCCGCGGAGGCCGGCTCGCGCAACGGAGCGTTCAACCTGGGGCTGCTCCTCGCCCGGGAGGGGAGCGAGCCGGAGGCGGCCCTCTGGTGGGCGCGGGCGGCCGACGCGGGGCACGGTCGGGCGGCGTTGCGGCTCGCCCTCGTCTACGCGCGGCGCGGCGAACTCGCCGAGGGGCAGCGGTGGGCGGACCTCGCCGTGTCGCTCGGCCCCGGCGAGGTGTCCGAGCGCGCGGCCCGGCTGCGGGACGCGCTGCGGCAGGAACTGTCCGCGTGACGGGCGGGCCCCTCGCGGGCCCGCCCTCCGGGCGGCCCTCCGACGGGTCGTCCACGCGGCGCCCGGCCTCCCTCCACGGGCTGCGGCGCCCGGCCCCTTCTCCGGTCCTCCGGCCCCGCGGCAAGCGATTTGCGCTGGTCGGCAGGGTGACGTACTGTTCAGTTCATCGACGCGGGGTGGAGCAGCTCGGTAGCTCGCTGGGCTCATAACCCAGAGGTCGCAGGTTCAAATCCTGTCCCCGCTACTGAAGGCCGAAGGCCCGGAACCAATGGTTCCGGGCCTTCGGTGTGTTTCGGGTGGGCACGACGCAGCAAGGCCCCGGCGTCCCGGGGTGGATTCCGGGGCTCGGGGCCTTCGAGGCGTCCTACGGGTCAGGCGGCCGCGCAAGTGGGGCAGACGCCGCGGTACGTCACCTCGACGTCCGACACCGTGAAGCCGAAGCGCTCGGAGTCGGGGAGGTCCGCCAGCGGGTTGCCGCCGGGGTGGACGTCACGGATCGTGCCGCACCGCGCGCAGACCAGGTGGTGGTGGGGCCGGTGCGCGTTCGGGTCGTACCGCTTCGCGCGCTTGTCCGTGGCGACCTCCAGCACCTCGCCGAGCGAGACCAGCTCGCCCAGGGTGTTGTAGACGGTCGCCCGGGAGATCTCCGGCAGCTTGGCGACGGCGCGGATGTGGACCTCGTCGGCCGTCAGATGTACGTGGTCGCCGTCGAGAACCTCGGCTACGACACGTCGCTGCGCGGTCATCCGCCATCCGCGTCCGCGCAGCCGTTCCAGCAGGTCGCTCATGGGGTCAGCGTAACAGCAGGTCGAACAGTTTCCGAATAGGTGTGACTTTGGAACCCGCCCGTAATTGGACTAAGTCCATTGTAGGATCGGATCGTCCGTGGCGGTGACTTCGCGCCGTGGGAGGCCTGCGGCGCCGGCCTCCGCGGGCGCCACGGGCCACCCGGTCGGCAACACCGTGGCCCTATGGCGAATGTCTCGCACGACGGCGTCGCCGGGCGTGCGATCGGCAACTACCGTCGGACGGGCAGGACTTCGGCAAGTGGCTGGTGGCCGCGGTCCAGGAATCGCGCGGCCGACGCCGGCACTGGAACGCTTGCCGTCGAGGGTGGGCCGGGCCCCGTACCGGGGGTCCGGCCCACCTGTCGTTCCGGCCCGGCCGGCCGCGGACCGGCGGTCCGCGCGTACGGCCCGTGCAGTGGCGGACTCGGTGGGTCAGGCCGGGGCGTGCTGCCGCAGCGGGGCCCAGCAGCGGATGATGTCGCGGACCGAGACGATGCCGACCGGCTCGCCGCGGTCGAGGACGACGAGGTGGCGGAAGCCGCCGTGGGACATGGCCTGTCCGGCCTCCTCCAGGGTCCAGGTGGGCGCGGCGAAGACCACGTCGTTGGTGGTGTGGGCGTGTGCCCTCTCGGTGTCCGGGCTCTGGCCCAGGCCGACGGAGTTGAGGATGTCGCGCTCGGTCAGGATGCCGATCCCGTTCTCGTCGGGATCGAGGACGACGGCCGCGCCGACGCGGCGGGCGGACATCAGCGCTGCGGCCTGCCGGAGAGTGTGAGCGGGACCGATGGTCAGGACCACCGTGCTCATGGCGTCACGGACGAGCATGGGCGGAGCCACCTCCTAGGAATCCGCTAGTTAACGGATTCACAAGTTCACAAGTGGGGGAGCTCTCAGAGTCGCAGTTAAAGAGAGGGTCAACAAGAGGGCGCGTGGAGCCGCCTCGGGGCGTGGGAGCCCGCGTCCGGTGCCCCCGATGTTCCCGGGGCGCCGGTTTCGCCGCCCGCAACGCGACCGCGGTCGTCGCCGTGCGGTCGTTGCGGGCTGCGGGCCGGTGGGTGTCGTCGGCGGTGTCGCCCCCGCGCGAAGGCCGGCGCCCGTCCGGTTTGGGACGGCCCGCCACGGCCACCGCGCCGACGGCGAGGCGGCCGCCCGGGCCGGGAGCAAGGGGCGGGCGGTGTCAGTAGCGCTGGTTCAGGTATCCCAGCAGCTCGTCGTGGAGGACCCCGTTCGACGCGGCCGCGTTGCCGCTGTGGGGGCCCGGGCGGCCGTCGAGGCCCGTGAAGGTGCCGCCCGCCTCGGTCACCACGATGGCGGTCGCCGCCATGTCCCACAGCGACAGCTCGGGCTCGGCGCAGATGTCGACCGCGCCCTCCGCGACCATCATGTACGGCCAGAAGTCGCCGTACGCGCGCGTGCGCCACACCTCGCGGGTCAGGTCCAGGAAGCCGTCCAGGCGGCCGCCCTCCTCCCAGCCGCTCAGCGAGGAGTACGCGAACGAGGCGTCCCGCATGTGCGCGACCTTGGAGACCTTCAGCCGGGTCGCCGACGACAGGCTCCGCCCGCTGTAGGCGCCGTGGCCCCTCGCGGCCCACCAGCGGCGGCCGAGCGCGGGCGCCGACACCACGCCGACGACCGGCCGGTAGCCGCCCTCGGCCGCCTCCATCAGCGCGATCAGCGTGGCCCAGACGGGAACCCCGCGCACGTAGTTCTTCGTGCCGTCGATGGGGTCGATCACCCAGCGGCGGGGGCCCGTGCCCTCGACGCCGTACTCCTCGCCGAGGATCGCGTCGCGCGGCCTGGCCCGCTGGAGATGACCGCGGATCAGCTCCTCGGCGGCCTTGTCGGCCTCGCTCACCGGAGTCATGTCCGGCTTGGTCTCGACCTTGAGGTCGAGCGCCTTGAACCGGTCCATCGTCGCGGCGTCGGCGGCGTCCGCCAGGACATGGGCGAGGCGCAGGTCATCGCGGTAGTCGGGCATGGGTGAACCGTATCTGCCCGGGTCCTGACGGGGCCACACCGGACGGGGGTCACCACGGGACCTCCCCGTCCCCCGCCGCCCCGCACGTCGGCGGCGCACGCCCCCGCGGTGCCGCCGCGAACCCTTGACAGTGCCCCGGTGCGCGTCAACCCTGAAGCGCAGAGCCGATCGCCCGGGGAGGCGACGATGCCTGGAGCGCGGGAATCCCTGCTGGACTCCGCCTACGCGGCGCTCGGACGCCGTCCGTGGTCCGCCGTGCGGATGGTCGACGTGGCCGCGGTGGCCGGGGTGTCCCGGCAGACCCTCTACAACGAGTTCGGCAGCAAGGAAGGGCTCGCCCGGGCGCTCGTACGGCGTGAGGTGGACGCGTATCTCGCGGGTGTGGAGCGGGCCCTGACGAGTCATCCGGAGCCCGGGGAGCGGCTGGTGGCCGCCGCGCAGTGGACGGTGTCCGCCGCCCGCGGCAACGTCCTGGTGAGGGCGATGCTCACGGGGTGCTGGAGCGAGAGGCTGCCCTCCCTGACCCTGTCGGCCGTGCCGTCCTCCTCCACCGTGCCGGCGCAGCGCAGGGCCGACGGGCCGCTGCCCTCGCCCGGGGACTTCGTGGGGCTGGTGCGGGACCGGGCCGTCGCCTCGCTCGCCCGGCCGGGCGCGTCCCAGGCCGAGTCGGGCGACCTGGTGCGGGCGTGCGAACTCGCGGTGCGGCTGGGACTGTCGTGCGTGCTGGCGCCCGCGGGGGAGAAGGGCACCGCCGAGATGGTCAGGCGCGTCCTGGCGTCCACGCGCGCGGCGGTCTGAGGCCCCCGACGCGTGGGACCCCTGGGATCAATGGGTCCGGTGGGGTCCGGTGGGGTCCGGTGGGGTCCGGTGGTCCGGGGGATCAATGGGTCCGTCGGGGACGGTGGGACCGGCGCGACCGAGGGGACCGGGCGGGCCGGGCGGCTCGCGAGGACGGGGCGGGGCGCGCGTTCGCGGGGCGGCCCTCCGGGCGGTGCCCGGAGGGCGGGCTCACTGCGCCGAACCCGACAGCTGGAGGCCGATCACGCCCGCGATCACCAGGCTGATGGAGACGATCTTCAGCGTGGAGACCAGGTCGCCGAGGAAGACCATCCCGTAGATGGCGGTGCCGGCCGCCCCGATGCCCGTCCAGACCGCGTAGGCGGGACCCACGTCGAGCTTCTTCAGGGACAGGGTGAGCAGACCGAAGCTGCCCAGCGCGAAGATGCAGAACGCGACCGTCGGCCAGAGCCTCGTGAAACCGTGGGACAGCTTGAGGCAGACCGCGAAACCGGTCTCCAGCAAGCCCGCCACGACGACCAGCAGCCACGCCATGTGATGCCCTCCCACGCTCCGTGACCGCTTCGTCTCGCTTGCATCCGGCTTGGTGCGATTATGCCTTTACCGTTGGCGCGGGGATGCAAACAACGCTGAGGTCACAGGGATCAGTCTCCCTCCCGCCGCTCCCGGGTGGAGAGCAGCCGGCGCAGCGAGTAGAGCCGGGCCGGGTCCGCGTGCCCCTGCGCCACCCACTCGTCGAGCGCGCAGTCCGGCTCGTCGTGGCTGCAGGCGCGCGGGCAGCCCTCGGTGCCCGGCTCCAGGTCGGGAAACGCCTTGATGACCCGGGACGGGTCCACGTGGTGCAGGCCGAAGGACCGTACGCCCGGTGTGTCGATGACCCAGCCGCCGCCCTCCGGCAGCGGGATCGCCCGCGCCGACGTGGTGGTGTGCCGTCCCCGGCCGGTCACCGCGTTGACGTGGCCCGTGGAGCGCCGCCGCTCCAGCGACACGAGGGCGTTGACCAGGGTCGTCTTGCCCACGCCCGAATGCCCCACGAAAGCCGTCGTCTTGCCGTCGAGCAGCTTGCGGACCCGGTCGACCGCCTCGCCGCTCTCCAGTTCCGCGCGGCTCGTCACGACGTACGGCACGCCCAACGCCCCGTACAGCTCCAGCAGTTCGTCGGGGGTCGCGAGGTCCGACTTGGTGAGGACGAGGAGCGGTTCGAGCCCGCCGTCGTACGCGGCGACCAGGCAGCGGTCGATCAGGCGCGGACGCGGCTCCGGGTCGGCGAGGGCCGTCACGATGGCCAGTTGGTCGGCGTTGGCGACGGCCACGCGCTCGTACGGGTCGTCGTCGTCGGCCGTGCGGCGCAGCACCGAGGTGCGCGGCGCGATGCGGACGATGCGGGCCAGGGTGTCCTTCTGGCCGGACAGGTCGCCCACGAGGGCCACCCGGTCGCCCACCACGGCCGCCTTGCGGCCCAGTTCGCGGGCCTTCATCGCCATGACGACCCGGTCGTCCACCAGGCAGGTCAGCCGGCCGCGGTCGACGGTGAGGACCATGCCGTCCGCCGCGTCCTCGTGCTTGGGCCTGATGCTCGTCCGCGGCCGGTTGCCCTTGCGGTTCGGGCGCGAGCGGATGTCGTCCTCGTCGGTGTGCTTGCCGTAACGGCGCATGATCCCGGTCCGCCCGTCAGTTCCCGAGCATTCCGGTCCACAGATCGGGGAAGTCCGGCAGGGTCTTCGCCGTCGTCGCCACGTTCTCGATCTGGACACCGTCGACCACGAGGCCGATGATCGCGCCCGCCGTGGCCATGCGGTGGTCGTCGTACGTGTGGAAGATCCCGCCGTGCAGGCGGCGCGGGCGGATGTGGAGTCCGTCGGCGGTCTCGGTGACGTCGCCGCCGAGCTCGTTGATCTCCTTGGTGAGCGCGGCCAGCCGGTCCGTCTCGTGCAGCCGCAGGTGGGCCACCCCGCGCAGCGTCGAGGGGGAGTCGGCCAGGGCCGCCACCGCCGCGATGCCGGGGGTCAGCTCGCCGACCTCGCCCAGGTCCACGTCGATGCCGTGGATCGAGCCGGAACCGGTGAACTCGAGCCCGCGGTCCGTCAGTTCGCAGGAGCCACCCATCTCGGTGAAGATCTCCCGCAGCTTGTCACCCGGCTGGGTGGTGCGCGCGGGCCAGTCGGGCACGACGACCCGGCCGCCGGTGACCAGGGCGGCCGCCAGGAAGGGCTGGGCGTTCGACAGGTCGGGCTCGACCGTGAGGTCGCGGCCGAGCAGCGCGCCCGGGGTGACCCGCCAGACGTTGGGCTCGCCGCCCGACTCCGGGGTGTCCACCTGGGCGCCGATCGAGCGCAGCATGTCGACCGTCATCCGGATGTGGGGCAGCGAGGGGAGGGTCGAGCCGGTGTGCCGCACCTCCACGCCCTGGTTGAAGCGCGGGCCGGACAGCAGCAGCGCGGACACGAACTGGGAGGACGAGGACGCGTCGATGGACACCGGGCCGCCCTCCAGCGCCCCGCCACCGTGCACGGTGAGAGGCAGGGAGCCCCGGCCGTCGTCGTCGATACGGGCGCCGAGGGCGCGCAGGGCGTCGATCACACCGTTCAGGGGGCGCTCGTGGGACCGTGCGTCGCCGTCGAACCGGATCGGGCCGTCGGCGAGCGCGGCGACCGGTGGCAGGAAGCGCATGACCGTGCCGGCGTTGCCGACGTCGACGGTGGCCGGACCGCGCAGGCCCGAGGGGATGACCCGCCAGGCCTCGCCCGAGCCCTGGCCGCCGCCCGCGACCGAGGAACTCGACGACACCGTCTCCTCGATGCCGACGCCCATCGCGCGCAGGGCACCCGCCATCAGCAGGGTGTCGCGGGAGCGCAGGGGCCGGCGGAGCCAGCCCGGCTCCGCCGCGAGGGCGGCGAGCACGAGCGCGCGATTGGTGACCGACTTGGAACCGGGCACGTGGACCGTCGCGTCGACGGCCGCGCTCGCTTGCGGGGCGGGCCAGAGGGAGGTGTGGGCGGGGTTCACGGTCATACCCCTCACTTTAGTGGGGGTTCGGCCCGTCGGGTTCGGCCGGGGAACGGGCCGGTCCGCCCCCGGAGGCGTTCGTCGCGGCAGGTCGCGCGGGTCGCGGGCCGTGCGTCACACGGACCCGGCCGGCCTTCTCCGCCCTCGGCGACGCAGGGGACGCACCTCTCGTACGGAGTCACGGGCGCCGCACCCCTCGTACGGAGTCACGGGCGCCGCACCCCTCGTACGGAGTCACGGGCGCCGCACCCCTCGTACGGAGTCGCGGGCGCCGCACCCAGCACACCGGTCGCACCCGGCACACCAGCCGCACCCGCCCACCGGGCCCCGCCTGCGCAGGACCGCGCGCACCCGGTCGGCGCCCCGCTCCGCTCGCAGGCCCCCCGGCCCGTGCCTGACGCCGCCCCGTGCCGCGTCACACCTGGAGCAGCCAGCGCCCGCCGCCTATCAGGGAGCACAGCGACACCGCGTGGAAGAGGAAGAGCCACAGGCCCGGCGGGACGTGGGTGAGCCGCGCCAGCTGGTCCGCGTCGGAGTCGCCCGCCCCGCCGCGGCGCCGCTTGGCCTGGAGCTCGAAGGCCGGGCGGACCCCGCCGAGCAGCAGGAACCAGACCACCGCGTACGCGAACGCCGCCTGCACCTGGGGGCCGGTCAGCCAGGACACCACCACGAAGGTGGCGCCGGTGAGGAGCACCGTGAGCGCGCCGTACGCGTTGCGGATCATCACCAGCATCGCGACGAGGAGCAGCGTGGCCAGCCACAGCAGGGCCGTGATGTGGCCGGCGGCCAGGAGCGCGGCGCCGCCGAGGCCGAGCAGCGGGGGAGCGGTGTAGCCCGCGGCCGCGGTGAGGATCATGCCGAGGCCCGTCGGCTTGCCCCTGCTGACGGTGAGGCCGCTGGTGTCCGAGTGCAGCCGGATGCCGCTGAGGCTGCGGCCCGTGAGCAGCGCGACCAGACCGTGGCCGCCCTCGTGCGCGATGGTGATCGCGTTGCGGGAGAGCCGCCAGAGGGCGGGCGGGACGACCACGGCGAGCGCCGCGACCAGAGTGGCCACGACCACCCAGGTGTCGGGGTCCGGCTGGCCGCCGAAGACCTCGTCCCAGAGGGTGGCCAGCGAGGTGGCTGCGGTGCTCTGCATGGTGGGCTCGGGCTCCCTTTGGCGATGGGGGATCTGGCAGTGTGGCACGTATGTGCGGACGGTATGCGGCGAGTCGTGGACCAGAGGATCTCGCAGGAACCTTTGAGGTCGAGCGGTGGGAGCCGGAGGAGGCACCTGACCCCGACTACAACGTGGCTCCGACGAAGGAGGTCTACGCGGTCCTGGACCGCCCCTTGAAGGACGCAGCGGACCCGAGACCGGTTCGGCAGCTGCGCAGGCTCACCTGGGGACTGGTCCCGTCCTGGGCCAGGACGCCCGAGGGCGCCGCCCGGATGATCAACGCCCGCGCCGAGACCGTGCACGAGAAGCCCTCGTACCGGCGGGCCTTCGCCGCCCGGCGGTGCATCATCCCGGCCGACGGCTATTACGAGTGGGTGACCGGGACCGGCGAGCGCGAGCTGGAGGTCGAGGGGAGGAGGAAGCGGCAGCGCAAGCAGCCGTACTTCGTGCTCCCCGCCGACGGGTCGGTCTTCGCGATGGCCGGGCTGTACGAGTTCTGGCGGGACCGCACGCTCCCCGACGACCACCCCCGGTCCTGGTGGGCGACGTGCTCCGTGATCACCACGGAGGCCGAGACCGCTCCGCTCGCCGTGCCCCCGGCCGAGGGTCCCGGCTCCCTGGCCGACATCCACCCGCGGATGCCGCTGATGCTCACTCCCGACCGCTGGGACGCCTGGCTCGACCCGTCCCGCACGGACGTGGAGGAACTGCGCACGCTGCTCGCCCCGCCGCCGCACGGCCTGATGCGGGCCTACCCCGTATCCACCGCGGTGAGCAACGTCCGCAACAACGGCCCGGAGCTGCTGAAGGAGCTGGAGGGGCCGGAAGAGGGCACACTCTTCTGACGTGACACAGATCATCGAATCGGTCGAGACCGTCGCGACGGACGCGGGCGAGGCCCGCGTCACCTGGCACCGGACGGGGAAGGCACGGCTCGTCCTCGCCGCGAGCCACGGAGCGGGCGGCGGGATCGAGGCGCGGGACCTGCGGGCGCTGGCCGCGGAGCTGCCCGCGCACGGCGTGACCGTGGCCCTGGTCGAGCAGCCGTGGCGCGTGGCCGGGAAGAAGGTGGCGCCCGCGCCCAGGACCCTGGACGAGGGCTGGCGGGGCGTGTGGCCGGTGCTGGCCGCGCCGGGCCTGCCCGTCGTCGCCGGCGGGCGCAGCGCCGGGGCCCGCGTCGCGTGCCGGACGGCCGCGGAGCTCGGCGCCCACGCCGTCCTCGCGCTCGGCTTCCCGCTGCATCCGCCGGGCAGGCCCGAGAAGTCCCGCGCGGCCGAGCTGCTCGGAGCCGGGGTGCCCACCCTCGTGGTGCAGGGCGGGAACGACCCCTTCGGCAGGCCCGCCGAGTTCCCCGAGGGCTCGTACACCCTCGTCGAAGTGCCGTACGCAGATCACGGGTTCGCCGTGCCGAAGCGGGCGCCGCTCGGCCAGGACGAGGCGCTGCGGATCCTCTCCGACGGCGTGCTGGAGTGGACTTCAGGGCTGGCGTGACGGCCGGGAATGCCGAGCCGCGGACCACTGTTGTGCGAATCAGACAGCACGACCGTGCTGTGACCGTTCGTACGAGAGGATGTCCGCCGCATGGGTTCGACCATCTGCCCGAGCCGCCGCAGCGCCGCTGACCTGGAGTGGACGGTGCTGCACTCGGCGAAGGCCGCCCCGATTCGAGCGGCGGGCGGACCGGATCGTCGTCTATCCTCCGATTCTGGTGGGTCCGGTTTCGGTCCTGCCCAGACTCTTGAGGAGGTGGGTCCGGTCACTGGGACCGACGCAGGGACCGAACACGGCCAGGCGGAGCAGCCCGAGGGCCCGGGCGGCAGCGAGTCGACCGCCGAGCGCAGTGCGCGCTTCGAGCGGGACGCGCTGGAGTTCCTCGACCAGATGTACTCGGCCGCGCTGCGCATGACGCGCAACCCGGCGGACGCCGAGGACCTGGTGCAGGAGACCTACGCGAAGGCGTACGCGTCCTTCCACCAGTTCCGCGAGGGCACCAACCTCAAGGCGTGGCTGTACCGGATCCTGACGAACACCTTCATCAACTCGTACCGCAAGAAGCAGCGTGAGCCCCAGCGCTCGGCCGCCGAGGAGATCGAGGACTGGCAGCTCGCGCGCGCCGAGTCGCACATGTCGACGGGTCTGCGTTCCGCGGAGTCGCAGGCGCTCGACCACCTGCCCGACTCGGACGTCAAGGAAGCCCTTCAGGCGATCCCCGAGGAATTCCGCATCGCCGTCTATCTCGCGGACGTCGAGGGCTTTGCGTACAAGGAGATCGCGGACATCATGGGGACACCCATCGGTACGGTGATGTCCCGGCTGCACCGGGGCCGCCGCCAGTTGCGCGGCATGCTCGAGGACTACGCCAAGGACCGCGGGCTGGTCCCGGCGGGCGCCGGGGAGTCGGACGGAACGAAAGGCTCGGGCTCATGAGCTGCGGAGAGCCGCACGAGACGGACTGCAGTGAAGTACTCGATCATCTCTACGAGTTCCTCGACCACGAGATGCCCGATGCCGACTGCACCAAGTTCGAGGTGCACTTCGAGGAGTGCTCCCCGTGCCTCGAGAAGTACGGCCTGGAGCAGGCCGTGAAGAAGCTGGTGAAGCGCTGCTGCGGTCAGGACGACGTGCCGACCGACCTGCGCGCCAAGGTGATGGGCCGCATCGAGCTGATCCGCTCGGGGCAGACCGTGCCGGAGCACGACCTGACGGCCTCGCCGCAGGCCGCCGCGAGGCAGGAGCCCTGACGGCCGGCCCGACCGCCGCAGAACCGACCAGGAGGCCGCGACACGCCGTCGCGGCCTCTTGTCACCCGAACGTGCTAATCCCAGGTCCGCAGGCCTGCTGAATCGGCTGTAGCCACCCCCGCGCCACCCCGCGTCGCAATAGTCTCCGGAACCGAACGGACGTGAGCGAAGTCCGCCGGACACGGGTCACGGGGAGGGGCGCGCGATGGGACCGATTCCGCCGCGGGCCCTGTGCTGCGTCGCCCTCGCCGTACTGGGCGCCCTGGCGTGCCTGGCCCGGCTGCCGGACGGCCGCACCCCCTGGGCGGCCCTCGCGCTCCTCGCCGCCCTGTGCGCCGGCTGCGAGCAGCTCAGCCGGTGGCGCCCCGCCGGGCGGCACGCCCCCCAGGGCATGGGCGCCTTCTTCCCCGTACTCCTCGCCGGGGCCTTTCTGCTGCCGCCGTCCGCCGCGGCGCTCGTCGCGCTGCCGGGGGCGCTGCTGACCCGGGTGGAGCAGCGGCCGCGCCGGATCCGCCGGGTGTGGCGGGCGGCCCAGCTCGTCGTCGCGGTGTGGACGGCGTCCCGGGTGCACGGGGCGCTCGGCGGCCGCGAGTCCGTGGTCCGGGCCGAGTCCCCGTACGCGCTCGTGCCGGCCGGAGCCGCGGTGCTCGCCCTCTGCGCGGTGCTCACCCTCCTCGACGGGGCCGTCCTCGTGGCGGCCGAACGCGTTCCGGCGCGGACGGCCTGGCGCGGGCTCTTCGCACGCTCGCTCGCCCCGCTCGCCGTGCACGGACTGGCCGGACTGATGATGGCGGTGCTGTGGCGCAGCCCCTACGGGCCCGCGGCGGCGCTGCTCGTGCTGCTGCCGATGTACGTCTCCTGGTGGGTGTTCGCGCAGTACCACCGGGAGCGCGCCGCCCACCAGGCCACCATCCGGGCGCTCGTGCAGGCCGTCGACATCAAGGACGGCTACACCCGAGGGCACAGCGAACGCGTCGGGCGGGCGTCGATGATGATCGCGCGCGAGATCGGCATGGACGACGAGCGGGCCGAGGTGCTCAGGTTCGCCGGAATCCTGCACGACGTGGGCAAACTCGGCGTGCCCACCCGGCTGCTGCGCAAGGACGGCCCGCTGACGCCCGAGGAGCGCCGGGTGATCGAGCTGCACCCCGAGTACGGGCACGAGATGGTGCGGGGCATCGGCTTCCTCGGCGAGGCGAGGTCCGCGATCCTGCACCACCACGAGCGCATCGACGGCAGCGGATACCCGTACGGACTGGTGGGACGTCAGATCCCCGAGTTCGCGCGCGTGGTGGCGGTCGCCGACGCCTTCGACGCCATGACGTCCACGCGTTCGTACCGGCGGGCCAGACCCGTCGCGGCGGCCCTCGCGGAACTGGAGCGGTGCGCGGGCAGGCAGTTCGACCCGCGCATGGTCACGGCTCTGGCGCGCGCCCTCGGCCGGCACGGCTGGCATCCCGCGGTCACCGCCGACGAGGCCCGGCCGGGGGTGCCCGCCCAGACACCGGGGGGCTCCCGGCGGACGGAGTCCGCGCCGTGACCGGGGCCGGGTGGGCGGGCGCCCGTCCGACGCTGCCGGTGCACGCGCTCGCCCTCGTCCTGGCCGCCGCCGCGCTGGCCCATACGCTCTGGCACGGAGTCGACCAGCGTGGCGCGGCCCTCGCCTTCGGGCTGCTGACGGCGGTCGGGGAGTTCGCGCGGTGGAGCGGCGCCGGGGAGCGCGAGCCCGCGCCGCTCGGCGCCGCGGGGGCCCTCGCGTACGCCCTGCTGGGGGAGAACGCCGGCCGGGCCACGCACCACGACGTGCCGCAGGTCGTCGCCGTGGTCGCGGCGGCCTCGCTGCTCGGCTGCGTCCCCCATGTGGCCCGGGGGCGGGGCCCCACCGCCGACCACCTCGCACGCCGCGTCCTGACGGTCGCCTTCGCCGCCGTGTGCTTCCAGCCGCTCTACAACCAGGGCCGGTGGCAGGAGTGGACCGGCGGGGGAGCCGGGTACGCGGCCCTCGTCGTCGCGCTGCTCGTGCTGACCGCGCTGTGGGACGCGGTGCTGGCGGCCGCGATGGCGCACGCGCGCACGCGCTGGCCCTTCGGGCCGCTGCTCAGGGACGAGCTGCGGGGCACGCCGGGCATCGGCTCGGCCGTCTGCGCGACCGGCGCGGTCATGGCCCTCGCGGTGGCCGTCGCCGGGCTGTGGGCGCTGCCCGTGTTCTCGCTGCCGCTGCTGCTCACCCAGCTCTCCTTCCGGCGGTACGCGGCCGTCCGGGCCACGTACCGCCAGACCATCGCCTCGCTCGCGAGAGCCACCGAGATCGCCGGGTACACACCCGCGGGTCACGCCCGGCGGGTGGCCGCGCTCAGCCGGGCCGTCGGCCGTGAGCTGGGCCTGTCCGAGCCGGAGCTGACCGTTCTGGAGTACGCGGCGCTGATGCACGACATCGGACAGCTGTCCCTCGTGGACCCGGTGCCCGCGGGCGCCACCGCCGTCCTCGCGCCGGAGGACCAGCGGCGCATCGCGCTGCTGG
Organism: Streptomyces fructofermentans; assembly: GCF_014651055.1. GTDB lineage: Bacteria > Actinomycetota > Actinomycetes > Streptomycetales > Streptomycetaceae > Streptomyces > Streptomyces fructofermentans. Next base: position 538,935 of record NZ_BMWD01000001.1, read on the forward strand.
GCGGCGCCGTGGTGCGCCAGACCGGCGTGGACGCGGACGTCGCCGTGGTCGTGGAGCGGCAGGCGGACCCGTACCGGGAACAGCCGGTCAGCGCCAGAATCGTACGGGCGGTCAACGCCTACGAGGAGAAGGCCAGGGAGGCGGGCCCGGGCGGGCCGCTGCGCGCGCTGGAGGAGCTGCGGCTCGGCACGGCGCGCGACTACCAGCCGGAAGTGGTGGAGTCGCTGGCCCGGGTGCTGGCGCGGAGTGGAGGGGTGGCACGTGGACACCTCGGCTGAGGGGCGGTGGCGGGAGACGGGCAGGCGGTCTTACCCGCCCGCCGACTGGGTAACCCATGGGTAATGAGCGCCCGTCCGACCGTCCGTGGTTGGATGCGAGGAAGAGGACATCAGGGGGCACAGTCCAGCCCGAGGCTGCACGCTCTTCAAAGAACTGGCAGGCGGGAATCGTGAGGATCTTCGGCAAGGGACGGCACCGGCCCTCCGCCTCATGGCGGCAGGCCACCGACCGCGCGTTCACCCTGATCGGCGACGGCCGGTACGAGGACGCGGGGGCTCTGCTCACACGTGCGGCCGATCTGGAACCCTGGCTGTCCGAGTCCTGGTTCAACCTCGCGCTGCTGCACAAGTTCCGGCACGACTGGGAGCAGGCCCGGGCGGCGGGCCTGCGGGCCGTCGCGCTGCTCGACCGGGAGACCGGGGCCCCCGACTGGTGGAACGTCGGGATCGCGGCGACCGCCCTGCAGGACTGGCCGCTGGCCCGGCGGGCCTGGCAGGCGTACGGGCTGCGGGTCCCCGGCGGGGCCACGGTCTCCGGGGAGCCGGTGGGCATGGACCTCGGCAGCGCCGCCGTGCGGCTGTCGCCCGAGGGCGAGGCGGAGGTGGTCTGGGGGCGGCGGCTCGACCCCGCCCGCATCGAGGTCCTCTCCATCCCCCTGCCGTCCTCCGGGCGGCGCTGGGGCGAGGTCGTGCTGCACGACGGCGTGCCCCACGGCGAGCGCACCACGGCCGCCGGGCACTCCTACCCGGTCTTCGACGAGATCGAGCTGTGGGCGCCCTCGCCCGTGCCCACCTGGGTCGTGCTGCTGGAGGCGGAGACCGAGGAGGACCGGGACGCCCTGGAGCGGCTCGCGGCCGACGCGGGCTTCGCCGCCGAGGACTGGTCGTCGTCCGTACGGCTGCTGTGCCGGATGTGCTCGGAGTCCCGGATGCCGTCCGACGAGGGCGACGGCGAGCACCTGGACCCGCACGACCACAGCGAGCCGGGGCATCCAGGACCCCTCGGCCACCGCACCGACGGCCAGCTCTGGGTGCCCGAGCGCGAGTGCGGGGTCGCCGCCCCGGCCTCGCTGGTCAGGGGCCTGCTGGACGGGTGGGTGGCGGACAATCCGGACTCCAGGGCCTGGCGGGACCTCGAAGAGGTCTGCTGACACGGGGTCCCGCGGGCCGGGGCTCCGCAGGGACGGACTTCCGGGCCGGGACCTACCTCGCCGCGGCGGATCGCCGCGGGGACCGGGCCGCCGGGCCGCCGGGAAGCGGCCGGACTGCCGGGCGGCACCCCGGTGGGTGGTGTCCTCCGGGGCGCGGATGGCCGCCCCCCGATCGCCGTAGGCTGTACCCGCAACTTTTTTCTTGAGGATCCCAGGAAGGCATACGTCGGTCATGGCGCAGCAGGACACCGATCAGCAGCACGCGGGCGTGCTGCCCGTGGACGACGAGGGCTTCGTCATCGACACCGAGGAGTGCGAGGAGCGCGAGGCGGCCTACCGCGAGCGCGGCACCTCGCGGCCGATCACCGTCGTCGGGAACCCCGTCCTGCACAAGGAGTGCAAGGACGTCACGGAGTTCGGCGCGGAGCTGGAGGGGCTGGTGGCCGACATGTTCGCCAGCCAGCGCACAGCCGAGGGCGTCGGCCTGGCCGCCAACCAGATCGGTGTCGACCTGAAGGTCTTCGTCTACGACTGCCCCGACGACGACGGCAAGCGGCACACCGGCGTGATCTGCAACCCCGTGCTCGTCGAACTGCCCGCCGACCAGCGCCGCCTGGACGACAGCAACGAGGGCTGCCTGTCGGTGCCGACGGCCTACGCGCCGCTCGCCCGCCCCGACTACGCGGAGGTCACCGGGCAGGACGAGAAGGGCAACCCGGTCAAGGTGCGCGGCACCGGGTACTTCGCGCGCTGCCTCCAGCACGAGACGGACCACCTGTACGGGTACCTGTACATCGACCGCCTCTCCAAGCGCGAGCGCAAGGACGCCCTGAGGCAGATGGCCGAGAACGAGCCGCGGTACCCCGTCGTCGCCAACGACTGAACGACCGCTGTGAACGGTTGAGTCGGAGAACGACAACCGGGGCGCGAGTGCCCCGGACGAACGGCGCCCGGTCGGATTCCCCTCCGACCGGGCGCCGTTCGCGTGTGCGTCGCATGTTCGATCCCGTGTGCGCCCCCACCGATCCAGATTCAGTCACACAAGGGGAGATTCTCGGCATGCCGGGGTAGTGAGTGAAGCAAATCCGTTCCCAGAACGGTCAGTTGTGGTGCTGAATGGGAAGTGCGGGGATATGCAACGGCGCGCGCCCGGCACAGCGGGAGGGGTGTGCGGCCGACAGGCGGCTGAGAGGGGTTTGTTCGTGCCTGCCTTCCCACGGAGCACCACGACGTCACACACCGCGATCAGGGTTCCACCGGCACTCTCCCTCCCGGTGATCGAGACCGGGTTTCCCCGTCAACTCCATCCGTATTGGCCGCGACTGCAGGACAGGACCAAGGCCTGGCTCCTGCGAAAGCGGCTCATGCCGGCGGACAAGATTGAGGCATATGCCGACGGGCTTTGCTACACCGACCTCATGGCGGGCTACTACATTGGCGCGCCCGACGAGGTTCTCCAGGCGATAGCCGATTACAGCGCGTGGTTCTTCGTCTGGGACGACCGCCACGACCGCGACGTCATCCACGGCCGGCCGGCCGCCTGGCGGCGGCTCAGGACGCGACTGCACGCGGCACTCGACTCCCCGCGGGACCACCTGCACCACCAGGATCCCCTGGTGGCGGGGTTCGCGGACAGTGTGGGGAGGCTGTACTCGTTCCTGGGGCGGGGGTGGAACGCGCGATTCGCGGGTCATTTCCACGATGTCATCGAGGCCTACGACACGGAGTTCCGCAACCGCACCTCGGGAGTCGTCCCGACCGTCGACGAGTATCTCGAACTCCGGCGGCTCACCTTCGCGCACTGGATCTGGATCGACCTTCTGGAACCCAGTGCGGAGCTTGAACTCCCGGTGGCCGTGCGCAGGAATCCTGCATTTCTTCGCGCTGCCCTCCTGTGCCAGGATTTCGCCGCCTGGTACAACGATCTCTGCTCGCTTCCGAAGGAAATGGCGGGCGACGAGTTCCATAATCTCGGAATCAGTCTCATTCACCACGAGGGAATGCGGATCGAGGAAGCGGTCAGGGAATTGCGACGCCGGGTCGAGGGATGTGTCACTGAATTCCTCGGTGCCGAGCAGGAGGTATTGAGGTACGCAGCACGCCTCGACGACGGAACAGTTCGGGGCGCCGAGACGGCGAGTGCCGTAAGGGTCTGCGTCCGCAATATGCGGAACTGGTTCAGCTCCGTGTACTGGTTCCACCACGAGTCCGGCCGGTACCGGGTCGACAGCTGGGACGACCGCTCCACACCCCCGTACGTCAACAACGAAGCGGCAGGTGAGAAATGACCGTCGAGTCCTCCCCCGAGCTCTCGGACGCCGGCGGGCAGGGCGCTTCCGCGCCGCCCGCGGCCGCCCTGACGCAGCCGCGTGTCCCGCCCCTCGCGGGGGGCGGTGTGCCCGGCCTCGGCCATGGGCTGAAACTGGTCCGCGACCCGCTCGGCTTCCTCGGCCGGCTGCGCGACGAGGGTGATGTCGTCCGGCTGAGGCTGGGCCCCAAGACGGTGTACGCCGTCACCACGCCGGCCCTCACCGGGGCCCTGGCGCTCAGTCCCGACTTCAAGATCGACGGGCCCCTGTGGGAGTCCCTCGAGGGCCTGCTCGGCAAGGAGGGGGTGGCGACCGCCAACGGCCCGCGGCACCGGCGCCAGCGCCGCACGATCCAGCCCGCGTTCCGGCTCGACGTCATACCCGAGTACGGGCCGATCATGGAGGAGGAGGCGCACGGCCTCGCCGGGCGCTGGCAGCCGGGAGAGACGATCGACTGCACGGCCGAGTCCTTCCGCGTCGCCGTCCGCATCGCCGCCCGGTGCCTGCTGCGCGGCGAGTACATGGACGAGCGTGCCGAGCGGCTGAGCGTCGCGCTCGCGACCGTGTTCCGCGGCATGTACCGGCGCATGGTGATCCCGGCGGGCCCGCTCTATCGGCTCCCGCTGCCGGCAAATCGCAAATTCGACCGGGCATTGGCCGATTTGCACCTTCTGGTCGACGAGATCATCGACGAACGGCGGGCATCTGGTCAAAAGCCGGACGATTTGCTGACGGCATTGCTGGAAGCGAAGGACGGGAATGGCGACCCCATCGGGGAACAGGAGATCCACGACCAGGTGGTCGCGATACTCACGCCGGGCAGTGAAACCGTCGCCTCCACGATCATGTGGCTGCTGCAGGTCCTGGCCGAACACCCGGAACACGCGGACCGGGTGCGCGAAGAGGTCGAATCCGTCGCAGGGGACCGGCCCGTCGCATTCGCGGACGTAAGGCGGCTGACCCACACGAACAATGTCGTCGTCGAGGCCATGCGGCTGCGTCCCGCCGTATGGATATTGACGCGCCGTGCGGTGGCCGAGACCGAACTGGGCGGGTATCGCATTCCGGCCGGGGCCGACATCGTCTACAGTCCGTACGCGATCCAGCGCGATCCGCGTTCGTACGACGGCCATCTGGAGTTCGACCCCGACCGCTGGCTCCCGGAACGGGCCAAGGACGTTCCGAAGTACGCGATGAGCCCGTTCAGCGTGGGCAATCGGAAGTGCCCGAGCGACCACTTCTCGATGGCGCAGCTCTCGCTCGTCACGGCGGCGGTGGCCACGCGCTGGCGGTTCGAGCAGGTGTCCGAGTCCAACGACGCGACACGGGTCGGCATCACGCTGCGGCCCCACCGGCTGCTCCTGAGGGCCGTACCGCGGTGAACCCGCGGCGCACGTTCAGGCGGCCCGCGGGCCCCTGAACGTGCGCCGGTAGGCGTGCGGGGTCGTCCCCAGCGAGCGGACGAACTGGTGGCGCAGCGCGGCCGCGGTGCCGAACCCCGTGCGGTCCGCGATGAAGTCCACCGTCTCGTCCGAGCCCTCGAGCAACTCCTGTGCCAGCAGCACCCGCTGACGCAGCAGCCAGCGGTACGGGGTCGTCCCGGTCTCCTGCTGGAAGCGGCGGGCGAAGGTGCGTGGGGACATGTGGGCGCGCGCCGCGAGCTGCTCGACCGTGACCTCCTCGTCGAGGTGGCGCCCCATCCAGACGAGCACCTCGCCCACCGTGTCGCACTGCGAACGCGGCAGCGGCCGCTCCACGTACTGGGCCTGGCCGCCGTCGCGGTGCGGGGGCACCACCATGCGCCGCGCGATGCTGTTCGCCACCTCGGGGCCCTGCTCCTTGCGCACGATGTGCAGGCAGGCGTCGATGCCCGCTGCCGTGCCGGCCGAGGTGATCACCGGGTCCTCGTCCACGTACAGCACGTCCGGTTCGACGACCGCCCGCGGGAACTGCCGGGCGAGCTCGTCCGCGTGCTGCCAGTGCACGGCGCAGCGGCGCCCGTCCAGGAGCCCGGCCGCGCCGAGGGTGAACACCCCGGAGCAGACGCTGAGCACCCGTGCCCCGCGCTCCACGGCGCCGCACAGCGCGTCGAGCAGCCCGGGCGGGAAGCCGCGTACGGCATAGGTGGTCCCCGCCGGCACGACGACCAGGTCGGCCGCCTCCAGCCGGTCCAGCCGGTGCGGGGTCGAGACCGTGAACCCGGGAACATGGGTGGAGAGGGTCGGTCCTTCGGCCGAGACGACCGCGAAGTCGTAGACGGGCAGCCCCTCGTCACTGCGGTCGAGTCCGAACACCTCGCAGACGACGCCGAGTTCGAAGGGATGTACGCCGTCGAGCACGACGGCCGCCACGTTTTTCAGCATGGGGGCAGTGTGCACCCGCGGTGGCAGGAAATCGAGGGTTCGCGGCAGTCCTGCCACTCACGCGGGCGTCCGCCGCGCGGGAGAGTGGCGGCATGAACACATTCCTCGGCTACCTGACCGTCCTGTTCGTCGCCGCCGTCCTCGTCGGCCCGGCCCTCGTCGGCCTGGTGCGGGAGCGCGGCATCGACCGCCGCATCCGCGCCGCCGCGGACCGGTCCGTACCGGCCGCCCGGGTGCGCCGCGCCCTCGTCGCGCACGACGTGGCCCGCGCGGCCTGAGCCGGTCGCCCGAGGGCGACCGGCCCACCGCCCACCGCCCTAGAAGTCCTCGTCCAGGTCGACGGTGCCCTCCACCGCGACCTGGTACGCGGACGGGCGCCGCTCGAAGAAGTTCGTCAGCTCCTGGACGCCCTGCAGCTCCATGAACGAGAACGGGTTCTCGGAGCCGTACACGGGGGCGAAGCCCAGGCGGGCCAGCCGCTGGTCCGCGACGCACTCCAGGTACTGCCGCATCGAGTCGGTGTTCATGCCCGGCAGGCCCTCGCCGCACAGGTCCCGCGCGAACTGCAACTCGGCCTCCACGGCCTCCCGGAGCATGTCGGTCACCTGCTGTTCGAGCTGGTCGTCGAAGAGGTCCGGCTCCTCCTTGCGGACCGTGTCGACCACCTCGAACGCGAAGCTCATGTGCATCGTCTCGTCACGGAACACCCAGTTGGTGCCGGTGGCCAGACCGTGCAGCAGACCCCGGCTGCGGAACCAGTAGACGTACGCGAACGCCCCGTAGAAGAACAGCCCCTCGATGCACGCGGCGAAGCAGATCAGGTTGAGCAGGAAGCGCCGGCGGTCGGCCCTGGTCTCCAGGCGGTCCAGCTTCTCGACCGAGTCCATCCAGCGGAAGCAGAACTCGGCCTTCTCCCGGATCGACGGGATGTTCTCCACCGCGTCGAAGGCCGCGGCCCGGTCCCGGGGATCGGGCAGGTAGGTGTCCAGCAGCGTCAGATAGAACTGCACGTGCACCGCCTCCTCGAAGAGCTGCCGACTCAGGTACAGCCGCGCCTCGGGGGAGTTGATGTGCTTGTAGAGCGTGAGCACGAGGTTGTTCGCCACGATCGAGTCGCCCGTCGCGAAGAACGCGACCAGCCGGCCGATCATGTGCTGCTCGCCCTGCGACAGCTTCGCCAGGTCGGCGACGTCCGAGTGGAGGTCGACCTCCTCGACGGTCCAGGTGTTCTTGATGGCGTCCCGGTAGCGCTCGTAGAAGTCCGGGTAGCGCATCGGGCGCAGGGTCAGTTCGAAGCCCGGGTCGAGCAGGTTCTTCTCGTTCTTGGCGGACTTCTCGGGTTCGGTCGTCATCACTGGCAGGCCTCGCAGGACTCGGGGTTCTCAAGGGAGCAGGCGACGGCGTCCTCGTCGGGGGCCGCCTGCACGGGGATCGGCGTCTGCGCCCGGGCGGCGCGGGCGATGCGCGTCGCCGGGCGGGAGCGCAGGTAGTACGTCGTCTTCAGCCCCGACTTCCAGGCGTACGCGTACATCGAGGAGAGCTTGCCGATGGTCGGCGTCTCCAGGAACAGGTTCAGCGACTGGGCCTGGTCCAGGAACGGCGTCCGGGCCGCGGCCATGTCGATGAGGCCGCGCTGCGGGATCTCCCAGGCCGTGCGGTACAGGTCCCGCACCTCCTGCGGCACCCAGGTGAAGCCCTGCACCGAGCCGCCCGACTCGCGCAGCGCCTCCCGGGTCTGGGCGTCCCACACGCCGAGCCGCTTCAACTCGGCCACCAGGTACGAGTTCACCTGGAGGAACTCGCCGGACAGCGTCTCGCGCTTGAACAGGTTGGAGACCTGCGGCTCGATGCACTCGTAGACACCGGCGATCGACGCGATGGTCGCGGTCGGGGCGATCGCCAGCAGCAGCGAGTTGCGCATGCCGACGGCCGCGATGCGCTCCCGCAGGGCCGTCCAGCGCTCCGGCCAGTTCAGTTCGACGTCGTAGTGGTCCGGGTGCAGCACGCCCTGGGCGGTGCGGGTCTTCTCCCAGGCGGGCAGCGGCCCGTTGCGCTCGGCGAGGTCCGCGGACGCCTCGTACGCCGCGAGCATGATCCGCTCGGCGATACGCGTCGACAGGGCGCGGGCCCGCGGGGAGTCGAAGGGCATCCGCAGCTTGAAGAACACGTCCTGCAGGCCCATGGCGCCCAGCCCCACGGGCCGCCACTTCGCGTTGGAGCGGCCCGCCTGCTCGGTCGGGTAGAAGTTGATGTCGACCACGCGGTCGAGGAACGTCACGGCGGTACGGACCGTCGCGTCCAGCCGCTCCCAGTCGATGTCCCCGGCCGTCGTGTCCACGAACGCGCCGAGGTTGACCGACCCGAGGTTGCAGACCGCGGTCTCCCCGTCGTCCGTCACCTCCAGGATCTCCGTGCAGAGGTTCGAGGAGTGGACGGTGTGGCCGGGCAGCGCCGTCTGGTTGGCGGTGCGGTTGGCTGCGTCCTTGAACGTCATCCAGCCGTTGCCGGTCTGGGCGAGCGTGCGCATCATCCGGCCGTACAGCTCGCGGGCCGGGATGGTCCGCTTCGCCAGCCCCGCCTCCTCCGCCCGGCGGTACGCGGCGTCGAACGCGGTGCCCCACAGGTCGACCAGTTCCGGCACGTCCGAGGGCGAGAACAGGGACCACGGGCGGTCCTCGTTCACCCGGCGCATGAACTCGTCCGGAATCCAGTGCGCCAGGTTCAGGTTGTGCGTACGCCGGGCGTCCTCACCGGTGTTGTCGCGCAGCTCCAGGAACTCCTCGATGTCGGAGTGCCAGGTCTCCAGGTAGACCGCGGCCGCACCCTTGCGCCGGCCGCCCTGGTTCACGGCGGCGACCGAGGCGTCCAGGGTCTTGAGGAACGGCACGATGCCGTTGGAGTGCCCGTTGGTGCCGCGGATCAGCGAACCGCGGGAGCGGACGCGGGAGTACGAGAGCCCGATGCCGCCCGCGTGCTTCGAGAGGCGGGCCACCTGGTGGTAGCGGTCGTAGATCGAGTCCAGCTCGTCCAGCGGCGAGTCGAGGAGGTAGCAGGACGACATCTGCGGGTGCCGCGTACCGGAGTTGAACAGCGTGGGGGAGGACGGCAGGTAGTCGAGGCGGCTCATCAGCCCGTACAGGGAGGCCACTTCGTCGACCGAGCGGAGGCTGTCGTCCTCGGCGAGACCGCAGGCGACCCGCAGCATGAAGTGCTGGGGCGTCTCGACCACGGACCGGGTGATCGGGTGCCGCAGGAGGTAGCGGCTGTGCAGGGTGCGCAGCCCGAAGTAGCCGAAGCGGTCGTCCGCGCCGGCCGCCGCCGAGGCGTCGACCAGGGCGTCGAGGCGGTCCGCGTGCACGCGCGCGAACTCGGCCGTGCGGTCGGCGATCAGGCCCTCGCGGTGACCGACGGCGACCGACTCGGAGAACGAGCGCACGCCCTGCGAGGCGGCCTCCTCGGCGATGCCGATCGTCAGCAGGCGGGCCGCGAGGCGCGAGTACACCGGGTCCTCGGAGATGAGGCCCGCGGCCGACTCGGTGGCCAGCTCGCGCAGCTCCGCGGTGATCCCGGCCGCGCCCACGGCGGACCGGCCGCGCAGCGCCGCGGCGGCGACCCTGCCGGGGTCGGCGCCGGGGAGGTCCGCGGTGAGGTCGGTCAGGGTCCGCAGCAGCACGGTCCCGGGACCGTCGGCCTCCGCCTGGTCCTGTGTCGCTGTGGCCGGATCGACTGGCGCGATGGTCACGTGGGGCTCTCCCTCGCTCGGCACGGGGCCTGCGGGGAGAGGGGGACCGGGCACACGGGGGTACACGCGCTGCGCAGCGGTACGCCGCGTCCACCGGCCCACTCCGCGAGGCCCGGACGTCTGGCACCCGGGCCGGACGGCCTGGGTGCGCCGTCGGCAGGTGCTCGGACTCGACCGGTGCGACGCCTTCCCGGAGGGAATTCCGGGACGGAAGCGCACGGGTACACCGTTGCGGGACAGTTCCGGATTCGCACCGGATTCCCCTGCGGCGACAGCGAGCATGAGCATACATCTTGTGCCGGGCTGCGGAAGCACCCCCACATGTTGTGCCGTGTCGGCTCCGGAGGGTGTCAGAGCGTCAGTTCGTAGGTGAGCAGCACGAGGTCGTCGAGGTGCGGCACGGGGTTCCAGTCGCGGTCCGGGGTACGGGTGAAGCCGAGGCGTTCGTAGATCCGGTGGGCGCCGCGCATGGCGCTCTGGGTCGACAGCACGAGCCGTACGCAGCCGTCCGTCGCCCGGGCCCGCTCGACGCAGGCGCGGACCAGGGCCTCACCCGCCCCGGTCCGGCGCGCCTCCGCGGCGACCGCGAGCATCCGGATCTCCGCCTCGCCCTCCCGCGCGCGGTCGGCCATGGGCCCGCCGGACGGGACGAAGGTCACCCCGCCGACGACCCGGCCGTCCCGGACGGCCACCAGCACCTCCGCCGTGGCGGCCCGCTTGGCGACGTCCCGCAGCTCGACCAGGTAGGTGTCGCTCTCGCCGAAGTCCAGCAGCCCGTCACCGAGGTATGCCTGTGCGGTGATGCCGCCCAGCTCCGCGTACTCCGCGGGCTCCGCCCGTCTGATCACGATGTCCATGCAGCGCAGTGTGCCGGAGCGCGCGCCGGGTCCGCCGCCGGATTGCGGCGCGGGCCGCGGTGCGGGGTGCGGGGCCGCGGTGCGGGGTCGGGGCGTGGGCTGCCGTGCCGGGGCCGGGGTGCGGGTGTCGTTCGGGGAGGCGTGCGCGGAGGCGCACGGGAGTCGAGGGTGTCGCGCGGGGCGGGCCGCGCTCAGACCGTCGCGGGCCAGCGCGGCAGGGTCGCGACGAAGTCCTGCGTGAAGTCGCGGGGGCCGGGCCCCAGCGCCACCCGCCCGGTGCGGCGGATCCGCGCGGTCAGCGCAGGCGAGCCGGCGTAGTGGACCCGCTGGGCGGCCGTGGGGACGAACACGGTCTGGCCGCGGGTGAGTTCGCTGTCGCACTCCACGACCACGGCACCCTCGGCGAGGGTGACGAACGACGGGTCCGCGCACACGCCCACGGCGAGCGGGTCGTGCAGAGGACAGGAGTCGCCGCCACCGTGGCTGCGGTACGCCTCCAGGTAGAACCGCAGCAGCCGTACGGCGAGCCCGGTGCCGGGGCCGGCCGACTCCAGCGCCGCGAGCTCCCGGGGGCCGAGGAGCCAGCCGTGCGAGGCGTCCAGGTCGACCATCGTGAAGGGGATGCCGGAGGAGAGGACCACCTCCGCGGCGTCCGGGTCGGTCCACGCGTTGAACTCGGCGACCGGCGTGACGTTGCCCGGCACCCGGGCCGCCCCGCCCATGAACACCAGGGAGCCCACGCGCCGGGCGAAGGCGGGGTCCTCCAGGAGCGCGACGGCCACATTGGTGAGCGGACCGGTGGCGCAGACGGTCAGTTCGCCCTCGTACTCCCGGGAGAGCCGCAGCAGCGCCTGGGCCGAGGACTCCGCGGGACGGGCCGCCGTGGAGTCGGGCAGGGACTCGACGCCGAGGCCGCGGGCGCCGTGGAAGGCGGAGGCCGCGGCGTACGGGAGGCGGGTCAGGGGGCGGCCCGCGCCGCGGTGGACCGGGACGTCGGCGTCGATGCGCAGGGCGCGTGCCAGGGCCCGGGCGTTGCGGTGGGTGACGTCGCCGGGCAGGTTGCCGCCCACCGAGGTGTAGGCCCTGAGGTCCCAGAGTCCCGTGCCGAGCAGGTACTGGAGGGCCAGGGCGTCGTCGATGCCGGGGTCGCTGTCCAGCACGATCGGGCGGCGGGGGGTCACGACGTCCAGCCTAGCGGCGTACGGCCTCCGCACCGGGGAACGCGGGAGCGGGTGGCCGGGGTCGCGCCCCGGCCACCCGCTCACCGTCTCAGTGGCCCGAGCCCGCCGTGGCCGGGGGAAGCTCCACCTGGACACCCTTGTCGCCCGCGTCGGCCGTGTAGTCCTCCGGGGACGTCTCGTCCACACCCTCGGGAGCCTTGAGCGCCCTCAGGGCGAAGGTCACGACGACCGTCACCACCAGGTTCAGCACGAAGGCCGTCAGACCGATGTAGCCGATCTCCCCGATGCCGGGGATCTCCTTGGAGCTGCCGCCGAAGTGCTTCTGCGTGGGCGAGGCCACGCCGTACGCGGCGATCGTGCCGTACAGCATGCCGACCGCCCAGCCCGCGAGCAGCGCCCAGCGGTGGAACCAGCGGGTGAACAGACCGCCCACCAGGGCCGGGAAGGTCTGCAGGATCCAGATGCCGCCCAGCAGTTGGAAGTTGATCGCGACCGTCTTGTCCATGGTGAGGACGAAGACGAGGGCGCCCACCTTCACCAGCAGCGACACCAGCTTGGAGACCTTGGTCTCCTGCGCCGGCGTGGCGTCCGGCTTGATGAAGTCCTTGTAGATGTTGCGGGTGAAGAGGTTCGCGGCCGCGATGGACATGATGGCCGCCGGGACCAGCGCGCCGATGCCGATCGCCGCGAAGGCGACCCCCGCGAACCAGGCCGGGAACATCGTCTCGAAGAGCTGGGGGATCGCCAACTGCCCGTTGGAGACCTTGACTCCGGCCGCGATCGCCATGAAGCCGAGCAGCGCGAGCAGGCCCAGCATCAGCGAGTACAGCGGCAGGATCGTGGTGTTGCGGCGGATCACCTCACGGCTGCGGCTGGACAGCGTCGCCGTGATCGAGTGCGGGTACATGAACAGCGCGAGCGCCGAGCCGAGAGCGAGCGTCGCGTAGGTCCACTGGCCCGCCTCGCTCGGGGTCAGGGCCCCTCGCGGCGCCCCGGTCGCCGGGTTGGTCTGGCCGTACGCCTCGCCGGCCTTCGCGAAGATCTCGTCGAACCCGCCCAGCTTGATCGGGATGTAGATGATCGCGACCGCGATGACGATGTAGATCAGCGTGTCCTTGACGAACGCGATCAGCGCCGGGGCCCGCAGCCCGGACGAGTACGTGTACGCGGCCAGCACACCGAACGCGATGAGCAGCGGCAGGTCCTTGACGAACCAGTTGGTGTCCTCGCCGCCGCCCACGCCCATCACGTCCAGGACGGCCTGGATGCCGACCAGTTGCAGGGCGATGTACGGCATCGTCGCGAGGATGCCGGTGACGGCGACTGCGAGCGAGAGCCCCTTGGAGCCGAAGCGCCCGCGGACGAAGTCCGACGTCGTCACGTACCCGTGCTTGTGCGACACCGACCACAGGCGGGGGAGGAAGGTGAAGATCAGGGGGTAGACCAGGATGGTGTACGGGACGGCGAAGAAGCCGGCCGCGCCCGCCGCGTAGATCGCCGCCGGGACCGCCACGAAGGTGTAGGCCGTGTAGAGGTCGCCGCCGAGCAGGAACCAGGTGACCCAGGTGCCGAACGACCGTCCGCCCAGGCCCCATTCGTCGAGCGTGTGCTCGTTGTCGGACCGCCGCCAGCGCGAGGCCAGGAAGCCCATGACGGTGACGGCCAGGAAGAAGAAGATGAAGACGGCGAGTGCCACGCCGTTCACGCCGTCGTTCACGCGGACGCACCCCCGTCCCGTGCCTTGCGGGCGCGCTGGTCACGGTTCCACAGCGTGAACGCGGTCATCGTGAGCGCGGTCGACAGGAGCACCCACAGCATCTGGTACCAGTAGAAGAACGGGATGCCGATGAAGGTGGGGTCGACCTTCGCGTAGGACCCCACCCAGAGCATCGCCACGAACGGCGCGACCAGGCAGAGCCCGATCACCACGCGGATGGGTGTCACGACCGGCGGTTTCACTTCGGGCGCGCTCGGCGCTTCCGGTGCTTCTGACATGCGGCGGTTCCGTCCCCTCGCTGATCACCTGTGCGACGCGCAGGAAATCTAAAGGACGCTTCCGCTTTATGGAACCCCGGCCGCGCGGCGGATGTGACCCGCCGTCGGGAGGGCGAGCGCGGCGTCCCGGTGGCCTGCCCGTGCCGGGCCGGGGGCGGGCCTGTGCGGCCCGGTTCGGGACGCACTGGAGAGGTCGGGAAGGTCGAACCGCCGCGGACGGCACGCTTTCTGACGGTCCGTCCGCGACGGTGCACGAGCGCGGCGGGCGGGTCCGGGGCGGAGCGCTCGGGGCGCGCACACCCTCGTCGTGTCCCCGGCCGCGACGATCGGAGGGGCGGGGAGCGCGGGCGGGGCGCCGGCCGCCGTGGAGTTCGTGACGATCCTGTGGACGCCCTCCACGGGCCCGACGGGGCGATGACCTCACGCTGTCGACGCCGGTGGCGACCGGGGCGGGCTCCCGGCTCACGTTCTTGAAGGGTTTGTGGAGGTTCCCCGGAGCGGCCCGGACCGTCAAGCGGCACACCCCGATGCGCGGGTGCGAGGGGACTCACTCCGACCCTCGGGCCGCGGGCTTTCGGGTGCCGGTGCCGGTGCGGGAGGGACCGCGGGTGGGGCCGAGGACGGGCCTCGGACCCGTACCTACTCCTGCGGACGCTTCAGACGCGCCACGAACTTGTACCGGTCGCCGCGGTAGACCGAGCGCACCCACTCCACGGGCTGCTCCTGCCGGTCCAGCGAGTGGCGGGAGAGCATCAGCATCGGCAGTCCCACGTCCGTGCCGAGCAGTCCGGCCTCGCGCGGTGTGGCCAGCGAGGTCTCGATGGTCTCCTCGGCCTCGGCGAGATGGACGTCGTACACCTCGGCGAGCGCCGTGTAGAGGGAGGTGTACTTCACCAGGCTGCGGCGCAGGGCGGGGAAGCGCTTGGCGGACAGATGCGTCGTCTCGATCGCCATCGGCTCGCCGCTGGCCAGGCGCAGCCGCTCGATGCGCAGGACCCTGCCGCCCGCCGTGATGTCGAGGAGCCCGGCCAGGGTGTCGTCGGCGGTGATGTAGCCGATGTCCAGGAGCTGCGAGGTGGGTTCGAGTCCCTGCGCCCTCATGTCCTCCGTGTAGGAGGTGAGTTGGAGGGCCTGCGAGACCTTCGGCTTGGCGACGAACGTGCCCTTGCCCTGGATGCGTTCGAGGCGGCCCTCGACCACCAGTTCCTGAAGGGCCTGGCGCACGGTCGTCCGGGAGGTGTCGAACTCGGCGGCCAGGGTCCGCTCGGGCGGCACCGGCGTGCCGGGCGGCAGCGTCTCGGTCATGTCGAGCAGGTGCTTCTTGAGGCGGTAGTACTTGGGCACGCGCGCGGTACGGATGGGGGCCCCACCCTCGTTCTCCGCACTGCTGACGTCGGTGCTCATACTCTGCCTTCCCGGCTTCGGGTGCCGATGCGGCCGACGTGTGCGCCGGCCACGGTTCACATCGTGGCACGCCTTGCCGTGCGAGTGTCCCCCCGCACGCTGCGTGATCCCCTCTATATACCGTCGGGGTCCCTTTTGGTCTAGTCCAACGCCTGCCGCGGGCGCGGTGGTCCACCTCACGGGGCGGCGGCGGGGAGGGCGCCCGTTCTGTCGCCCGTGTAGTGAAAGGTCCCTGCATATGTAGGTCGCGTAACGGAGCGTCGGAGCGGGGTTACCGACCCTTGACACCCCTCTAGGTCTAGGCCAAGCTCCCCGTACTGGTCTAAACCATTGAGGGCCAGGTCCCAGCCCCACGGGCAGTACTCGTCGTAAGTCACGCGGTGGGCAGGGGGGTTGCTGGCATCCTGAGGAGGGTGACGTGAAGCGCAAGCTCATCGCGGCTGTCGGTGTCGCGGGCATGTTGATGTCGGTCGCGGCCTGTGGCGGCGACGACGGTGACGGTGGCGGCAAGGCGGGGGCCGACGGTTTCAAGGGGCAGACCCTGACCGTCTGGGCCATGGACGGCTCGACGCCGCCCGGGTGGACGAAGGACCTGACGAAGGCCTTCGAGAAGAAGACCGGCGCCAAGCTGAAGTTCGAGACCCAGAAGTGGGACGGCATCCAGCAGAAGATCACCACGGCCCTCTCCGAGTCGACCCCGCCGGACGTCATCGAGGTCGGCAACACGCAGACCCCGGCGTACGCGGCCACGGGCGGCCTCGCCGACCTGAGCGACCTCAAGAGCGGGATCGGCGCCGACTGGTCCGAGAACCTCAACGAGTCCGCCGTCTACGAGGGCAAGCAGTACGCGGCCCCGTGGTACTTCGCCAACCGCGTCGTGATCTACAACAAGAAGGTCTGGGCGGACGCCGGCATCGAGGCGCCCCCGAAGACCCGGGACGAGTTCTTCGACGCCCTGGAGACCATCGACAAGAAGACCGACGCCGAGCCGATCTACCTGCCCGGGCAGAACTGGTACTTCTTCGACGGCCTCACCATCGGTCAGGGCGCGGACCTGGTGAAGAAGGAAGGGGACAAGTACGTCTCCAACCTCGCCGACCCCAAGGTCGCCGCCGCCATGGAGATCTACAAGAAGTACCAGTCCTACTCCAAGGCCCCCAAGGACAAGGACGAGGCGACCCCGCAGCAGGCCGAGGTCTTCGCCAAGGGCAACGTCGGCGCGTTCGTCGGCATGGGCTGGGAGGCCGATACGGCCGTCGCGGCCAACAAGAAGATCGAGAAGGACATCGGCTACTTCACCATCCCCGGTGAGACCGCCGACAAGCCCGAGGGCGTCTTCCTCGGCGGCTCCAACCTCGCCGTGGCCGCGGGCAGCAAGAAGCAGGAACTCGCCAAGGAGTTCCTGAAGATGGCCCTCTCGGACAAGTTCGAGGGCGCCCTCGCCAAGGAGAACGGCGTCATCCCGAACAAGGAGTCGCTGAACACCGTCCTGGCCGGCAACGCCGTCGCCGAGGCCGCCGCCCCGGCCGCCGCGCAGGGTGGCACCACCCCGCTGATCCCCGCGTGGGCCGCGGTGGAGAACACGCCGAACCCGATCAAGACGTACATGACCGCGGTTCTGAAGGGCAAGTCGCCCGCCGAGGCGGCCAAGCAGGTCGAGGCCGAGATCAACAAGCGGCTCGCGCAGAGCAGCTGATCACCCTGGTGCCGGGGGCGGACCCGTCCGCCCCCGGCACGTCAGCGCACCCAGCGATCTGCAATTCGCGATGTGGAAGAGATGGCGAGCATGTCAGTGCAGACCGAACGCGCGGACACGGCCGCGGCGCCCGGTGTCCGTGAGAGCGAAGCGTCCCCGCCCGGACCGAAGGCCCGCACGCAACGACGCGGCGGCGCCCCGGCTCCGTACCTCCTGCTGCTGCCCGCACTGCTCGCCACGGTGGTGCTGCTCGGCTGGCCACTGATCAAGAACGGCATGCTGTCGTTCCAGAATCTCAACCCGCGCCAGCTGATCCTGCACCTCACCGAGTGGAACGGGTTCGACAACTACACCGAGGTCGTCGGCAGTTCGGACTTCTGGAAGGTCGTCCAGCGGACGGTCGTCTTCACCGCCGTCAACGTCGTCCTCATCATGGTGCTGGGCACGCTCGTCGGCCTGCTGCTCGCCCGCCTCGGCAAACGCATGCGGCTGCTGCTGATGCTCGGCCTGGTGCTCGCCTGGGCGATGCCGGTGATCGCCGCGACCACGGTCTACCAGTGGCTGTTCGCCCAGCGCTTCGGCGTCGTCAACTGGCTGCTCGCCAAGGCCGGCTGGGAGTCGATGGCCGACTACAACTGGTTCGGCACCCAGCTCTCCACGTTCTCCGTGATCGTCCTGCTGATCGTCTGGCAGTCCATCCCCTTCGTGGCGATCAACCTCTACGCCGCGACGACCACGATCCCCAAGGAGCTGTACGAGGCCGCCTCCATCGACGGGGCCGGTGTGTGGAAGAGCTTCACCTCGGTGACCTTCCCCTTCCTCAAGCCGTTCCTCTGGGCGACGACGTTCCTCGAAGTCATCTGGGTCTTCAAGGCGTTCCCGCAGATCTTCGCCATGAACGCGGGCGGCCCCGACCGCCTGACCGAGACCCTGCCGATCTACGCGTTCGTCGAGGGCCCCGGCAACCAGCACTACGGCATGGGCGCGGCGATCTCGTTCCTGACGATCCTGATCCTGCTCGGCCTGACGGCCTACTACCTGCGTACCGTTCTCAAGCAAGAGGAGGACGAGCTGTGAAGCGGCCTGTCTCTTCCACGGCCTCCCGGCTCTGGCCCAACGTGACGGCGGCCGTCCTCTTCGTCGTCTTCGCGTTCCCCGTCTACTGGATGTTCGCGACCTCGCTGAAGCCGACCGGCGACATCATCGCCGACGACCCGGTCTTCCTGCCGACGGACATCACCTTCGACCACTTCGAACGTGCCGTCGGCGCCGACCACTTCTGGACCCTGGTCGGCAACTCCCTGACCGTGACCGTCCTTTCGGTGGTCTTCTCCCTGATCATCGCCCTGCTCGCGTCCTTCGCGCTGGCCCGGATGCGGTTCAAGGGCCGGCGCGGATTCATCCTGACGTTCATGATCGCGCAGATGGCCCCCTGGGAGGTCATGGTCATCGCGATCTACATGATCGTGCGCGACGCGGACCTGCTCAACAGCCTCGTGCCGCTCACCGTCTTCTACATGATCATGGTGCTGCCCTTCACGATCCTGACGCTGCGCGGCTACGTCGCCGCCGTGCCGAAGGAGCTGGAGGAGTCGGCGATGGTCGACGGCTGCACCCGCACCCAGGCCTTCGTGAAGGTCATCTTCCCGCTGCTGGCCCCGGGGCTGATGGCGACCTCGCTCTTCGGCTTCATCACGGCCTGGAACGAGTTCCCGCTGGTCCTGATCCTCAACAAGGGCATCGAGAAGCAGACGCTTCCGCTGTGGCTCTCCAGCTTCCAGACGACGTTCGGCGACGACTGGGGCGCCACGATGGCGGCGGCCTCGCTCTTCGCCGTGCCGATCCTGGTCCTGTTCGTCTTCCTCCAGCGCAAGGCCGTCAGCGGACTCACCTCCGGCGCGGTGAAGGGATAACGCGACCCGATGACCACCATTGCACCCGGCACGGACACGCTGACCCGTGACGCCCTTGCCGTCCTCCAGCCCGGCTTCACCGGGACCACCGCCCCCTCCTGGCTGCTGCGGCGGCTCGGCGAGGGACTCACCTCCGTCGGCCTGTTCGGCCGCAATGTCGCATCCCCCACGCAACTCGCCGCTCTGACGGCCCAGTTGCGCGCGGAGCGGGACGACGTCCTGGTCGCCATCGACGAGGAGGGGGGCGACGTCACCCGGCTGGAGGTACGCACGGGTTCGTCGTTCCCCGGCAACCACGCGCTCGGCGCCGTGGACGACATCGCGCTGACCGAGGCGGTCTCCCACGAACTGGGCCGCCGGCTGGCCGCCTGCGGCGTGAACTTCAACTGGGCCCCGTCCGCGGACATCAACTCCAACCCGGTCAACCCCGTCATCGGAGTACGGTCCTTCGGCTCCGACACCTCGCTGGTCGCCCGGCACACCGCCGCGTACGTCTCCGGGCTCCAGGCCGCCGGAGTCGCGGCCTGCACCAAGCACTTCCCCGGCCACGGCGACACGGCGGTGGACTCGCACCACGCGCTGCCGCGCATCGACGCCGAGCTGTCCGTCCTGGAGTCCCGCGAACTGGTCCCGTTCCGCGCGGCCATCGAGGCGGGCACCCGGGCCGTGATGAGCGCGCACATCCTGGTCCCGGCCCTCGACCCGGTCCACCCCGCGACCCTCTCGCGGCGCATCCTGACCGGCCTGCTCCGCGAGGAGCTGGGCTACGACGGGCTCATCGTCACCGACGGCATGGAGATGCAGGCCATCTCCGCGACGTACGGCATCGAACGCGGCAGCGTCCTCGCGATCGCGGCGGGCGCCGACGCCATCTGCGTCGGCGGCGGACTCGCCGACGACGCGACGGTCCAGCGGCTGCGGGACGCGCTGGTGGCGGCGGTCCGCTCGGGCGAACTGCCCGAGGAACGGCTGGCGGACGCGGCGGACCGGGTCAGGGCGCTCGCCGCCTGGACCGCGTCGGCGAAGGTACGGGCCCTCGGCGGGACGCCGGGCGCGGGCTCCTCGCCGCAGGCCCGGGCACAGGCACAGGCCGCCGCCGAGAGCGCGGGCATCGGCCTGGTGGCGGCGCGACGCGCGTTGACCGTCACCCGGGGCGGCCACTTCGCGCCGGTCACCGAGGCCCCGTACGTGGCGGCCCTGACCCCCGTCGCCAACATCGCCGTCGGCGACGAGACCCCGTGGGGTGTCGCCGCCGAGCTGAGCCGCGTCATGCCGGGCACGGAGACGGGGAGCTTCACGGGGGAGGGGGCCGGAGCCGAGGCGCTGGCCGCCGCGGGAGCCCGGCGCGTCGTCGCCGTGGTGCGCGACCTCCACCGGCACCCCTGGATGGCCGCCGCCCTCGACACCCTGCTCGCCGCCCGGCCGGACACGGTCGTGGTCGAGATGGGCGTGCCGCAGGCCCCGCCCCGGGGCGCCCTGCACATCGCCACGCACGGCGCGGCCCGCGTGTGCGGGATCGCGGCCGCGGAGGTCATCGCCTCCGGGGCGTGAGCCGGGAAAAGGAACGGGCCCGCCGAGGCGGGCCCGTCCGTACGGCGGAGGACGCCGGGTTCACCGCGGGGGGACCCGGCGCCCTCGTGCGCGCGCCGCTCAGATGCCCTGCCACGCGGGCTTGGCGGCGAACGTCTGCCGGAAGTAGTCCGCGAGCTTCAGCTTGGAGGCGGCCGCCTCGTCCACGACGACGGTCGCGTGCGGGTGGAGTTGCAGCGCCGACGCCGGGCACACCGCCGCGACCGGGCCCTCGACCGTGGCCGCCACGGCGTCCGCCTTCCCCTCGCCCGTGGCGAGCAGCACCAGGTGACGCGCCTCCAGGATCGTCCCGATGCCCTGCGTGATCACGTGGTGCGGCACCTGCTCGATGTCGCCGTCGAAGAAGCGCGCGTTGTCGACGCGCGTCTGCTCGGTCAGCGTCTTGATCCGGGTGCGCGAGGCGAGCGAGGAGCACGGCTCGTTGAACCCGATGTGCCCGTCGGTCCCGATGCCCAGCAGCTGCAGGTCGACCCCGCCGGCCTCGGCGAGCGCCCGGTCGTACGCCTCGCACGCGGCCCGTACGTCCTCGGCGGTCCCGTCGGGTCCGATGAACGCGTCCATGCCCAGCCCCAGCGGCTCCAGCACCTCGCGCCGGAGCACGGACCGGTACGACTCCGGATGGTCGGCGGGCAGCCCCACGTACTCGTCGAGCTGGGCGATCCGCGCCCGCGAGACGTCCGCGGCCCCGGAGCCGGCCCGCGCCGCCAGCGCCTCGTAGACGGGCAGCGGCGTCGATCCGGTGGCCACGCCGAGCAGGGCGTCGGGCTTGCGCCCGAGCAGTTCCGCCATGGCCCCGGCAATGAGCGCGCCACCGGCCTTGGCGTCCGAAACGATGACAACTTCCACGCTGGGCCTGCCGTTCTGAAGGGGGACTCGACTACCTATGTGGTATAGACCAATCTAGCAGAACGGCCCTCCGCGGTCGCGGTTTCGCGGCCCTCGGCGAGCCCCGCCCGCCGGCCGTCCGCCGCCGGTTGTCCGTCGGCGGCTGTCCGCCGGTGGACGGCCTCCGGCGTCCGCCCGGCGGCTGGATTGCCCGGCGCGGGACGCCCGGACGCGTGAGGAGTGCCGCGGTGGTGCCCCGTAGGGGGGATTCGAGGGCGTTCACCGCACTCGGCGCGCCGATCCGCCCCGCTCGTGAACCGCCCGGGGTTAGGCTGCGTGGTGGATGGCGGGTGCCGGTCGTGGGCCTTCGGGCAAGTCGGTCGGGGGCTTCGGTCCTCGGTCCTCGGTCCTCGGACAAGGAGACAACGGCCGACAGGGACCGACAACGACAAACATTCGCCAACGCATGGACAGATCCGAGTGGTCTAGTCCACAATGCGTAGATAAAGCTTGAGGACGCAACTGAATGATCACCCGCCGGACCGTACGCGGCCCGGCGGGCGGACCGGTCGAACGGCCCGGGCACCAGAGGCGTCCGCACGACGAAGCCAACTGAACGACCAGGCTCCGTCTTCCCCGCACAGGAAGACGGAACGAGGACCCGGGGCTCTCTGCCCTGACTGCGCCGGATCCTCACCCTTCGGCCGAATGGGACCGCACACCCCGCGGCCGTTGTTGCTCCGGGCTGCGGTGCCGGGAGGGCTGAGGGTCCCTCCCAGGCGCCGCGGCCCGCGGGTGTTCCCGGGGCCTTGGAGCCGCTTCCGGACCACCGCGGCGGCGCCTATTTCGGGCCATGTCCGAACTCCCGGGTACGCTCGCACACGTGCCCTCCATGAACGACCTCGTCCGCCAGCACACCGCGCTCGGTGACTCCGACCTCGAGTGGCTCCATCTGCTGGTCTCGGAGTGGCAGCTGCTCTCCGACCTGTCCTTCGCCGACCTCGTCCTGTGGGTCCCCACACGCGACGGCACCCGCTATGTCTCGGTCGCCCAGATGAGGCCCAACACGGGCCCCACCTCGTACCAGGACGACATGGTCGGACACCTCGTCCCGCGCGGCCGCCGCCCGATGCTCGACGCCGCCCTGGACGAGGGCCGCATCGTGCGCGAGGGCGACCCGGAGTGGCGCGAGGAGGTTCCCGTACGGGTCGAGTCCATCCCCGTACGCAGGGAGGGCCGCGTCCTGGGCGTCATCGCCCGCAACACCAACCTGCTCACCGTGCGCACCCCGTCACGGCTCGAACTCACCTATCTCCAGAGCGCTTCCGACCTCGCCCAGATGATCGCGGCGGGCTCCTTCCCGTTCCCCGACCAGCAGGTCGACATGGACGCCTCGCCGCGCGTGGGGGACGGCCTGATCCGGCTCGACGCAGACGGCATCGTCCAATACGCCTCGCCGAACGCCCTGTCCGCCTACCACCGGCTGGGTCTCGCCGCCGACCTGGTCGGCCACCACTTCGGCCTGACCACCGCGGAACTCGCCCCGACGCGCGGCCCGGTGGACGAGGCCCTCGCCAAGGTGGCCAGCGGGTGGGCGCCCCGGGAGTTCGAGATCGAGAGCAACGAGGGAGTCATCCAGCTTCGCGCGATCCCGCTCAAGCCCAAGGGCACCCGCGTCGGTTCGCTCGTACTACTGCGCGACGTCACCGAACTGCGCCGCCGCGAGCGCGAGTTGATCACCAAGGACGCCACCATCCGGGAGATCCACCACCGGGTGAAGAACAACCTCCAGACGGTCGCCGCCCTGCTGCGCCTCCAGGCCCGCCGCATCGACTCGGAGCGGGGCCGTGAGGCGCTGGAGGAAGCCGTGCGCCGCGTCGGGTCGATCGCGATCGTGCACGAGACGCTCTCGCAGAACCTGGACGAGCGCGTGGAGTTCGACGAGATCGCCGACCGGGTGCTGGCGATGGTCGCCGAGATCTCGCCGGGCAAGGTCACGGGCCGGCGCACCGGTCGCTTCGGCATACTCGACGCCGAGGTGGCGACACCGCTCTCGATGGTCCTCACCGAGATCCTGCAGAACGCGCTGGAGCACGGTTTCCGCGAGGGCGACCGCGGCACGGTGGAGGTGTCGGCGGTCCGCGGCGGCGGTTCGAAGGAGCCCCGCCTCCTCGTCACCGTGCAGGACGACGGCGTCGGCCTCCCCGAAGGCTTCGATCCGCACCGTTCGGGCAACCTGGGCCTTCAAATCGTTCGCACTCTGGTGGAGGGCGAGTTGGGCGGCACCTTCGACATGGTGCCGGCTCCTGAGCGGGGCACGCAGGTCGTTCTGGACATTCCGGTACGAGCCCACAAGTAACGCGTGCCCTTGGGGTGAAGTGTGCTCCCCATTCGTGAATACTCTGTGTGACCGTCGTGCGCAAGGGTCCTCCGCCGGGGTCGTCCACGACCCCTCCGGACCGGGGCCGGAGTGATGCGGCGTCGAAGGCGTCGGGCCTGCGGCGGTCCCGCCGCCGGCGGCGCGTCCGGTGGGGCGATCGGCCCGGGCGCGGCGACTCGGGCACAGCAATGAGCCCCGGACCATTTGCGGTCCGGGGCTCAGAGTGCTCGTTTGCTGTGGGGCTGTGTCCCGCTCGAGCGGAGTCGAGTGCGTCGGGGGTACTGCGCGCTGCGGCTCGGGGGCGGGATGTGCGTACTCGCTGTACGCGCCGCCAAGCTCAGGCTCGTGTGGGGCGGGTTGTCAGGCGGAGGCCTGACGTGCCCGGTTGCGGGCGGCGCGGCGCTTCATGGCGCGGCGCTCGTCCTCGCTGAGACCACCCCAGACGCCCGAGTCCTGGCCGGACTCGAGCGCCCACTGCAGGCACTGCTCCATGACGGGGCAGCGACGGCAGACGGCCTTGGCTTCCTCGATCTGCAGCAGCGCAGGACCGGTGTTGCCGATGGGGAAGAAGAGCTCGGGGTCTTCCTCGCGGCAAACGGCGTTGTGACGCCAGTCCATGGCTGCTACCTCTCCTTGGTATTACATGCACGTTGCTTGTGAATGTGAACGCTTTCACGAATCCCTCAACAAGTGAAGGGCCGACTACCAGACGGACTGGCGTGGTCCTTGATGTGAGGAGGGGTTCCGGTGCTCTGCGGGGCCGATGTTGCGGGCCGCCCCGAGCGCCACGTAGAGACTCGCAAACCTCAGCGGCGGATACAACCCCTTCAGGAAAGTTTTTTTTGATTCCTCGGTGTCGACTAGGTCACAGCCGTACTTCCATGGGGTGGACCCTGGCCTAAACGTTCGAGTGGAAGGAGTTTGGCCCCTTCCGCTCACACAATCACACGCAGTGCACGGCGAACGCCTGTGAACGCGACGCTCGTACGCAGTCCGAGGTGGTCGCCGTCCATCTGGAGGGGGAGTGGGACCTTCGAATGCAAGGTGAAGTCCGTCAGGTCGTGCAGGGACAACGCGTGCTTGCCGTGGGGTCCCCGGTCGGGGGACGAAGTGAGCAACTGGGTGCCATACCGGGCGACAGCGGTCGTCGACATGCGGCTGAGGCCGAGTACGTCGAGGCCGGTATCGAACGAGGCCTTAGGTGAGGCGTACACCGGGCGATTGCCCAGATACGTCCACGGAGAGGTGTTGCAGACTATGGACAGCACCAGACTGGTCACCGGGTCCGCGCCCGGCCGCTCCAGACTGATGGTCCCCTGGCGCCGGTGGGGCTCCCCGAAGAACTGGCGCATGGCCTGACGCAGATAGAGGGAGTGCGTCGAGCGCTTGCCCTGCTCGCGCTGCTGTTCGACCCGGCCGACCACGCCCGCGTCGAATCCCAGACCGGCGTTGAAGGTGAACCAGCGGGCAGGGACGCCGTCGTCCTCACTGCCCGGGACGCCGGCCGTGAGGCCGAGGCCCACCGTGCGCTCCCGGCCCTCGCGCAGTGCGTCGAGGAGGGCGCCGGTCGCCTCCACCGGGTCGTTGGGCAGACCCAGGGCGCGCGCGAAGACGTTGGTGGAACCTCCGGGGACGACCGCGAGGCCGGGCAGCCGGTCCGGGTCGGGCCCGTTGTGCAGCAGGCCGTTCACGACCTCGTTCACCGTGCCGTCGCCGCCGAGGGCGACCACCAGCTCGACGTCCTTGCTCTCCGCCGCCTGCCGGCCGAGGTCTCTCGCGTGCCCGCGGTACTCGGTGGTGACCGCCTCGAGTTTCATCTCGCTGGCCAACGCGTGGATCAAGACATCACGCGTGCGCGCGCTTGTGGTGGTTGCTGCCGGATTGACCACGAGAAGTGCACGCATGCGATGCAGCGTACCTACCGCGTGGTACTCGGCCCATACCGAGGTGAGGGTCGGACGGGGATGCGCGGTGTGAGCCCCCGCACAATCGGGACGGATTGGTACGGGTCGTCCGCGGTCCGGCGGCGGCCCGTCAGCTGTCCGTCAGCGGCCCTCGGGCCCGGGCTCGGAGTGCCGTGCCGGCAGGGTCCCGGACCGGGCGGTCACGGCCCGGTCCCGGCCGTGACCGCCCGCGACGCCCGGGGTGCCGAGCTGCGCCCGCCCGGGGTGCCGGGCCGCGCCCGCCCGGGGTGCCGGGCCGCGGCTGGGCGGCGGCCCCGGCCCGCGCCCGTGTCCCCGCTCGGGCGCCGCTGGGGTCGTACTCGGGCCGTGCTCGGGCCCCGCTCGGGCCGCGGTGGGGATGCGCCGGGCCGCGGCTCGGAACGTACGGCCGCCGTGTCCGGAGTCGTACCCGGGGCCCGCGTCGGGCGGAGGCCGAGGGCTACCCTGCTGGGGTGAGCGCTGAGCCGAACCCCACCCCGGAAACCCCCGACGCCGAACCCCGTCCCAGGCGGCTGACCGCCGCGGCGGCACTGGCCGCGCTGGAGGGTCTCGCCGTCCTCGCGGGCGGTCTCTACATGCTCGTGCTGGGCTTCACCGGAGACCCTGACGGCCGCAGGCAGGCCGTCACCGGTGGCGTGACGCTGATCGTGCTCGCGCTGCTGCCCCTGCTGGCGGCGCGCGGACTGCTGCTGCGCCGGAGCTGGAGCCGGGGTCCCGCGATCATCACGCAGCTCATGGCGCTGCCCGTCGCGTACAACCTGCTCCAGGCCGACAGCCTGGCCATTCCCGGCGGGATCGCGCTGGCGGTGGTGGCGGTCGCGACCCTGGTCCTGGTCGTGAACCCCGAGACGACGCGCGCCCTCGGGATCACCGGGCCGGGCGGGGCGCGGGACCCGAAGCGCGAGAGCTGACGCGGGAGGGCCGGCACCTGGGCCGAGGCGTACGGAACCCTCCGCCGTGCCCGAGGCGCGCTGCCGGGCGGCTGCCTCCGGGTCGTCGGGAGCTGGCCGGACGGAGAACGGTTGCCGCCGGGCTGTCCGCCCGGAGCGCCGGCCGTCGTTCCCGACGGGTCGTGCGGCGGCTTCCGCGCCCCTGACGGGGCGCGGTCCCGCGTGCCGCGGCCATGGGCCACGGGCGGTGCTACTCCTCGACGAGGAGCTTCTCGCGGAGCTGGGCCAGCGTGCGCGCCAGCAGTCGGGAGACGTGCATCTGGGAGATGCCGACCTCCTGCGCGATCTGCGACTGGGTCATGTTGGCGAAGAAGCGCAGGAGCAGGATCCGCTTCTCGCGGGGCGGCAGGTCCTCCAGGAGCGGCTTCAGGGACTCGCGGTACTCGACTCCCTCCAGGGCCTCGTCCTCGGAGCCCAGCGTGTCCGCGACCGCCGGGGACTCGTCGTCCGTGTCGGGGACGTCGAGGGAGAGCGTGGAGTACGCGTTCGCCGACTCCAGGCCCTCCAGGACCTCCTCCTCCGAGATGGCCAGCTTCTCGGCCAGCTCGTGCACGGTGGGGGAGCGGCCGTGCTGCTGCGAGAGCTCCGCGGTCGCCGTGGTCAGGGCGAGCCGCAGTTCCTGGAGCCGGCGCGGCACCCGGACCGCCCAGCCCTTGTCGCGGAAGTGGCGCTTGATCTCGCCGACCACCGTCGGAGTCGCGTACGTCGAGAACTCGACGCCGCGCTCCGGGTCGAAGCGGTCCACCGACTTGATCAGGCCGATGGTGGCGACCTGCGTGAGGTCGTCCAGCGGCTCGCCGCGGTTGCGGAAACGGCGCGCGAGGTGCTCGACGAGCGGCAGATGCATGCGGACGAGCTGGTTGCGCAGCTCCGCGTACTCCGGGCTGCCGTCCTTCATCTCGCGCAGCTCGATGAACTTCGCCCGCGCCCCGCTGCGGTCGTGGGGGTTGTGGTGTGCGCCCGACGCGTCGTTGTCGGCATTTCGCTCGTGCTCGTGCTGCTCGCTCATGATCCCGCCCGTCACGCGCCGCCGCCCTTCCGAGGACGCTCCCCCAGACTCCGTCCGGGGGGACCCCCACTGCGCGGCAACGTCTGGATCCTGTCGCCCGTCACTGCCGGAGAGCGCTTCGCGCTCGTCCTTGCCGATCGGGTCCCCCCGGGACGCCTGGGCCGCCGAGGAGTGGTTCTCCGGGTGCGGTCTGGCCTGCTGCTCGGGAATGCCGTCGACACCCTCCGACAGGCGCCGCGGCCCGCCGGGGCCGACCGCGCCCTCGGCGGGAGGCTCCCGTGTGCCGCGCTCTTCGTCCCGCACCGGCCCGTCCCCGTTCCTCACGCCGGCCCGGGTCCCGCGCCGCGCTGTTTGTAGAGGCTGATCGAAACGGTTTTGTCGTCGGCCACGGAGGAGGAGACCTTGCCCGCCAGGGCCGACAGCACGGTCCAGGCGAAGGTGTCCCGCGAAGGGGCGTGGCCGTCCGTGGTGGGGGCCGAGACCGTCACCTCGAGCGAGTCGTCGATCAGACGGAAGACACAGCTGAGCACGGAGCCCGGCACCGCCTGTTGCAACAGGATCGCGCACGCCTCGTCCACGGCGATGCGCAAGTCCTCGATCTCGTCGAGGGTGAAGTCCAAACGCGCCGCGAGGCCGGCCGTGGCCGTGCGCAGCACCGACAGGTAGGCACCCGCAGCCGGCAGCCGGACTTCCACGAAGTCCTGGGTCGCGGGCTCGCCTGCGATCTGGGACACCCTCACCTCCAAGGTGGTACAAGCTGTTTCGGGGTCCGAGGGTCTCCCCCCGGGTTAACGCGCAACGTGGTTCAGCGGTGACGCTACCGCGCTCTCAGGTTTCCTGTCCCCGGGACCCCAACCCCTTGCTGTCACTCATAGTAAACCTGCGTATACGCACAGTGGCTAGGGGTCTGCGGGCCCAATTGGGAAGAGCGCGCGCCGGGTTGACGTACCCAGACGTCAGACGGTCGAACCGTCCGGATCCGGCGTCACACGAGTACATGGTCGACGAAGCACCAGCGCCAGCTCTCGCCCGGCTCGAAGGTGCGCATGATCGGATGCCCCGTCTCCTCGAAGTGCTCCGTTCCGTGCCGCAGCGGCGACGAGTCGCAGCAGCCCACGTGACCGCAGCCCAGGCAGAGGCGCAGGTGCACGGGGTTCGTGCCCGCGGCCAGGCACTCGAGACAGGTGTCACTACGAGGCGCCGGTTCGGGCTGTGGCAGCGCGTCGGCGTGCGTGCACTGTTTCATGATTGCCAGATTACGTCGGGCGTGCGGGAATCCGCGCAGAAACGAAGGCGGGCCGAAGTCGATGCATGAGATGCCCCTCCTCCTGCTGATCGCGGGCAGTGTCGTGGTCGCCGGGCTGGCCCGGCGCACCCCCGTGCCCGCGCCGCTGCTGGTGGTCACGGCGGGTCTGGCCGTCTCCTACCTGCCCGGGGTGCCCGACTACACGCTCGACCCCCATGTGGTGCTGCCGCTCCTGTTGCCCCCGCTGCTGTACACGGCGGCCACGGACAGCTCCTACCTCGACCTGCGCGCGCAGTTCCGGCCCGTCGCGCTGCTGTCGGTCGGCTACGTGCTCTTCGCGACGCTCGTCGTCGGCTGGGCCGCCTATCTGATCGTGCCCGACCTGTCGCTCACGGCGGCGCTGGTCCTCGGGGCGGTCGTAGCGCCGCCGGACGCCGTGGCGGCCACCGCCGTGGCCCGCCGGGTCGGCCTGCCCTCGCGGCTCACGACGATTCTGCAGGGCGAGTCGCTGGTGAACGACGCCACCGCCATCACCGCCTTCAAGGTGGCGCTCGCCGCGGCCGTGGGCGAGGGGGCCACCTGGGCCGGGGGAATCACGGAGTTCCTGGTGGCGGCCCTCGGCGGCATCGGGATCGGGCTCGTCCTGATGGTGCCGATCCACTGGCTGCGCACCCATCTGAGGGAGCCGCTGCTGCAGAACTCCCTGTCGTTGCTGATCCCGTTCTTCGCGTACGCCGTCGCCGAACAGGTGCACGCCTCCGGAGTGCTCGCCGTGGTCGTCGTCGCGCTCTACCTGGGGCACCGCAACTGGGAGGTCGACTTCGCCACGCGGCTCCAGGAGGAGGCGGTGTGGAAGATGGTCGCGTTCATCCTGGAGGCGTCGGTGTTCGCGCTGATCGGGCTCCAACTGCCGGTCGTCCTCAAGGGCCTCGGGGACTACGAGGGGACGGAGGCGGCCGTGTACGCGTTCACCCTCTTCGTCGTGGTCGTCGCGGCCCGCTTCGTCTGGGTCTACCCCGCGACCTTCCTGCCGCGGATGCTGTCCCGGCGGATCAGGGAACGCGAGGACAACCCCACCTGGAAGGCGCCCTTCATCATCGGCTGGGCGGGGATGCGGGGCGTGGTGTCGCTCGCCATCGCCTTCTCGATCCCGCTCGCCATGGACGACGGCGAGGACTTCCCCGGCCGCAACATGATCCTCTTCCTGACCTTCACGACGGTGATCGGGACGCTGGTCGTGCAGGGGCTGACGCTGCCCCCGCTGATCCACATGCTGAAGCTGCCAGGGCGCGACGCGCAGGCCGAGACGCTCGCCGAGGCGAACGCCCAGGCCCAGGCGTCCCAGGTGGCCGAGCAGCGGCTCGACGAACTGCTCGCGGACGAGCGCAACGCCCTGCCCGCCCCGCTCGGCGACCGGCTCCGCTCCGTGCTGGAGCGGCGCCGCAACGCCGTGTGGGAGCGGCTCGGCACGGCGAACCCGGTGACGGGGGAGTCCGTCGACGACACGTACCGGCGGCTGTCCCGCGAGATGATCAGCGCCGAACGGGAGATGTTCGTGAGGCTCAGGGACGGGCGCTACATCGACGACGAGATGCTGCGGAGCCTGCTGCGCAGGCTGGACCTGGAGGAGGCGGCCGCGTTCCGGGAGGCCGGATGAACCGGGGCGACGCGCAGCGCGCGCCGCGGATCAGGGTGCGGGCGCCGGGAAGGGGCTTCCGGTGACGACCGCGGCGACCGCGGTCCCCCGCTCGAAGGCGCCCTCGTCCGCCAGGACGACAAGTCCGTACAGCAACTTGGCGACATAGAGGCGCTCGACCGGCAGGCCGTGGCGCTGCTCGAAGTCGGCCGCGAACGCGTCGAGTCCGGGCGTCGTACGGGCGTAGCCGCCGAAGTGGAAGCGGTCGTCGAGCCACCAGTCGCCCCGGGGGCCGCCGAACGCCGCGTCCTGGAGGGCTCGTACCTCGGCGCCGAGGAAGCCGCCCCTGAGGACGGGTACGCCGAGAGCGCGCCCGCCCGGTCCGAGGCCCGCGGCGAGGCCCGCGAGCGTGCCGCCCGTGCCGCAGGCGACCGCTGCGACACCGACACCGCCGTGCCCGGCCAGCTCCTCGCCGAGGGCCGCGCAGCCCCGTACGGCGAGGGAGTTGCTGCCGCCCTCGGGCACCACGTACGCGTCCGCGGCGCCGGCCGAGGCGAGCAGGGCGGCGAGGGTGTCCGGCTCGCCCTTGCGGCGGTACGTCGACCGGTCGACGAAGTGGAGCCGCATGCCGTCGGCCGCGCACCGGGCCAGTGAGGGGTTGAGCGGTCGGTCGGCCAGCTCCTGTCCGCGGACCACACCGACGGTGGGCAGGCCGAGGAGCCGGCCCGCGGACGCGGTGGCCCGCAGGTGGTTGGAGTACGCGCCGCCGAAGGTGAGGACCGTGCGGCCCTCGGCGGCCCGCAGGTTGGGGGCCAGCTTGCGCCACTTGTTACCGACCAGGTCCGGGTGGATCAGGTCGTCCCGCTTGAGCAGCAGACGGAGCCCGCGCCGGGCGAAACGCTCGTCCGCGACCTCCAGCAGCGGTGACGGCAGGCGCGGCCGCAGGCTGCCGAGGACCGGTGCTTCCGGTGTGTCGTGGCTGGTCACGCGACCATTCTCGGACATGCGTCCGGGAGCCGCGCGAGGCCGGGGCGGACGGACCCGCGGTGGCGCACGCCGAGACCGGCTCCGCGGTCGCCACCGCGGGAGCCGTCACTTCAGGCGGTCGCGGATGCGCCCGCGCATCGCGGCCATCGTGAAGCCGCGCGGGTCGATCTTGCCCGGCTGCCATTCGAGGTGGCCGATCACCGAGCGCTCCGTCCAGCCGTGGTGACGGCAGATGGCCGCCGCGGCCCGCTCGATGGCCTCCAGCTGGGCCCCGGGCCAGGGGTCGTCGCCGTCGCCGAGGTTCTCGCACTCGAAGCCGTAGAAATGGCGGTTGCCGTCGGTGTTCGCCTCGTTGTCCGGAGGGAGCGCCTTCTCCGCGATGACCGCCCGCAGCACCTCGTCGTCGCCGAGGCCCGCGTGGTTCGCCCGTCCGTGGCCGACGAGATGCACCCGGCCGTCCTTGGTGATGACGCCGTGGCACAGCGGACCGGGCAGCCCGCTGTAGCCGTCGCGGCAGAGCTCGACCGTGCGCGCGCTGCCCGACGTCACCGTGTGGTGGATCATCACGCCGTGGACCGGGCCCCACGGGCCCTTGTGGTTGCGGTTGTGGTGCTCCCAGTCGCCGACCTCGACGACGGTGAGCCCCTCCGACCTGAGTCGGCTCAGGATGCTGCTCGCGGACATGGGTGGGGCCATGACCGCCTCCTCACACGTGCCGCGACGGCTGCCGGTCGCAGTCGCCTCGTACCGCTGCATGTACCCGAACTCCCGGGCGGAGATCACCTCTTCGCACGGTGTGCGAGCCGATCCGGTCAGCGGCACGGGACGAAGGCGGGGCGGTGCGACGCCCGTACGGCGATCCCGGCCGGGCGCGACGGGCACTGGAGGCACCCGCGAACGCCATCGGTGGCATCAGCGCCATGACTGCCACGGGCGCCCGCGGCGCCGCGGGCGGGCCGCACGCGTGTGGGCGGGTGCGTCAGGCGCGCAGGAAGCCGTCGCCGTGCGTCGCGATGTGGCTCTCCAGCGCCTGGAGGGCCTGCTGCGTCGCCTGGGGCGAACCGCTGCCGCGCCGCTCCGCGTAATAGGCCGCGCCGAGGCTCTTCAGGAGATCGCCGCCCGCCCGCTGCGCCTGAACGTCGTCGAGCTTCTGCTTGCCCTGTGTGAGGCCGCGCTGTGCTTGTTCTTTGGCGCGATCCAGAAAGCCTGCCATTGCAATCCCCTCGTCGTGGTCCGTCTCGACTGTTGAACGAGCGACCGGATCTTGGAGTTCCCGTTCGGTCACGTTCGGTATCGGTCGGGCGGGCCGCGAGCGCTGGTTCGTCGCTGTTCGTCCCCGTTTCGCACCTTGTCCGTCCGGAGGCGGTGGCGGGGCACCCGGGGCGTGAGGGGTCGCCGGGGCCGTCAGAGGCGCGCGAAGCCCGCCGGCGGGGGTCCGGAAGGCCGGAAAAGGCTCTCCATGCCCCGGATGTCGAAGATCCATTCCCGCTCTTTCGTGTAATAGCACGAGCACGTTCCGTGATGGAGGCTTGTCGTCGCAGCTCAATGCACGATGGGGAGGACGTTTTCATGTCGGTAGGCGAAGAGATCCGCGCGGACCAGGATCAGCCGCAGAAGAGTCTCGGCACATCCGCGGCGCGGAACCTGGCCACCACCACCAAGTCGGCACCGCAGATGCAGGAGATCAGCTCGCGCTGGCTGCTGCGCATGCTGCCGTGGGTGAATGTGCAGGGCGGCACGTACCGGGTGAACCGCAGGCTCAGCTACTCAGTGGGAGACGGCCGGGTCACCTTCGTGAAGACCGGGGACCGCGTCCAGGTCATCCCGGCGGAGCTCGGCGAACTGCCGGCGCTGCGAACCTACGAGGACCAGGAGGTCCTCGGTGAGCTGGCCCAGCGCTGCCAGCAGAGGGAGTTCGCCCCGGGCGAGGTGCTCGCCTCGTTCGGCAGCCAGGCCGAAGAGGTCTACCTGCTGGCCCACGGCAGGATCGAGAAGATCGGCACGGGTCCGTACGGGGACGACGCAGTCCTCGGAGTCCTCGCCGACGGCGCCTACTTCGGCGAGCAGGCGATCACCGACCCCGAGGCCATCTGGGAGTACACGGCCCGCGCCGTCACGGCCTGCACGGTGCTCGCGCTGCCGCGCCGGGACATCGACCAGGTCGCGGAGCGGTCGGAGTCCCTGCACGAGCACCTCCAGCAGCTCCGGGCGATCCCCGAGCAGCGCACCAACAAGTTCGGCGAGAAGGAGATCGACCTCGCCGCCGGCCACACCGGCGAGCAGGCCATCCCGGGGACCTACGTCGACTACGACGCGGCACCCCGGGAGTACGAACTGAGCGTCGCCCAGACCGTGCTGCGCATCCACACCCGCGTGGCCGACCTCTACAACCAGCCGATGAACCAGACCGAGCAGCAATTGCGGCTCACCGTAGAGGCATTGAAGGAGCGCCAGGAGCACGAACTGGTCAACAACCGGGAGTTCGGACTGCTCCACAACTGCGAGTACGACCAGCGGCTCCAGCCGCACGACGGCGTGCCGAGCCCCGACGACCTCGACGAACTGCTCAGCAGGCGGCGCGGCACCAAGCTGCTGCTCGCCCACCCGAGGGCCGTCTCCGCGATCGGCCGCGAGCTCAACAAGCGAGGGCTCGTCCCAGAGACCATCGACGTGGGCGGCAACCGCATCCCCACCTGGCGCGGGGTGCCGATCTTCCCGTGCAACAAGATCCCGGTCACCGAGGCCAGGACGACCTCGATCATCGCGATGCGTACGGGCGAGGCCGAGCAGGGCGTCGTCGGACTCCAGCAGGCGGGCATCCCGGACGAGATCGAGCCCAGCCTGTCCGTGCGGTTCATGGGCATCAGCGAGCAGGCGATCATGTCCTACCTCGTGACGACGTACTACTCGGCCGCGGTCCTGGTGCCCGACGCGCTGGGAGTCCTGGAGAACGTCGAGATCGGCCGATGGCGGTGACATCCCGCGCACCGCGTGCGGTGTGCCCGCCCCGCGCCGAGGCCGGCCCGGGAGGCCGCGACCGCGGTGGCGCGACCGACGTAGGACGCGCACACCTCGTCCCGGATCGACGGGTGGCCCCATGACGGAGACGCGACAGAGCCCGCTGTCTGCCGTCACCGGCCAGGGGCGGGGCGGGCACCGGGTGCCGGACGGGCGGCACGGTCCACCCGACGGGTGGCAGTGCCCCCCGGACGGGCAGGAGGCGGCGGCGATCCTGGACGGGGCGAGAACGACCGTCGACCCCGAACTGCGCCGGGCCGTCGAGTCGTTGCCCGGTTCGATGCGAAGGGTCGCGCTCTACCACTTCGGATGGGAGCACGCGGACGGCACTCCGGCTGCGGGGAACGCGGGCAAGGCCGTCCGGCCCGCGCTCGTCCTGGCCGCGGTGCGCGCGTTGGGCGGCCGGGAGGCCTCGGCCGCCCGGGTGGCGGCGGCCGTGGAGCTGGTGCACAACTTCACGCTGCTCCACGACGACGTGATGGACCGGGACACCACCCGCAGGCACCGGCCGACCGCATGGGCCGTGTTCGGTGACGCCGCCGCCGTCCTCGCCGGGGACTCGCTCCAGGCGCTGGCCCACCGGCTGCTCGCCGACGACCCGCATCCGGCGGCCCCGGCCGCCGCCGCGCGGCTGGCCGCCTGCGTCGTCGAGCTGTGCGAGGGGCAGCACGTGGACACCGCGTTGGAGAGCCGGGGCCCCGAGGACGTGACCCTCGACGAGGTGCTCACGATGGCCGAGGCCAAGACGGGGGCACTGCTGGGCTGCGCGTGCGCGATCGGAGGGCTGTACGCGGGCGCCGGTGCGGAGGACGTCGACGCGCTCGACGCGTTCGGCCGGGAGGCAGGGCTCGCCTTCCAGCTCATCGACGACGTGATCGGCATCTGGGGGGACCCGGGACGTACCGGCAAGCCGGCCGGGGCGGACCTCATGGCCCGCAAGAAGTCCCTCCCCGTGGTCGCCGCGCTCACCTCCGGCACCCCGGCGGCGGCCGAACTCGCCGAGCTGTACCGGCTTCCGTACCGCGACGGCGACCTGGAGGCCACGGTCCTCGCCGTCGAGCGGGCGGGCGGGCGTGACTGGGCCCAGGTCCAGGCGGCCGACCGGATGGCCAGAGCCCTGCACCACTTGTCGCGCGCGGTCCCGGACCCGGAAGCGGCGGGAGGTCTGCTGTCGCTCGCCGAGTTCGTGACGCGGCGCACGACGTGAACGCGTGAGCGGAGACGGGACACGGAGGAGCACCGGGAACACGGAGGAGGAGCACCGGGAGCAGCTAAGGCCGGGAGCGGAGAAGGGAGAGCACGGCTCGGGGGAGCGGTGAAGGGGGAGCGCGCTCGGGGGAGCGGTGGATGAGGAGACGGCCGGGGGAGCGGAGAGGGAGGGAGCGGAGAAGGGAGAGCACGGCTCGGGGGAAGCGGCAGGGGCGGCCGGGGTGGCGCGGGGGACGGACCGGCCGGGAGTGGTGAAGAGACGGAACGGGCGCGGCCCGGGAGCGGCCGAGGAGGAGTGCACGGGGAGCGGTGGGGGCCGGCGGAAGGAGTGCTGCGAGCAGGGCGAAGGCAGGTGGGTGAGGGAGAGGGGGCCGGCCGGGACGGGAGGAGGGGGCGGAGGGGCGCGATCACGAGGGACACGTGAAGGAGGAGTGAAAGGGTGGGACGAATGCAGCGATCGGCCGGTCGACGCAGTGCGGTGCCCGCGGGGACGAGGCAGCCTGAGCTGTGCGGCGTCGGAGGCGTGAGGCGCGAAAGGCGTGAGGCGGCTCCGGCGGGAAGGAGCCGAGCGCGCAGGTGACCGCCTCGCGGTGAACGGTTCGGCGTTGCGGCGGCCGAGGGTGCCCGGAGCCGAGGGGACCCTGCCGCGGCGCGGTGTACCGGGGTCGCCCGGCGATGCCACCCCGCGGTGCCACGTGCGGTGCCTCGTCCGGGACACCGCATCCGGCGGGACGGTTCCAGCGGCCGTGCCGCCCCGGAGGCACCGGAGCCCACTTCGTCGTGCGGTACCTGACGGCGCGGCCTGGCGAAGAGGTTCCGGTTACGGCGGGCCCCGCACATCCCCACGGTGTGCGGGGCCCGTCGCCCTGCCCAGAAGTGATCGCCTAGGCTGCAACGGCCGAACAGGCATGCGTAGTTGAGGCGAAGGGGCGGGGCATGGGAGTGGCGATCCGAAGAGCGGGCGAGGCCGATCGGGAGGCCGTGACACGGCTTCTCGACGAGGCGTTCCAGAACGACCCGGTGAGCAGCTGGGTCTTTCCCGACGCGGAGCACCGGCGGCGGACCCACCCCCTGCTGATGGGGGCCTTCCTCGATCTGGTGATGGACGAGGGCTATGTGGACCTCGCCGAGGACGGTTCGGCCTGTGCGCTGTGGCTCTCCGTACCGGCCGAGGGGCACGAGGGGGACGGCGCCGGGGGCGGCGACGACGGCCCGGCCCTGATACGGGAGGCCGTCGACCCGGGCAACCCGAGGGTCGAGCAGATCGCGCGGCTGACGGCCGAGATCCACCCGCAGGGCAGGGCCCACGAATACCTGTGGATGATCGCCGTGGCCCCCGGCCGGCAGTGCGAGGGCCTCGGCACGGCGCTCATCGAGCACGTGCTCGACCGCTGCGACCGCGAGGAGCTGTCGGCGTACCTGGAGGCGAGCAGCGCCCGCAGTCGCGACCTGTACGAGCGGCTCGGCTTCGCCCCCGTCGACCAGCCGCTCGAACTTCCCTCCGGGCCCCTGATGTGGCCGATGTGGCGGAACCCCAGGGCGTAACCGGCGAACGCGTTGGGTCACCCGGTGGCAGCCCCGGCCGCCGCCGGGTGAGGCCGCGTCCCGCCTCGCCCCGCAGCACCCTTCAGCTCCCGGCGCCTCGACCCCCCAGCTCCCCCAGCTCCCCAGTTGCTCAGGTCTCCACCTGCCCAGCGCTTCGGTTTCCCGGCTGCTCGGCTCCTCTGTTCCTCCGCTCTCGCGTTCTCGCGTCCCCTCGGCCTCCCTCGTCCGGTGTTCTCTCCGGGCGCCCGCGCCTGCCGCCTCCCGGCTCCGCCCGCGCGCGCTCGCCTCCCGGCCTTCGCCCGAGGTCGACCGAGGCCCGGCCTTCGAAGCAGGGCATCCGCCCGGGCCTCCGCGCGCTGCGGACGCGGAACGCCGCCCTCCACCGCCGATCAGGGCGCCTTCCTGCCGTGCGTTCCGGCAATACCCTTGCAACCACTACAGGTGAAGCACTATGAATGGAGTGGTCAACGTAACCGACGGAAAGAGACCGGCTTGCGAAAGCTCACGTATTTCATCGCCTGCTCGATCGACGGCTTCATCGGCGACCCGAGCGGCGACGCACAGGCGATGTACCCCTTCGTGGACGAGGAGTTCCTCGCGTTCCTCAAGGAGGAGTATCCGGAGACGATTTCGACCCCCGGTCGCCGCGCGATGGGCCTCGACCACCTGCCGAACCGGAAGTACGACACGGTCGTCCAGGGGCGCGTCAGCTACGACATCGCCATGGAGATGGGCGTCACCAGCCCGTACGCCCATATGCGCGAGTACGTCGCCTCGCGCACCCTCGGCGAGTCGCCCGACCCGAACGTCACCGTCGTCTCCGAGGACCTGCTCGGCACCGTCCGGGCGCTCAAGGCGGAGGAGGGCAACGGGCTCGGCATCTACCTCTGCGGCGGCTCCGCGCTCGCGGGTGAGCTGATCGACGAGATCGACGAACTCGTGATCAAGACGTATCCCATCGTGCTGGGCTCCGGGATGCCGATGTTCGGCTCCGGGTTCGCCGTGGCCGAGTTCTCGCTCGGAGAGGTGCGCACGTTCAAGAACGGCGCGGTCGTACGGACGTACGACAGGAAACGCTGACCCCGCAGCCGCAGCCGCAGCCGCAGCCGCAGCCGCGCCGCCGGGCTGTGTCCCTGCCGGCTGCTGCGTCCCGGCGGGGCGCGGGGCGCCGGGCGTCGGCGTCGGGGCGGCTCGCCTGTCGGCGGTGCTCCTCCCGCCCTACCCTGGAGGCATGACCAGTGATGAATACGTTTGTCCGGTCTGCAAGCAGCCGGTGGAGACGGTCGTGCACCGGCACAAGACCCTCGGGGTCTTCGTGCCCGTCTGGGGCCGCGGCCCCTGCGTGAACACCGAGTGCGGCGAGTACCGGGGCCGGGCGGCGGAGGGGGTCGCGCCCCCCGGGGCGGAGGCCGGGCCCGCGCTCGCGGCGGAGCCCGGACCGCCGGACGTTGCGGGGCCGCCCTCGGCACCCGGCGCCGAGCCGTCGCCGTAGCCCCCTCGACCCATTCGCCGCAGCGGCCCCGTCGCCGTGGCCCCGTGACGGTCGGCGGCGTCGGCGGCGGTCGGGTCGCCGGAAGAACTTTCGCCAAGTGTGTAGAGAAGCGCGGGCCGGCTCCGACGTCTCCTGTGAGAGCCGCCCACCGAGGGCGGCCCAGGCCGAAGGAGCGGACTCATGAAGTACCTCGTGATGGTCCAGGGCACACAGGCGGACTACCGGGGCATGCGCGGTGAGGCCTCCGCGGACCGGCCCGTGTGGACGGAGCAGGAACTCCAGGCGATGTTCGCGTACATGGGCGCGATCAACGACGACCTCGCGGAGACCGGTGAACTGGTCGACGCGAACGGCCTCGCGGAGCCGGCGCAGACCCGGTTCGTCTCCGCGGACCAGGACGGCAAGCCGGTGATCACCGACGGCCCGTACGGCGAGACCAAGGAAGTGCTGGCCGGCTACTGGGTCCTCGACTGCGCCAGCCTGGAGCGGGTCACGGAGATCGCCGCACGGGTCGCCCGCTGCCCCGGGCCCGAAGGGCTGCAGGACCCCCCGGTCGTCATCCGCCCCATCGTGGACGGCGGCGGCGACTTGTGCGTGTGAGCCGTCCTGAGGGAGGCCCCCCGGGGCGCCCTCCGAGAGGGACGAGCGAGACCGAGGACCTGTTGCGCCGTCACGCGCCGCAGGTCCTCGGCGCGCTCGTGCGCCGGTACGGGCACTTCGACGCCGCCGAGGACGCCGTGCAGGAGGCCCTACTCGCGGCGGCCGGGCAGTGGCCCGGGTCCGGCATCCCCGAGAATCCGCGAGGCTGGCTGATCAGGGTCGCCTCGCGGCGGCTGACCGACGCGCTGCGCAGCGAGGGGGCCCGGCGGCTGCGCGAGGAACGGGCCGCGGCGCTCGTCCCGCGGGACGCGTACACGGCGCCGCCGCCCGGCGCCGACCGGGCCCCGTCCGAGGACGACACGCTCACGCTGCTCTTCCTGTGCTGCCACCCCGACCTGAGCCCGCCCGCGCGCGTCGCGCTGACCCTGCGGGCCGTCGGCGGTCTCACGACCGCTGAGATCGCGCGGGCGCACCTGGTGCCCGAGGCGACCATGGCGCAGCGGATCAGCCGGGCCAAGCGGAAGGTGCGGGGGGCGGACTTCGGGCGCCCGGCCAATTGGCAGGAGCGGCTGCCCGCGGTCCTGCACGTGCTCTACCTGACCTTCAACGAGGGGTACACGGCGACCTCGGGGACCTCGCTCCAGCGGGCCGAACTCGCGCGGGAGGCAATCCGGTTGACGCGTACGACACACCGGCTGCTGCCCGACGACTGCGAGGTGGCCGGGCTGCTGGCGCTGATGCTCCTCACCGACGCCCGCCGCGACGCGCGCACGGGAGCGGACGGCGACCTGGTCCCCCTCGACGAGCAGGACCGCGAGCGCTGGGACCGGGCGGCGATCGAGGAGGGCGTGGCCCTGGTGACGGGGGCCCTCGCGCGACGCCGGCCGGGGCCCTACCAGGTGCGGGCCGCCATCGCCGCAGTGCACGACGAGGCGGCCTCGGCCGACGACACCGACTGGCACGAGATCCTCGGCCTCTACGACGTCCTGGTCCGCCTCGTTCCCGGCCCGGTCGAGCGGCTCAACCGCGCGGTGGCCGTCGCGATGGCGCACGGCCCACGGGCGGGGCTCGCGGAACTGGACGCACTGGAAGCCGAGTCGGCCGAGTTGGCCGCGAACCACCGCCTCGACGCGGTCCGGGCGCATCTGCTGGAACGCGCCGGTGACACCGAGGCGGCCCGAGCGGCATACGAGTCGGCGGCCGGCAGGACCCTCAGCCTTCCGGAGCAGCGCTATCTGCGGTCCCGCGCGGCTCGTCTGGGTGGGTGATCCCCGCACGCCGTAGCGTGGAGGCCATGCCCGAACCAGAGATCCTCCACATCACCGAGCGCTCCCTGTGGGACGCGGCCCGCGAGCGCGGCACGTACGAGATGTCGACCCGCGGCCGCACCCTGCGGGAGGAGGGCTTCATCCACTGCTCGACCCGCGGCCAACTGCCCCGCGTCGCACAGTTCCTGTACGGCTCGTACGAGGGGCCCGACGAACTGGTCGTCCTCGTCATCGACGCCGGGCGGCTCGACGCGCCCCTGAAGTACGAGGCGCCCGAGCCCGGCGGTGAGGAGTTCCCGCACGTCTACGGGCCCGTCCCGGTGGCGGCCGTGAGCGCCGTCGAGGTCTGGTCCCGCCCCTGACGCCCGCCCCGACCCGCGGGACGGTCCCGGCTACGCCTTGCGCTGGGTGAAGCGGAGCAGGTTGCCCGCGGGGTCGCGGACCGCGCAGTCGCGCACGCCGTAGGGCTGGTCCGTCGGCTCCTGCAGGACGTCGGCGTCGGCGGCCAGCAGGCGCTCGTACGTCGCGTCGCAGTTCTCCGTACGGAAGATGACGCCGCGAAGCATGCCCTTGGCCATGAGTTCGGCGACGGCCCTGCGGTCGGCCTCCGACGCGTTGGGGTCGGCCAGCGGCGGTTCCAGGACGATCTCCACGTCCGGCTGGAGCGGAGAGCCGACGGTCACCCAGCGCATCCCCTCGAAGCCGACGTCGGTGCGGACCTCCAGGCCCAGCACGTCCCGGTAGAAGGCGAGCGCCTTGTCGTGGTCGTCGACCGCGATGAAGCACTGCGAGAGTGAGAGGTCCATGCCGTCAGGCTACGGGCCGGGGGCCCGCGCCGCGCACCGGTCGCGTGTACATCTTCGCCACGCACGCGGGAATCGGCGCCCCCTGCTCGTGCGACCGGGCCCGGTAGGCGCTCGGGGTCTCGCCGACCAACTCGGTGAAGCGTGAACTGAAGGACCCCAGCGAGGTGCACCCCACCGCCATGCAGACCTCGGTGACGGTCAGGTCCCCCCGCCGCAGCAGGGCCTTCGCGCGCTCGATACGGCGCGTCATGAGATAGCCGTAGGGCGTCTCACCGTAGGCGGCCCGG
Organism: Streptomyces fructofermentans; assembly: GCF_014651055.1. GTDB lineage: Bacteria > Actinomycetota > Actinomycetes > Streptomycetales > Streptomycetaceae > Streptomyces > Streptomyces fructofermentans. The sequence continues at coordinate 580,615 of NZ_BMWD01000001.1, forward strand.
AAACTGCGCTGGAAGTGGCCGGGCGACATGAGTGCCGTGCGCGCGAGCGCGGACACGTCGAGCGGTTCGGCGTACTCGCGGTCCATGCGGTCGCGTGCCCTGCGCAGACGGACCAGGTCCTCCATGCTCATGCCGTCAGGATGCCACGGACCACTGACAGCGGACCCTGCCCCGAACGGCCGACGGCCGACGGTGGGCGGTGGGCGGTGGGCGGTGGGCACCGGCCCCGGTGGCCGGGTGCGGCGCGAGTCGGTGCGGGCGCGGACCGCCGGCGCGAACGGTGCGGGTACGGCGAAGGGGCCCGGCCGCATTCCGGCCGGACCCCTTCGACGACATTCACCGGACGATGCCCGACGGCCTGCGAGGATGCACCGCTCGCGGGTCGCGCGAACCGGCCTCGGCCGGTTTCAGGCCTTCTTGGTCTCCCAGAAGATCTTGTCGATCTGGGCGATGTAGTCCAGCGCCTTCTGGCCCGTGGCCGGGTCCGTCGACGCCTTCGCGGCCGAGAGGGCCTTGAGGGTGTCGTTGACCAGCTGGTGCAGCTCCGGGTACTTCTCGAAGTGCGGGGGCTTGAAGTAGTCGCTCCACAGCACCGAGACGTGGTGCTTCGCGAGCTCGGCGCGCTGCTCCTTGATGACCGTGGCGCGGGCCTTGAAGTGCGGGTCGTCGTTGCCGACCATCTTTTCCTGGACGGCCTTGACCGACTCCGCCTCGATGCGGGCCTGGGCCGGGTCGTACACGCCGCAGGGCAGGTCGCAGTGCGCGCTGACCTTGACCTTGGGGGCAAACAGGCGGGAAAGCATTGAGCTGTCCTTCCTCGTGATCGTCTTCTCAGGTGGGACATTACTCCGTGAGGGACGGGTTTTCGCGAGTGCCCCCATGGGCTTGGGACAAAAGTCCGGGGTGAGACTGGGACTCGTGGAGGATGGACCGGGGAGGTGTCGGTGATGCCGGAGCTGTCGCAGGAGACCGAGCGGGGGAGGGCCCTCCTGCCCTTCGGGGCGGCCGAGGTGACGGGGCCGTCCATGGTGCCCACGCTGCACCACGGAGACCGCCTCGTCGTGCAGTGGGGGGCCAGGGTGAGGCCCGGTGACGTGGTCGTCCTGCGTCATCCGTTCCAGCAGGACCTGCTGGTCGTCAAGCGTGCGGCCGAACGGCGCGACGGGGGCTGGTGGGTGCTCGGCGACAACGCGTTCGCGGGCGGGGACAGCACCGACTACGGGACCGTGCCCGAGGAACTCGTCCTCGGGAGGGTGCGGTTCCGCTACCGGCCGCGCGCGACGGGTCAGCGTTCGCCGCTCGCGCTCGCGCGCTGGGCGGTGTCGGCCGCCAGGCCCGTGCTGTCCGACCGCTCCGCCTCCAGGCGCTTGCGGGCACGGTAGGCGGCCACGTTCGCCCGGGTCGCGCAGCGGTCCGAGCAGTAGCGCCGGGAGCGGTTCGTCGAGGTGTCGAGGTAGGCGTTGCGGCACGGCGCCGCCTCGCACAGGCCGAGGCGGTCGACCCCGTACTCGGTGAGGTGGAAGGCCAGGCCCATCGCGGCGATCGCGGCATAACCCGCGGTCGCGTTCGACGGGTGGTCCGCGAGGTGCATGTGCCACAGCGGGCGGCCGTCGTCGTCGCGGAAGTCGTGGCCCGAGATCTGGGGGCTCACCGGGAACTCCAGCAGCAGCGAGTTCAACAGGTCCACGGCGAGCGTCTCGTCGCCGCCGTCGGCCGCCTCGAACACCGCGCGCAGCCTGGCCCGCACGCCGCGGAAGCGGGTCACGTCCGCCTCCGCCGCGCGGCGGGCCGCCGAGGCGTTGCCCCCGAACAGGTCACGGACGGCCTCGACCGAGGTGAGCGCGTCCTTGCCCCGGGCCGGCTCCTCGCTGTTGACGAGACGGACGGCGTAATCCGAGTAATAGGCCAGTTCCACTTGTAGTCCTTACGAGGGCACTCTATGGTCGTGGTGCGGGCGAGTAATGGCTAATCGTGCTTCCAGGGTATTACATGCTGGGGGAGAGAGGGGCTTCCATGACGACCACCGCCGGGGCCGACTGGCACGCGTGGCAGCAGAGCTGGGACCGGCAGCAGGAGTGGTACCTCCCGGACCGCGAGGAGCGCTTCCGGGTCATGCTCGACATGGTCGAGGCCCTCGTGGGCCCCGAGCCGCGCGTCCTGGACCTCGCGTGCGGCACGGGCAGTATCACAGCCCGGCTCCTCGAACGGTTCCCGAAGGCCGTCAGCACCGGCGTCGACCTCGACCCCGCCCTGCTGGCCATCGCCGAGGGCACCTTCGCGGGCGACGACCGGGTCGCCCTCGTGACGGCCGACCTCAAGGACCCGGAGTGGACCACCCTCCTGCCGTACGACTCGTACGACGCCGTCCTCACCGCCACCGCCCTGCACTGGCTGCACACCGAACCCCTCGCCGCCCTCTACTGCCGGATCGCGGACATCGTCCGTGACGGCGGCGTGTTCATGAACGCGGACCACATGATCGACGAAACCACCCCGCGGATCAACGCCGCCGACCGCGCCCAGCGGCACGCCCGCATGGACCGGGCCAAGGATGCCGGTGTCCTGGACTGGGCCGGCTGGTGGGAGCTCGCCGCCCAGGACCCCGTCCTCGCCGGACCGACGGCCCGCCGCTTCGAGATCTACGGCGAGCACGCCGAGGGCGACACCCCGTCGGCCGACTGGCACGCCCGCGTCCTGCGGGAGAGCGGCTTCGCCGAGGCCCGCCCGGTGTGGCGCTCCCCGTCGGACGCTTTGGTCCTAGCGCTCAAGTAGGCACGGCCAAAACGCCCGAAGGGGCGGTACAGAGAGCTCTCTGTACCGCCCCTTCGCGTCGGTGCCGGGCTCCGGCGTGCCTCCGCTAGAGCACCTTCGACAGGAACGACTGCGTCCGCTCGTGCTGCGGGTTCGTCAGTACGTCACGCGGGTGGCCGGACTCGACCACCACGCCCTCGTCCATGAAGACCAGCGAGTCGCCGACCTCCCGGGCGAAGCCCATCTCGTGGGTGACGACGACCATCGTCATGCCGGACTCGGCGAGGTCGCGCATGACGTCGAGGACGTCACCGACCAGCTCCGGGTCGAGCGCCGAGGTGGGCTCGTCGAACAGCATCAGCTTCGGGTCCATCGCCAGGGCCCGCGCGATGGCGACGCGCTGCTGCTGGCCGCCGGAGAGCTGGGTCGGGTAGTTGCCCGCCTTGTCGGCGAGCCCCACCCGCTCCAGGAGCTGGCCCGCGCGCTCCCGCGCCTGGGCCCTGCTGACGCCCTTCACCTGGACGGGCGCCTCCATGACGTTCTCGAGGGCCGTCATGTGGGGGAACAGGTTGAAGCGCTGGAACACCATGCCGATGTCCCGCCGCTTCAGCGCGACCTCGCTGTCCTTGAGCTCGTACAGCTTGTCGCCCTTCTGGCGGTAGCCGACCAGCTCCCCGTCCACGTACAGGCGGCCGGCGTTGACCTTCTCCAGGTGGTTGATGCACCTGAGGAACGTCGACTTGCCGGAGCCGGACGGGCCGATGAGGCAGAACACCTCGCCGGGCTTCACTTCCAGGTCGATGCCCTTGAGGACCTCGACCGGGCCGAAGGACTTGTGGACGCCTTCGGCCTTCACCATCGGCGTACCGGAGTCCGCCTTGGTCACCTTGGAGGTCATGCCTTTGCTCCTCCGCCCGAGCGGTTGGACAGTGACAGCAGGTTCGCCCTGATCTTCTGCAGCGGCGTGGCCGGGAGCGAACGGCTCGAACCGCGGGCGTAGTACCGCTCGACGTAGTACTGCCCGACGCTCAGGACCGAGGTCAGCACCAGGTACCAGGCGGCGGCCAGGAAGTACATCTCCACCGGCGCGCCGGAGGACTGGCCGATGTCCTGGGCGTACCGGAACAGTTCGGAGAACTGCACCACGGACACCAGCGAGGTCGTCTTCAGCATGTTGATGACCTCGTTGCCCGTGGGGGGCACGATCACGCGCATCGCCTGCGGGATCACGATCCGGCGCAGGGTCTTGCTGTGGCTCATGCCCAGGGCGTGCGAGGCCTCGGTCTGGCCCTCGTCGACCGAGAGCAGACCCGCACGGCAGATCTCCGCCATGTAGGCGGCCTCGTTCAGGCCGAGCCCCAGGAGCGCCGTCAGCAGCGGCGTCATGAAGCTGGACCAGTAGTCCTTGTAGACGAAGCCGAGGTTGATGTACTCGAAGACCAGGCCCAGGTTGAACCAGACGACGAGCTGCACCAGGACCGGCGTGCCGCGGAAGAACCAGATGTAGAACCAGGCGATCGACGAGGTCACCGGGTTCTTCGACAGGCGCATCACCGCGAGGACGACACCGCCCACGATGCCGATGACCATCGACAGGACGGTCAGGAGCATCGTCTGCCCGACGCCCTTGAGGATCCGGTCGTCGAAGAAGTACTCCGGGATGGCGTCCCAGTTGATCTGGCCCTGGGCGAACGCGTAGACGATCGAGACGAAGATCGCGATCGCGGCGACCGCCGAGATGTACCGCCCGTAGTGCCGGACCGGGATGGCCTTGATGGCCTCCGGTCCGGCCGGGGGAGTGCTCTCGGGACCGGCCGTCTTGTCGATGTCAGCAGTCACGGATGTTGCCTTTCAGCGCCGCAGGGAACGCTGTCACTTGCCGCCGTTGACGGCGGCTTCCTTGACGGCGCCGGCCTCGACGCCCCACTTGGCGATGATCTTGTCGTACTCGCCGTTCTTGATGATCGCCTCGAGCGCGGCCTGCAGGGCGTCCCGCAGCTCGGTGTTCGACTTCGCGACCGCGATGCCGTACGGGGCGGCCTCGACCTGCTCGCCGACGACCTCGAAGTCCTTGCCGCCGCCCGAGGTCTTCGCCGCGTAGGCAGCGACCGGGAAGTCGGAGGAGCCGGCGTCGGCGCCGCCGGAGCGCAGGCGGGTCTGGGCCTGCTGGTCGTTGTCGAACGCCTCGATCGAGAGCTTCTTGCCGCTCGGGCACTCCTTCGCCTGGGCCTTGGCCAGGTCGTGGGAGACGGTGTTGCGCTGCACGACGAGCTTCTTGCCGCACAGGTCCTCCCAGGTCTTGATGCCCTGGTCGTCGCCCTGCTTGGTGTAGATCGACACGCCCGCGGTGAAGTAGTCGATGAAGTCGACGCCCTCGCCGACCTTCTTGCCGGTCTCGGAGTCGACACCGTCCTGACGGTCCTTCGTGTCCGTCATCGCGGACATCGCCAGGTCGTAGCGCTTGGAGCGCAGACCGGTGAGCAGCGTGTCGAAGGTGCCGTTCTCGAACTCGAACTTCACGCCGAGCTGCTTGCCGAGCGCGTCGGCGAGGTCGGGGTCGATGCCGACGGTCTTGCCGGCCTCGTCCTTGAACTCGACCGGCGCGTACGCGATGTCCGAGCCGACCTTGACGACGCCCTTGTCGCGGATGGCCTGGGGCAGCTTGTCGGCCAGGGGGGCGGTGCTGGACTCCTTGGTGGCCGAGCCGCCGTTGTCCTTGTCCTTCGTCTGGTCACCGCAGCCGGTGAGCAGCAGGGCGCCTGCGACCGCGATCGCGCCGACCGCGGCTATCCGGGACTGCGCGGCGGTGGTACGACGGGTGGAGCTTGCGGTCATGGTGGGTTCCTCCGGCGAGTGGGTGGAGTTGCCGACGGGTCGGCAGGAGCCGATGGGTCGACGACAACACACACCTTCGGGTGTCGCGACCTCGTGTGATTACGGCATCTTGCCATTCGGACTTGCGCCTTCAGGGTGCTCGCCATGTCAAAATCGGATAACGGGTGACACTCGAACCCGGCCAGGCCGGTACATCAGACCGGATCTTGTCCGGGAAACCTCGGTCGCAACCGGAAGATCTCCGGCGCGACCCGCGATTCGAGCGGCTACTTCTCCACACTTCAGCGTCATAAACGTGTTTAGGTGATCTTTCCCAAAACGGGCGCTTTCGACACATTCGGTCATGAGTCATGTCACCGGTATGTGACCTACGCCCTCCGGTATGTGGTCGCCTGCCGCCCGTCGCGCACCCTTCGCGTCCCGGTGTGTGACCTTCGCGCCATGGACTCGTCCGCGGTGTGGTCCGTCCGGTAAGAAGGTTCCTTACACCCCTCATCCGGGGCTCAGGGCGCGTGTGCGGCGCGCCCGTCGCGCGTGTTCCGTACGTACCCGTACGTAACAGCCAACCAGGGACATGCGCGGTGCCCGCCCGCTCCTCACCCGGAGTGGAGACCCTCAACCATTAAGACTTAAGGGGTAAACAAAGTGGCAGCGGAGATCGTCAATCCTCGCAGCGACAGCACTACGGATCAGGAAGGCGGGGCCGAGCCCCTCGATTCCTTCGACCCCGCGTTCGCGCTGCACCGCGGAGGCAAGATGGCCGTGCAGGCCACCGTGCCGATCCGCGACAAGGACGACCTGTCCCTGGCGTACACGCCCGGCGTCGCGAAGGTCTGCACGGCCATCGCGGAACAGCCGGAGCTCGTCCACGACTACACGTGGAAGTCGTCCGTCGTCGCCGTCGTGACCGACGGCACCGCCGTGCTCGGACTCGGTGACATCGGGCCCGAGGCCTCGCTCCCCGTCATGGAGGGCAAGGCGATCCTGTTCAAGCAGTTCGGCGGCGTGGACGCCGTCCCGATCGCCCTCGCCTGCACGGAGGTCGACGAGATCGTCGAGACCGTCGTGCGGCTCGCGCCCTCCTTCGGCGGCGTGAACCTGGAGGACATCTCGGCACCCCGGTGCTTCGAGATCGAGCGGCAGCTCCAGGAGCGGCTGGACATCCCGGTCTTCCACGACGACCAGCACGGGACCGCGGTCGTCACCCTGGCGGCCCTGCGCAACGCGGCCAGGCTCACCGGGCGCACGCTCGGCGAACTGCGCGCCGTGATCTCGGGCGCGGGTGCGGCGGGTGTCGCGATCGCGAAGTTCCTCCTCGAGGCCGGTCTCGGGGACGTCGCGGTCGCCGACCGCAAGGGCATCGTGTCGGCCGACCGGGACGACCTGACCCCGGTGAAGCGCGAACTCGCCGCCATCACCAACAAGGCGGGCCTGTCCGGCTCGCTGGAGGCGGCACTCGCGGGCGCCGACGTGTTCATCGGCGTCTCCGGCGGTACGGTCCCGGAGCCCGCGGTGGCCTCCATGGCCGAGGGCGCGTTCGTGTTCGCCATGGCGAACCCGAACCCCGAGGTGCATCCGGACGTCGCCCACAAGTACGCGGCGGTCGTCGCCACGGGCCGGTCGGACTACCCGAACCAGATCAACAACGTGCTCGCCTTCCCCGGCATCTTCGCGGGGGCGCTCCAGGTGCGGGCCTCCCGGATCACCGAGACGATGAAGATCGCCGCGGCCGAGGCGCTGGCCGCGGTCGTCGGTGACGACCTTGCCGCGGACTACGTCATCCCGTCCCCGTTCGACGAGCGGGTCGCTCCGGCGGTGACCGCGGCGGTGGCCGCGGCCGCCCGTGCCGAGGGTGTCGCGCGGCGCTGATCCCCCCGAGTGGTGTGTGATGCGGGCCCCGTCCTTACGGACGGGGCCCGCATTGCTTGTGGGGTCCCGGCTGCCGGGGCCCGGCACGGATGCGTGTCGGGGCGGGGCGGGGCCGGGTGGTGTGCGGGGTTGCGGTGTTGCGTGGTCGGGCGCAGCGCGCGCCACCTTCGCGCGCGCCACCTTCGCGCGTGCCCGGTTCGGGTGGGGCGGGAGGGCGTCGGTCCGCGCTGGGGCGTGTGTCACAGCGGGGGGCGGTTCCTTCGGGGTGGGGTGGAGCCTAGGGTCGGAGGCATGTTCGCTGCCTACGCTGCCCGTATCGACCGTGACCAGCCCTTGAACGGCCTGGAGTTGGGTGAACGCCCCGCTCCCGGGACCCGGTCCGGCTGGACGACCGTGAACGTCAAGGCCGCCTCCCTGAACCACCACGACCTGTGGTCGCTGCGGGGTGTGGGACTCGCCGAGGACAAACTGCCGATGATCCTCGGGTGCGACGCCGCCGGTGTCGACGAGGACGGCAACGAAGTCGTCCTGCACTCCGTCATCGGTCAGACCGGGCACGGGGTCGGGCCCGAGGAGCCGCGCTCCATCCTCACCGAGCGGTACCAGGGAACGTTCGCCGAGCAGGTCTCCGTGCCCACCTGGAACGTCCTTCCCAAGCCCAGGGAACTCTCCTTCGCCGAGGCCGCCTGCCTGCCCACGGCATGGCTGACGGCGTACCGCATGCTCTTCACCAACGCGGGTGTGCGCCCGGGCGACTCGGTGCTCGTGCAGGGTGCCGGCGGCGGAGTCGCCACCGCGGCGATCGCGCTCGGCAGGGCCGCGGGGCTGCGGGTGTTCGCCACCAGCCGTGACGAGGCGAAGCGCAAGCGGGCCCTGGAGCTGGGTGCCGTGGAGGCGGTCGAGTCGGGAGCCCGGCTGCCGCAGCGCGTGGACGCGGTCATCGAGACCGTCGGCGCCGCCACCTGGTCCCACTCCGTCAAGTCGCTGAAGCCCGGCGGCACTCTCGTCATCTCGGGTGCGACGAGCGGCGACCGTCCCTCGCACGCCGAACTCACCCGCATCTTCTTCCTGGAGCTCAAGGTCGTCGGCTCCACCATGGGCACCAAGGACGAGTTGGAGGACCTGCTGTCCTTCTGCGCCGCCACCGGCGTGCGCCCCGTCATCGACGAGGTGCTGCCGCTGGACCGGGCCCGCGAGGGCTTCGAACGCATGGAGTCGGGCGAGCTGTTCGGAAAGGTCGTCCTCGAAACCTCCTGACGGCCGACCCGCTCCGGCGGGTGCTCCCGGCGGGCCCCCGCTCCGGCGGCCCGGCTCCCCGCTCGGGTGCCTTCCGCGTCGATGCCTCGGCGCCCCCGCGCCCCCTGTCCCGGCGTTCCTGGCCCCGGGTCGTCCCCGCCGAGGTGACGGCCCGGGGCTCTTCCTGTCGCCCTCCCGTTCCCTTCCTCCTCCGGCGCACGCCATGCGTCAACCAGGGTTGACATGACGGGTTGTGTCAATCTAAGTTGACGTCATGACCGAAGCAACGGATCTCGCCGAGCGCGCGGGCGACCGCGATCCGCGGATCGGGCTGCGGGCCGTCTCCGCGCTGCGGAGGCTGCTGGAGCAGCTCGAAGCGGTACAGGTGCGCAGTGCGCGCAATCAGGGCTGGTCGTGGCAGGAGATCGCCGCGGAACTGGGTGTCAGCAGGCAGGCCGTGCACAAGAAGTACGGGAGGCAGTGATGTTCGAACGTTTCACCAAGGACGCCCGGGCGGTGGTGGTCGGCGCGGTCGGCCACGCCGAGCGGCTGGAGGCGGAGACGGTCGAGGAGCAGCACATCCTGCTGGCTCTGCTCGACCGTGAGGCGAGCCGGGGCTCCTTCGCTCTTGCCTCACTGGGGCTCGCCGGCCGCGGGGAGTCCGTGGAGCGGGCACTCGCCGAGGCCAGGCGCCGGGGCGGTCTGTCCCGGGCCGACGAGGACGCGCTCTCCGGCCTCGGTATCCGCCTGGCGGACATCGTCTCCCGAGTCGAGGAGGCGCACGGCGAGGGGGCGCTCGAGTCCGAGAGCAGGACGGCCGGGCGCGGCAAGGGGTGGTGGTCCGGGCTCGTCGGCGGACACCGTCCGTTCGCCCGAGGGGCCAAGGACCTGCTGACGGAGTCCCTCCGGGTCGCCGTCGCCCAGCGGGACCGGCATATCGGCGACGAGCACCTCCTCCTGGCGCTCACCGCCCGTCCCGGTGTCCCCGCCGAGGTCCTCGCCGACCACGGGGTGACCCACGCGTCGCTGCGGCGTGTGCTGTACGGCGAGGGCGAGGGCGAGGCCAAGGCGGGCTGATCCGCCGGTGCGCTGATCCCGCCGGGCAGGCCGCTCGGCGGGGCAGACTGCTCGGCGGGACTCGGCGGGACTCGGCGGGACTCGGCGGGACTCGGCGGGACTCGGCGGGACTCGGCGGGGTGCCGCGGGAGTCGGCGGGACTCGGCGGGGTGCCGCGGGAGTCGGAGGGGTCAGGGGAGTCGGAGGGGTCGGGGGTCGGGCGAGCCGCGTCGGCTCGACGCGGGGTGCAGACCGGCTCGCGTCGCCCCGTCCTCTCCTCCCCGTCGTACCCCGCCTGGGGAATCCTCGCCCGGAGGGTCCCCGCAGGCGGGAGCGTCCCGTCAGACCTTGGGTGTCCGCAGTGCCGCGCCTATGCGCGCTGCCGCCGCAGACAGGTGGCGGCGGGCGTCGCGCAACTGCTCCTCGGTCACACCGTGGTCGCGTGCCGCGTCGCGGATGTCGTCGCGGAAGCGGTCGAGCAGCCGGTCCAGGTCGCGTGCGGGGTCGCCGGTGGTGTCCTCGTGCGCCCACGCGGGTTCGTAGTCGGCGGGGAAGTCCTCCGGGGTGGCCGTCCAGTCGGGCCCCTTCGGCCCGGACATGCCGGAAGTCCCGGCCTCGCCGGACTTGCCGGAAGTCCCGGACGTGCCTGACGTGCCTGACGTGCCGGTACGGCCGAAGGCGAAGTCCTTGCCGAAGTCCTTGCCGAAGTCGCCGAACTCCTTGGCCAGTTCGGAGAGGCCCTCGCGCACGCCCGTCGGCCAGTCGCCCCGCGTGAAGTGGTCCTGGACCTGGTCCTGGACCCGCTTGGCGATCCGCTGGAGCTCCTCCTGGGCCTGGGCCCGCACGTGCTCCTGCGCCTCCTTGGCCTGATGGCGGGCGCGCTGGGCCTCCTCGCGGGCCCGTCGGCTCTCGTCCTTGGCGCGCCGGGCCTGCTCCTTCCACTCCTGCTTGACGCGGCGCATCTCCTCCTTCGCGGCGCGCCAGGCCTCCTTGTCGCCGAGGTCCGTGAAGTCCCCCGAGGAGCCGTCGCCGGCCCCCTGCCGTCCTCCGGCGCCCGCTCCCGAGGCGCCGCGCCGGGCCTCGCTCGCCGCGGCCCTCATCTCCCGGCGCAGGTCGCCCGCGGCGCCCCGTACGTCGGCGCGGATCTCCGCCGCCAGCTCCGCCACCGACTCGCGGATCTCCAGCTCCAGATCGGCCAGCTCGCCGCTGCGGTCGGCCAGTTCGGCGCGGCCGGCGTCCGTGATCGCGTACACCTTCCGGCCGCCCTCGGTGGTGTGGGTGACCAGGCCCTCGGTCTCCAGCTTGGCCAGCCGGGGGTACACGGTGCCGGCCGAGGGTGCGTACAGCCCCTGGAAGCGCTCCTCCAAGAGCCTGATCACCTCGTAGCCGTGGCGCGGGGCCTCGTCCAGCAGCTTCAGCAGATAGAGCCGCAGGCGGCCGTGGGCGAAGACGGGAGCCATCTCAGAGCCCCTTCTCGTGGGTCGGGCCGTCGGTGACATCGGTGACGTCAGTGACATTGTCCGCGTCGGTGGCGGTGGGAACGGACGGGGCAGTCGGGGCGGTCTGGGCGGTCGAGGTGGTCGGGGTGGTCGGGGTGGTCGGGGTGGCGGGGTCGGGGCTCGTGCCGGGGGTCGCGTCGGGTGCCGTCGTGGGTCCCTCGGCGGCGGCCGGTGCCGGTGCCGCGTCTCCCGCGAGCGGCTCGTCCCACGGGTCGTCCTCGGCCGGGGGTCGCCTCAGCAGCGCGATCGAACCGGAGACGGTGGTCGCCTTCAGCCGTCCGTTGCCCGCCCCCAGTCTGCCGGTGATCTTCTTCGCACCCCACTGGCCCGAGACCCGCAGGTCCTCGAACGCGCTGGAGACGCTGCCGCTCGCGGAGTCCACCTCGACCTCCGCGTCGGCCGGGTGCGGCAGCCGGATGGCGATCTCGCCCGAGATGCTCGTCAGGCTGATGTCGCTGGGACGGCCCGCGGGATCGAGGTCGACGATCACGGAACCGCTGACCGAATCGACGCGCACGGAGGGACTGGAGCCCTCGATGACGGTCAGGTCGCCGGAGACCGAGTTGAGCCGGAGGTCGCCGGTGAGCGCCTGGGTCTCCACGTTCCCCGAGACCGTGTCCGCGCGCACCGGGCCGGAGAGGCCGACGAGCGTCGTGTCCCCCGAGACCCCTCTGACCACCGCACCCCCGTCCACGCCGGAGACCACCGCGGTGGCGCCGACCACGCCCACCTCCACGCGGGTGCGGGTCGGCACGGCGAGGGAGACCACCGCGTCGCGCCGCCAGCCCTTGCGGTCGAGCCACTTGAGGAAGCCCTTCCAGGGCAGGTCCTCGTACGCGACCGTGAGGGTGCCGTCCTCATGGGTGACCATGAGCGGCGGCCCCTCTATCGAGGAGACCTCCAGACGTGCGGAACCCTCGTCGACCCCCACGACGTTCACCGTTCCGTTGGCGATGCGCACGTGGAGGGCCGTCACCGGTTCGTCGAAGGTGAGCTTGCTCGGCTCTGCGACGGACCACTCGGACATGGTGCTGACCTCCTCGACAGGGGTGGGACGCGACACGCCATATCGCGTCTTCCACAGAACACGATATATCGCGGATGCGCCAAGTCAAGGCACTCGATGTGATGACGTGGGCCGCATGAATCGGGTGATAACCGCATAATCTTGGATCATGTCGACCCGTGAGCCGCAGGACTCCTCCGCACCTCCTCTCCGCGGGACCGGCGCCCTGCTGTTCTGCCGCGCGGACCCCCGGACCCTCGGGCCCGTCGTGCACGTACTGCGCGAGCCCATGCTGCTCGTCCCGGCCGGCCGGGACTGGAGCGTGCTGGTCCCCGAGGGGGAGCCCTGGGCCGACGAGGGCGAACCGGTCGACCGCGTGCTCACCGGCTGGGCCACCGCGCTCGCCGTCGGCGCGCCCTGGCCCGTCCTGGCCCTGTGGTGGGACACCGAGCACGGCGGCTGCATCCTGGCGGCCGGTTTCCGCCGCACGGTCGGCTACGAGTGGCTGGCGAACGGCACGCCCGTCGGCGAGGACGAGGCGATGCACACCCTCGCCACCCGTCTGGGCCTCGACCCCGTGCTCGACGTGGAGTCGCTGGAGCGGCTGACGAGGCCCGACCCCGAGGCGGACGCCCGTACCCGCCTGCTCGCCCTGCTGGCCGTGCTCACCCGTGCGGGCGTCGAGCCTCCCGCCGGACTCATGCCGGGCGAACCGGCCGGACGGCTCGTCGAGGCGGCGCGCGCCCTGCCGGGCGCCGGGCCCGTCGAGTGGTCGGGCTGGCGGGACGCCGTCCGTGCGGAACTCGACGTCGTGGAGGCCGGCAGGCTCGGCCCGTGGCTTCCGTGGGCCGGTACGCCGAGAGCCCGCGGGCTGGCGCTGGTCCAGGTGGCCGCCGGACTGCCGCTCGTGGTCCGGGGAATCCGGCGGCGCAGTGGCGGCTGGTGCGTGGCGGGTGCCCTGCTGCTGGCGCACGGCGCGCTGGGGCTCGCGTACGAGGTCGTGCGTCCGCGGGACTGATGGCGGTGCCGTCGGCGCCGTCGGCACCGATGCGCTGCCTGGTCCGCGCGCTGCCTGGTCCGCGAGGCGTCCGGTCCGCGCGGCGCCGACGTGCAGCCCAGTCCGCGATCGGGCGGGCCCGCACGGGCCGGGGTCATGCCGGGCCGGGATCGCGGCGGACCGGACCAGACCGGACCGGACCAGACCGGACCGGACCGGACCGGACCGGACCGGACCGGACCGGACCGGACCGGACCGGACCGGACCGGATCGGACCGGATCGGACCGGGGCGGACCGGGGCGGGGCCCGGAGAGGGCCAGCACTGGTGGGTGCGCCCAGGCGCGTCGACGACGGGTCGTGCCGCGCGACCGGCCGTCCCGAGAGGGGCCGGCCCCGGCGGATGGCCCTGAGGGCCGGCGAGGCGGCCGCTCCTGCGGTGGCCCGCCCCGGGCCCGCAACCCGGCGGCACAGGCGGGCGGAGCCCTACCTGGACGCCGCCCCGCGGGCTCACCCCAGGACTGCCCGCGAGACGCTCCGCAAGCCGCCCCCGGAGGTCGCCCGGGAGCCGCTTGGCGAGCTGTACCCGGAGGTCGCTCCCGCCAGCCGTCCCGGAGCCGCGCCAAGAGCCGTCCCTCAGGCGGCCCCGGAGTCGCGCCACAGGCCGCAGCGGGACCCTGAACCGGGGAGGAGCCGCCCAGCGCAACCGCGAGCCGCACCACGGCCCGGCAGCGCGCCCCCGAGCCGCACCCCGGCCCATCCCGCGCGACCCGGAGCCGGACGCGGGCCCATCCGCGCGCCCCCGAGCCGTGCAGGAGCCGCGCAGCGCGCCCCCGAGCCCCCGGCCCTTCCGCGCGACCCGGAGCCGGACACGGGCCCGGCAGCGCGACCCCGAGCCGCACCCCGGCCCATCCGCGCGACCCGGAGCCGGACACGGGCCCGGCAGCGCGACCCCGAGCCGGGCAGGAGTCGCCCAGCGCGCCCCCGAGCGGCACCACGGGCCCCGCAGGTCGCCCCCGAGCCGCACCCCGGCCCATCCGCGCGACCCCGAGCCGGGCAGGAGTCGCCCAGCGTGACCCCGAGCCGCACCACGGGCCCCGCAGTCCGACCCGGCGTCGGACGCGGGCCGCGCGGAGCCGGGGCTGTCCCGGAGGGGTCCGCCTACTCCTCGTCGTCCTCGTCGTCGTCCAGCCGTGCGAGCCAGGTCGCCAGCCGCTCGACCGGAACTTCGAAGTCCGGATTCAGGTCGACGAACGTACGGAACTGCTCGGCGAGCCACTCGAAAGTGACCTCCTCCTCGCCGCGCCGCTTCTCAAGTTCCTCGATGCCGCGGTCGGTGAAGTACATGGTGGCTGCTCTCCTGCGTGCGTACCCGGTCGTTCTGCTTCCCACAGCCTACGAAACCGGTCGATCCCCTTCGACGGCCCGCTCCCGTGGCTAGGGTGTGCGCCGGGATCAACGGGGGTAACTCCCCTCTTTCGGCGTGCATTCGAGCCATGCCCAGCCATGCCCAGCCATGCCCAGCCATGCCGAGCCAGGCCCCAGAGATTCCGAGCATGCCGAGCCATTGCGGGAGCTGTCCACAGTCCTGGTCGTCCGTGGGGTGCGGGCGTCCGCCCAGCGGTGCGAGACGGAGCGGTGAGATGTCCGAACTGATGACGGTCGCGGGACAGTTGGCGCCGTGGCTGAGCGCCGCGGCGGGCTCGATGGGAACGGCCGTGCTCATGACCGCCCGGGACCGGCTCGCCCAGAGCGTCGTGGAGGGCGGCCGGACCTTCCTGGACGCGGCCCTGGGGCGCCGCGGCGAAGGCGGCGGCCCCGCACCGGACAACGTGCCGGAGGTGGTGCCGGACGACGTGGGTGCCGCACTCGCGGGGCTGTCCGCGGAGCAGCGGGAGGCGCTGGAGACGGCGATCGGCCACTGGCTCGGGGGCGGCGACCTGAGCGCGTCCGCGCTCCGGGAGCGGGTGGCGGAGGCAGCCGGCGTGCGGCCGGGCGCCACCTTCCACACGGAGGCCCACGGCGAGCACGCCGTGGCCGTCGGGCAGCTCCGCGACCTGACCGTGAACTTCGGTGCCACCCCGAGAGCGGCGGATGACCCGGCCCACTGACGACGGCGTCCGCCGCCTTCGGGGTGGCACCCGCGACGACGTCCGCGACGACGTCCGCGAGGGCACACCGCCGGGCCGGGGGCCGGACGTCCGGGCCGAGGGCCGATGGGCCACGGCCGTCGGGCAGGTGCTCGGCAACTTCGTCGTGAGCCTGGTCGTCGGCGACGCGCTGCGGAACACGCTCGACGGCGCCCGCAGCTGGCGGGTGTGGAACTGGCCTCCGTTCGCCGTGGTCCTCGGGCTGTGCGGTGTCGCGTTGGTGCGGACCCCGGAGGGGCCTGCCGGCCAGTTCCTCTGGGTCCGTCTCGCGCTCGGTGCGGCCGTGCTGATCGCCTTCGTGCGCGTGGCGGGCGCCAGGGGCCCCGCCGCGGTCCAGGCGCTCGCCTCCGCGCTGTCCGTCGCCCTCGCCGTCGGCGGGGCGGTACGGACGGAGCAACTGCGCGTCCACGGCGAGGTCGACGTGACGGGGCTCGTGCGGGTCGTCCGGCCCGGCCCGCTGAAGGACGGGGAGACGCTCACCCTTGTCGTGTCCGGCGGCCCGCACCGTACGCATCTGCGTCTCGTCCTCCAGGTCGAGGACGAGACCCCGGCCAGGCAGTCCTGCACTCCGGACACCGACCTGGCCGTCCGTCTCGAGGGCGGCCGGAACACCGCGGGCGACGTCCGGTCGGGCCGGCCGGTGGAACTGCCGCTGGGCGGGGCGAAGGGCGTCCTCACCGTCCTCGTGACGGTCCGCACCGACAAGGGATGCAGCATGAACGTGTTCGTCGACGACGCCGTGTTGCGCGGCTGAGGGGTACGCAGTGAGCTCGAAGAACCGTGTGTACGTGGCGGTGGCGGCGTTCTGCGCCATCGTCGCGGCCGGACTGGCGCTCGCCGTCAGTTCCGGTTCGGACGAACAGGACGACACCTTCCTCGACCGGGACCG
Organism: Streptomyces fructofermentans; assembly: GCF_014651055.1. Classification (GTDB taxonomy): domain Bacteria; phylum Actinomycetota; class Actinomycetes; order Streptomycetales; family Streptomycetaceae; genus Streptomyces; species Streptomyces fructofermentans. The sequence goes on from NZ_BMWD01000001.1 coordinate 596,901, forward strand.
GATCAGCGTCGGCATGCACAACGACCTGCCCGGCGTCGGCTACGAGGAGAACTACCACCGGTCGGGCTTCGACCAGTTGGTCTTCGAGCGCGTCAGGGAGGGCCTGGGGTTCCGGTCCTCCCCGCCGAGCAACATCTCCTCCGAAGCGCGCGTCCCGGTGCTGGTGAAGGGGGATCTCGACATGGTGTTCGCGTCGTTCTCCATCACGGAGAAACGCATGAGGTACGTGGACTTCGTGGGCCCGTACGTGACCACCTACCAGGGATTCCTGGTGGGTCCCGAATCGAAGGTCGACGAACTCGACGACCTCGAGGGCGGGATGGTGTGCTCGTGGGAGGGCACCACGTCCGCGGACGCCGTCGCCGACCTGAAGCGCGAGGGCATCGCGTCCAAGACGCTCGTCGACGCCTCCGACTGCCTGGAGGAACTCAAGAAGGGGAAGGTGCAGGCGGTCTCCACCGACCAGATGATCCTGCACGGCTTCGCGCGCCAGCACGCGAAGGACGGCCTGGAGGTGGTCCCCGACGTCACCATCGGCGCCCCGCAGCACTACGGGATCGGCCTGCCGAAGGGCCACCGGGCCGACTGCCGGGAGCTGCGCGAGTTCGTGAAGCGGTACGTCGGGAGCAGCGACTGGATCAGGGACGTCACGACGTCCCTGCCGGACATCGCCGACACGGAGCCGGGCTGGATCAGCGACTACGAGCCGAGCGACGAGGCGATCGACGCGCGGTCCTGCCGTGACACGCCGAGCAGCTGAGGCCCCCGCCCGGCTCCCGGGCGGCCCCGCCGGTCACCCCGACTCCACCCGACTCCAGGGCCGCCCCGCGGGTCACCCATGCCTCACAAGTAGCCCCGGCCCCGCCCGGCACCGGCATCGCTGACCCGCCCGCCCCGGAACGCCGGAACGCCGGAGGGCCCGGTCCCCGCGACATCGCGGGAACCGGGCCCTCCTCGCACGCTCGGGCGCGCACGCGGACCGGTCAGGCCTCGAACACCTCGCGCACGAGCTGCTCCTGCTCGGCCTGGTGGCGCTTCGCCGAACCCACGGCGGGCGACGAGGATGCCGGGCGGGAGATGCGCCGCAGGCGCTCCCCGTGCGGGACGTCCGCGCCGACCGCCAGGTCCAGGTGGTCGATCAGGTTGAGCGCGATGAACGGCCAGGCACCCTGGTTCGCCGGCTCCTCCTGGGCCCACAGGTACTTCTCGGCGTTCGGGTACTTGGCGATCTCCGCCTGGAGCTCGGCACCCGGCAGCGGGTACAGGCGCTCGATGCGGATGATGGCCGTGTCCGTCGCACCGCGCTTGGTGCGCTCCGCGTCGAGGTCGTAGTAGACCTTGCCGGCGCAGAAGACGACCTTGCGGACGGCGGACGGGTCCACCGACGCGTCACCGATGACGGGACGGAAGCCGCCCGTCGTGAACTCCTCCGCCTTCGACGCGGCCGCCTTGAGGCGGAGCATCGACTTCGGGGTGAAGACCACCAGCGGCTTGTGGTGCGGGTTGTGCACCTGCCACCGCAGGAGGTGGAAGTAGTTCGACGGCAGGGTCGGCATGGCGACCGTCATGTTGTTCTGCGCGCACATCTGGAGGAAGCGCTCCGGGCGGGCGGACGAGTGGTCCGGGCCCTGTCCCTCGTAGCCGTGCGGGAGGAGCAGGGTGACGCCGGACGTCTGGCCCCACTTCTGCTCCGCCGACGAGATGAACTCGTCCACGACCGTCTGGGCGCCGTTGACGAAGTCGCCGAACTGCGCCTCCCACAGCACGAGGGACTCGGGGCGGGCCAGCGAGTAGCCGTACTCGAAGCCCATCGCCGCGTACTCGGACAGGAGCGAGTCGTAGACGTTGTAGCGGGCCTGCTCGTCCGAGAGGTACTGGAGCGGGGTGAAGTCCTCGCCCGTCTCCCGGTCGATCAGCACCGCGTGGCGCTGGCCGAACGTGCCGCGGCGGGAGTCCTGGCCCGAGAGGCGCACCGGGGTGCCCTCGAGGAGCAGGGAGCCGATCGCGAGCGTCTCGCCCATGCCCCAGTCGATCGTGCCGTCCTCGACCATCGACGCGCGGCGCTGCAGCTGCGGCAGCAGGCGCGGGTGGACGGTGACGCGCTCGGGGATGTTGACCTGGGACTCGGCGATCCGCTTGACGACCTCCTGGGAGACCGCCGTGGTGACGGCCACCGGGAACTCCGGCTTCACGTCCGGGACGTGCGCCTCGGACGGTGCGGCGGTGGCCTCGCGGACCTCCGTGAAGACCTTCTCCAGCTGGCCCTGGTAGTCCTGCAGCGCCTGCTCGGCCTCCTCCAGCGTGATGTCGCCCCGGCCGATCAGCGACTCGGTGTAGAGCTTGCGCACCGAGCGCTTCTTGTCGATCAGGTCGTACATCAGCGGCTGCGTGAAGGCCGGGTTGTCGGACTCGTTGTGACCGCGGCGGCGGTAGCAGATGAGGTCGATCACCACGTCCTTGTTGAACGCCTGGCGGAACTCGAAGGCCAGGCGCGCGACGCGCACCACGGCCTCCGGGTCGTCGCCGTTCACGTGGAAGATCGGGGCCTCGATCATGCGGGCCACGTCGGTGGCGTACATCGAGGAGCGCGAGGACTCCGGGGCGGCCGTGAAGCCGACCTGGTTGTTGATGACGACGTGGACCGTGCCGCCCGTGCGGTAGCCGCGCAGCTGCGACATGTTCAGGGTCTCGGCCACGACGCCCTGGCCCGCGAAGGCCGCGTCGCCGTGCAGGGCCACCGGCAGGACGGTGAAGTCCGTGCCGCCCTTGTTGATGATGTCCTGCTTGGCGCGCGCGATGCCCTCGAGGATCGGGTCGACCGCCTCCAGGTGCGAGGGGTTGGCGGCCAGCGAGACCTTGATCTGCTCGCCGTCCAGGCCCGTGAAGGTGCCCTCGGCGCCCAGGTGGTACTTCACGTCGCCGGAGCCGTGCATCGACTTCGGGTCGAGGTTGCCCTCGAACTCCCGGAAGATCTGCGCGTACGACTTGCCGACGATGTTCGCGAGGACGTTCAGGCGGCCGCGGTGGGCCATGCCGATGACGACCTCGTCGAGGCGCGACTCGGCCGCGCTGTCGAGGACCGCGTCCAGCAGCGGGATGACGGACTCGCCGCCCTCCAGGGAGAAGCGCTTCTGGCCGACGTACTTCGTCTGCAGGAAGGTCTCGAAGGCCTCCGCGGCGTTCAGCCGGCGCAGGATGCGCAGCTGCTCCTCGCGCTCCGGCTTGCTGTGCGGGCGCTCGATGCGGTCCTGGATCCACTTGCGCTGCTTCGGGTCCTGGATGTGCATGAACTCGACGCCGGTGGTGCGGCAGTACGAGTCGCGCAGCACGCCGAGGATGTCGCGCAGCTTCATCAGGGACTTGCCCGCGAAGCCGCCGACGGCGAACTCGCGCTCCAGGTCCCAGAGCGTGAGGCCGTGCTCGGTGATGTCCAGGTCGGGGTGCTTGCGCTGGCGGTACTCCAGCGGGTCGGTGTCGGCCATGACGTGGCCGCGGACCCGGTAGGAGTGGATCAGCTCGAAGACGCGGGCGGCCTTGGTGACGTCGTCGTCGTGCGAGGCGTCGATGTCCTTGAGCCAGCGGACCGGCTCGTACGGAATGCGCAGCGCCTCGAAGATCTCGTCGTAGAAGCCGTTCTCGCCGAGCAGGTAGTTCGCGACGACGCGCAGGAACTCGCCCGAGGCCGCGCCCTGGATGACCCGGTGGTCGTAGGTCGACGTGAGCGTCATGACCTTCGCGATGCCGAGCTTGTTCAGGGTGTCCTGGGAGGTGCCCTGGAACTCCGCCGGGTAGTCCATCGAGCCGACGCCCATGATGACCGACTGCCCGGGCATCAGACGCGGGACCGAGTGGACGGTGCCGAGGCCGCCGGGGTTGGTCAGGGAGACCGTGACACCGCTGAAGTCGTCCATCGTCAGCTTGCCGTCACGGGCACGGCGGACGATGTCCTCGTAGGCCTGCCAGAACTCGAAGAAGTTCAGCGTCTCGGCCTTCTTGATGCCCGCGACGACGAGCTGGCGGTCGCCGTTGGGCTTCACCAGGTCGATGGCGAGGCCGAAGTTGACGTGCTCCGGCTTGACCAGGGTCGGCTTGCCGTCCCGCTCCGCGAAGGAGTGGTTCATCGTCGGCATGGCCTTGATGGCCTGCACCATCGCGTAGCCGATGAGGTGGGTGAAGGAGATCTTCCCGCCCCGGGCACGCTTCAGGTGGTTGTTGATCACGATGCGGTTGTCGAAGAGCAGCTTCACCGGGACCGCGCGCACGGACGTGGCCGTGGGCACCTCGATGGAGGCGTTCATGTTCTTCGCGACCGCGGCGCTCGGTCCGCGCAGCGTCACGTACTCCGGACCCTCGGCGGACGGGGTCGCGGCGGGCGCGGGCTTCGCGGCGGCCGGCGCGGCCGCGGCGGGCTTGGCGGGCGCCGGAGCGGCGGCGGCCGGCTTCGGCGCCGCGGGGGCGGCCGGAGCGGGTGCGGCCGGAGCCGCGGCGGCCCGTACCGGGGTGGCCTGGGCCGGAGGCGCGGCCTTGACCGGCGCCGCGGGCGCCGGGGCGGGCGCAGCCACCGTGGTGGTGCCCGCGGCCCCCGCGGCCGCGGTACCCGCCGGAGCCGAGGCGGCGGCGCCGCCCGGCTTGTAGTCGGCGAAGAAGTCCCACCAGGCTCGGTCTACCGAATTCGGGTCCTGGAGGTACTGCTGATAGATCTCGTCGACGAGCCACTCGTTGGGACCGAACGCGGCAGCGGGGTTCTTCCCGGCCTGGTCCTCGGTCGAGACGCTCGATGAGTTACTGGGGGACTGTGGCGACACGGCGGCAACCGCCCTCTTCCGCTTCACAAGGTGATGGACAGCGGGAATAAAGGCTACGCCCCCCCGGCCGGGTAGGTCAGGCCGGGCCTGGTCATCGTCGCGTAAGTCACACAGATTGCTGTGTTTCGGCGCTGGAATTGGCGGGAAACAAGCGAGGTTCCGATGCGGAAGGTGCGCGTCGGCTCCGGACCGCGGCCCCTAAATGCCGGGTCCACGGACGATGACACGTGTCCTGCTGCCCGATCACAGGTGGATCTTGGGCTCTGACTCGAACCCTACGTCAACCGGTCGGTGGAGGGCACTCCCGGAAGAGTGACCTGGATCCGGCAGCCCCGCTGGGATTCGGCCACGCCGATCCGGCCACCGTGCAGATCCACCGCCCAGCGGGCGATCGCCAGCCCGAGACCGGTGCCGCCGTCGCTGCCGGGGCCGTGCGGCGCCGCCACACCGCCGCGGTTGAACCGCTCGAAGACCCGGTGCCACTCCGAGCGCGGAATCCCCGGCCCCTCGTCCAGGACCTCCAGGTCCAGGGACTCCGGCGATTCGCCGCGCCGGGCCCGTACGGTCACACGTCCGTGCGGCGGGCTGTGCTTGACCGCGTTGTCGATGAGGTTGGCGACGACCTGGTGGATCCGCTCCGGGTCCGCGTGCGCGGTCAGCTCGGGCGGGGAGACGTCGAGGTGGAGGTGGACGTCGGTGCGCGTGTGGCTGCCGGAGCCGGAGGCGATTCCCCCGCGCGCGGAGGACAGCATGTTGGCCTCCTTCAGGACGCCCGACAGGTACGGCCACACCTCGAAACGGCGCTTGCGCAGCGGTACGACGCCGTTGTCCAGCCGGGAGAGGTCCAGCAGCGTCTCGACGAGCCGCCCGAGTCGCTCCGTCTGCTTCAGGGCCGTACGCATGGTCTCGGGGTCGGCGGCGGAGACCCCGTCCACGACGTTCTCCAGGACCGCGCGCAGGCCCGCGATGGGGGTGCGCAGCTCGTGGGAGACGTTGGCCACCAGCTCCTTGCGCTGGCGGTCCTGGGCCTCCAGGTCGTCGGCCATCCGGTTGATCGTCTGGGCCAGGTCGCCCAGCTCGTCGCGGCGGTCGGCGCCCTTGACCCGGCGGGTGTAGTCGCCGTGCGAGATGCCCCGGGCCACCCTGTTCATCTCGTCCAGCGGAGCGGTGAGCGAGTGCGCCACGAACTGGGTGATCAGCAGGGTCGCGATCATCGAGAAGACCGTGATGAAGCGCAGCTCGGTCTCGGTGCGCGCGGCGATGATCAGCAGGCCGGTGGTGATGAAGACGGAGACGACGACGAGCGTGCCCAGCTTCGTCTTGATCGAGAAGGGGCGCACATCGCCCCAGGAGCCCGAACCCGGACCGGGTCCCGGGCCCGGTCCCGAGGGCGGGCCCCCGGCGGGGGACGCGCCGGCACCGGGGACGCCCGGACCCGCGCCCGCTCCGGCCTGCGTGCCCGGTCCGGTGCCGGTCCCCGCGCCCTTGCGTGGCAAGCCGATACCGCTCATGACATCCGCCCCCTCGAATCAGGGTGCCCGACTCTAAGGCGTCGGGGTCTCCAGCGCGTAGCCGACTCCGTGCACCGTACGGATCCGCTCGGCGCCGATCTTCCGGCGCAGCGCCTTGATGTGGCTGTCCACGGTCCGGGTGCCGGACGCGTCGGCCCAGTCCCACACCTCGGCCAGCAACTGCTCGCGCGACAGCACCGCGCGCGGTGTGTTCGCCAGGCAGACCAGCAGGTCGAACTCGGTGGGCGTGAGGTGGACGTCCTCGCTGCGCACCCGCACCCGGCGCTGCGCGTGGTCGATCTCCAGCTCGCCGAGGCGCAGGATGCCCGAGCGCGGCGTGGAGGCGGCGAGCGCGGCCCGCTCCACCCGGCGCAGCAGCACGTGCACGCGCGCGGCCAGCTCCCGCATCGAGAACGGCTTCGTCATGTAGTCGTCGGCGCCGACGCCGAGCCCGACCAGCATGTCCGTCTCGTCGTCGCGCGCCGTGAGCATCAGGACCGGCACCGGGCGGGCCGCCTGCACGCGGCGGCAGACCTCCAGGCCGTCGAAGCCCGGCAGCATGATGTCGAGGATCAGCAGGTCGGGCTGCCAGGCCTCGGCGGTGTCGACGGCGGAGGGGCCGTCACCGGCCGTTTGCACGAGGAATCCCTCCGCGCGCAGACGGGCGGCGATGGCGTCCACGATCGTGGGGTCGTCCTCGACCACCAGCACGCGGCGCTGCGCGCCCGGCGTGGCCGCCGCGCCGTTGTGCGAGGTGTGTGTCTGCTCCATCGCCCGCCCCTGGGTGTGCTTTCCGGAATCAGTGGGGTGATTCCCTGACTGCTATTGACGCTTGAATGATCGGCGTCAGGTGAGCAGGGTACGGGCAGTGACCATCGCTCGGCTATCCAGCCCTGACCCCGAGGTGCACGACGTCGGGAACGCCCCGGGCAACGGGGATCTCTTCGGTACGCACCTGTTGGAACCCGGCATTCCCCAAGGTTCTTGCGAAACCGGGCGAGGGGGTCGCGGACCATACCGCGAGCACTCCGCCGGGCTTCAACACCCTTGCGCACGCGGCGAGTCCGGCCTCCGAGTAGAGGCTCTGGTTGCCCTCCGTGACCGTCCATTCGGGCCCGTTGTCGATGTCGAGGCACAGCGCGTCGTACGTGTCCGATGTCTCATTGACGAATGCGACGAGATCGGACTCCACGATCTCGGTGCGCGGGTCGCGGAGGGCCCTCGCGGACACCTCGGCGAGCGGGCCCGAGAGGTGCCAGTCGATGACCGCCCGCTCCCGCTCGACGACCGTGACGCGGCCCCATCGGGGCTGCTCCGCCGCGTGCGCGAGTGAGAATCCGACGCCGAGTCCGCCGATCAGGACCTCGGGGCCGGGACGCCCGTCGAGCGCGTCGAGCGCGGCGTCGACGAGGCGTCTCTCCGAGCGGCCGTCGGAGGTGTCCATGAGGAAGCAGCCGTTGGCGATGATCTGCAGCAGCCCGCCGTGGCGGCGGAGCACGACCTCGCCGTACGGCCCCTCGCGGCGGTCGATCACTTCGGGCGGGCCGGACGGGTCCGTGCCATGGGGAAGCTCGTACGCGGTGGACATGGCCCCATCCTGGCGAATCCGGACGGGCGGGGCAGCCGAATTGCCGCGACACCGGCCGGCTTCCCGGGGCCGGGGGAGGGCGCCCCTCCCCGGCGTGACCCGACCGCCGGCGTACCCGGGCGGCAGGCCGGGCCCGGGAAGCCGGCGGGGCCGACCGCGCGGTCGCGGTGGAGCGGCGGGCCGTGCCGGAACGGTGGTGGACGGCGGGCCCGCGACGGACGCTGGAACCGGGCGCCCGCGAAGCCGCCGGCCGCATCGGGTCCGGCCCGTGCGCGGCGCCCGCCGTGGGCGGCGTGCGGACCGGCGCCGCGACGGGGCGGACGGAAGGAGCCCCGGACGGTGGGACGCGATGCCGGGGACGCGGTGCGTCCGGCCGCGTCGGGCGGCCCCGTGACCGGCGACTCCCTGTCCGGCGGCTCCGTGACCGGCGGGCCCGTGTCCGGCGGCCCTGCGTCAGGCGCCCTGGCCGTCGGAGTGGCCGCCTGGCCGTTCGTACGGCGGCACCGCGGCGAGGCCTCCCGCCCGGGCCCGCCCCGGGCGGGAGGCCGCCCCGCCCTGAGGGCCCGGGAACCGGACGCGTGTCCGGGCCCAGGGGGCGGGACCCCCGCGCCGGGCACGGCACTCCCACGGGTGCCGCTACGACACCGGCATGCCCGTGAACGCGTCGAGGAGCAGGCGCTCCCCGACCGGGGCGTCCAGTTCGACGGTCACCTTCTTGATGCGCAGGTCCGATTTGCAGGGGCCGTCGGAGGTGCCCCGGACCCATCCGGAGAGCACCACGCTGTCCCCGGTCTCCGCCACGTCGACCGCCGGGCCGTCGTCGCAGGACCCGTGCTCGGCGCGCACGGTGACCCTCCGGCCGTCCTTCGACACCGAGGCCAGGCCGCCGAGCGGCGCCAGGTCGTCCGTCGGCATCTCCAGGGGCTCGATCGGCGGTTCCAGGTCCTTCTCCGCTCCCGTCACCGCGACCCTGGTGAGAGGGGTGTCGTACCCCTTGAGCGTGAAGTGCCAGGCGGGCACGGTCGCCGGACCCCGACTGGTGAGGACGGAGGTCGAGCCGAACCGGGCACCGGTGACGACGAGGGCGGGGCCCGGCCCCTCGCCCTGGTCGAGCCGCTCGTACGAGGCCCGCGCCGAGTCGACCGGCACGGTGAGGGAGCCCCCGGCGCGCCAGCGGACCTTCCCCTCGGCGCCCTTCGCGCCGGCCGGGTCGGGGAGCGTGCCGCGCAGTTCGAAGGAGCGGCCGAGATACGCACGTTTGTCGGCCTCGTTGCGGAAGGCCCCCTCGGGCAGCCGCACGGGGTCGCCCAGCGGGTAGTAGCCCTCCCGCCACACCTTCGCCGCTTCCGAGTCCTTCCACGCGGCGGAGACCAGGCGGGCGCGCTCGGCGCGTTCCGAGCGGCCGCCGCCCTGTCCCTGCCCGGCCCCTCCGCTCGCGGCCCCTCCGCTCCCGCAGGCCGTCACTGCTACGGACCCCGCTACGAACAGGGCGAGCGCCGCCATCGGGCGGAGCGGTCTGATGCCTCGCATGTTTCCCCCAGGGCGGACGGCAGGACGGCAGGACGTACGGCGGACGGAATCGCGCCGTCGGAACTGTGACGCACGGCCACCGGGGAACGTTCGCCGGGGTTCCCCGCCGTGAGCCCGCCGTGAGCCGGTCGCGAGCCCGCAGGGTCGCCGCACCGCGGGTCATGGGGACGTGGGACAAGGAGGACGCGGGGTCATGGGGCCCGCGGGGCGCCCCGCGGAGTCGGGGAATCGCGGAATCGGGGAACCGGTCGAGCGGT
>NZ_BMWD01000001.1:606634-759347 GCF_014651055.1 Streptomyces fructofermentans
GACCGGTTCCGTCGGCAGGGGTTCTCGCGGTGCGGCCCACCCGGACGCGGGGCACCCCGGTGGGGCCGCCAGGGGCGCCCGCACCCCGGTGGGGCCGCCCGGGGCGCTGTGCTCCCGCGCGGTTCAGCCGCTGCCGTCGGCCCCCGTGCCCTCGTCGGCGGTACCCCGGTACGCGGCGCTCGTCAGTCCCGCCTCCACCGTCCAGCCCAGCGACTCGTACAGCGCCCGGCCCTCGGGGGTCCCCGCGAGGACCCCCGTCACGGCCCCCCGGGCGGCGGCCGCGTGCGCGAGCGTGCCCATCACGAAGCGGCCGAGGCCCCGGCGGCGGTGGGCGGGGGCCGTCTCGATCATGTCGGCGACCGCGGTGCCGCCCGTCGGGGCGATCTGGCCGCGCGCGGCCCACGAGCCGTCCGGCGCGGCGACCAGGACGCGGGTGACGCCCGAACGGGTCCAGACGCGCACCCGGTAGCCGGCCGGAGCGGGCGGGACGGCGCTCCCGGTGAGCGGGGCGGACATCAGGTGGCCCGGTTCGGGGTCGACCCACCAGCCCGCGCCGAGCCAGGGCGCGACCCGGGACGGCTCGTCGAACACCTTCAGCCACACGCCGGCCCCGGTCACGGCGCCGGCGACCGCCCGGACGGCGGACTCCTCGACCGCGTGCCCGGTCGCGCCCACGACGTGCCGGCTGACGTGCCGCGGCTGCCCCACGTCCACGGTGACCCCCCAGGGCGTGGCCACCGGCGGGGCGGCCCCCCGGGAGACGACCCAGCCGTCGACCCAGGCACGCACGAGTGCGTCCATCCGGACTCCTGTAATAGTTGCCATGCGTATTGAGGTGTTACCTGCCGCACTTTACGGGGCTCTCGGGGTGCCGTGTCCCGGGTGATCGCTCAGAGCGAACAGGGCCTGGGGAACATTCAGGGGCTCATGTGCATTGAGTCGGCATAGCTCAACTTGAATGCCGAAGGGGAGATCATGGCTTTGACGTCCGAACCGCTCACTCTGCCTGTGCTGCCGCTCGACGACGAGGTCGTCCTGCCCGGCATGGTGGTGCCCCTGGATCTGAACGACGCCGATGTGCGCGCCGCGGTGGAGGCCGCACAGGCCGCCGCGCGTTCCACCGGGGGAAGCAAGCCGAAGGTGCTGCTTGTTCCGCGCATCGACGGCACGTACGCGAACACCGGGGTGCTCGGCACGGTCGAGCAGGTGGGGCGCCTCGCCGACGGCGACCCGGGCGCCCTGATCCGGGGCCGCGGCCGGGTTCGCGTGGGCGCCGGCACGACCGGGCCGGGAGCCGCGCTCTGGGTGGAGGGCGTCTCGGTCGAGGAGACCGTGCCCGACCCGCTGCCCGGTGCCGTGACCGAACTGGTCAAGGAGTACAAGGCGCTGGCCACGAACTGGCTGAAGAAGCGCGCCGCCTGGCAGGTCGTGGACCGCGTCCAGGCCATCGACGACGTGTCCGCGCTCGCCGACAACTCCGGATACTCGCCGTTCCTGACGACCGCCCAGAAGGTCGAGCTGCTGGAGACCACCGACCCGGTGGCCCGGCTGAAGCTCGCCACCGAGCAGCTGCGCGAGCACCTGGCGGAGCAGGACGTCGCCGAGTCCATCGCCAAGGACGTGCAGGAGGGCGTGGACAAGCAGCAGCGGGAGTTCCTGCTGAGGCGCCAGCTCGAAGCCGTCCGCAAGGAACTGCGCGAGCTGAACGGCGAGGCCGAGGGCGAGGAGTCCGACGACTACCGCGTGCGCGTCGAGGCCGCCGACCTTCCCGAGAACGTCCGAGAGGCCGCGCTCAAGGAGGTCGAGAAGCTGGAGCGCTCCAGCGACCAGTCGCCCGAGGGCTCCTGGATCCGCACCTGGCTCGACACCGTGCTCGAACTTCCGTGGAACGAGCGCACCGAGGACGCGTACGACATCCAGGGCGCGAAGGCGGTCCTGGACGCCGAGCACGCCGGCCTGGAGGACGTGAAGGAGCGGATCACCGAGTACCTGGCGGTGCGCAAGCGGCGCAACGACCGGGGGCTCGGGGTCGTGGGCGGCCGTCGCGGCGGCGCGGTGCTCGCACTCGTCGGCCCGCCCGGTGTCGGCAAGACCTCGCTCGGCGAGTCGGTCGCCCACGCCATGGGCCGCAAGTTCGTCCGGGTCGCCCTCGGCGGTGTACGGGACGAGGCGGAGATCCGCGGCCACCGGCGCACGTACGTGGGCGCGCTGCCCGGCCGGGTCGTGCGGGCCATCAAGGAGGCCGGGTCGATGAACCCGGTGGTCCTGCTGGACGAGATCGACAAGGTGGGATCCGACTTCCGGGGCGACCCGGCCGCGGCTCTCCTGGAGGTGCTCGACCCGGCCCAGAACCACACCTTCCGCGACCACTACCTGGAGGTCGAACTCGACCTCAGCGACGTGGTGTTCCTCGCCACGGCCAACGTCCTGGAGGCCATCCCCGAGGCGCTGCTCGACCGGATGGAACTCGTGCGGCTCGACGGCTACACCGAGGACGAGAAGGTCGTCATCGCCCGGGACCACCTGCTGCCGCGGCAACTGGAGCGGGCGGGCCTGGAGAAGAGCGAGGTCGCCTTCGACGAGGGCGCACTGCGCAAGCTGGCCGGGGAGTACACCCGCGAGGCGGGCGTCCGCAACCTGGAGCGGTCCGTGGCACGGCTGCTCCGCAAGGTCGCCGCGCAGCACGAACTCGGCGAGCGGGAACTCCCGTTCACGGTCGGCTCGGACGACCTGCGCGCACTGATCGGGCGGCCGCACCACGTGCCGGAGGCCGCCCAGGACCCCGCCGAGCGCCGTACGGCGGTGCCCGGTGTGGCGACGGGCCTCGCGGTCACGGGCGCGGGCGGAGACGTGCTGTTCGTCGAGGCGTCGCTGGCCGACCCCGAGACGGGTGCGGCCGGTCTGACCCTGACGGGTCAGCTCGGCGACGTGATGAAGGAGTCGGCGCAGATCGCGCTCTCCTTCCTGCGCAGCCACGGCGCGGAGCTGGAACTGCCCGTCGGCGACCTGAAGGACCGGGGCGTGCACATCCACTTCCCGGCCGGAGCGGTTCCGAAGGACGGCCCGAGCGCCGGCGTCACGATGACGACGGCCCTGGCCTCGCTGCTGTCGGGCCGGCTGGTCCGCACGGACGTGGCGATGACCGGTGAGGTGTCCCTGACGGGACGGGTGCTGCCGATCGGCGGCGTCAAGCAGAAGCTGCTCGCCGCGCACCGGGCGGGTGTCACGACCGTCGTGATCCCCAAGCGCAACGAGGCCGACCTGGACGACGTCCCGGCCGAGGTGCTGGACAAGCTCGACGTCCACGCGGTCACCGACGTCCGCCAGGTGCTGGAGATCGCCCTGTCCCCGGCGACCGGCGCGGCCGTCCCGGAGGTTCCGGTGGCGGCGTGACGGACGCCTCCGGACGAGGAAGGCCCGGGTCCCTCCCACGAGGGGCCCGGGCCTTTCGCGTACGGGCTCCCGGCCGTGCGCTTCGCTCGGTCGGCCGTGCCGGGGCGCGCCCCGACGGGCGGGCGGAGGGGGTGGAGGCTGCCGTCGGCCCCGACCTGCGAAATACTGGCCGAGCTGCGGCGATGGCGGATCGTGGCGGAAACTTTCGGGATCGGGAATCCGGGTCATGGGTGCTGATGTGCGCGAGGGCGGAAACGCCGACGAGGGCGACGAGGGCGACGGGGGCGACGGGGGCGGGAACGCCGGCGAGCCCGGCGGGGGCGGAGTGAGCGAGGAGTTCCTCGCACTGGAGCGAGAGCTGACCGTCCTCCTGCGGCGCGCCCGCGCCTCCTCCGGCGAGATGGTCCGCGAGGTGCACCCGGACCTGGAGTCCTCCGCGTACGGCCTCCTCGTGCGCCTGGAGGAGCGGGGCCGGCAGCGTGCGACGGAGCTGGCCGCCTACATCGGTGTCGGCAAGGCGACGATGTCCCGGCAGCTGCGTGCGCTGGAGGAGCTGGGGCTCGTCGCCCGCGAGCCCGATCCCGCGGACGGGCGGGCCTGGCTGGTCCACCTCACCGAGGAGGGGCGGGAGCGGTTCGGCAGGGTGCGGGATGCGCGGCGGGCGCGGTACGTGCGGGAGTTGGGGAGCTGGGAGCACGATGACGTGGCCACGTTGGCCCGGTTGCTGTACCGGTTGAACCGGGGGGTGGAGGGGTGAGGCGGCGCCTCCGGGGTTCGGCCGGTGGGGGGTTGCCCGGTGGGGCGGGTTGTCGGGTGCGGGTTGGTGGGGGCTTGTCGCGCAGTTCCTCGCGCCCCTGAGAGGGGGTGCCTCGGGAGGTTGCTCGTCGGGTGCGGGTTGGTGGGGGCTTGTCGCGCAGTTCCTCGCGCCCCTTAGAGGGGGGTGCCCCGGGGATGGGTTGTCGGGTGCCGGTTGATCGTGGCTGGTCGCGCAGTTCCTCGCGCCCCTGAGAGGGGGGTGCCCGGTGGTTGTGCTCCGGGGGTCAGAGTTCGATGTGGACCACCGTGGCGTCGTCGTGTCGTTTCGAGCGGCCGAGGAACTCGCGGTCCGTGTCGGCGGTCTCCAGGGCCCGCACGCGGTCGATCAGCGCCTGGCCGCCCTCCTCGCGTACGAGAGCGTGCAGATCGGCCCAGTCGCCGCGGCGGAACTTCTCGACCCAGCGGGTCGCGCCGTCCGTGAGGGCGGTCAGCGAACGGACCGCCGCCCGGGGCAGGGTGCCCGTGACGGCGCGTGCCGCGACCGACGGGTCCGCCGCCGCCGTGAAGAAGCCGCCCTCCTTGTTGCGCAGGGTCGCGTCGGTGACCGCGTGCGAGGTCAGCGCGGCGCGGGGGACGAGCGACAGGCGGTCGTCCAGCACCGGGACCACCGCCCCCGAGGGGGACTCCGTGAGCAGCACCGAGTCCGAGAGCACCAGGTACTCGACGGAATCGGGCGACCAGCGGGCCAGCACCACGGTTGCCTGAGGGGTCCGCGGGTGAGAAAGGTCACAGGTGGCCCGATGGGCGTCCGCGGTGCGGGAGATGGCACGCCCCAGCACCTCCTGGAGCGTCAAATCTCGTCGTGAAACGGACAGTTCGCTCAGTGCGCCTCCGAGCCGGGCGGTGAACCACGGGACGGAATGGAGACAGCCGGCCGGCTCCGGAGGAGGCGTGACGCCGTCCAGGACGACGAGTGAACCGCCCTGCCCCGAGGCCGGAAGCCCGACCGCCGCGTAGTCCTCGTCGGGGCGGGCGGGGTCACCGGCCACCGAGATCAGTTCCGAGCGCATCCGGCCAGTCTGCACGACCCCTTCACAAGGTCCGCCAAAGGCCCGCGACCGGTGCCGCTCCGCCCCGGACCAGCAGGTCAGACGCCTGTTTTGGGAGGTAATCACCGAGTCGGGCGCCGCGTGGCGGCGCATCTTGCCACCGGTCGTCGTGGACGTCCAACCGGCCCACCGCGGCGCCGTCCCGCGAGCGCCCCCGGAACTTGCCGGTCGGCTCCCCGGCGATGTTCACTCCTTCGTGTGGCGGGTCAGGCGTTGAACGGCCCCTGCCCACCGGCACTGGGAGGGTCGGGAGCCGTACCGGGACGACGCGTGAGCTGACGGATCGTCACCCGGGCCCATGGGGAGTACGAGTCAAGAATGCGAGCACCGGTGCAGAAGATGCGGCCTCGGCGCAAAGGCAGGCAGTCGGTCTCGGACGGAGCCTCCGGGCCCACTCCGAACCCTTCGGCGGCACAAGGACCTTCGGACCCCGCGGGACGCGGTCGCCCCGCCCACGTACGCAGTCGGCTGATCATCGCCGTCGCCGTCGTGGCAGCGGCCATCGCCGCCGCGGGCGCGCCGTCCGTACTGGCCGACTCGGGACGGCTGAACGATTCCCAGAACCTGGTGACTCTCGCCGAACGGACCCAGGACGCCCTGGCGCTGGCCCATTCGCTGGCGGACGAGCGCGACGAGGTCACCTCCTACCTGGCCGCCGGGCGCCCCGAGGGCAAGGGCCCCTCCGAGCGGCGCAGCGCACGGGTCGACCGGCAGGTCGACGAACTGCGCGCGGACGCAGTGGAGGCCGACGCCCCGGAGGCGTTCCGCAGCACGCTCGACGGCATCGCCACCGTGCGCAGGGCGGCGCTCACCGGCAAGAGCACGGCCCTTGAGGCGCACCGGGCCTACTCCGCCGTACTCACCGAACTGCACGCCCTCGCCGAGGAGCTGGCCGAGCGGCTGCCGCCCCGCGCGGGCGGCGGCACGCACGCCCTCGCCGAACTCGACAGCGCGGTCCAGCAGGCCGCAGCGACCCGCGGACTGCTCCTCGCGGCCCTGAACGTCCCCACCACGACACAGACGACCACGGACCCGATCACGGGCCTGCCCGTCACCAGCACCGTGTCGACGCCCGCCGCGACCAAGCAGCGCGACGCGCTCAGCGCCGCCGCGCAGCAGGCCAACGTGCGCGAGCAGGCGGCCGTCGCCGACTTCCGCGACGCCTCGCCGGCGGCGGGCCGCGCCTCGTTCGACTCCACGGTGACCGGGCCCGACGTCACCACCGCCGAGAAGTACCTCGCGGCCCTCGCCGACGGGCCCACGCTCTCCGAGTCGGAGCGGGACACCAGCACCAAGAAGCTGGACGCGGCGCTGTCCGCCCGCATCGAGCTGATGCGCGGTGTCGAGGCCTCGCTCAACTCGGGCCGGGTCAAGGACCTCGCCGGGATGCGCGACGACGACGTCACCGCGCTGGAGCTGCAGATCGCGATCCTCGGCGCCCTGATGCTGCTGGCCGTGGGCGTCGCGACCGCCATGGCCCGGACGCTCACCCGCCCGCTGGCCGTCCTGCGGCTGGGCTCCGCCCGCCTCGCGGCCGACCCGGAGACCGCGGAACCGGTCAAGTTCACCGGCCGCAACGACGAGTTCGCCCAGGTCGTACGCTCCGTCAACGCGCTCCACGCGCACGCCCGGGCGCTCCAGGACCGGCTGTCGTCCCTTGAGGGCGACCGCAAGCACCTGATCGGCCAGCGCCAGAAGATGGCCGACGAGCGCGACGCGCTGCGCACCGGACTCACCGAGACCACCGCGCACCTGGAGCAGGTCAGGCACAGCATCCACGGCACGTTCGTCAACCTCGCCCTGCGCACTCTCGGCCTGGTCGAACGGCAGCTCGGTGTCATCGAGGGACTCGAGGAGCGCGAGCAGGACCCCGACCGGCTCGCCACCCTGTTCCGGCTCGACCACTTCGCCACCGTCATGCGCCGCCACAGCGAGAACCTGCTGGTCCTCGCCGGCGCGGAGCACGGCCACCAGCACCGCGACCCCGTACCGCTCGTCGACGTCGTCCGCGCCTCGGTCAGCGAGATCGAGCGCTACGAGCGGGTGCGGATCGCCGCGCTGCCGCCGCACGCGCACATCGCCGGGTTCGCCGCGGACGACATCAGTCACCTGGTGGCCGAACTCCTGGAGAACGCCTCGTCGTTCTCGCCCCCCGACATCCCCGTCGAGGTCTCCGGCTGGCTGCTGGAGAGCGGCGAGGTCATGCTCTCCGTCCAGGACGAGGGCATCGGCATGACGGGGGAGCGGCTCGCGCAGCTCAACGCCCGCCTCGCGGAGTTCGACCCCGAGGACGCGTACGACCAGGAGAGCGGCGAGGGCCTCGGCCTCGGCCTGTACGTCGTGGCCAGGCTCGCCCACCGGCACGGTGTGCGGGTGCAGTTGCGCGAGCAGAAGCAGGGGGGCATCACGGCGGTCGTCGTGCTGCCCAGGACGCTGCTCGCCGCCGCGCCCGCCGTCGCGGTGCCCTCGCAGAGCACGGGCCGCACGGCAGGTGGCGCCGCCGCGATGTCCCTCCCCGGAGCGGACGCCGAGGTCAACTCCAACGTGCTGTACGGCCGTCCGGGCCGTGACCCGCTGATCGCGGCGGCGGAGGACTCCCTGCGCGACGCGGGCGGGGACACCGAGCCCGAGGCGGACACCGCCCCCGCGGAGCCCGTACGGGACGACTCGCCGGCCCGTGCCTCCGGGACCGACAGTTCCGCGACCCACGACTCCGCGACCCACGACTCCGGGACCGACGACTCCGTGCCCCGTGACTCCGCGGCGGACGGCGGCCGGACCGGACAGGCGGGCCCCGGGGAGCGGGCCGCGACGCCGGCCGAGGAGTCGCCGGAGCCCGCGGCCCCCGAGGCGCCCTCGGGGCCCGAGACGACCATGGTGCTCATGGCCCCGGTGCTCCCGGACGAGCACACCCCCGACCCCGGCGGAGCCCCCGCGCCAGGGGCCGGAACCCCGCCGGCCGCGCCGCACGCCGACCCGTACGCCATCGGCCCCGACGCCCATGAGCGGACCCCCGACGCGGCACAGGCGCCGCAGGAACCCGAGGACCGGGTCACCGACAAGGGACTGCCCAAGCGGACCCCGAGGGTCAGCGCGCCCACGACGGCCGCCAGACCGCGCCAGGGCTCCGTCGACGCCGAGGCGCTGCGGCGCCGGCTCGGCGGATTCCACCGGGGCGCGAACGACGGCCGCCGCGATGTCGAAGCGGAGATCGCCGAACAGACGTCGGAGCTCCAGACGGGCGCCGGACATGCCGTAGAAACCAAGGGGGACCCTGTCGAGGAGGCAAGCAGTTGACCGCGCCCAGTACCTTCGGACTGAGCAGTGAGGCCCGCAACCTGCACTGGCTGCTGACGAACCTCGTCGAGGAGGTGCCGGGACTGCTGTCGGTCGCGGTCGTCTCCTCCGACGGTCTGCTGCTGCTCTCCTCCGACCCCGGGAGAAACGCGCAGGAACGCGGCGGTACGGAGAAACGCACCGGGCCCAAGGGCTCCGCCGCGGACCTGGCGACGATCGTCTCCGGCATCGGCAGCCTGTCCATCGGCGCCGCCAAGCTGATGGACGGCGGCGGCGTCAAGCAGACGATGGTCGCGATGGAGGACGGCGGACTGTTCGTCATGTCGATCAGCGACGGCTCGCTGCTCGGCGTGCACGGCGCCCCCGACTGCGACATGAGTGTCGTCGCGTACCACATGGCGCTCTTCGTGGGCCGTGCCGGACACGTCCTGACGCCCGAACTCCGCAGTGAGCTGCGCCAGTCACTGGAAGCCCCGACGATGGAGGCGGCCAAGTGAGCGACGTGAGCGGCACCCCGAGGCTCCCGGTCCGCGGCGGCGACCGCAAACCCGCCCGGGTCCGCCCCTACTCGCTCACCGGCGGCCGCACGCGCTTCGGGCACGTCCTGCTCGTCGAGACGTTCGTGGCCGCGCTGGAGGCCCCGCAGGAGCGTCCGGAACTGGAGAACGGTTCCCTCTCGCCCCGGGGGATGCCCGAGCTGCGGGCCATCGTCGAACTCTGCCGCCGGATGCGGACGGTGGCCGAGGTCGCCGCCCTGCTGAAGATGCCGCTCGGCGTGGTCCGGGTCCTCCTCAGCGACCTGGCGGACCAGGGAAAGATCCGCGTGTACGGAACAGGGCACGGACCGGGACAGCCGGACCGCGCCCTGCTGGAAAGGGTGCTGAGTGGACTCCGTCGTCTCTGACGCCTCCCGCGTCGCCGATGGCTCTCGATCCTCCGACTCCCCGGCATCGCCCGAAGCGGCGATACCCGAAGAGGAGTTGAAGGCCTGGCAGAAGGACCGTACGCGCGCCCCCATCGCCACGAAGATCGTGGTGGCGGGCGGCTTCGGAGTGGGCAAGACCACCCTCGTGACGGCCGTTTCGGAGATCACTCCGCTGCAGACCGAGGCGTTGATGACCCGTGCGAGCGAGGACACCGACGACCTCAGCTCGACCCCGGAGAAGCTGACCACGACCGTGGCCATGGACTTCGGGCGCATCACGCTCGACGACGACCTGGTGCTCTACCTGTTCGGCACCCCGGGCCAGCAGCGGTTCTGGTTCATGTGGGACGACCTGGTGCGCGGGGCGATAGGCGCCGTGGTGCTGGCCGACACCAGGCGTCTGAAGGACTGCTTCCCCGCCCTCGACTACTTCGAGAGCTGCGGGCTGCCGTACGTCGTCGCCGTCAACCACTTCGACGGCAGCGACCGGTTCGAGCCGGCGGATGTGCGCGAGGCCCTCACGGTGCCCCCGCACATACCTGTCATGATCATGGATGCGCGGCACAGGTTCTCGGTGATCGAGACCCTGCTGGCGCTCGTCGGCCACGCGCTCGACGTCAGTCCCGAGTAGCCCGGGCGGCCGTTCCGCCCGAGCAGCACCGAGTAGGAGACACCAGCCGTATGCGGAAGATACTCGTCGTCGGAGCCGGCCAGTCCGGACTCCAACTCGCCCTCGGACTCCAGTCGCACGGGTACGAGGTCACCCTGATGTCCAACCGGACGGCGGACGAGATCCGTACCGGCCGCGTCATGTCCACCCAGTGCATGTTCGACACCGCGCTGCAGCACGAGCGCGACCTCCAGCTCAACTTCTGGGAGTCGCAGGCCCCGAGGATCGAGGGTCTCGGCGTCTCGGTGGCCGTTCCCGGCTCGTTCGACCCGGGCCCCTCGCAGCGCGCGATCGACTGGGTCGGCAGGCTCGACGGCTACGCCCAGTCCGTGGACCAGCGGGTGAAGATGGCCGGCTGGATGGAGACGTTCGCGCAGCGCGGCGGCCAGCTCGTCATCCACGGCGCCGCGGTCTCCGACCTCGACTACTTCGCCCGTACGTACGACCTCGTCCTGGTCTCGGCGGGCAAGGGCGAACTGGTCTCCATGTTCGGCCGCGACGCCTCCCGCTCCCCGTACACGGAGCCGCAGCGCGCCCTCGCCGTCGCCTACGTCCACGGACTCGGCCCGCGCCCGGAGCACCCGGACTACGACGCCGTGCGCTGCAATCTCGTCCCCGGTGTCGGCGAGCTGTTCGTCATGCCGACCTTCACGACCTCGGGCCGTGCGGACATCCTGTTCTGGGAGGGCGTGCCCGGCGGCCCGCTGGACGTCTTCCAGGGCGTCAAGGACCCGGCGGAGCACCTCTCGCTGACCCTCGAACTCATGGAGCGGTTCACGCCCTGGGAGTACGCGCGCGCCACCAAGGTCGAACTCACCGACGCGGGCGGCACGTTGGCCGGGCGCTACGCGCCCACGGTCCGCAACCCCATCGGCCGGCTGCCGGGCGGCGGCCTGGTCCTCGGAGTGGCCGACGTGGTCGTGGCGAACGACCCGATCACCGGACAGGGCTCCAACTCGGCCGCCAAGTGCGCGGCTTCGTACCTCGACTCGATCCTCGCGCAGGGCGAGAAGGAGTTCGACGAGGCCTGGATGACCGCGACGTTCGAGCGGTACTGGGACACGGCCCAGCACGTGACCAAGTGGACGAACGCCATGCTCGGCGCGCCGCCGGAGCACGTGCTCAACCTGATCGGCGCCGCCGGCCAGCTCCCCCCGGTCGCGAACCGGTTCGCCAACGGCTTCAACGACCCGTCGGACTTCGAGAACTTCTTCTACGACCCGGAGAAGACGGGCGCCTACCTGGAGTCGGTCACGGGCGCCTGACCTCGCTCCGACCCGAGGCCGGGCTCCCGGTACCCGTCGTCGTCCGGCCTGCCGGGTCCGGCTCCCAGCGGGCCAGGGCCCCGGCAGGCCGGCGCGCGATGCGGACCCTGGAGCGAAACCCGCGTGTGCCGGCGGGTCCACTGGGGGAGGAGGGGGCCCCGTCCGCACCTTCCGTGGACTTGAACCCCTCACGGGCCCGGTTCCGCCGAAGCCTCGCTGACCGAGCATCTTCGGCGCTGCCCCACTGACCCGCGGTCGAGTCGGCCCGTGCGGGGCGGCCCGCCCCACCCGGCGCCCGCGAACCAGCCCCGACAGCCCCTCACGGACCCCGGCGGACCCGGCGGACCCGTGCGCGCAGGCTGATCCGGCGCCCGGTGACGCCGCGCCGGCGGCCGGGCCCGCAGCCCGGGGCTAGCGGGGCGTCGTGGCGGTGGGTTCGAAGGGAGCGCCGTGGCCGGGCACGACCAGGTCCGCCGCGGCCAGCACCCGCAGCCGTGAGGCCCTCAGCACCTCGCGGTCCGGGGCCACCGGGTCGTCCGCCGGGCCGTCCGCGTGCCACCACAGGTCGCCGGCGAACGCCACCACGCCCGACGGCGTGCCCGCGAGCAGCGTGATGTCCTCCGGGCTGTGGCCGGGGGTGCGGATCAGCCGCAGGGACGGCGTGAGTTCGTAGCCCTCCGCGTCCCGGTTGGTCCACTGGTCGCCCCGGTACTCCACCTTGTGGTCGTGCACCCGGGCACGGCCGAACAGGCCGACGTTCATGGTGTTGTCCGGGTGGTGGTGGCTCAGCACCACGTCGGTGATGTCGTCGGGGCCGAGCCCCAGTTCGGCGAGCGGGGCCAGGATGTCGTCGTGGCTCGCCACCATGCCCGGGTCGAAGACCACGTGCCGTCCCGCGTCGGACACGTACGAGACGGTGGCGGCGACCCCCGGGCCGGTGGATCCCACGTAACCGGTGGTCAGAACCTTGTGCACGGCGCTGCGGCCGAGCGGTGCGTCTGTCATGACCAGGATCCTTCCGGGAACGGCGGCGCCCCACGAGTGGCACGGATGCCTGTCATCGCAGGATTCGTGCCAACCGTGCGAGACTGCGCCCGTGCCCGCCTTCGGAACCGTCGCCGCGTACGTCCCTCCCGGTGTCGGCATGCTCGCCGTCGGGATCGTCGCCGAGGTGTTCGGCCCGCACGGGGCGGGGCTGCCCGGCTTCGACCTCGCCCTGTGCGCGGACCGGCCCGGAGCGGTGCCCACGGACTGCGGTGTGCCGCTCTCCGTCGCGCACGGCCTGGACCGGCTCGCGGACGCCGATCTGCTGATCGCCCTGCCCGGGGCCGGATTCCGTGAGCCCTCGGCCCCCGCCGTGCTCGACGCGCTGCGAGCGGCGCACGCGCGCGGCTCGGTGGTCGCGGCCCACTGCGTCGGGGCGTTCACGCTCGCGCGGGCCGGACTGCTCGACGGCCGGCGGGCGACCACGCACTGGCGGTTCGCCGGCCTCCTCGCCGAACGCCACCCCGAGGTCGCCGTGGAGCCCGACGCGCTCTACGTCGACGAGGGCGGTGTCGTCACGGGCGCGGGCGCCGCCGCGGGCTTCGACATGTGCCTCCACCTGCTTCGGCGGGAGCACGGCGCCGCGCTGGCCAACGCGGTCGCCCGGGACGTGGTGCTGCCCTCGCACCGGGACGGCGGGCAGGCCCAGTACCTGGCCACGCCCGTGCCCGAGGACAGCCGGGACGAACGGCTGGCCGAGGTCCTCCAGTGGGCCCGCGGGCATCTGCACGAGCCGCTGCCGGTCACGGAACTGGCCGACCGGGCCCTGATGAGCAGGCGCTCCTTCGCCCGCCGCTTCACCGCCGCGACCGGGACCACCCCGCACGCGTGGCTGCGGAACCTGCGGCTGGGCAGGGCGGAGGAACTCCTGGAGACCACGGACCTCCCGGTCGAGGAGATCGCCCGCCGGGTGGGGTACGGCAGCGCCGCCGTACTGCGCGAACAGTTCGTACGGCGCCGGGGAGTGCCGCCCAGCTCCTACCGCCGCGCCTTCACCGGCTCCCCCTGAGGCACGCCCGCCGCTACCGCGGCGCGGGCAGGCCGTACCCCTCGTCCGAACCGTCCGTTGCGCCCGGGGGGAGCTCCGGTGCCGTGTACCGGAGCAGGGGCTCACCGTCCGGGTCCGGGCGGACGGCGCCCAGGACCGGATTCGCCGCGATCGGGGAGACCTTGACCTTCGCGCCGGGGCGGGGCGCCTGCACCACCATCCCGTCGCCCAGGTAGAGGGCCACGTGCGTCGCCTCGGGGAAGTAGACGACCAGGTCGCCCGGGCGCAACTCGTCCAGTCCCACGCGGGGCAGCCGCGCCCACTGCTCCTGGCTGGTCCGGGGGATGGGCCGCCCCGCGCGGTCCCAGGCCCGCGAGGTCAGCCCCGAGCAGTCGTAGGCCTCCGGGCCCTCCGCGCCCCACTCGTACGGCTTGCCGATCTGCTCGACCGCGTCGCGCACCGCCTCCCCGCCCGCCCGTGTGGGCGGCCTGGCACTGCTGAGCGCCCCCGACGCGACGAGCTTCTCCTGCGCCTCGGCGACCCCGGCCCGCTCCAGCTCCGCGACCCGGGAGATCTGCTCCGCACTGAGCGAGGCCAGCAGTTCCTGCACGTCCCCGAGCCGCTCCCGTACGCGGTCGCGGTCCTTCGCGCGCCGCTCGGACAGCGTGAGCTGGTCGTCGAGGGCCTTGCGGGCGGCGCGTGCCAGCCCGTCGGTCCGCCGCTCGCTCCCGGCCAGGCGCCGGACGGTGCCCGCCCGCTCCGTCGCGACCTGCCGGATCACATGCCCCTGGTCGAGGGCGTGCTGCGGGTCGCGGGCGAGCAGCAGGCGTACGTACGAGGAGATCTCGCTCGTGCCCTGGTACTGCTGCCGGGCGAGGCGCCCCGCGGCGCCGCGGCTGTCCTGGAGCGAGAGCCGGGCCGTGGCCAGCCGCCCGTTGAGCCGCGCGACCTCGGCGCGCTGCCGCTTCAACTCCTCCTCCGTGGCGTTGGACGCCTCGGTGGCCTTCTCCGCCTCCCGGTACAACCGCTGGAGTTCGCCGAGCAGTTCGGCGACGGAGCGTTCGCCGGCGGGCGCGGCGGCGCCGTCCGTCTCCCGTGCGGTGTCGCCGACGGGCTCGGGCGCGGCCGTGGTGGCCGGTGCCGGAACCAGGACCGCTCCGGCCGCGATCGCCGCCGTGCAGACCAGTCGCAGTAGCCTTCCTGACACGTCATCACCTCCGGGCGGGGCGGCGGGTCCGCTCCTTACCGCGAGCATCGGACGCGCGCGAGCGGTCCGCCCGGCGACCGTGGGCGGTTCGGCCCCACGAGGTCACCCGTGGGTGTCGTCCGGCCCGCGCGGCGGCGTGGCGCCTGGCCCGGAGCGCCGCCGGGACCACGGCCGGCGGCGCCCGCGGCTGTCGCCCTCGGGGTCGTAGACGTACTTCCATCCCAGGTGCAGTCCGAGCCGTCTGCTCGTGGCCGCCTGCACACGGCGGTACACGAGCACGGTCGGCGGACCGCCCGCGTGGTCGGGCACCGGGACGCGGTAGACCTTGGGCGGGTGCCCGGTCGGGCCGAGCAGCACGGGCAGCACCCGGCCGTCCAGGGGACCGCCCTCGAAGGTGGTGTCTTCGCTCTTCACCGGCCCAGTGTCACAAACGGGGGCCGGTCCGGCGGCACGGGCCGGGCCGTCACAGCAGGTGGGCCGCGCCGCTCACGACCGGCAGCACCCTGCGCGCCAGCGCGCCCATGGGGCCGTCCGCGGACTCCATCGCCAGCGCCGCCGTGACGACCGACGCGCTCTGCGCGTCCCGGCCCGCGGTCGCCACCAGGCAGGCCACGAACTGTTCGACGAGCCAGTCCCGCAGCTCGTCCAGCGGCGGTTCCTTCTCCTCGTCGAGCCAGATCAGCGAGGCGGCCTCGACGGCCGTGATCCACATCCTGACGGTCATCCGGAGCCGGGGCCCCGGCTCCGCCACCTCCAGATGCGTGAGGATGTGCTCGGCGGCGGCCCTGCGCACACCGTCCACGATGGCGGTGGTGCGGGAGGTCTCGATGACGCTGCCGCCCTGGAGCAGCGCGCTGAACCCGGCGTCGTGCTGGTCCACGAAGGCGAGGTAGCGGTCCAGGGCGTTGGACAGCCGCAGGGTCAGGGGCCCTTCGGGCGGTTCGGCGAAGCAGTGCTCCAGCTCGTCGGCCGCCGAGCGCAGGGCGGCCTCGTACAACTGCTGCTTGCCGCCCGGGAAGTACCGGTAGACGAGGGGCCGCGAGACGCCGGCCGTCTCCGCCACGTCGTCCAGGGAGACCTCCTCGGGCGCCCGTACCGCGAAGAGCGACAGGGCCGCGTCCAGCAGTTGGCTCCGCCTCTCCTCGACGCTGAGCCGCCGGTACGCGCGTGTGGGAGCCTGCGAGGTCATGCTTTGCAGCCTAACCGCCCGGGCCCGCTCCCCGCCCCGGTGCGTCGCGCGGGCGCTCCCGTCCGCCGCCCGCGTCCCTCGCGCGCCGGGCCGGCCGGAACGGCGGCGACCGGGCAGTGCCTGCGCCCGCGCCCGGGCACACGCCTGTGCCTGTGCCCGGGAAGGCGCCCGGCCCGGGCGCAGGCGCCGCTCAGGCCAGCAGCCCCGAGGCCTTCCACAGCCGTCGGCCGACGCCCCGCAGCACGCCGATGTCGTCCAGGAAGTCCGTCAGCCGCCTGGACCCGGTCTGCATGACCTCCCGCCGGTGCCCGCTCGCCCTCACCTGCGCGAGGGCCTCGCGCTTGTCGAGGCCGACGTTCGCGTACACCTCCGGGTTGACGAACGCGACCGAGAAGACGCGCGCGAACTCACCGGACGTGACACGGGTGAACTCCTGCGACCACCGCGGCGCGGTCGCCATCTGGCGCCGGAGCTCCTCCCGCGCGTAGCGCACGTGCCGCGCCTCCTCCACGACGTGGATCCGGGTCACTCCCCGGACGAGCGGCTGGACCCGCTCGTCGGGGAACGTCAGCCGCTGCATCCAGTCGAGGACCTCCTCGCCCAGCAGGGTCGCCGTGAACGAACCCGGCGTGGTGGACACGGTCTTGAAGAGGCGCGCGAGGTTGTGGTGCGCCCGGCTCACCGGGTAGTGGGGCGTCCCGCCGCGTGTGATCAGCCGCGCGAACATCTTCGAGTGCCGGCACTCGTCCTCGATCTCGGTCAGCGCGTAGCGCACGTGCGCGCTCGTCGCCGCCTTGTCGTAGATGTGCCGCACCAGGAGCTGCATCAGGATGATCTCGAACCAGATGCCCAGCGAGGCGAGGGCCGCCGCCTCGTGCCGCGACAGCAGGATGCGCTGCTCCTCGCCCATCCGCTTCCACAGCGGTGTGCCGTAGAGCGACACCAGCTCCGGCGGCCAGAACCACTTGCCGTCCTCGAAGGGGGCGTCCCAGTCCAGCTCCTTGTCCGGGTCGAACGAGTGCTTCGCGGAGGAGTCGAGCAGCCGCTCGGCCACCTGCTCCCGGTCCTTGAGCAGACCGAGTGCGTCGCGCAGCACCTCGGCCTCCGTCACGGTCGTCATGACTGTGTCCACCTCGTCGTGCCGAAGTCATCGGGGTTACCGCTGGTCACGTTTTATGAGACTGCCTGTCAGCAAGCCCGTCAATCCCTCGCGCGCAACTTGTTGACGAGTCGTCTACCGAGTAGGAGCCTGCGGGACATGCCGACCTACGACCTGTACGCGATGGACCCCGGAGACCCCCTGTGGCAGGTGCCCGCGAACGGCGCGGCGCGATTCAGCTGGGAGTACGACGAAGGGCGCGACCGACTGCTGGCCCTGTACCAGAAGGGCAAGGACAAGCAGTGGGACGGACAGAGGCGCATCGACTGGGACCTGGAGGTGGACCCGTACGATCCGCTGGGCACCCCGGACGAGTCCTTGTCGCTGTACGGCACCCGCCACTGGGCGGCGATGACCGACCGCGACAAGGGCGAACTGCGCAAGCACTACACCTCCTGGCAGTTCAGCCAGTTCCTGCACGGCGAGCAGGGCGCGATGGTCTGCGCGGCCCGCATCGTGGAGTCCGTGCCCGACCTGGACGCCAAGTTCTACTCGGCCACCCAGACCATGGACGAGGCACGGCACGCCGAGATCTACACGCGCTTCCTGCACGACAAGATCGGGATGGTCTACCCGGTCGACGACAACCTCCGGTCGCTGCTCGGGGACACCCTGCGCGACTCCCGCTGGGACATGCCGTACCTCGGTATGCAGGTCCTCATCGAGGGCCTGGCGCTGGCCGCCTTCGGCATGATCAGGGACACCACCGACAAGCCGCTGCCCAAGCAGATCCTGGCGTACGTGATGCAGGACGAGGCCCGGCACGTGGCCTTCGGCCGCATGGCCCTGCGCGACTACTACAAGCAGCTCACGGACGCCGAACTCCGCGAGCGCGAGGAGTTCGTCATCGAGGGCTGCTACCTGATGCGCGACCGGCTGCGCGGCGTCGAGGTCCTGGAGAACTTCGGCATCCCGAGGGCGGAGGCCGAGGAGTACAGCGAGCAGTCCGAATTCCTGGCCCTCTTCAGGAAGTTGCTCTTCTCCCGGATCGTGCCCTGCGTCAAGGACATCGGCCTGTGGGGCAAGCGCCTCCAGCAGGCCTACGTCGACATGGGGGTCCTGGAGATGGGCGACTCCAGCCTCGACCTCCTCATGGCCCAGGACGAGGAGGTGGCCGAGAAGCTGGACGCCGAACGCTTCGCGGCCGAGGAGCGGGCCCGGGTCGCGGAGGTGGAGCAGGCCGTCGCCGAGGGCGGCGCGGCGTGAGGGGCCGGGGCGGCGTGAGGGGTCGGGGCGGCCGGAATCCGCTCACGGCTCCCGCCGCCCGCAGGGCATCATCGTCCCCATGACCGGACAACCCTCCGAGGCGGGCCCTCCGGCGGCCGCCGCCTCCCGTGCCGCCGGCCCGAACAGGGCGGGCGCCCGCCGCAGTCTGGAGGCGCTGGCCCTCGGGGACGCGTTCGGCGAGCGGTGGTTCCCCCTCTTCAGGGACCGGCCCCGGGCGTACGGGGAGATCCGCGCCCGGCTCACCCCCGAGGAGCCGGTGTGGCACTGGACCGACGACACGGCGATGGCCCTCGGGGTGCAGCGCGTGCTCGACCAGTACGGCGCGATCCGGCAGACCTCGCTCGCCCGGACCTTCGCCCTCGGGCACGACGCCGACCCGGCGCGCGGCTACGGGCGCGGAATGCACGAACTGCTGCCCCGTCTGCTGCAGGAGCCGGACCGCTGGCCCGAGTTGACGACCGGACTCTTCGACGGGCAGGGCAGCCTCGGCAACGGCGCGGCGATGCGGGTGGCCCCCCTGGGCTCCTGGTTCCAGCACGACCTGGGGCTCGTCGAGGAGCAGGCGGTGCTCTCCGCCCGGGTCACCCACGCCCACCCGGAGGGCGTCGCGGGCGCGGTCGCCGTGGCCGTCGCGGCGGGGCTGTCCGGCCGCCGGGAACTGCGGCTGGACGCCGTGGCGAGGGCGACACCCGACAGCGCCGTACGGGAGGGACTGTCGCGCGCCGCCCGGCTGCCGTTCACCACCGAGCCCTGGAAGGCCGCCGACCTGCTCGGCAGCGGTGCGCGTGCCCGGGCGGACGACACCGTCCCCTTCGCCGTCTGGTGCGCGGCCCGGCACCCGGACGACCTGGCGTCCGCGCTGTGGTCCACCGCGGAGGGCTTCGGCGACGTCGACACCACGTGCGCGATCACCGGCGGCGTCGTCGGCGCGCGTACGGGCGTCGGCGGCGTGCCCGAGGAATGGCTGCGGCGCCGCGAGGCGCTGCCCGACGGCACCGGTCGGCAGGCGCCGTCAGGCTGAGGCTTCCCGGTGTCACCCCTGTGGAGTACGGTGCGCGGGTGTCGAAGCCCCTTCCGCCCCAGCCGTCCCACCAGCCACAACTGCCACAACAGCAGCCCGGTGTCGTCGGCAGTGCCTCGAATCCGTACGGCCCGCCGGCGTCGCCGCCGGCCCAGCCGCCCGCCCCCGGATTCGGTCCCGCGCCCCATCCGTACCAGCCTCAGTACGGGCCCCAGTACGGCTCTCCGTACGGGCCGCCTCCCGCCGGGCCCCACGGCGGACCGTATCCGTACCAGGCACCCCCGGCTCCCGTCCCGCAGTCCGGGAGGCGGGTGAGCACGCTGGCCCTCGGCATCACGAGCGGTCTCGTCGCCGCCGTGGTGGCCGGTGCGGGCGTCGTCTGGTGGGCCGCGGGACGGGAGGCCCCCGCGGCCTTCCCGGAGGCCGAGTACGAGCTGGAACTGCCGCAGACCATGCTCAACGCCGCCTACGTGCTCGCGAAGGACCCGTCCGGCGCGAAGGGCGGCGAGGTGGCGGAGCGCGCCGCCGACGAGGGGGACGCCCGGGACGTCACGGCGGTCGTCGGCCGGTACGAGCTGTACGGCGACGAGAAGGCCGGCACCCTGGTCGTCTCCGGGATGCACGGGCGGTTCAGGGACCCGGACGCGACCCGCGAAGGCCTGCTGAAGGACGCGGCGGGCGGCGAGGTCGCGGTGGGGCCGAAGGACTTCACGCCGGAAGGCTCCGACGTCACCGTCACCTGCCAGGTGACCACCGAGGTCCGGTCGGGGACGAGGACCACCGTCCCGACGTGCGCCTGGGCCGACGGCAACACGGGCGCCACCGTCACCGAGATCGCGCAGGAGAGCCTCGCCCAGGACCCCGAGGACGTGGACCTGGAGCAGGTCGCCGCGACCACGCTCGCGGTCCGGGCCGAACTGCGTCAGCCCGCCGGCTGAGCCGCCGCCCCGCCGGCCGGGTCCACCGGCAGTGGCAGCGGCCCGGCCGCGCCCGGCGGGAACGGCGTCCGCAGGGTGAACGCGTGGGCTGTCGCCCCGTGCGCCCGCAGGTGCAGCAGCCGCTCCTCCGCCTCGGCCACCGTGGGCCGGTGCCCGGCGGGCACCCACCACAGGACCGTCATGGCCTCCCGCACGTGCTCGAACCACTCGCGCCTGCGGGCGAGGAGTTCGCGGTGCCGCCCCTGGTACATGAAGGCGGTGAGCGCGCCGGTGTCACGCCACACCGACATGTTGACGATCAGCCACTCGTCGCCGAGGACCGCCACGTCCGTCGCGTTGCCCGAGTCGCTCTGCAGCCGCCAGACGAATCCGTCCGAGGAGTCCGCGACGGCGTTCACCGGGTCCAGGGCGTCGACGAAGTCCTTCAGCAGCGGTGAATCCAGCGGAGCCCTGAGGCGCGCGATGTTGACCTGGGCGAGTTCGTGCGGTGCGGCCGGCTCAGTCATGCCCGAACGGTAGGTCGGCGGACACCGGCGCGGCACCCCCCGTCTCACGGGTCGAGCACGGCCTCCATCACGGCCCGCGCGATCGGTGCCGCGTCCCCGCCGCCGCTGATGTCGCCCCGGTCCGCCTCCGCGTCCTCGACGACGACGGCCACCGCGACCGCGGTCTCCAGCGAACGGTCCGACTGGGCCCAGGAGATGAACCAGGCGTACGGCGTACCGGAGTTGTGGATGCCGTGCTGTGCGGTGCCGGACTTGCCGCCGACCGTGGCGCCGGGAATCGCGGCGTTCGTGCCGGTTCCCTCCTCCACCACGTCCGTCATCAGCTCCCGCAGCCGCATGGCGGTGGCGGGATTCATGGCCTGGTGCAGGGTCCGCTGCCCCGTGGTGGCCACGGTGCTGCCGTCGCCCGTCGTCGTCCGCTCCACCAGGTGGGGCGTGCGCACCGCGCCGTTGTTCGCCACCGCGGCCGCGACCATCGCCATCTGGAGCGGGGTCGCCCGGGTGTTGTACTGGCCGATGGACGAGAGCGCGAGCTGCGCCTCGTCGACACGGGTGTCGAACGTGCTGGGGGAGACCCGGAAGGGGATTCTCAACTCCCGGTCGTTGAAGCCGAACCCGGACGCCGTCCCCTGCATCGCGCCCGCCCCCACGGCCACGCCCAGCTTCGCGAAGACCGTGTTGCACGACCACTGGAATGCGTACCGCAGCGACGCGCCCTCGCACCCCTCGACCTCGTTCGTCAGCCGGACCGAACTGCCCGGCAGCCGGTAGGGGTCGGGCGACCTGGTGGGTTCGTCCACGTCGCGCACCACACCCGCGTCGAGGGCCGCCGCCGCCGTGACCACCTTGAAGGTAGAGCCCGGCGGATAGGTCTGGCGCACCGCCCGGTTGAGCATCGGCTTGTCGGGGGCGCTGTTGAGCCGGGCCCAGGCACGGGCCACCGAGGCGTCCGTGCCCGAGAGTTCCGCCGGGTCGTAGGAGGGGGTCGAGACCAGGGCGAGGACGCGTCCGGTGGACGGCTCGATCGCGGCCACCGCGCCCCGCCTGGAGCCCAGCCCCGCGTACGCCGCCCGCTGCGCGACCGGGTCGAGTGTCGTGACGACGTTGCCGCCCGGGTTGCGGCCGCGCGTCAGGTCGTTCCACAGGGGCAGCGGCGAGAGCAGCGGATCGGTGCCCGCCAGCACGCCGTCCGCCGCGGCCTCCAGGAAGGCCGTCCCGTACACCTGCGAGGAGAAGCCGGTGACGGGCGCGTACAGCGGGCCGTCGCGGTAGGTCCGCTCGAAGCGGAAGCGCTGCCCGGAGTCCCTGGAGCCGGTGATCGGACCGTCACCGACGAGGATGTTCCCGCGCGGCTGCCCGTACCGGGCGATCGTGGAGCGCCGGTTGGCCGGGTTCTCGTCGTACGAGCCGCCCCGGACGATCTGGACGCGGGTGGCGTTCACCAGCAGCGCGAGCAGGAGCAGGGCGCAGAACAGCGCTGCGTGACGGATGTACCGGGCCATGGGGCGGCCGTTGCCGGTCATCGGGCGTCCTCCTCGTCGGGGCCCCGGCCGCCCTGGGCGCGCGCCGAGTCGCTGACCCGGATCAGCAGGGCCACGATGATCCAGTTGGTGACCACCGACGAGCCGCCCTGCGCGAGGAACGGCATCGCCATCCCGGTCAGCGGGATCAGGCCCGTGACCCCGCCCGCGATCACGAAGACCTGGAGCGCCACGATCGAGGAGAGGCCGACCGCCAGCAGCCGCCCGAAGGGGTCGCGCAGGCCGAGCCCCGCCCGGTAGCCGCGCTCGACCAGCAGCCCGTACAGCAGGAAGATCGCGGACAGGCCGGCCAGGCCCAGTTCCTCGCCCGCCGTCGCGAGGATGAAGTCCGACTTGACGGCGAAGCCGATGAGGCTCGAATGGCCGAGGCCGAGCCCGGTGCCGAGGAAGCCGCCCGCGGCGAACGCGAAGAGGGACTGGGCGAGTTGGTTCGGGCCGCGGCCCGCCTCGATCGAGGCGAACGGGTTCTGCCAGTCCTCGACCCGGCTGTGCACGTGCGGCTCCAGTTCGCCGACGGCGAGAGCCCCGCACAGGGCGAGCAGCAGGCCCACGGCGATCCAGCCCGTGCGGCCGGTCGCCACGTAGAGCAGGATCACGAACAGGCCGAAGAAGAGGAGGGAGGTGCCGAGGTCCCGTTCGAGGACCAGCACGCCGACGCTCAGCAGCCAGATCGCGAGGACCGGTCCGAGGACGCGTCCGGTGGGCAGTTGCAGCCGCCACAGGCGCCGGCCGGTGTGGGCGAGCGCGTTGCGGTTCGCGGCCAGGTAGCCCGCGAAGAACACGGCGAGCAGCACCTTGGCGAACTCGCCCGGCTGGATGGAGAATCCGGCGATCCTGATCCAGATGCGGGCCCCGTTCACGGCCGGGAAGAAGATCGGCAGGACGAGGAGGACCAGGGCCGCGACGACCGACACGTACGTGTAGCGCTGGAGCACCCGGTGGTCGCGCAGCAGCACCACGACCACGATGAAGAGGCCCACGCCCAGCGTCGACCAGACGAGTTGCGTGGGGGCCGCCCGGTCCGCCGGGGTCTCCAGGTCGAGCCGGTGGATCAGCACCAGGCCGAGCCCGTTGAGCAGGACGGCGATCGGCAGCAGCAGCGGATCGGCGTCCGGGGCGCGCAGCCGGACCGCGACGTGCGCGAGCAGCGCGAGCACGCCGAGCCCGGCGCCGTGACCGACGACGCCGGGCGGGACGGAGCCGTTCCTGGCGAGGCCCACGTCGCAGTAGCCGTACACGGAGAGCAGGACGGCCACGACGATGAGGGTGAACTCGACACCACGGCGCCGGGGTGGGCGGGCGACGGGAGCCGACGGGTCCGCCTGCGCTGTCGTTCCGGTCGCGGTCATGTCCGGAACGTAGCAAGCTGAAGCGCCGATATCCCGTTATGTCACCTCAGCACCAGCGGGGCGCCGGGCCGATGTTGTCGATGTAGCGTGCGGCGCCCCAGGCCCAGGTGCCGTCCGCGAGGAGGTACCAGAGAGGGTTGCCCTTGACGTTCTCGCCAGGTGTCTTGCAGAAGATGGAGACGACCTCGCCCTGCTTCGCGAAGCCGATCACGGCGCTGCCGCGGGTCGGCCTGTCGCGGAGGTTGAGTCCGCCCACCGCGGTGACGCGGCCCCGGTAGAGGGCCTCCTGGCGACTGTCCTGGCGGCCGTCCTGGTGGCCGTTGCTCCAGTTGCCCTTCCCGGCTTCCGGGCGGCTGTTGCTCCATTCGTCCTTGCGGCCGTCCTGCTTGCCCCAGTCGTCGCCCGCGAGAGCGGGACTCGCGGCTCCGACGAGGAGGGTGCCGCACGCAGCGACTATGCCGAGGTGGGTGAGAGCGGTGCGCAGAGACATGTGGTGCTCCTCCGGAACTGGGTGCAGAGCTGACTAATCGCCACATTAGGAGCACGTTTCGGGGCGCGCGCGTCGCGTTGCGCCATCGGGACGGAGTCCCTGCTCAGCGCCCTTGCCCTGAGCCCGTGTTGCCCGGGTCCGGGTCCGGGCCCGCGGCGTCCCCGGCACTCCCGGAGCCCTCGGAGCCCCCTGGCCCCTCGGCACTCCGGGGGACCCCGCCGGGCCCCTCGTCGGCGGCGTCCGTGCCGGTGACCGCCGTGCTTCCCTCCGGTGGCAGCCTCAGCTCGGCCACCGCTCCGCCGTCCGGCGCGTTCGCGAAGGAGAGCCGGGCGCCGAGTACCTCCGACTGGCCCAACGCGATGGTCAGCCCCAGCCCGTGCCCCTTGGAGCCGCCCTCCGTGCGGAACCGCTGCGGTCCGTGCTCGACGAGGTACGCCGGATAGCCGTCGCCCCGGTCCCGCACCGTGACGACCGGCCCGTCCACCGTCAGGGTCACCGGAGTCCGCCCGTGCTTGTGCGCGTTGGCGACGAGATTGCCCAGCACCCGCTCCAGCCGGCGCCGGTCGGTCTCCACCAGCGCGTCCCGCACGACCCGCACCTCCGTGGCCGTGCCCGACGCCCGGACCACGCGCTCGGCGACCGGCGACAGCCGTACCGCGTCCACGTCCAGGCGTTCGCTGCGCGCGTCCAGCCGCGAGATCTCCAGCAGGTCCTCGGTGAGGGTGCGCAGCGCGGCCACGCGGTCCCTGACCAGCTCGGTCGGCCGGCTCGGCGGCAGCAGTTCCGCCGCCGCGTGCAGGCCCGTCAGCGGGGTCCGCAGTTCGTGCGCCACGTCCGCGGTGAAGCGCTGCTCGCTCAGCAGCTTGCCCTGGAGCGAGGACGCCATCGTGTCCAGCGCCCCCGCCACCGCCGCCACCTCGTCCTGGGGGCGCCGCGGGTCGGCGGCCCGCGGGTCGTTCACCCGCGCGTCCAGGTCGCCGGCGCTGATCCGGCGGGCGACCCGGGCCGTGGCGTGCAGCCGCCGCGTCACCCGTGACACCGCGAACGTGCCCACCAGCAGCGTCACCCCGATCGCCAGGGCCGAGGAACCGACGATCGCCCGGTCGAGGCCGTCGATCGTCCTGGCCCCCTGCGAGTAGTCGATCCGCACCGCCAGCGCGCGCCCGCCGCTCGCGGGTCCCGCCGCCCACATCGTGGGGTACGGTCCGCCGTCGCCGACCATCGTGCCGCGGTCCCCGGCCTCGGCGAGCGCACGCAACTCCGCGGGCAGGCCCGGCGGGTCGACCTCCGCGCCGGGCGGCAGCCGGTCGCCCGCCTCGAACGCCGCGGTCGCCTCCGTCAGCCGGTCGAGCGCGCGGTCGCGGACCTCGCCCACGGTCTGGTTGGTGACCGAGACGTGCACCAGGGTGCCGAGGAGGGCCGCCAGGCCGCAGCACATCACGGTGATGAAGACGGCGGCCTTCCAGGTGAGGGTGGCGGTCCGGTACCGCAGCCGCCGGGGGCGGTTCGCGTCCCGGGGGAGCCCGGGCCGGGGAGCACGCCTCACCGGGGGCTCGCCTGCGGACTCGCGGACGACAGGCCCTCGGTCGGGGTGGGCTCGGCCGGGGCGGGCGCGGACGGGGAGCGCGTCGGCGACGGGGCGGCGGGCCGGGCCGTGCCGACCCGCAGGATCTCGTCCTTCGCCGCGAGCATCGCCTGCTGGCGGCGGTCCCAGGACCAGACCGTGCGGTACTCGTAGCCCGGCAGGGTCGAGGGCGAACGGATGATCAGGTCGCGGCCCGCGATCTGTACGCCGAGCGTGCTGTCCGTCGTCGCCATGACCTCGGTCAGCCGGTGGTCGATGACGGTGTACGCGCGCACGCCGAGCTGCTTCCTCGGCATCCGCAGGCCGAGCACCATGTCGTCCCTGCCGTCGCCCGTGAGGTCGCGGTAGTACGCCCGCAGGACCGGGCAGGCACGGTCGCGGCCGCCCGGCCGTCCGCACTCCGCCACCTTCTCGGCCGTCTCCCGGTAGCGCCCGCCGGCATCGGTGAACAGCTCGGGGTGGGCGGCGATCTCGGCGCGTACGACGGCGACCGGATCGACCCGGTGGATGTCGTCGTCCGGGACCTCGACGCCCTTGACCGTCTCGGTGTCCGCCTCGCCGTAGTCGACGACGGGCGAGGCCGCGGGCGGGACCTCGGGCCACAGGGCGGTCGGTCCCACGGCCGTCGCGGTCGGGCCCGCGCCGCTCAGCCCGCCCGGGTCGCCGCAGCCCGCGAGGAGCAGGGCGGCGAGGGACGGCGCGAGGGCCGCGCGCGCGAGGCGGCGGGAGCCCGCGGGCAGGTTGTGGATCACTGCGCTCCTGCGTCGGCCGGTGGGCCCCGCGGAGTGGCGCGCGGGACCGGCGTGGATCGTGGTGCCCTGGTGGGCGGTCGCCGTGCCCGTACGGTACGGCCCCGGCGACCCGTTCACCCTATTCGGGCGGGCGTCCCGCGGCGCACGGGCGCGGCCGCGGGACCGGGAGGCGGCCGCCCGCGGGTCGGGCTACTCGGCCAGTTCCTCCAGCAGCCGTGCCGTCGCCAGCCCGGTGCGCAGGTAGTCCACGAACAGCTCGTTGTGCAGGGCCCAGGGCGAGCGCCGGGCCCGGATCAGCCGGATCGACTCGTCCGCGCCGCGGCCCCCGCGGATCAGGGCGTGGGCGACGACGAGGCCGGAGCGGTTGTAGCCGTGGAAGCAGCGGACCAGGACCCGGCGGCCCTCGTTCCGGGCCTCGTCCGCCGTCCGGGCGAGCCGCATCACCCCCGCGAGCTGCGTGCCGTCCAGCGGTCCGTCGGGAATCGGCCACACATGGTGCTCGACGCCCGGGGCGGGGCCGTGGCCCGGCAGCCGCAGCAGGGTCAGTACCAGGTCGAACTCGTCGTGCACGACGGCGAACTCCGGTTCCCCCGACCGGCCCGTGTACTCGTGCCCGCCCATCCACAGGCGGGGCACGATCTCGCTCCACGGACTGTCCGGGGCCGGCACATCGGGTTGGTTCCTGCGCGTCCGCAACGGCGCCTCCCCCTCAACTGCTCCCAAAGGTAACCGGCTTCTTGCCCCTGGAGCACCCCGCCTGTTCCCATGGTGGGTGGGGTGATGCCGCATGAGCGGACTGCGCGTCGTACCGACCCGGCGGCACGGCCGGGAGCGGGTCTACGTCTGTCTCCGGGACGGCAGGAGCGTCGCCTGGTACGACAGGGACGCCGGCCGGGTCAACCTGCTCAGCGGAGACCGGCGCGAGGACGTGCTCGACGCGCTCGGACCGTTCCTGACCGGCTCGGTGACCGTCGGACCGCCGCCCGTGCCCACCCCGGCGGAGCTCGCACGGCTGTCCCTGCTCCCCGACGACGACCTCGCGCCGAACCGGCCCGGGGAGGCGCTCAGGATCGCGCTCGAACGCGAACCGGGCACCCCGAGCCGCATACGTCCCGACCCGCGGCGCCGGGCCCTCGCGGCGGAGCAGGCGGTGGGGGAGGCCCTGGACCGGCTGGACGGGGCGGGCTGGCGCGCCCTGCACTCCGTACCGCTGCCGGGCGGCGCCCGGGTCCACCATCTGGCGATCGGGCCGGGGGGACTGTTCGCGGTGCACACGCTGTACGCCCGCAAGCGGCGCGTCCTCGTCGCCGACCCCATGGTCGCGGTGGGGCGCCGCGAGGCACGCCCGGTGCTGCGGCGGGCGCGCGCCGACGCCGACCGCGCCGCGCACGCCCTCGCCGCGGAGGTGCGCCCGGTGCTGGCGCTGTTCGGGCCGGCGGACGTGGCGGTGAGCGCCCGCCCCGGCGGGGCGCTGGTCCTGGCGGACACCGAGGTGGACTCGCTGGCACGGTCCGGCGCGGTGCTCAAGCCCGCGGACGTGGAGGCGCTGCACGCGCTGGCCAGGGACCGGAACACCTGGCTGCGGGCCTGAGCCGCGCGGCTACGCGGTGCCGGGGGCGGTCCCGGGCAGCGGAGCCGCCCGGTCCCGGTCGAACAGGGGGGCGAGTAGATCCCCGTACGACTCCAGCCGGGGCACGATGTCCGCGGCACGGAAGTCCAGCTCCCCGGGAGCGACGCAGGACTCCACCTCCTCCCAGGTCAGCGGAGTGGACACGGTCGGCGCGGCGCGGGCCCGCAGGGTGTACGGAGTGGCCGTGGTCTTGCGGGCGGCGTTCTGGCTGAAGTCGACGAAGACCTTGCCCGGACGGACGCTGCGCGTCATCCGGTGGGTGACCAGTCCGGCCAGTTCGGCCTGGGCCTCCACGGCGAGGGTCCTGGCGTACGAGGTGACGTCGGCCGACGGGGCCGGGCGCAGCGCGGCCAGCAGGTGCAGCCCCTTGGAGCCCGAGGTCTTGGGGTGCGCGGTCAGCCCGTCCGCCGCGAGCCGCTCCCGCAGCCACAGCGCGACCCGGCAGCACTCGACGACCGTGGCGGGGGAGCCGGGGTCCAGGTCGAGCACCAGGCGGTCGGCGAGGCCGGGGGAGTCCGCCCGCCACTGCGGGGTGTGGAACTCGGTCACCAGGTTCGCCGCCCACATGAGTGACGCCAGGTCCTGCACCAGCACCATCCGGGCCGGGCCCTCCGAACGCGGGACCTGCGCCGTCGCGACCCAGTCGGGCGTGCCCGGCGGCACGTTCTTGGTGAAGAAGACCTGGCCGTCGGGGCCGTCCGGGTAGCGCAGGAAGGAGACCGGGCGGTCGCGGAGATGCGGCAGGACCGCCTCCGCCGTCGTCGCGTAGTAGTGCAGCAGCTCGCCCTTGGTGAAGCCCGTCGCCGGGTGCAGCACCTTCTCCAGATTGCTCAGCGCGACCTTCCGGCCCTCC
This sequence comes from Streptomyces fructofermentans, assembly GCF_014651055.1. Classification (GTDB taxonomy): domain Bacteria; phylum Actinomycetota; class Actinomycetes; order Streptomycetales; family Streptomycetaceae; genus Streptomyces; species Streptomyces fructofermentans. Next base: position 635,529 of record NZ_BMWD01000001.1, read on the forward strand.
ACCTCCGTGATTGGCGTCATACGATGAGAATCCCACGTCAACCGGGATGAAATGACCTGAAGGGTGCCGCGTGTGAGATCCATCTGGAACGGAGCCATCTCCTTCGGTCTGGTCAGCATTCCGATCAAGGTGGTGAACGCCACGGAGAGCCACTCGGTCTCCTTCCGCCAGATCCACACCGAGGACGGCGGCCGCATCCGCTACCGCAAGGTGTGCGAGCTGGAGGACCACGAGGTGCCGTCCTCCGAGATCGGCAAGGGCTACGAGGACGCGGACGGCACGATCATCCCGATCACGGACGACGACCTGGCCGCGCTGCCGCTCCCCACCGCCCGGACGATCGAGATCGTGGCGTTCGTGCCGGCCGACCGGATCGACCCGCTCCAGATGGACACGGCGTACTACCTGGAGGCGAACGGGGTGCCGGCGGCCAAGCCGTACACCCTGCTCCGGGAGGCGCTCAAGCGCAGCCAGAAGGTCGCCGTCGCCAAGTTCGCGCTGCGGGGGCGCGAGCGGCTGGGGATGCTGCGGGTCGTCGACGACGTCATCGCCATGCACGGGCTGCTCTGGCCCGACGAGATCCGGACGCCCGAGGGCGTCGCCCCCGACGCGCGCGTGACCGTCCGCGACAAGGAGCTCGATCTCGCCGACGCGCTGATGGACACGCTGGGGGAGGTGGACCTCGGCGAGCTCCACGACGACTACCGCGAGGCGGTGGAGGAACTCGTCGCGGCGAAGGCCTCGGGCGAGGCCGCGCCGGTCGCCGCCGACGCCGACGGGGACGGCGGGAAGGTCATCGACCTGATGGCCGCGCTGGAGAGCAGTGTGCGGCGGGCGAGGGGGGCCCGGCGGGAAGGGGGCGCCGACGGCGAGGCCGGGGCGGAGGTCAAGCCCTTGCGGAAGAAGGCCGCGGCGGCTGCGGGGTCCGCCGCCAAGAAGCCGGCGAAGAAGGCCGGCGCCGCGAAGAAGGTGTCCCCGAGGAAACGCTCCCCGGCGTAACCCTCCGGGCGGGCGCGGCGCGGGATCGCCTCTGGCTGCGCAGTTCCCCGCGCCCCTGGGGGGTGGGTGCGGCTTGGGGTTGCGTTGCCCGTGCGGGTAGGCGCTGTTGCCCGCGCAGTTCCCCGCGCCCCTGGGGGGTGGGGGCTCGGGGTGCGTAGGGTGTGCGGGCCGACCTTGCCGGCACGTCAACGAACCAGCACCCGTCCACATGACCTGTGCCCTCATCAGGGGCGCGGGGAACTGCGCGCCCAGCGGCAGCGCACCCGCACCTGTCGACGAGGGCTCAGCCCTCAGTAGGGGCGCGGGGAACTGCGCGACCAGCCGCAACGGACCCGCACCCGTCGACGAGGTCCCAGCCCACCCGCCCCCGCGCAGCGGCAGCGCACCCGCACCTGTCGACGAGGGCCCGGCCCTCATCAGGGGCGCGGGGAACTGCGCGACCAGCCGCAACGGACCCGCACCCGTCGACGAGGTCCCAGCCCACCCGCCCCGCCCCGCCCAGCGGCAGCGCACCCGCACCCGCACCCCGTCACCTCCCCCCGTGCCGCATCTCCCGAGGACTCACCCCGAACCGCGCCTTGAAAGCCGTACTGAGCGCACTCGCCGAGGAGAACCCCGACGCGTAGGCCAGATCGGTGATCGTCATGTGCTCGCACTCACCGCACCGCAACCGGTCCCGGACGAGCCGCAACCGCTCCTCCCGGATCAGCTCACGCGGCGTCGTGCCGACCCGCTGCAGCGCGAGCTGGATCTGCCGCAGGGACCACCCGAGGGCCCGGGCCATCGACGTACCCGTGAGACCGGGATCGGCCGCGTGTTCGCGCACATGCCGCCGCACCACCGCCTCGACCTCCGTCAGATGACTGGGCGCGTCCGGCCGGTCGTCCCCGGACGCGAGCATGCACAGCAGTTCCACGACACGGTCGGATACGGCGTCGAACTCGGTCGTCGTGAGGCGGTCGCGCTCGTCCGCGAGGCTCCGGAGCATCGAGTGGACGACGAGACCCAGCCCCGTCGTCAGATCGAGACCGGTGGCCAGCGGGGACTTCCGGTTCAGCGGACCGTCGATCTCCCGGGCGGGGATGGAGAAGATGATCCCGCGCAGCGACGCGTCGTGCAGCAGCCGGAACGGCTCCCCGAGCGTCATGAGGCTCCCGGCACCGGGCGTCAGCCGGGTCTCCCGGCCGTCCTGCCGCAGCACCAGCTCCCCGGAGAGCGGAAGCAGGAACCGGTAGTCGGGATCGGGCGCCCGGCGCACCTGCCGCGGCGTCCGCACGTACTCGATCCGGTCGCTGCGCCAGTCGACGAGCTGGTACGTGTCCGTGCCCTGCCGGGTCAGCTCGCCCCGGAACGTCTCGGGGCTCGCGTATCTGAACTCCATCGAGGTCTGGTACGCCCCGACATGCTCGCTCCAGAAGTCGGTCCGCTCACGCGGATCCGCCGCCCCGGTCGTCCGAGACTCCACGACGTAGGTTCCCGCGGGCAATGCTCGTCCTCCGCCCGGAGGGCCCGGCCGTCGTTGGCAGGACCTCTCAACTGGCTTGGCTGCAACGGCAGTTACGGGCGGCAAGCGTAGTACAGGCAGTCCGCGCGCGGGGCCCGGGGCGCAGGCGGGGCCGGATCCCGCCCCCGTCCCGACCTTTCCCCACCCCGCCCCGGCCTCACCGACCCGCCCGCCTCCCGCCCGACCATGCCCGCCCGCCCGCGAGGCCCGGGGGCCACGCCGCCACCCGGTGCGCCTGGGGGCAACTTCCTTGCGCGCGCGGGAAAGTGCGCGCTCCGGCGCGCGAGTACCGTCGGGCGCCCCGTCGCCCCCATCCCTCCCGGCCTCCCCGACTCCCGCTCCCGCCCCGCCCGTTGCCCGCCGCCCCTCGCGCCGCCGCGCGCGGCCCCCCGGGGCCCCGATCGACCCGTACGTCCAGCCCAGCCCCAGTCCCTCCTTTCCGACTTCCCGATCCGCCGTTGAGGACTTCATGAAGGAACAGATACCGGAGGCGGTGTTCTGGAGCGTGGCCGTCGGCCTGCTCGCCGTCACCGTGCTGCTGGTGCGTCAGCGTGGGATCACCGCACGGCTGCGCCGGCGCAACGCCGAACTGGCGGAGGACGTCCTGACCAGGGAGGAGGAGGTACGGCACCTGATCGCCGTACGCCTCCCCGCCCTGGAGGACCACGGCCTCCGGCACCCCGTACCGGGCGTCGGCCCGCGCGACGCCCGCCTGGCCGGCAGCGGATTCGCCAAGTCCCTCGACCATGTGCTGGAGCGGTTCGCCACGGCGGTGGAGCGCGCCCAGGCCCGTGCCGACCAGTCCGCCAAGGCCGCGCTGAAGTCGTCGATGCGCTCGATCCAGGCGCTGGCCAACGAGCAGCAGGTCGCGATCTCCGACATGCAGGACCGGCACGACCGGCCCGACGTCCTGCGCGACCTGCTCGAAATCGACCACACCAACGCCCAGTTCGGCCGTCGCGCCCAGGCCATCGCCGTGCTCTGCGGCTCATGGCCGGGCCGGCAGCGCTCCACGTCGGCGCTGATCGAGGTGGTCCGCGGGGCCACCTCGCGGGTCCGTGACTACCGGCGCGTCCAGATCCACGGCCAGGCCGACATCGCCGTGGAGAGCCGGTCGGTCGAGCCGGTCGTCCTCACGATCGCCGAACTGCTCGACAACGCGGCCCGCCACTCGCAGCCCAACACCAAGGTCGAGGTCAACGTCCAGTCCGTGCACAACGGCGCGTGCGTGATCATCGACGACGCCGGCGTCGGCATGGACGGCCAGGCGACCGAGCGCGCCACCGGCCTGCTGTCCGGACAGCACGCGGTGGACGTCACCCGTCTCGACGACCCGCCGCAGTTCGGCTTCGCGGTCATCGGCGTGCTCGCCGCGCGCTACGGATTCAGCGTCTCCACCGACACCCGCTCCCCGTACGGAGGAGTGCGTGCCGTGGTGTTCCTGCCGTCCGCCCTGCTCAGACACCGGGACCCCGCCGAGGAACCGCCGCCCGTGACCGCACCGCCCGCCCGCGCGGCCGTGCCCGGCCCTGCGTCCGACGGCTCCCCGTCCGAGGGGGCGCGGGCGGCCGGGGCCCCGGCCGCCGCCGCGCCGGCGTCCGCGAGCCCCGCCGATCCCGCGTCGGAGGGGCCCGGGCCCGCCGGGACGCCCACCACGACGGGCGGTCTGCCCAGGCGCCGTCGCCGGGACAGGGCACGGACCGCGTCCGACGCCCCGCCCGCGACCTCGACCACGACGACCTCGGCGACGGCCACGGCGACGGAGCCGGCCCGCACCGGTGCGGCAGACCCCGCTTCCGGCCGGGGCTTCGACCTCGGCTCCGGCTTCGGCTCCGCGGCCCGGCCCCATGACGGCGGCGGTGCCCGCTCGGCCGAGGAGACCGCCCGCCGGATCGCGGCGTTCGCACGCGGCACGCTGCACGGCCGCGCCGACCGGAACGGCGTACAGAACCCGTCCGGCACCCCCCATGAAGACGAAGGGAACATCCAAGGATGATCGAGCCCGCGAAGAACGAGTTGGGCTGGATGCTCGATGAGGTCCTGAAGGTCCCCGAGGCCCGCCACGCGATCCTGCTCTCGGCCGACGGCATGCTCCGCGCCCACTCCGCGGACATCGGCAGGGACGACGCCGAGCGTCTCGCCGCCGGCCTCTCCGGCGTCCAGTCGATCAGCCGCAGCACGGCCGAGTTCTGCGGCAGCGCCGACTCGCCCTGGCAGCAGACCCTGATCGAGTTCGCGCACGGCTACGTCTTCCTCGTGGCCGCGGGCGAGGGCGCCCACCTCGCCGTGTCCACCACCGAGCACGTGGACATGGAGGCCGTCACGTACCGGATGCACAAGCTCGTCGACCGGCTCGGCAGGGAACTGACCAGCCCGGCACGTCGGGACGCCGGCAGCCCGGCATGACACCCCCCAGGCGTCCCGGAGGGAGGCTGGTGCGGCCCTACGTCGTCACGGACGGCCGCTCCCAGCCGACCCGCAACACCCTGGACCTGGTCACGCTGGTGATCGCCGCCGACGATCTGCCGCTGACCGGACTGAGCCCGGAGAAGCGGGACCTGATGGAACTGTGCGGGCCCGGCGCGCTGTCCGTCGCCGAGGTGGCCGGCCATCTGTCACTGCCGGTCAGCGTCACCAAGGTGCTGATCGCCGACCTCATGGACAGCGGCCATGTCGTCACCCGCGCCCCCGTCCCGTCCGCCCGGCCGTCCGAGACCCGCATCCTGCAGGAGGTACTGGATGGGCTCCGTGCCCGCCTCTGAAGCCGCGCCCGGCGCGGGCACCCATCTCGCGAACGGGGTGCAGACCGCCGTCAAGCTCCTGATCGTGGGGCACTTCGCGGTCGGCAAGACGACGTTCGTCGGCGCGCTCTCCGAGATCAGACCGCTGCGCACCGAGGAGGTCATGACCCAGGCGGGGGCCGTCGTCGACGACCTGGAGGGCACGAAGGACAAGACGACCACCACGGTCGCGCTCGACTTCGGCCGGCTCACCCTCAACGACAGCCTGGTGCTCTACCTCTTCGGCACCCCCGGCCAGCAGCGCTTCACCGAACTGTGGCAGGACATGACCCGGGGCGCGCTCGGCGCCCTGGTCCTCGCCGACACCCGGCGCCTCGGCCAGTCCTTCGACGTCATGGGAGTCCTGGAGGACCTCGGCCTGCCGTACGCCGTCGCGCTCAACGACTTCGACGACGGAGCCGGTCCGGGCCACGGCCTCGACGAGGTCCGCGAGGCGCTCGACCTGCTGCCGGAGACCCCCCTCGTACGCTGCGACGCCCGCGACCGGGTCTCCTCGACCCGCGCGCTGATCGCCCTCGTCGAGTACCTTCTGACCCGCACCGGACCGAACACCGGCCCCGGCGCGCGTACCGGCGACGGCACGCGCCCCGGCACCGGCGACAGCGAACTGGAGCACGCGTGACGACCCCCGACGCCCCGAGCCCCGCCCCGGCCCCGCTCGCGGCCTGCCCGCGCCACCAGCCCCTGCACGGACCCGACTTCGCCGCCGACCCGGCCGCCGTCTACCGCACGCTCCGGGCACACGGCAGCACCGCACCCGTGGAACTCGCGCCCGGCGTACACGCCACCCTCGTGACCGGATACGAGACCGCGCTGCACGTCCTGCGCAGCCCGGAGACCTTCTCCAAGGACCCCCGCCGCTGGCGCGACCTGGCCGACGGCACGGTCGCGCCCGACAGCCCCGTCGTCCCGATGATGATGTACCGGCCCAACGCCCTGTTCACCGACGGGGAGGAGCACCGCAGGCTGCGCGGCGCCATCACCGACAGCCTGGCCCGTGTCGAGCCCAACACCCTGCGCGGGTACGTCGAACGCAGCGCCGACACCCTCATCGACCTGATCGCGCCGCGCGGCACCGCGGACCTCCTCGGCGAGTACGCGCAGGTCCTGCCGCTGCTGGTGTTCAACCGCCTCTTCGGCTGCCCCCGCGACCTCGGGGAGCGGCTGGTCGAGGGCATGTCCGGGATCTTCGACGGCGTGGACGCGGAGAAGGCCAACGAACTGCTCACCGTGACCCTGCTCGACCTGATCGCGCTCAAGCGCGCGCATCCCGCCCAGGACGTGACGTCCTGGCTGATGGCGCACCCCGCCGGCCTCACCGACGAGGAGATGATCCACCAACTCGTCGTCCTGATGGGCGCGGGCACCGAACCCCAGCAGAACCTGATCGCGAACAGTCTGCGGCTGCTGCTCTCCGACGACCGCTTCGCGGGCAGCCTGGGCGGCGGCAGCCTGCCCGTCGAGGACGCCCTCGACGAGGTCCTGTGGACCGACCCGCCGATCGCCAACTACGCGGTGCACTACCCGGTCAGGGACGTCGTGCACGAGGGCCGGGCGCTGCGCGCGGGCCATCCGGTCGTCGTCAGCCTGGCCGCCGCGAACACCGACCCGGCCCTCACGGGCGACCAGAGGGCCGGCAACCGCGCGCACCTGGCGTGGAGCGCCGGTCCGCACAACTGCCCCGCGCAGGGCCCCGCCCGGCTGATCGCGGCGGTCGCCGTCGAGAAGCTGCTCGACCGGCTGCCGGACGTCGAACTGGCCGTCCCGGTCGCCGCGTTGGAGTGGCGGCCCGGCCCGTTCCACCGCGCGCTGGCCTCGCTCCCGGTCCGCTTCCCGGTGGCGCCGGTGCGCGGCGGCGACCCGGACACCGGTACGGTCCGCCGCCCGGACCCGTCCCCGGCGGGCGGGGAGGCGGGGTCCGGGCCGTCGGCAGCGCGGGACGCGGTCCGCCCGAAGGGCGGCTGGGCCCGGCTGCGGGCCTGGTGGCGCGGCGAGTAGCACCCGGCCGAGGCCTCTCGGCGGGGCCCCGGTCCGCCGCCCTCCCCGGGTCCCTCGGCGCGGCCCCGTCGCGTCCGGGGGGCGTCAGCCGCCGGTGGTGAGCCGTACGGGCAGGGAGCGGTGGCCGTTGGAGATGAAGGACGCCACCGGACTCAACTCCTCCTCGGGGACCGCGAGTTCCAGGCCGGGGAAGCGCTCGAAGAGGGCCGGGAGCGCGACCCGGGCCTCCATGCGGCCGAGCGGGGCGCCCAGGCAGAAGTGCACGCCGTGCCCGAAGGCCAGGTGCTCCTTGCCCAGCCGGGTGACGTCGAACCGGTCGGCGTCCGCCCCGTACGTCCCGGGGTCGCGCCCGGCGGCGGCGTACGCGGCGAGGATCGGCTCGCCCCGGGCGATCACCACCCGGTCCGGGTCACCCGGTTCGCCCACCTCCAGGTCCTCGACGGCGTAGCGCAGCGGGAGGCTCGCGACGGGGGCCCGTACCCGCAGGGTCTCCTCGACCACGTCGTCCCAGCCGGCCCGGCCCGCCCGGACGTGCGCGAGCTGCTCGGGGTGGGTGAGCAGTGCGTGGACGGCGTTGTCGATGAGGTTGACCGTCGTCTCGTGGCCCGCGCTGATCATCAGCACCAGGGTGTCGAGCAGTTCCTGCTCGCTCAGCCGGGTGCCGCCCTCGTCGTCGCGCGCCGAGATCAGCGCGGAGGTGAGGTCGTCGCCCGGCGACCGGCGCTTGGCGGCGACGAGTTCGCCGAGGACCGCGTACATCCGCGCGTAGGTGTCGGTCACCTCCTCCGGGGTGGCGGCCGTGTTGAACACCCCGTCCACCACGGCCCGCAGTTCGGCACCCTGCTCCTCGGGCAGCCCGAACAGCTCGCTGATCACCCGGATGGGCAGCGGGTAGCAGAACTCCTCGCGCAGATCGACGACTTCACCCCGTGCGCCCGCTTTGTCGAGCCGGTCGAGCAGCTCGCCGGTGATCTCCTCGACGCGGGGCCGCAGGGCGGCGGTGCGGCGTGCCGTGAAGGCCTTGGACACCAGTGTCCGCAGCCGCTTGTGCTCCCCGCCGTACGCCGTGAACATGTTCTGCACCGCGACCCAGGTGAACAGCGGCCACTCGGGCGAGATCCTCCCGTCGATCCACAACGGCCAGTGCCTGCGCGGGTCCTTGGACACCCGGGGGTCTGTGAGCAGCCGCCTGAGCAGGTCCGGACTGCTGACCGCCCACGCCTCCACGCCGCCGGGCAGCTCCACGCGGGCCACGGGGCCGCGCTCCCGGATCCGCGCCGCCTCACCGTGGATGTCGCGGCCGGACGGGTCGATGACGACGGAGTTCTGCTCTGGCATGGGGCCTCCCGGACTCGGAACACGGACCGCTCGAACACCGATACGGCGGGTGACGCTACGCGTCCGCCGGGCACGGCCACGAGAGCGCGCGGGGCGCACTGCGCATGTCGACAAGTTCCCTACGCGTACCGGCAAGTCGGCGGACCGCGGCCGTCCTAGGGTCGTGGTCCCGGGCGAGAGGCGGTGGGAGCAAGGCCATGCCGAGCAGCGACGCCCCCAAGTGGCTGCGACCACCCGGTCCCGAAGTGCTGACCCTTCCGGCCGGGCACTGGTGGGACGCGGTGCGGGTACCGCTCGCGGTGGGCCTGCGCATCCTGGACCACCTCGGCCCGCGCACCGGGGCCGTGATCGAGGACGGCTACGGCGGTGTCCTCTACTGGCTCGTCCCGCCGGGCAGCGCGGCCGGCTGGGACGTCCCCGCGGCGCGCGTCCTCGGCCCGGGTTCGCATGTGGCGATCCCGCCGCGGCACCGGACGTACGCCCCCGGACTGCACTGGCGGGTGCCGCCGACCCGGACGCGCCACTGGACGGACCCGGACGGCCTGCACGCGGCGCTGCGGACCACGCTCGCCTGAACCACGCGCCCCCGTCCGCGCCCCGCCCGGCCCGCCACCGACCCGGCGCGCGCCATCCGCCCCGACCCGCGCGTCCCCGCCCCGCCCCGACCCGCGCGCCCCGAGCGCACCGCGCCCGCCCGACCCTGCCGCGGCATCCCTGTCGGCGCCGGCGGCGGCATCCGCGTGGCGGAGAGCCCACCCACGCGGCCCTGGCACCCGCACCCAGCCCTGGCAACCCCCGCACAGCCCCGGCAACCCCACCCGGTCATCGCCCGCGCCCGCCGGACATCCCGTACGACGGAGATCTTGACGCGTTGAGTTACCGGTAACATCATGGTCCGGCGGAGCGCACGAACACGTCCTTCGCCCACCGCCGCGTGGGCCGTCCACTGGAGTCCGCGTGAGCGACCACGTGATCGACCCCGCGACCGGACCGCCGGCCGCGCATCCGGCCGCCGGGCCGGCGTCCGGTCCCCGAACCGCCCCGGAACCACGGGTGTTCAGCACCCCGGCCGTGGTCGCCTCCTGCGCCGGCTTCGTCCTCATCGGCGCGCTCCAGGCCGTCTACGGACCGGCGGTACCCGCCTTCCGTACGGAGTTCGGGCTCTCGCCCTCCGGCGCCGGGCTCGGCCTGAGCGCGCACTTCGTCGGCGGTGTCGCCGGAGTGCTGCTCTTCGACCGGCTGTACGGCCGGCTGGGCAACCGGCGGATCCTCGGCGCCTCGTACCTGCTGATGGCCCTCGGCGCGGCGGGCTTCGCGCTGGCGCCCTCCTGGCCCGCCGCGCTGGCCGCGGCCCTGCTCGCCGGGCTCGGCTTCGGCGGCATCGACTACGGCCTCAACCAGCTCTTCGCCGTCGGCTTCGGCCACCGCTCCACCGCGATGCTCAACATCCTCAACGCGCACTTCGGCGTCGGCGCGATCCTCGGCCCCGCCCTGGTCGGCGTCGTCGGCTCCGAGCACTATCCGGCCGTCTTCCTCGTCCTCGCGGCCGCCAACCTGCCGCTGCTGCTGTGCCTGCGGGGCGTACGGGACCGGGTGCCGCACCCCGCGGTCGGGCCGGAGCCGGGCCGTGCCGGACCGGTACTCGGGCGGAGCCTGGGCTCCGTGCTCGCCGTGTTCGTCACGCTCTACGTCCTGCACGTGGGCGTCGAGGCGGGCGTCGGAGGGTGGGAGCCCACGCATCTGGAGGCCGTCGGACACGGCGCGGGAGCCGCCGCCACCGCCACCTCCGCGTACTGGCTGATGATGACCGTCGGCCGTTTCCTGGTGGCCCCGCTCGCGCTGCGCCACTCGGCGCAGACGATCATCACCGTCTCGTGCGCGGGCATGACCTGCTGCCTGCTCCTCGCCTCCGTACCGGCCCTCGCCCCCTTCGCGTACGCGGGTGTCGGCCTGTTCATCGCACCGATCTTCCCCACCGGGCTGCCCTGGCTCGCCAGGGCGGCTCCGCGGACCCGCCGGGCGGGCGCGCTGGTCATCGCCGCGTCCATGGCCGGCGGGGTCGCCGCAGGACCCGCGCTCGGCGCGGCCATCGAATGGTCCGGGGTCCGCGCGGTGCCGCTCCTGCTGGCGGCGGTCTCGGCGCTGTGCCTGGCCGCCACGCTCTGGCTGATCCGCGCCACCCGCCCGCCGTCCGACCCGCGGCGGCGTCCGGGCGCCACCCCGGCCCCTCCCGCCGCCGGTTCCGCGACCGCCCCGTGAACAGGGCCGGTTCCGGCGCGGCGGACCTCCTCCGCCGCTCCCGGGGGACGCGGGGAACCGCCCGCCCCACGGGACGCCGAAGCCTCCGCGACCGTACGCCCGAGCCGGCCCGGCTCCCGCCCGCACCGCATCCGATCCGAAGGGAAGCAGCCACCCCATGCCCGCAATGCCCGCACTGACCACGTCGTCCGACGGATTCCTGCTGCACGGCGAGCCGTTCCGGATCATCTCCGGCGCGATGCACTACTTCCGCATCCACCCCGACCAGTGGGCCGACCGACTGCGCAAGGCCCGCCTGATGGGGCTCAACACGGTGGAGACGTACGTACCGTGGAACCTGCACGAGCCCGAGCCCGGGACGCTCGTCCTCGACGGCATCCTCGACCTGCCGCGCTATCTGTCGCTGGCCCGCGCCGAGGGGCTGCACGTCCTGCTGCGCCCCGGTCCCTACATCTGCGCCGAGTGGGACGGCGGCGGCCTGCCCTCCTGGCTCACCGCGGACCCCGGCATCCGGCTGCGCACCGGCGACCCCCGCTTCACCGGCGCCCTCGACCGCTACCTCGACCTCCTGCTGCCCCCGCTCCTGCCGCACCTCGCGGAGTCGGGCGGGCCGGTGATCGCGGTCCAGGTGGAGAACGAGTACGGGGCCTACGGCGACGACAGGGCCTACCTCGAACACCTCGCCGAGGCCCTGCGCTCACGCGGTGTCGGGGAACTGCTCTTCACCTGCGACCAGGCCGACCCCGAACACCTGGCGGCGGGCAGCCTGCCCGGCGTCCTCGCCACCGGCACGTTCGGCGGCAGGATCGGCACGTCCCTCGACCGGCTGCGCGCCCACCGGCCCGAAGGGCCCCTGATGTGCGCCGAGTTCTGGATCGGATGGTTCGACCACTGGGGCGAGCCGCACCACGTGCGGGACGCCGCGGACGCCGCGGCCGACCTGGACCGGCTGCTCGCGGCCGGCGCCTCCGTCAACATCTACATGTTCCACGGCGGCACCAACTTCGGCTTCACCAACGGGGCGAACCACGACCACGCCTACGCCCCGATCGTCACCTCGTACGACTACGACGCGGCACTCACCGAGAGCGGCGACCCCGGCCCCAAGTACCACGCCTTCCGTGAGGTGATCGCCCGCCACGCGCCCGTGCCCGGGGAGCCCGTCCCGGAACCGGCGCCCAAACTCCCGCCCGCCACCGTGCGGTTGGAGCGCGGAGTGCCCCTTCTCCCGTACGCGGCCGCCCTGTCCGAACCGGTACGCGCGCAGGCCGGTCCGCCGACGATGGACGAACTGGGCCTGCGGGCCGGGTACGTGCTCTACCGCACCACCGCGCCCGTCGCCGGGGACGGCCCGCTGCGCTTCACCGGCGGCGTCGGCGACCGCGCCCAGGTCTTCGTGGACGGCGCGCCCGTCGGCGTGCTGGAGCGCGAACGCCACGAGGAGGTCCTGCCCGTCCGCATCCCCTTCGCGGGGGCCGTGGTCGAGGTACTGGTCGAGAACATGGGCGGCGTCAACTACGGCAAGCGCATCGGCGCCCCCAAGGGGCTGCTCGGGCCTGTCACCTTCGACGGCACGGCCCTGCACGGCTGGGACTGCCACCCGCTGGCCCTGGACCTACCGCCCGCCCCGGACCACCAGGTGGCGGTGCCCCTCACCCCGGGCGCCCACGACGCCGGGCCCGCCTTCCACCGGGGGACCTTCGACGTCGGCACCCCCGCCGACACCTTCCTGTCCCTGCCCGGCTGGACCAAGGGGCAGGCCTGGGTCAACGGATTCCACCTCGGCCGCTACTGGAACAGGGGACCGCAGCGCACGCTGTACGTCCCGGCGCCCGTCCTGCGCCCCGGCTCCAACGACCTCGTCCTGCTGGAACTCCAGGGCACGACCGGCGCGACGGCCCTGCTCACCGACACCCCCGACCTCGGCCCGGTGGCGCCCTGATGCCCCTCCACCTGCGGGTCCCCGCCGCCGGGCCGCCCGCGGCCGCGCACCCGGGGTTCGCCGACGCCCCGGGCGTCCCCGACCCGATCGAGGTGACCGACCGGTACCTCCGCCGCGGCGGACGCCCCTGGTTCCCGGTCTCCGGCGAGTTCCACTACAGCCGCCACCCGGCCCGGCACTGGGAGGAGGAACTGCTGAAGACGAAGGCGGGCGGCGTCACGGCCGTCTCCTCGTACGTCATCTGGATCCACCACGAGGAGACCGAGGGGCGCGTGCGCTTCGACGGCGACCGCGACCTGCGCCGATTCGCCTCCCTCTGCGCCCGCCACGGCCTGGACCTCGTCCTGCGCATCGGCCCCTGGTGCCACGCCGAGGTGCGCAACGGGGGCCTCCCCGACTGGCTCCTGGCCCGCCCCTGCGCACCGCGCACCGACGACCCCGGCTACCTCGCGCCCGTACGCGCCTGGTTCGCCGCGGTCGCCCGACAGCTCGACGGCCTCGACCGCGCGCACGGCGGCCCCGTCGTCGCGATCCAGGTGGAGAACGAGCTGTACGACGGGCCCGGCCACCTCCTGACCCTCAAACGCATGGCGCGCGAGGCCGGTCTGAGCGCCCCGCTGTGGACCGCGACGGCGTGGGGCGGCGTCCGGCTCCCGCCGGGCGAGCTGCTGCCGCTGTACGGCGGCTACCCCGAGGCCTTCTGGACCGAGGCCGACGGCGGCTGGCCCGACACCTGCCGCAAGCACTACTTCTTCACCCACCAGCGCGACGACGAGGGCATCGGCGCCGACCTGCGCCCCACGGCCCCGCGGGGCGGCGAACCGGACCGCCCCGCCGACCGCTTCCCCTGGGCCACCTGCGAACTCGGTGCCGGCATGGCGGTGTCGTACCACCGCAGACCGCGCGTCGACGCCGCCGACGTGGGCGCGCTCGGCCTCACCAAGATCGGCTGCGGCTCGGTGTGGCAGGGCCACTACATGTTCCACGGCGGTACGAACCCGTCCGGCGGACCGACGGGCCTCCAGGAGTCGCACGCCACCGGCTACCCCAACGACCTGCCCGTCCTCACCTACGACTTCCAGGCCCCGCTGGGCGAGTACGGCCAGTACCGGCCCTCGTACGGCGAACTGCGGCTCCAGCACCTGCTGCTGGCCGGATTCGGCGAGCTGATCGCGCCGATGCCCTCCGTCCTCCCGGAGCGGCTCCCGGCGGGCCAGGACGACCGGGACACCCTGCGCTGGGCGGTCCGGGCCGAGGACGGCTCCGGATTCCTCTTCGTCAACAACCACCAGCCGCACGAACCCCTGCCGCCCCACCCGGACACGACGTTCACCGTCGCGTTCCCGGCTGGGGACGCCCTCACCCTGCCCAGCGCCCCCGTCACCGTGCCGGCCGGCGCCTACTTCTGCTGGCCGCTGCGCCTCGACGTGGCCGGGCTGCTCCTGGACTGGGCCACCGCCCAGCCGGTGTGCACCGTCGACGACCGGGGGCGCACGCTGCTGGTGCTGGCCGCCACCGACGGCGTCCCGGCCGAACTCGCCCTCGCGGCGGACACCGTGGCCTCCGTACGCACCCCCTCGGGCCAGGTCTCCCGGCGCGACGGGCGTCTCCTGGTCACGGGGGTGCGGCCCGGCACCGGCGCCCTCGTCGAGGTCGACACGGCGGACGGCGCCAGGGTCGGCCTCCTGGTCCTGGACGCGGCGACGGCCCGTACCGCCTACCGGGGACCCGCCTGGGGCGCCGAGCGGCTGGTGCTCTGCGCCGACGGCGTGGTCTTCGACGAGCACGCGCGGGAGGTACGGGTCCACAGCACCGCCGCGGAGCCCTCGTTCGCCGTGCTCCCCGCGCCGGAGCGGCCCCCGGTGGCGGCGGACGCGCGCGTACGGGAGACGGCGGACGGCGTGCTGACCCGCTACACGCTGACCTCCACCGCGCCGCCCGCCGCCCACCCTCCCGCCACCGCGGTCCTGCTCCGGCCTGCGGGCCCGGCGCCCGAACCGGTGACGGGGGTGCGGGGCCGCGCGAGCGCCCCGGCCGACAACTGCTTCGACACGGTGGCCGCCGAGTACGCCGTCCCCGTGCCCGACGAACTGCCGCGTACGGGCGCCCTGTTGCGGGTGCGGTGGAGCGGGGACGTGGCGCGGGCGTACGCGGCGGACGACCGGGTGGCCGCGCTGCCGGGTCCGACGCCGGTGGCCGGTCCGACGCCGGCGGCGGGGCAGGGGCCGGCGGCGGGGGATGGCCCGGGGCCGGGGGAGTGGCCGGTGGCGGACCAGTTCCACGCGGGACGGGTCTGGGACATCGGGCTCGACCGGCTGCCCGCGACGGCACGGGCACTGCTCCTGAGAGTGCTGCCCCGGCACCCCGACGCCCGGGTGCACCTCCCGGCGGGGACGCGGGACGACGGAGGGGCAGCCGCGGTCCGGCACGTCGAGTGGGCGGTGTCCCGGGCCTGGGTGACGCGCGAGGACGAGGGCTGAGGAGGACGGGGGAAGGACGGTAGGAGGAGCGCGGTGGTGGACGCGAGCGGGAGCGTCCGGGCGGACGGAGGAGGGGCGCGGGCGTGACGGAGGAGGGGCGCGGGCGTGACACCCCTTCCGCCCGGCGGCCTATCCTGTGGGCCTGCCGGGCGGGCAGGACCGCCGGGACGAGTCCGAAGGAAGCACCCTCCATGACCCGAAGTGCCGGTGGCGGCGCCGTTCCCAAGGGCCGCAGCCGTCGAAACTTCGCGGGAGCCCGCCCGGTGATGGACGACGTGGCGCGCCTGGCGGGTGTCTCCAAGCAGACCGTCTCCCGGGTGCTGAACGACAACCCGGCCGTGAGGCCCGAGACCCGCGAGGCGGTCCTCGCCGCGATGAGCACGCTCGGCTACCGCCCCAGCCGCAGCGCGCGCTCCCTGGCCAGTGGCCGGACCCGGATGCTCGGGGTCATCTCCTTCGACGCGGCCCGCTTCGGGCCCGCCTCCATCCTGACCGCCATCAACACCGCGGCCCAGGAAGCCGGCTACCTGGTGAGCTCCATCGCGCTGGACACCGCGGACCGGGCGACGGTCGTACGCGCCGTGGACACGCTCTCCGCCGAGGGCGCGGACGGGGTCATCGCCATCGCCCCCCAGCGCTGGGTCGGCAGGGCACTGGCCGAGGCACGGCTCGACACCCCGCTGATGGTGCTGGAGAACGACCTCGGCAAGGACGCCTCCTTCGTCACGGCGGACAACCACGCGGGCGCCCGCATGGCCACCGAACACCTCCTCGCCCACGGTCACGCCACCGTCCGGCACATCGCGGGCCCGACGGGCTGGCTGTCCGCGGACCGCCGGGTCGAGGCCTGGCGGGCCACGCTGGAGGCCGCCGGCGCCGAGGTCCACGAGCCGCTCGTCGGCGACTGGAGCGCTGACTCCGGCTACGAACTCGGCCGCCGCCTCGCCGCCCGCCCCGAGGTCACCGCGGTCTTCGCCTCGAACGACCAGATGGCCCTCGGCGTGCTGCGCGCCCTGCACGAGGCGGGCCGCCGCGTCCCCGACGACGTCAGTGTCGTCGGCTACGACGACATCCCCGAGGCCGCTCACCTGCTGCCCCCGCTCACCACGGTCCGCACGGACTTCCCGGAGATCGGCACCCGCTCACTGCGCCTGCTCCTCTCCCAGTTGGAAGGCGCGCCGGGCGGGCCGGGCGGGCCGGGCGGGCCGGAACAGGCACTCGACCACGTGGTGCCCGTCGAACTGATCGTCCGCCGGAGCACGGGCCCCGCCCCGGGTCGCTGACGCCCGAGGCCGCTCGTACCCGCGGCCGTCGGGACTCCCGGCGCGGGCGGCCGCGCGCGACGCGATAGAAATGACGCATGCCGGAGCGAGAGAACCCCGTC
Source organism: Streptomyces fructofermentans (assembly GCF_014651055.1). Lineage (GTDB taxonomy): Bacteria > Actinomycetota > Actinomycetes > Streptomycetales > Streptomycetaceae > Streptomyces > Streptomyces fructofermentans. Next base: position 652,234 of record NZ_BMWD01000001.1, read on the forward strand.
GGGGGTACGGACGATGTCGAGGCGGTGGCACGCGCGGTGCTCACCGCCTCCCGCCTGCTGGTCGCGGTCTCCGCGCGCTCACTCGCCGTCGTCGAGGAACGGGTGACGCTGCCGCAGTTCCGGATGCTCGTGGTGCTCTCCATGCACGGGGCCACCAAACTGGTCACGCTCGCCGAGCAGCTGCAGGTCGCGCCGTCGACGGCCATGCGCATGCTTGACCGGCTCATCGCCGCGGGCCTCGCGGACCGCCGGACCAACCCCGACAGCCGCCGCGAGACCGTACTGCAGCTCACGGAGGAGGGCCGCCGCGCCGTCGCCGACGTCATGGCGCGGCGGCGGGCCGAGATCTCCGTGATCGTCGAACGCCTCTCCCCGGAGCAGCGCGTGTCCCTGATCGAGGCGCTGAACGCCTTCAGCGAGGCGGGCGCCGAGGCACCGGTTCCCGACCTGGCGGACACGGAGCCGTTCCCGCTGGGCTGGGTGGACGCGGCACCGGCGGGTGACGGGTGACGGGTGACGGGTGACGGGTGACGGGTGAGCGTCACCCCTTGAGCCATCGCTCCGCGACCCGTCGGCCGCGGTGACCCGTCACCGCGTCGCGGAGCGGACCGTCATCCGCCGGACGAGCCGTAGGCGGAGGCGATCGTCGGGGAGGCGGCGGGGGTCGGCGCGGCCGTGTCGACGTCCACCCCCTTGGGCTGGAGCAGCGTCAGGACGGGCGCGCCCGGCTGGGGCGGCGGCGGGGTCGTCTGGTCCTTGGGCATCTTCGGCGGGCTGGTCTGCTGGAAGTTGACCTGGTCGTAGTTGACCAGGTCGGTCTTCTCCAGCACGGTGATGTGGTCCAGGACGGTGTCGTTGGCCTGGTCGGCCAGCTGGCGGACCAGGGTGTTCCTGGTCGTGGCGCGGATCTTGGCGATCGCCGGGAAGATCTGGCCGTGCGTCACCCGCATGATGTTCACCGCGGTCGTGTCGAACTGCTTCCCGTCGCTGCCGTCCACGGTCGCCACGAACTGCTGCTGCTGGGGCGAGGCCTGGTTGGGCAGGGTGATGCCCAGCTCGGGGGCGATCCTGCGGCAGCTGGCGTCGAGCCGGGAGTGGCCGACGACGAGGTGCGTACCGGCCTCCTTCATCGCCGGGGTCGTACCCCGCTCCATGGCCATCAGCCCGAGCGGATGCTCCCAGAGTCCGGCCGCCCGCACCTTCACGACGAAGTCCCGGTCGGCCTCGGTCAGCGGCCCGTAACGGGTGTTGGCGATGATCCGCTCCGGGTCGGTGGTCGTCTTCTGGACGCCGATCAGGGCGGGATACGCGAGCGCGGCGAGTGTCAGAACCATTCCGCCGATCACGAACACGGTTCCTGCTGAGCGTTGCGATACGCGCATGGTGCCTCCTGTGGGGGTCGAACGGCACGGAGGTGGGGGCCGGGCCTACGGAGGAGTACGCAAAAGAAGCATGATGCAATCATTGTTCTGACTAAATTTTGCACTCAGTGCGATCAGCCACGCTCCACCGCGGGCGCAAAACCGGCCGGTCCCGGGCAGACCGGCAAACTCCGCCCGGACGCGGACGCGGACGCCGACGCCGACGCGGCCCGCGCACGGAGGAGTCGCCGTACGGTGCCGTCCGTCCGCGGCGCAGGCGTCACCAGTCGCGCCAACGGTCCGTGATCGCCGACGGATCGATGCCCTGCCTCGCCGCGAGGGCGTCCACGTCCACACCGCTCGCGACCAGGGTCCGGTCGATGTACGCGCACAACTGCTCCCGCTCCTCCGTGCAGAAGCCGGCGCCACCGTGTCCCGCGTCCCCGTCGACCGCGTTCAGTTCGAGAACCACCCGTTCGACAGCGGCGAGGACAGCGCCGTCGCAGGGCTCCCGCAACGCACGGACCTCGACCTCGAACGACTCCAGGGCGGTGTCCGTCGCCCGCAGCAACGACTCGGGGTAGAGGTCCGCGGAGTCGGCGCACTCCGGGTCCAGGGTCCCGGCCGCCACCTCACGAGCCGTCTCGGCCATCCAGGCACGCCAGTCGTCGGTCGGTCTGCTCGTCATGGCGGGAGGGTAGGTGCGGGCACTGACAGAGTCCCCGTCGGCCCGGAACACGGGCATCGATCGCGCCGCCCGGAGACAGGCGTGGCGTCATTGCCCGCCGCGGGGGAGACCGGCCCGGTCCAGCAGTTCGTGGAGGCGCTCGGCGGACAGCCCGGGGTTGGCGGCCGCTCCCTCCGCGGTGGCGGGCCGGTCGAGAAGCGTCGCGATCAGGTCCGCGGGCAGGAGCGGGTTGGCGGCGGCGGCGCGCCGCACACCGGCATCGGTGTCGGTGAGCAGGTCGACGGGTGGCCCGCCCAGCGTGGGGTCCCCGGCGGCCAGCCCACGTACCTCCGGGTCCCCGTGGCCGAGGAGGTGCCGCAGACCGGTGCGCGGCAGACGGGACAGCGTCAGCAGATACGGACGCCCGCGGGGAATCGCGACGAAGGCGTCCAGGACGATCCGGGGCGGCGCGAGAGGGTGGTTGCAGGCGAGCAGGTGCCGCACCTGCTCGTCGGGGTCGTCGGCCAGGCGCCGCACCAGGTGCTCCGGAAGCCCGGGGCAGGTGGCGGCGACCCGGCGGAGCAAGGGGTGCTCGGACGCGGCGCAGGTGCCGTACCATTCGCTGTCCGGCTCCACCCGCATCTCGCCGAACGGCCCGATGTCCTCCGTGGCGAGCCCGAAGACCCGGTCCAGGGCGTGGCGTTGGGGCCAGGTGCGAGGCAGGGGATGCGCCCGGGCCCGGGTCCGCACGGCGTCGTCCGGATCCCTGGCGAGCTCGTCCAGCAGCGGCCGACCGAGGTCGGCCCGGCCTGCCACGCAGGCGCGTACACGGGGGTCGGGATCGTGTGCGAGGCGCGCCACGACGTCCGCGGGAGTGTGGCGGTTGTGCGCCAGCGACCACAGGTCCCGTCCCTGGGCGAGGCACGCCTCGGCCACGGCGTGGGACACGGCGTACTCGAGGAGCATGAGCGACCGCATGTGGCCGTCGGCCTCCGGCAGTTCGGCCTCCATGGCTGCGGGGTCCAGCACACGGCTGTGCCTGCGTGCCGCATCGCGCACCGAGGGTTCCGGATCGGCCAGCAGGGCCTCGCGCTGCCCGGGCGTGAGCCAGAGCCACCGGCCGGCCGCCTGCACCCGAAGCCCGGGGTTCCGGTGGGCCGGCATCGCACGGTGGTAGGACACGGATATCTGCCGGGAGTACACCAGGTCGTGCCGGATGTCGTCGGCCGTGGCGAACGGTCGGCCGCCGGCGGGGTCGTCCTGCCTCGTCAGCAGCGTCTCGACGACGTCGTCGGGCAGCGGTTCGACCCGCTCCCTCCGCGGTTGGGGTCCGGAGGCGAGGTCGCTGAGGACGAAGGCGTCCGGGTCGTCGACCAGCGGGCTGCGCTGGGCTGCGGTGGCGTAGTGGCTGCGGGCGAACGCCCGGCGGAGCGCGGGCTCCGGATGCGCGATCACCGCGTCGACGACGGCCGAGGGCAGCGCACGCTCCCGGCACAGGACCTGCCAGGCCGCGCGTGCGGCCGGGTGCAGCAGACGCAGCAGGACGCCGGAGGGCGCGGCCGCGTTGGCCGCGACACCGCGAAGCCACGGTTCGGTGAGCGAGGAGGACATCGGAGCATCGTGGCAGTGATCAACTGACCGTGTCGACGCACTTCGTACGTGGGGATCGAGCCCGTGGCAGGTGCGGAGGTCCCGCTGAACGGGACGGTGCCTAGGCGGCGTCGGCGCGATTCGACGAACTCGCCGGTCTCGGGGACGGGCCGAACCGCACGGCGGGAAACGGCGGGAACCCGAGTCGCCGTGTTGCGTTCAGGGCGTTCAGGCCGCGGGGTGGGGTGTGTCCGGCGTCCTGCCCACTGCGGTCCGCTGCCTGGCGCGCACCACCTCGCGGCAGGTCCCCACGAGGAACCCCGCCGCGAGCACACTGAACACCACGGAACCATGTCGAATCCCGTCGGCCTCCCGCCCGTCCAGCCGGTCGACGTGGCGGACCACCGCGGGGTCGGACGGGTCGTGGACGACGGGTACGCGCGTTCCGGGCGTCGGGTCGGCTCCCGAGCCGCCCTCGACGTCGATGTCCGCCCGCACACTGCCGGACGAGGCGTCGAAGCGCACGGTCAAGGAGTTCGCCGAGCCCTCCTCGGACCGGCCGGAGACGGCGACCACGGTCGCGTCGGTCCGGTGCCCGTGCTCCCGGAGCCCCCGCAGAATCCGGTCCTCGGCGCGGGCTTCCCACCCCATGAACCCGGCGGGCACGCCGAACAACAGGAACCCCACGGCGGCCAGTCGGGCCCGGCCCCAGGGCGAGGGCGACTGCGCCGATGTCCCGCCGTGCCGGGAGAACAGCCGGGCGGCGAGACGGCCGGGCGGAGGAATCCGGCCGGTCCAGCGAGGAGCGCGCTCCCACCGACCCAGCAGCAGGTTCACCCCGGCGACGCCGACGGAGAGCACGACCGCGCCGCCGAAGACCTGGCCGGCAGTGAGCCCGAAAGGATTGACCAGCAGCAACACCACGAAGGCAACGACACCCACCGGGGAGGCCCACCCATTGAGAGCGCGATACGGCCCCCGACCGCCCCTGCCCACGGACTTGCGCTCACTCATGTGCGACTCCTCGCCCGGTTACGAGCCAGGACACACGGGTCGGGGTGGAGGTTGCACGGTGAGCCTCCGCGGCACGGGCGGCTGCGCGGGGAGAACGACCCGGCGACGGGGCTTACACGGCAGCCATGCCCGGGGCCCGGGTCCAAGCCCCCGGACGCGTGGAACGGCCAGCAGATACGCGAAGACCCCGGCCTCAGCGTTTCCGCTGGTGACGGGGTCTTTGGGCACCTCATAAGGGGTGCCCCCGGCAGGATTCGAACCTGCGCACACGGCTCCGGAGGCCGTTGCTCTATCCCCTGAGCTACGGGGGCGTGTCGGTCGCGGTGTTCGCGGCGACGGGTTGAACCCTACCAGCTCTTTCGGGGTCGTCATGAACGGGTTTCGCCGGTGGCGCGGAGGGTGTCGGGGCGCGCGGCCGGGGTCCCCCGCACGGGGTGGAAGTGGGGAAAAGCCGGACGCGGTCGTCGGTGCGGACCTACTCTCGAGTTGTGCCAGGCGCGTCGGGTCGGGTGCTTGTTGTGGACGACAACAAGGTCATCCGGCAACTGATCAGGGTCAACCTCGAGCTGGAGGGTCTCGAGGTCGTGACCGCGGCCGACGGTGTCGAGTGCCTGGACGTGATTCACCAGGTCAGGCCGGATGTCGTCACCCTCGACGTGGTCATGCCCCGGCTGGACGGGCTGCGTACCGCCGCCCGTCTCCGCGCCGATCCGCGTACCCGTCACCTGCCCGTCGCCATCGTCAGCGCCTGTACGCAGTACGAGGTGGAGAGCGGCCTCGACGTCGGTGTGGACGCCTTCCTCGCCAAGCCCTTCGAGCCCGTCGAACTCGTCCGGCTCGTACGCCAGTTGATCGAGCGTGCGCGCGGCGACGGCGTCCCTCGCGGTGGTGTACCCGCAGCACCCGGTGTCCCCGCAGTTCCCGCAGTGCCCGTCCTGGGTGCGGCCGGCTCCCACTCGGCCGGTGCATCCCATCCGGCCGGTGCATCCCACTCGGCCCACTCGGCCCACTCCTCCGGCGGCTCCGGCTCCGCCATCCCCGGCAGCGGAAGCGGCAGCCCGGCGAGTGCCGCCGACAGTTCCGCCCCCGGCAGTGCCTCCGGTGCATCCAGTACATCCAGCACCTCCGGCACGGCCGGTTCCGTCACCGCGACCGAACCCGGCCCTTCGTACGAGAACGCCGAGCACGCCGGCAGCTGACGCCCGCGTTCGGGCCCGCGCCCGCGGCTCCGCCACCTCGCTTCCCCCGGTGCGCTGCCACCCCACAGCGCCCCCCAGCCACCGCGGCTGACTACAAGCACCAGCCGCGAGCCACCCGCCACCAGCCGCGAGCCACCAGCCGCGGGCCGCGAGCCACCCGCCGCAGCGCACCGAACCGCCGCCGCCCCCGGCCGCCCCGACCGCCGGGTCGCTCGCCACCCGTCGTCGGGCCGTCCACATGCCGGACCCGAGTCCAAATCGGTTCGCCTACCCACCCCCCTCCTCCCCTAGGCTTGCCCCGTGACCCCCGTCGAGCTCTCCCGTACCGTCCTGTGTGCCGTCCGGCGCGCTGTGGACGCGGGGCAGCTCGTGGCACCCGTGCCCGAGCGGGCGCAGGTCTCGCCGCCCGGGCCAGGCGGGCGCGGCGACTACGCCACGAACGTCGCGCTGCAACTGGCCCGCCCCGCCGGACGCCCGCCCCGCCAGGTCGCCGAGATCCTCCGGCCGCACCTCGCGGACGCCGAGGGCGTCTCCCGCGTCGACATCACCGGGCCCGGCTTCCTCAACATCACCCTCGACGGCGCCGAGCGGGAGCGCGCGCTCGTCGCCGAGATCCTGCGTCGGGCCGAGCGGTACGGGTTCGTGGACGAGCCGACCGGTGAACTCGTACGGCTGCACACGCCCCGCGAGGTGCGTGCCGTCGTCACCGGGCAGACCGTGGCCCGGCTCCTGCGGTCGCAGGGCGTCCTGGTCCGCACGTCCTGCGAGGGCGAACCCGACCCGGCGTGGGCGCTGTCCCTCGGCGCGGCAGTCGACGCCCACGGAAGTCCCGGCGCCGCGGCCCCGGCGAGCGCCGGACTCCGCCCCGTACCCGCCCCGGAGGACCCCACCCCGCTCGGCCGGGACGCAGGGCGCTGGGCGCTGCTGCACCCCGCGGCCCACGACCGGCCCCGGATCGGCGCGGAGCACCTGGCGCAGCGCGAGAGCAACCCGCTGTTCCGGGTCCGCTACGCGCACGCCCGTGCCCGGGCCCTCAGCCGCAACGCCGCCGCGCTCGGGTTCACCGGCGCCCCGCTCCAGGGCGGCGGGGAGGCGGGTCCCCTCCTCGACGCGCTCGCCGCCCACCCCCGTACCCTCGCCGCCGCGGCGCGCCATCGCGCGCCCGACCGGCTGGCCCGGCAGCTCGTCACCACCGCCGACGCCCTGCTCGCCGTCCAGCACACCGTGCTCCCGCTCGGCGACGAGAAACCCTCGGCCGCCCACCGTTCCCGGCTCGCGCTCGCCGAAGCCGCCGGGACGGTGCTGGCCGGCGGCCTTTCCCTGCTCGGCATCGACGCACCAGAACATCTCTGAGGAAGTCCACACAGACATGAGCCGTTCCGCACACCCCGCCGGGCCCCGCCACGCCGACGTCCTGCCCGAGGGCCACTACTCCGCCCCGCCGACCGACCTGAACGCCCTCGACCCGAAGGTGTGGGCCGAGACGGTCACCCGTACCGAGAGCGGCGCGGTCAGCGTCGGCGGGCTCGACGTGACGCGGCTCGCAGAGGAGTTCGGCACCCCCGCCTACTTCGTCGACGAGACCGACTTCCGCGCCCGGGCCCGCGCCTGGCGCACCGCGTTCGGGCACGACGCCGACGTGTTCTACGCGGGCAAGGCCTTCCTCTCGCGCGCGGTCGTGCGCTGGCTGTACGAGGAGGGGCTCAACCTCGACGTCTGCTCCGGCGGCGAACTCACCACCGCGCTGTCCGCCGGCATGCCCGCCGACCGCATCGCGTTCCACGGCAACAACAAGTCCGAGGCGGAGATCACCCGGGCCGTCGAGGCGGGCGTCGGGCGGATCGTGCTCGACTCCTTCCAGGAGATCGTGCGGGTCGCGCACATCGCGCAGGGCCTGGGCAGGCGGCAGCGCGTGCAGATCCGCGTGACCGTCGGCGTCGAGGCCCACACGCACGAGTTCATCGCCACCGCGCACGAGGACCAGAAGTTCGGTATCGCGCTGGCCGGCGGCCGGGCCGCGGAGGCCGTACGGCGGGCCCTCTCCCTCGACGGGCTCGAACTCGTGGGCATCCACTCCCACATCGGCTCGCAGATCTTCGACATGGCCGGCTTCGAGGTCGCGGCGCGCCGTGTCGTGTCCCTGCTCGCCCAGGTCCGTGACGAGCACGGGGTGGAACTGCCGGAGATCGACCTCGGCGGCGGCCTCGGCATCGCCTACACCAGCGACGACGACCCCCGCGAACCGCACGAGATCGCCAAGGCGCTGGGCGAGATCGTCACCCGCGAGTGCGAGGCCGCCCGGTTGCGCACGCCCCGGATCTCGGTCGAGCCCGGCCGGGCCATCGTCGGCCCCACCGCCTTCACGCTCTACGAGGTCGGCACGGTCAAGCCGCTCGAAGGGCTCCGTACGTACGTCTCCGTCGACGGCGGCATGTCCGACAACATCCGTACGGCGCTGTACGACGCCGAGTACAGCGTGGCCCTCGTCTCCCGTACGAGTGACGCCGAGCCGATGCTCGTACGGGTCGTCGGCAAGCACTGCGAGAGCGGCGACATCGTCGTGAAGGACGCCTTCCTGCCGGCCGACCTGGCCACCGGCGACCTCATCGCGGTGCCCGCCACCGGCGCGTACTGCCGCTCGATGGCCAGCAACTACAACCACGCGCTGCGGCCGCCGGTCGTGGCGGTCAGGGACGGCGAGGCGCGTGTGATCGTCCGGCGGGAGACGGAGGACGACCTGCTGCGGCTCGACGTGGGCTGACACGGCCGGGCCGCCGGCCGGTACGGGGTGGAAGATCTTCGGTCTGCCACCCGCCTGAAAATGAAATAGTCGTCTCACGATCCGGACGAGGGGCAGAAACCCCCGTCCGGTGAGTGAGACTGGACCCACCGTGACGGTATGAGGAAACGAGGTCGGATGATGCGTAAGCGTCCGCTGAAGGTGGCGCTGCTGGGCTGTGGGGTAGTCGGCTCAGAGGTGGCGCGCATCATGACGACGCACGCCGACGATCTCGCCGCACGCATCGGAGCCCCCGTCGAGCTGGCCGGTGTGGCCGTCCGGCGGCCCTCGAAGGTGCGCGAGGGCATCGACCCCGCGCTCGTCACGACCGACGCGACCGCCCTCGTCAAACGCGGCGACATCGACGTGGTCGTCGAGGTCATCGGCGGCATCGAGCCCGCCCGCACACTCATCACCACCGCGTTCGAGCACGGCGCGTCCGTCGTCTCCGCGAACAAGGCGCTCCTCGCCCAGGACGGCGAGGCGCTGCACGCCCTCGCCGAGGACAAGGACAGGGACCTCTACTACGAGGCCGCCGTCGCCGGCGCCATCCCGCTGATCCGGCCGCTGCGCGAGTCGCTCGCCGGTGACAAGGTCAACCGGGTGCTGGGCATCGTCAACGGGACGACGAACTTCATCCTCGACAAGATGGACTCCACGGGCGCGGGCTACCAGGAGGCCCTCGACGAGGCCACCGCCCTCGGGTACGCCGAGGCGGACCCGACCGCCGACGTGGAGGGCTTCGACGCCGCCGCGAAGGCCGCGATCCTCGCCGGCATCGCCTTCCACACCCGGGTACGGCTCGACGACGTGTACCGCGAGGGCATGACCGAGGTCACCGCGGCCGACTTCGCCTCGGCGAAGCGGATGGGCTGCACCATCAAGCTGCTCGCCATCTGCGAGCGGGCCGCGGACGGCGGATCGGTCACCGCCCGGGTGCATCCGGCGATGATTCCGCTGAGCCATCCGCTCGCCTCGGTACGCGGCGCGTACAACGCGGTCTTCGTCGAGTCGGACGCCGCCGGACAGCTGATGTTCTACGGGCCCGGCGCGGGCGGTGCCCCGACGGCCTCCGCGGTCCTCGGCGACCTCGTCGCGGTCTGCCGGAACAAGCTCAGCGGTGCCACCGGCCCCGGCGACTCGGCCTACACGCAGCTGCCGGTGAGTCCGATGGGCGAGGTCGTGACCCGGTACCACATCAGTCTCGACGTCGCGGACAAGCCGGGTGTCCTCGCCCAGGTGGCCACCGTGTTCGCCGAGCACGGGGTGTCCATCGACACCGTGCGCCAGCAGGGCCGGCAGGACGGGGGCGGCGAGGCCTCCCTCGTCGTCGTCACGCACCGCGCGTCCGACGCGTCCCTCGGCGGGACCGTCGAGGCGCTGCGCAACCTCGACACCGTGCGGGGTGTCGCCAGCATCATGCGGGTTGAAGGAGAGTAACGAGCAATGACCCACCAGTGGCGCGGAATCATCGAGGAGTACCGGGACCGGCTGCCGGTCTCCGACTCCACGCAGGTCGTGACGCTCCGTGAGGGCGGTACGCCGCTCGTGCCCGCGCAGGTGCTCTCCGAGCGCACGGGCTGCGAGGTCCATCTCAAGGTCGAGGGCGCGAACCCGACCGGGTCCTTCAAGGACCGCGGGATGACCATGGCCATCACGCGGGCCAAGGAGGAGGGCGCGAAGGCCGTCATCTGCGCCTCCACCGGCAACACCTCCGCCTCCGCGGCGGCCTACGCCGTACGGGCCGGGATGGTCTGCGCCGTCCTCGTGCCGCAGGGCAAGATCGCCCTCGGCAAGATGGGCCAGGCCCTCGTGCACGGCGCGAAGATCCTCCAGGTCGACGGAAACTTCGACGACTGCCTGACGCTCGCGCGCAGCCTGTCCGACAACTACCCGGTGGCACTGGTCAATTCGGTGAACCCGGTACGGATCGAGGGCCAGAAGACCGCCGCCTTCGAGATCGTGGACATGCTGGGCGACGCGCCCGACATCCACGTCCTGCCGGTGGGCAACGCGGGCAACATCACCGCGTACTGGAAGGGCTACACGGAGTACGCGGCCGACGGCGTCGCCGCCCGGAAGCCCCGCATGTGGGGGTACCAGGCGTCGGGCTCCGCGCCGATCGTGCGCGGCGAGGTCGTCAAGGACCCCTCGACGATCGCCACGGCGATCCGGATCGGCAACCCGGCCTCGTGGAAGTTCGCGCTGGCCGCGCGCGACGAGTCGGGCGGCCTCATCGACGAGGTGACGGACCGTGAGATCCTGCGCGCCTACCGCCTGTTGGCCGCACAGGAGGGCGTGTTCGTCGAGCCCGCGTCCGCCGCGTCCGTCGCCGGTCTGCTGAAGGCCGCCGAGCAGGGCCTGGTCGACCCGGGCCAGCGCATCGTCTGCACGGTGACCGGAAACGGCCTCAAGGACCCCGACTGGGCCGTGGCCGGCGCCCCGCAGCCCGTGACGGTCCCGGTCGACGCCGCCACGGCCGCCGAGCGCCTGGGTCTCGCGTAACGAGGGACCCCGTCCTCCGACGGCCGCAGCGAGTGAGCCGAAGGGGCGCGCCTGCCGTGGCGCCCCGGAGGCGGACCGAGGTCCGGCCGAAAGGGGGTGCACAAGGGGCTTGCGACACGCATCGTGCGCCTCCTGTGCGCCCTATGTCGCCACGGAACCTTCCTTCGATAGGCTGTACCGAACCCACCCGCCGCATATGCCGCGGTGCCGTGCAGTCCTCGCGGCCCTTGGGTCTCCCGCAATTTCCGTACGTCTCGCAGGATTTCGACAATCTCGCAGCTCAAGCTCAAGGAGAGTCATCGAGCGATGGCCGGTCCAGCGTTCCGCGCCGCCGCCGTCCGGGTGCGCGTCCCCGCCACCAGTGCCAACCTCGGCCCGGGCTTCGACGCCTTCGGCCTGTCACTGGGGCTGTACGACGACGTGGTCGTCCGGGTGGCCGACTCCGGCCTGAACATCGACATCGCGGGCGAGGGCGGCGAGACTCTCCCGCGCGACGAGAACCACCTGCTCGTACGGTCCCTGCGCACCGCCTTCGACCTGCTCGGCGGGCAGCCGCGCGGCCTGGAGATCGTCTGCGCCAACCGCATCCCGCACGGACGGGGTCTCGGCTCCTCGTCCGCCGCGATCTGCGCCGGCATCGTCGCCGCACGCGCGGTGACGATAGGCGGCGACAGCAGGCTCGACGACGAGGCGCTCCTGGAGCTCGCGACCGAGATCGAGGGGCACCCCGACAACGTCGCCGCGTGCCTGCTCGGCGGCTTCACCCTGTCCTGGATGGAGGGCGGTTCGGCGCGCGCGATCAGGATGGACCCCGCCCGGTCCGTCGTGCCCGTGGTGTTCGTACCGGGCAAGCCCGTACTCACGGAGACCGCCCGCGGACTGCTCCCGCGCAGCGTCCCGCACGTCGACGCCGCGGCCAACGCGGGCCGCGCGGCACTGCTCGTCGAGGCGCTGACCAGGCGCCCCGAGCTGCTGCTGCCCGCCACCGAGGACCGGCTCCACCAGGAGTACCGCGCACCGGCCATGCCGGAGAGCGCCGCGCTCGTGGAGCGGCTGCGGACCGACGGGATTCCCGCGGTGATCTCCGGTGCCGGACCCACCGTGCTCGCGCTCGCCGACGAGGCATCGGCCGACAAGGTCGCACGGCTCGCCGGAGAGGGCTGGGCGGCCAATCGGCTGGGCCTCGACGCCACGGGAGCGAGCGTGCTGCCGCTTGCTCCGTGACACACGGTTGCCGGATTTCGAGAGGGGGAATGTTTGTTGGATCCGGTAGTGTTAACCTCAAGTCTGCACCCGACCCCACCATGGCGAGGTGCTTCGTGTCCCCGTCCGGGACAACCATTCTTCCGGGAGCCTCCCAAACTGCTTTGTGCCATGCATTGGGTGCTACGCGCTGAGCGGTGCTGAGCACGCTCCGGAACCGGTGTGACCGAGCCGCCTGACACAGAACCTCAAGTGACACGGCTCCGGGAAACGCCATCCCAGAAATTCCCTCCGCCTTCGTGGCGGACCACCGCCCCGGCACGGTCCACACAGCAAGGACCACTGTCGGACAGCACAACCGGTCGCCGAGCCAGACAGGCCGACGTCCGCTCCAGGGAAGGACCCTTCGTGAGCGACACCACCGATCTGATGGGCGCACGTGTCGAGGAGACCGCTGCCGCGCCCGCCACGGACGCCTCCGCGCCTGCCACCGGTGCCGGCTCCCGTCGACGCCGCGGTACCGGCCTCGAGGGCATGGTGCTGGCCGAGCTGCAGCAGGTCGCGTCCGGCCTCGGCATCAGGGGCACCGCGCGGATGCGCAAGAGCCAGCTGATCGAGGTCATCAAGGAGGCGCAGGCGGGCGGGGGCGCGTCGGCCAAGGCCGAGGCCGCCACCGAGACCAAGCCGAAGCGCCGGACCACCTCGAAGGCGCGTACGAGCGACGAGGCCGCTCCCGCCGACAAGCCCGCCGAGGCCAAGGCCGAGAAGGCCGTCGCCCAGCAGCAGATCGAGATCCCCGGCCAGCCCGCCGGAGGCCCGTCCCGCGCGAGCGACGCCGAGCGTGGCGGAGAGGACGCCCCGGCCGAGCGCCGCAGGCGCCGCGCCACCTCCGACGCCGGCAGCCCCGAGACGATCGCCGCCGAGGCGAAGAGCGAGCCGAAGTCCGAGACGTCCGCCGCGCAGAACGACGCCGGCGACGGCGCCGAGGGCCGGCAGGGACGCCGCGACCGCCGCGACCGCGACCGTGACCGCGGCGGCCGTGACCGCGACCGCCGGGGCAAGGGCGACGAGCAGCAGGGCGGCCAGGGCGGACAGGGGGGCCAGGGCGGCAACCAGCAGCGCCAGGACCGCCAGGACCGTCAGCAGCAGGGCGGCGGCCGTCAGGACCGCCAGGACCGCCAGCGCGACAACGGCCCGCAGGACGACGACGACTTCGAGGGCGGCCGCCGCGGCCGCCGGGGCCGCTACCGCGACCGCCGGGGCCGTCGTGGACGCGACGAGTTCGCGACCAACGAGCCGCAGCTCGCCGACGACGACGTCCTGATCCCGGTCGCGGGCATCCTCGACATCCTCGACAACTACGCGTTCATCCGCACGTCGGGCTACCTGCCCGGCCCGAACGACGTGTACGTCTCCCTCGCCCAGGTCCGCAAGAACGGCCTGCGCAAGGGCGACCACGTCACCGGTGCCGTGCGCCAGCCCAAGGACGGCGAGCGCCGCGAGAAGTTCAACGCGCTGGTCCGCCTCGACTCCGCGAACGGCATGGCGGCCGAATCCGGCCGCGGGCGCCCGGAGTTCAACAAGCTGACGCCTCTCTACCCGCAGGACCGGCTCCGCCTGGAGACCGACCCGGGCGTGCTGACCACGCGGATCATCGACCTCGTGTCGCCGATCGGCAAGGGCCAGCGCGGTCTGATCGTGGCCCCGCCGAAGACCGGCAAGACCATGATCATGCAGGCGATCGCCAACGCGATCACGCACAACAACCCCGAGTGCCACCTGATGGTCGTCCTGGTCGACGAGCGTCCGGAAGAGGTCACCGACATGCAGCGGTCGGTGAAGGGCGAGGTCATCTCCTCGACCTTCGACCGTCCCGCCGAGGACCACACCACGGTCGCCGAGCTCGCCATCGAGCGTGCCAAGCGCCTGGTGGAGCTGGGCCACGACGTCGTCGTGCTGCTCGACTCGATCACGCGTCTGGGCCGTGCGTACAACCTCGCGGCGCCCGCCTCCGGCCGCATCCTCTCCGGTGGTGTCGACTCGACCGCGCTGTACCCGCCGAAGCGCTTCTTCGGTGCCGCGCGCAACATCGAGGACGGCGGCTCGCTGACCATCCTCGCGACCGCGCTCGTCGACACCGGGTCCCGCATGGACGAGGTGATCTTCGAGGAGTTCAAGGGCACCGGCAACATGGAGCTCAAGCTCGACCGGAAGCTCGCCGACAAGCGCATCTTCCCGGCGGTGGACGTCGACGCGTCCGGCACCCGCAAGGAGGAGATCCTCCTCGGCAGCGACGAGCTCGCCGTCACCTGGAAGCTGCGTCGCGTGCTGCACGCGCTCGACCAGCAGCAGGCGATCGAGCTGCTGCTGGACAAGATGAAGCAGACGAAGTCCAACGGTGAGTTCCTGCTCCAGATCCAGAAGACGACTCCGTCGGCGGGCAACAACAACGACTGACGTCCGCAGGGCTTGAAGCACCGGGGCCGCCCCCGTCACATCGGTGACGGGGGCGGCCCCTTGCCGTTGCCGGTGCGCGTGTCCGTCCGTGCCTTCGCACTCCGTCGGTACGGAACCGAACTGCGCACTCCGATACGGGACTTGGGTGGTGGCCCGCCGCGGGTACGGGGTCGCGCCGAGTGCGCCGTCGGCCGCGGGGGCGGTCCACCGGCAGCGGGCGCGGGTCCTCCGGAGCCACCTCCCTGCGTGCCCCGACCTCGCGGTCGCGCCACCTCTGGCTGCACCTCCCCGCGTGGCCTCCCCGCCGCCACCACCTCCGGACGGCCCCCTCCGAGCCGCCCCACAGGCCAGGCTCGTGCCGTTCGGTCGGCGTCCGGCCGGCGGCGCGGCGTGGAGCGGATGTCACCGGCAGTGGCGCCGGGCGAGACTTTCGCCACGGGCATCGGGGCCGGCCCCGGACGCGGCCGGTACGGCGTTCCCGGCCGACGTCGCAGGTGAGCGCCCCGCCGCCGGCGTCCACCGATCACGCAACGTGCCCGCCGCGCTACGTGGTGCCCGCGTCGCGCCGTGCGAACCTTCCAGGGTTTCCCCGTCCGACCGTACGGAGTGACCATGGAACGGAACGCCTCGTCACGACCGGACGGGCCTAGCCCTTGAAACAGGGGGTAACCGACCGCAGAGAGATCGAGGAGCACATGTCAGCCGAGAGCACACCGGAACCCGGCACCCCGGGCGAATCCGGGACCACGGGCCCCCACGACGGGGGCAGCGGCCGCCGCACCCCGCGGAGCGGCCGCCGCAAGGCGCTGCTCGCCACGGCCTGGGCCGCGGCCGGCGTCCTCGTGCTGGGCGGCACCGGGCTCGGATACCTGTACTTCCGGCTCAACGACAACATCGCGAGTGTCGACATCAACCAGGCCCTCGGCAGCGACCGGCCCCTGGACGTCGACAACGGCTCGCAGGACATCCTCGTGCTCGGCTCCGACAGCCGCTCCGGCGGCAACAAGAAGCTCGGCGGCGGCGCCGACGACGGCAGTGCCCGCTCGGACACCGCGATGATCCTGCACGTCCACGAGGGCCACAAGAAGGCCAGTGTCGTCTCCATACCCCGTGACACGCTCGTCGAGAGGCCCGCCTGCACGGACGCCGAGGGCGTCAAGCACGCCGCCGCCGACGGGGTCATGTTCAACTCGGCGTACGCGACCGGGGGCGCGGCCTGCGCCGTGAAGACCGTCGAGTCGATCACCGGCATCCGCATGGACCACTACATCGAGGTCGACTTCAAGGGCTTCAGGAAGCTCATCGACGGCCTCGGGGGTGTCGAGGTCACCACGACCGAGGACATCAGCGACAAGGAGAGCCACCTCGAGCTGGAGGCCGGCACGCACCGGCTCACCGGCGAGGAGTCGCTCGCCCTGGTCCGCACCCGGCACGGTGTCGGCGACGGCTCCGACCTCGGCCGGATCCAGCTCCAGCAGGCGTTCCTCAAGGCACTGGTCGACCAGGTCGAGGAGATCGGCGTACTGACCAGCCCGAAGAAGCTGTTCGACCTGGCCGACACCGCGACCAACGCCGTCACCACCGACTCCGAGCTCGACTCGGTCGACGGCCTCGCCTCGTTCGCCAACGGCCTCAAGCGCATCGGCTCCTCGAACATGAGCCTGGTCACCATGCCGGTCCAGTACGACCCGGCGGACGGCAACCGCGTCCTGCTCGACAAGGACAAGGCGCGACTGGTCTGGGACGCCCTCAAGGACGACCGGGCCATCCCGAAGGCGGCCGGGAAGGGCACCGCCACGGGTGACGCGAAGGACGTCGTCGGCCCGGGCTGACCCCTCGGGAATAGATCACCGCCGTCCCCGGTTTTGGGGGATGCGGCCAGTCCTGGCAGACTGGTACGTCGGCTCCGGTTCACGCACCCGCATCCCGCGGTGGCGACCCGGCGCCCTCCCGAAACTAGGAGACACCCTTGAAGCGCGACATCCACCCCGAGTACGTCGAGACGCAGGTCAGCTGCACCTGTGGCGCGTCGTTCACCACCCGCAGCACGATCTCCAGCGGCACCGTCCGTGCCGAGGTCTGCTCCGAGTGCCACCCGTTCTACACGGGCAAGCAGAAGATCCTCGACACCGGTGGCCGTGTGGCCCGCTTCGAGGCCCGCTTCGGCAAGGCTGCGGCTGCCAACAAGTAGCGAGCACACAGCGCCGGTCTCCGGCGCCCCCGCGCAGGGGGCGCCGGGACCGGCGCTTTGCGGTGCAGCCCCCTCCCCGCGCGCCCGACGCAGTTCGAGCGGGGGAGACCCCCATGCCGTACCTACGTCCCCGTGCCCGAGAGGCGACCGGGGGCAGCCCATTGGAGCCGGAGATGTTCGAGGCGGTCGAGGAACTCATCGGCGAGCACGCCGATCTGGAGACGAAGCTCGCTGACCCGTCGGTCCACGCCGACCAGGCCAACGCGCGCAAGCTCAACAAGCGCTATGCCGAGCTGACTCCGATCGTCGCGACCTACCGCTCGTGGAAGCAGACCGGGGACGACATCGGGACGGCGAAGGAGTTCGCCGCCTCGGACCCCGATTTCGCCGCCGAGGTCAAGGAGCTGGAGAAGCAGCGCGAGGAGCTCACCGAGAAGCTCCGGCTGCTGCTCGTCCCCCGTGACCCCAGCGACGACAAGGACGTCATCCTGGAGATCAAGGCGGGCGCCGGCGGCGACGAGTCCGCCCTGTTCGCCGGTGACCTGCTGCGCATGTACCTGCGGTACGCCGAGCGCGTCGGCTGGAAGACCGAGATCATCGACTCCACCGAGTCCGAGCTCGGCGGCTACAAGGACGTCCAGGTCGCCGTGAAGACGAAGGGCGGCCAGGGCGCCACCGAGCCCGGCCAGGGAGTCTGGGCGCGCATGAAGTACGAGGGCGGGGTGCACCGCGTGCAGCGGGTGCCCTCGACCGAGTCGCAGGGCCGCATCCACACCTCCGCCGCCGGAGTCCTCGTCACGCCCGAGGCCGAGGAGGTCGACGTCGAGATCCACGCGAACGACCTGCGGATCGACGTCTACCGCTCCTCCGGGCCCGGCGGCCAGTCCGTCAACACCACCGACTCCGCGGTGCGCATCACGCACATTCCCACCGGAGTCGTCGCCTCCTGCCAGAACGAGAAGAGCCAGTTGCAGAACAAGGAGCAGGCGATGCGTATCCTGCGCTCCAGGCTCCTGGCCGCGGCGCAGGAGGAGGCCGAGCGGGAGGCGGCGGACGCCCGCCGCAGCCAGGTCCGCACCGTCGACCGCTCCGAGAAGATCCGTACGTACAACTTCCCGGAGAACCGCATCTCGGACCACCGCGTCGGCTTCAAGGCGTACAACTTGGACCAGGTGCTCGACGGAGAGCTCGACGCCGTGATCCAGGCGTGCGTCGACGCGGACTCGGCGGCCAAGCTCGCCGCGGCGTAAGCCACGCCCCGGCACCCACCCGTACGACGGACAACAGCTCAGTCCCGGAGGACCAGCGTGAACCTGCTGCTCGCGGAAGTGGCCCAGGCCACCCAGCGGCTGGCCGACGCCGGCGTGCCCTCGCCGCGCAACGACGCCGAGGAGCTCGCGGCCTTCGTGCACGGCGTGAAACGGGG
This sequence comes from Streptomyces fructofermentans, assembly GCF_014651055.1. Taxonomy (GTDB): domain Bacteria; phylum Actinomycetota; class Actinomycetes; order Streptomycetales; family Streptomycetaceae; genus Streptomyces; species Streptomyces fructofermentans. The sequence continues at coordinate 670,626 of NZ_BMWD01000001.1, forward strand.
CGAGCTGCACACCGTCAAGGACACGGACTTCGACGCCCGCTACTGGGAGGTGATCGCGCGCCGCGAGGCCCGCGAGCCGCTCCAGCACATCACCGGCCGGGCCTTCTTCCGGTACCTGGAGCTCCAGGTCGGGCCGGGCGTCTTCGTACCGCGCCCGGAGACCGAGTCGGTCGTCGGGTGGGCCATAGACGCCGTCCGCGCGATGGACGTCGTCGAGCCGCTCATCGTCGACCTCTGCACCGGTTCCGGCGCCATCGCCCTCGCCATGGCGCAGGAGGTGCCGCGCTCGCGCGTGCACGCGGTGGAGCTGTCCGAGGACGCCCTGCGGTGGACCCGCAGGAACGTCGAGGGGTCCAGGGTCGACCTGCGCCAGGGCAACGCGCTGGACGCCTTCCCCGACCTCGACGGCCAGGTCGACCTCGTCATCACCAACCCGCCGTACATCCCGCTCACCGAGTGGGAGTACGTGGCGCCCGAGGCCCGGGACTACGACCCGGAACTCGCCCTGTTCTCCGGCGAGGACGGCCTCGAACTGATCCGCGGCCTGGAGCGCACCGCGCACCGGCTGCTGCGGCCCGGCGGCGTGGTCGTCGTCGAGCACGCCGACACCCAGGGCGGGCAGGTGCCGTGGATCTTCACCGAGGAGCGCGGCTGGGCCGACGCCGCCGACCACCCCGACCTCAACAACCGGCCGCGGTTCGCGACCGCCCGCAGGGCGATGCCATGAGCGCGGCGACTTCTTGCGTGGACGACGTGGACATCGTTAATGGCGCGGCCGACGGGGCCCGCGTGTTCGAGGAGGCTTGCTGACATGGCACGGCGATACGACACCAACGACGCGACCGACCGCGCCACCGGTCTGCGCGAGGCCGCGTCCGCCGTCCGCCGCGGCGAGCTGGTGGTGCTGCCGACCGACACCGTCTACGGGATCGGCGCCGACGCGTTCACCTCGGAGGCCGTCTCCGACCTCCTGGAGGCCAAGGGCCGCGGCCGCAACATGCCCACGCCCGTCCTCATCGGCTCGCCGAACACGCTGCACGGCCTGGTCACCGACTTCTCCGAGATGGCCTGGGAACTGGTCGACGCCTTCTGGCCGGGTGCCCTCACCCTCGTCGCCCGCCACCAGCCGTCGCTCCAGTGGGACCTCGGGGACACCCGCGGCACCGTCGCCGTGCGGATGCCGCTGCACCCGGTCGCCATCGAGCTGCTGACCGAGGTCGGCCCGATGGCCGTCTCCTCGGCGAACCTCACGGGACACCCGGCTCCCGAGGACTGCGACGCCGCACAGGGCATGCTCGGCGACTCCGTCTCCGTCTACCTCGACGGCGGCCCGACCCCCGGCATCGTCCCGTCCTCGATCGTGGACGTGACGGGAAAGGTCCCCGTCCTGCTGCGGGCGGGTGCCCTGACGGCCGAGGAGCTGCGCAAGGTCGTACCCGACCTCGAGGTGGCGAATTGACAGCCCCTGACTCCTCCAGGCCGCCCGCCTCGCCCGACCGGGGGGCAGCCCCATGCGTGGCATAGGCACGGGGGCCTACGGCGACGGCGTCACGGGGGACTCCTTCCGCATCCTCCACGTCAGCACCGGCAACGTGTGCCGTTCGCCCATCACCGAGCGGCTGACCCGGCATGCCCTCGCGGACCGGCTCGGCGACCCCCTGTGGGGCGGTCTGATCGTGGAGAGCGCCGGCACCTGGGGGCACGAGGGCGCCCCGATGGAGGCCAACGCGGAGACGGTCCTCGCCGACTTCGGGGCGGACCCCGCCGGGTTCGTCGGCCGCGAACTCCTCGACGAGCACGTCATCAGGGCCGACCTGGTGCTGACGGCCACCCGCGACCACCGCGCCCAGGTCATCTCGATGGGCCACTCCGCGGGGCTGCGCACCTTCACGCTGAAGGAGTTCACCCGCCTGGTCAGGGCCATAGACCCGGCCACACTGCCCCCGCTGGACGACGGCATGGTCGGCAGGGCCCGCGCGCTGGTGCGCGCCGCGGCGGCGCTGCGCGGATGGCTCCTGGCCCCGACGGCCGAGGCGGACGAGGTCTACGACCCGTACGGCGCACCGCTGCCGTTCTTCCGCTCGGTGGGGGACGAGATCCAGCAGGCGATCGATCCCGTGGTCACCGCGCTGACGGGTGTGCCGGCCCGCACCTGAGCCGGACGGTCGCGGGCGCGGCCCGGACGCAACACCGGGCGCGGCGGGGGACACGGTTCTACATTGGACGTAGCGTCCCCCCGAGGCCCGGAGTCCGCCATGCCGGTCACACCCATGCTTGAGAGCCCGCTGTCGGCCGACGTGCTCGGCCGGCAGGATCCGGAGCTGGCCGAGATCCTCCTCGCGGAGCGGGAACGGCAGTCGACGACGCTCCAGCTGATCGCCGCGGAGAACTTCACCTCGCCCGCCGTGCTCGCCGCGCTGGGCTCCCCGCTGGCGAACAAGTACGCCGAGGGCTACCCCGGAGCCCGGCACCACGGCGGCTGCGAGCTGGTCGACGTCGCCGAGCGGACCGCCGTCCGGCGCGCCCAGGCGCTCTTCGGTGCCGAGCACGCCAACGTGCAGTCCCACTCGGGGAGTTCGGCCGTGCTGGCCGCGTACGCCGCCCTGCTGCGGCCGGGGGACACCGTCCTCGCGATGGGCCTGCCGTACGGCGGCCACCTCACCCATGGCTCACCCGCGAACTTCTCCGGCCGCTGGTTCGACTTCGTCGGGTACGGCGTCGACCCCGAGAGCGGGCTCATCGACCACGAGGAGGTCCGCGCCCTGGCCAGGAAGCACCGGCCGAAGGCGGTGGTGTGCGGTTCGATCTCCTACCCGCGCAACATCGACTACGCGGCCTTCCGCGAGGTGGCGGACGAGGTCGGGGCGTACCTGATCGCCGACGCCGCGCACCCCATCGGGCTGGTCGCCGGGGGAGCGGCCCCGAGTCCGGTGCCGTACGCCGACGTCGTGTGCGCGACGACCCACAAGGTGCTGCGCGGTCCGCGCGGCGGAATGCTGCTGTGCGGGAGCGGGCTGGCGGAGCGGGTGGACCGCGCGGTGTTCCCCTTCACGCAGAGCGGCGCGCAGATGCACACGGTGGCCGCGAAGGCCGTCGCGTTCGGCGAGGCGGCGACGCCGGCGTTCACCGCGTACGCGCATCAGGTGGTCGCGAACGCGCGGACGCTCGCGCGCGCCCTGGCCGCGGAGGGACTCGGCATCACCACCGGGGGCACCGACACCCATCTGCTGACCGTCGATCCCGGGCCGCTCGGAGTCGACGGGCGCACCGCCCGCGGACGTCTCGCCGCCGCGGGCATGGTGCTCGACACCTGCGGGCTGCCGCAGCCGGGCGGACGGGGCCTGCGCCTCGGCACGGCGGCGGTCACCACCCAGGGGATGGGGGAGAGCGAGATGGCGCGGATCGCCGTGCTGTTCGCCACGGCCCTGCGGGACGAGTCCGCCGGTCGCGGGGTACGTGAAGAAGTGCGGGACCTCACGGGGAGATTTCCGCCCTACCCCGGCTGAGGGCCGTCCCGGTACGGGTCGAATTCGGGCGGTCCGGCGGTGCGGCGGGGTGCCGCGGCGGTCGTCCTGAGCCCGCCGGGGACCACGGGGCAGCACCCGGGGGAGGGTGCGGGGGCGGGCGGGCACAGCCACTCGTGCAACCATCGGCCCTACCCGGAAGTCCCCAACCGTATGCACACGAAGCTAGGGTGTGGGGCTGAGATGGCCAGCGAGACCTGTGGGGAAGCCTGTGCGTGAATACCTCCTGACGCTCTGCATCACGGCCGCGGTGACGTACCTGCTGACCGGGCCGGTGCGGAAGTTCGCGATCGTGGCCGGGGCGATGCCGGAGATCCGGGCACGTGACGTGCACCGGGAGCCCACACCGCGCCTCGGCGGGATCGCCATGTTCTTCGGGCTGTGCGCCGGGCTGCTGGTCGCGGACCACCTGACGAACCTCAACGAGGTCTTCGCGAACTCCAACGAGCCGCGGGCCCTGCTCTCCGGGGCGGCCCTGATCTGGCTGATCGGCGTCCTGGACGACAAGTTCGAGATCGACGCCCTGATCAAGCTCGGCGGGCAGATGATCGCCGCGGGCGTCATGGTCATGCAGGGTCTGACGATCCTGTGGCTGCCCATCCCCGGTGTCGGCTCGGTCTCGCTGACCCAGTGGCAGGGCACGCTGCTGACCGTCGCGCTGGTCGTGATCACCATCAACGCCGTGAACTTCGTCGACGGCCTCGACGGCCTGGCCGCCGGCATGGTGTGCATCGCGTCCGCCGCGTTCTTCATGTACGCCTACCGCATCTGGTACGGCTACGGACTGGAGTCCGCGGCGCCCGCGACGCTGTTCTCCGCGATCCTCATGGGCATGTGCCTCGGCTTCCTGCCGCACAACATCCATCCCGCCCGCATCTTCATGGGCGACTCGGGATCGATGCTCATCGGCCTGGTCCTCGCGGCCGGCGCCATCTCCATCACGGGCCAGATCGACCCCGACGCGATGAACCTGTTCGCCGGGTCCGAGAAGGAGGCCGTGCACCAGACGGTGCCCGTCTACATCCCGCTGCTGCTGCCGCTGACCATCATCGCCGTGCCGGCGGCCGACCTGGTGCTCGCCATCGTGCGGCGCACCTGGCGCGGACAGTCGCCGTTCGCGGCCGACCGCGGGCACCTGCACCACCGGCTGCTGGAGATCGGGCACTCGCACAGCCGGGCCGTCCTCATCATGTACTTCTGGTCGGCGCTGATCGCCTTCGGCGCCCTCGGCTACTCGGTGAACTCCGGGGCCATGTGGATCGTGCTGGGCATCGTGGCGCTCAGCGCGGTGGGCCTGGTCCTCCTCCTGCTGCCGCGCTTCACACCGCGCGCCCCGCGCTGGGCCGAGCACTTCGTGCCGCCGCGCTACCGGCGCCGCAGGGGCGCCCAGGCTCCGGCTGAGGCCGAGGCGTCCACCGCGTACGCGGCGGGCGGCGACGGGACGGGTGAGGGGCGGGACGACGGCACGGAGGCGGGGTCGGGCGAGGCCGCGCGGAGTGAGGAACACCGCACTCCGGTCGCCGTCGGCGTCTCCGGCGCCAACGGCGCGACCGCCGTGGGCCCCCGTTCACGCCTCCTGGAGGGCCGCGAGGCGGGCCAGTCGCGCTGACGCAGGTAAGGATTCGGCAAGGACCGGCGCGGGAGCCCCGCTCTTATACCAGCCCATTGCGCGACATTCCGTCCAACTGCCCGCGCAGACGCGCGCGTTCACTCTCATGTGTGACAGCCGGCACACCAACCAGGTAAAGACCTCATCAAATAGTTTGTGATACGGTTCACGAGACCCGGGGACGGAGCCGCAGGACCGCAGTGAGACGGTCCAACGGCGTGAGGTTCTCTCTCGACCCGGGACTACGCTCGTCCATGACGACACCCTGCCCCCTTCAGTAAGCGGAGTTGCCGCCATGCCCTCCAATGACGTCCGGATCCTTCTTCAGGCCGCCGTACCCACAGCTGCCGTCGGCGCACTCGCGGCCGTCGTCAGCGCAGTGGTCGCCGGGGGCGAAGGGGCGATCGGGGCGCTTGTGGCGACGCTGGTCGTGATCCTCTTCATGGGTATCGGGCTGTACGTTCTGCAGCGCACCGCGAAGTCGCTTCCGCACCTGTTCCAGGCGATGGGTCTGATGCTCTACACGGCACAGATCCTCCTGCTGTTCATCTTCGTCGCCGCCTTCAAGAACACGACGCTGTTCAACCCCAAGGCGTTCGCGATCACCCTGGTCGCCACCACGCTCGCGTGGATCGGCGCACAGGCGCGTGCCCACATGAAGGCCAAGATCCTTTACGTCGAACCCGACTCCTCGAAGGGCGACAAGCCCGAAAAGTCGGGGCACTCGTCGTGAGGGGTAGGGCCGGTATAAGGGCGCGTGGGAGATCCTGCTATCGTCCGGTGCCAACTGCGGCATCGCGGGCGCGGGCATCCGAGCTGACGCCTGTTCTAGCGCGAGGCTCAATGCCCTCTTGCCGCCCCCACATCCGTAACACCAGTCCAGTGCCGAACCGCGGCCGTGCGCCGCGCCGACACAACGAGGTTGCCGTACCCATGCGCCACGCTGAAGGAGCCCGCGGTGAGTGCTGACCCGACGCAGGTGCTCGCCTTCGAGACCGACTGCCACATCTTCGACGGCTGTGGCTTCCCGGCTCCCGGCCTGCACTCGTTCCTGTTCGAGCCCATCTGGGGCCACCAGGACGATGCCGTCTATTTCAACAAGACGATGCTGCTGGCGCTGCTCGGCTCCGTCATCATCATCGGTTTCTTCTGGGCCGCCTTCCGTAAGCCGCAGGTGGTCCCGGGCAAGCTGCAGATGGTGGCCGAGGCGGGCTACGACTTCATCCGACGCGGCATCGTGTACGAGACGATCGGAAAGAAGGAGGGCGAGAAGTACGTACCTCTCATCGTCTCGCTGTTCTTCTTCATCTGGATGATGAACCTCTGGTCGATCATCCCCGTCGCCCAGTTCCCGGTGACGTCGATCATCTCGTACCCGCTGGTCCTGGCCCTGATCGTCTACGTCCTGTGGGTCTCGCTGACCTTCAAGCGGCACGGATTCGTCGGCGCCTTCAAGAACTTCACGGGCTACAACAAGGAGCTCGGCGCGGTTCTTCCGCTCGCGATGGTCATCGAGTTCTTCTCGAACCTGCTGGTCCGTCCGTTCACCCACGCGGTGCGACTCTTCGCGAACATGTTCGCGGGCCACACGCTGCTGCTGCTCTTCACGATCGCCAGCTGGTACCTGCTCAACGGCATCGGCATCGCCTACGCAGGTGTCTCTTTCATCATGGTCATCGTGATGACGGCCTTCGAGCTCTTCGTTCAGGCCCTTCAGGCGTACGTCTTCGTCCTCCTGACCTGCACCTTCATCCAGGGCGCGCTCGCCGAGCACCACTGAGCACCGCCCCACAAAACCCCGCAGACGTCCGGTGGCCAACCCCCACCGGTCCTTGAAAGAGAAGGAAGAACTGGCATGTCCCAGACTCTCGCCGCTGTCACCGGTGACCTCAAGGCTCTCGGCTCCATCGGCTACGGTCTCGCCGCCATCGGCCCCGGCGTCGGCGTCGGCATCATCTTCGGCAACGGCACCCAGGCCCTGGCCCGCCAGCCCGAGGCCGCCGGCCTGATCCGCGCCAACCAGATCCTCGGCTTCGCCTTCTGTGAGGCGCTCGCCCTCATCGGTCTGGTCATGCCGTTCGTCTACGGCTCCTGATCTCTTCAGGCTGACGACCAGCAACCCAGACGAAAGGCAACGATATGAGCCAGCTGCTCATTCTGGCGGCCGCTGAGGGGGAGGCAGAGAACCCCCTCATCCCGCCGATCCCCGAGCTCGTCATCGGCCTGCTCGCCTTCGTCATCGTCTTCGGCTTCCTCGCCTGGAAGCTCCTCCCGAACATCAACAAGGTTCTGGAGCAGCGCCGCGAGGCCATCGAGGGCGGTATCGAAAAGGCCGAGGCCGCGCAGACCGAGGCCCAGAGCGTTCTTGAGCAGTACAAGGCTCAGCTCGCCGAGGCCCGTCACGAGGCCGCGCGCCTGCGCCAGGAGGCGCAGGAGCAGGGCGCCACGCTCATCGCCGAGATGCGCGCGGAAGGCCAGCGGCAGCGTGAGGAAATCATCGCCGCCGGTCACTCGCAGCTCGACGCCGACCGCAAGGCCGCCGCGTCCGCGCTGCGCCAGGACGTGGGCCAGCTGGCCACCGAACTGGCCGGCAAGCTCGTCGGTGAGTCCCTCGAGGACCACGCCCGGCAGAGCCGCACCATCGACCGGTTCCTCGACGACCTCGAGGAGAAGGCCGAGGCCACGCGATGAACGGAGCGAGCCGCGAGGCCCTGGCTGCCGCACGTGAGCGTCTCGACGCGCTGACGGACTCGACGTCCGTGGACGCGACGCAGCTCGCCGACGAGCTGGCCGCCGTCACCGCGCTGCTCGACCGCGAGGTGTCGCTGCGTCGGGTCCTCACCGACCCGGCGCAGGCCGCCGAGGGCAAGGCCGAGCTGGCCGGACGCCTTCTCGCCGGCCAGGTCGGCGGGACGACCGCGGACCTCGTGTCCGGTCTGGTGCGCTCGCGCTGGTCGCAGTCGCGTGACCTGGTGGACACCGTCGAGGAACTGGCGATCATCGCCGACCTCACGGCCGCCCAGCAGTCGAACGTGCTCGACGACGTGGAGGACGAGCTGTTCCGGTTCGGCCGCATCGTCGCGTCGAACACCGGGCTGCGGTCCGCGCTGACCGATCACGCCGCAGGTGCCGGACCCAAGAGCGAGCTGCTGCGCAGCCTGCTCGGCGGCCGGGCCGACGCCGTGACCGAGCGACTGGTCGCACGCCTTGTGACCGCGCCCCGGGGACGTAGCCTGGAAGCGGGACTCGAGTCCCTGTCCAAGCTCGCCGCCGAGCGTCGCAACCGCATGGTCGCCGTCGTCACCTCGGCGGTTCCGCTGAGCGACCCGCAGAAGCAGCGCCTGGGCGACGCCCTCGCGAAGCTCTACGGCCGTCCGATGCACCTCAACCTCGACGTGGACCCCGAGGTCCTCGGCGGGATCCGGGTGCAGGTCGGCGACGAGGTCATCAACGGTTCCATCGCGGACCGGCTGGAAGACGTCGCCCGCCGCATGGCGAGCTAGCAGTAATTCAATACGCGTTACCACGTAGTGCATACGGCCCTGGTTGGGCCGTGCAGAGGATTCCTGGGGGCTGACCCCAGACCCCCCAAGAAAACTTCGGGCCCAACAAGGAGAGCAGGGAACCCAGATGGCGGAGCTCACGATCCGGCCGGAGGAGATCCGGGATGCGCTGGAGAACTTTGTCCAGTCGTACAAGCCGGACGCGGCCTCGCGCGAGGAGGTCGGTACGGTCACCCTTGCCGGCGACGGCATCGCGAAGGTCGAGGGCCTTCCCTCGGCCATGGCCAACGAACTGCTGAAGTTCGAGGACGGCACCCTCGGCCTCGCGCTCAACCTGGAAGAGCGCGAGATCGGCGCCATCGTCCTCGGCGAGTTCAGCAACATCGAGGAGGGCCAGCCGGTCACCCGCACCGGTGAGGTCCTGTCCGTCGCCGTCGGCGAGGGCTACCTCGGCCGCGTTGTCGACCCGCTCGGCAACCCGATCGACGGCCTCGGCGAGATCGAGACGTCCGGCCGCCGCGCCCTCGAGCTGCAGGCCCCGGGCGTCATGGCCCGCAAGTCGGTGCACGAGCCGATGGAGACCGGCTACAAGGCCGTCGACGCGATGACCCCGATCGGCCGCGGCCAGCGTCAGCTGATCATCGGTGACCGCCAGACCGGCAAGACCGCCCTGGCCGTCGACACGATCATCAACCAGCGCGACAACTGGCGCACGGGCGACGTGAACAAGCAGGTCCGCTGCGTGTACGTCGCCATCGGCCAGAAGGGCTCGACCATCGCCTCCGTGCGTGGCGCCCTCGAAGAGGCCGGCGCGCTGGAGTACACGACCATCGTCGCCGCCCCGGCGTCCGACCCGGCCGGCTTCAAGTACCTGGCGCCGTACACCGGTTCGGCCATCGGCCAGCAGTGGATGTACGAGGGCAAGCACGTCCTCATCATCTTCGACGACCTGTCGAAGCAGGCCGACGCCTACCGCGCCGTGTCCCTGCTCCTGCGCCGCCCGCCGGGGCGCGAGGCCTACCCCGGTGACGTCTTCTACCTGCACTCCCGTCTGCTGGAGCGCTGCGCGAAGCTCTCCGACGAGCTGGGCGCGGGTTCGATGACCGGTCTGCCGATCGTCGAGACGAAGGCCAACGACGTCTCGGCGTTCATCCCGACCAACGTCATCTCCATCACCGACGGCCAGTGCTTCCTGGAGTCGGACCTCTTCAACGCCGGTCAGCGCCCCGCGCTGAACGTCGGTATCTCCGTCTCCCGAGTCGGTGGTTCCGCGCAGCACAAGGCGATGAAGCAGGTCTCCGGCCGACTGCGCGTGGACCTCGCCCAGTTCCGTGAGCTGGAGGCGTTCGCCGCCTTCGGTTCCGACCTGGACGCCGCGTCGAAGTCGCAGCTGGAGCGCGGTCAGCGCATGGTCGAGCTGCTCAAGCAGGCTCAGTACCAGCCGATGGCCACCGAGGACCAGGTCGTCTCCGTCTGGGCCGGCACCACCGGCAAGATGGACGACGTGCCGGTCAACGACATCCGCCGCTTCGAGAAGGAGCTCCTCGAGTACCTGCACCGCAAGGAGCAGGGCCTCATGACCTCCATCAAGGAGGGCGGCAAGATGTCCGACGACACCCTGCAGGCCATCGCCGACGCGATCGCGGACTTCAAGAAGCAGTTCGAGACGTCGGACGGCAAGCTGCTCGGCGAGGACACCCCTGCCGCTGCGGGCAAGTGACGACGGAAGGGACCTGACTCATGGGAGCGCAGCTCCGGGTCTACAAGCGTCGCATCAAATCCGTCACCGCGACCAAGAAGATCACCAAGGCGATGGAGATGATCGCCGCCTCGCGCGTCGTCAAGGCGCAGCGCAAGGTGGCGGCCTCCACGCCGTACGCGACCGAGCTCACGCGCGCGGTCACGGCGGTCGGCACGGGCTCCAACACCCAGCACCCGCTGACCACGGAGGCGGAGACGGCGACCCGTTCCGCGGTGCTGCTCCTCACGAGCGACCGCGGACTGGCCGGCGCCTTCAACTCCAACGCCATCAAGGCGGCGGAGCAGTTGACCGCCCGCCTGGAGGCGGAGGGCAAGGAGATCGACGTCTACATCGTCGGTCGCCGCGGTCTCGCCCACTACAACTTCCGTGAGCGCAAGGTCATGGAGTCGTGGTCGGGCTTCACCGACGAGCCCACGTACGCGGACGCGAAGAAGGTCGCCGTTCCGCTCATCGAGGCCATCGAGAAGGACACGGCGGACGGCGGAGTGGACGAACTCCACATCGTCTACACCGAGTTCGTCTCGATGATGACGCAGACGGCGGTCGACAGCCGCCTGCTGCCGCTCAGCCTCGACGAGGTGGCGGAGGAGCAGTCCAGCAAGGACGAGATCCTTCCGCTGTACGACTTCGAGCCGTCGGCGGAGGACGTCCTGGACGCCCTTCTGCCGCGGTACGTCGAGAGCCGTATCTACAACGCGCTGCTCCAGTCGGCTGCTTCCAAGCACGCCGCCACGCGCCGCGCGATGAAGTCGGCGACCGACAACGCGGGAGACCTGATCACTTCGCTCTCCCGACTTGCCAACGCGGCCCGCCAGGCCGAAATCACCCAGGAAATCAGCGAGATCGTCGGTGGCTCCGCAGCCCTCGCCGACGCGACCGCGGGGAGTGACAGGTAATGACGACGACAGTTGAGACGGCCGTTGCCACGGGCCGCGTCGCCCGGGTCATCGGCCCGGTCGTCGACGTGGAATTCCCCGTCGACGCGATGCCCGAGATCTACAACGCCCTTCACGTCGAGGTGGCCGACCCGGCCAACGCCGGCGAGAAGAAGACGCTGACCCTCGAGGTCGCCCAGCACCTGGGCGGCGGTCTGGTCCGCACCATCTCGATGCAGCCCACCGACGGTCTGGTCCGCCAGGCCGCGGTGACCGACACGGGTACGGGCATCAGCGTCCCGGTCGGCGACTTCACCAAGGGCAAGGTGTTCAACACCCTCGGTGAGGTGCTGAACGTCGACGAGTCCTACGACGGTGAGCGCTGGACGATCCACCGCAAGGCCCCGGCGTTCGACCAGCTCGAGTCGAAGACCGAGATGTTCGAGACGGGTCTGAAGGTCGTCGACCTCCTCACCCCGTACGTCAAGGGCGGCAAGATCGGTCTGTTCGGTGGTGCCGGTGTCGGCAAGACCGTGCTGATCCAGGAAATGATCATGCGTGTCGCCAACCTCCACGAGGGCGTCTCCGTCTTCGCGGGTGTCGGTGAGCGCACCCGTGAGGGCAACGACCTCATCGGGGAGATGGAGGAGTCCGGCGTTCTGGAGAAGACCGCGCTGGTCTTCGGCCAGATGGACGAGCCCCCGGGCACCCGTCTGCGCGTGGCCCTCGCCGGTCTGACCATGGCGGAGTACTTCCGCGATGTGCAGAAGCAGGACGTGCTGTTCTTCATCGACAACATCTTCCGCTTCACGCAGGCCGGTTCCGAGGTCTCCACGCTGCTCGGCCGCATGCCGTCCGCGGTGGGCTACCAGCCGAACCTCGCCGACGAGATGGGTCAGCTCCAGGAGCGGATCACCTCGACGCGTGGTCACTCGATCACGTCGATGCAGGCGATCTACGTCCCCGCGGACGACCTGACCGACCCGGCCCCGGCCACCACGTTCGCCCACCTCGACGCGACGACGGTTCTCTCCCGTCCGATCTCCGAGAAGGGCATCTACCCGGCCGTGGACCCGCTGGACTCCACGTCCCGCATCCTGGACCCGCGCTACATCGCGCAGGATCACTACGACGCCGCCATGCGCGTCAAGACGATCCTGCAGAAGTACAAGGACCTCCAGGACATCATCGCGATCCTCGGTATCGACGAGCTCGGCGAGGAGGACAAGCTCGTCGTCCACCGCGCCCGTCGCGTGGAGCGCTTCCTGTCCCAGAACACCCACGCCGCCAAGCAGTTCACCGGCGTGGACGGTTCGGACGTGCCGCTGGAGGAGTCGATCGCGGCGTTCAACGCGATCTGCGACGGCGAGTACGACCACTTCCCGGAGCAGGCGTTCTTCATGTGCGGTGGCCTGGAGGACCTCAAGGCCAACGCCAAGGAGCTCGGCGTCTCCTGAACCCCGTGTTCACGGTGAGGGGGCGGGTGCGTCCCGCCCCCTCGTCCACGCCTACTAGACTTTGACCCAACACCCGGCGGCAACGGCCGGGTGGTGACCCGAGGAGCCCACCTTGGCTGCTGAGCTGCACGTCGAGCTCGTCGCCGCGGACCGCAGTGTCTGGTCCGGCGAGGCCACCCTGGTCGTCGCGCGTACCACGTCCGGCGACATCGGCGTCATGCCCGGTCACCAGCCGCTTCTCGGTGTGCTGGAGTCGGGCCCGGTGACCATTCGTACGAGTGATGGTGGAACGGTCGTCGCCGCGGTGCACGGCGGTTTCATCTCGTTCGCCGACAACAAGCTGTCGCTGCTGGCCGAGATCGCCGAGCTGTCGGACGAGATCGACGTCCAGCGTGCGGAGCGGGCGCTCGAGCGCGCGAAGTCGGACGCGGACGCGTTCGCCGAGCGTCGTGCGGACGTCCGTCTGCGTGCGGTGGCGGCGCGCTGAACCCAGCGCGCCACAGGAAGTGACTCAGCCGCGGCCAGGACCGGAGAATTTTCCGGACCGGGTCGCGGCTGAGGCGATGCGGGTGCTTTTTTCCTTTCCGTTACCTAGGAGACGAGGAGGTCGGTGCCGATGGTCCTCGCTCTGACTGTGTGCGGTTCGGTAGTCGCCCTGGTGGTGGTCGGACTCTTCGTCTTCGGTCTGCGCCGCAGGGTGATCCAGCGCTCCGGAGGCACCTTCGACTGCAGCCTCCGGTGGAACGTCCCGGAGCAGGGCGACACCAGCGGAAAGGGCTGGGGCTACGGCATCGCCCGCTACAGCGGCGACCGCATCGAGTGGTTCCGCGTCTTCTCGTACGCCCTCCGCCCCCGCCGCGTCCTCGAGCGCTCGGCGATCGAGGTGGCCGGCCGGCGCGCGCCGGAGGGCGAGGAGGAACTCGCGCTGCTCTCCGACGCGATCATCCTCGCCTGCGTCCACCGCGGTACGCGGCTGGAACTGGCCATGAGCGAGGACGCGCTGACCGGCTTCCTCGCCTGGCTGGAGGCGGCACCGCCCGGCCAGCGGGTCAATGTGGCGTAGCCGTCCTCACCCGTCGCACGACTCTGCCCCCGGGCCTCAGGTCCGGGGGCAGAGTCGTGATCGCCGGTGGTGACCGGGTGGTGCCCGCGGGCTAGTTCAGTCCGCTGTTGATCGCTCCGACGAGTTCACCGTTGCCGGTGTCGCCGCTGAACTCCCAGAAGAACGCTCCGCCGAGGCCCTGGTTCTTGGCCCACGTCATCTTGCCCGCGATCGTCGCCGGGGTGTCGTAGGACCACCAGTTGCTGCCGCAGTGGGCGTAGGCCGTGCCGGCGATCGTGCCGGTGACCGGGCAGGAGTTCTTGAGGATCTTGTAGTCCTCGATGCCGGCCTCGTAGGTGCCGGGTGCCGCGCCGGTCGCCGAGCCGCCGGGGGCCGACTGGGTGACGCCGGTCCAGCCGCGGCCGTAGAAGCCGATGCCGAGCAGCAGCTTGGCGGACGGGACGCCCTGCGCCTTGAGCTTGGCGATCGCGTCGGCGGAGTTGAAGCCCGCCTGCGGGATGCCGGAGTACGACGTCAGCGGCGAGTGCGGGGCGGTCGGGCCCTGGGCCGCGAAGGCGCCGAAGTAGTCGTACGTCATCACGTTGTACCAGTCGAGGTACGCGGAGGCGCCGCCGTAGTCGGCCGCGTCGATCTTGCCGCCGTTGGAGCCGTCGGCGGTGATGGCCGCGGTGACCAGGTAGTTCGAGCCGAACTCGGTGCGCAGCGCCTGGGAGAGGTTCTTGAAGGCGGTGCGGCCGGAGGAGTCGCAGCTCAGGCCGCAGGCGTTCGGGTACTCCCAGTCGATGTCGATGCCGTCGAAGACGTCGGCCCAGCGCGGGTCCTCCACGACGGCCTTGCAGGACTTGGCGAAGGCGGTCGGGTTGGCCGCGGCCTGGGTGAAGCCGCCGGAGTAGGTCCAGCCGCCGAAGGAGTACAGCACCTTGATGTGCGGGTACTTGGCCTTGAGCTGGCGGAGCTGGTTGAAGTTGCCGCGCAGGGACTGGTCCCAGGTGTCGGCGGTGCCGCTGACGGACTGGTCGGCGGTGTAGGCCTTGTCGTAGGCGGCGTAGGTGTCGTCGACGACGCACTGGCCGTTCTTGACGTTGCCGAAGGCGTAGTTGATGTGCGTGATCTTCGACGCGGAGCCGGAGGTCACCAGGTTCTTGACGTGGTAGTTGCGGCCGTAGACGCCCCACTCGGTGAAGTAGCCGAGCTTGATCTTGTCGCCGGTGGGCGGCGGGTCGGTGGTGCCGCCGGTCGTGCGCACCGCGACGGCGCCGCTCGCGGGACCGGTCTGGTCGCCGGTGTCACGGGCCTGGACGGTGTAGGAGTACGAGGTGCCGGCGGTGAGACCGGTGTCGCTGTACGAGGTGCCCGTCACCGTGGCGACCTTGGCGCCGTCGCGCAGGACGTCGTAGTTCTTGACGCCCTTGTCGTCGGTGGCCGCGCTCCAGGCGAGCTTCACCGAGGTGTTGGTGATGTCGGACGCGGTCGGCTTGCCGGGGGCCGAGGGCGGGTTGTCGCCGGGCACGGTGCCGCCGTCACAACTGCCGCCGTTGAGCTTGCAGTTGGTGGGGGAGCCGGAACCGGCGCCGTTGAACCCGAAGGAGAGGGAGGCGCCCGGGGCGATGCTGCCGTTCCAGGACTTGTTCTTGGCGGTCCAGTGGGTGCCCGAGCTGGTGACGTCGGCGTCCCAGGCGGAGGTGACCGAGGTGCCCGAGGGGAAGTCCCACTCGACGGTCCAGGAGCTGATGGTCGTGGTGCCGGTGTTCTTGACGGTCCACTTGCCCTCGAAGCCGGTTCCCCAGTCCTGGGTCTTGGCGTACGTGGCGGTCGCCGACGTGGCGGCGGAGGCGGGGCTCGCGAGCCCGACCAGGGCGGCGAAGGGCAGCAGCAGGGTGGTGAGACCTGCCACGGCTCGTTGTCTGAGGCGCATCCGCGTCTCCTTGGGGGGAGTTTTATGAGGTGCGCAGGACAATAGAAAGGTCTGGACCATAGGTCAATAGGTCCAGACCACTGAGGCGGTGTCGTGAGCGCAGTTGTTACACGCCCAACTCCTGTGCCAGTACCGCTGCTTGGACCCGGCTGCGCAGCGAGAGCTTCCCCAGTAGGCGGCTGACGTGGGTCTTCACCGTCGCCTCCGCCATGTCGAGGCGTACACCGATCTCCGCGTTGGACAACCCCTTGCCGAGGCACGAGAGGACCTCGCGCTCGCGGCGTGTCAGCGCGTCGAGCACGGCCGGGTCCGCCGACGGCACGCGGTCGGACCGCGTCGCGAACTCGGCGATCAGCCGACGGGTTACGGCGGGCGAGATCAAGCCCTCGCCGCCCGCCACCGTCCGCACCGCGTCCAGCAGTTGACGGGCTTCGGTGTTCTTCAGCAGGAACCCCGACGCGCCCGCGCGCAGGGCCCCGAAGACGTAGTCGTCGTGGTCGAAGGTGGTCAGCACCAGCACGTCGGCCAGTCCCTCGCCGACCACCACGCGCGTTGCGGCGACACCGTCGAGCCGTGGCATCTGAATGTCCATCAGGACGACGTCGGGCCTCAACTCCCGTGCCAGTGCGACCGCCTGCTCGCCGTCCGCGGCCTCGCCGACCACCTCGACGTCGGGGGCGCTGCGCAGGATGAGGACCAGACCGGCGCGTACGGCGGACTGGTCCTCGGCGACGAGCACGCGGATCATTCGGACTCTCCTTCGGTGATCGGCAGGGTGGCGCGCACGGTCCAGGCCGGTCCGTCGGCGGACGGTTCGGGTCCGGCCGCGAACGTGCCGTGCAGCAGCGCCACACGCTCGCGCATCCCGACCAGTCCCGCGCCGGAGCCCGGCGCCCGCGGACCCTCGCCCCGGGCGCCCCCGTACGGGCTGCTCACCCGTACGTCGAGGGCGTGGTCGCGCCGCGCCAGACGGACGCGGACCCGGCCGGGGGAGGCGTGCTTGAGGGCGTTCGTGAGCGACTCCTGGACGATGCGGTAGGCGGCCAGCCCGACCGGGGCCGGCAGGGCCGTGTGCGCGTGCTGGAGGTCCACGTCGAGGCCGTTGGCCCGGGCCTGGTCCACGAGGGCGCCGAGCCCGTCGAGCGTCGGGGCGGCGGCGGGTTCCGTGTCGCCGCTGCTGTCGCGCAGGATGCCGATGAGCCGCCGCATCTCGGCCAGCCCCTCGACGCTGTTCTCGCGGATGACGCCGAGCGCCTCCTTGGACGTGTCCGGGTCGTCGAGGGAGAGCGCGGCCGTCGAGTGGATGGCGATCGCCGAGAGGTGGTTGGCGACCATGTCGTGCAACTCCCTCGCCATCCGCGAGCGTTCGGCGGTCACCGCCTGGGAGCGGTCGATCTCGGCGAGCAGGGCGGTCTGTTCGGCGCGCAGCCGGGCCGCCTCGGCGGCGTCGCGGTGGTTGCGGACCAGGGCGCCCGTCGCGGCCGGACCGAACGCCACGATGCCGGTGGCCACACCGACGAGCAGGGCCTGCGGTTCGCGCCACCAGATCAGGAAGCCGAGCGTCGTCGCCACGGTGACCAGTCCGGTGGTGACGGGGATGCGGCGGGCCGCGGCGGGGGTGCCGTACAGGACGGAGGCGTAGGCGAGGTCGGTGAACATCAGGATCGTCACCGCGTTGCCCGGGGTGAACTGGTCGGCGACCAGGGCGAGGGTTCCCACGCACAGCGCGGTCCGCGGCATCGTGCGGCGCACGAGCTCCAGGGCCGACATCACGACGAGCGGGATCAGTCCCCAGGCCGCCGGGAGCAGGCCGCCGCCCTGGGTGTGCAGTCCGAGGGTCCAGAACAGCAGCCCGCAGAGCAGCCCGCCGACGCCGAGGAACACGTCGAAGCGGTGGGGGCGGGGAAGCGTGCGGGCCATGGCTCCCATCCAACACGCGGCGCGCTCCCGGCGCCTGATGCCCGGGGAGGGTCCTCGGCTACATCGAAGGATGCAGTGCGGATTCGTCACCGGTGACGAGGCCCGCGGCCCGGTGTGCCGGGAGCCTGGAAGGGTGAACGAGAGGAGCGAGCCGTGATCGTCACGCTGATCGTCGTCTGCGAGGTCGGCTTCTGGGTGCTGCTGGCCGCCGGACTGGCCTTCCGCTACCTGTTCCGGATGCCGCGCACGGGCCTGGCCCTGCTGCTGTGCGAGCCGCTGCTGGAGGTCGTCCTGCTGGTGGTCACCGCGCTGGACCTGAAGGACGGCGCCGAGCCGAGCTGGAGGCACGGCCTGGCCGCCGTGTACATCGGCTTCACCGTCGGCCACGGCCACCGGACGGTGAAGTGGCTGGACGGCCACGCCGCCCACCGCCTGGCCGGCGCCCCGCGCCCGGCCGGACCGCCGAGGTACGGCATGGCCAGGGCCCGCCACGAGGGAAGGGTGTGGCTGGGCACGGTGGTGGCCGCCGCGGTCGCGACCGTGCTGCTCCGGCTCGCGATGTGGTACGTCGGCGACCCCGGCCGCACCGGCTCGCTGGAGAACTGGCAGTACGTGGCCTGGCGGGCGGCCGGCATCCACGGCCTGGTCGCCCTGACCTACGTGGTCCTGCCGAAGAAGGCGCCCGCGGACGTCCGGCCGGAGGAGCGGTCCCGGCCCCCGGCGAAGCTCTAGGCGACTCGGCGGGGTCCCGCCCCGGGCTGCTTCGATCGGGGAGCCGCCACCCGCCGCACCGGCCGTGGAGCGGAGCACTCCGTCACGATGGCGTGCGCCGCGCGTCCCGGGAGCACGTACCGCGCGCCACCGCGCCGCGGTTCCATGGGCCGCCGCCGCCGCCGCCGCGCTCGGTCGGGCCGTGCCGCGGTCCCACGCGCCCGGCGGCCGGTCGGGCCGTGCCGCGGTCCCACGCGCCCGGCGGCCGGTCGGGCCGTGCCGCGGTCCCACGCGCCCGGCGGCCGGGCCGGCCGTGCCGCGGTCCTACAGGGACTGAGGTCGGTGCGCAGGCGGGTCCCGTGGATCCGGGCCGATTCCGCCGGGCTGATGCGCGGGCCGCTCCGGCCGGCCCGGCCGGCAGTCCCGCCCGGCAGCGCAGTCCCGCCCGACCGCCACCCTGCCCACCCGACCGGCCGGCAGTCCGGCCCGGTGCGACCGGGCGGACTCGCAGTCCAACCGGGCTCGACCGGGCCCGACCGGCTTACCGGCCCCCCGGGCTCGATCGGGCTCGACCGGCATACCGGCCCCCCCGGCTCGACCGGGCTCGACCGGCCCACCGGCCCAACCTGGCCACCGGCCTCCCGGGCCCGACGGGGCCACCGGGGTCAACCCGCCCGCCGGGCTCCGCCGGACTCAACCGGCCCACCGGCCCACCGGGCTCGACCGGGCCGCCCGGACCTGGCCCATTCGGGCTCGACGGGGTCACCGGGCCCGGCCGGTCCGCCGGGACCTCGGCCCATTCGGGTCGGGACACTTTTCCGGGTCGGGACCCCCGACCGGGCCACCGGCCTCAACCGGCCCACGGGGCCAGACCGGCCCACGGGGCCAGACCGGCCCACGGGGCCAGACCGGCCCACCGGGACCTGGCCCATTCGGGCTCGACCGGCCCACCGGGCCAGACCGGCCCACCGGGACCTGGGCCCATTCGGTCCGGGAGATCTGTCCGGGGCGGGGCGCGCCCAAGCCCGAGGCACCCGTCCCGAGCCCGGGCCACCCGCCCCGAGCCCGGGCAACCCCCGTCGGCCCGGCACGGGCCGACGGTCGGCGGCTAGCGCTCGCCCCCCGGGACCCACAGCACGTCCCCGACCTCCTTGTTGGCCGTCCTGGCCAGGATGAACAGGAGGTCGGAGAGCCGGTTCAGATAGGTCGCCGTGAGCGGGTTCATGACCTCGCCGTGCGCCTCGAGGGCCGCCCAGGTCGAGCGCTCGGCCCGGCGGACCACCGTGCAGGCCTGGTGCAGCAGGGCCGCGCCCGCGGTGCCGCCGGGAAGGATGAAGGAGCGCAGCTTCTCCAGCCGCTCGTTGAAGCGGTCGCAGTCCGCCTCCAGCTTGTCCACGTAGAACTGCTCGACCCGCAGGGGCGGGAACTCGGGGTTCTCCGCCACCGGCGTGGAGAGGTCGGCCCCCACGTCGAACAGGTCGTTCTGGACGCGGACGAGGACCTCGACGACCTCCTCGTCGAGCCCGCCGAGGGCGATCGCGGTGCCGATGACTGCGTTCGCCTCGTTGGCGTCGGCGTACGCCGAGATCCGCAGATCCGTCTTGGCGGTGCGGCTCATGTCGCCGAGGGCGGTGGTGCCCCGGTCGCCGGTCCTGGTGTAGATGCGCGTCAGATTGACCATGCGACCAGCGTAGTTACGCCCCGGCCCGGACGAACACCCGTGTGCCCACCGTCACGGCGACCGCGGCGAGCCCGAGGGCCACCAGGGCGCCGTACAGCATGGAGCCGGTGGCGTAGGCGCCGACGTACGCGTCCCGCATCGCGTCGACGAGGTACCGGAACGGCACGGCGTGCGACAGGACGTCCAGCCAGCGCGGGCCCAGTGACATCGGCAGCATCAGGCCCGACAGCAGCATCGACGGCATGATCAGCGCGTTGACCGCCGGGCCGAACTCCTGCGGGGTGCGGACCCGCATGGCGGCCGCGTACGACAGTGAGGCCAGCGAGAGGGCCAGCAGCGCGACGAAGGCGAAGCCGGCCAGGATGCCCCAGATCGGCGCGCGCAGTCCCATGACCAGCGCGGCGACGACCAGCAGCACGCTCTGGACGACGAGGACGGCCGTGTCGCGCAGGACCCGGCCGAGGAGGAGGGCGAGCCGGCTCACGGGCGTGACGCGCATCCGCTCCACGATCCCGAGGTTCTTCTCGACGATGATCATGAATCCGGCGAACGCGGCTCCGAACAGGGCGAGTTGCAGCAGCAGGCCCGGAACGAGGATCTGCCAGGAGCTGCCCCGCCCGCCGAGCGGCAGACCGGTCAGCAGCGGTCCGAAGAACAACAGGTGCAGGAGGGGCATCAGCAGGCCGAGGAGCACGGCGAACCTGGAGCGCAGGGTCTGGCGGGCGTAGCGGCCGAAGACCAGCGCGGTGTCGTGGAGAAGCATCGGACTCCTATACGGATACGGGGGCGGAGCCGGCCGGAGCGGGCCCGCGGCCGGTGATGGCGAGGAACGTCTCCTGGAGCGTCGCGTCGATCGAGCCGCCGTGGCGGAGCTTGAGCGCTCCGGGAGTGCCCTCGGCCACCACCACGCCGCCGTCGACCACCACGAGCCGGTCGGCCAGCGCGTCCGCCTCGTCCAGGTAGTGCGTGGTGAGGAAGACGGTCGTGCCGTGCTCGTCGCGCAGCCGGCGCACGAGGTCCCACAGGTCGGCGCGGCTCGCCGGGTCGAGGCCCGTGGTGGGCTCGTCGAGGAACAGCACCTTCGGGCGGTGGGTGAGGCCGAGGGCGATGTCCAGGCGCCGCCGCTGCCCTCCGGAGAGCGTGGAGGTCCTCCGGTCGAGCAGCCCGGTCAGGCCCAGGTCCTCCGCCAGCTCCGCGGCCCGCCGTACCGCCTGATCCCTCGTCAGCCGGTAGAGGCGCCCCTGGGTGACCAGCTCCTCGCGCACCGGGACCTGGGGGTCGACACCGCCCGACTGCGCCACGTACCCGACGGCGCGGCGGACTCCCGCAGGATCGCCGACGAGGTCGTGGCCCGCGACGGTCGCCGCGCCGCCGGTGGGCCTGAGCAGGGTGGTGAGCATCCGGAGCGTGGTCGTCTTGCCCGCCCCGTTCGGGCCGAGGAAGCCGAGGATCTCGCCCTCGCGGACGGTGAGGTCGATGCCGCGCACCGCCTCGACGGGGCCGTTCCCGGTGCGGAAGGTACGGGCCAGACCGGCCGTACTGATGATTGCCATGCGCCCAGAAAAACAGAGTCACTTAAATTTTGCAACGCCACCAAAATTTCATCCATCTCAAGAAGTTGCCGTCCGTCCTACGATGAGGCCATGGCAGAAGGGCTCAGGGAGCGGAAGAAGCGCGAGACCAGGCAGCGCATCTCGGACATCGCCACGGGCCTGTTCCTGGAGCACGGGTTCGTCACGGTGACGATGGCCGAGGTCGCGGACGCCGCCGACGTCTCCGTGAACACCGTGTACAACTACTTCCCGGCCAAGGAGGACCTCTTCTTCGACCGGAGCAGGGGCATCGTCGACCGGCTCTCGCGCTGGGTGCGCGGCCGTCGCGCCGGGGAGTCGGCCGCCGCGGCCGTCCTGCGGGAGCTGCGCGGGGAGGTCGAGGCGGTCTCGCCGGGCGTCGGGCTGATGGAGGGGTACGACCGCTTCATGCGGGTCATCCACGACGCGCCCGCGCTCCGGTCCCGGCTGTGGAGCCTCCAGCAGGAGGTGCACGACGACCTGGAGGCGACCCTGCGCGGGGAGACGGGTGCCGCGCCCGACGACCCGGTGCCCGGCCTGATGGCCGGCCAGATCGGCTGGATCCACCAGACGGTCATGAGTGCCGTGGGCCGCGGGATGATGGCCGGCCGCAAACCGGGCGAAGTGTCCCGCGAGGTGCTCGTCCTGCTCGACGGGATGGAGGACCTTTTGAGCGAGAAGGTACTCAACTACGCCGTACGGGCGGCGGAATGAGCCGGTCGGTGTGATGTCCGTCAGATGAGACGTGACGCGCGTTACTTACCGGTCACACAGCCCCTGCCGACCGCTAGTGTCCGCCGGAAAGAAGACATCGGACAGTGTTGCAGGGGAGTCGGACAGTGGCACGGAAGCTTGCCGTCATCGGAGCCGGACTCATGGGTTCCGGAATTGCCCAGGTCTCCGCGCAGGCCGGCTGGGACGTCGTCCTGCGCGATGTCACCGACGCGGCGCTGACCCGTGGCACCGACGGCATCAAGGCCTCGTACGACAGGTTCGTGGGCAAGGGGAAGCTGGACGCCGGCGCGGCCGAGGAGGCGCTGGGCCGCATCACCACGACCACGGACCTGGACGCCGTCGCGGACGCCGACATCGTCGTCGAGGCGGTGTTCGAGAAGCTGGAGGTCAAGCACGAGATCTTCCGCACGCTCGACAGGCTGGTGAAGGACGAGACCGTGCTCGCCTCCAACACCTCCGCCATTCCGATCACCAAGATCGCGGCGGCCACCGAGCGCCCGGAGCGGGTCGTCGGCGTGCACTTCTTCTCGCCGGTCCCGATGATGCAGCTCTGCGAGCTGGTGCGCGGCTACAAGACGAGCGACGAGACGCTCGCCTCCGCCCGCTCCTTCGCCGAGTCGGTCGGCAAGACCTGCATCGTGGTCAACCGCGACGTGGCCGGCTTCGTGACCACCCGGCTCATCTCGGCGCTCGTCGTCGAGGCGGCCAAGTTGTACGAGTCCGGCGTGGCCAGCGCCGAGGACATCGACCTCGCGTGCAAGCTGGGCTTCGGTCATGCGATGGGACCGCTCGCCACCGCCGATCTGACGGGCGTCGACATCCTCCTGCACGCGACCGGCAACATCTACACCGAGTCCCAGGACGAGAAGTTCGCGCCGCCGGAGCTGATGCGCCGGATGGTTGACGCCGGTGACATCGGGCGCAAGAGCGGGCAGGGCTTCTACACGTACTGACTCTGCGGTGATCCCGGACCGGTCACTCCTCAGGGTGAATTCGGTATCGGTTCGCTTACAGAGGGCAACTTCTGCCCCGGTACGGCAGTCAGTCCTGACGACACAGGGCACGACGAAGACGCTGAGTTCGACACGCACTCTCGGGGAGCGCATATGTACATCAGGGGCGACCACGCCGAGCTGGTCGTCGGGGGCCGCCTCGACGTCCGCAGCGCGGCGGACGCCCGTACGGTCCTGCACTCGGCCGTCGACGACGGAGTCGACGATCTTGTGCTGGACCTGTCAGAGCTGGACTCCTGGGACGCCACCGGACTCGGTGTCATCATGGGGGCCCACCGGAGGGCGGGGCGGTGCGGACGACGGCTTGTGCTGCGCGGCGTCCCGCCGCAGATGCAGCGCCTCCTCGTCGCCACGCGGCTCCACCGCATCCTCGCGATCGAAGGCGGCATCGGGGTCGAATCGCTGCCCCGCGTATGACCCCGCGTCACTGTCGCAAACGGTGAAGATCGGGTAGGAAGCGGCGTACGAAACGCACCTCGCGCACAATCCTCACGAAGCTGTGACGTCTCGGGCGGCGCGGTACCCCGTGTGTTCGTAGATACTGTGCGAAGGTTTAGGGTTCGGCTGCCCGCCCATGAAGAACCCGCGAGCGGGCGCCGGACCAGAAGCGACAGCGCAGTGTGCGGCAAGGCCGGGAGGGGCTCGGCACACGACGCTTTTGGGGGGCTTGGACCTATGGACCCGACGAACACGGGACCCGATGAGTACGGCCACGACGACCAGGGGCCGCGACAGCGTCCGCCGCGCGACGCCCTGACGCCGGATTTCGGTCAGCACACACCCGCACTGGCCCGCACCGTCCAGCTCGTGTCGGGCGACCACCTGCTCACCGTCAATCCCGTCGACGGCAGCGAGATCGAACTCTGCCCGCCCGGCGAACTGCCGCCGCGGCCCGCGAAGCGCGGCGCGGCGGACCGCGCCGAGGACGCCCGCGCCGCCCGGCCGCCGGTACCGCCCGGGCCCGCACAGACCAGACTTCCCCTCCTGGAGCGCCAGGAGGAACGCGAGCGGCTCGTACGGCTGCTGGCGCGCGGACGTTCCGTACGGCTCACCGGCCCCTCCGGCTCGGGCCGCAGCGTGCTCCTCGACGCCGTCGCCGACGACTGCGCGGAGCTGGCTCCCGACGGAGTCGTCCGCCTCAGCGGCTACGGCCGCACGGCCGACGACCTGCTCCACGACCTCTTCGCCGCCGTTTACGACGCGCCGCTGCACCGGCCCGAACGGGACGAGCTGCTCACCCTCGTCCACGAGGTCGGCGCGGTCGTCGTCGTGGACGACGTCGAGTTCGGCGGCGGCGCGCTGGAGGACCTGCTCGACGCGACCCCCGAGTGCGCCTTCCTGGTCTCCGCCACCCCCGACATCCCCGCCCCCGTCGCCGACTCGCTCCTGGAGGAGGTCTTCCTCGGCGGCCTCGGCCGGGGCGGCGGCCTCGAACTGCTGGAGCGCGCCGTCGGCCGCGTCCTGACCGAGGACGAGGCGAACTGGGCGGGCGACCTCTGGTTCGAGTCCGAGGGGCTGCCCCTGCGGTTCGTGCAGGCCGGAGCCCTGCTGCGGCAGCGCGACCAGCTGCGCGCCGACCCGAACGCCTTCGACGAGTTCGGCTACTACGAGGACGCGCCCGTGGACGCGCCCTTCGACGCCGAGGACGGGCACGACGTACCGCTGCCCTCGCTCGCCGAGGGCGCCGCGCCCGCCGCGCTGCTCGCGTCCCGGCTCAGCGAGTCGGCCCGCGCCACACTGCGCTTCGCCGTGGCCCTGGGCGGCGAGGTGCCGCACCAGGCGCACCTGCCGGCCCTCGTCGGGGACACGCACGCCGACGCGGCGCTCGCGGAACTGCTCGGCTGCGCGCTCGTCACCCCCGTCGGCGCCCACTTCCGGCTCGCGACCGGCGTGCTGACCCAGTTGGAGACCGCCGGGTACGCCGACGAGGCCGAGGCCAACGCGCGCGCCGCCGCCGAGCACTACGCGTGGTGGACCGGGCATCCCTCGGTCACCCCGGAGCGCGTCTGCGCCGAGGCGGACGCCGTGCTCGCCGCCCTCGCCGTCCTGGTGCCGGCCACCGTGCCGCCGCAGGAGGACGAGGAGAGCGCCATCGCCGTGCGGCTGGCCCGCACCGCCGCGCCCGCGTTCGCCGCGGGACTGCACTGGAGCGCCTGGGAGCGGGCGCTGCGGTCGGGCGCCGAGGCGGCCACGCTCTCCGGCGAGGTCTCGGATCAAGCCTATTTCCACCACGAGTTGGGCATCCTCGCGGTCTGCGTCGGGCAGTTCGACCGGGCCCGCGCCGAGCTGGAGGCCTCCATCGGGCTGCGCGGCGCCCTGGCCGAGAAGCGCGGCACCGTGGCGGGCCGGCGAGCCCTCGCACTGGTCGCCGACCGCACCGGGACCACCCCCGCGGCCGGCATCGGCCCGACGGCGGGCGAGGAACTGTCCGACGCCCGGCACGAGGAGTCCGCGTCGCCCCCGGGCGGCGTACCGGCCGCGTTCCCCGCGGTGTCCTCGCTCCAGCAGCCCGGCGAACCCGCCACCCTGCTCACGAACAGGACCGGGGCCGCCGCCGCGGCGAAGGGCGGACGCGTCAAGGGCCTCGTCACCGGCACCCGGCGCAATCTGGTGGCCGCCGGCGCGGGCGCGCTCCTCGCCGCCGTGCTCGGCACGGTGGTGACGCTCGGCGCGACCTCCAACCCCGACGACCGGACGCCCTCGGAGAAGGTCGGCGTGAATCCGTCGGCCAGCGCGGACGACGAGGGCAGCGACCTCGGCGCCGACCGGCCCAAGAAGGGCGACTCGGACTCGACGAGCCGCCCGACCGACCCGGGTGACGACGGAGTCCTCGGCACCTCCGACGACCCGGAGCCGAGCGGGAGCGCCGAGCCCTCGGACGAGCCGAGCGGGTCGAAGGAGCCGAGCCCGAGCAAGTCCTCGCCGAAGCCGTCGGCGAGCACGAAGCCGCCGACCTCGCCGAAGCCGCCGACCAGCCCGTCGTCGACGCCCAGCGCCACGCCGTCGGAGACGGAGACCGGGCCGACCGAGGAGCCGAGCGGGAGTCCGACCACGCCCGAGACCTCCGACTCGGCCGGCGGCCCCGAGTCCAGCCCGGCGCAGGGCACCAGCTCCGCCAGCAGCACGGCGGACCCGGGCGGGACGCCGGTGATCTGAGCCGCGTACGGCACGGCAGTGGGCCGGGACCCGTCGAACGGGTCCCGGCCCACTGCCGTGCCCTGCCGGGCGGCGTCCCGGCGGTCAGAACAGCCGCAGCTTGTCGTCCTCGATGCCGCGCAGCGCGTTGTAGTCCAGGACCGCGCAGCCGATGCCCCGGTCCGTGGCGAGGACCCGGGCCTGCGGCTTGATCTCCTGGGCCGCGAAGATGCCGCGGACCGGCGCGAGGTGCGGGTCGCGGTTCAACAGCTCCAGGTAGCGGGTGAGTTGCTCCACGCCGTCGATCTCGCCACGCCGCTTGATCTCCACGGCCACGGTCTTCCCGTCGGCGTCGCGGCACAGGATGTCGACGGGGCCGATGGCCGTCATGTACTCGCGGCGGATCAGCGAGTAGCCCTCGCCGAGGGTCTCGATGCGGTCGGCCAGCAGTTCCTGGAGGTGCGCCTCCACCCCGTCCTTGATCAGACCGGGGTCCACGCCGAGTTCGTGGGAGGAGTCGTGGAGGACCTCCTCCATGGTGATGATGAGCTTCTCGCCCGCCTTGTTGACGACGGTCCAGACGCCCGCGTCGTCCCCCGAACCCTCCTTCAGGGTGCAGGGCGGCGACATCCAGTTGAGGGGCTTGTAGGCCCGGTCGTCCGCGTGGATCGAGACGCTGCCGTCCGCCTTCACCAGGATGAGGCGGGGGGCCGACGGGAGATGGGCGGTGAGCCGGCCCGCGTAGTCAACGGAGCAACGGGCAATGACGAGACGCATGGTCGGCAACGCTACTCGACCGGCGCCGGTCCACGCGATTCTCCCCCCGATCTCCCTCCGGGACCGCCGACGGGAGCGGAATCAGGCCGTCCCTGTTACCCGGGTCGGGTCCTGCTCGAATGTGGCTGGTTGTGTGCACGTTGAGTCTTCCCTGTGTTCCCAATGTCCTGGTGCGGCCACGAGCAGTTGCCTACCGTATAAACGGGAGGTCGCGACACGTGTACTGAGCGTGGTCGACGTCGCGGTCTCCTTCCCTGTCCGTCAACCCCCTCCACCGAGGGGGTGCGAGAGGAGAACCCATGTCGCTGGACGTCTCACCGGCCCTACTCGAAAAGGCCGAGCGAGGCGAGGTCGACGAAGCGGAATTCGTCGACTGCGTCCGGACTTCCCTGCCCTACGCATGGGAGATGATCAGCTCCCTGGTGGCCCAGCTGAAGGTGGACGGCGGCCAGTTCGCCGACAACCAGACGCCCCCGCCGGACGAGCAGGCGCGTGGCCAGCTGCTTCGTGCGCTCGCGAGCGACGCGATACGCGGTGCGCTGCAGCGGCACTTCGGGGTGCGGCTGGCCTTCCAGAACTGCCACCGGGTGGCGGTGTTCCCGCTGGACGACGCGGTGGACGGCAGCCTGGCCCGCTTCACCTCGGTGCGCAGTCAGCTGCTGAACCAGTCGCCGGAGTTCCGGGACTGCTGAGGCGGCGGTATCGCACAGCTTGCCGCTCCGTACGCGGGAGGTGCTTTTGTACCGGGGCGGCAAGCTCCCCGTGAACCGGTCCGGTCGGGCAAGGACGTGACCGCTCCCGACGGGACCGGGACCTTCCCCGGCCGGACGCGCGCCCTTCGTGATCGGACGCGCGATCGTCCGGTGACCGGGGCCGCGCCCGCCGGCCGGTCCGTCCGGTCCGGGCGCGGCCCCGGTTCAGCACAGCCGCGGCAGTACCTCGCCACCGAGCCGCCGTACGTTCTCCTCGGTCGCCGCGAGGTCGCCCGAGCCCTCCGTCAGCAGTGCGAAGCGCGTGATCCCGGTGCGCTCGGAGGTCGCCGCGAGGCGGTCGGCGCAGAGGCGGGGCGTGCCCACCGGGTGGAGCCCGCAGAGCAGTTCCGTGTAGGCCACCGGGTCCCGCATCGAACGCGCGCGGCCGTCGACCGTCACATGGGCGTCCAGCCCCTGCTTCAGCCAGCCCGGCATCGCCTTCAGGAGCGTCTCGACCGCGTCCGTGCGCCGGTCCGCGATCTGCGCGACGCCGGCGGAGACGTGGGGCGCCCCGGAGACCTCCTCGGGCGTGAAGCCCGCGGCGCGCGCCTGTGTGCGCCACAGCGCGACCATCTCCGCCTTCTCCTCGTCGCCGACGTGCATGCCGAGCAGCATCGGCAGCCCGCGCGCGGCCGCGAGCCGCACGCTCGCGGGCGAGGTGCAGGCGACCACGACCTCGGGTCCCGCGCCGCCCGTGAGGGCCTCCGACGGCCGGGGCACGACGGGGACTTCGCGGAAGGCGAAGCGCTCGGAGGCGCCCGCGACGACGGGGTCGCGCAGCCACCGCACCAGCAGGTCGAGCGATTCCGGGAACCCGGTCTCGTAGGCCTCCAGGCCCGCTCCGAAGACCTCCAGGTCGACCCACGGGCCACCGCGGCCGACGCCGAGCGAGAAGCGCCCGCCCGACGTCACGTGCAGCAGCGCCGCCTGCTCCCCGAGCGCCACCGGGTGCACCGTGGGCAGCACGCTGACCGCGGTGCCGACCCGGATCCTGCGGGTGCGCCCCAGCAGCAGCGCGGCGAGCGTCACGGCCGACGGGCAGGTCCCGTACGGCACGAAATGGTGCTCGGCCAGCCAGACGGCGTCGAGCCCCGCCTCCTCCGCGACCTCCGCCGACCGCACCGCGCGGTGCAGGGCCTCCCCCTGGCCCTGTCCCGGGAACTGGGCCGCCAGTACAAAACTTCCTACGCGCATCGCACTCCTGCCTCCTTGGCGCCGACGCGGCTCCCCCAATCCGCATAACTGTCTGACACGTGCCAAAGACACGGCTTGGCAGGGAGATTGGCGGATTGTCTGCAGAACGGGTCGGCCGTGCGGGGGGTCTGTGGGGATTGGCGCCGTACGCGTACCCAGGGGCACTCCGCGTAGGCTGGACACAGCCCGTGCTCCCTGTATAGCTCCGTGAGGTGTCCTGTGTCCCCGCGTCGCAACCGTCCCATCGATGCCGGCGGCGCCGGCCGGAGCGCGGAGGACGATCCGTCCGGCCGCTACGGCGGCTGGCAGTCCACGGAGACCTGGCAGGGCGAGGCGTGGAGCGTACGGCACGTGGCGGGCGCCGGGGCGCAGGGCAAGACCTACCGCTGCCCCGGCTGCGACCAGCAGATCCCGTCCGGCATGCCCCACGTGGTGGCGTGGCCCGAGCACTCGGGCGTGGACGAGCGCAGGCACTGGCACAAGGCGTGCTGGAACGCGAAGGACCGCCGCACCACACGGGTGCAGCGGTCCCGGAACGCGCCGAGGTTCTGAGGGCCCGTCCGCCGGGGCGGGGACCCCGGGACTACACGTCCCGCTTCTCCAGCAGGGCGTAGGCGCCCGCGATGGCCGCGGCGGTCACCCCGGCGAGCAGGGCCAACTGGGAGCCCCCGGTGCCGCTGTCGGTGTCCAGCTCGAAGATCCGCGCGAGCGCGTTCGGGGCGTTGTACTCCATCATCTTCTCGCCGATCGTCCGCATGCTGTCGGACAGCATCAGGAACGCGGGCAGGATCGCGGGCACGAGGACCACGCCGAGCATCGTCGTGATGGCGCCCGCGGAGTGCCGCAGCATGGAGCCGACCGCCAGGGCGAGGACGCCGAGGAGCGACACGTACAGCGCGCCCATCAGGACGCTCCTGCCCCACGGGGTGCCGGACTCGCCGTCGTGCAGGCTCGACGTGAACAGCCCGACCAGGCCGATCGCGAAGGCCGAGACGGCGAACGCGACGACGAAGAAGATGATCAGCTTCGCGGTGAGCACGCGGTAGCGCTGCGGCGACGCCGTGAACGTCGTACGGATCATGCCGGTGCCGTACTCCGAGGAGACCACGAGCACGCCCAGCGTGATCAGGCAGATCTGCCCGAGGATCAGGCCGAAGAAGGCCGGGATCGTGTACGGGACCTCCGTGTAGTCCTCGGTGGTGGTGTTGACGGCCACGAGGAGGCCGACGCCGACGACCAGGAGCAGGAAGACGCCGAGCGTCCACATCGTCGAGCGCACGGACTTGATCTTCGTCCACTCGGACGCGAGCGCGTGCCCGAGATGCGTGCGGGTGATCGGGATCGGTGAGACGTACGACGTCCCGGGCGCGGCCTGCCAGTTCGGGGCGGGAGCGGCCTGCTGGTGCGTCGGGGGCTGCGGCGTGCTCATCGGGCGTCCTCGGGCTTGGTCAGGTCGGGGGCGGCGGCGGGCGCGGGCTGCGCGGGTGCGGGGGAGGGCTGGGCGTACGGGTTGGGCTCTCCGGCGCCGGGGACGGCCGGGGCGCCGTACGGGCCCGCGGGCGGCTGTCCCTGCGGCATCGCGAAGGGGTGCCCGCCCTGCTGCGGCGGCGGCGGGGCGTACCAGCCCGGCTGGCCCTGGCCCGGCACCGGCATCTGCGGCGGCGGCACGGCACCCGGCGGCAGTTCCTGCAGGAACCCCGCCCGCTGGTCGACGGTGGAGCGGTAGTCGACGGCGCCCTGCGTCATCCGCATGTACGCCTCCTCCAGCGAGGCCTGGTGCGGCGAGAGCTCCCACAGGCGCACGTCGGCGTCGTGCGCGAGGTCGCTGATGCGCGGCAGCGGCAGGCCCATGACACGCAGAGCGCCGTCCTGCTCGGGCAGCACCTGGCCGCCCGCCTCGGTGAGCGACGCCGTCAGCTTCTCGCGTTGCTGGGGCTCGGTGTCGGGGGTGCGCACCCGCGCGAAGTCGGCGGAGTTGTGCGAGATGAAGTCCCGGACGCTCATGTCGGCGAGGAGCTGGCCGCGGCCGATCACGATGAGGTGGTCGGCGGTGAGCGCCATCTCGCTCATGAGGTGGGACGAGACGAAGACGGTCCGGCCCTCGGCGGCCAGCGACTTCATCAGGTTGCGCACCCACAGGATGCCCTCGGGGTCGAGGCCGTTGACCGGCTCGTCGAAGAGCAGCACCTGCGGGTCGCCGAGGAGCGCGGCGGCGATGCCCAGGCGCTGGCCCATGCCGAGCGAGAAGCCCTTGGAGCGCCTCTTCGCCACGTCCTGGAGCCCGACGACGCCCAGCACCTCGTCCACCCTGCGGGCCGGGATGCCCGACAACTGGGCGAGGCACAGCAGGTGGTTGCGCGCGTGCCGGCCGCCGTGCACGGCCTTGGCGTCCAGCAGCGCGCCGACCTGGCGGGGCGCGTTGGGCAGCTTGCGGTACGGGTGGCCGCCGATCGTCACCTGGCCGGCGGTGGGGTCGTCCAGCCCGAGGATCATCCGCATCGTGGTCGACTTGCCCGACCCGTTGGGTCCGAGGAAGCCGGTGACGGCACCCGGCCTCACCTGGAAGGAAAGGTTGTACACGGCTGTCTTGTCGCCGTAGCGCTTCGTCAGGCCGACTGCCTCGATCATGCTCCGCACCCATCGAAAGGTTCAGGACGTCGGGGCACACGCCCCCGTAAGGGTTAGGAGGATATAGGTGCGCCGACGGTTCCCCCCAAGACCGAGCAAAATCGTTGCTGCTACGCGTCGCGCCGCTTCAGCAGGACATAGCCGCCGACCACCGCCACCAGCACCCACAGCACCATGATGCCCAGGCCGCCCCACGGCCCGTACGGCACGTCGTCGTCGACCGGTGTCACCACCTGCATGATCTTGCTGCCCGCCTGGTCGGGCAGGAACTGGCCGAACTTCTTCGTCGCGGAGACATTGCCGAGGATGGCGGAGATGAGGAAGAAGAACGGCATCAGGATGCCGAGCGAGAGCATCGGGCTGCGGAGCATCGTGGCGACGCCCATCGAGAACACGGCGATGAGGGTCATGTAGAGGCCGCCGCCGATGACCGCGCGCAGGACACCGGAGTCGCCGATCGACGCCTTGTGCACACCGAGGACCGACTGGCCGAGGAAGAAGGCGACGAAGCTGGTGATCAGGCCGACCGCGAAGGCCAGGCAGGTCGCCACCGCCATCTTGCTGAACAGGAACGTGCCGCGCTGCGGCACGGCGGCGAGCGAGGTGCGGATCATGCCGGTGCTGTACTCGTTCGAGACCACCAGCACGCCGAACACGATCAGCGCGAGCTGCCCGAGGCTCATCCCCGCGAAGCTGATGAAGGTCGGGTCGAAGGACAGCTTCTCGTTGTCGCTCAGCTTGTCGAACTCGTTCTTCGAGAACCACGAGATGAGCACGCCGAGCGCGACGGTGACCACCGCGGCGAGACCGAGCGTCCACACCGTGGACGCCACGGAGCGGATCTTGGTCCACTCGGACCTGACGACCTGGGTCGCGGCCATGGGGTTCAGCCCTTCTTCCAGTCGCTGCCCCACGAGGAGGACCCCGGGGGCGGCGGCGGGCTCTGCGGGGGCCCGGGCGGCCGGGACGCGCCCTCCGCGGGCCCGGTGCCCCATGCGCCGGGAGCGCCGGGAGCGCCGGGAGCACCGTCGGCGCCAGGGTCGTCGACCGTGCCGGAGTGCGCGTGGTACTCCACCGACTCCGCCGTGAGCTGCATGAACGCCTCCTCCAGCGAGGCCTGCTGAGGACTCAGCTCGTGCAGCACGATCCCGTGCTCCGCCGCCAGCTCGCCGAGGTACTCCGACTTGCTGCCGTCCACCTCCAGCGTGCCGCCGCCCGCCTCCACCGCGGTGACGCCCGCCCCGTGCAGCACGTCCAGCAGCCGTTCGCGCTGCGGGGACCGCAGGCGCACGTACGACCGGGAGTTCTGGCGGATGAAGTCCGCCATCGAGGTGTCGGCGAGCAGCCTGCCCTGGCCGATCACCACGAGATGGTCGGCCGTCAGCGCCATCTCGCTCATGAGGTGGGAGGAGACGAAGACCGTGCGGCCCTGGGCCGCGAGGGACTTCATCAGATTGCGGATCCAGTGGATGCCCTCGGGGTCGAGGCCGTTGACCGGCTCGTCGAACATCAGGATCCGGGGGTCGCCGAGGAGCGCGCCCGCGATCCCCAGGCGCTGCCCCATGCCCAGCGAGAACCCCTTCGCCTTCTTCCGGGCCACCGACGTCAGTCCGACCGTGTCGAGGACCTCGTCGACGCGGCCGCGCGGGATGCCGTTGCTCTGGGCGAGGCACAGCAGGTGGTTGAAGGCGCTGCGCCCGCCGTGCATGGCCTTGGCGTCGAGAAGGGCGCCGATGTACCGCAGCGGGTCCTTGAGGCGGTCGTAGTGCTGTCCGTCGATGCGGACGTCCCCCGCGGTCGGCCGGTCGAGTCCGAGCATCATCCGCATCGTCGTGGACTTGCCGGCGCCGTTCGGCCCCAGGAACCCGGTGACGATGCCCGGCCGCACGGTGAACGTGAGATGGTTCACGGCCATCTTCTCGCCGTACCGCTTGGTCAGCCCCTCGAGCTCGATCATGCGCCCACGCTAGAACGGGACAAAGCCCCCTGCCACTTCAGCGGCAGAGGGCTCTGGAGAGCGAGCGCACCCGTCAGGAGCGCGGAGAACCGCCTCCGGCCGCGGCCGGAACGCGAGGACCCCGCACGCCCCGACTACCGGGACTGCTGCGCCGGAACCCCGCGGGAGATCGGCTCGTCCTCGGCCGGCGAACCGGCGGCGGCGACGGCCGCGCCCGTGAGCGTGGCGAGCATCTCGCGCACGTTCGTGAGCTGGGCGTTGATCGAGTCGCGGCGGTTCGTGAGAGCCGCCAGCTCGCGCTCGGACTCCGAACGGATGCGGTCTGCCTTCGCGTTCGCGTCGGCCACGATGTCCTCCGCCTGGCGCTGAGCGGTCTCCACCGTCTGGCGCGCGCGGCGCTCGGCGTCCGTACGCAGCTTCTCGGCCTCCAGGCGGAGCTGCTCCGCGCGGTGCTCGATCTCCGCGAGACGCTTCTCCGCCTTGGCCTGACGCGACGCGAGGTCCCGCTCGGACTGCTCGCGGCGCTTGGCGAGGTTCGTCTCGAAGTCGGCGGCGGCCTGGGCGGCCTTCGCACGGGTCTCCTCGAAGAGGGCGTCCGCCTCCTCACGCTTGGACTGCGCGTCCTTCTGCGCCTCGGAGCGAAGCTGCGACGCGTCGGACTTGGCCTTCTCGACGATCCGGACGCCCTCGTCCTCCGCCTTGGACTTGCGGTCCGCGGCGAACGATTCCGCGTCGTTGCGCACCTGCTGGGCCGCCGACTCGGCGAGCTCACGGTGCTGCTCCGCCGCGCGACGGGCCTCCTCGCGCAGGTCCTTCGCCTCCTCCTCGGCGAGGCGGAGGATCTTCTCGACCCGCGCGCCGAGACCCGCGTACGACGGCTCGGCGTCGCTGACCTGGGCCTGGGCGTTCTGCGTTTCGAGGTGGAGTTCCTCAATGCGCTTTTCGAGAGCAGTGATTCGAGCCAGAGCGCTGTCACGGTCGGAGACGAGCTTCGAAATGCGTTCGTCCACCTGAGCGCGGTCGTACCCACGCCGCACAAGCTCGAAGCCGTAGGGGGAAGTGTCGCTCATGGGGTTCCTGTCGAATGAGACCGGTGAGGTGATAGAGGGAATCCTAGGGGTCAAAGCGGTGTGTCATCGAGCGGATACGTGTTTGATCTGGAGAATGACACTCCTTTTGGGTGGCTAGCTGTCGGATTGCTTGCCAGGGCCTGTGCCGAAGGCCCCGTTAGAGCACGGAATGGGTGCTTCTGGCTAGCTCTCCGACGTCTTGCCACTCGAACGGGTCGCGCCCGCGGCGGCGCCCGCCTTGACCCCGCCGTCCTTGCCGCCGGTCGGGGCCTCGAAGGACTCCAACGCCTCCAGGACGTCCTGGACACGGGAGATCTCGGCGTTGATGTCCTCGCGGCGGCGCACCAGCACCTCCAGCTCGCGCTTGCCCTCCTCGACGGCGGCCCGCGCCTCGCGCACCGCCTCCTGCCGGATGCCCTCGGCCTCCGCGATGAGCGCGGCCTTCTTCTGCTCGGCCTCCTTGAGGAGCCCCTCGGCCTTGCGCACGGCGGCGATCCGGACCTTGCTCGCCTCGGAACTGGCCTCCGACACCAGGTCCTTCTTCTTGGCCTCGGCCTCCTTGAGCTGGTCCTCGGCCGCCTTGATCAGCGCGTCGCAGCGGTCGCCCGCCGCCTTCATCGTCTCCGCGGACTCACGACGGGCCCGCTCGTGCAGGTCCTCGATCTCGCCCGTGATGCGGTCCCGCAGTTCCTCGGCCCGCTCCCTTATGGCCGTGGCGTCCCGGCGCGCGCCGACGAGCAGCTCGTCCGCGTCCGTACGGGCGCGCTCCACCAGGGAGTTGCCCTCGACCGTGGCCTCGGAGACCAGCCGCTCCGCCTCGTTGCGCGCGGCACCGACCATGGTGTCGGCCTGCGCCTCGGCGTCCGCGGTGGTCTTGTGCGCGGTCTGCTGCGACTCCGAGAGCAGCTTGTCGGCCTCGGCGGCCGTCTCCGTGATGAGGGTGTCGACCTGCTCGGCCGCCTCCGAGCGCCGCTTGTTCGCGTCCTTGCGCGCCTCGTCGAGCGTGCGCTCGGCCTCCTCGCGCGCGGCCGTCGTGACCCGCTCGGCCTCGTCGGCCGCCTCGGACCTGAGCCGCTGTGCCTCGGAGCGGACGCGCTCCGCGTGCTGCTGCGCCGAGCCCACGGTGTCCGAGGCCTCGGCGCGCAGCCGCTCCGCGTCGCCCTTCGCGTCCGAGATCAGCTGCTCGGCCTTCGACACGGACTCCGAACGGACCCGCTCGGCCTCCGCGTTCGTCTCCGCCGCGAGCCGCTCCGCCTCGGAGCGCGCCTCGCTGATGAGGTTGTCCGCCTGCGTCGCCGCGTCGGACCGGAGGCGGTTGGCGTCCTCGCGGGCCTCGGCGCGGGTGCGCGAGGCGTCGTCCTCGGCCGTGGCGGTGGCTTCCGACGCCTCGGTACGGACGCGCTGGGCGAACTCCGACGCGTCCGAACGCAGGCGCTCCGACTCCGAGATGGCCTCCGAGACCGTGCGCTCGGCGAGGGCCTTGGCGGCCTCCGACTCCTGCTGCGCCTCACGGCGGACGCGATTGCCGTCCTCGGCGGCCCGCTCCCGCTCCGCGTACGCGTCGGCGCGGACCCGGTCCGCCTCCTCCTGCGCCTCGGTACGGGTGCGGTCGGCCGCGTGCTCCGCGGCACTGCGCAGACCGCTGATCTCGTCCTGGGCCTGCTCGTGCAGTCCGGACACCGCGTCGCGCACCTGCTGGGCGGTCTGCTCGGCGGCCGACACCATCTCGGTGGCCCGGCGGTCCGCCTCCTCGACCAGCCGTACGGCCTCGGTCTGGGCCTCCTCCACGCGCTTGCGCGCCGAGGCCAGCAGCTCCTCGCTCTGCTCGCGTGCCCGCTCGCGCTCCTGGTCGGCCTCCTGGCGGGCCGCGCCGAGGAGTTCCTCGGCCTCGCGGCGGCGCCGGACGGCCTCCTCCTGGGCGGCGGCCAGCGCCTCGGCGGCCTCCGTGGCGAGCCGCTCGGCGGCGGCCTGCGCCTCCGACCGGACGCGGTCCGCGGTGTCCTGGGCCTCCGACTTCAGCCGCTCCGCCTCGGCGGCGGCCTCCGAACGCAGCCGTACGGCGAGGGACTCGCCCTCGGCGCGTGAGGCGGACGCGTCCGCGGCGGCCTCCGTGCGCAGGCGCTCGGCCTCCGCCTCGGCCTGCGCCTGGAGCGTACGGATCCGCTCGGCGGCCTCGCCGCGCAGCCGGTCCGTCTCCTCGGCGGCCTCGCGGCGGATCCGCTGGGCCTCCGCACGCGCGTCCGTCAGCGCCTGCTCCGCGGAGGCGAGACGCTCCTCCGCCTCCGTGTGCAGCCGGGTCAGCTCGTCGGCCGCCTCGGCGTGCCGGGCGGCTATGGCGCGCTCGGCGTCCTCGTGCAGCTCGCGGACGGCGCGCTCGGCGTCCGCCTTGATGCCCTCGACCTGCTCGACGGCCTCCTCGCGGTTCCGCTCGGCCTCGGCCCGCGTGCGCTCCAGCGTCTCCTCGGCCTGGCGGCGCAGGGACGTGGCGCGCTCGATGGCCTCCGTACGGACGCGCTGGCTCTCCGTCGTCGCGTTCGAGCGCAGCTCGTCCGCGTCCGCCTTGGCCTTGCCGAGCAGCTCCTCGGCGGTCCTGGCCGCCTCCTCGATCTGCTGGACGGCCTCGCGCCGCGCCTCGGAACGGATCCGCTCGCCCTCGGAGACCGCGTCCGCGCGCAGCTGCTCGGCCTCGCCGCGCAGCCGGCGCGCCTCCTCCTGCAGCTCGACCGTCTTGGCCCGGTACTCCTTGGTGTCGTCCTTCGCCGCGCCCTTGAGCTCCTCGGCGATGTCGTGCGCCTGGGCGCGCAGCCGGTCCGCCTCGGCCTCGGCCTCCGAGCGGATCCGCTCGGCCTCCTCGGCCGCCGCGCGCGTGGTCGACTTCGCCTCCTCGGAGGCCTTGTCCAGCACGTCCTCGGCCGTACGGGCCGCCTTCGCGAGCTGGGACGCGGTCTCCTCCGCGGTGAGGCTGCGGGCGCTGTCCCCGGCCTCCGCGACGATCTTCTCCGCGGCGGCCTTGGCGTCCGCCAAGGACTGCTCGGCCTCGGCCTTGACGGCCTCGGCCTCCTTGGTGGCCTCGCTGACCAGCCGGGCGACCTGCTCCTTGGCCGTGCGGGTGCGCTGCTCGTTGACCGATTCCGCGCCGGCGAGGGCCTTGGCGGCGCTCTCCTTCGCCTCGGCGAGGACCTTCTCCGCCTCGGCGCGCGCCTCGCGCAGGGCCGTCTCGGCCTCGCTGGCGCGCTGCTCGGCGGCCCGGCTCAGCTCGGTGGCCTGGCGGCGCGCGCTGTCCGACTCCGTCGCGGTCGAGTTGCGCAGCTGCTCGGCGTGGTCGGTGGCCTCCTGGGCCTGGCTCGACGCCGCGTTCAGCAGCCGCTCGGCGTCGGTGCGGGCGCGGCGCAGCAGCGCCTCGGCCTCGGACCTGGCCCGCTCGGCGTCGCTCTGCAGCCGCTGGCGTGCCTCGGAGGCCACGCGCTCGGCCTCGGAGCGGGCGGCGGCCAGCGCCTGGTCGGCCTCACCGCGCGACTCCTCCAGGAGACGGCGGGCCTGCTGCTCGCTGCGGGCGCGGAGCTGCTCGGCCCACGCCACGTTCTCGTTGACGTGCGCCTCGACGGTCTGCCGGCGCTCCGACAGCTCCTGGTCGAGCTGCTGGCGACGGGTGACCGCCTCCTGGTGCAGCTCCGCCTGGAGGCGGGCCGCCTGCTCGGCGTGCTCCTGGAGGATGCGCTGCGTCTGCGCGCGGGTCTGGCTCAGCTCCCGCTCGGCGTCCTGGCGCAGCTGATCCGCCTGCATCTGGGCATTGCGGAGCATCTGCTCGGCCTGGTAGCCCATGTCGGCACTGTCGTAGGCAGGCCGGGTCGCCAGATTGCGGCGCGCCTCGTGCAGCTTGGCGCGCAGCACCTCGACCTGATAGCCGAGATCCTCGGCGTGCTGGACGGCCTTCTCCCGCTCGGTCTTCAGCCGTTCCATCTCGGCCTCGAACCGAGAGAGGTGGTCGACGTCAGCCGCCGGCTCTCGCTCCTGGCGTTCGTAGCCCCGCACTGCGCGGTCCCATCCGTCCCCTGGTCGCAAGTCTCTCCAAACGAGCACCGTCCATCCGCCGGACGGGGCCCCCGGGGAATGGTGTCAGATCAACGGCGGAGCACGGGGTGCTGCCCCGACGCTCGTCCCCCGAAACCTGGACCCCGGCCCTCGGATCCTGACGAAGAGGACCCGGACCGCCCCGAAGAGGCGACGGCCGTGCCCAACCCTACCGGCCCAGATATACGGAGGTCAGTGCTCAGGTGACTCAACGGGTGCCGAAGTGACCAGTTCTGTCAGGACACCGTGGCAATCCTTCGGGTGCAGGAACGTGATCCGGGAGCCCATCGAACCCGTGCGCGGCTCGTCGTACAGCACCCGTACGCCCTTCTCCCGGATGTCGGCCGCGTCCCCGTCGACGTCCGCCGTGCCGAAGGCGATGTGATGCACGCCCTCGCCGTTCTTCGCCAGCCACTTCCCGACGGCGGAGTCCTCGCGGGTGGGCTCCAGGAGCTGGAGGTAGGAGGCGCCGCCGTCGGAGGTCCCGTTGATCCTGAGCATGGCCTCCCGCACGCCCTGCTCCTCGTTGACCTCGGAGTGGTGCACCTCGAAGCCGTACGTGGCCCGGTAGAACTCGACGGTGGCGTCGAGGTCGAAACAGGCGATCCCGATGTGGTCGATTCGCGTCAGCATGGTGTCAGTGCAGCGCTCCCGACGTGGTTACGCAACGTGCGCGCGATCACACTCCGCGCCGGATGACTGCCGGCGTACCGCTCAGTACATTCGAGTAAACCCTCGTTCACTCCTCAGCTGTGCAAGCTGGAAGGGGATCGCTCCTCATGTCTGGAACGAACAGCACCACCTCCGTCGTCGTCGCGGGTGCACGCACCCCGATGGGACGGCTGCTCGGCTCACTGAAGTCATTCTCCGGAGCCGACCTCGGTGGTTTCGCGATCAAGGCCGCCCTCGACCGTGCGGGGATCGGCGGCGACCAGGTGCAGTACGTGATCATGGGCCAGGTCCTGCAGGCCGGGGCGGGGCAGATCCCGGCCCGCCAGGCCGCGGTCAAGGCCGGCATCCCGATGAGCGTCCCGGCGCTCACGATCAACAAGGTCTGCCTGTCGGGCCTGGACGCCATCGCCCTCGCGGACCAGCTCATCCGCGCGGGTGAGTTCGACATCGTCGTCGCCGGTGGCCAGGAGTCCATGACCAACGCGCCGCACCTGCTCCCCAAGTCCCGGGAGGGCTACAAGTACGGCGCGATCGAGATGCTCGACGCCATGGCGTACGACGGTCTCACCGACGCGTTCGAGAACATCGCCATGGGCGAGTCCACCGAGAAGCACAACACGCGGCTCGGCATCCGGCGGCCCGAGCAGGACGAGTTCTCCGCCCTGTCGCACCAGCGGGCGGCCGCCGCGCAGAAGAACGGCGTCTTCGAGGCCGAGATCACGCCCGTGGAGATTCCGCAGCGGCGCGGCGACGCCGTCGTCCTCAGCAAGGACGAGGGCATCCGCGCCGAGACGACCGCCGAGTCGCTCGGCAAGCTGCGGCCCGCGTTCGCGAAGGACGGCACCATCACCGCCGGCTCCGCCTCGCAGATCTCCGACGGCGCGGCCGCCGTGGTCGTCATGAGCAAGGCCAAGGCGCAGGAGCTCGGACTGGAGTGGATCGCCGAGATCGGCGCCCACGGGAACGTCGCCGGACCGGACAACTCTTTGCAGTCGCAGCCGTCGAACGCGATCCAGCACGCGCTGAAGAAGGAGGGCATCGGCGTCGAGGATCTTGACCTGATCGAGATCAACGAGGCCTTCGCCGCCGTCGCCGTCCAGTCGATGAACGACCTCGGCGTCACCACGGAAAAGGTGAACGTCAACGGCGGCGCCATCGCCCTCGGCCACCCGATCGGCATGTCCGGCGCGCGGCTCGTGCTGCACCTCGCGCTGGAGCTGAAGCGCCGGGGCGGCGGGGTGGGCGCCGCCGCACTGTGCGGCGGCGGCGGGCAGGGCGACGCGCTGATCCTGCGGGTCCCCAGGGCCTGACACCCTTTTTCCCCACGCACAAGAACGAGTGAACGGAGTCGTGATGCAGGACGTCGCCTCGCTGGTGGCCCAGGCCAGGGAAGGCCGGCCGCGTGCCGTGGCCCGGCTGATCTCCCTGGTGGAGGGGGCGTCCGAGCAGCTCCGCGAGGTCATGGCCGCGCTGGCCCCGCTCGCGGGGAACGCGTACGTCGTGGGGCTCACGGGGTCGCCCGGAGTCGGCAAGTCGACGTCGACGTCGGCGCTCGTGTCCGCCTACCGGCGGCAGGGGAAGCGGGTCGGGGTGCTCGCCGTCGACCCCTCCTCGCCGTTCTCCGGCGGGGCGCTGCTCGGTGACCGGGTCCGGATGTCGGAGCACGCCTCCGACCCCGGCGTCTACATCCGGTCGATGGCGACCCGGGGCCACCTGGGCGGGCTCGCCTGGTCGGCTCCGCAGGCCATCCGCGTCCTGGACGCGGCCGGCTGCGACGTCGTGCTGGTCGAGACCGTGGGCGTCGGGCAGTCCGAGGTCGAGATCGCCTCGCAGGCGGACACCTCGGTGGTGCTGCTCGCGCCGGGCATGGGTGACGGGATCCAGGCGGCCAAGGCCGGAATCCTGGAGATCGGCGACGTGTACGTGGTCAACAAGGCCGACCGCGACGGCGCGGACGCGACCGCGCGCGAGCTGAACCACATGCTGGGGCTCGGCGAGTCCCGGGGCGCCGGCGACTGGCGGCCGCCGATCGTGAAGACGGTCGCCGCACGCGGCGAGGGCATCGACGAGGTCGTGGAGGCCCTGGAGAAGCACCGCGCCTGGATGGAGGAGCGCGGGGTGCTCGCCGAGCGGCGGCTCGCCCGTGCCTCGCACGAGGTCGAGACCATCGCGGTCACGGCCCTGCGGGAGCGGATCGGCGACCTCCACGGGGACCGTCGGCTGAGCGCCCTGGCCGAACGGATCACCGCGGGCGAACTCGACCCCTACCGGGCCGCCGACGAGCTCGTGGCCGGGCTGACCCGGGGCTGAGGCCCGGCGGTCCGGGTCCGGCCGCGCCACCCCGGCAGGCGTCGCCACCCCGGCAGGCGTACGACGATCCGCTCCCGGACGGCGGGAGCGGATCGTCGTACGCCTGCCGGGCCCGGGAGCCTGGACCCGGTGGCATTCAGCCGTTGTGCCGTTGTGCCGTTGTGCCGTTGTGCCGTTGTGCCGTCGGGCCGTGGGCCGTCGGGCGTCAGCCGTGAGGCGTGGGCCGTCAGTCGTCGGTGTCGGTGTCGGTGTCGGTGTCGGGTGCCGAGGCGTCCGCCGTCACCTTCGCGGTCCTCAGGTCCACCGTCCAGTCGCGCTCGGTGCCGTCGGCCCCGGTCGTCTCGGCCTCCCACCCTGCGGCGCGGTCGTCGTCGAGGTCGACGGAGACGACCGTGCCCTTCGCGGCGGCGGCCTCCGCGGCCTCCGCGGCGGTGACGGACGCGTCCTTCAACGCGGCCCGCGCCCGGGAGTCGTCGGCGGCGTCGTCGGCGTCGTCGGCGGTGTCGGCGTGCGATCCCAGCACCTTGCCGTTCCCCGGGTCGACCTGGACACTGTGCCGGTTCCCGCCCTGGGTCAGCACGTCCACGTCCCACACGAGGCTGGAGCCCTCGTCGTCGAGCTCGGCGGAGACCGCCGTGCCCCGGACGCTCTTGAGTGCCGCCGTGATCGCGTCCGCCGCGGTCACCTTCGCGGCCTTCGCCTCGGCGGCGTTCTCGGCCCGGTCGTCGGTCCCGTCGCGGTCCTCGGCGCGGTCGGTGCCGTCGCCGTCGCGGTCGTCGCGGTCGTCCGTCCGGTCGTCGTCCGCGACCCGTACGCTCGACTGCTTCACCCCCGCGTCGTCGTCACCCGTGACCGCGAGTGCCGTCGCGGTCCCGCCCCCGACGAGAGCCGCCGCCGCGATGGTGGCGATGACGATGTTCCGCTTCATGGTGTTCCTCCGGGATGGTCTGCTTCGGCTTCGTCCGTCGTGGTTCGACGTGGACCAATCTCGCGGAACGACGCTGAAGGCAGCCTGAAGCGGCCTGAAGGGTTCTTCAGCTTCGGTTTGGGAGTCTTGACGCATGCGCCTGTTGATCGTGGAGGACGAGAAGCGGCTCGCCCTGTCGCTCGCCAAGGGCCTGACGGCCGAGGGGTACGCGGTCGACGTGGTCCACGACGGACTCGAGGGCCTGCACAGGGCCGGCGAGGGCTCGTACGACCTCGTCGTCCTCGACATCATGCTGCCCGGCATGAACGGCTACCGGGTGTGCGGGGCGCTGCGCGCCGCGGGGCACGACGTGCCGATCCTGATGCTCACCGCCAAGGACGGCGAGTACGACGAGGCCGAGGGCCTCGACACCGGGGCGGACGACTACCTGACGAAGCCGTTCTCGTACGTCGTGCTGGTGGCCAGGGTCAAGGCGCTGCTGAGGCGGCG
This sequence comes from Streptomyces fructofermentans, assembly GCF_014651055.1. Taxonomy (GTDB): domain Bacteria; phylum Actinomycetota; class Actinomycetes; order Streptomycetales; family Streptomycetaceae; genus Streptomyces; species Streptomyces fructofermentans. Next base: position 713,948 of record NZ_BMWD01000001.1, read on the forward strand.
CGGCACCTCGGGGGCCTCGCCCGTGCACGTGCTCGGCGACCTGCGGGTGGACACGGCGGCCCGGCGCGTGTTCCGGGCCGACGAGGAGATCGCCCTCACGGCCAAGGAGTTCGCGGTCCTCGAACAGCTCGTGGTGCGGCCCGGCGAGGTCGTGTCCAAGGGCGAGATCCTGGAGCACGTCTGGGACTTCGCGTACGAGGGGGACCCCAACATCGTCGAGGTCTACGTCAGCACGCTGCGCCGCAAGCTCGGAGCCGCGCTGATCAGGACCGTACGCGGCGCGGGTTACCGCCTGGAGGCCCGATGAGCCGCTTCCTCGGGTCCGTACGGGCCAGGGCCACGCTCGGCGCGAGTGTCGTCGTCGCCGTGGCGCTCGCGGCGGCGGGCGCGGCCGTCCTGCTGTCGCTGTGGTCGAACCTGAGCGGACAGGCGGGCACCCAGGCGGAGCGCACCGCGCGGGAGGTGGCGGCCGAACTCGCCGCAGGGCGCGGATACGCGGACCTCTCCCTGGACGACGAGGACCAGCCCGTGCAGGTCGTCGACGGCGCCGGCCGGCTGGTCGCGGTCACCGAGGACCTGGAGCGGATCAGCGGCACCGGTGTCGCGCGGGTGAAGCCGCAGGCCCCGGCACCCGTAGGGGCCGACGCGGCGGACGGCCGGCAGAAGGGCGGGACCGGAGGACCGGGGGAGCGGGAGGCCCCGGAGGAGCGCGACGACGCCGGGGACCGCGACGACGCCGGGGACCGCGACGAGCCCGAGGAGCCCGAGGAGTCGGACGACGACTCCCTCGAAGTGGGCGAGATCGGCGACGCGTCCTTCGGCGACGGATCGGCCACGGTCGACGGCGAGACGGCCGACTACCGCTTCGCCACCGTCCCGGTGGAGGTCGACGGCAGGGGGACGCTCACCGTCCACGCGGGCGCTCCGCTGACCGCGGAGCAGGAGGCCGTCAGCACCGCGCTGACCGTGATGCTGATCGGGTTCCCCCTGCTCCTGGCCGTGGTGGCCCTGGTGACCTGGCTCGTCACCCGCAGGGCGCTGCGCCCCGTCGAGGGCATCCGCCGGGAGATGGCCGCGATCACCGCGTCCGAGGACCTCACGCGGCGGGTGCCCGTCCCGGACACCCACGACGAGGTCGCGATGCTGGCGCGCACGACCAACGAGACGCTTGCCGCGCTGGAGCACTCCGTGGAGCGGCAGCGGCGTTTCGTGGCCGACGCCTCGCACGAACTGCGCAGCCCCATCGCCTCCCTGCGCACGCAGCTCGAAGTGGGGGCCGCGCACCCCGGACTGCTCGATGTGGACGGGGCGGTGGAGGACACCGTACGGCTGCAGCGGCTGGCCGCAGACCTGCTGCTGCTCGCGCGACTGGACGCGGGGGAGAGGCCCGCGGACGCGCGTTTCGACCTGGCCGCGCTGGTCCGGGCGGAGGCCGCCCAGCGAGGTGGGGACCGGGTGCCGGTGTCCGTCGACGCGGAGAGCGTCCCGGTTGCCGGCTCGCGCGGCCAACTGGCGCGGGTGCTGGGCAATCTGCTCGACAACGCCCAGCGGCACACGCGTACGTCGGTCGCCGTGACCGTGCGGCGGGAGGGGCGCTGGGCGGTCGTCGAGGTCGCCGACGACGGGGCGGGTGTGCCCGCCGGGGAGCGCGAGCGGGTCTTCGAGCGCTTCGTACGGCTCGATGAGGCCCGGACGCGTGACGACGGCGGGGCCGGCCTGGGCCTGGCCATCGCGCGGGACGTGGCGGTCGGGCACGGTGGTTCGCTCACCGTGCGGGAGGCGGCGGCGGGCGGAGCCCTGTTCGAACTCCGCCTGCCCTCCGCCTGAGCGCCGGCCCGCCGGGGCCGGTCGCGCTACGGACGCCCCCGCTGCCCCCGCAGGTGCTCCGCGATCGGGGTCAGGGACTTGTGGAGCTCTTCCAGGGCCTCGGGCCGCAGCAGGTCGATGAAGTGCCGCCGAACCGAGGAGACGTGGTGCGGCGAGACCTTCCGCATGGTTTCGAGGCCGTGGTCCGTGAGAACCGCGTACAGCCCGCGGCGGTCGGACTCGCAGTTCTCCCGCCGGACCAGGTCCGCGTTCTCCATGCGGGTGATCTGGTGCGAGAGCCTGCTCTTGGACTGGAGGGTGGCGGAGGCGAGGTCGCTCATCCGCATCCGCACGCCCTCCGACTCGGAGAGGTTCACCAGGATCTCGTAGTCGTTCATCGTCAGTCCGAACGGCTGGAGGTCCCGTTCGAGCTGGTACGTCAACAGCCTGTTGACCTCCAGGTGGGTGCGCCAGGCGCACTGCTCCGCATCGGTCAGCCAGCGCGTGGCCGTCTCGGTCTCCATGAATGAATTCTACCTAAGATGTTGAAAGGCGAACTAGTGAGGGTGGCGTGACGGCGCGCACACGTTCGACGTCACACTCCGCAGACTACCGCTCACAGCCCGAAGCGACGCTGGAGGTCCCCCAGCTGTCCGGGAAGACGCGGTGTGCCGCCTTGCCCCGGTCCGTGGCCGGGTGCCCCGCCTCCGCCGGGCACCCCGGGCTGGTGCGGGACCGTGCCCGCCGGCTGCTCCGCCATCAGTGCCTCGCTGGACTGGAGGAGCACCGTACCGGCCCCCACGAACTCGAACTGGTGCTCCTCGCCGGAGGCCCCGCCGAGGCCCGTAAGCGCACGTAGACCGCCCATCACGCCGGTCATGTAGCCGTGGTCGTAGTGGTGGCACGGCGAGGGGCAGTCGGCCCAGCCCACGAGCGCCTGCGGGTCGACCCGGATCGGCGGTTCCATGAACACCACGGGACCGTTCGACGCGGCCACGAAGGTGCCGGTCCCGATCAGGGTCAGGAAGCCGGGCACGATCGACTGCTTGAGCGCGAGAGTTGGCTGAAAAGCGAGGAGGTTGCCCGAGCGAATGGTCAGGTTGCCCTTGTCCAGGTCGTACGAATTCACATCGAACGCCCGGTCGGCGAGGAGCATCCTGCCCGTGCCCGAGGCCACCACCCAGTCGCTCGCGTGCAACGGCGAATGGAACGAGGTCCGCACGAGACGGTCGAGACGGCCGTGCCCGATGCCGTTGAAGTCCATCGAGCCGTAGTAGGCGATCATCTTGCCCTTCTGCAGGAACCACTCGCTTCCCCTGAGTTCCACGCAGAAGGTGTACGCGTTGACGTTGTCGTCGACGGGCAGGGTGGTCGGGTCGTGCACGACGGGGCCCGCGCCCGGGTGGGTGGTCACAGCTTCTCCTCCGACGCCTGGACGTACACCGCTCCGTGGCCGCTCAGTTCGAGCTGGAAGGCCTCGCCCGAGCCGCGGCCCACCAGGTCGCGCAGACCGAGCGCGGCGGACAGTTTGTTGCGCACGTCCCCGTGGTGGGCGACGTACGCCTGGGGGTCGACGTGCACCGGGCGCTGCGGGGTGATCGGGATCTCGACGACCCCGCCGTGCGCCATGACGGCCACGGCGCCGTGGCCCTTGAGGGTCGTGGTGAACAGGCCCTGCCCGGTGACCTGCCCGCGGACCATGCCCATGACCCCGCCCTGCGAGCCCATGAACATCGTCCCCTGCTCCAGCGTGCCGTCGAAGGCGAGCAGCCGGTCCGCCTCCACGTACAAGGTGTCGCCCGTGAGGTTGATCACCTGGATGTGGTGGCCGCCGTGCCCGAACAGGACCGTGCCGGAGCCCTCCACGGTCATCAGGGGCGTCGCCTCGTCCGCGACCCGGCGGCCGATCATCGACATCAGCCCGCCCTGGCCGCCCTGCATGTTGGGGGTGAAGGAGACCTCGCCCTTGTACGCGAGCATCGCGCCGCGCTGGCTGAACAGCCGGGCGCCCGGCAGCACCGTCGCCTCGATCATCTTGGAATTGACCTCACGGAACGGCATCTCACACGTCTCCCGCGATCGAATTGCGCTCACTGGGCTGCACGTAGACGATCCCGTCGCCCTCGAAGCGGATCTGGAAGGCCTCGCCGCCGCCCTCGCCCAGGAAGGTGCGGAACGTCACACCGGACTGGAACGACTGCCGCAGGTTCCCCTGGTGCGCGACGTACGCGCCCGGGTCGACCGTCAGCGGGTACTGGCCGCTGACCCGCAGCACCACCGCGGGGCCCTCGGACATGATCGCCGCCTGGCCGTGGCCCTCGACCGTCGTTGTGAAGAGCCCGTTGCCCTGGGAGGCGCCGCGCAGGCCGGTGAACGAGGTGCCCGTGCGCAGGCCCGAGTCCGTCGCGAGCAGGTTGCTCGACTCGACGAAGAGCTTGTCGCCGCGGAGGTCCACGAGATTGATCTCACTGGCCCGGTCCGCGAACCAGCACGTCCCGTGCCCCTTCACCTCCATGAGGGTCATCTGCTCCCCGGTGATCCGGCGCGTCACCATGCCGCGGATCCCCTCGCCGCCGCCGGTGAGCTTCTTGAAGTCCATCCGGCCGTCGTACGCGACCATGGAGCCGTTCTTCGCCTTCACGGCGTCCCCGGTCATGTCGACGGCCAGCACCTTGCTGCCTTGGAGTCGGAACATCGCCACGCTGCGACGGTAGCCGCCGGGGGCATCCGCCGACAGGTCCTCCGGGAGGATCCGACCCCGGACGCCACCCCGAGACCCGCCGCCCGGGAGGCCGCCGCCGGATGCTTCAATGGGAAATCGCTTGTGCTTGCGTTCACAAAGCGGCTGTTCCCTCCGAGCCACTCCCGACCGTTCTCCACCGAAGGTGACCCGTGGACATCAAGACCGCCTCCGCCCTCCGCCGCCTCCGTCTCGTCTCCGCGCCGGAGGCCGTCTCGTTCCTTCTGCTGCTCGTGTCGTCGGTGCTGAAGCGGACGACGGAGTTCAACGCGGTGCCCGTGATGGGCTGGGTCCACGCCATCCTCTTCATCCTCTACGTGGTCTTCTGGGCCGACGCCTGGAACCGCGCGAGGTGGGACCTGAAGGCCGCGGCCCTCTACTTCGCCCTCTCCGTGCTGCCGACGGGCGGCTTCTTCGCCGAGCGGATGCTCAAGCGCGAGGCCGAGAGCGCGGTCATCGCGTCCCGTGCCCGCAAGGAAGGGGTGGTGGGCGCATGATCGTCGCCTTCTCCGTGACCCCGCTGGGTGTCGGTGAGGACGTGGGGGAGTACGTCGCCGACGCCGTCCGGGTCGTGCGGGAGTCGGGGCTGCCGAACCGTACGGACGCGATGTTCACGTCCGTCGAGGGCGAGTGGGACGAGGTGATGGCCGTCGTCAGGCGGGCCGTGGCCGTGGTGGAGGCGAGGGCGCCCCGGGTGTCGCTCGTCCTCAAGGCGGACATCCGGCCCGGGGTCGTCGACGGGCTGTCGTCCAAGGTCGCCACGGTCGAGCGGCATCTGGGGGCGGAGGGCTAGGCGGGGCCCTTGGCGGGAGCTTCCGTCCCCGTCCGCCGTTGCGGGTCGCGTGCCCCGGGGTGTCGTGCCTCGGGGTTTCGTGTGTCCGGGGGTCCGTTGTGGACGTTCGCGCGGTTCCCCGCGCCCCTGAGGGGGTGTTGGCCGCGGGGGTCCACTCTCCTGGACCCGTTCGGTTCGACAGGCCGGGCAAATGCGCTTTTCGTGTGGGTATCGGCTCGTTCGATCACTGGACCGAACCCTGGAGGGCGCTGTGCGGCCGGAGGGCTACGACTACGACACCCACAGCAGACTCGCCGGACCGCTCACGGAGCCGTCCGGCTCTCCCTACCGGGTGCAGTACACCAAGCTCCTCGCCCTCGAACCGCACCGAATACGAGCCGTCCTCCTCATGACGCTCGCCCCCCTCCTCACCGGTCTGCTCCTCGTCTACCTGGTGTGGCCCACCCACTGGGTGGCCCGTGAGGGCGGCACGGACTGGCTGGTCGCGCTGGACGTCGCGATGCTCATATCGATCGGGCTGATCGAGCTGTTCATGCTCGTCAACGTGGCGTCGATCTCCCACGCCACCATGGTCGCCAGGGACCCCGTGCCCGTCTTCCCGGAGCAGGGGACGCGCGTCGCGTTCCTCACCACGTACGTCCCGGGCAAGGAACCGCTCGCGATGGTCCGGGCCACCCTCGAAGGCGCCGTCCGCGTCACCCACGCCGGCCCCGTCGACGTGTGGCTCCTGGACGAGGGGGACGACGAGCAGGCCAGAGCCATGTGCGCGGAACTCGGCGTGGGCCACTTCACGCGCCGCGGCGTCCCCGAGTGGAACCGGGCCAAAGGCGTCCACAAGGCCCGCACGAAGCACGGCAACTACAACGCGTGGATCGCGATGCACGGCGGAGCCTACGAGTTCTTCGCCTCCGTGGACACGGACCACGTACCGCTGCCCGAGTTCCTGGAACGGATGCTGGGCTACTTCCGCGACCCGGACGTGGCCTTCGTCGTCGGCCCGCAGGTGTACGGCAACTACACCGCCCCCGTCACCAAGGCCGCCGAGTCCCAGCAGTTCCTCTTCCACGCCCTGATCCAGCGCGCCGGCAACCGCTACCGCGCCCCCATGTTCGTCGGCACCAACAACGTCGTACGCATCGCCGCCGTCCAGCAGATCGGCGGACTCTGCGACTCCATCACCGAGGACATGGCCACGGGCTTCGAACTGCACCGGCGCAGGAACCCGGTGACCGGACGCCACTGGCAGTCCGTCTACACCCCGGACGTCCTGGCCGTCGGCGAGGGACCCGTGTCCTGGACCGACTTCTTCACCCAGCAGACGCGCTGGTCCCGCGGAACGTACGAGACGCTGTTCAAGCAGTACTGGAAGGCCCCGTTCACGATGCCGCCGGGCCGGTTCTTCTCGTACACGCTGATGCTCGTCTACTACCCGATGACGGCCGTCAACTGGCTGCTGGGCATCCTGAGCTGCGTCCTGTTCCTGTGCTTCGGCGCCTCCGGCACCCAGGTCAGCGCGTCCGTGTGGCTGATGCTCTACAGCGACGCCGCCGCGCTGCAGATCGGCCTCTACCTCTGGAACCGGCGGCACAACGTGTCGCCGCACGAGCCCGAGGGGTCCGGCGGTCTCGCCGGCATGGCGATGTCCGCCCTCTCCGCGCCGATCTACCTCAAGTCCTTCGGCGCGGCGCTGCTGCGCCGCCCCAGCCGCTTCGTCGTCACCCCCAAGGGGGGCGACACCAGCTCGGACCGGCTGCTGACCTTCCGGATCCACCTCTTCTGGGCGGGAGTCCTGGCGGTGGCGCTCATCGCCTCGTTCTTCCTCGACCACACCCACGCGGCCATGCGCACCTGGGCCCTCCTCGCGCTCCTGATCTCCCTCGCCCCGGTCGCCGTGTGGCTCGGCACGGGTGTGCGCGACCGCCGGGTCCCGCGGAGCGCGGTCCCGGACGTCAGGGCGGCGGACGGCGAGCCGCAGTCCGCGCTCGCGGTCGGGACGGGCGGCACGGTACCCGGCGGCACGCTGCCGGGCGGGACGGTCCCCAGCGGCACGACAGGAGGCAACTAGCCCATGGCCCACCGGCCCTCGAAGAAGACCAGGAAGACGCTGCTCGGCATCGGCGGCGTCGCGGTGCTCGCCGGGCTCAACGCCCCCGCCGCGATCGGCTTCGTCTCGGAGGAGTACCACGAGTACAAGATCGCCCAGCCCGGCTACCAGGCCCGGTACGGCTCCTGGAAGCAGTTGGGCATCCCCGAGGAGTTCCGCACCAACGCCATCCACGCGGCGCTCCTGCACACGGGCAAGGTGCTGATCGTCGCGGGCTCGGGCAACGAGCAGAAGAAGTTCGACGAGGGCTCGTTCGACACCGTCCTGTGGGACCCGGGGAACGACACGTTCAAGCGGATCCCCACCCCGGACGACTTCTTCTGCTCCGGGCACGCCCAGCTCCCCAGCGGCAGACTGCTCGTGGCGGGCGGCACGGCCCGCTACGAACTGCTCGACGGCGAGGTCGAGCGGGCCGGCGGAGGCATGAGGGTGAAGAACGAGAACCCCGACAAGCCGGTCGTCCTCAAGAAGGGCACCCGCTTCCGCTCGCCGTCCGGGACGGAGTACGTCAGCAGGTTCGACGTCACCGTCCCCAAGGCCAAGCGCACGCAGAAGATCACGTACGACGGTGCCGGCGTGATGCGGCCCTGGAGGACGAAGGTCGTCGCGAGCGAGGCCCGCGTCTTCGTCGAGGCGGCGGAGAAGGGCGAGGGGGCGGTCACCGACAAGCAGGCCCAGTACGAGATCGTCGGCCTGAAGGGCAAGGCGGCGGACAACACGTACGGCCTCTCCGAGAAGATCACCATGGACAAGCAGGACTTCCAGGGGATCAGGGCGGCCTACGAGTTCGACCCGACGGCCGAGAAGTACCTGCCGGTCGGCCCGATGGACAAGGCCCGCTGGTACCCGACACTCGTCGGCCTGCAGGACGGGCGGGTGCTCGCCGTCTCCGGGCTCGACGACGTCGGCGTGATCGACCCGGGCGACAACGAGATCTACGACCCGAGGACCAAGAAGTGGACACCGGGCCCCAGGCGCTACTTCCCGACCTACCCGGCGCTCTTCCTCACCAAGGGCGGCAAGCTCTTCTACCCGGCCTCGAACGCCGGTTACGGGCCGGCCTGGCTGGGGCGCGAGCCGGGCCTGTGGGACCCGAGGACCAACTCGTTCGAGAGGGTGCCCGGCCTGAGGGACACAGACCAGACGGAGACCTCCTCCTCGGTGCTGCTGCCGCCCGCCCAGGACCAGAAGGTGATGATCCTCGGCGGCGGGGGCGTCGGCGAGTCCGCGAGGTCGACCTCGCGGACCGCCGTGGTCGACCTCCGCAAGGGCGACCCGGCCTTCGAGGACGGCCCCGACCTCCCGCAGGGCACCCGCTACCTGAACAGCGTGATCATGCCGGACGACTCGGTGTTCACCTCGAACGGCGCCGAGGACTACCGGGGGCGCAGCGCCAGCAACATCCTCAAGGCCCAGTTCTACGACCCGAAGTCGAACACGTTCCGGTCGGCGGCCGCGCCGCGGGTGGGCCGCAACTACCACTCCGAGGCGCTGCTGCTGCCCGACGGCCGGGTCGCCACGTTCGGCTCGGACCCGCTCTTCGACGACCAGCAGAACACCAAGCTCGGCCACTTCGAGCAGCGCATGGAGATCTACACCCCGCCGGCCCTGCACAGGAACGGCGGGAAGCGCCCCGTGCTCGGCGACGGGCCGCAGGAGGTCGACGGGGAGGGCCGCGCGACCTTCGCCACCCGGCACCCCGAGCGGGTGGTCAACGCCCGGCTGATGCGGCCCAGCGCGGTCACGCACAGCACGGACGTCGAGCAGCGGTCCATCGCGCTGGGGCTGACGCGGACGAAGGACTCGGTGACCGTGGACGTGCCCTCCGACCGGACGCTGGTGCCGCCCGGCTGGTACATGCTCTTCGTGACCGACGCGCAGGGCACGCCGTCCGAGGCGAAGTGGGTCCAGGTCAAGTGACTCCTCCCGCGGCGGCGGGGGCGTCAGGCCCGGGAGTTGCGGGCGAGGCCGAGGGCGTACTCCGCCCACCACTGCCCGGCCGCCGGACCGCCGCGGCACTGCCCGTCCGACTCCCCGGGCCGCTTGATCCACAGGAAGGCGTCCACGAGCGGGTCGCCGGTGTCCGTGGTCGGCGGGGTGCCGAGCGCCCGGCCCGGCGGGTTGCACCAGGTCTGCGAGCGGTCGCCGCGCAGCGGCCCGTTGCCGTTGCGGCTGGTGTCCACGACGAAGTGCAGTCCGCCGAGCTCCCGCGAGAGCCGGCGGCCGTACTCCGTGGTGACCTCGTCCGTCTGGAAGTTGGAGACGTTCAGGGCGAAGCCGTCGGCGTTCGCCACGCCCGCGCGCCGCAGCGGTTCGACGAGCCTGCCGGGCTCGTCGATCCAGTCCGGGTTCCCCGCGTCCAGGTACACCTTCGTGTTCGGCTGCAGTTTCAGCCTGAGGATCGCCTCGGAGAGCAGGTGCTCGCGCTCGGCGTGGTACTCGGCCGGGGTGCAGCCGTCCGCCATGTGCGCGACCGCGTCGGGCTCCAGCACGACCAGGGCGTCGCTGTCGCCGACGGCCCGTGCGAAGCCCTCGATCCAGTCCAGGTAGGCGGGGGCGTCCGGCGCCCCGCCCGCCGAGTGCTGCCCGCAGTCGCGGTGCGGGATGTCGTACGCGACGAAGACGGCGGTACGGCCCTCCCGGGCCGCGGCCGCGGTGGCGGCCCTGATCCTCGGCTCGGGGTCGTCGCCGGGCGGCCAGAGCGCCGCGGGCCGGTCGGCGATCCGCCTCAGCAGCCGGGCGTCCTGTTCGCGCCCCTCCTTCTCCCACACGCGGACCTGCCGGGCGGCGGGGCTCGACGGGTCGATCCAGAACGGGGACCCGGCGGCGGGGGGCACCGGCCGCGCCGTCGTCTCCCGGACCGCGGCGCTCCCGCCGGCGTCGGACGGGGACGAGCAGCCCGTGACGACTCCGAGCGCGGCGAGTGCCGCGAGGGTCCGGATACGGGTCGGCCGGAACATCCTGCCCCCTGGACGAAGGTGACGGTCGGTTACGGAATCCGGTCATCGTCGCACAGCGGGGTCGGGGGACCCGGGTGCGACACCGGTCGCCGCCGTGCGGCCCCCGGGGCCCTGCGCCCCTTGGCCACGTGGCCTTTCAGGCCTGCTCGGCCCCGCCCGGGCGACGGGAAGGCCACCCGGTCCGGCCTCGGGGCAGTCACGCTCCGTTCCGGCCGCGGGTCCTCCTCCGGGTCGGCCCCGGTCCCGTCCCGGTCACCCCCGACCCGGCGGCAGGTACCCGTCCCCTCGCGTCGCCCCGGGTTGTTCCGCCCACGGGCCTTCCGGGCCCGTCGGGTGCAACGGGTCGTCAGATGCCGCCCGAGGCCAGCGCGATGCCCAGCGGCGTGCGCTCGTACAGCACCTGGTGGCCGTACCGGCGCGAGACGAGCAGGCCGGCGTCGCGCAGTGCCGACAGATGGGCGGAGACCGACGAGGGCGCGAGGCCGAGGCGGTGCGCCAGGGACGTCGTGGTGGCGGGTTCGCCGAGCGAGGCGAGCACCGCGGCCCGGCCGCGGCCGAGGACGCGGACCAGGGCCTCGGGGGTGCGGTCGGACGGCTCTGCCCACAGGCCGCCGATGCCGCGCGCCGGGTAGACGACCGTCGGCTGCCACGGCGGGTCGAAGCCGCTGACCACGTCCGGCCAGGAGAAGGCGCTCGGCATCAGCACCAGACCCTGGCCGCCGAGTTCGCGTACGTGCTCGCCGTTCGCGTCGACCGTGAGCGTGCCCGACTCCCAGGCGAACCGGCGGTCCAGTTCGGGCAGGAGTCCGCGCAGGCCCACCTCGGCGAGCCGGCGCGAGTGGAAGAGGACGTCGGCCTCCAGGAGGGCTCGCAGCCGCGGCCAGTCCGGCTCGACCAGGGCGTGCCAGGCGGCCTCCAAGGTGTCCGACAGTTCACGCACCGCGCGGGCCGGGTCGGCGAGCATGGCCCGGCCTCGCTCCGAGTCCGCGGCGCCGGGGGTGTCCGCGAGGGAGCGCGCCATCTCGGTCCGGGCGACGCGCGGGTCCGTCGCGCGGACCGCCCCGATCTCCGCCTCGAAGGTCGCCGCCGGTCCGATCGCGGGCGGCATCAGCCAGTCCGGGCTGTTGCCGTGCCGCGGCATGAGCAGCCACAGGGACTCCAGGTCCAGGCAGACCGCCGCCGCGCGGGTGCGGCGCAGCCAGGGCGAGTGGTAGCCCTGCCGCTCGGGCCGCCGCAGGGTGCGCACGGCCTCGTGGGTCTCCCACAGCGGCGAGAGCGCGAAGCGGCAGTGGAGCAGGTCCTCCTCACCGAAGTGCAGACGCAGCGGCACGGCGGCTCCCCCCTTCCTGTCCCTGTTCCCGACCCCCGCCCCGGACCGCGTGCCGACCCCCGCCCCGGACCGCGTGCCGACCCCCGCCCCGGACCGCGTGCCGACCCCCGCCCCGGACCGCGTGCCGGACGCCGGCCCGGACCGCGTGCCGGGTCGGGCGTGGTGCCGGGGCCGGCCGATGATTCGGCCTCCGCCGAAACTTTACGGATCGGCGGAGGCCGCCGTCAGGGTGGGGCCCATGTCCGCACACCCCACACCGTCCGGGACCGCGTCGGGTCCCACCGGCTACCGGCCCGTCTTCGCCGTACGCGAGTTCCGGGCCGTCTTCGCCGCCCACGCCCTCTCCCTGCTCGGGGTCGTCGTCGCCGAGATCTCGCTGACCGTGCTCGTCTACCGGCTGACCGGTTCGCCCCTGCTCAGCGCGCTGGCGTTCGCGCTGGGCTTCCTGCCCTACCTGATCGGCGGGACCCTGCTCTCCGGGGTCGCGGACCGCTTCCCCGCCCGGCGCGTGCTCGTCGTGTGCGACCTGGTGTGCGCCGGGTGCGCGGCCCTCATGGCGCTGCCGATGGCACCGGTGGCCCTGCTGCTGGCGCTGCGCTGCGTCATCGCGGCCGTCTCGCCCGTGTTCGGCGGGACGCGGATGGCGACGCTCACCGAGATCCTCGGCGACGGCGACCTGTTCGTGCTCGGCCGCTCGCTGCTGCGCATCGTGTCGCAGAGCGCCGTGCTCGTGGGCTTCGGGCTCGGCGGTGTGCTCCTCACGTTCGTACCGCCGCGCGGCGCGCTCGTCGTCACCGTGGCCACCTTCCTCGCCTCGGCGCTGCTGCTGCGCTTCGGGACCCGCCGCAGGCCCGCCCGGGCCGGCGGCGCCTCGCTCGTGAGGTACTCGCTCTCCGGGGCGCGGCAGGTCCTCGCGCACCGGCGGATCAGGGCGCTGCTGCTGCTCCTGTGGGTGCCGCCGATGTTCGTCGTCGCGCCCGAGGCCCTCGCTGCCGCGTACGCCGACGAGATCGGCGTCGGCACGGCCTGGGTGGGACTGCTGATGTGCGCGATGCCGGTCGGGACGATCGCGGGGGAGCTGTACGCCGGCGCGGCGCTGTCGCCCGCGGCCCGCTCCCGCATCGTGCTGCCGCTCGCGTGCTGCGGCCTGCTCCCGCTGCTCGTCTACCCGTTCGGTCCGGGCCTCGGCTGGATCCTGCTCGCGCTCCTGCTGGCCGGGTCGGCGGGCGCGTACACCCTCGGTCTCGACCGCTGGTTCGTGGACGCGGTGCCCGAGGAGCTGCGGGGCCGGGCCATGACCGTGCACACGGCGGGACTGATGACGATCCAGGGGGTGGGCATGGCGCTGGCCGGGGCCGCCGCGGAGTTCTGGCCCGTCAGCACGGTGGTCGGCGGGATCGGGGTCGCGGGGACCGTGTGCTGCGCCCTCCTGGCGCTGGAGGTCGGGCGGACGGGACGCGAGGGGCGGGCGGCGGAGCGCGGTCCGGTACCGAGGCGCGAGACGGGGGCTGACCACCATATGACCGGCCGGTAGGGTCTTTGCCGTGCCGAAGCCGCTCAGTCTTGCCTTCGATCCCATCGCCCGTGCCGACGAGCACTGGAAGCAGCGCTGGGGGTCCGTGCCCTCCATGGCCGCGATCACCTCGATCATGCGCGCCCACCAGATCCTGCTCGCGGAGGTCGACGCGGTCGTCAAGCCGTACGAGCTGACCTTCGCGCGTTACGAGGCCCTGGTGCTGCTCACCTTCTCCAAGGCGGGCGAGCTGCCCATGTCCAAGATCGGTGAGCGCCTGATGGTCCACCCGACCTCGGTGACGAACACGGTGGACCGGCTCGTGCGGTCCGGGCTCGTCGACAAGCGCCCCAACCCCAACGACGGGCGCGGCACGCTCGCCTCCATCACCGACAAGGGCCGCGAGGCGTGCGACGCCGCCACGCGCGACCTGATGGCGATGGACTTCGGACTCGGCGCCTACGACGCCGAGGAGTGCCGGGAGATCTTCGCCATGCTGCGGCCGCTGCGGGTGGCGGCGAACGACTTCGACGCGGAGTAGGCCGGTCCGGCGAGGAGCCGGCGGGCCGCCGCGGGGCGGGGCGACGGGGCCGGGGCGCCGGAAGATCGCCCCGGACCGGCGGATACGCTCGGTGCCATGAAAAAGAGCGTGCTGACCCGCTACCGCGTCATGGCCTTCGTCACCGGTGTCCTGCTGGTCCTGCTGACCCTCGGCGTGATCGCCAAGTACCTCACGGACCTCGACGGCGCCGCCGACTTCACGCGCGTCGTCGGCATCGCGCACGGCTGGCTGTACGTCCTCTACCTGGTCTTCGCCTTCGACCTGGGCTCCAAGGCGAAGTGGCCGGTCGGCAAGCAGGTGTGGGTGCTGCTCGCGGGCACGATCCCCACGGCCGCCTTCTTCGTGGAGCGCAAGGTCACCCGGGAGCTGGAGGCCGGGGTCGTGGACGGCCCCGCCGCCGTGGCCAAGGCCTGACGCACGGCGACCGCGGCGACCGCGGCGTCCGCGGCGTCCATCGGGACCGCGGCGTCCCTGCCGTCCCCCGCGCGCACGACGGCGCCGATACCGCCACGGGAGTGATCCGTGGCGGTCTCCCATCGACATTTACTAGGACGTCCTAGTAAATTCGACGGCATGGACGCAGAAGCCATCGAGGAAGGCCGCCGACGCTGGCAGGCCCGCTACGACGCCTCGCGCAAGCGCGAGGCCGATTTCACCACGCTCTCCGGTGACCCCGTGGAGCCGGTGTACGGGCCCCGGCCCGGGGACGCGTACGAGGGGTTCGAGCGCATCGGCTGGCCCGGCGAGTACCCCTACACGCGCGGGCTCCACGCCACGGGCTACCGGGGGCGGACGTGGACCATCCGGCAGTTCGCCGGCTTCGGCAACGCCGAGCAGACCAACGAGCGCTACAAGACGATCCTCGCCAACGGCGGCGGCGGGCTCTCCGTGGCGTTCGACATGCCGACGCTGATGGGGCGCGACTCCGACGACCCGCGCGCGCTGGGCGAGGTCGGGCACTGCGGGGTCGCCATCGACTCCGCCGCCGACATGGAGGTCCTGTTCCAGGACATCCCGCTGGGCGACGTGACCACGTCCATGACGATCAGCGGCCCGGCCGTCCCGGTCTTCTGCATGTACCTGGTCGCCGCGGAGCGGCAGGGCGTCGACCCGGCCGCGCTCAACGGCACGCTCCAGACGGACATCTTCAAGGAGTACATCGCCCAGAAGGAGTGGCTCTTCCAGCCCGAGCCGCACCTGCGCCTCATCGGCGACCTGATGGAGCACTGCGCGACCGGCATCCCCGCGTACAAGCCCCTCTCGGTGTCCGGCTACCACATCCGCGAGGCCGGCTCGACGGCCGCGCAGGAGCTGGCGTACACGCTGGCCGACGGGTTCGGCTACGTGGAACTCGGCATGTCCCGCGGCCTGGACGTGGATGTCTTCGCCCCCGGCCTCTCCTTCTTCTTCGACGCGCACCTCGACTTCTTCGAGGAGATCGCCAAGTTCCGCGCGGCGCGCAGGATCTGGGCCCGCTGGATGCGCGACGTGTACGGCGCCCGGACGGACAAGGCGCAGTGGCTGCGCTTCCACACGCAGACCGCGGGCGTCTCGCTGACCGCCCAGCAGCCGTACAACAACGTCGTACGGACCGCGGTCGAGGCGCTCGCCGCGGTGCTCGGCGGGACCAACTCGCTGCACACCAACGCCCTGGACGAGACCCTCGCGCTGCCGTCGGAGCAGGCGGCGGAGATCGCCCTGCGCACGCAGCAGGTGCTGATGGAGGAGATCGGCGTCGTCAACGTGGCCGACCCGCTGGGCGGTTCCTGGTACGTCGAGCAGCTCACGGACCGGATCGAGGCCGACGCGGAGCGGATCTTCGAGCAGATCAAGGAGCGCGGGCTGCGGGCGCACCCCGACGGTGTGCACCCCATCGGGCCGATCACCTCGGGCATCCTGCGCGGGATCGAGGACGGCTGGTTCACCGGGGAGATCGCCGAGTCCGCGTTCCAGTACCAGCAGGCCCTGGAGAAGGGCGACAAGCGGGTCGTGGGCGTCAACGTCCACCACGGCTCCGTCACCGGGGACCTGGAGATCCTGCGGGTCAGCCACGAGGTCGAGCGGGAGCAGGTGCGCTCGCTCGGCGAACGCAGGACGGCCCGCGACGACGCGGCGGTGACGAGCGCGCTGGCCGCGATGCTCGCGGCCGCGCGCGACGGCTCGAACATGATCGGCCCGATGCTGGACGCGGTGCGGGCCGAGGCGACCCTGGGCGAGATCTGCGGCGTGCTGCGGGACGAGTGGGGGGTGTACACGGAGCCGGCCGGCTTCTAGGCCGCGCGGTCCGTGCCGCCCCCGTCCCGCCGCGGGCCACGGCCCCTGCGCGGAGCCCCGCCCGTGACGACCCCCGGGCGGGGCTCTCGCGCGTACGGGGGTCGTCACGGGCGTGGTTGCGGGGCCTTCCCGTCCGGAGGGTTCCCCGCAGGGGTGCAGGAGGCCGCCGGGCCTTCCGTCCGGGAGGTTCCCCCGCAGGGCCCGTACGGGGCCGCCCGGGCCTCCCCGGGGCGCGGCTCCGCGGGCTTCCGGCAGCGGCTCCCGACGCGGCTCACCCGGGGAGTTCGCCCGGGGGTCCGTTCTGGGCCGCCGCCGCTCCCGCGAGTCCGAGCAGCAGGACCCTGGTGAAGCCCCGGGCCCACTCGAGGTCCACCGGCTCCGCGCTCACCAGGGTGCGGTGCACCACGGCGCCCGCCACCACGTCGAAGATCAGGTCCGCGGTACGGGCGGCCGACCCGGGGTCCTCCTCCGCGGGCAGCTCGCCGCGGGCCTGCGCGCGCGTGCGCCCCTCCAGGACGAGGCGCTTCTGCCGGTCGACGACGGACGCGCGGATGCGTTCCCGCAGCGCGTCGTCCCGCGTCGACTCGGCCAGCACGGCCATCAGCCCGCTCTTCGCCTCGGGCCGGGCCAGGATCGCGGCGAACTGGAGCACCACGCCCTCGATGTCGGCGGCCAGGCTGCCCCGGTCGGGCAGTTCCAGCTCGTCGAAGAGCGCCGCCACCGCGTCGACCACCAGTTCGTTCTTGCCCGCCCAGCGGCGGTAGAGGGTCGTCTTGGCCACCCCGGCGCGCGTCGCCACGTCCCCCAACGTGAGCTTGGACCAACCCAGTTCGACCAGGGCCGCCCGGGTCGCCGCCAGGATCGCCGCGTCGGCAGCGACGCTGCGGGGGCGTCCCGTACGGGGGGCGGAAGCGGGTCTGTGCATGTCGGCGACCCTATCCGGGCGCACGGGCGGCGGCCTGGTGAGGGAGATCACCGGAAGTTCACCGGAGGAGGCCTCCCGCGACCCCCGCCCGGGAGTTACGCTACGACTCGTAGCGAAAGCGTATGGGCGGGCACCGTGGAACGAGCGACAACCACGCGGGCGCCAGGTGGGGACCGGGCGCCGGGACGAACTGACGGGACCGGCTTTCACAACGCTTTTCACACAGGCGCGCGGAGGGGGGAGGATAGGCGCATGCAGCCACGGAACATGTCCATGAGCGGAGTCGTCGACCTCGCCGCGGTGAAGGCGGCCCAGGAGGCCAAGGCGAAGGCGGAGCAGGCGCGCGCCGAAGCGGCGCGGAAGGGCGGCGGCGCCGTCGCCGCGGTGTCGCCCTCCGGCCTCGTCATCGACGCGGACGAAGCGGGTTTCGAGCGCGACGTCCTCCAGCGCTCCACCGAGGTGCCCGTCGTCATCGACTTCTGGGCCGAGTGGTGCGAGCCGTGCAAGCAGCTCAGCCCGCTCCTGGAGCGCCTCGCGGTCGAGTACAACGGCCGGTTCGTCCTCGCGAAGATCGATGTCGACGCGAATCAGATGCTGATGCAGCAGTTCGGGGTCCAGGGGATCCCGGCGGTGTTCGCGGTGGTGGCCGGCCAGGCCCTGCCGCTCTTCCAGGGAGTCGCTCCCGAGGCGCAGATCCGGGACACCCTGGACCAGCTCGTGCAGGTCGCCGAGCAGCGCTTCGGCCTCACGGGCCTGACGGTCGACGGGAGCGCCGACGCCGAGGAGGGGCAGGCCGAGCCCCAGGTGCCGGCGGGCCCGTACGACGCGCTGCTCGAAGCCGCCGTGCAGGCGCTGGACGCGGGCGACCTGGGCGGTGCCGTGCAGGCGTACCGCAACGTGCTGAGCGACGACCCGGGCAACACGGAGGCCAAGCTTGGTCTCGGCCAGGCCGAGTTGCTCCAGCGGGTGCAGGGCGCCGACCCGCAGCAGGTGCGCAAGGACGCCGCCGACCGACCCGGCGACGTGGCGGCGCAGATCGCCGCGGCCGACCTCGACCTGGTGGGCGGGCATGTCGAGGACGCTTTCGGCCGGCTCGTGGACGCCGTGGCGCGCACCGCGGGCGACGACCGGGACGCGGCACGGGTGCGACTGCTGGAGCTCTTCGAGGTGGTCGGAGCGGACGATCCGCGCGTGACGGCCGCACGCAGGGCCCTGGCCAGGGCCCTGTTCTGACCAGTCGTTAAACGCCGGGGCCCGTGGTGCCCGGGTGAATAAATTGGCGACAGAGCGACTCTGCGGCCGCGCTTTACCAAATCTTGGTAAACGCGGCCGCTGTTACTTGGAGTAAGTCGAGCGCGGTGATCTGTCGGATTCCGTCCAAAGTTCGATCACTTTGTCACCCGCCTTGGCGCCACCCTCAGTTGCCGGTCGATACCGGCGGGTCGTTGTTCGGTTATCCCCCCGTTACTAGCCAGTAACGAACCCCCTTGTGCGGGCGGCCGGAATGCACCACGATCGGCGACGCTCGGTCCATTCCCCTCACCCGACAGCCAATCGGGTCAGCGGGTTGTGTGGGTCCCCACCGAGCAGGGACGGCGGCAGTGAAGCCGGCCCTTGGACAGGGGGGTCTTCGCCGCTCGGCGGAGCCTGTCCGGCAGGTTGTGCGTGAAGTGTTCAGGCGCGACCAGTGGTTGTCGCTCGGGGGTGATCGCCGGTGATTCGGGTGCGGATTCGCACCTCAGGGTTCGGGCGCTCTCCTTCCCGAGGACGTAGCACTTCTCCCATCCCTGCCCGGTGGAGCCGCCGTCTGGGGGCAGCCAGGGCCGGAGATGTACGTCCGAGAAGGAGGAAATATGATGTCCCAGGTGCGTGGCGGGACCAGATGGAAGCGGTTCGCGGTCGTCATGGTGCCCAGCGTGGCCGCGACCGCCGCGATAGGTGTCGCCCTGGCTCAGGGTGCTCTTGCCGCGTCGTTCAGCGTCTCCGGCCAGTCGTTCAAGGTGACGGCGGACCGGCTCGACGGTACTGGCTTCGCCCAGTACGGAGCGATCGACCAGGGCTACACCCTCAAGGGTGAGAAGACCATGCACCCGGTTGCGGTGTCGGCCTTCAAGTCCGCCTCGATCAAGAACATGTGTCAGTCCGTGGTCACCCCGGACATCCCGCTGCTCGGTTCCGTCAGCCTCATGCTGAAGGCCGGCGGCGGCTCGACGCCGGTGGAGGCCGAGAACCTCTACATCGACGTCGAGGAGCTCCAGGCCGACGCGGTCTTCCGCGGCATCGACATCGGTGTTGCCGCCAAGGACGCCAGCAAGGGCCCGGGTATCGCCAAGGGTGACACGGCGAACCCCTACGGCTTCGCCCAGCAGGCCGACTCGGCCACGCTGACCAACGTGAAGCAGACGGCGTGGGCGACCACTGCCGGCACCTTCAAGCTCAGCGGCCTGAAGATGTCGCTGTCCGCGGGTGTCAAGGAGTGCTACTAAGCACCCCCTGGGCGGGTGAGGGAGCCGCGCTGCCTCACCCGCCCATCCCCTTCTCGTAGTACGTGAACCTCTCACAGCAACGCCGTACAGGGAGCTGTTTTCCATGAGCGCCGAGACTCCTGCCGCGCGCGGTCAATTCACTTACTGGCGGCTGCGGTTCCGTGCCTGGCGGGGTGGCCGGCCGTTCTGGGCCGGTCTGTTCATCCTGCTCGGTGGATTCCCGATCGCGTACTTCCCGTACGCGAATCTCCAGATCGGGCATCTCACGCTCGCCATGGCGACGACCGCGGGTGCCGGCTCGCTCATCATCGGCGTGCTGCTCGGAGTGCTCGGCATCAGCCTCTGGTACCAGAAGCACGTCAAGGTCTTCGCCGGTACGGCGGCGATCCTGCTGGCGCTGGTGTCCATCCCCGTCTCGAACCTCGGCGGCTTCCTGATCGGCTTCCTGTTCGCCATGATCGGCGGCGGGATGGCGGTGGCGTGGGTGCCCGGCGAGGAAGCCGCGGCGGTCCCCGCCGGGACGGACCGTACGGACAAGGAAGACGTTCCGCAGGCGGCCGACCCGGTCGACGACGGAGCGAGCGAGCCGAACGATCTGTCAGGAACGAGCCCGACCAACGGGGCGAACGGGAGGCACAGTGCCGGCTGACCAGGTCCCATACGCGGACTTCGCGGGCGAGACCCGTGAAAGAACGGGGCCGCGGCACGCAGCGCCGAAGAAGCCGCTCTTCACCAGGCTGCACGTGCCCGCGGGCAAGGCGATAGCCATCGCTTCGATGCCGACCGCGATCCTCATGGGCATGGGCTTCACGCCCACGCTCGCCAACGCCAAGGACGGGGTCACGAACCCGTTCAAGGCCGGGCCGTGCGTGACGCAGCCCGACGAGGCCTCCGAGTCGGAGTCGCCCTCGCCCACCGCGTCCCCGGACGCCTCCGAGACCCCCGACGCGACGCCGGAGCCGACCCCCTCGGCGACCGCGACCGGTTCGGACGCGGGCTCTTCGCCGGATTCAGGTTCCGACGACAAGCCCGAACCGACACCCTCCGCGTCCGCCTCCAAGGCACCGGTCGAGAACGCCGAACCCACCCCGTCCCCCACGGAGTCGGAGTCGGAGAACCCGCTCGACCCGCTGGGCATCGGCGACGCGATCGAGGACATCCTCACGCCCGACGACAAGGAGACGGCGTCCCCCACGCCCGCTCCGACGACGTCGGCCCCGACGGCCGAGGACCCGGCGGACGAGCCGGCCGACAAGCCCGAAGACAAGCCCGAAGACACGACGGACAAGCCCGGGGACTCGGACGACAAGGCCGGCGACGACGCCGCGGACAAGGCGGGGGAGGAGGCCGACGAGGCCACCGCCACGCCGAGCCCGTCCGCCTCCGCCACGGAGGAGGCGAAGGACGCCGACGGCAAGGAGGCGTTCCCCTGCGTCGTCGAGAAGAAGGTCGCGGGCGAGGACGAGAGCACCCCGGTCACGCTGCCGGTCGAGCCCTGGTACCTGGAGTCCAGCGGGCTCCTGCTGGAAGGCCTCGACTACGAGGGCGTGGTGAACGTGACCACGGCCGACGGCACCGTCAAGCAGGCCCTGAAGTTCACCGCCAAGAAAGTGGACATCGCCGACCTGCACCAGTCGGTCAAGGACACCCAGTCCGGCAAGACGTACCACGTCGAGGCGGCCAAGGGCTCCACGTCCACGATCCGCAACGGCACGGTGACGATGTACACCGAGAGCCTCCAGGGCAACCTGTTCGGGCTGATCCCGGTGACGTTCGACCCGGAGCACCCGCCGCCCATCAACACGCCCATCGCCTACTTCACCAAGGTGAAGATCAAGCAGGCCGGGCAGTTCGGCGGCGACCTCACGGTGCCGGGTCTCCACCAGTACACGACCGACTGAACGGCTCCCGGAGCGACTCCGGGAGCCGCGCAGGCCCAGCAGGCCCAGCGAGTCCAGCAAGCCCAGCGAGTCCAGCAAGCCCAGCAAGCACTGAGGGCGCCCCCCGCGAACGGGGGGCGCCCTCAGTGGCGTTCGGGAGGCGGTCAGCCGCCCAGGTGGTGCACGCGGACCATGTTGGTGGTGCCGACGACACCGGGGGGCGAACCGGCGGTCATCACGACGATGTCGCCCTCGTTGAAGCGGTTGAGCTTGCGCAGCTCGTTGTCGACCAGCTCGACCATCTCGTCCGTGCTGTGCACGAACGGCACGACGTGCGACTCGACGCCCCAGCTCAGCGCGAGCTGGTTGCGGGTGCCCTCGTCCGTGGTGAACGCCTGGATCGGCTGCGAGGCGCGGTAGCGGGACAGCCGGCGGGCCGTGTCACCGGACTTGGTGAACGCCACCAGGCCCTTGGCGCCCAGGAAGTCCGCGATCTCGCACGCCGCGCGGGCCACCGAACCGCCCTGCGTACGCGGCTTCTTGCCGGGCACCAGCGGCTGGAGGCCCTTGGAGAGCAGCTCCTCCTCGGCCGCCACGACGATCTTCGACATCGTCTTGACGGTCTCGATCGGGTACGCGCCCACGCTCGACTCGGCGGACAGCATGACCGCGTCGGCGCCGTCCAGGATCGCGTTGGCCACGTCGGAGGCCTCGGCGCGCGTCGGGCGGGAGTTGGTGATCATCGACTCCATCATCTGGGTCGCCACGATCACCGGCTTGGCGTTGCGCCTGCACAGCTCCACGAGGCGCTTCTGCACCATCGGGACCTTCTCCAGGGGGTACTCGACGGCGAGGTCGCCGCGCGCCACCATCACGCCGTCGAAGGCCGCGACGACGGCCTCCATGTTCTCCACCGCCTGGGGCTTCTCCACCTTGGCGATGACGGGGACCCGGCGGCCCTCCTCGTCCATGATCTTGTGCACGTCGTTCACGTCGTGCGCGTCGCGCACGAAGGAGAGCGCCACCAGGTCGCAGCCCATCCGCAGGGCGAAGCGCAGGTCCTCGATGTCCTTCTCGGACAGGGCGGGCACGTTCACGGCCGCACCGGGCAGGTTGATGCCCTTGTGGTCCGAGATGACACCGCCCTCGATGACGATCGTCCTGACCCGGGGGCCGTCCACCGAGATGACCTTCAGCTCGACGTTGCCGTCGTTGATGAGGACCTGGTCGCCGTGGGAGACGTCGCCCGGCAGACCCTTGTAGGTCGTGCCGCAGATCGACTTGTCGCCCGGGACGTCCTCGGTGGTGATGGTGAACTCGTCACCCCGCTCCAGCTCGACGGGCCCCTCGGCGAAGGTCTCGAGGCGGATCTTGGGGCCCTGGAGGTCGGCGAGCACGCCGATGGCGTGGCCCGTCTCCTCGGCGGCGGCCCTGACCCGCTCGTAACGGCCCTGGTGTTCGGCGTGGGAACCGTGGCTGAAGTTGAAGCGGGCCACGTTCATGCCCGCCGCGATCAGCGACACGAGCATCTCGTGGGAGTCGACGGCTGGGCCCAGCGTGCAGACGATTTTGGAACGGCGCATGGGGGCGATCCTATCGGTTTGTTTCGCTACGGAATATTCCGTCTGGTGGAAGATACAAATGGGCGGGAACGCGCTCAGGCGTGGGTTCTTCGGCGGCTCCGTGACTGCTCCACGGCCCCTCCTCAGGCGTTCCCGGTTCCGACGAGCGCGTACGTCTGGTCGGCGATCTCCAGCTCCTCGTCCGTCGGCACCACGGCGACCGCCACCGCGGAGCCCGCGGGCGAGATCAGCCGGGCCGCGTCGGAGCGTACGGCGTTCAGCCCGCCGTCGACCGCGAGGCCCAGGGACTCCAGGCCCGCGACCGCGGCCTCGCGCACCGGAGCCGCGTTCTCCCCGACCCCCGCCGTGAACGCGACCGCGTCGACCCGGCCGAGGACCGCGTAGTAGGCGCCGATGTACTTCCTCAGCCGGTGGATGTAGATGTCGAACGCGAGCCGGGCCCGCTCGTCCCCCTCGTCGATCCTGCGGCGGATCTCGCGCATGTCGTTGTCGCCGCACAGGCCGATCAGACCGCTCCGCTTGTTGAGGAGGGTGTCGACCTCGTCCGCGGACATCCCGCCGACACGCATCAGATGGAAGATGACCGCCGGGTCCAGGTCGCCCGACCGGGTACCCATCACGAGCCCCTCCAGCGGTGTCAGCCCCATCGAGGTGTCCACGCACCGGCCGCCCCGCACCGCCGAGGCCGACGCGCCGTTGCCGAGGTGCAGCACGATCACGTTCACGTCCTCGGGCTCCCTGCCGAGGAGCGCGGCGGTCGCCCGCGACACGTAGGCGTGCGACGTCCCGTGGAAGCCGTACCGGCGGATGCGGTGCTCGTCCGCCGTCCGCACGTCGATCGCGTAGCGGGCCGCGGACTCCGGCATCGTCGTGTGGAACGCCGTGTCGAAGACGGCCACCTGGGGGAGGTCGGGGCGCAGCGCCCGGGCGGTGCGCAGACCGGTGAGGTTGGCCGGGTTGTGCAGGGGCGCGACCGGGACGAGCCGTTCGATCTCGGCGAGGACGGCGTCGTCGACGACGGTCGGCTCGGTGAACAACTGGCCGCCGTGCACGACCCGGTGGCCGATCGCGGCCAGTTCGGGCGAGTCCAGGCCGAGCCCGTCCTTGGCCAGTTCCCCGGCGACGGCCTTCAACGCGGCCTCGTGGTCGGCGATCGGGCCCGTGGTCTCGCGGGCGGCGCCGCCCGTCGCCAGCGGCGAGTGCTTCAGCCGGGAGGTCTCCTCGCCGATCCGCTCGACCAGCCCGACCGCCAGCCTGCTCCTGTCGGTCATGTCGAGCAACTGGTACTTCACCGACGAGGAGCCGGAGTTCAGGACGAGGACACGGCTGGCGCTCACTGGACGGAAGCCTTCTGGTCGGGGGTCGTCGAGGTGTCCCGCGCCGGGTCGGCGGCGGACGGCCGGGCCTGGGACTGGGCCTGGATCGCGGTGATGGCCACGGTGTTGACGATGTCTCCGACGAGCGCGCCGCGGGACAGGTCGTTGACCGGCTTGCGCAGGCCCTGGAGGACCGGGCCGACGGCGATCGCGCCGGCCGAACGCTGCACGGCCTTGTACGTGTTGTTGCCGGTGTTGAGGTCCGGGAAGATCAGTACGGACGCCTGCCCGGCCACCTCCGACTCCGGCAGCTTGGTGGCGGCGACGGTCGGCTCGACGGCCGCGTCGTACTGGATGGGCCCCTCGATCCGCAGGTCGGGCCGGCGCGAGCGGACCAACTCGGTGGCCGTGCGCACCTTGTCGACGTCCGCGCCCGAGCCGGACGTGCCCGTCGAGTACGACAGCATCGCGATGCGCGCCTCGACCCCGAACTGCTCGGCGGTGGCGGCCGACTGGATCGCGATGTCGGCCAACTGCTCCGCGTCGGGGTCGGGGTTGACCGCGCAGTCGCCGTAGACGAGGACCTTGTCGGCGAGGCACATGAAGAACACGGAGGACACGATCCTCGCGTCCGGCTTCGTCTTGATGATCTCGAAGGCCGGGCGGATGGTGGCCGCGGTGGAGTGCACGGACCCGGAGACCATGCCGTCCGCGAGCCCCTCCTCGACCATCAGCGTGCCGAAGTAGTTCACGTCGGCGACGACGTCGTACGCGAGCTCGACGGACACGCCCCGGTGGGCCCGCAGTTCCGCGTACCGCTCGGCGAACCGGTCGCGCAGGGGCGAGTCCTGCGGGTCGATCAGCTGGGCCGCGCCGAGGTCCATGCCCAGGTCCGCGGCCTTCTTGAGGATCTGGTCGACCGGGCCGAGCAGCGTGAGGTCGCAGACCCCGCGGCGCAGCAGCACCTCGGCGGCGTGCAGGACCCGGGTCTCGGTGCCCTCGGGCAGCACGACGCGGCGCCTGTCGGAACGGGCCTGCTCCAGGAGCTTGTGCTCGAACATCATCGGGGTGACCCGGCTGCTGCTCGGCGCGGAGACGCGCTTCAGGAGGCCGCCGGTGTCCACGTACCGCTCGAAGAGGCCGAGGGCGGTCTCCGCCTTGCGGGGCGTCGCCGCGTTCAGCTTGCCCTCCATCGCGAAGAGCTCGGACGCCGTCAGGAACGAGCCGGTCTCCACCGCGACCACGGGCGTGCCGGGGGCGAGCCGCGCGGCGAGCGTCAGGATGTGGTCGGCGGGGCGCTCGTTCAGGGTCAGCAGCAGACCGGCGATGGGCGGGGTGCCCGCGCTGTGGGCGGCGAGGGCGCCCACCACGAGGTCGGCGCGGTCTCCGGGCGTGACCACCAGGCAGCCTGGGGTCAGGGCGCCCAGGAAGTTCGGCAGCAGGGCACCGCCGAAGACGATGTTCAGCGCGTCGCGGGCCAGTCCGGAGTCGTCGCCGAGCAGGACCTCGCCGCCGAGGGCGTGGGTGATCTGGGCGACGGTCGGAGCGGACAGCGCCGGCTCGTCCGGCAGCACGTAGCAGGGCACCGGCAGACGGTTCTCCAGGCGCTCGTGGATCTCGGCCCGGTCGGCGGGGACGACCCGGTTCACCACCATCGCGAGCACGTCGCAGCCGAGGCCGTCGTACGCGCGGAACGCGTTCCTGGTCTCCGCGCGGACCGACTCGGCGGTCTGCCCCCGGCCGCCCACCACCGGTATGACCGAGGCGCCGAACTCGTTGGCGAGCCGGGCGTTGAGCGCCAGCTCGTCGGGGAACTGCGTGTCGGCGAAGTCGGTGCCGAGGACGAGGACCACGTCGTAGTCCCGGGCCACCGCGTGGAAGCGGTCGACGAGCTGCGAGAGGAGTTCGTCCGCCCCCTGCTCGGCCTGGAGCGCGGAGGCCTCGTGGTAGTCCATGCCGTAGACCGTCGCCGGGTCCTGCGTCAGCCGGTAGCGGGCGCGCAGCAGCTCGAAGAGGCGGTCCGGTCCGTCGTGGACGAGGGGCCGGAACACTCCCACCCGGTCGACCTGCCGGGTCAGGAGTTCCATGACCCCCAGCTCGACGACCTGCCGGCCGTCGCCCCGGTCGATCCCGGTCACGTACACGCTGCGCGTCACGCGTGCTCTCCGTTTCGTCCGATGTCAAGAGAATGCCAGTGGTCCGAGAAGGCCTGAAAGGGCCCGATCAGTCGAAAAAGCCACAAAAGCCGGAAAAGCAACAAAGATTCAGAAGGGTCGGGGGCCGGGAAGGACAGGAAAAGAAGTGGGGGCGGGGCGGGTCGGCGGGGGGAAAGACGGCGGGGTGAAGGGGGCCGGGCGGGTGGACGGGGTCGGGAAAAGGGCGGCTGTCATGGGTGACCGAACCCTCTTGACAATACCTTCGGGCATGGATTAGACGCCCGTCGGGCCCGGGGCGCACGGCGCCGGGGCGGGACCCGGACGCGGCCCGGACCGGGACCCGGGCAGGGGCCCCGGGCGGGGCTCGGGCAGGGACCCGGGCGGGGCCCTGGCGGCACCCTGTGCGAAGGTCCGGGAGGGTCGCCGCGGGGGAGCGGGGCGGGCGCGGACAGCAGGCGCCTGTTGCCCATGAAACAATCGGACTGGCTCTCACGAACCGACAGCGAGCAGGAGACACAGCACGATGCGTATCGGAGTTCTCACCGCCGGCGGCGACTGCCCGGGGCTGAACGCAGTGATCCGGTCGGTCGTGCACCGTGCCGTCACCAACTACGGGGACGAGGTCATCGGCTTCGAGGACGGCTACGCGGGACTGCTCGAAGGCCGCTACCGAGCCCTCGACCTGGACGCCGTCAGCGGCATCCTGGCCCGCGGCGGGACCATCCTGGGCTCCTCGCGGCTCCAGCGCGACCGCCTGCGCGAAGCCTGCGACAACGCGCAGGACATGGCGCGCGAGTTCGGCATCGACGCGCTGATCCCCATCGGCGGCGAGGGCACGCTGACCGCCGCGCGAATGCTCTCGGACGCCGGCCTGCCGGTCGTGGGCGTACCGAAGACGATCGACAACGACATCTCCTCCACGGACCGTACGTTCGGTTTCGACACCGCCGTGGGCGTCGCGACGGAGGCGATGGACCGCCTCAAGACGACGGCGGAGTCCCACCAGCGGGTGATGGTGGTCGAGGTCATGGGCCGCCACGCCGGCTGGATCGCCCTGGAGTCCGGCATGGCGGCCGGTGCCCACGGCATCTGCCTGCCCGAGCGCGCCTTCGACCCGGCCGACCTGGTCAAGATGGTCGAGGAGCGCTTCGCGCGCGGCAAGAGGTTCGCGGTCCTGTGCGTGGCCGAGGGCGCGCACCCGGCCGAGGGGTCCATGGACTACGGCCACGGCGAGATCGACCAGTTCGGCCATGAGCGGTTCCAGGGCATCGGCACCGCGCTCGCCTACGAGCTGGAGCGCCGCCTCGGCAAGGAGGCCAAGCCGGTCATCCTCGGCCACATCCAGCGCGGCGGCACGCCGACCGCGTACGACCGCGTGCTGGCGACGCGCTTCGGATGGCACGCGGTGGAGGCCGCGCACCAGGGCGAGTTCGGCCGGATGACCGCGCTGCGCGGCACGGACGTGGTGATGGTGCCGCTCGCCGAGGCGGTCACCGAGCTGAAGACCGTGCCCAAGGACCGCATGGACGAGGCGGAGTCGGTCTTCTAGCCGACCCCGGGCCCCTTCCGGCCCCGGTCACTGTCGGCCCCGGGCCCCTTCGGACCCGGGGCCCGTTCGGAGCCGGGTCCCGACGGTCCACGGCTCCGGGCCGGGCACCGTCCGGCCTTCCGGCTCCGCGGCCTCCTGGCCCTCGGTCCTGGCCCCCGGGGGCGGTCGCCCGTCGCGCGGACCGGTCAGGCGGAGCCGTCCGCGCGCCCGACCTCCGACCAGAAGTGGTCCACGATCCGGTCCAGGAAGTCCCGGCCCGCGCTGTCGGCCCCGGCGGCGGCCGAACCGCCGCTCCAGCTGAGCGTGGCCGTCATCAGCCCCTGGTACTCGGTGTGCAGCGCCCGCAGCGCGTCCCCGACCAGCCGCCGGTCCACCGGAAGCATCCGGCCCACCGGGCGTACGTAGGCCTGCCAGCGCGTCGTCACGGCGCTGCGCAGCAGCTCCGCCAGCCTCGGCTCGCGCCCGGTGATCGTGACCAGGTCCGCGGGTGAGAGTTCGAGGATTCCCGCGAGCGCCGACGACTGGCGCTCGGTGCCGTCCCACTCGTCGGCCTCCTCCATCCGCAGATAGGCGAGGACGTCGAACCCGACCGCGCGCGCCACGTCCTCGGCCGCGAGGCCCCGGGCCGCCCGGTGCTCGCGCAGCGTCCGCGGCGCGCCGATGAGTTCGCCGGGCGAGCACCAGAGCACGCCCGCGAGCGCGGTGATCTCGGGGCCGGCGGGGGCCACGGTGCCGCGTTCCCAGGCGACGACGAGGTCGGGGCTCACATGCGGCAGCCCGTACGAGGTCCTCATCCCGTACGCGACGTGTTCGGGGGCCATGCCGAGGCCGGCGCGCAGTTTCCGGGCGGACAGGGCGTCGAAGGGCGGGGTGGGCTGCTGGGCCGGCGGCTGGTGCACGCGGCCACCGTATGGGCGTTGGGCTGCGATGACTACGGTCTGTTCGGCCAGGAACACTGATTGTGCGATTCTACGGTTTCGGACTCCCGTCCGGTGCGACGGGTGAGCGGCCGGGGCGCCGGGAGCGCCAGGGAGCGCGCGGAGGGGCGTGCGACAGGTTCGCGCGACCAGGGTCGAGGGCCGTGCGGGGCATGCGCCGTGAGCAGTGTCTAAAGGCATATGCCGGGATGATTGGTGCCGCCGGGTGGTCGCCGTCCGGGCGAGGGGGCGTGCGCGGGGCGCCGAAGGGCGCGTACGCGCGGGCGGTCGTGCCCCCCGGGTGCGCCGTGCCCGGAGCGGTCGCGGGGCGGCGCCGCGGCGGATAACGGGCGGCGCGATTCGTACGGTCCGGGTCGGCGCCGCGTCCTCCGCGGCGTCCGCCGATTCGCTCGGTGTCCGGGCGGTCGGCCTTTGCGTCTGCCGGTCCGGTCGGCGTCCGGGCGGCCTCCAGGCACCGGGGGCGGCCGGCGGCAGCCCTCGACCTCCGATTGCCCGTGCCGAGGGCGGCCGGGACCCGGGCCGAACCGGGCCGCCGGGCCGCAGGGACCGGACCCGGGCCGTCCGGACCCGGGCCCGAGCGGGGTGGGCGGCGCCCCGCCGCCGGCCCGGCGGGTCAGGGGGTGCGCGCCCACCGGTACTGCAGCTCGGGCCGTCCCACCTGGCCGTACTGGGGGCTCCGGCCCGCGCGGCCCGCGTCCACCAGGTGCTCCAGATAGCGCCGGGCCGTGATCCGGGATATGCCCACCTCCTCGGCGACCCCGGCCGCGGTCAGACCGTCCGCGGCGTCGCGCAGGGCCCGGGTGACCCGCTCCAGCGTGGGAGCGCTCAACCCCTTGGGCAGCGCCGCCGGTCCGGGCGCCCGGAGGGTGGCGAGCGCGCGGTCCACCTCGTCCTGACCGCTGGCCTCGCCGGCGGCCGCGTGGAACTCCGCGTACCTGACCAGCCGGTCGCGGAGCGTGGCGAAGGTGAAGGGCTTGAGCACGTACTGCACGACACCCAGCGAAACGCCTTCCCGCACCACCGCGAGATCACGTGCGGACGTGACGGCGATGACGTCCGCGTGGTGCCCCGCCGCCCGAAGCGAGCGCGCGAGTTGCAGGCCGTGGACGTCCGGCAGATGCAGGTCGAGGAGGAGCAGGTCCACGGGTATCCGGTCCAGGGCGCGCCGGGCCTCGGCGCCGGTGTGCGCCTTGCCGACCGCGGTGAAGCCGGGCACCCGGCCCACGTACAGGACGTGGGCGTCCGCCGCGACGGGGTCGTCCTCGACGACGAGGACGCGGATGTCCGGGGAGGGGGACGGGCTGCTCATGCGGTGCCTCCGTGCGGGGTGGGCTCGGGCTCGGGCGCCGGCCCGCGCCCCTGCGGGGGCACGGCCGCGCGGCCCTCTACGGACCCGCGCCCGGCGGGCACCCCGGCCCCCTCGCCCGCCCGCCCCGCGCCCGGCAGCGGCAGGCGCACCTCGAACGACGCCCCGCCCCCGGCCGCGTCGGACACGGTCAGCGTCCCCCCGTAACGGGCCACGGTCTGCCGTACGAGCGCCAGGCCGAGCCCCCGCCCACCGGGCCCGGCGGGCTTGGTGGACCAGCCGCGCCGGAAGACCGCCTCCGCGTGGGCCGGGTCTATCCCCGCCCCGGTGTCGGTGACCCGCAGGACCAGGGACTCCGTGTCCGCGCGGGCCGTGACCGTGACCCGCGCGCCCGCCGAGCCCTGCGCGGCGTCCATGGCGTTGTCGATCAGGTTGCCCAGGACGGTCACCAGGTCACGGGAGGGGAGGGATTCCGGGAGCAGGCCGTCGTCGATGCTGCTCTCCGAGGAGACGACCAGTTCGACACCGCGCTCGTTCGCCTGCGCGGTCTTGCCCAGCAGCAGGGCCGCGAGCACCGGCTCGCCGACCGCCGCGACGACCTGGTCGGTGAGGGCCTGGGCAAGCTCCAGTTCGGCGGTGGCGAAGTCGACGGCCTCCTCCGAGCGGCCCAGCTCGATCAGCGAGACGACCGTGTGCAGGCGGTTCGCGGCCTCGTGCGCCTGGGAGCGCAACGCCGTGGTGAAGCCGCGCTCCGAGTCCAACTCGCCGGTCAGGGACTGCAGTTCGGTCACGTCGCGCAGGGTCACGACCGTGCCGCGACGCTCTCCGCCGGACACGGGCGAGGTGTTCACGACGAGCACCCGCGACTCGGTCAGGTGCACCTCGTCCACCCGCGGCTCCCCGGACAGCAGCGCCCCCGTCAGCGGCGCGGGCAGGCCCAGCTCCGCCACCGACCGGCCCATCACGTCGTCCCGCACGTCGAGCAGTTCCCTGCCCCCGTCGTTGATCAGCGCCACCCGGAACTGCCCGTCCAGCATCAGCAGCCCCTCGCGCACGGCGTGCAGCGCCGCCTCGTGGTAGTCGTGCATGCGACTCAGCTCGGCCGCGTTCATGCCGTGGGTGGAGCGGCGCAGCCGGGCGTTGATGACGTACGTGCCGACGGCGCCCAGGGCCAGCGCGGCGACCGCGACGCCCAGCAGGGCCTTCACCTGGCCCTCGACCCGCTTGCTGATCGCCTCGACCCGGATGCCCGCGCTGACCAGGCCCACGATGCGGCCGCGGTCCCGTATCGGCGTGACGGCACGGACCGACTCGCCGAGCGTGCCCGTGTACGTCTCGGTGAAGGACTCCCCGCGCAGCGCCCGGCCCGTGTGCCCGAGGAAGCGCTTGCCGATCAGCTCCTCGTTGGGGTGGGTCCAGCGGATGGCGTCCGGGTCCATGATCGTGACGAAGTCGACCTCGGCGTGCCGCTGCACCGCCGTCGCGTAGGGCTGGAGCGTCCTGGTCGGGTCCGGTGTCCTGATGGCCGCCCGTACGGAGGGGGAGTCCGCGACCGAGCGGGCCACGCCCATGGCCTGGCGGCCCGCGGCCTCCTCGGCCTGGCTGCGGTCGCTCACGTAGGTGAAGAGGGCGCAGCCCGCCACGACGACGGCGACCAGCACGGCCTGCATGGCGAAGAGCTGGCCGGCCAGGCTGCGCGGTCGGGGGACGTGGGGCAGACGCATGGCAACAGTCTGCACGCACGGTCCGGCGTGAACTCAATGAACGGAAGGGTGACCGGCCTCACACGGCGGGAGATAGTCACCGCAACCCCCGGACGTGAGCCGCACGCCGGATGATGCCGACGACGTCGTCAAGGAGGGCAGCCGTGACCAGCACACCCGAAACGGCACCTGCCGCACCCGCCGCCAAGCGGGACCGCACCCACTACCTGTACATCGCGGTGATCGCCGCTGTCGCCGCCGGTATCGCGGTGGGTCTGATCGCACCGGACTTCGCGGTCGAACTGAAGCCGATCGGTACCGGCTTCGTGAACCTGATCAAGATGATGATCTCGCCGATCATCTTCTGCACGATCGTGCTGGGCATCGGCTCGGTGCGCAAGGCCGCCAAGGTCGGAGCGGTGGGCGGCATCGCCCTCGGCTACTTCGTGGTCATGTCGTTCGTCGCACTCGCCATCGGCCTGGTCGTCGGCAACATCCTGGAGCCGGGCACCGGTCTCGCGGTGACCGACGCGGTCAAGGACGTGGGCCACGAGCAGGTCACGGAAGCGAAGAACACCGAGGAGTTCCTGCTCGGGATCATCCCCACCACGATCGTCTCCGCCTTCACCGGCGGCGAGGTGCTGCAGACCCTGCTCGTCGCGCTGCTCGCGGGCTTCGCGCTGCAGGCCATGGGCCCGGCCGGGCGCCCGGTCCTCCAGGGGATCGAGCACATCCAGCGGCTGGTCTTCCGCATCCTCGCGATGGTGATGTGGGCCGCGCCCATCGGCGCCTTCGGAGCGATCGCCGCGGTCACCGGCTCGGCGGGCCTCGACGCCCTCAAGAGCCTCGCGGTGCTCATGCTCGGCTTCTACGTCACCTGCTTCCTCTTCGTCTTCATCGTGCTGGGCGCGCTGCTGCGCGTCGTGGCCGGGCTCAACATCCTCACGCTCCTCAAGTACCTGGGCCGTGAGTTCCTGCTGATCCTGTCCACGTCCTCCTCCGAGTCGGCGCTGCCGCGGCTCATCGCGAAGATGGAGCACCTGGGGGTCAGCAAGCCGGTGGTCGGCATCACGGTCCCGACCGGCTACTCCT
Organism: Streptomyces fructofermentans; assembly: GCF_014651055.1. Lineage (GTDB taxonomy): Bacteria > Actinomycetota > Actinomycetes > Streptomycetales > Streptomycetaceae > Streptomyces > Streptomyces fructofermentans. The sequence continues at coordinate 746,964 of NZ_BMWD01000001.1, forward strand.
TCAACCTCGACGGCACCATGATCTACATGACCATGGCCTCGCTGTTCATCGCCGACGCCATGGGTACGCCGATGTCGATCGGCGAGCAGATCCCGCTGCTCCTCTTCCTGCTGGTCGCCTCCAAGGGCGCGGCGGGCGTGACGGGCGCCGGTCTCGCGACCCTGGCCGGCGGCCTCCAGTCGCACAAGCCCGCGCTGGTGGACGGCATCGGCCTGATCGTCGGCATCGACCGCTTCATGAGCGAGGCCCGCGCGCTGACGAACTTCGCGGGCAACGCGGTGGCCACGGTCCTCATCGGCACCTGGACCAAGGAGATCGACAGGCAGCGGGTCGACGAGGTGCTCGCGGGCCGGCTGCCCTTCGACGAGACGACACTCCTCGACGACGGGCACGGGGGTCACGACGACTCCTCGGACCAGGCGGACGTGCCGGACCAGCCGGGCGAGAAGACCCTGACGAAGGCCTGACCGCCCCTCGGGCGCCCGCGACCGGCCGGTCGGTTCCTGCACGGTCGCGGCCGCGACCGCCACTCGGTCCGCGGGTCCGGCTCCGATCCCGGCCGAGGCCGTGACCGGGGTCGGGACCGCGGCGGCCGGCGGCCGGCCCGGGGGCCGACGCCCTGGACCGGCCGCCCCGGCGCGGGCCGGTCCGTCGCGGTCCTGATCTCCGGGCGGCCGGGTGCTTCCCCCGCTGCTCGGCCGCCCGGTCCTGATCCCCCTCAGCCCTCCCAGCCCCCACCCCGGCCACCGGCCGGCGGACCGGTCTCCCCCCGACCGGGCCGCCCGCCGGTGGCTTCCTCGTACGCCGCCGCCGTGCGGGGGTTCCGGGTCCAGCGGGCCGGCTCACCGGGTCCGTTCACCGGGACCTGCGGGCCCAAGTGCTCAGCCAGGTAACGGGGACCCGTGGGCTCAGGTGCTCAGCCCGGTCACCAGGTCCGCGGCGTCGGCCGCGGGCATACCGGCCGAGGTCAGCATCGTGACCGCGGCGGCGCGGCCCGCGTCCTCGGCCGGCAGCAGGCCGTCGTTCACGGCCTCCATGAGGCCGAACAGGACCTGCTCGGTGACGTAGGCCAGGGCCTCGGGCGGCAGGGGCGAGGCGAACACCCCCTGGTCCAGGCCCCGGCGGAACTGCTCGACGGACGCCTCGCGCACGGGGGCTAGGCGCTCCCTGATGCCCTGCATGGTGACGCTCCGCTGGGCGAGCGCGATCAGCAGCCGGTAGCGGTCGGCGATGTCCCAGACGGCCAGGATCGAGCGGGCCATGGCCTCCGCCGGTCCCGTGACCCCTTCGAGCCCCCGGGCGTGGGCCGCCGCCACGACCTCGACGGCCTCGTCGACCAGTGCGCCGACCAGCGCCTCCCTGCTGGGGAAGTGCCCGTAGACCGTCCGACGCACGACGCCCGCGGCCCGCGCGATCTGGTCCATGGACGCGTCGGGGTCGCGCAGCAGCTCGGCGAGCGCGACGTCGAGGATGCGCCGGCGGTTGGCGTCTGCGCGGCTGCTGGTACCCGTGGTCATGCGCGTCATTCTGCCCGCTGCCGGGTGCTCGCCGCCTGCCGCCCGCTGCCGGGTGCCGACCGCAAGGTGCCGACCGCCGGAATGCGCCGTCCGCTGCCGACCGCCGGGTGCCGCCCCCGCCGGACGACGCGGTACGCCGCCCCGCCGGCCCGCGGGCACTTGAGCGGTACGCAGTCCGGTGGCCGAGGGGCCCGGCGGCCGGTGCCCGTGGCCCGCGATGGGCGGCCCGTGGCAGTCGGCCGGGCCCGCACACCCCGGTGCCTGCGCCCGCCCCCGGGCCGTGGCTCACCGGGGACGGGGCGGTGGCCCGCGCCCCGGTGACGTGCTCGGCGAGTACCCCGTCGTCCGCCGCCGCGCTCCCCGCCCGGTCCTCGCACCCGCGCCCGGTCCTCGGCCCCCCGGCCCGTCCCTCGCACGCGCGCCCGGTCCTCGCACCCGCGCCCGGCCCTCGGCCCCCCGGCCCGTCCCTCGGCCCCCCCGCCCGGTCCTCGACCCGGCGCTCGTCCTCCCCGGCGGGCACGCAGGCCCCGGCGGGCACGCAGGTCCCGCCGGGGAGTTGCACACCGCTGTGCAACGACGTACATTGCTCACGGTTGAGCAATTGCACAGCAGTGTGCAAGTCGCCGATCCGGACCTCAGTCACCGCGGAAGGGTGGACCCGAGTCATGCGCCTCATCGTCAAGGAACCGGTCGACAGGACGGGTGTGCCCTACGCCCGCCGCTGGTGGGCCCTTCTGGTGCTGTGCCTGAGCCTGCTGATCATCGTGATGGCGAACACGGCGCTCACGGTCGCGGCGCCGGACATGACCCGTGCCCTCGGTCTGACCAGCGCCGACCTGCAGTGGGTCATCGACGGCTACACCGTCCCGTACGCGGCGCTGATGCTCCTGCTCGGCGCGATCGGGGACAAGTACAGCCGCCGGGGCGCACTCGTGCTGGGGCTGCTCGTCTTCGGCGGGGGCGCGGTCGCCGGTTCGCTCGTGGACAGCGCCGGGGGCGTGATCACCGCCCGGGCCGTGATGGGTGTGGGAGCGGCCCTGATCATGCCGGCCACGCTCTCCCTGCTCGCCGCGACCTTCCCGCGTCGCGAGCGCGCCAGGGCGATCACGCTCTGGACGGCCACGGCCGGACTCGCGATCGCGGCGGGTCCGCTGGTGGCGGGAGCGCTCCTGGAGCGGTACGGCTGGTCGTCCACGTTCCTGATCAACGTGCCGATCGTCGTGCTCGCGCTCGTCGGCGCGTTCGTCCTCGTCCCGCCGTCCCGGGCCGCCCGGCGTGAACGCGTCGACCACGTGGGCGGGCTGCTCTCCGTCGTCTGGATCGGCGCGCTGGTCTACACGATCATCGAGGGCCCGCATTTCGGCTGGGGCGCCAACGCGCTCACGGCCGCCGGCGTGGCCGCGGTGGCCCTGGTCCTCTTCGTCGTCCAGGAGCTGCGGCACCCGCGCCCGGTCCTTGACCTGCGGCGCTTCGCCGACCGCCGGTTCGCGGGGTCCAACCTCGCCGTCGCGCTCTTCTTCCTCGCCGTCTTCGGTGCCTTCTACTACCTGACCCAGCACCTGCAGTTCGTCCTCGGGTACGACGCGCTGGAGACCGGTACGCGCATGCTGCCGCTCGCCGGAGCCGTCTTCGTCGGTTCGACGCTGACCGGATACCTCACCCCGCGCGTCGGCATGCGGGTCACGGTCACCGCGGGCATGGTCGGCGGCACGACGGCGCTCGCCCTGCTCACCCGGATCGACGCCGCGTCCTCGTACGGGGACTTCGTGGCACCGCTGCTCGTCCTGGGCCTTGCGATCGGGCTCGCGCTGTCCCCCTGCACGGACGCCATCATGGGCGCCTTCCCCGAGTCGGAGCTGGGGGTCGGCGGCGCGGTGAACGACACGTCGCTGGAGCTGGGCGGGTCGCTCGGGATCGCCGTACTGGGCTCGGTGCTGGCGAGTTCGTACTCCTCCAGGCTCTCGGACGCGACGGCCGGCAGCGGGCTGCCCGCCGACGCGCTGAGCAGTGCCCAGGACTCGGTGGGGGCGGGCTACGCGGTCGCGCAGGGCGTCGGGGAGCGTGCCCGGCAGCTCGCCGAGCAGGCCGCGCGGGCCGCGGACGCCACGCAGGCCGGGGAGTTGAAGGCCCAGGCCGAGCAACTCGCCTCGGGGGCGCACCGGATGGCGGACGCGGTCGCCTCCTCCTTCTCCGGTGCCGTCGCCCACACCAGCCTGATCGGAGCGGTGGTCCTCGGAGTCGGCACGGTTCTGGTGGCCGTGCTGCTGCCGCGGGGGACGGCCGCGGACACGGCTGCCGGGACGGACGCGGAGGGCGCCGCCGCACCCGGGACCCCGGCGGAAGACGGGACCCCGGCCGACGCCGGCCCCGGCGGACGGGAGCACGAGCCCGCCGGGACCGCCCGCTGACACGCGCCCGGTGCCCGGCGGGCCGGACGCCGGGCACCGGGAGCGCACACGGGCCGCCCGGTCGGGGACACCCCCGACCGGGCGGCCCGACGCATCCCACGACGCATCCGCCGACGGGACGGGCCCCGCGCTCTCGGAGGAGGCGTCCCGGCCGTCCGGGCCCGGCGTCCCTGCCCCGGGGGTCGGTCGGCCGGGGTGACGGGAGCGGTCCGAGGGTCCGTGACCGCGTCCAGGAGCGCCGTCTCCGGCGCGGTGAGCCGCAGGCCCGCCCCGGCCGCCGAGTCCCGGACCGTCTCCGGCCGGCTCGCGCCCGGGATCGGCACGACCACCGGTGAGCGTGACGACAGCCGGGCCAGGGCGACGTTCTGAGGCCCGACGCAGGTCGTGCAGCGGGCCCACCGACTCCTCGAAGGGCACGGCCGGGTCGGGCCTGTGGAGCTGGTGGAAGCCGATCGCCTCCGTGCCCGGCCGGTTCAGCGAGGCCCCGGCGGCCGCCTTCGGTGCCGGGGCGGGACGGCGATGGGCCTGCCCGACCTGATCCGCTCGGCGTAGTGGTCCAGCCCGCCGGTGAAGTCGTCGTCCCCGCCCAGCACATGGGCCACCCGCACCGCGACGTGGTCTCCGCCTGGCGCGGGGTGCGGCAGACCCGGTCGACCACGACGTCGGAGGTCCGGGAGCCGAGGGCCCGTTCCGGCGACCGTTCGTCGTCGCGGAACGTGGGAGATCCGGTCGCGGCACCGAAGGAACCACGGCATGCGCGCGCGTCCGCCACCGAAACGCCGTGACGCCGAACTGGACGCCCACGCCCACGCCGCCGCCTTGCCTTGACGCCGACGTCAAGGACTACCGTCCCGGTATGCGAATCGGCGAGCTGGCGGCGCGTGCCGGGACCACCACGCGGACCCTGCGGTACTACGAGTCGCGGGGCCTGCTGCCCGCGCGGCGCGGCGGCAACGGGTACCGGACCTACGACGAGGGCGACCTGAGGCTGCTGCGGCAGATCAGGACGCTCCAGGACTTCGGGTTCGACCTGGAGGAGACGCGTCCCTTCGTGGAGTGCCTGCGCGCCGGGCATCCGGAGGGCGACTCGTGCCCCGCCTCGCTCGCGGTCTACCGGCGCAAGCTGGGTGAGCTGGACGCCCTCATCGGCGAGCTGCGCGCGGTGCGCGGGCAGGTGGGGGAGCAGCTCGCGCGGGCCGAGCGGGCGATGGGTGAGCTGGCGGCCGAGGCGGGGGTTCCGGGCGGTCCGGACCCGGTGTGCGAACTGGAGGGACGGACGCGGTGATCAAGGCGGACGGTGTGGCCGAGGTGACGGACGAGGACTTCGCGGCGGAGGTGATCGGGGCGGAACTGCCCGTGCTGGTGGAATTCACCGCCGACTGGTGCCCGCCCTGCCGGCAGATCGCGCCGGTGCTCAGCGCCGTCGCGGCCGAGGAGGCCGGCCGGCTCAAGGTGGTGCAGATCGACGTGGACACCAACCCGGAGACCACGAACGCGTACGGAGTGCTGTCGATGCCCACCCTCATCGTGTTCCGCGACGGGCAGCCCGTGAAGTCGATGGTGGGGGCCCGCCCCAGGCGGCGGCTGCTCCAGGAGCTCGCCGACGTGCTCTGAGGCGGCCCTCGGGCGACTCCGAGGCGACCGGGATTCGCGTCAGGACAGGGAAATGGCCCGCAAGCAATTGCTTGCGGGCCATTTCCCTGCGTATATTTAATGGTTCGCGACTTTCCACAAGGCATCGCGAAAGAAGTTCATTGACCGCAGTATATCCGGCCGGGAGCGGAATTGTCAAACAAGGCCCCAAACACAGAGTCGACCAATGGATTGCCGGACGATGAATTGCGCAGCGAGCAGGAATTCATCGACGTCCTGTACGCGCGCGTCGACGCCCTGCGCGGCGGCACCGAGGCCTCGGTGGCCGACGCCCTCGCCCAGGGGAACACGCCGATGCAGGCCCGGCTGGAGCGCGACGTCCTGGTCGCCGAGCGCTCGGGCCTGCTCGCCGCGCTCAACGCGGTGGACGGCTCGCTCTGCTTCGGCCGCATCGACCTCGCCCCGGACGGCTCCCCCTCCGGCGGGCGCGGCGGGCACCCGTCCGGAACCACCCACCACATCGGCCGCATCGGCATCCGCGACGACGACGCCGCGCACACCCCGATCCTGATCGACTGGCGGGCCCCGGTCGCCCGCCCCTTCTACCTCGCGACCGGCCACACCCCGATGGGCCTGCGCCGCCGCCGGCACATCACCACCGAGGGCCGTACCGTCTCGGCGCTGCACGACGAGATCCTCGACCTGGGGGACCGCGAGCGCACGGGCCACGAGGACCCGACCGGTGACGCCGTGCTGCTCGCCGCCCTCAACTCCGCGCGCACCGGCCGCATGAACGACATCGTGCAGACCATCCAGGCCGAGCAGGACCGCATCATCCGCGCCCCGCACCGCGGTGTGCTGGTCGTGGAGGGCGGCCCCGGCACCGGCAAGACGGCCGTGGCCCTGCACCGCGCCGCGTACCTGCTCTACGAGCACCGCGAACTCCTCGCCAAGCGGGCCGTCCTCATCGTCGGCCCGAACCCCGCCTTCCTCGGCTACATCGGCGAGGTGCTGCCCGCCCTGGGTGAGACCGGTGTCCTGCTCGCGACCGTCGGCGAGCTGTACCCCGGCGTCACGGCGACCGCGTCCGACACGCCCGCCGCCGCGGCCGTGAAGGGCCGCGCGGACATGGCCGAGGTCCTCGCCGCCGTCGTCCGCGACCGCCAGACCCTGCCGGACCCGGTGATCGCCATCGAGCACGACCGGGACGTCCTGATGCTGGACAGCGGCCTCGTCGGTGTCGCCCGCGAACGCACCCGGGACGCGGGACTGCCGCACAACGTCGCCCGGGAGCACTTCGAGGGCCACATCCTCAACGCCCTCACCGACATGCTCGCCGAGCGGATCGGCACGGACCCCTTCGACGGCTCGAACCTGCTCGACCCCAGCGACATCACGCAGATCCGCGACGAACTGGCGGAGAACCCGGAGGTCTGGGCGGCCGTCGACACGCTGTGGCCGCGACTGACCCCGCAGCGGCTCGTCGCGGACTTCCTCGCCGAGCCCGACCGCCACCTGGACGCGTCCGACGCGGACGCCGTCCGCCGTCCGGTGACGCGCGCCTGGACCGTCTCCGACGTCCCGCTCCTCGACGAGGCGGCCGAACTCCTCGGGGTGGACGACCGGGTGGCGCGGGCCGCCGTCGAGCAGGAGCGCGACCGCCAGATCGCGTACGCCCAGGGCGTGCTGGACGTCTCCTACGCCTCGCGTACGTACGAGTTCGAGGACAAGGACGAGGAGGACGCGGAGGTCCTGTCCGCGCACGACATCATCGACGCCGAGCGCATGGCCGAGCGCCACGAGGAGGACGACCACCGCAGCGCCGCCGAGCGTGCCGCGGCCGACCGGACCTGGGCGTTCGGGCACATCATCGTGGACGAGGCGCAGGAGTTGTCGCCGATGGCGTGGCGGCTGCTGATGCGCCGCAGCCCCACGCGGTCGATGACCCTGGTCGGCGACCCGGCGCAGACCGCCGAGGCGGCCGGTGTGGGCTCCTGGGCGGACATCCTCCACCCCTATGTCGAGGACCGCTGGGAGCACACCCGGCTGGCCGTCAACTACCGCACCCCGTCCGAGATCATGGAGGTCGCGGCGGCCGTTCCGCGCGCCGGGCGGCCGGACTTCGAGCCGCCGAGTTCGGTGCGCTCGACGGGCGTGCGGCCGTGGCTGCGGGAGACCGCGGACCTGGCCGGGACCGTGGAGAAGTCGGTGGCCGAACTGGCGCCCGCCGAGGGGCGTCTCGCGGTGATCGCCCCACGCGGCCTGCACCCGGAACTGGCCGCCCGGCTCGACGGGATCACGGCGGGCGCGGAGCCGGACCTGACCCGCGCGGTGGTGCTGCTGGACCCCCGGCAGTCGAAGGGACTGGAGTTCGACGCGGTCCTCGTGGTCGAGCCGGGGAGCTTCGGCACGAGCGACCTGTACGTCGCGCTGACCAGGGCGACGCAGACGCTCGGCATCGTGCACACCGGCGAGCTGCCGCGGGCGCTGGCCGACGCCGTGCGCGCGGGCACCCTGGCCGACTGAAGCCGGCGGCCGGCCCGTGGTGGGAGACGCGCCCCGGAAGCCGGCGGGACGGGATGACCGGTCCCGCCCGCTTCCGGCGGCCGGGGCCTACGCCGGTCGCAGCCACACCGTCGCCAGCGGCGGCAGCGTGACCCGGATGCCGGCCGGACGGCCGTGCCACCCCTGGGCGTCCGGCTTGACGGCGTCGGGGTTCGTGACGTCGCCGCCGCCGTAGCGCGCGGCGTCCGTGTTGAGCACCTCGTGCCAGGCGGGCACGTCGTCCGGCACCCCCAGCCGGTAGCCCTCGCGCACCACGGGCGAGAAGTTGGACACGGCCAGCAGCGGGGTGCCGTCGGCCGCGTGACGCAGGAACGCGAACACGTTGTCCTCGGCGGCGTCACCGGTGATCCAGCCGAACCCGGCTGGGTCGGTGTCCCGCTCCCAGAGCGCCGGAGCGTGCCGGTAGACGGAGTTGAGGTCCCGCACGAGGTCGCGTACGCCGCGGTGGTCGGCCTCGGCCCCGTAGGAGGGGTCCAGCAGCCACCAGTCGGGTCCGTGCGCCTCGGACCATTCGGCTCCCTGGGCGAACTCCTGTCCCATGAAGAGGAGTTGCTTGCCGGGGTGCGCCCACATGAAGCCCAGGTAGGCGCGCAGGGTGGCCCGCTGCTGCCACCAGTCGCCGGGCATCTTCGACACCAACGACCGCTTCCCGTGCACCACTTCGTCGTGCGAGATGGGCAGCACGTAGTTCTCGCTGTACGCGTACACCATCGAGAACGTCATCTCCTGATGGTGGTACCTGCGGTGCACCGGCTCGTGGGAGGCGTAACCGAGCGAGTCGTGCATCCAGCCCATGTTCCACTTCAGCCTGAAGCCCAGGCCCCCGAAGCCGCCGGGGCCGGTCAGGTCGGTGGCGCGCGTGACGCCGTCCCAGGCGGTCGACTCCTCGGCGATCGTCACGACACCCGGCTCGCGCCGGTACACGGTGGCGTTCATCTCCTGCAGGAAGGCGACGGCGTCCAGGTTCTCGCGTCCGCCGTGGGCGTTGGGCGTCCACTGCCCGGCCTCGCGCGAGTAGTCGAGGTAGAGCATCGAGGCGACGGCGTCGACGCGCAGTCCGTCGATGTGGAACTCCTCGCACCAGTAGACGGCGTTGGCGACCAGGAAGTTGCGCACCTCGCGGCGGCCGTAGTCGAACTCCAGCGTGCCCCAGTCCGGGTGCGCGGCGCGCTGCGGGTCCTCGTGCTCGTAGAGCGGGCGGCCGTCGAACTCGGCGAGCGCCCACTCGTCGCGCGGGAAGTGCGCGGGCACCCAGTCCATGATCACGCCGATGCCGGCCCGGTGCAGCGCGTCGACGAGGTACTTGAAGTCGTCGGGCGTGCCGAGCCGGGCGGTCGGCGCGTAGAAGCCGGTGACCTGGTAGCCCCACGAGCCGCCGAACGGGTGCTCGGCGACGGGCATCAGCTCGACGTGCGTGAAGCCCAGGTCGGCCACGTAGCCCGGAAGCTGGTCGGCGAGCTGGCGATAGGTCAGGCCCGGTCGCCAGGAGGCGAGATGGACCTCGTACACCGACATCGGCGCCTGGTGCGCGGGTCGCTCGGCGCGGCGCGCCATCCAGTCCTCGTCCCGCCAGCGGTGGTGCGCGGCCGTGACGACGGAGGAGGTGGCGGGCGGCACCTCCGTACGACGGGCCATCGGGTCCGCGCGCATGGTCCTGGAGCCGTCGGGGCGGGTGATCTCGAACTTGTACAGCTCGCCCTCGCCGACGCGGGGGACGAACAGCTCCCAGACCCCCGACGATCCCAGCGACCGCATCGGGAAGGCCGTCGCGTCCCAGAAGTTGAAGGACCCCGCGACCCGCACGCCCCGGGCGTTGGGGGCCCACACGGTGAAGCGGGTCCCGGCGACGCCCTGGTGCTCCATGGGCTGCGCGCCCAGCGCCTTCCAGAGCTGCTCGTGCCGCCCCTCGCCGAACAGGTGCAGATCGAACTCGCCGAGCGAGGGCAGGAACCCGTAGGCGTCCTCGGTCTCGTGGACCGTCCCCTCGTACTCCACCAGCAGCCGGTACACCGGCACCCCGGTCAGCGGCAGCACCGCCGAGAAGAACCCCTCGCCGTCGTCGCCCAGTTCGGCCCGCAGGCCCTCGGCGACGACCGTCACGGACAGCGCGTAGGGGCGCAGCGCGCGGAAGGCGACACCGCCGGGCACGGGGTGGGCGCCCAGCACGGCGTGCGGATCGTGGTACGTGCCGCCGAGCAGCCTCTCGCGGTCCTCGCGCTCCAGCACCGCGGAGGGCGGCGCCCCGGGCGGGGGCGGCGCGTCCCGTACGGCGGGCGCCTCCTGCACGGACGGCTCGGTCACGGGCCCGGCGGAGTCGCCGGCCCCGGCAGGGGTCTCGTCGGCGGCCCTGTCCGAGGCCTCGGCCTTCGCGCTCTTCGGCTTCCGGGCGGGCGGGTTCGGGCGGGGCGTCACGGGAGGAGCCTCCTCGGCAGAGGGGAGAGGGGAGAGGGCGGACGGATCAGGACGCATCGGAGAGAGCCAGACGGCGGACCGCCGTCATCGGTACGGGCAGCCAGTCGGGCCGGTGCCGCGCCTCGTACACCACTTCGTAGACCGCCTTGTCGGTCTCGTACGCGCGCAGCAGCACCGGGTCGGTCCGCGGATCGCGCCCGGCGACCTCCGCGTATCCCGAGCAGTAGGCGGCCCGGCAGGCGTCCGCCCAGCCGGGGACGGTGTGCGTGAGCGAGTGCGCCGCGTAGTCGAAGGAGCGCAGCATGCCCGCCACGTCCCGCGCGGGGGGCTGGGGCATGCGCCGCTCGGCCAGCGGCTTCGACGGCTCGCCCTCGAAGTCGATCAGCGTCCACTCGCCCGACGGGGACCGCAGGCACTGGCCGAGGTGGAGGTCGCCGTGGATCCGCTGGGCGGTCCAGGTGCGGCCCTCGCCCGCCAGGTCGGCCAGGGCCGTGAACGCGGACCGCAGGCCGGGGGCGTACGGGCGCAGCGAGGGCACCGCCTGCACGGCCGTCTCCAGCCGCTCGGTCATGCCGGCCGCGAGAACCTCCATCTGCCCGCGTCCCAGTGTCACCGTGGGCAGGGCCCCGGCCAGCGCCGTGTGCACCTCGGCCGTGGCGCGCCCGAGGGCCCGCGCCCCGCGGCTGAAGTCCTCGCCCTTGGCCAGTTCTCCCCGGGCCAGCCCCCAGCCGTCCGCCGCGCCCTGCACGAAGGGCTGCAGCACACCCAGGACGGAGGTGTCGCCCGCCAGGTCGGCGAGTATCCAGCCGGCGGGCGCGGGGACGCGCGCGCAGCCCGCGCGGGCGAGGGCGAGCGGCAGTTCCAGGTCGGGGTTGACGCCCGGCACTGTCCGCCGCAGCAGTTTGAGGATGAACGTATCTCCGTAGACCACGGAGGAGTTGGACTGCTCGGCCGTCATCAGCCGGGGTATCAGGCCGTCCCTTATCTCCTGCCGTGCGTCCCCCTCGAAGCGCAGGGCGCCGACGCGCGCCCGGGCCCGTATCGCCTCCAGGAGCACATCGGCGGGCCGCGGGTCGTGCAGCGCCTCGTACACCGACCGTCCGGCCAGCGGCCCCTCGGTGGGACGGCCGATCAGCGCGGGCGCCAGGCGCGGTGGCAGCGTCTCGCGCACTCCGAGGAGGAGTTGGTAGCAGTCGCCCGGGTGCGCGGTGCCGCCCTGCGCGGGCGGCTGGTGGGCGCGGACGAGCAGGTGCAGCAGCCCCAGGTTCGCGTCGAACGGCAGTACCTCCGCCGCCGCGACCAGCGAGAAGCCGGTCACGGGACGGCCCTTGCCGGCGAACCACCGCTGCCGTGGCAGCCATTCGCGCAGCAGTGGATCGAGCGACGCGAGCAGGTCCTGGCGTGTCGCGGAGGGTGCGTGCGCGGAGCTGGTGACGGCTTCCGTCATGGCGTCGCGTCCTTTCCCCGGGGCCCGAGGACCGGGGGAGGCGGGGTGTTACTGATGGGTGCCCAGGGCGGGACGGCGGAAACCGCCCGGTCCCCGGTTTCGGCGGCCGGCCGGGCCCGGGCCCCGAGGGGTCCCGTTCCGGCGCCGCCGTCGCCTGCGCGGGGTCGGCCCGCGGGGTGACTCACCTGTCACTCACCCCGCGGCACCGCGTGCCCGGCACCTCTCGCGGAGGTGCCGGAACGGCGTCTACACGGCGTCCTTGCGGAGTCGGAACCAGTAGAAGCCGTGGCCGGCGAGGGTGAGGAGGTAGGGGAGTTGGCCGATGGCGGGGAAGCGGACGCCGCCGATGAGTTCGACGGGGTGGCGTCCGTCGAAGGCCTGGAGGTCGAGTTCGGTGGGTTGGGCGAAGCGGGAGAAGTTGTGGACGCACAGGACGAGGTCG
>NZ_BMWD01000002.1:0-38673 GCF_014651055.1 Streptomyces fructofermentans
CCGCACACCAACTACGCTGGCACAAGCCGCATAACCCGTGTTCAGGATTCGGGGTCAAGGCCCCACCAGTCCCGGAATGATCCAACCACCTCGAAGATCATTTCGTTAGGAGTTCTTAGGCGCTGTCCGCGGCCAACCCGGCCGCGGCACCATCGCAGCACCGCCAATGGCGCGTCGAACATCATCAACGCCAGTCCGTTCGCGGCCTGTACGGCCGACACCCCATCGCAGCGCGTTAAGGAGGATCGTTGCCAGCGGCGCCAGTTCATAGCGTCCGTGGCCTACCCGGCTGCGGCTCGATCACAGGACCGGGGAGTGCAAGATCCTCGAAGATGCGGTGTTCTCTGTCCGCGGCGCGTGCGCCTTCGGCTCCAACGCAGCTGGGACGAGGCTCAGGATATAAACGTTGCTATGGGGGCTGTTCGCGGCCTTGCCGCGGCCCCATAGCAGATATTTCCCCGTCCTCCCCGAGGACGGTGACGGCGAGTTGTCCGTGGCCTGCCTGGTTGCGGCTCCATCGCAGGTATTCCTGCGCCCACCACATGATCAGCCGCTCGTCTTGCCCCAGGTTTGCCGCGGCCCCATCGCAGGATCGAAAACGACGGCCGGCCGGGTGGCATCGTCGGACTGTCCGCGACCTGCGTGGTCGCGGCCCCATCGCAGGCGCCACAGGTAGCCGCAGGTGATATTCGCGTTGCCCTGTCCGTGGCCTGTCGGGCCGCGGCCTCGTCGCAGGTTGCGCAGGCCGTTGGCGACCTTTCAGGCGTACTTCCCGTCCGCGGCATGTCCTGTTGCGGCCTCATCGCAGGAATGCCGAGTCCGAGCTGTTCTCGTGGGCGGGACAGGCTGTCCGTGGCGTGCCTGGCCACGACCTCTCGCAGGAACACCCCCGGCGTGCAGCAGTCACCGGCGCAATTTCTCCGTGGCCTGCCACGCCTCGGCCCCATCGAAGGATCATGAGCGCGGTCGGGGACGCCTTGATCTGGTTCGAGTCCGCGGCCTGCTCGGCCGTGGCCCCATCGTAGGTCGTCTGGGGCCCCGTTCTCCGCGGCGTGCCTGTGCTGTCCGCGGCTCCCGGCCGCGGCCCTATCGCAGCATCGGCTTCGAGATGTCCAACCAGGAGCAGGGGGATCTGCCCATGACCTTCGCATCCCCTGTTGTCACGGACTGCACGCAAGGTGCGACACGTAGTATCTTTGTCTGCCTCAGCGTCAGGAATGACCTTGCCGCAACTAGGTGTGTCGGCTTGCAGCCCCTAGTGCGGTGAGAGCGATGGGGGGACATCGTGGGTACCGCGCCGCGTTTCATGGCCGCGAAGGCACGGCCGTTGCCAGTACTCGTACTGGCAGACGTGAGTGGGAGCATGGGGGAACCCCAAGAGAAGATCGATGTGCTCAACGAGTGCATCCGTCGCATGCTCGACGATTTCGCCACGGCCGACATCGGGCGAGGCACCATCCACGTCGGAGTGATCGCCTTCAGCCGCGATCGGGCTGAACTGCATCAGAACATGGTGCCCGCGGCCGATGCGTCCTGGACCGACATGGAGGCCCGAGGCGGCACCCCGCTCGGTGCCGCCCTCGAGCTCGCCGACGCGGTGCTGCGTGACGAAGCAGCCGTCCCCACCAGGTCCTTCTCTCCCACGCTCGTTCTCGTGTCCGACGGCATGCCCACCGACGAGTGGGAAGAGGCCCTCGACCGATTGCTCGAATCCCCCAAGGGTTCCAGAGCCAACCGGCTGGCGGTCGCCATCGGTCCCGACATGGCCGAGCAGGCAAAAGCCGTACTGCGCCGTTTCGTCAGCGACGAGGCCAACGGCGTTTTCGAGGCACAGGACGTCGGACGCATCCAGCAGTACTTCCGCTGGGTCACGGTCACCGTCACCCAGCAGGCTCGAAGTACTCGTCCGGACCGGGCGCCGGTACTGAGCCCCGACGACTTGTCCGACTTCGGCGCCTGAACCGGCGGGACGCGGCGAGAGGAAAGGCACCCCCGTGGCATCGCGATGGGATCTCGGCGGCCTGCTGCGGCCCGTCGAGGACGAGTACCACCAGCTGTGGTCACTGTCCCACTCGATCGGAGCCGGCGGCCAGGGCGAGGTATGGCTGGCCCGAGGCGGACGAACCGCCGTCAAAATGATCACTGCTCCGACTCAGGAAGCAGCAGAGGCTGTACACATTCGGCTGCGCCGCATCCAGCGCCTTCCGTTGGACGGTGTCCCGCTGGCCGGCGTGCTCGCCCTGCTCGCCCCGCCGAAGCTCGGTTATGTGATGGAACTGGCCGACGAGATGGTTCCGTTGGACACCTTGTGCGTCCCCGACGAAGAGGACCTGGCAGCCTGGTATGTGCGCACCGGGGGTCTGGAACGCCGACTGCGGCTGCTGGCCAAACTTGCGGACGCCGTCGCCCGGCTCCATGCCCGTTCCATCGTGTACCAGGACCTGTCCCCCTCCAACGTGCTGATTTCCGCCGCTGTCGAGCAACAGGAAATCCGTCTCATCGACGTGGACAACCTCGGTCTGGCCTCGACCGTCGGATCCGCGCCGGTACACACCCCCGGATACGGGGCGCCTGAAATCGTGTCGGGTCGCAGCGGAGCCACCACACTGGCCGACGCACACGCACTCGGGGTGCTGATCTTCGAGACCCTCACGGCAAGTCACCCGTTCCGGGGCGACGAGGTGCTGGACTCCGACCCCGCCTACCAAGAGGAGTACGCAGACCGGTTCCGCCTGCCATGGATCGACCACCCCACCGACCGCACCAATGAGTGCACTCTGGGCATCACACCACGGCGGGAACTCCTGTCCGGTCAGCTGTGGGACCTGGCCTCACAGTGCTTCGTGGACGCCGTGGCCAATCCCCTCCTCCGGCCGTCGGCTGCCCGGTGGGCCGCGGCACTGCACTCCGCTGCGGGACAGACCGTCGAGTGCCCGGAGTGCGGATGGAGCTACCGTGCCTCCGCACCCTCCTGCCTCGCCTGCCGGAGGCCCCGCGACCGTGTCTGGGTGCTGCGCCACGGACTGACCGGTCCGGTGGGTACCGAGCCGCAAGACCGATCGGGGAGCACTGACGACACCCCTGGTGTCCAGCTCTCGGAGGTTCCTCTGCCCGACTTCACCGCACTGCGTCCAGGCGGCGAGACGACTCTAACCGCCCGGCATACCTCACCCGCCCCGGATCGACCTGACGCGGTGGTCGCGCGGCTGCGGCTTCACAGCCAGGACGCCACCGTGCTGAACCTCTCCCGCGACAGCCTCTGGCTGGACCGTCAAGACGGACGGCCATGGCGGGAGATCGGTCAGGGAAGCCAGGCAACCGTGCCTGTCGACGGCCGCGGCTGGACGATTCACTTCGGGAGACAGGGTGCGATCCACCGCTGGGTACGTCTGATGGCTGTGGAGGCGAGCAGGTGAGCGTTCGCCCCAGGAGGCCGGTCATGCCCGCCCGTATGCCGGGAGAGCCGGTCTTCGTGTCCTTTCTCTGGCGCCGAGTGCCGCCGGAGTTCGTCGACCGGATCATTCCCGATGGCAGCGAGGTCCGCCTCTACCGTCGCCCCACAGGCCAACTCGACCTGGTCACCGACTTCGCCACGTTCGGGATCAGGCCGGCAAGTCCCGAGGACGAACGGAGGCTCGACGAAGTCGAGGCAGCCGGAAGCAGCTGTGTGACGGTCACTGCGCATCCGGCCCGGCCGAAGCCGCCCGCGCCCGCCGCACCGCCCCGGCGCCGCACCGGTAGTTCGCATCCGCCCGCGTCGCCAGCCGGCGAACCCTTCACCTTGCGCGTGCACATCTATGCCCCCGCCGTAGGACTCGCTGTGCCGCTCAGCACCGGCCTGCTGCTCGACGTCGACGACGCCGCCATAGAGGACGCCACCAAGTACGCGGACCGCGCGGACACCGTCAACGTCGGTGCCGTCATGGAGTTCATGAGGCGAGAGCTCTTCCTGGAACCCCGCCCCGGAGCGCCGGCCGACGCCAGGCGCATGGTGGTCTCGGCCGGACCAGCCGGTGGCTTTGCGGTCGGCTTCCGGGTGCACGGACCAGGGCTCATGGCCGACGTCGAGAAAAACAGCGCCGGCTACCGCATTGTGCGCCTGCTCAGCTCGGTCCACGATCAGCGCGGCGCCGGCCAGAAGGCCCTGGCCGTCGGGTCGATCGACTTCCGCGACATGACCGCCAGACAGCGAGACCGGGAGAGAATACAGCGGGGCCTCGACCTGGTGGCCAATCAGAACGGTTACCTGGCCATGTGGGACAGATACCAAGAGCTGGAGGCCCGCCACATCAGAGGCCGGATTCGCGATTTCGGGATCATCCGCTACACCAAGGTCAAGGTCGAGTCCGATGGCCGCTGCGTGTTCACGGTGGACCTCGACCGGGCACTGCCCCGCACGCGAGCGGCCCTGGAGAACACCACAGCTGCCGAACGCGTCGAGATCGAGGCAGCAACAGACGTTCCGGCCTCCGTGACAGACTCCGCGATGACCGACCGGGAGTGGCTGGTCGCTTCCCGGGCGCAGAAGGTACGTGCCTGGATCGGCGAACCGCTCGGGTACGACAGCGTCACCGAGACCCTGAGACTCGCCGCGACCCTCAACGACCAGAAGGACCCGCCACCCCAGGGCTGGCTCTACCTGGCACACCGCGGCGATCAGCGCCGGCTCGACCGGCGCGAGCAAGCCATGCAGAAGCTGCGCACCGACGGGACACACATTCCCGCGCTACCGACGCTGCTGGAGGGGGGTTCCTGGCCTCAGCCGGCACGACGCCGGATCACGAAGATCTCTCCTTCCGCGCTCAGCTGCTTCGCTCCCCACGGCCCGACGCCGGCCCAGCGGGAGGCGGTGCTCACCGCGCTCAACACCCCCGATGTTGCGATCATCCAAGGACCGCCTGGCACGGGCAAAACGCAGGTGATCGCCGCTCTGGTCAATCAACTGGGTGATCTCGCCCAGGGCGGAGAGGTGGCCGGCAGCACCCTGTTGACGAGCTTCCAGCACGCGGCGGTGGACCATCTGGTCACGCGCGGCTGGGTCTTCGGGCTGCCGCCGCTCAAGGTGGACTCCCGCGGCCGGGGCAGCAAGGTCGCGCTGGACACCTGGCGCATCGACGCCGCCCGCGCCGCCGACCTGCGGCTACGTGAGCGCCCGGTGGGAGAGCATCTCGCTGCTCGGCGAGCAGCCGCCGAACTGGCCGCCACCTACCGGGCGGCACCCGTACCGCCCGAGTTCCTGCCCCAATTCCTCGACCAAGTACTCACTCAGCTCGGAGACATATCCGACCCCTCATTGGTCGGCGAGCTCCGCAGCCTCAGAGACGGAGCCGAGAGGAATCGCGTTCGGGCCGCCGCCATGGCCGACCCCGACCTGCGCGCGGACCTCCTGCCCTACATCCGGTCGCTGCGCTGCACGGTGACCGGGTTCGAGGACGACGGTCCCCGCACAGCTCGAGCACTGCTGACACGGCTCGACCTCACCGACTCCCCGCTCTTCGACGGCATCTCGTACCAGGAGTCGCTGCGTACAGCGGTCAGAACCGCTTCACCCGAGCGTGAACTCCTCGACTCGCTTGCCGCCTTGCGCGACGCCCTGCTCGACCGTCTCACCGCGCGCATTCGGCTGCCAGAGGTCACCGTGGCCGATCCCACGATCGCCGACCTCCTCGACCGGTTCGCAGCACAACTCGCGGAAGCGGTGACCCGGTCACCCGACGCCATAGCCGCGGCACTGCTCGATTACCGGGACGACCTGCGCAGCGATCCGGAAGGCGTCGACGACACCCTCCGCGCCTACACCGTCTCGCTGGCCTCGACCTGCCAACAGGCCGTATCGAAAGCCATGGTCGATCTCGGCCGTCAAGACGGGGGCTTCGAGTCGGTCGTCGTCGACGAGGCTGCCCGGGCCAACCCGCTGGATCTCCTCATTCCCCTCGCCCAGGCCCGCCGCCGGATCGTGCTGGTCGGCGATCACGCCCAGCTTCCCCACATGCTGGAACCCGACGTCGAGCGCGAGCTGAGCTCGCTCGGCGAGGACGTCCGCGACCGGCTGCAGGAAAGCCTATTCCAGCGACTGGCACGGCAGTGGGAGCACGGTTCGTCCGACGGACATCCCCGGTTCGTCCGTCTCGACACCCAGTTCCGCATGCACCCGGTGCTCGGCAGCTTCGTCAGCGACAATTTCTACCAGGGGAAACTACGCAACGGCCGCGAAGCGGCCGACTTCACCCACGGGATCGACCGCTACGGTGAGGTCCCCGCAGTGTGGCTTCCCGTGCCCCTGTCCGCGGGCGGCGAAACGCAACGGGGAACGAGCCGCACGCGGCACGCTGAAGCCGCTGTCATCGCAGCGGAGATAGCCGCGCTGATCGAGCGGCATCCGAACATGACGTTCGGCGTCATCTCGTTCTACGCCGCGCAGGTCACCGAGGTGTGGAAGGAACTGAAGAAGGCCGGGCTCGCCGAGTTCACCGATGCGGGCGGATGGCGCCCCGTGCCCCGGCTGTGCCGTGACGAGGACGGCGCACCGCTCGACCGGTTACGAGTCGGCACCGTAGATGCCTTCCAGGGCATGGAGTTCTCCGTCACCTATCTGTCCACCGTGCGCAGCTGCGCACCGGCCGCGCGGACCGATGTCAAGCGCGCCTACGGACACCTCACCGTCGCCAACCGACTGTGCGTGGCGATGAGCCGTCAGCAGCGGCTGCTCGCCGTCGTGGGTGACGACGACATGTTCGGGCCCGGCAGCCCCCAGGCGATCGCGCCCCTGGCCGCGTTCCTGGAACTGTGTCGGAAGGGGGCGGACGGCCGTGTCGTTCGACCGTGAGACGCCCGTCTTCCAGTTGGCCTTTCCGCCCCGGAAGCGGTATCGGCCCGTTTTGCTGCCCGTGTGGGTTCACCAGGTGACGGCGCCGACCGGCTACTCCCGCACACTAGACGTCTTCCAGACTGTGGTGCTGCGTTTGTGCGCCGCCGGAGTGCGGGACGTCGGCGACCTGTCCCGGCTGATCGGCCTGGACACCGCCCTGTGCCGCACGGTGATCGCCCGGCTTGTAGAGGGACGGCTGATGGAACCCGGGCTGAAGCTGACCGAGGCGGGGCGGCGTACCGTGGCCGACGGGGAGGTGGCGGAGACGGATCCCCAGCTCGTCCGGGTATTCCAGGATCCGGCCACCGGGGTGCTGCTGCCTCGTATCCTGGTCGCCGATCCGGTACGAGCCGATCTGCGGGAGCATCGCGGCCGCTGGGTCACCATTCAGTTCGGCACCGCCGGTGCCTCCCGAGAGGTCGGCGCGCTGACGCTTCGGGCCGGCGGTTCCTCGTTGCGCCCGTCGGAGCGAGATGTGCTGGAAGCCTGCAAAAGCCACGACCTGGCTGCTCGTGGGCTCCGTGGTGCTTCCCGCGGCACGCCCGACAACGTGGTGGCGGCTCGGCGGATCGGCTTCCATGGCACGGCGATCGCCGCCTATGTGGTGTGTTACGTCGTCGAGGACAACGACGGGTCCGGGCGTATGTGGACCGTCGAGGATCCGTTCGCGGTGGGTGACGGGCGCTACTTGGCGGATCTCCTGGTGGCCCGCGCCGAAAGCGACGAGCCTTTGGACCGGCTGATCGACGGCTTGCTCGGCGGGAGCCGCCGCGACCGGACCGCCACCGCACGCAAGGTCGACCAGGAGCTCGCCGAGGAGGCCCGCGCCGACGTCGTACGCCTGCTCGGCGAGGAGATCCGGGACCACCCGGAGGTACTGGCTCACCTCGCGGACATCGAGTTGGCGCTTCTCAAGGACACCGCGCGGGAACGCGAGAACGCCGCACGCAATGCGATCCGTGTCTTCGAGTGCATACTTCCCGGTCTCAACGACCGCTTCCCCACACGGCTGCCGCCATCCAGGGAGCCAGGGGTAAGGGAGCGCGCATTCGTCCTGACCGCCCAGCGCCTGGGCGCCACCTCCGTGCCGCCGGAGATGCGCAAATACTGCAAAGCACCGGCCAACGGGCTGGCCGGAGACATCATCAAGGCAGTCTGGGCGGCCGGAGAGAATCCGCAACATCCGTTCGTCACGTTCATCCGGAGGCGCCCCACACTCCTGGAGGATCTCGACCGGTCACGGATACTGCGCAACAACGCGACCCACGGACCGACCGGTGCCCCGGCCCCGGACGAGCTTGAGCACATCCGGACTCTCGCGTACGAAGCAGCCCGCCACTTGCTCGGTCTGAGCGGTGGCCGATCCACGGACAGCAAGAAGGTGAACTGACGCCATGGGGAAGAGGCAGACGCGCTCGCGTCAGAAGGGTAAGGGAGTGGTGTGGCCAGGCCAGCAGGCTGCCGCTTCCCAGCGCAGCGAAACCACACGTGTGCGTCAGCCGGCCCCTGTGGCGCCCAGCACCACTTCGGGGAGCAGCGAAACCGTCGCGCTGCTGACGGAGATACAGCAGGTGGCGAGCGAGGCGCAGGTGGTCTTTGCGGCGGGTGACGCGGTCGACACGGACTCCGGCCTGGAACACGCGTGGCAGCTCTACCGCGCTCTCGCCAAGCGCCAGGAAGACGCGGCGAACGCACTGACGGTGCAGGCGGAGCGGCTCCACGCAGAGTGGGAGGAGCTCACTGCCGCGGCTGCACGCCAGGCAGAGGACGCGGCCTCGGCACAGGACGAACGTGCCGCCCTGGACACCCGCACGGAGCTCCTCGACCGCAGGGAGCGTGATCTTTCCGACCGTGAGCGATCGGCGGAAGTACAACTCGCCGAACGACGTCTAGCAGTAGGCCGTGAGCTGGAGAGCTGGCTGGCGGAGCAGCGGCAGATGGCCGTGGACGCCCTCGACAGCGAACGACGGGCCCGGCATGCGAGGTGGACCGAGGAACAGCGTCGCCTGGCCGAGGCGCAGACGGTCCTGGACCAGAGGGAAAGCGAACTGACCCAGCGCGAGAGGGACCTGCGCTCCGCACAACTCCGGCTGGAGGACGAACGTGAGGACATCGTCCACCTCAAAGCCGCGCTCAAGGAACAGCAGGCCAGCCGCGCGGAACGGTTCGAGGGTGAACTGACGAGCCGCACCGGCCAGCTGGTCCAGCAGCTGGAGGAGTACCGGCGGAAGGCGGCTGCTCTGGCCGAGGGCAACGAGCGCCTGGGTGCTCGGCTCAACGAGTACGAAAGCGCTTTGGCATCCCTGGGCGGCATGACCTTGGAGCAGGTCGTCGAGCGCCTTACCGAACTCCGCGCCGAGAACGCCCGCCTGCTGGAGGAGAGCGCCACGGCGCCACGGGCGGACGCGCGCATGCTCGAGCAACTGCAGCAGCATGTCACGCAACTCATCGCCGACAACGAGGAACTGGTGCGGGAGCGCGGAGAACTGGCGTCCGCTCTGCAACGTGATCGTATCGCGGTCAACGAGCGCCAGAACTATCTGGAGATCAACAACTGGTTGAGTGCCGCCAACGGTCAACTGCAACAGCTTCTCAACGAGGAAGCAGCCAAACTCAACGCCACGGCCCAGGCCGGCAAGGACGGTCACGTGTTCCCGGCCTGCGCACGCATGGACCGGGAGTTCGGCACACCCCTGCCTTCCGATGCGCCCATGCCGGGCATGCCCGATCTGGTGCGCCAGGTGCAGGCGGTCATCCGGCAGAAGGCTGGCCTTTCCTATCGTCTGTCGGACCTGCGCCTGGTCCTGGCGGGCATGGCGATGAGCCGTCTCCATCTGTTCCAGGGCATCAGCGGCATCGGCAAGACTGGCCTGGCCCGCGCGCTCGCCATCGCTTTCGGCAGTGACACCAGTGTCGCCGTGGTTCCCGTCCAGGCTGGCTGGCGCGATCCGCAGGACCTCATGGGTTACTACAACAGCTTTGACCGGGTCTTCTATGAATCGGAGTTCACCAAAGCCCTGTACCGCGCTCAGTGCCCCGCCTTCAAGGACCGGCCCTTCTTCATCGTCCTCGACGAGATGAACCTCTCCCATCCCGAACAGTACTTCAGCGGAGTGCTGTCGGCCCTCGCCATCAAGGACCGCCCCAGACTGGCACTGACCACAGCACCGGTCAGAAACCCCGCCGACCTGATCATCGACGGAACGCACCTCGCCATTCCGGAGAACGTCTGGTTCATCGGAACGGCCAACCATGACGAAACCACCGTCGGCTTCGCCGACAAGACCTACGACCGGGCCTTCGTCCTGGAACTGCCCTGGCGCCACCCGAAGCTGCCGGTGCCGGCGTGTGCACCGCCGCAGCCACTCGGGCTCGGACGTATCAGACAGGCTTTCGGCGAGGCTCAGGCCACCTACGGCACCCAGGCCGACGGCATCATCGAATTTCTCGACACCCACTGGCGCAGTCGCTTCTCGGATGAGCTGCGCATCGGCTGGGGCAACCGGCTCGAGCTACAGATCAAGGAGTTCGCACCCGTCGTGGTCGCCGCCGGAGGCAGCCCGGGGGAAGCGCTGGACCATCTGCTGGCCACACGCATCCTGCGCTCCGTCCGGGGACGGTACGACATCCATGCTGACACCCTCGACACACTGCGCACCGACCTTGTCGAAAGCCTGACACGCTTCGACAGCGCTCATGAGCCGACGGCGACACAACGACTGCTGGACGACGAGATCCGCTCGCGCGGTCGGCGATGAGCCGGGAAGCGGCCGAGCCGGAGCTCGGCTCTCTCCTCGTCCGCCATCTCCTTGCAGTGTCTGCCCGTCTCGCCGAGGAGGCCGCTACGCTCGACGACTGGCTGGCCATGCCGCCGATCGTCCTCGACGTCACCGATGAGACGGAAGCCCTGACGGTGGAGGACGTCTTCGAGCGGGAGTCCGGTGCGCTGCGCACGGTATGCCACCGCCCGTACACCCGCCTGCGTACGGTGGAGGAAGTCCTGCCGACGTCTCAGGTGCGCTCGATCGCCGCAGGCGCAACGGCACGTCTGGCCGCCCACCCCGAGGACTGGGCCTCGCATACGCTCGCCGGTGTCCGGCCCAGCCGTCTGCTGGCCCGGCGCAGTGAGGAGAACGCCGACATCTACGAGAACCGGGTCGCGATCGCCGTCCTCAACGTGATGCGATCGCATCTGCAGAAGCGCATCGCCAAGCTCAGGGACCTGAGCAGGATGGTGGACGATGTACACGGCCTGCTCTTGCCCTCGCAGGAAACGTCTTGGCGGGCCCGACGCGACCTGGCCGGACTGCTCAGGAACATCGAGGACTCCGGTCGGCACCAGGCGGCTGCGGAGGTACGCCGACGGGCACTGGAATCCGCCCTCACAACGGTGGAGTTGATGCTGGGCTCGCCGCTGGCACGCGCGATCGACCACCGCTCCGCACCGCCGCGCGAACTGCATCCGACGAACCTGCTGAGCAGTGATCCGCACTACCGCAGGGTGGGTCTGCTCTGGCAAGCCTGTACCGCGATCGAGACCCCGCGTCTCGGAGAAGCCGAAACGACCCGTCGGCGACAGGAGGTCCTTGGCGCCTTCGAGCGTTTCACCGGCCTCCTTCTGCTGCTCGCCTGCAAGCTGCTCCAGGCCGTCCCGGAAGCCGGCCAGCCGGTTCCTTCCCCCGGCTGCTCCACCCGCTTCCACATGCGAGGCGAGCAGCTGACGGTCACCTGGTCCCAGACGGGCGACTTCGTCCTTCACTGGCGCAAGCGGCGGGTGCTCCGCGTCGTACCGATCACGACCGACCTGTGCACGGCTCCCGACGCCTCCTCGGTCGCTGCGGCGATCACGGAATCCCGCCGTGTCCGGCCGAGCGCCGTGTGCGACAACGACCTGATCGTCTATCCCGGGCTGCTTCAAGCACGGCAGGACGCTGAGCCTGACGTCGTCCGGGCCGCCTACCGGATCGGTCGCCGCGACGGCGACGCGCCCGAGCGGCATGTCGACGTCGCTCCTCTGTCCCCTCTGGACATTTTCAGCGTCAGCCGCCTGCTGCGGGCCGTCCAATGGGCGACACTGGGTGCCGATGCGCGCGACTACCCCCACACCGTGCCCGTGCCTGCAGGCGATCGCTCCGTTCTGGCGGGCTGCGGCTGGCTCGAACCCCGGCCCGACGGTGTCGCGGTCGTGCGCGCCCCGAGCCCGGCCGAGTCAGAGCGCCTCCCAGCACTGCTGAAACAGACCCTCAGGCGGCACGGCAGTGGCCGGGCAACCGAGAACGAGACCCGGCGATTGCGTACCCTGTGTGCGGCGTTGGAAGACGCGGCCGCCAAGACCGAACTGCTCGAAGTGTGCCCGGTGTGCGCCAAGACCGGACCTCAGCGCCAGACGGTCTTCGAGCCCCGTAAGGACGGCCTGTTCGCAGCGTCCTGCACCTCGTGCCGTACCCGGTGGGAACTCCGTCGCTGCCGGGCCTGTGGCGACACCTTCCCGTTGCTCGATCCGGACGGCCTTGCCGCTACCGGTGCTCCCGAACCCGCCCTCGATCGCCGTGCCGGTGGGGTTCTCCTGGCGGTTCCCTGCTGGTCCGCGGAGCGCACCGGCCAGTCCGTCTGTCCCGCCTGCGGCACCTGCGGTGAGGCGGGACGAGTCACTTGCTGCCCGCGCGGCTGTTCGGCCCAGCCACCGCCCTAAACCGGGAACGGTGCGTCTATCCCGCGAACGGGCCGCGGCCCGGGATGCCTCGGTGCAGCACAGGCAGAACAGGATCGTCGCGGCGTCCGCTGGGCATGTGGTGACACGTCAGTTCGGCAAAAATGGGTCAGCCGTGAGACGACGAAGTCCCACCGGAGCGTTCCGGTGGGACTTCGTCGTCTCACGGCTCCGCGCAGAAGCGCCCTCGGGACGGTTACCGGCAAGGCACTCGGGGTACGTCAACGCCCTGTTGCGGAAGTGCTTTGGCCGGCTTCAGTGGGGCCCGCACTCGCAGTCATCGGCTTAGGCCATCGTCGCGCCGGCGCGCGCTCCACTGGCGGTAGTACCAAGCGGGGGCAGTAGCGCCCTGATCGCGGCTCATGCCAAGGGGGGTCACTGCGGCGGGGTCTTACCATCCCGCAGAGAATCCTTCGCCCCAAGGAGCCACACCCACGGCGGCCAGATCTGGCCCTTCCACCACCTCGTCCGCATCGACCAGCCCGCACTCGCCGGCCTCAGCCACCACGGCACCCGCACCCTCCTGTACACCAGCCGCGGCACCGGCTTCTGGGGCCCGCCATTCCGCGTCTTCGCCCCCAGCGAAGATCACCCTGCTCGTGCTCCGCAGCCCGCACATGCCCACCGCGCCGTAGACCGGGCGGGCCAACACATCCGCTTGGAGTAGTCCACGAGCCGAGGGGTGCGGCGTCGACAGATGACCAGTCTCGTCGCGCCGAGGACACGATCCGGACCATTCCCGGGCCGACGGCTCCAACGAACCACACGTGGACACGTTTTACACAGCTCAGCGACGCTTGACGCCTGTACCACCAGCACACAAAGTACCTGCTGACCTCAGCATCGAATCAGGCCGCTTCCCACAAGCCTGCATCCAAAATGCGAGCCGCCTTCGCGATGCTCCCAGGCATCAGGTGCCGGTAGGTCCGATACGTCTCCTCAATGGACTTGTGCCCCATCCATTCGGCCACGTCGGTGATCGGAATCCCGTGCCCGAGCGCGTTCGAGGCGAAGTAGTGCCGGAAACCGTACATGCTGACACCGTCCTCCGCGGGGACGTTCTTGTAGAGCTTCTGCACACGGCGGCGTTCCATCGGTTCCGTGTAGTAGCCGCTTGGGCCGCGCAGGAAATAGCCATCCTGTGTGGTGCCGTGCTTCTCCTCGAACCGCTCCATCGCTTCCCGCACCGAGCGCGGCAGGGGGACCTCCCGGAACTCCCCCGCCTTGCGGTGCTTCAGCTTCGCCGGCTCGTGCGTATTGGAATGGATCTGCTCATGCACTCGGTAGACGTCATCCGCCACGACGTTGTTGACGTTCACCGCCCGGGCTTCCCCGTTTCGCAAGCCGCAACCCACCATCATGACGATCTCAAGCGCGAGATACTCATCAGCGGCAGTCAGCGCCTTCTTCACGTAGGCGAGGGGTGGGATGACCACCTTCTGGCGGACGTACTCCGGCTCCTGGACCCCCTTCAAAGGATCGTCCGCCATGGCCCCCTTGCCATAGGCGTCCCGCAAGATCGCCTTCAGAGTGCGGACGATGTTCACCTGGTTTCCGCGGCCCACCCCATCGGCCTCCAACTCGTCCAGGAACCGCTCGACCACGATCGGCGTGACGGAATTCAGCTTTCTTGATCCGAGACGGGGGATGATGTGCACGTTGATGGAGCTGTCGACGTGCCAGCCCGTGGAGTACTCCGTCATCCTCCGCTGCCGCGGCCGCCACTGCTTCGCGTATTCCGCGATCGTCTGCTGACCGAGTTCCCGGCGAGCCTCGGCAACGGATGGCGCCGTCTTCTTTTTCTCCGTGTAGATCTGCGTAAGGCGCTCGATAGCGTCGTCCTGCGTGTCGTAGCCGACCTCTTCACGCTGCTTGCCAAGAGCGTCACGGAACCGAATCGTGTACGAGTGCGAGCAGCGGGTCGGCCTGGAGCAACCGCACTCCTTGAAGAACGACCCCATCCCACGGGCGAGCTGTCGAGCCACGTATCAAGCCTTCCGAGCAGGGCGATGGGCGGCCCGGCGGACCCATGTCGTACGCGCAGGTCAGCAAGCCGGACACCGTCCGACTCGATGCTGACCGTTTGCTGACCCGGAGGCAGCGATCAGGGCCCTGACCTGCGAAAACACCCAAACGCTAGATCTTGGACTTGAACATGGTTCGAAGCATGAAGAAACTCCCGAGATGTCTGCTCCCTGCCTGCTTCACGCAGGTCAAGGGCGGTCTCGGCAGAGTACAACGCTTCGCATGGCCGGTCAGCTCTCCCCAGGCCTTCCTGATCCGCGCCGGCCCGTTGCCGACTCTCCTGACGCCCCGCAGCGCACTCGACGGACACTGAACCCGCGCGAGCCCGGGCGCCGGGGTTTCCGCGCACCCCGGCGCCCCGCGTCGGCCCGCTGCCGCGATCGGTCTATCCGCGCCGGCCGGGGGCGAGCGGAGTGCCGGCGTCGCGGACGACGTCGGCGATCCAGGCCATGGCCTCGGGCACGTCGTAGTTGCCGGCGTGCGGCCGGTTCCAGGCGAGCTGGTGGTCGACGTTCTCGACCTGCTTGTCCGCCGCGAGCGCGCGGTCGAGGTTGAGCGAGACGATGAACGAGGTGTCCCGGTCGCGGGTGCCGTTGCGGACGTACCAGTTCGGCGCGGTGTCGGCGCCGCTGCCGATGAAGTCCATCGGGTTGATCAGGTGGACCTGGTCGTCGACCTTGGTGCTCCTCTTGTTCGTGTACTGGTCCCAGGTCAGCCCGGTGTCGTCGGTGCCGCTTCCGTCTCCGGCGACATTGTTGTGATTCCAGCTGTACTCGGTGTAGTTCATGTACTTCCGGGTCGACGGGCCGAAGAGGTTGGTCTCGGTGCGGCTGGTGGTGTTGCCGTTCACACCCACGGCGTCGAAGGCGGGAGTCGTCTTGAGGGGTGCCTGAGTGGCGACGAACACGAGGTACTTCGCCATGTCGACGGAGAGCACCTTGTCGGTGGCGTTGTCGGCCTCGATCCAGTCGTTGACGTACGACGTGGTGGCGGGCGGGGCCCCAGGGCCACCGGACTGGATCTCGAAGGTGCCGCCCAGAGGCGGAATCCTGTTTGCGGGATCGGCCTTCAGATAGGTCTCCGCGGAGCGGATGACTTCCTCCCTGATGGCGTCGAGCATGTTCGCGGCGGTGAGCCGTGAACCGTCGGGGTTGCGCAGGCCGAGGCTCTTCTCGTACGCGGGAAACTGGGCCGCGATGGCGGCGGCGTCCGCAGGCGAGGGGTTCTCACCGGTGGCGTCGCGGGTGGCGAGGATGTTGTACAGCCACTCGTAGGCACTGTCGGCGTTGCCGAGATCGGTGATCGGGCAGTACGCGTTGACGGCGAAGACGTCGTCGCGCAGGGTGCTCCGGCCCTTCGCGTCGATGCCTGCGGCGCCGATCGCGGCGAGGTGGGAGATGTATTCGGCGCTGTTGCCGGACGCGCCCAGGATCGAGGACAGCGCGCCACCGCCGCTGGTGCCGTTCACGACGATCCGCTCGGCGCTGCCGGGCATCGTCGCGTCGTTGAGGCGCAGGTAGCGGACGGCAGCCTTGGCGTCGACCACCGCTGCAGGGGCTTTGCCCGGGGAGGTGCCGTCCGCGCCGATCAGTCCGCGACTGCGGTTGGCGACGTCGGTGAAGACATACCCGGCCTTCAGCGCGGCGCCGACGTTGCTCGTCGCGCTGCTGTAGGAGGTGCCGTCGGTCACGCTCGCCTTGATGTAACTGGCCATCCAGCCGCTGTTGTTCACCGCGAAGTAGATCGGCGCCTGCTGGTTGCCGAGGGCGCTTTCGGGCACGAACACGTTCATGCTCTCGTAGCCGCAGGCTGTGTTGGGGATCGTGGTGGTGCCGCCGCCGGGACCGCCGGGCTGCTGCGCCGCGGCGGCGACCGGGTTCGCGACGTAGCAGATCTCCTTGTACCAGCGCACGTTCATCGGCCGCCCGTCGACCGAGACGGTGATCGTCGTGTAGGCGGTGGAGTCGAAGGCCAGCGCGGCATCCTGTGGGTCTGCGGCATGGGCGCTTCCTCGCGAATGGGCCGTCCCCGTGCCGTCCGCCGCGAAGGAGGCCGGCCCCGGGGCGGCGGTGAGCGCGAGGGAGCCTGTGATCGCCATGACTCTCAGGAAGCCTCTACGAATCACAGGCTCCCCTTCGCGCTTGCCCGTCGCTCGGGTCGGTGCGTCGTGCCGGAGGGACGCAGAGAGCCGCTGCATGGGGGTCTCCCTTCACTGAGCACCAAGTGCTCCGCTGACGCCTTGGGGCCAAGGCGTGACGGACGCTACAAGATTGTTAACAATATGCCTAGCGATCTATCAGACAATTTCGCTGACACTTGCTCTCCCGTGGCCCTGGGACGACTCCCGGCCGACTGGCCGCGTCCAGCACGGCCTCCGCCGACTTGGCGTGCGGCACCCCCGCCGCAGACAGGGCCCACCTAAGAACTCCGCGCCGGACGGCCCGGCCGACGGTGCCGAGGAGCGCCCGTCGAGCGCGGTGACGGGTCACGGGCGTCAGGGGCCCCCGCCCCGTTCCCTCCCCGGCGCAGGGTGGACCCACCGCCGCCGATCCGAGACCTACTGAGCGTTCGCTAAAGAACGCAGGGCACTACGCGGGGTCGGCCAACTCCCCACACCGCAAGGGTTTTTACGGATACACGCTGGGGAAGTGACATCAGACCCGGCGTCGGATGCCAGGTCTTCCTGATCGATCGCTAAGCAGCCGAAAGGGAGTGCCCTGCGGACTCACGGCCGTACGAGTTCACCGACCGCAGCCCGTCCCGAGGAGAGTCGTGAACACCGAGCAGAGCCAGGACAGCACGCCTCCAGCTGAGCGCTGGCGCTCCCACGGGCCACTCGACCCCCACCCCATCCCGGTGCACGCCACGGACACCGTCAACGAAAAGGGCTGCCACGGCACTTCGGTCCGGGACCTCGACGGCCGGGTCGGCGTCACCACGCCGATCCCGACCGACGCGGAGCGTTCGGTGCTCACGACGTGCCGGGGAGTCGCCAACCGGTTCCGCAAGGACGGCCCGCTCACCGCGGAGGAGGTCGCCGAACACCACGTGCTGCCGGCCCTCGGCACCGTGGGCCACCCGGCTCGGCCTCCGACGCCCCTCCGCGCCCGCTCCCGCGGCGCTCCTCCCCCGCGCGGACCGCCACCTCCCGGACCGCCACCTCCCGGACCGCCACTACGCGGGGTCCCACCCGGCGCGCCTCCCGGTGACGCGGCGGGGCACCGCGCTCCCGCCGGGCTCCGCCGATCGGCAGCGGTCCCAGCGGCCTTGTTCGACAATCCCGCACCGGCGACATCCTGACGCTTCACTCACGGTGCCGGCACCGACGAGAGGACACCCAGCATGGACACACTCGAGGCCCGCGCCCGGTTCCACGAACTCCGGGAGAAGGACGGCCCGGTCAGCTCCCTCGAACTCGACGAGATCTGGGCGGCGTTGGCCACCGTCCGCCCCGAGGACATACTCGGCGAGTGGAAGGGCGGCGAGTTCCACACCGGTCATCCCCTCAACGGCGCCCTGGCGAAGGCCGGCTGGTACGGCAAGACGTTCACCTCGGTGCACGACGCCAAGCCGCTGATCTGCCGGAACGCAGAGGGCGAGCTGTACTCCGACCTCAAGCTCGGCAAGGGCGAGGCCAGCCTGTGGACCGTCGAG
The DNA here is from genome assembly GCF_014651055.1 of Streptomyces fructofermentans. Taxonomy (GTDB): domain Bacteria; phylum Actinomycetota; class Actinomycetes; order Streptomycetales; family Streptomycetaceae; genus Streptomyces; species Streptomyces fructofermentans. The sequence continues at coordinate 18,258 of NZ_BMWD01000002.1, forward strand.
TTCCGGGGCGAATCGACGGCCACCATGGTCTATGACGGCCAGCCGGTCCTCGACCACTTCAAGCGGGTGGACGACACCGCGCTGATGGGGATCATGAACGTCAAGGGGGTCCCCGACGAGGGCCCCTTCTTCTACTTCTTCCTCGAACGCGCCCCCGAGGCCCCGCACGGGGGTCCGCGTGCCGGAGAGGGCTCGTGAGGCGGGTACGCGCCGCGGTCACCGAGGCGCCGGGCGCCCCGTTCACCGTCCGGGACGCGGACCTCGAGGACCCACGACCCTACGAGGTGCTGGTGAGGACGACCGCAGTCGGCGTCTGTCACACCGACCTCGCGATGCGGGACAGCTGGCCCCGGCAGCTCACCCCGATGGTCTTCGGCCACGAGGGCGCCGGTCGGGTCGAGGCGGTGGGCGCGGAGGTGACCGGCGTCGCGCCGGGGGACCATGTCTGCCTCACCTTCGCCAGTTGCGGCACCTGCGAGCAGTGCGCGGCGGGCCACCCGGCCTACTGCCACGCCGCGCAGGTCCGGAACCTCTCCGGCGGACGCGCCGACGGCACCACTCCGCTCTCCCTCGAAGGCATGCCGCTCCGCTCCGGCTTCTTCGGCCAGTCCAGCTTCGCCACGTACGCCGTCGTCCACGAGCGCGGCGTGGTCAAGGTGCCCTCCGACCTGTCGGCCGCGGTCGCCGCGCCCCTGGGTTGCAGCGGCCAGACGGGCGCGGGCACCGTGCTCAACAGGCTGCGCCCCGGACCGGGTTCCTCGCTGGTCGTCCTGGGCGCGGGCGCGGTCGGGCTGAGCGCGCTGATGGCCGCGGTGGCCGTGGGCTGCGACCCGGTGGTGGCCGTCGACCCGGTCGCCTCCCGCCGTGCCCTGGCCACCGAGCTCGGCGCCAAGGCGGCCCTGTCCCCCGGGGCCGGGCTGGTGGCGGCGCTGCGCGACCTCACCGGTGGCGGCGCCCACCACGTCGTCGAGACCACCGGCCGTCCGGAGATGGCCCGCCGGGCCGTCGGCTCGCTGCGCCCTCGCGGCGAACTCGCCCTCCTCGGCATCGGCGGTGAGGTGACGTTCGACGTGATGGGCCTGCTCGCCAAGGGCGTCCGCGTCCACGGGGTGATCGAGGGAGACTCCGACCCCGGCCGCTTCGTCCCCGAACTGATCGGCCTGCACAGGCGTGGCCTCTTCCCGCTCGACCGGCTGGTCACCACGTTCCCGTTCGAGGACATCGGCTCGGCCGTGGCCGCCATGAGGGATGGCAGCGTCGTCAAACCGGTCCTCACCTTCACCTGAAACCGACCGCTCCGGCACCGGGAACGGCGGTGCCGACCGGCGCGCCCCTGCCGCAAGCCGGGAGTCGGCACGAGTCCGTGCACATCGCGGGACGGGGTATCACCTGGGATGTGCTCGTGGAGTCGCGTCCTGCGCGGTCACGGTAGAGGGATCCCGGCCTCGTGACGGCGTGTGATTGACTGATTCGCATGGCCCCCGCCTCCCCGTCCGCCCACTCGGCCGCGGCCGCCGATCCGGCCTCGGCCACTCGGCCCCGCAACCGCAAGCAGCTCATCGTCGACGCGGCCGGGCGGGTCTTCAGCGAGCGCGGCTACCACGCGGCGTCCATGGAGGAGGTCGCCGCCGGCGTGGGTATCTCCGCGGCCGCTCTGTACCGGCACTTCCCCAATAAGTACGCGCTGTTCGCCGAGTGCGCCGACGTCATGGTGGACGGACTCGTCGCCGCACTCGACGAGGTGCCGTCCGGGGCGACCTTGACGAATGTGCTCACCGCCGTCACCCGCATCACCGTCGCTCATCGTGCGTCGGGCGGCGTGTACCGGTGGGAGGCCCGCTACCTCAACCGCGAGGACCGCCGACGTCTCGCGGTGAAGTTCGGTCGCCTCGTCGAGCGGGTCGACGAGGCAGTGCAGCGCGAGCACCCGCTGCCTGACGAGCGCCTGCGGGCCATGGCGGCCCTCGGCGCGGTCGGATCCATCACGATGCACCACACGTCCATCGCCGGGCGCCGGGCTGAGGAACTGCTGCTGGCGTCCGCGCTGGGCGTGGCCGCGACCGATCCCGCGGCCGGACGGCTGGGCGCGCACTCCGTCGAACTGCCCGCCCGGCCGGTGCCGCGCACACGACGCGCGGAGATCCTCGCGGCCTCCGTCCCGCTGTTCGCTCGGGACGGATTCGCCAGTGTCACGAACGGTCAGATCGCGCAGGCCGTGGGACTGACTCCGTCCGCGCTCTACCGCCATTACCCCGGCAAGATCGACATCCTGGCGGCGGCATGCCTCCAGGCGGCGGGACTGCTGGCCCAGGGTGTGGAGCAGAGCCTGCGCGATGTGTCAGGCCCGCACGACGCCATCGTCGCGCTGGCGGCGACGTACGTGGCCTACAGCTTTGAATTCACCGAACTCAACAGTGTCGCCGAGGCCGAGCTCGCCGGCTTGCCGTCCGGTCTGCGGCGGTCCGTGGTCCTCGCGCAGCGGGAACACATCGCCGTCTGGGAGCAGCAGTTGCGGCTGGCCCGCCCTGAGTTGGACCCGCGCCAGGCCCGGGTGCTGGTGCACGCGGGGTTCGGCGTCGTGGTCGAGGCGGGACGCCGGCTGCGGTGGCAGGACAGCCCCGGCCATCGCGAGGCCGTGACCGCTCTGGTCCTCGGCGCTCTGGGCCTCTGAACGGCCTTCGGAGCTCGGCAGCGACGCGTCGTCGAGCGCCTCCCGGGGTCACCCGGATGCCCGCCCCTCGGCCCATCTGCCGCAGGGCGGGCAGGGGTTGGGGGTCCGGATCGACGGATCAGGCCGCCCTGTTCCCGGTGGGTATCGTGATGGGCGTGGTGGTCCCGGAAGAACCCTTGTTGAGGAACAGCATGGCCAGGGCGCGTACGAACTGGTCGAACATGTAGAAGGTGCCGGGCATGACGGGTGACAGTCCCTCACGGAAGAGGATGTACGCCGGCCATGCGGTGCGGACCAGGGCCGCCGACACGTAGTCGCGTTTCAGTCCCAGCCAGTCGCCGACCTCGTCACTGAGGACGTAGCGCACGAACTCGTTCAGGAATCCGCGTGTGACACCGAGGTCGACCTGGGCGGTCAGGCCGAGCAGGTCCTCGGCGAGTGCGATGCCCTCGGTCGAGGGGGTGAGGATCGGGGTGAGCACCTGCGCCGACTGCCTTTCGGCGGCCGCCCATGTCTGGGGGATGTGCTCGTCCGGCACACCGAGGAGGTGGACCGCGACCTGCCACGAGTGCAGGAACGCCTCCTGGTCCGCGGCCGGGAACGGGATCTGCCAATCGCGCAACTTCCTGTACACGTAGGTGCCCAGGCTGTGGAAGGTGACCAGGATGTCGGCGGCGCTGATCGGGGTGGTCTCGTCGGCGACCGCCCGCCAGTGCGGCGACTGCGGCAGCAGGTGGCGCACGGCGGCGTGCACCACGCGTGTCTTGTTGGCGGTGACGACGAACTGTCCCGTCGGCCGGAAGGCTCCCAGCTGGGACAGGTCGTAGCCGAACGTGAACGTCTTGGCCGCACGGTCCTGCATGTCGGCGCCGCCCGCGGACCAGTAGACGCTCTTGGCCTCGCGCGGGATCACGGTGCTCATGATTCCGCTGCCGAGGCCGTACAGCATGAAGAGGTACGTGTCCCTGCGCCGGTTGAAGTCGGCGGCGCGGGCCAGCTTGGCGGGGTCGGCCCAGGTGGGCAGCCGATTGACCTGCCGCAGGTACGCGGCGAATTCGGTCGGCAGGCCGTTGGGCAGCGGGTCGTTGTTGTCCACCCACGACGCCCATGCCGTGTTGATCGCCGGCACGTGTCCGTTGTCGAGCATCGAAGCCATCAGCGGGTCCGCCGCGTCGTCCCAGATCCACTCCGGACCGGCACCCGCGGCGGCTCCGGTCACCGAGCCCTTCGACGCCCAGGCGGGGTTGGCCACGCCCACCAGGCCAAGTGCGACACCGAGAGACAGAGCCTTTCGTCTACTGAGGTTCTCCATTGACTTACCTGCTTCCCTGATGGGCTGGATGCTTCTGGATGCCAGTGCAGACTTGCCAGTTGCGCTACCAGTGCGCGATGAACCTTGTCACACAGATGTGATTTTCAATTAACATAGCGAGGTGCTCGGGTGTCGGCAATGGTGGTGACCGAGGCTCGTCGCCCATGCCGGGCCGCGGCCTTCCGGTTCCTCGCCGGCGCGAGGTCCGGTATCGAACCTGCGCGGCGCCGGCGTCGGCGTCGGGGGCTTCCTCACGGAGGCACCACGGCCCCGGTAGCGACTCCGACACGGCTCCGCCCAGCGATTCCCTCCGTCGGCGAGGCGGGCCCGCTGCCCCAGGAAGCCGCCCTCCGCAGCGGCGGCAGGTTGCCGCGACTCCAGCCGCTCACTGCGCTGATGCGCCCTCCATGCCCACGGGGTGGAAGAGCTGAAGCGCAGATCAAGTTCGCGGAGCAACGACACCCTGCCCAGCAAGGGGCCGAAACCGATCAGCGCCAACCCGGCTCTGCACTATGGTGCTTACTGCTGCGCACCTTCCCGGAGGGTATTTCGACGGCGTTCGAGTGCCGGTCCTCGGGGCGTGACTGGCGAGTGGTTTCCGCCGCGTGCTTCACGCGGCGTGAGTGCGGATGCCCGGTAGGGCCTCCCTGCCATTCCCAGCTCACACCTAGGAGTGGACTTCCATGAACCCCGTTGAGTACGAGCCTGCGCGTCGTAACCGGCTTCGCAAGATTCTGGTCGACGTCGCCGTAGGGGTTGCCGCCAATCTCATGGTGGCGGCGCTGACGGCGGCAGCGCGCCTGCTCTTCTGACGCAGGCCGTGGCGGGCCCGGAGAGCCCGCCACACCACCTTCCCGGACTCTGCGTCAGAACAAGCGCAGGCCGGAAGCCTGCGAGTCCACGTCCTTGCGCCTCCTACGCCGGCGCCGCCCTCGGCCGGGCCGGGGCAGATGCGGTGTCCGCGCCTGTTCCGGAAGGTTCTCCCACGTGGGTCGCAGACCGTGGATGTCGACATCCCCGACAAGGCCCTTCAAGTAGTCCCTCGTCTCCTCGTCCGTCGAATAGAGGACTGTCGCCCTGCTCGCCCTGGTCATCAGCACGTGGTAGGCGTGCCGTACGAGCCGGGCGAACTCCTCGTCGTCCACGCTCCTCGGCTTCACCTTGGGGTCGAACGACCCAGGAACGGCCACCCGCTTGGCGCCCGCCTCTTTGTCCGCCCGCTCCTTGCCCCGGCGGAACACCCAGCGGTCGCCCCGGCGCACCATGTCCTCGCCCATGATCACGCCGCACCAGTCCCACTCCAGGCCCTGCGCGGTGTACACGCAGCCGATCTGGCCGAGTCCGTTCTCCTGCACGGACCAGATCTTGGAAGGCGGGACGGTCTTGTTCTCGCACCAGGACTCGCTGTCCGCGTTCCACGGCCGGTGCCAGTCGCCGATCCGGACGTCGGGCTCGAGCCGCTTCTCCTTGCCCAGGGGCTTCGTCCAGGGCCAGCAGTATCCGGCGACCATGCGCGCGGAGGCTCCCGCACCGGCTTCGGACCGGATGATCCGCTCGAGGTCCTCCGGGCTGTCGACCACCTCGACATGCATGAGTCCGTCCGGGGTCCACGGCTCCGGCACCGCGTCGGACACGCCCAGCGCACCGCGCACCCAGCGGATGTAGGCGTCGCTGCCGCCGCACCGGAACTGTTCCCGCAGGCGGTAACGGACGAGGTGTGCGTCGTACCGCCGTGCCGCGTCCTCCACGAGAGCGACGGTGCCGACCTCCTGCGGGCGCACGGACTGCCCCTCGTCGAGGAAGAACACCGTCAACCGGGAGGCATCGAGGAGTTCGTCCACCTGAGGCTTGGTGCCCCAGTCCTCGGGCTTCCAGAAACGGTTGGTGGAACGTTCACGCAGACGATGGGCCTCGTCGCAGATCAGCACGTCCAGAGGCGGGGCGGGCGGGGTGACGAAGTTGCTGAAGTAGGTGAAGGACTCCTTGAACTCCCGGTCTCCGAAGCCGACATGCTCCTGCAGGGCTCCGTTGAAGGCCCTGCTGCCGCTCGCGTACTTGATCGTGCGGCCGTCCGCCTCCAGTTCGGCCTTGAGCTGGAGGCCGATGGCGCTCTTGCCCGTGCCGGCACCGCCCGTGACGAGGAAGACCACCCGGCGCTCGTCGGGGAGAAGCGCCGGCTGCCGGGGGGCGGGAAGCACCTTGGCGGCCGTGTCGAGGATCTGGTCCGCGACCTTCTTCTGACGGCCACGCAGGGTGAAGACGGTGTCCTCGCCGCTGGAGCGGATCATGGCGTCCAGCAGCGGCGTGTTGCGCAGGCCCATGCTCCGTAAGAGAATCTCGGCCGCCGAGTCGGCGCCGTCCGCGGCAAAGCTGCCCCGCAGGTCCGACAGCAGTTGGGCGCGGCGGTCGTTCGTGTAGACCCGGGCGTAGGAACCGGTCGGCGCGTCGACGCCGACGAGCGGCAGTACCGAGGCGTCAGTGGCGTTGTGGAGATAGGTGAAGCCCCCGCATTCGAAGTCCAGTCCGTGCAACGGCCCTCTGGCACCCGTGAACGCCTCGTAGTACTCGCGCAGTTGCAGCGCCGGATGCTTCTTCTCCCCCATACCGGGGACGTGCACCAGCTCTGAGGTGGCTCGCTCGATTCGGGTGACCGTCGACCACCGCTTCAGTTCGACGAGTTGGACGGAGAGCCCGATCTCCTCGGGATGATGCCCCACGAGGACGACATCGATGAGCCGTGGGGCGCCGGCGCGGTCGGCCTCGTCGAGCGTGGCCGCGCATTCGACGATCATCTCGACGTTTCCGCGGTCCGCGGCGACCAGGTCCTCGGCAAGGTGCACCAGGCTCTCCGCCCACGCGGAGCGTTCGGTCAACGAGGCCTCGGTGGTCAGGAAGTGCTTCCACCTCTCGGCGAGGTGGGGCACCATGCGACGTCTCGAGTTCAGTTTCAGCAGATCCCGCGCCGCCAATTTCAGCAGGAGCATGGACACGAGGTGGATCCCCCAGGGCACGAGTGACTCGTGCGGATGGGGGCATGTCCCCGTGGGGAAGCCCGTCGGGCCGCGATGACGCTGAGATCCTAGGGAGGCGGCAACCCCTTCCGGCGCATATGCCACACGGGTCGGCTGGAAGCGCGGACATCATGGCCTGATTCCACGCGCTCAGCGTCGGAGAAGAGGCTCCTCGGTCGTGGCGGGCGGTGATTCGTGCTGCCCGGACACGAGTTCCCGCAGCTTCTCCCGGGTCTCCGGATCCGTCGAGTAGACGATCGTGCCGACCATGCCCCGCGTCAGCAGGACCTTGTACGTGTTCCGAATGAGCCGATCCACGTCGCTGTCCGATGTGGACTTCTTGAACACCGGGTCCTTGGACGCGGTGCGGTCCGTGATCCAGCGGTCACCCCGCCAGACCAGGTCCGGGCCGATGATGACGCCGGACCAGTCGTACTCGAATCCCTGCGCGGTGTAGACGCAGCCGATCTGCCCGAATCCGGCCGGGTCGGTGGCCCACAGCGCGGACGGCGGCGCACCCGAGACCGACCGGTCCCCGCGCAGGTTCCACGGACGGGCCCAGCCCCCGATGACGACGTCGAGAGGCAGTGGATCACCGGGCTTGGGTTCGGGCGACCATCGCCAGCAGTAGCCCGCGGACATCCGGGCACCGAATTTCTCCGCGCGACGGGCGTCGAGAAAGGCGTTCAGCTCTTCGGGACTGTCGGCGACCAGCAGCCTCATGCGGCCGTCGGGCTCCCACCTGACCGGCCCTCCGGCCTCCAGGCCGAGAAGCCGGACCACCCAGCGCAGATACGCGTCGCTGCCCCCGCAGCGGAACTGACTGTCCAGGGGGACGACATGACAGGCGATCCCCCGCCGGGCCGCGGCCTGGCGGATCTCTTCGACGGTCCCCATCTCACCGGGGCGCACCACCTGGTGCTCGTCGAGGAAGAAGACCGGTACGTGCGCCACGTCGATGAGTTCGTCGATCTGCGCCCTTCCGGTCCGCAGGGCCGCACGGGTGTAGCGGTTGGCGGAGGTCTCCCGGATCCGGTGCGCCTCATCACAGATCACAGCACCCAGGCTGTTCTTCTCCGTGGTCATGAAACTGTTGAAGTACTTGAAGAGATCCTGGACTTCCCGCTTCCGGGAGCCGACGACCTTCCGCATCGTCTTGGTGAAGGACTGCGAGCCGGTCGCATGCACCGCGGCCACGCCCCTCCTGTACAACTCGCCCAGCAGTTGGAGCGCGATCACACTCTTCCCGGTACCGGGGCCGCCGGTGACGATCAGGACTTCCTTGTGGTCGGCGCGCTTCGCCCGCTCCACCGCGTTGAGCACCATGCGGTAGGCGACCTGCTGCTCGTCGAGCAGGACGAACTGCTGCCGCTCCCGTACTTCCTGGGCTGCCACGGACATCAGCTGCTTGGACGGCACGGTGGCCCCCGCGAGCAGTTCGTCGGCCGCGAGGGCACCGGGGTGCCTGTCGCTCAGCTTCGACCTGAGGTGGTCCAGGAACGCGCCACGGCGCTCCCCGGTGAAGAGCAGTCCCCGTGCGTCACGCTCGATCTCCCGCAGTCCCGCGACTCCGAACTCGGTGGCGTTGTGCAGGAAGGCGACCCCCTGGATACGGTCGCCGTGCTCAGCAACCGCTCCATTGAAGTTGACGAGGTACTCGCAGTACCGCGTCACCTGCTCGATCGGATTGAGCACGGCGTGTGCGTAGGCGTCGACATGGCACAGAGTGGGGTCGTCCTCGTGCGGAGCCGCCTGACTCCACTGCTTCAGCTCCACCACGACGTAGGACGGCTCCCCCGTGCCCGGGTGCACTCCGGCCAGGACGGCATCGGCACGCTTGCTGTTGAGGGGCAGCGCGTACTCCAGCATCACCTCGACGTCGCCCAGACCGGCCTCGTTGAGCGCGGCCGCCAGAAGGGGGATGCTGCGCTCCCAGGAACGCACCTCGGAGGCTCCGGGCCGATAGCCGTGCATGTGGACGAACTGCTCGGTGAGGTGCAGGAACAGCGAACCGTCGAGTGCCATGACGGCGACCGTGTTCGCGGACGCGCGGAACAGCAAGGACTTCCCCCAGGCAGCACGAAATGACTCGTGCGGGTGGGGGCATGTCCTTCGAGACTCCACCGGAGTGGAACGGAAGCCCGTCGGGCCGCGTTGACGATGCTCCCGAGCGTACCTGGATCACTGACCGCCTTGACACTGAGCGGAGCCCGATCCGGGAGCGGGCCCGCGTCGAGGCGAGTCCCTGACTCCGCGAGCACGCCGGCAATGGGTGCTCGCCTGCTCCGCCGTCAGCCGACCCGGAGCCCGGCCCAGCTTGTCCCGGCACTCAGGCAGGACAAGCACCCCTGCCGTGCTAGCCGTGCGTCTCCGGTCCCCAGTACTCCGGGCCGACCCCGCGCCAGTCGATCAGCGGGGAGACCGCGGCGGTGGCCGGGTCCAGGGTCAGGCCCGCTCGGCGCAGGAATTCCGTGAGGTCGTCCAGGCTGTGGGCCAGTCCGATGCTCTCTCCGTCGACGCGCACGCGGCGCCCCGACGTCGACGACGGTGGGGAGACGACCACTCGCTGGGTTTCGCTCATGCCCCCACCCTGCCCCCCTTCTGCCAGAACGTGCATCCGGATCGCGGGATCCGTACGCCCGATCCGGGGGCGGGCCCGGAATCCTCGCGGACCGTACGTACGGGGAGCGGCGCCGCACGCACGGAGAAGTCGACCGTACGTGCGGCGCGTGGACCGTACCCGCGGAGAGGGGAGGCCGGGCCCCGGTCAGAGGCGGGTCGGTTCGCCGGCTTCCCGCGGGATCACGGCCGAGGGTCCGGACCTGCCCTGCTTCTGGAACTGCGTCCGGTACAGCTCCGCGTACCGGCCGTCCGCCGCGAGCAGGTCCTCGTGCGTGCCCCGCTCGACGATGCGGCCCGCCTCCACGACGAGGATCAGGTCGGCGGACCGTACGGTCGACAGCCGGTGGGCGATGACGACCGCCGTGCGGCCCTCCAGGGCCTCGGCGAGCGCCTCCTGCACCGCCGCCTCCGAGGTGTTGTCGAGGTGGGCCGTGGCCTCGTCGAGGACGACCACCCGCTGACGGGCCAGGAGCAGCCGGGCGATGGTCATGCGCTGGCGTTCGCCGCCCGAGAGCCGGTAGCCGCGCTCGCCGACCACGGTGTCGAGGCCGTCCGGCAGGGAGCGTACGAGGTCGTCGAGGCGGGCCCGGCGCAGTACGTCCCACAGGTCGTCCTCGTCGGCGTCGTGCCGGGCGAGGAGCAGGTTGGCGCGCACCGATTCGTGGAACAGGTGGCCGTCCTGGGTGACCATGCCGAGGGTCTCGCGCATCGACTCGGCGCTCAGGTCCCGGACGTCGACGCCGCCGATGCGCACGGTGCCCTCGTCCGTGTCGTAGAGCCGGGGCAGCAGCGAGGCGATCGTCGACTTGCCGGCGCCCGAGGAGCCGACGAGCGCCACCGTCCGGCCCGGTTCGGCGCGGAACGAGATGCCGCGCAGGACCTCCGTACCGCCTCGGGTGTCCAGCGCGGCGACCTCCTCCAGGGACGCCAGGGAGACCTTGTCGGCGGACGGGTACGCGAAGCGGACGTCGGTGAACTCGACGGAGACCGGGCCCTCCGGCACCGCGCGGGCGTCCGGCTTCTCCTCGATCAGCGGTCGCAGGTCGAGCACCTCGAAGACGCGTTCGAAGCTGACCAGGGCGCTCATGACCTCCACGCGGGCGCCGGCGAGCGAGGTCAGGGGCGCGTAGAGGCGGGTCAGGAGCAGGGCCAGGGAGACGACGGCCCCCGGTTCCAGGCTGCCGCCCAGGGCGAACCAGCCGCCGAGTCCGTAGACGAGGGCGAGCGCCAGGGCGGAGACCAGGGTCAGGGCCGTGATGAACGCGGTCTGCGCCATCGCCGTGCGCACCCCGATGTCCCGTACGCGGTCCGCCCTGGCGGCGAACTCGGCGGACTCCGCGCCGGGCCGTCCGAAGAGTTTGACGAGGGTGGCGCCGGGCGCGGAGAAGCGTTCGGTCATCCGGGTGCCCATGGCGGCGTTGAGCTCGGCGGCCTCGCGCTGGAGTTTCGCCATCCGGCTGCCCATCCGGCGGGCGGGCACCACGAAAACCGGCAGCAGTACGAGGGCCAGCAGAGTGATCTGCCACGACAGGGCGACCATGACGACGAGGGTGAGCAGCAGGGTCACGACATTGCCCACGACTCCGGACAGGGTGTTGCTGAACGCGCGCTGGGCGCCGATCACGTCGTTGTTGAGGCGGCTGACGAGGGCTCCCGTGCGGGTGCGGGTGAAGAACGCGACGGGCATGCGCTGCACATGGTCGAAGACGGCCGTCCGCAGGTCGAGGATCAGCCCTTCGCCGAGGGTCGCCGAGAGCAGCCGTCCCACCATGCCGAGAGCCGCCTCGGCGATCGCGATCCCCGCGATGAGCAGGGCCAGCCGGACGACCGTGCCCCGGTCGCCGCCCGACACGATCGCGTCCACGACCCGTCCGGCCAGCACGGGCGTCGCCACCGCGAGCAGCGCCGTGGCGACGCTGAGCAGCACGAACCGCACGATGCGGCGGCGGTGCGGGCGGGCGAATCCGGCGATGCGGCGCAGGGTCGCCCTGGCCAGGGGCCGGGTCTCCCGCTGGGCGTTCATGACGCTGTGCAACTGCGTCCAGGCTGTCGTCTCCATGCTCATGGGAGCGACCGTAGGACCTAAAGCGTTGTTGAGGTCAAGTCAAGGGTGGTGATGATGCGCGCGCGGGGCGCGCGGCGGCGACGTGCCCGGGGTGTCGGCCGCCGTCCGCGTGTCCGCAACCCGCCGTTGGCCCGGACCCGGCACCCTTTCACCACGTGACGGTCGTACGACTTCCCGAGGGCCCGCCCCGGCCTCCCCGCAGCCTCCGGCGGTACGCGCGAGCCCCGCGGCCCGGACGGTTCCCGCGCTCCCCGTGGCCCGTGGGGCTCCCACGACTCCTGCGGCTGCCCCGCCTTCCCCGCCCCGCACGTCATCCGCGCCCCGCGCCTCCCGTACACCCTGTGCTCCCCGGGCCTCCCACACCCTCCGCGCTCCCCGCTCCCGCGACGCCCGCCCCGCTCACCTCGTCCCCCGGGCTCCCTCTCCCGCTGCCGCGCGACGCGGTCACCGAAGGTCCCCTGCCCGCTCCCGAGTCCGCTCCCGCCCAGGGCGTCCGACGGTCCCGGTGGGGCTTCCTCGGGCGCCTTCCGGTGCGGCAGATCCTGTGCCTGCTCCCCCTCGTCCTCGTCCTGGTGGTCGCGGCGCGGCACCGGGCCGTGCTGGCGGACGGCCTCGGTCATCTCGCGACGGCCCGGTGGCCGTGGCTGCTCGCCGCGGTCGGGACGACGTGCCTGACCTGGGTGGCCGCCTCCGTCACCCGGCAGGGTGCCCTCGTGGCGCGGCTTCCCGCTCGGCGGCTGCTGGCGACGCAGTTCGCGGCGGGCGCGGCCAACCACCTGCTGCCCACCGGCCTCGGGGCGAGTGCGGTCAATCTGCGCTTCATGGCGGTGTGCGGAGTCCCGCCGGCCCTCTCCTCGGCCGCCCTCGCGCTCTACCTCCTCGCGGAGTCGATCGCCCGCGTGTTCCTGCTGCTGACGCTGCTGCTCGTGTTCCCGCACGCGCTGCGGGTCGGCACGCTGGTCCCGGACGCAGCGGTCGGTCCGCTGCTGGTCGGCGTCGGGGCGGTGGCCGCGGCGGCGCTGCTGCTCATGCTCGCGAGGCGGCCCCGCACCCTCGTGCTGTCCTTCCTGCGGACGGCGCTCGGCGAGGCCCGGTCCGTGCACACCCGCCCCTCCCGCGTGCTCGCTCTGTGGGGCGGAGCGCTCGCCTTCCCCGTCCTCCAGGCGTCCGGACTGGTCGCTGTGGGGCTGGCGTTGGGGCTGCCCGTGCCCGTGGCCCATGTGGTGGTGGCCTATCTGGCGGCGACCGTGGCCGTCGCGCTGATCCCCACGCCCGGAGGCATCGGTTCGGTGGACGCCGCGCTGGTCGTCGCCCTGGTGGCCGCGGGGGGTCCGGCGGCCGTGGCGACCGCGGTCGTACTCGCCTACCGCGTCATCACGGTGTGGCTGCCGCTGCTGCCCGGGGCGTTGACGCTCGGCGCGCTCGTACGGCTGAAGGTGATCTGAGTCCCGTCGGCCCGAAGTCGAGCCTGGCCAAGGGGGGTTGGACGCGTCCCTGCGGACCGGACCGGCCGGATGTCGCATGCCGGGGGCCGGCCGCCGGGTCCGGCCGGCCGCTCCGGTACCCGTCGCCGACCACTCGGTCCGGGCGACCCGTCGCGAACCGCCGCACACGCCCGTTCCGGACGCACGCTCCGTGATCCGCCGTCGCCGCGCCACCCCGTACGCATACGTCCGCACAAGTCCGTACCCGCCGGTGTGACCCGGGAGTAACCTGCTCGCGTCGTCACACGAAGGGGCCCCCGATGCCGGTCCGGATCGAACGCCAGGAGTACGTCACCACCGTCGTCCTCTCCCGTCCCGAGGTCCGCAACGCCGTGGACGGGCCCACGGCGGCCGAACTCGCCGACGCCTTCCGCGCGTTCGACGAGGACGAGTCGGCCAGGGTGGCGGTGCTGTGGGGCGAGGGCGGCACGTTCTGCGCGGGCGCGGACCTCAAGGCCCTGGGTACGGAACGCGGCAACCACGTCACCGAGGACGGCGACGGGCCGATGGGGCCCACCCGGATGCGGCTCTCCAAGCCCGTGATCGCGGCGGTCTCCGGGCACGCCGTGGCGGGCGGGCTCGAACTGGCCCTCTGGTGCGACCTGCGGGTCGCCGAGGAGGACGCGGTCTTCGGGGTCTTCTGCCGCCGCTGGGGCGTGCCGCTGATCGACGGCGGCACCGTACGGCTCCCCCGGCTCATCGGCACCAGCCGGGCGATGGACATGGTCCTCACGGGGCGTCCGGTGGCGGCACCCGAGGCGTACGGCATGGGGCTCGCGAACCGGGTCGTCCCGCCGGGCCGGGCGCGCGCGGAGGCCGAGGCGCTGGCCGCCTCGATCGCCCGTTTCCCGCAGGCCTGCATGCGGGGCGACCGGGGCTCCGTACTGGACCAGGAGGGTCTGACCGAGCGCGCCGCCATGCGGGGCGAACTCCGGCACGGGACCGGTGTCCTGGAGGAGAGCCTGGAGGGCGCCGCGCGGTTCTCGGCGGGGGCGGGCCGGCACGGGGCGTTCGGCGATTCCTGAGAGGCGTGCGCCCTCCCGGGTGCGCGCCCGTGCGTGCGGCCCGTCGCGAGGGCGCGCCCGTGCGCGTGCCCGGGTGTGTGACCGTGCGCGTGCCCTTCCCGGGTGCGCGCCCGGGGTGGCGCGCGCCGACGGATCCCGGCCATCCTGGACGAGTCGGACGGAGAGCCCGGAATGTCGGCCGGTGTGAGGCAACTCATGTGCGTACGCCGGGAGTTCACCGCGGCACGGTCGGTGCCGCCCGATGCCGGGCGGCAGGGGCACCGGGAGCGCGGGGAGGTGGCTGCGGGGCAGGTGGGAGGTGGCCTGAGCCGGCCGGCCCGCGACGGAGCACCCTCCGCCGTGTAGCAAGATGAGCAGGCCCGCCGGTCGACCACGTGTCGAGCCCGGCCGGTCCGCACATCCCGGAATCGAGCAGCAGGTGGCAACAAGGTGACGACAACTCACATACCGGGCGCACAGCCCACGACCGGCACGGTGGGGAGCAGTTGGTGAACCGAGACCTGACGCTGCACGACTGGATCGTGGCGGGCATCTGGCTGACCGTCGGGCTCGTGGCGGGCGTCCTGCTGCGCCTGCTGCTGCGCTGGCTGGCCAAGCACGCGACCCGTACCAGGTGGAGCGGCGACGACGTCCTGGTCAACGCGCTGCGCGCGCTGGTGCCGGTGGCGGCGCTCGCGGGCGGCGCGGCGGCGGCCACGGCGGCGCTGCCGCTGACCGGCCGGATCACGCACACCGTCAACCAGATCCTCACCGTCCTGGTCATCCTCGCCGCCACGATCACCGCGGCCCGTGTGATCACGGGCCTGGTGGGCGCGGTCACGCAGTCCCGGTCCGGAGTCGCCGGGTCGGCCACGATCTTCGTCAACATCACCCGTGTCGTCGTGCTGGCGATCGGCTGCCTGATCGTCCTGCAGACCCTGGGCATCTCCATAGCCCCGCTGCTCACGGCTCTCGGCGTCGGCGGCCTCGCGGTCGCGCTGGCCCTCCAGGACACCCTGGCCAACCTGTTCGCGGGCATCCACATCCTCGCCTCGAAGACGATCCAGCCCGGCGACTACATCCGGCTCACGAGCGGGGAGGAGGGGTACGTCGTCGACATCAACTGGCGCAACACCGTGGTACGCAACCTCTCCAACAACCTCGTCATCATCCCGAACGCCCAGCTCTCCAGCACCAACATGACCAACTACAGCCGTCCCGAGCAGGAGATGACCCTGCTGGTACAGGCCGGTGTCGCCTACGACAGCGACCTGGAGCACGTCGAGCGGGTCACCTCGGAGGTCGTGGCCGAGGTCATGACGGACGTCGAGGGCGCGGTCCCCGAGCACGAACCCGCCATCCGCTTCCACACGTTCGGGGACTCGCGGATCGGCTTCACCGTGATCCTGGGCGTCGGGGAGTTCAGCGACCAGTACCGGATCAAGCACGAGTTCATCAAGCGGCTGCACAAGCGCTACCGCCTGGAGGGCATCCGCATTCCCGCCCCGGCGCGCACCGTCGCGCTCCAGCAGAACGGCGTGGCGATCCCTCCGCAGCGCGACGCGTCGGTGACGATCCCGTAGGGGACCGAAGACGACCGAGGACGACCGTCGAGGTCGCGGGGCGGCTCCAGGCGGGGCCGCCCCGCTCCGGTCCGGGAGCGGCGGGAAGGCGTTGGGCTGATGACGGTGCTGGGAGTCGACATCGGTACGTCCAGCAGCAAGGGCGTACTGGTCGGCGAGGACGGCTCGGTGCTCGCCACGGCGGTACGGCCGCACACGGTCGACCGCCCCGGGCCCGGGCACGTCGAGATGGACCCCCGGGTGTGGTGGGACGAGTTCGCCTCCATCTCCCGGGAACTGCTGGCCGCGCCCGGCGCCGGGGCCCCCGTCACGGCGGTCGGCGTGAGCGGCATGGGCCCCTGCGTCGCCCTGACGGACGGATCCGATACCCCGCTCCGCCCGGCGATCCTGTACGGGGTGGACACGCGCGCCACCGAGCAGATCGCGCGGCTGGAGGGCGAGTTGGGCCGCGACCGCGTGCTGCGGCGCTGCGGGTCCCTGCTGTCCACGCAGGCCGTGGGGCCGAAGATCGCCTGGCTGGCGGAGCACGAGCCGGAGACGGTCGCGCGGGCCCGCCGTCTCCACATGCCCGCTTCGTACCTGGTGGGCCGGCTCACCGGCGCCTATGTGCTCGACCACCACTCGGCGAGCCAGGCCGTCCCGCTGTACGACTCCGAAGCCCTGGACTGGTACGAACCGTGGGTCCGGCACATCGCTCCGTGGCTGGAGCTGCCGCGCCTGCTGTGGCCCGGCCAGACGGCCGGTCGCGTCACCGCCGAGGCCGCCGGCGCCACCGGGCTCCCGATCGGCGTCCCGGTCGTCGCGGGCACGATCGACGCGTGGTCCGAGGCGCTGAGCGTGGGGGCGCAGAGCACCGGTGACCTCATGCTCATGTACGGCAGCACCATGTTCCTGATCAACACCGTGGCCGACCGCCTCCTGGTGCCGCAGCTCTGGAGCACGGTCGGGGCGCTCCCGGGCACGCGCAGCCTCGCGGGCGGCATGGCCACCTCCGGGGTGGTCACGGACTGGCTGCGCGAGCTGTTCGGCGCTCCGGACCACGCGGCGCTGCTCGCCGGGGCCGAGGCGTCCGGGCCCGGCGCGCGGGGGCTGCTGATGCTGCCGTACTTCGCGGGCGAGCGGACGCCGGTGGCCGATCCGTACGCGCGCGGTGTGATCGCCGGGCTGACGGTGGAGCACACCCGCGGCGACCTCTACCGTGCCGCCCTGGAGGCGACGGCGTTCGGCGTACGGCACAACGTCGAGGCGATGCGCGCGGCCGGTGCGGACATCCGCCGCGTGGTGGCGGTGGGCGGCGGCACCCGGGGCGGCCTGTGGACGCGGATCGTCTCCGCCGTGACGGGCCTGGAGCAGGAGGTGAGGACGGTGACGCTCGGGGCCGCCTACGGCGCGGCCTTCCTCGCCGCCGGAGCGGTCGGCGAGCCGCGGATCGACGTGTGGAACCCGGTGCGCGAGCGCGTGGTCCCGGATGGCGCCCAGCGCTCCCGCTACGACGAGTTGTACGCGCTCTACCTGCGGCTGTACCCGGCCACGAGGGACATCGCGCACGCGCTCGCCTCGTATCAGCGGGCCCCGGGGAGCGGCGGGAGTGCCCGGAGCGACCCAGGCGCCTGAGCGGCCCGGGGCGCGAGGTCCGGACGGCCGCGACTGGTCGAAGGGGCAGGGGTGCCTGAGCGGCCCGGGTGTGGACTCAGGACGGCTGCAGCTCGTCGAAGAGGGCGAGGGCGTCGGCGGGGTCCGGGCTCACCAGGCGTTCCAGACCGGCCGTCGTCATCCTCGACCATCCGCCGGCCCGCGCCCACATCCGTTCCTCGAAGGCGCGGACGACGCCGTCGAGGTCTCCGGAGTCGGCGGCGACGGCCTCGGCGAGTTCGGCGCCCTCCAGCATCGCGAGGTTCGCCCCCGCTCCCAGAGGGGGCATCAGGTGGGCCGCGTCCCCCAGCAGCGTCACCCCGGGGACGTGGGACCAGGTGTGGGACACGGGCAGGACGTGCAGGGGGCGGCGGACGAAGGCGGTGCCGCGGCGGAGGAGTTCCAGGACGGGTTCGGCCCAGCCGTCGAACAGGGACAGCAGGCCGGCCCGTTCGGCGTCGGTGTCCGCGGGGTCCGGGCTCGGGTGCCGGTCCAGGGGCGCGCGGAACTTGGCGTACACCTTGACGTGGCCGCCGCTGTTGCGCTGGGCGACGACCGCCCGGTTCGCCCCGTACACGGCCACGGAACCGTCGCCGATCAGCCGGGCGAGGTCGGGGTGGCGGGTGTCGACGTCGTCCAGTGAGGTCTCCACCAGGGTGACGCCGGTGTAGTGCGGCCTCACCGGCGAGAGCGCCGGGCGGACCCGCGACCAGGCTCCGTCCGCGCCGACCACGAGGTCGAACGCCTCCTGCCGTCCGTCCTCGAAGCGGACCAGGGCGCCGTCGCCGGTCCCCGGCAGCACCTGGGCCACGCCCCGCCCCCATCGGACGTCGAGCGGGCCGAGCAGCAGGTCGCGGAGCTGCCCGCGGTCGATCTCGGGGTTGGCCCGGTCGTCCGGACCGGGTCGCCAGTCCCGCAGGACGTTCCCGGCCGTGTCCAGGATCCGCATGGCCTGCCCCTCGGGACGGGACAGCTCCTCGAACCGTCCCAGCAGGCCCGCCTTGTCCAGGGCGAGTTGCCCCAGCCCCTCGTGCAGGTCCAGCGTGCCGCCCGGCGGCCGGGCGTCCGGGGCGGGATCGCGTTCGAGGACGGTGACGGGGTGCCCGTAACGGTGCAGGACACGGGCGAAGGTGAGGCCGGCGGGGCCGCCCCCGACCACGGCGATGCGATGTCTCATGCCGATACACTGTATTGGTTCGCTACGCCGTATCGCAACGGTACGGTGTGACCATGACTGTGTGGGACCGACCGGAGCCGCCGACGCGCCCCGTGCCCCTCGACCGGGAGCGGATCGTCGCGGCGGCCGTCGCACTGGCGGACGAGGGCGGGCTGGAGGCGGTCTCGCTGCGCAAGGTCGCCGCGCGGCTCAACGCCGGGCCGATGCGGTTGTACGGCTACATCTCCACCAAGGAGGAGCTGTTCGACCTCATGCTCGACGAGGTCCAGGGCGAGATCGTCCCCCCGGAGCAGCCCGGTGACTGGCGGGAGGCGCTGCGCGTCCTCGCCCACCGCACCAGGCAGGCCGCTCTGCGCCACGAGTGGCTGGCCGACCTGCTCGGGGGCCGTCCGGCCCTCGGCCCGAACGGCCTCGACGTGGCCGAGGCCACGCTGGCCCCCCTCGAAGGCCTCACCGACATCGACACCGTGATGCGTGCCGTGGAGACCGTCAGCGCGTACTTCACCGGGGCGATCCGGCGGGAGGTCACCAATCTGCGGGCCGAGCGCGCGACGGGCCTGTCCCGGGAGGACTGGCAGCGCGCCTCCGGTCCGCATCTGACGAGGATGCTGGCCACGGGCCGTTACCCGGCGCTGGCCAAGGCCGTGCACGACGGCACGGACGTGGACGCCGGTACGTCCTTCGCGACCGGCCTGGAATGGGTCCTCGACTCCGTGGCCGCCAAGCTCACCCCGCCGCCCGCCCCTGACGCCGGAGAGTAGGCCCCGATGACGAGGGAGTCCGGCTCCGGCGGCGATCCGGCTCCCGGAGAGGCCGGACGGACGGGCGACTTACGCGGCCCGCGTCTCGGCGTACGCGATCGCGGTCGAGGACGACCGCCTGCTGCTGGCGCGGCTGTCCGACTCGTCGCCCGTCTCCAGCGGTTCGTTGACGGCTGTGAGCTACCCGGTTCCTCGTGGCGGACGGCGGGCCTCCGGCCGGGCACGCCCTCGGCGGGCGGGCGGGCGGATATACGGTGGAGTACCGGACCAGTCGTCCGACCTGGGAGCCCTCATGGTCAGCAGTCCGACAGACGTCGTCGAAGCGGCGTTCAGGTACTACCGGTCGCAGGACCGCGAGGCGGCCCTCGCCCTCTACGCCGACGACTTCACGTTCACCAGTCCGCAGGACGACCGCATCGACAGGGCGGCGTTCTTCGAGCGGTGCTTCCCGACGGCCGACCGGATGAGCGAACAGCAGTTGCTGCACGTCACTCCCGCGGGCGAAGGGCTCGTCTTCGTCCAGTACGAGTACGAACTGACGACGGGCGGCAGGTACCGCAACGTCGAGGCGATCACCGTCCGGGACGGACTCATCCAGGAGGTGCGGGTCTTCTTCGGCGGCAAGGTCTGACGGCCCCGACGCGCGATCACCTCGGACGGCGCCGTCGCCGGCCTTCGCGGGTTGCGCCGCCGGATCGGACCCCGTGGTCCGGAGGCCGGACGACCGGGATCGACGGACGGTGAAGCACCTGTCGGCCGAGCTGAGAATGGGCCGACCATGACTGCGGCCCCGTACGCCCTCCCCGGAGGAGTACGGGGCCGCGGTCGTCGCAGCACGCCGGAGGCCGGCCGCCGCATCCCGTGCGCCGGCCGGCTCCCCCGCGGTCCCGCCGACTGCCGGGCGAGGGTTGCCGGTTGCCGGTCGGTGGACGCCCGGCTGTCAGCCGTCGCAACGCCGACTGCCAACAGACCGCCGCGACCGCCGTACGGTCCCGCAGGCCGGGCAACGGCCGCCCGGCCTGCGGGACTTCAGGGCTCCGGCGACCTCGTGTCCGGGTGACCTCGCGACCCCAGGACCGCGCGGCCCGCGGGAC
>NZ_BMWD01000002.1:38705-281908 GCF_014651055.1 Streptomyces fructofermentans
CCGCGCGGCCCGCGGGACCTGACGACCCGCGGGCCGCGCGGTCAGTGGGTGGTGAGGAGTTCCTGCGTCGTGCCGGCGCGCGGCGCCTGCCTGGCGCCGCGCAGGGCGGCGACGCCGATGAGGACCATGGACGACAGGCCCGCGATGGCGAAGGCGGTGAAGCCCCAGTCCCCGTTGCCGGAGGCGAGCAACTGGCCGCCCAGCCAAGGGCCGAAGACCGCGCCGAAGCGTCCCATTCCGGAGGTCCATCCGACGGCGGTGGCCCGGTTGTCGGGCGTGGAACGCAGCGAGACCGTCGCGTAGACCATGGTCTGCGCGCTGTTGAGGAACACCCCGGTGAGGAAGACGACCACGAAGGTCACCCCCAGCGGCATGTGGACGCTGAGCAGGAAGACCCCGGCTGCGGTCAGCGCGAACCAGAGCGAGGAGATGCGCGGGGCCCCGAAGCGGTCGGCGGCCCGCCCGGCGACCAGCATGCCCACGATGCCGCCGAGGTTGAAGACGACCACGAAGGTCAGGGCCGAGCCCAGTTCGTAGCCCTCGCTGCGCATCAGGGTGGGCAGCCAGGTGGCGACGCCGTAGACGAGCAGCAGGCCGCCGAAGGAGGCCAGCCAGTACAGCAGGGTCCGGGTCCACTCGCCGCCGCGGAACAGGTCGGCCAGTGCGTCCCGGCGGTCCGCCGGAGTCCTGCGGTCGGGTGCGGCGGGCAGTTCGACGGCGAAGCGGCCGGCCAGCGCGGTGGCCTCCTCGACGCGGCCCTTGGCGACCAGGAAGCCCAGCGACTCGGGCAGGAACTTGGCGAGCACCGGCACGAACAGCAGGGGGGCCACGCAGACCCAGAACGCGGCGCGCCAGCCGAAGGGCTCCACGACCCACAGGGCCACGTAGGCGGAGAGGATGCCGCCGGCGTGGTGGGCGGTCATGTCAACAATCTCAGGAACGACGAGGGCGGCAGCGGCCGGTGCACGCCGCGTGCCGCCCTCGATGTGGCGTGGGGAGCCGTCAGCCCACCGGCGGAGTGCCGTGGGTGTGGAAGGACTCGATGGTCTTCAGGCCCCAGGCCTGGCCCTTCTTCCGCTCGTCCTCGGTCCAGGTGACCAGCGGCCAGTCGGGGGCCAGCACGAGGCGCGTGAGCGGGTTGCACAGCTCGATCCGGTTGCCGCCCGGCTCGTAGACGTACAGGAAGAACGTCTGCTGGATGGCGTGCTTGTGCGGCCCCGTCTCGATGAACACACCGGTGTCGACGGCGAGGTCGGCGGCCCGCAGGATGTCGTCGCGCGTGTCGGTGGCGAACGCGATGTGGTGCAGTCGGCCGTTCGAGCCGGTCCAGTCCTCGGTGTAGACGATGTCGTACGACTTGCTGCTGAAGGTCAGCCACTGCGCGGCGATCCGCCCGCTGTCGAGCCGGATCTGCTCGGTCGGACGGGCGCCGAGCACCTCGTGCACGAAGCCGCCGCCGCTCGCCACGTCCGCGGCGAGGAAGTTGACGTGGTCCAGGCGGCGCACACCCACCCCGTGGGCCGGCTTGGCCTGCGGCTGGTTCTTCAGCCCCGGCCTCAGTTCCGGCGGGGCCTGGTACCACTCGCTCTCCCAGTAGAGGGCGATCTCGTGGCCGTCGGGATCGGTGGTGACGTACAGCGGGCCGATGCCCGGCTCGTCCTCGACCCACCGGCCCGCGCGGCCGGCGTTCTCGATCTCCTTCACCCGTCGGTGCAGCGCCTGTTCGCCGGAGGCGCGCAGGGCCGTGCGCCGGATGCCGGACGTCTCGTGGGCGGTGAGGGTCAGGCTGTGGTGCTCGTAGTCGTCCCAGGTCCGCAGGTGGACCGAGTCGCCGGAGCGGCCGTTCTCGGTGAGGCCCAGGTAGTCGGTGAAGAACCGGACGCTCGCGTCCAGGTCCGGGGTGAGCAGTTCGACGTGCCCGAGGTGGGCGATGTCGCCGAGCGGCGGGGCCATGGGGCCTCCTCAGGGGTGTTGTGCGGCTCCGGCCGGCCGGGGGAAGACCGTGCCGTCGAAGATCTTTCGTGCGGTGCGCACCACCGCGGTGCGTCGCGCGACCGGCGCGCCGCCCGGCGCGTCGTACGCCACGGCCGTCTCGATGTCGAGGTAGCCGCTGGGGTGTTCGATGCGCAGCCGGTCCCCGCGGGACGGGAGGCGCGCCACGCCCCGGCCGACGCCGCCCTCGATCCGCAGGCCGGCGCCGACGCTCGCGGCGCCCAGTACGCCGATCGACGTGTGGCAGCGGACCGGGATGAAGGTGCGGGTCGCCACGGCACCGTCGCCCGACGGCGGTGCCAGCAGGCTGAGTTTGGGCACCGTGGTGCCCGTGACGTCGCCCAGGCCCATCAGCTTCCCGGCCGCCAGCCGGATCTCCCGGAGCCGGTCCGCGAGGTTCTGGTCCTCCTCCAGCGCGGCCGGCGTCTCCCGGCCGGTGACGCCGAGGGAGGCCGCGGCGATCAGCACGGTCGGCATGCCGTTGTCCACGCAGGTCACCGGTACGTCGGCGACCAGGTCACGGGGGCGGCCGGTGGGCAGCAGCGGGGCGCCGCCCGGCGGGAACTCGATCAGCACCGGCGCGGCGGTCCCCGGCACACCGGAGATCCCGGTGGAGCCGCGGGAGTCGACGCGTCCGCCCGGGGTGGGGAAGGCGGCGACGGCCAGGTCGCCGGTGTTGAGCATCCTGATGCGGACGGACGTCCGGTCACCGCCGGCTCCGACGAGTCCCTGCTCGACGGCGAACGGGCCGACCCCCGCGAGCAGGTTCCCGCAGTTCTGACGGTCGCTCACCTCGTCGCTGTCCACGCCGACTTGGAGGAACAGGTAGTCGACGTCCGCCCCGGGGTCGCCGGCCGCGGACACCACGGCCACCTTGCTCGTCAGGGGGTGTCCGCCGCCCAGGCCGTCGATCTGGCACGGGTCGGGGCTGCCCATGATCCGCAGCAGCAGGTCGTCGCGCTCGGCGGGGGCGGCCGGCAGGTCCGAGGCCAGGAAGTAGGCGCCCTTGGAGGTGCCGCCCCGCATGAGCACGCAGGGCACCCCCTCGGCCCCGGTCACTCGCCCGCTCCGTGCGGGCCGCCGTCGCGCTCGTACTCGTACACGTACTCGTCGTACGACCGGTACCGCACACCCAGCCGTTCGAGTGTCCCGCGCAGCCCGTAGCGGTCGAGCCCCAACTCCCCCTCGGCGAAGGCCGCCCTGGATGCCTCCTCCTTCGCCGTGCGCGCCGCGGACGCCTCGACGGCCTCGCCGGAGCGCTCGCGCGGCACGACCAGCACGCCGTCGTCGTCGGCGAGGACCACGTCGCCCGGGCGGACGCGCTGCCCGCCCAGCACGACGGGGACGTTGACCGAACCGCCGGTCGCCTTCACCGTGCCCTGCGCGGACACGGCCGCCGCCCACACGGGGAAGCCCATCGCACGCAGTTCCTGCGTGTCGCGCACGCCCGCGCCGGTGACCAGGCCGCGCACCCCGCGGCGGCTCAGCGCGGTCGCGAACAGTTCGCCGAACATGCCGTCCGTGGACGGCGAGGTGGTGGTGACGACGAGGATGTCCCCCTCGCCGCACTGCTCGACCGCCGCGTGGATCATGAGGTTGTCGCCCGGCCAGCTCAGTACCGTGACCGCGGTGCCCGCGACCCGGGCGCCCCGCTGGATCGGGCGCAGCCCGGCGCCGAGGAGCCCGGTGCGGCCGAGTGCCTCGTGCACGGTGGCGACGCCGTACCCGGCCAGCGCGTCGACGTCCTTCGCGGGCGCCTTCGGCGGCCCGGTGACGATCAGGCCGCTCATGCCAGAACCGCCGTGACCTGCGGGTACGGGCGCATGTACGCCTCGGCGTACGTCGTGTGCGGCAGACCCAGGTTGGGGCCGGCGTTGCGCTTGAGCTGCACACCGCGCCGGACGGCCAGGTCGGTGTAGTAGTCCCAGAGGTGCCGTTGGGCCGCGAGGCACTCCATGGCCTTGCGCTTGGTCTCCCACACCTCGGAGATGTCGAGGAGCACCTCCGGACGGAATCCGCACATCTCGGGCTGGTGCGGCTCGAAGAAGAACACCGGCGGGGCCCCGATGACCTCGCCCTCGGCCGGATAGCCGACGGCCTGCGCGAGGACACGCGCGTCCAGGGCCATCCGGGCGGCGGCCGGATGGTCCCCGTTGTACGGGTCGTCGAGCGGGTGCGTGAGCACGACGTCCGGCCGTGTGTCGCGCAGCACGGCGACCAGACGGTCCGTCAGTTCCCTTGTGGCGGTGAGCGGGTAGTCGCCCGCGTCGAAGAAGACGACCTCGGCGCCCAGGGTGGCGGCGGCCTGCTCGGCCTCCCCCCTGCGCAGCGCCTTGATCTCCTCCAGCGACCTGCCCTCGCGCCACGCCTTCGCGGACTCGCCGCGCTCGCCGTAGGTCAGGCACGCGATGGTGACCTTCTCGCCGCGCGAGGCGGCGAGGGCAATCGCTCCCCCGGCCCGCCACACGAAGTCACCCGCGTGCGCGGTGACGACCAGGGTGGACCGTGGATCGGTGGGTGCCTTGCCGTGGGTCATTGCTGCAGTCTCCTTGGTGGACAGGCCGGTCGACCCACCCCGGCGACGTCACTCGCGCAACGCGTCGATCACGCCCGAGAGATGGGCGCGGACGGTCGCCTCGGCCGCCTGCGGGTCGCGGGCCCTGATCGCCTCGATCATGGCCAGATGCTCACTCAGGGACTTCTGCGGCCTTCCCGGCCGCAGCGCCAACTGGAAGCGGTGACGCACCAGTTGGCCGTTGAGCCGGTCCAGGAGTCCGTCGGCCACCTGCTGGCCGGAAAACTGCCTGATGGCGGCGTGCAGTTCGTGGTTGAGCTCGGAGTACGTCACCGGTTCGCCGTCGGCGACGGCCTTGGACATCGCCGTGCCCAGGTCCGCCAGCCGGGTCAACTGCTCCTCGTCGGCCTCGACGGCCGCCTTGGCGGCGCACAGCCCTTCGAGGACCATCCGGCATTCGGTGATGGCGACCGCTTCCTCCACGGTGACCACCCGGACCCGCGAACCGCGGTTGCGGATCCGCTCGACCAGCCCCTCCGACTCCAACTCGATCAGCGCCGCCCGGACACTGGCCCGCGTCACCCCGAACTGCTCGGCGAGTTCGTTCTCCACCAGCCGCTGGGCGGGTGCCATCTCGCCGCGCAGGATCGCCTGCCGCAGTTGCGCGAGCGCGTACTGCTTGGCCTGCTCCCCGGTGCTCGGACGGGCTTGCTCCGGCATGTGTGCCCTCCCTGAGTGAGTGCCTGTCGAACCTAAATCTAGACGAACAAGATTGTCAACAATTTTGTTCGGCATATGTCCCGCAGGATGCCGCCGCCTCGGAGGGCTTCGCGCGGACGCCGAACCCGGTGGCTCCGCGGGGCCGGTTCCGCGTACGTTCACCGGCATGGCTGACGAATGCTTCGGGCATCCGCGACTCGCCGCGATCCACGACGCGCTCGACCCCGACCGCCGCGACCTCGACGCCTACCTCCGGATGGCCGAGGAGTCCGGGGCGCGCCGGGTCCTGGACATAGGCTGCGGCACCGGGGTGTTCGCGCTCCTCCTGGCCGAGCGCGGGATCGACGTCGTGGGCGTCGATCCCGCCCGGGCGTCCGTGGACGTCGCCCGGGCCAAACCGGGCGGCGAGCGGGTGCGCTGGATCCGCGGTGACGCAACGGCCCTCCCGCCACTGCGGGTCGACCTCGCGACGATGACGGCGAACGTCGCCCAGCAGATCGTCGATCCGGGCAACTGGCAGAGCACGCTGCGGGGAGCCCGTGAAGCGCTGCGGCCGGGCGGGCGCCTGGCCTTCGAGACCCGTGATCCGGCCGGCCGCGCCTGGGAGCGGTGGACGCGGGAGGACTCCTGGCGGGTGACGGAGATCCCGGGCGTCGGCTCCGTCGAGAGCTGGGTCCGACTGGTGGATGTGACCGGGCCCCTGGTGGCCTTCCGCTGGACCTACGTCTTCGCGGCGGACGGACAGGTGCTGACGTCGGACTCGACGCTGCGCTTCCGGGAGCGCGAGGAGGTCGAGGCGGACCTGCTCGCGCAGGGGTACCGGGTGGAGGAGGTTCGCGACGCGCCGGACCGGCCGGGCAGGGAGTTCGTCTTCCTCGCACGACGCGTCTGATCCCGGAGGGCCGCGCGAACCGAACTCCGGTCGCGGACGTCTGAGTTCGCAGCCCTGGACACCCCCGGCACCCCTCCCCAGCCCGGTGCCGGCGACAAGAGGCGGCCACCGGCACCGGGCAGCGACACCGGGCGGAGGCGTCCGAGAAGGGCCGCGGGCTCTCGGACGGCGACCGGGAGCCCCCTGACGTGCCCGACGCGGCGCGTCCGGTCAGCCCCGCGCGTCGATGGCGGCCTGGAGGGACTCCGCGTATCCCTCGCTGGTGATCGTGGCGCCGGACACCGCGTCGATGTCGGCGCTCTGCGCGCGCAGGGTCTCCTCGATCAGCTTCGGCACGGCGTTCGTCGTCTGCGGGTGGTCGGGCTGCTTGAGCATCCGTACGGAGTCGATGGTGTCCCCGTCGAAGGTCACCTCCACCTGCACGGCGCCCTTCTCCGTGGCGACCGTCGACCCCTGGACGACCCGGGAGGCGTCGTCCGGGGAGGCCGGCGAGGACGCGCCGGAGGACGGGGACGGCGAGGGGGCGGGCAGCGCGGGGGCGGCCTCGGCGGTGGCCGCGGTGTCGGACGGCGCGTAGCGCCAGACGGGGATGAGCCCGGCGACGGTCAGCAGCAGTGCGGGCAGTGCTCGTTTCACGGTGTGGTCCTCATCCCGCCAGGCTGAATCGCTCGAAGTGGATCTGCTTCCTGGGCACGCCCAGCGCGCGCAGGGTGCGCAGGACGGCCGCCGTCATGCCGGGTGGTCCGCACACGAACACGTCCCGCTCGGCCACGTCCGGTACGAGACGGGCCAGTTCGGGCGGTGCGAGCCGGTCCGGGGTGGCGGGTCCGGTCACGAGGTGGAGCTCGATGTCCCTGGTCCGGGCCAGCTCCCGCAGTTCGTCGTGGAGGACGGCGTCCTCCACGCCCGCCACCCGGTGGATGAGCACGGCGTGGCCGTCCAGCTCCTCCAGCAGGGCCCGGATGGGCGTGATGCCGACACCGCCCGCGACGAGCAGGGTGCCCGGCCGGGTCCGGTGCAGGGTGGTGAACGCGCCGTAGGGTCCCTCGGCGAAGACGCGGGTGCCCACCTTCAGGTGCCGCAGGGCCGCGGTGCCGTCGCCGGCCGTCTTGGCGGTGAGCCGCAGCGTCCGGCCGTCGGGTGCCGCCGACAGGGAGAACGGGTTGGCCTGCCACCACCGGTCCCTGGTCAGGAACCGCCACAGGAAGAACTGGCCCGCGCGCGCGGGCAGCCGGTCCAGGTCCCGTCCGGTGATGTGGACGGACACGACGGTGTCGGACTCGGGCACGACGGCCGAGACACGCAGCCGGTGGCGCAGGTTCCGCCGCACCGGGAGGACGAGCCGGCCGACGGCGACCGAGGCCAGCGCGGCACCCCACAGGGTGTACCAGTAGGCGGTGGCCGCGGCCGACGCGGTGAAGGTGCTGCCCACGGCGACCTGGTGGGTGAAGGCCAGCACCACGGCGACGTACGTGTAGAGGTGGACGAAGTGCCAGGTCTCGTACGCGAGTCGGCGGCGGGCGAGGCGCGCCGACACCGTGCCGACGACGAGGATCAGGCCGAGGGCGACGATCGCGCGCAGTACGCCCTCGACCGTCCCGGCGAGGTCCACGAGCTGGTCCACCGGGTCCATGGCGGACAGTTCGGCGTAGCCGAAGGTGATGAACACGGCGTGCCCCAGGAGCGTCCACAGCAGGCCGAAGCCGGCCCGGCGGTGCCAGGAGGTGAGCCGGTCCATGCCGATGCGGCGGTCGAGCCAGGGCAGCCGGGCGACGAGGAGGAGCTGGAAGGCCATCAGGAGGGCGGCGTAGAGGCCGGTCAGCCGCCCGAGCAGGATCAGGGCGTTCGAGCCGAACCCCGCCTGGACGAAGAACACGGTCACGGCGCCCGCGTTCAGGCCCAGCACGCCGTACAGGCCGGCGCGGGCCACCACCGCGGGACGTAGCGCCGGAGGTGGCGGCGGGGCGGTCGTCTGGACAGTCGTCACGGACGGCAACTCCTTGATCGGGTCCTGGGACTCCGAGCCTGCCTGCGGTGAGCTGTCGTTTCCCTGTCGGACGACTTTCAAGTCCCTATCGATGTGGCATCGACGGGCCCGCGGCCGTGGCCCGCGGCGGCGCGTCGAGCAGTATGGGCACGTGGAGAAAGTACGACTTCTCGTCGTGGACGACGACCCGCCCATCGCCGACCTGGTGGCGACGGTCGCCCGCTACGAGGGCTGGGAGGCGGTCACCGCCCATTCCGGCGAGGAGGCGCTGCACCGCGCCGCGGAGTTCCATCCGGACATCGTGGTGCTCGATCTGATGCTGCCGGGCCTGGACGGGTTCGCGGTGCTGGACCGGCTGAGGCGGTCGGGGACGATGGTGCCGGTGGTGTTCCTCACCGCCCGGGACGGTGTCGCGGACCGGGTCGCGGGGCTCACCCGGGGCGGCGACGACTACCTGGTCAAGCCGTTCGCGGTGGAGGAGCTGATGGCCCGCTTGCGGACCGTGCTGCGCCGCAGCGCGGGGCCGGGGTTCCAGCGGTCGGTGCTGCGGGTCGCGGATCTGACGATGGACGAGGACACGCGTGAGGTGCGCCGCGCCGACCGCCCCCTGACGCTCACCCCGACCGAGTACGAGGTGCTCCGCTATCTGATGCGCAAGTCGCCGACCGTGCTGACCAAGGCCCAGATACTCGACCATGTCTGGGAGTACGGCTTCGGGGGCCGCTCCAACGTGGTGGAGCTGGTGGTCAGCCGACTGCGGCGCAAGCTCGACGACACGGGCGAGCCCCTGATCCACACCGTGCGGGGAGTCGGGTACGTGGTGCGGCGGGTCGCCGGGTGAGCGGCGGCCTCCGCGCGGCCTACCGCAGACTGCGGCTGGGGACCCGGCTCGCCCTCGGCATGGGCGTCCTCTCGCTGGCCGTGTTCGCCGTCGTCGGCACGGCTCTGTCGACGTACATGCGCGACTACCTGGAACGCCAGCTCGACGACCAGATGAAGCTCGTGCAGCTCACCCAGTCCAAGGACGCGCAGGCGCACGGCACGGTGGAACGGCGCCCCTACTACGGCTGGTACACGGCCGTGTACGAGGTCTCCGGCGGCAAGGCGTCGTTGCGCAGGCCCAGTGACGTGCCAGCCGACTCCGGTCAGCTCGCCGCCGTCGCCGTGGCGCAGGCGCGGGCCGGTTCGCGGGAGGTCCGGCACACCGCGCGCATCCGGGACGAGGGCGCGTACCGGCTGCGGGCCTGCGAGGTCGAGCCGGGAGTGGTGCTGGTGACCGCGGCTCCGCTGGAGGAGGTCGAGGACACGATGGACCAGCTCGCCACGGTCCAGGTCGTGGCGTTCGCCCTGGCGCTGGTGGGGCTCGTGGTCCTGGGGCGCGCGGTACTGCGGCGGGGCCTGAAGCCGCTGAGCGACATGGCGCGCACCGCCCGCGGCATCACCTCGCACGACTTCACGGACTCGGCACGGCTGCCGGTCCGGGCGGACCGCGGCAACGGGGGCCCGGAGGTCGAGGAGCTGCGGACCGCCTTCAACACCATGCTGGAGCACATCGACGACTCGCTGGCCGTCCGTACCCGGGCCGAGCAGCGGTTGCGCCGGTTCGTGGCGGACGCCTCGCACGAGCTGCGGACGCCTCTCATGTCCGTACGCGGATACGCGGACCTGTTCCAGTACGCGGCGGCCAACGAGCCCGGGGAGCGGGAGCGGCATCTGGCGCGGCTGCGTGCCGAGGCGGCCAGGATGGGGGTGCTCCTGGACGACCTGCTGCTGCTCGCGCGGCTGGACGCCGCCGAGGTGGAGGCGCCGCTGCGGCCGGAGGACACGGACCTGGCGGAGCTGGTGCGGCAGGCGGCGGACGCGTTCCGCGCGGGCCACCCGGAGCATCCGCTGTCCGTGGCGACGGCGCCCGGCCCGGTCCCGCTGCGCCTGGACGCCCTGCGCGTCAGGCAGGTCCTGGACAATCTGCTCACCAACGCGGCCGTGCACACCCCGGCCGGTACGGAGGTGTCGGTCGGGGTGTCCGTGGCGGCCGGCGAGGCCGTGGTGCGGGTGTGCGACACGGGTCCCGGCATAGCGGCCGAGGACCAGGTGCGGGTCTTCGACCGGTTCTACCGGGTGGACAAGGCCCGCAGCCGCGACCGGGGCGGCAGCGGCCTCGGGCTCGCCGTCGCCCTGTCACTGGTGCGGGCGCACGGGGGCACCGTCGACCTGGCGAGCCGTCCGGGCTCGACGGTGTTCACCCTGCGGATTCCGCTGGTCCGTACGGGAGACGCCGTCCCGGCCGACAGCAGCTGAACGGCCCGTCCGTCCGGCCCGTGCGGGGCCTGCGGCACCGTCCGGCCGCTGCGGGCAAGGCCCCGGGTCAGCCGGTCCGGTAGAGGGTGGTGAGCAGTTCGATGGCCTGCTGCACGGCGGGGTGGGGTTCGTCCCGCCACCAGGCGAGGCGCACCGCGATCGGCTCGGCGTCGCGGACCGGCCGGTAGACGATGCCGGGGCGCGGGTACTGGTGCGCGGTCGACTCGGCCGTCATTCCCACGCAGCGGCCCGTGGAGATCTCCGTGAGCCATTCGTCCACGTCCTGGGTGTCCCTGGTGGCCGGACGGGAGCCGGCGGGCCACAGGTCCGTCGTGGTGGTGCCGGTCCGCCGGTCCACCAGCAGCGTGCGCCCGCCGATGTCCGCGAGCCGTACGGACCGGCGGCGGGCCAGGGGGTCGTCCGAGGCCATGGCGCACAGCCGCCGTTCCAGCCCCACGATGGCGGAGTCGAAACGGCTCTCGTCCAACGGCCGCCGGACGACGGCGAGTTCGCCGGCGCCCTCGGCGAGTCCCGCGGTCGCGGAGTTGACGCGGACGAGGTGCAGTTCCGTGCCGGGGTGCGCTTCGGCCCAGCCGCGCTGGAAGGCCAGGGTGTGCCGGCCGAGCGCGGACCAGGCGTAGCCGACGCGCAGCACCGCGTGCCCCGTGGTGGCCTCACGGACCAGTTCGGCCACCTCCGCGAGCACCCGCCGGGCGTGCGCCAGCACGCGCAGTCCCGCCGGGGTCGGCGCCACCTCGCGCGAGGTCCGCCGCAACAGCCGTGTCCCCAGGGCGCGTTCGAGGGAGGCCAGGGTGCGGGACACGGCCGCCTGGGAGACACCGAGCGCGATGGCGGCATCGGTGAAGGTGCCCTCGTCGACGATCGCGACCAGGCAGCGCAACTGCCGCAGTTCCACATCCATGACTCCAGCGTATGGGTGCGCCGGTGGATGCATTTTGCGCATGGTGCGGCGCGGCCCAGCATCGGGCCATGCCCGAAGCCCTCGCCCGTACCGCGGACGCCTCGCACCGGCCGCCCCCGGCCCCGTCCGGCCCGGGGCCGGCCCTCGTGCCGGCCCGCCCGTGGCCCGCCGCCGTGCTCACCATGACCGCGAGCAGCCTGTCCAACCAGACCGGCGCCGCGATCGGCGCCCTGGCCTTCCCGGTCCTGGGTCCCCCCGGGGTCGTCGCGGTGCGCCAGTACGTCGCCGCGCTCGTGCTGTGCGCGGTGGGCAGGCCGCGGCTGCGCGCCTTCACCGCCCGCCAGTGGTGGCCCGTCCTGCTGCTGGCGGTGGTGTTCGCGACGATGAACCTGTCCCTCTACACGGCGGTGGACCGTATCGGCCTCGGGCTGGCGGTGACCCTGGAGTTCCTCGGGCCGCTGGGCATCGCGCTGGCCGCCTCGCGGCGCGGCAAGGACGCGTGCTGCGCCCTGCTGGCGGCCGCCGGCGTGCTCACCCTGACCCGGCCCCAGCCCTCCGCCGACTTCGTCGGGATGGGCCTCGGGCTGCTGGCCGCCGCGTGCTGGGCCGCGTACATCCTGCTGAACCGTACGGTCGGACGGCGGGTCCCCGGTGCGCAGGGGCCGGCGGCCGCCGCCCTGGTGTCGGCCCTGGTGTTCCTGCCGGTCGGCGTGGCCGTGGCGGTGCGTCACCCTCCGACGGCGGGGGCCGCGGGGTGTGCCGTCGCGGCGGGGGTGCTCTCGTCCGCGGTGCCGCTCCTCGCGGATCTGAGGACCCTGCGCAGGGTGTCCGCACCGGTGTTCGGGCTGTTCATGAGCGTCAATCCGGTGCTGGCCGGCCTGGTGGGCTGGATCGTCCTCGGTCAGGGACTGGGCTGGGCGGAGTGTGCCGGCATCGGCGCGATCGTCGCGGCCAACGCGATCGTGATCGGCGCGCCGGACCGGTAGCCGCCGCGCCGAACGGCCGGGCCGGTGGTGCACCGGCCCGGCCGTTCGGCGCACCACCGGCCGGGTCCGCGGCGGACCCGGCCGGTGCGCTTCACTCGGCGTAGAACGTGGCGTCCGCCTTCGCCGCCGCCGTGTCGGCGGGCTGCGTGTACAGCAGGTAGTCGTAGTGCCGGACGAACCGGCCGGGGAAGTTGTACGACTCGAAGGAGACGCCGGCCGAGCTGTCGGCCAGGCCCGCCCGCCGGTGGAAGGTCGCGTCGTTCTTGAAGGTCGTGGTCCCGTCGTTCTTCTCCACCCACACCTCGTTGTTCCTGTGGCGCAGGTAGTACCCGGGGAAGTTGGCCGACTCCAGGGAGACGGTCCCGCTGCCGGCCAGTCCGGTCACCACGCGGAACTGCGAGTCGGCCAGGTTCGTGACGTTCGCCTCCAGCCTGCCCCGGTACTCCCAGTGCCGGATGAACCGGTCGGGGAAGTTGTACGAGGAGAAGCGGACGGGGGTGGCGCCGTCGGCGACCGGGATGCCGAAGTTGGGGGTGCCGTCGGCGTTCCAGTACAGCTTCTGGAAGCGCGTGCGGCGGTTGGGGTCGTTGAGCGGATCGCCGCTGATGTCCTTGTAGTTGCGGTCGTGGTAGACGAGGACGTCGGACTTCCCGTCCTCGGACACCGTGAAGGTGTTGTGGCCCGGGCCGTACTGCCCGGTGGCGGCGTTGCTGGTGAACACCGGGTTGGGCGTCTTGGTCCAGGAGGAGGCGCTCATCAGGTTCGCCGAGGCCGAGGCGGTCAGCAGGCCGAGGCAGTAGTTGCTGTCGGTGGCGCTGGCCGAGAAGGTCATGAAGACCTTGCCGCCCCGCTGGATCACCGCGGGCCCCTCGTTGACCGTGTGGCCGATCTTCTCCCAGGCGTTGGTGGGCCGGGAGATCATGACCGGACTGCCGCTGATCGTCCAGGGGTTGGAC
Organism: Streptomyces fructofermentans; assembly: GCF_014651055.1. Lineage (GTDB taxonomy): Bacteria > Actinomycetota > Actinomycetes > Streptomycetales > Streptomycetaceae > Streptomyces > Streptomyces fructofermentans. The sequence goes on from NZ_BMWD01000002.1 coordinate 51,974, forward strand.
ATCCTGGCCAGGTAGATGTTGGTGCCGTCGCCGACCGCCGGGTCGTTCTGCGCCCAGCTCAGAAAGCGGGTGCCGCCGACGGTGAAGGTGGTCGCGTCCAGGGAGAAGGTGTCCAGCGGCAGGGCGATCCGGCCCTTCTCGGTCCAGCTCCCGGTAAGCGGGTTGGCCGCGCTGCTCTCCAGGACGTAGGGCCGGATCTTCCAGATGTCGTTGGAGGCGCCTGCCGCGAAGTGGACGTACCACTTGCCGTCGATGAAGTGGATCTCCGGCGCCCAGATGTGGGCGCCCATCTCACCGCTGGAGTGCTTCGTCCAGATGGTCGTCTCGGACGCCGTGGACAGCCCCTGGAGGGTGGTGGCCCGGCGCATCACGATCCTGTCGTACGCGGGCACGGTGGCGGTGAAGTAGTAGTAGCCGTCGCTGTGTCTGAGGATGTGCGGGTCGGCGCGCTGCGCGGCGACCGGGTTGGTGTAGGTGACGGCGGGCGAGGCGGGGGCCGCGGCCCCGGCGATGCCGGAGGTCAGGGCGGCCAGGGTGACGAGCAGGGCGGTGACGATCCGTGCGGCGGTGCGCTTCACTGATGTCCTCTCGATCACGTCGGGTGTCGTTCTCGCGTCGCGCGCGGCGGTCACGTCGTGGGCCTCAACTGCCATTGCTGGCAGGTGTTCCCGAGCCAGGTCCACTGGCGGACGTCGGTGCCGTCCGCGGTGCCGCAGCCGGCCACGTCCGCGACCTTGCCGGTGGCCTGGTTGACGACGCGCACGTGGTCGCCGGTCGCGGTGTGCACGAGGCGGAACCTCTGGCAGTTGTTGTTCAGCCACGACCACTGGCGCAGGTCGGCGCCGTCCGCCGTGGAGCAGTCGGCGGTGTCCATCACCTTGCCGGTCGCCACGTTGACCAGCCTGCTGGTGTCGTCACCGAGGTCCTCGACGCGCCACTTCTGGTTGGCGCCGCCGGTGCAGGTCCACTGGAGGATGTCGGTGCCGTCCGCGGTGGCGCCGCCCGCGACGTCCAGGCACTTGCCGCTGTTGCGGTTCACGAGGGTGTACGCCGTCGGGGTCGCGGCCGTCTCCCCGGCGGGTCCCGGCAGGGTGGTGCCGAGTGCCACCGGAGTGCCCAGGTTCGGTGTGCCGTCCGCGTTCCAGGTGAACTTCTGGGCGCGCGTGGTCCGGCCGTTGCCGCAGCCTCCGGAGGCGCTGGTGTTGCCGTGGTAGACGATCCAGTTCTCGGTGCCGTCCGGTGAGGTGAAGAACCCGTTGTGGCCCGGTCCGTGGACGCCGGCCGCGTCGTCGCGCTGGAAGACGGGCGTCTGCGTCTTGGTCCAGGAGGAGGCCAGCAGCGGGTTGGCGCCGGTCAGTTCGAGCCGCCCCAGTTTGTAGTCCGCGGTCTGGCATGAGCTGGCGGAGTAGGTGAGGAAGGTCCTGCCGTTGCGGTACAGGGGTTCGGGGCCCTCGTTGACCGGGCGGCCCTGCGTCTCCCAGCTCAGGGTGGGGCTGGAGATGACGCTGAACGTCGAACCGGCCAGCGTGTACGGGTTGCTGAGCGGGGCGATGACCAGGCTCTGCGTGCTGCCGTTCACGAAGCCGCTGCCGAGGAGGTAGAGGCTGTTGCCGTGTTTGAGCACGCTGGCGTCGATCAGCCAGCCGCCGGGGCTCAGATTGGCGCCCGTGAGCCGGCTCTTGAAGGTGTAGGGGCCCATGGGGTCGGTGCCCGCGCTCTCCAGCACGTAGGTGCGCTGGGAGTCGCAGCAGGCGACCCCGCTCTGCCCGGCCGAGTAGTACAGGTACCAGCGGCCGTCGAGGAAGTGCAGTTCCGGCGCCCAGAAGTTGGTGTCGCGGGTGGCGGTGGTGTCGCTCCAGACCTGGACGCTCGGGGCGGTGGACAGTCCCGCGAGCGTCGGCGACTTCCGCATGGTCAGCACGCCGGTGAAGGAGGTGGTGACCAGGTGGTAGTTGCCGTTGTGGTACTCGATCCAGGGGTCGGCGCCCTTCACCGACTTGACGGGGTTCGTGTACGGGCGGCCCTCCGCGGCGGCTGCCGGCTGCGCGAGCACCGGCACGAGCGTCACGAGCAGCGCTGCCACGAGAGTGAACCACTGACGGGTGCGGAACACGGCAGGTCCTTCCGACGAACGTGTCATAGTTCGAGATATCGGACAGCGTGCGTAACTTCGACCAGAAGATAGGTACGCATGAGGCGCGAGTCAACGCTTCCGACACGGTCGGTTCCGATCGGCCTCCTGGGGCGCGAACGACTGACGGCCCCTGAACCTGCGCCCGTTGCCGCCGCCCGACACGTCGGACACCGTCCCGGGACCGGTCGGCGCCCCGCCCGTACCGCCGCACACCGGCGGGGCACGCGGCAGCAGGGCGACACGGGAAGCGCAACAAGCACCACAGGACGTCAGAACGGCAGGCGCGACGGCACGGCGGCGCGGGAAGGGCAACGAGCACCGCAGCGCGGCGAGCACGACCGGCACGGCAGCCGACGGACACGGCAACGCCACGGCACCGACCACGCGGCGCCCGGGGCAATCCCTCCCGGACACCGCGTCCGACACGCGGGACGGGGTCGGCCGCGCGGCCGCGCCCGTCCCGCCGGGGTCAGGTCCGGCGGCTCGTCATGGCGCGCTGGACCAGGATGAACACGCACAGCAGGACACCCGTGGCGATCTTCGTCCACCACGAACTGAGCGTTCCCTCGAACTGGATGATGCTCTTGATCAGGCCGAGGACCAGGACCCCGAACAGGGTGCCCAGCACATAGCCGGACCCGCCCGTGAGCAGGGTGCCGCCGATCACGACCGCAGCGATCGCGTCGAGTTCCATCCCCGTGGCGTGCAACGGGTCGCCGGACTGGATGTAGAGCGTGAACAGCAGCCCCGCGAGCGCCGAGCAGAACCCGCTCACCGTGTACACGGCGATCTTCGTGCCGCCCTGCGGAAGCCCCATCAGCAGGGCCGACTGCTCGTTGCCCCCGATGGCGTACACCCTCCGTCCGAAGCGCGTGAAGTGCAGCACGTAGATCGCGACGGCCAGCACGACGAGCGCGACGACGGCGCCGATCGACAGGAACGCCCCGCCCAGGGACACCTGCGTCTGGGCCATGCTGCTCACGGACGCGTCGCCGATGGAGATCGACTCCTTGCTGATGACCAGGCACAGGCCCCGGAAGAGGAAGAGGCCGGCGAGCGTCACGATGAAGGGCTGGATCTCGAAGTTGTGGATCACGTATCCCATCAGGAACCCGCCGAACGCGCCCACGGCCAGCGCCATGGGGATCACCACCACGATCGGCAGTCCCTGACGCTCCACCAGCCACGCCGTGAACATGGTCGTGAAGCCGATGACGGAGCCGACCGACAGGTCGATGCCGCCGGACAGGATCACGAAGGTCGCGCCGACGGCGGCCACCAGGAGGTAGCCGTTGTCGATGAACAGGTTCATGAAGACCTGCGGTTCGGCGAAGCCGTAGTTCTGGTAGCGGCTCAGACCGACCACGTACATCACGAGGAACAGTCCGGCGGTCACCAGGACGGGCAGCCGCCGGTCCCCCAGCAGCCGCGCGGTCCTGCCCGGCGTGCGTGCCTCGGGTGTCGTGGGGCTCTGGGTGGTCGTGCTCATCACGACACCTCCATCCTGGGAGCGGCCTCGGGCGCGGGGGCGGCGTCGGCCGGGGACGTGTCCGGCGTGCCGCCGCCCTTCGCGCCGGAGCGCCGGGCACCGAAGACCTTGGCGCGGAACTTCGGGGACTGGAGCAGGCAGACCACGATGACGACGGCCGCCTTGAAGACGAGGTTGGTCTGGGTCGGAACGCCGATCGTGTAGATCGTCGTGGTGAGTGTCTGGATGACGAGGGCGCCGACGACCGTGCCGCCGACGGAGAAGCGTCCGCCGAGCAGCGAGGTGCCGCCGATCACCACGGCGAGGATCGCGTCGAGTTCGATCCACAGGCCCGCGTTGTTGCCGTCGGCGGCCGAGGTGTTGGAGCTGATCATCAGGCCGGCGATGCCCGCGCACAGCGCGCAGAAGACATAGACCATGATCTTGATGCGGCGGGACCTGATGCCGACGAGCCGGCTGGCCTCGGCGTTGCCGCCGACCGACTCGACGAGCAGGCCGAGGGCCGTACGGCGGGTCAGCGCCACGGTGACGGCCACGACGGCGGCCACCACGAAGATGGAGAACGGCAGGGTCAGCCAGTAACCCCCGCCGATCAGCTTGTAGGGCTCGCTGTTGACGGTGATGATCTGCCCGTCGGTGATGAGCTGGGCGACGCCCCGGCCGGCGACCATGATGATCAGCGTGGCGATGATCGGCTGGATGCCCATCCGCGCGACCAGGAAGCCGTTCCACAGACCGCAGACGGCCGCCGCCGCCAGGCCGAGCGCCATGGCGAGCAGCACTCCGGACAGGGCGCCCTGGTCGGTCTGGTCGCTCAGGTACGAGCAGGCCAGCGCGCCGGTGATCGCGACGACCGCGCCGACGGAGAGGTCGATGCCGCCGGTGGCGATGACCAGGGTCATGCCGACCGCGACCAGGATCAGCGGTGAGCCGAACAGCACGATCGAGACGAGGCTGCCGTAGAGGTGGCCGTCCGTCATCCTGATCGAGAAGAAGTCGGGCGTGAAGGGGACGTTGACGAGCAGCAGGAGGACCAGCACGGCGACCGGCCAGAACAGGTGGTGGTGCGTCAGTGCTCGCCATCGGGGCGTGGTGGTCACTGGTCTTCTCCGCTCGCGATGGTCTCCAGGATGCGGCCGGTGGTGATGTCGGGCCCGTTGGCGATCCGGGCCACCAGGCGGCGGTCGCGCAGCACCCCGACGGTGTGGCTGAGCCGGAGCACCTCCTCCAGCTCGGCCGCGATGTAGAGCACCGACATGCCGTCCTCGGAGAGCGAGACCACGAGCTTCTGGATCTCGGCCTTGGCGCCGACGTCGATCCCGCGGGTGGGTTCGTCGAGGATCAGCAGCTTCGGCCGGGTGATGAGCCAGCGGGCGAGCAGCACCTTCTGCTGGTTGCCGCCGCTGAGCCGGCCGACCCTGGCCTCGGGGTCGGCGGGCCTGATGTCCAGTGCCGTGATGTACCGGGTGACGAGTTCGTCGCGCTGGGCGGCCGGGATGGGCCGGGTCCAGCCGCGCGCTGCCTGCAGCGCGAGGATGATGTTCTCGCGCACCGTCAGTTCGGGGACCAGGCCCTCGGTCCTGCGGTTCTCCGAGCAGAACGCGACCCCGGCCGCGATGGCGTCGTTCGGGGCGTGCATCGGGATGCGGCTGCCGTCGATGGTGACGGTTCCGCTGTCCGGCTGGTCCGCGCCGAAGAGCAGGCGGGCGAGTTCGGTGCGGCCGGAGCCCAGCAGGCCCGCCAGGCCGACGACTTCGCCCTTCTTGATCTCCAGGTCGAAGGGGGCCACGGCACCGGTCCTGCCGAGGCCGCTCGCCCGCAGGAAGGGCTCGCCGACATCGGCGTGCAGTTGCTGGTCGTGCAGCTCCTCCAGCTGTCCGAGGGCCTTGCCGATCATCAGTTGAACCAGTCCGACCTGGTCGAGTTCGCCGACCGGGTGCTCCCCCACGTGCGCGCCGTTGCGCAGGACGGTCATCCGGTCGCAGATCTCGTAGACCTGGTCGAGGAAGTGCGTCACGAACAGGATCGCGACACCCTCGTCCCTCAACCGCCGCATCAGGCGGAAGAGTTCGAGGACCTCGTCGCGGTCGAGGCTGGACGTGGGCTCGTCGAGGACCAGGACCTTGGTGCCCGATCCCTCGCCGTCGCTGTCCCCGGTGCCCACCGCCCGTACGATCGCGACCAGTTGCTGCACGGCCAGCGGGTACGCGGACAGGGGCGCGGTGACGTCGATGTCGAGTCCGAGCCGGTCGACCAGTTCCGCCGCCTCGCGCCGCAGCTGCTTCCACCGGATGCGGCCCCACCGGGTGGGCTCGCGTCCGATGAAGATGTTCTCGGCCACGGAGAGGTTCGGGCAGAGGTTGACCTCCTGGTAGACCGTGCTGATGCCGGCGTGCTGCGCGTGCAGCGGGCTGCCGAACCGCACGGACTCCCCGTCGAGGGTGATCGTGCCTCCGTCCAGGGAGTAGACCCCGGTCAGGACCTTGATCAGGGTGGACTTCCCGGCGCCGTTCTCGCCCATGAGGGCGTGGATCTCACCGGGGAAGAGCCGGAAGTCGACGCCGGACAGAGCCCGTACCCCCGGAAACTCCTTGACTATGCCCGTCATCTCCAGGACGGGCTGCGGCTCTGCCATGGCAGCGCTCCTCATGAAATGGGTTCAGGCCTGCGGGGAGCCTCCCTGGCCGGGGCGTGCCCGGCCGGCGGAGGCTCCCCGTAGGGGGTGCGGTCCGTCAGTACTTGCGGTCCGGGAGCGCGGCCTTGGCCTCGTCCTGCATGAAGTCGCCCTCCTCGGTCTTGATCCGGCGCTCGACCGTCTCGCCGTCGTTGACCTTCTTCACGAGGTCCATCAACTGCGGGCCGAGCAGCGGGTTGCACTCGACGATCGCGTTGATCTTGCCCTCGGACATCGCGACGAAGCCGTCCTTCACGCCGTCGACCGAGACGATGAGGATGTCCTTGCCGGGCTTCTTTCCGGCGGCCTCGATGGACTGGATGGCACCGAGGGCCATGTCGTCGTTGTGCGCGTAGAGCACGTTGATGTCCGGGTTGGACTGCAGGAAGGCGGCCATGACCTGCTTGCCGCCGGCCCGTGTGAAGTCGCCGGTCTGGCTGACGACGACCTTCCAGTCGTCCTTGTGCTCGGCGTCCATGACCTCCTTGAAGCCCTTGGCCCGCTCGATGGCGGGAGCCGCACCGGTGGTGCCCTCCAACTGTGCGATCTTCACCGCGCCCTTGTGCCCGGCCTTGGCGAGGACCTTCTCCAGCATCCGGGCCGCGCGGCGGCCCTCGTCGGTGAAGTCGGAGCCGATGAAGCTGACGTACAGGGAGTCGTCGGACGTCTCGATGGAGCGGTCGGTGAGGATGACCGGGATCTTCGCGGTCTTGGCCTCCTTGAGCACCGCGTCCCAGCCCGTGACGACGACCGGCGAGAACGCGATGACGTTCACCTTCTGCGCGATGTAGCTGCGGATCGCCGAGATCTGGTTCTCCTGCTTCTGCTGCGCGTCGGAGAACTTGAGGGTGTAACCGGCCTCCTTGGCCGCCGCCTTGACCGACTTGGTGTTGGCGGTGCGCCAGCCGCTCTCCGAGCCGACCTGCGCGAAGCCGAGAGTGATCTTCTTGCCGCCTCCGCCGCTGCCGGAGTCGGAGCCGGAGGAGCTGTCGTCCTCCTTCGCACAGGCCGCCAGGCCGCTCGCAGCCGCCACGCCGACCGCCGCAGTGAGGAAGCCTCGTCTGTTGAGCATGTTTCTTCTCCTTTGAAGAGCCGGCCCTGGCGGACCTGCTGGTACTCGATGGCACGTGCTGGGACGGCCTGCGCCGCGTCCAGCCTGTCGATCATTGTTCGAAATACCGGCCACGCATCTGTCCGGCCCGGCCGGCGGATACCCCGTCGGGGAGGCGCCCACCGCGTCAGGTCGGGGCGGCCCCCTGGCCGGAGGCGTACGGGAAGGTGCTCGCCCGGACGACGAGCTGGGGCTCGATGGCGATGCGGGGCACCCCAGCGGGCTCCCTGCCCTCGATCATGTCCAGCAGCAGGGCGATGCTCCGCTTGCCCACCGCGGAGAAGTCCTGGCGGACGGTGGTGAGCGGCGGGGCGAAGAACTCCGACTCCGGGATGTCGTCGAACCCGGCGACCGCCACGTCCTGGGGCGTCCGCACCCCCGCCTCGCGCAGTGCCCTCAACACCCCCAGCGCCATCTGGTCGTTGGCGACGAACACCGCGGTCAGCCCCCGGCCCACCCAGCCGGCCAGCTCCTGTCCCGCCCGGTAGCCCGACAGCGGACTCCAGTCCCCGCGCAGTGTCATCGGCGGTTCGACGCCCGCGGCTTCGAGGGTCGCCCGCCAGCCGGCCGCCCGGTCGGCGGCCTCCTGCCAGTCCTCGGGTCCGGCGAGATGCCAGACCGTGCGGTGGCCCGCCGCCAGGAGGTGGCCCGTCGCCAGGCGCGCGCCCAGCTGCTGGTCCACGTTGACTCCGGGGATGCCCACCCCGGGACCGCTGCCCACCGTCACCACCGGGAACCGGTGGCGCAGTTCGGCGAGGGCCTCGACCGCCGACCGCTGCGGGGCGATGGCGACCACGCCCTCCACCCCGCCCCCGCCGAGGTGGTCCAGTGCCTCGGAGAGCGTGTCCACGGTCAGCCTGCGCAGACTGACCGTCGAGACGAGGTACCCCTCGGCCCGCGCCGCCTCCTCCAGTGCGAACAGGGTGCTCGCGGGACCGTAGAGCGTGGTGTCGGAGGCGACGACTCCGAGTGTCCTGGTGCGCCGGGTGACCAGGGCCCGCGCGGAGGAGTTGCGGCGGTAGCCCATCTCCTCGATCGCACGCAGCACCCTGGCCCGTGTCTCGTCCCGCACGTTGGGGTGGTCCCCCAGCACCCGGGACACGGTCTGGTGGGAGACACCCGCCCGTCGTGCGACGTCGGCCATGGTGGGCGGCCGGAGCTGAGCCGGTGCCATGCCGCACCTCCTCGGCGGTCGTGTACCGGAAGACCTGGGTGGCAGGTCCGGACGTCTCCGTGCGGTGGGGCGCGGATCGGGCGACGGCGCCCGATCCACCCGGGGGGCGGTCGGGCCGCGGTGCGTCCCGCCTCCCCGCGGCAGGCCGGCGGGCCGGCCCTTCCGGACCCTCCGGGGCCTCACGACACGTACCGCGGAGGCGAGTTGGAGCGCTGTGGACGCCACTGTCGTTCCTCCCCGGCTCTCGTCTGGTGGATGCGGAGGTCATTGTGAGCGCTAACAATTCATGCGGGTCAAGGGGTCCCGCAGCAGGAAGACGTCACGTTTGAGTAACGCGACGGAAGCACGCCGTGTCCGCCCCCGGGCCCGCGTGACCGGTCGCGACGCGGGGTATTGACGTCCTCGGGGCGCGGCCCTATTTTCGGCACCGAAACTTCGAACCGCGCACGAAATATCGGACGTTGGTGATGAACGGCTCCCGTCCCAGACCACCGCACCCGCCCCTCGCCGGCCGGCGAACGGGACTCGCGCGCCCGGTGCGACCAGTCGTTCCGGACCCGGCGCGGCCGGACGGCCGGCCCGCTGCGCCTGCGGCGACCTTCGGACCCGGGCATGCGGAAAGGGCCCTCGCGGACTCTCGTCCGCGAAGACCCTTCGTAAGTCGGGACGACAGGATTGAACCTGCGACCCCTTGACCCCAGGAGCGAGAGTCACCTACATCATCGGCGGACAACAGACGCAATCCGGGCGTGTGTTGTGCGTCAATGGCCCTACCGTGCAAGATCGCGCAGACCGTGCGGTCCCCAACTGGTCTTCCCCAAGCCGCTTCAGAGGAGCACCTGGCACCGCCCGCCGGTGGCGCCTGACACCACGCGCCGCCTCCGCGGGGAACACCCTTTCCGGGACGCCTGCACGGTCGACGAAGACCAGCCGCCTCTTGAGTCGCCGGGTGCACGGCTGCGGATCGCGCCCCGTGTGGTGCGTCGTCAGTCCGCCCTCACTGGATGCGTGAGGTTCGCTCCGGTCGCCGGGTCGAACACGTGGGCCTTGGCCATGTCGACCTGCAGCTCCACCGGTTCGCCCTCGCGGGCACGTGTGGCGGCATCCAGGCGGGCCACGATGTGCCGGGTGTCGGCGCCGGTGTCGCGCAGGCCCGAGTCCTTGGCGAGCTCCTCCAGTTCGGTGGTCGTCGCGGGCCCGCCCTCCGCAGCGAAGTAGACGTACACATCGGAGCCCAGCGACTCCAGTACCTCCACGGTGGCGGTGTGGACCGGGCCCGTCCGGTCCCGGTCCCGCGACAGGGCCACGTCCTGGAATGCCTCCGGTCGTAGCCCGACGATGACCTCGCGGGGCGCGTCCTGTCTCTCCAGCGCCTGCCTCGTACGGTCGTCGAGGGTCAGGTCGCCCAGGGACGAGCGCAGGGCGCCGTCCGCCAGAGTGGCGTTCAGGAAGTTCATCGCCGGGGAGCCGATGAAGCCCGCGACGAAGATGTTGCGCGGCAGGTCGTACAGCTCGGCAGGGGTGCCGATCTGCTGGACCAGGCCCTGCCTCATGACCACGACCCGGTCGCCGAGCGTCATCGCCTCGGTCTGGTCGTGGGTGACGTAGACGGTGGTCGTGCCGAGGCTCCGCTGCAGCCGGGAGATCTGAGTGCGCATCTGTACCCGGAGTTTGGCGTCCAGGTTGGACAGCGGCTCGTCCATCAGGAACGCCTTGGGGTCACGGACGATCGCGCGCCCCATGGCCACCCGCTGGCGCTGACCGCCCGAGAGGTTGGCGGGCTTGCGGTCCAGGTGCTCGGTGAGGTCAAGGATCCGGGCGGCCTCCGTCACCTTGGCGTTGATGGTGGCCTTGTCCACCTTGGCCAAGCGCAGCGGGAAGCCCATGTTCTGCCGGACGTTCATGTGCGGGTACAGGGCGTAGCTCTGGAACACCATGGCGACGTCGCGTTCCTTGGGAGCCAGGTCGTTGACGACTCGGTCTCCGATGCGCAGGGTGCCCTCGGTGATGTCCTCAAGTCCGGCGATCATGTTCAGGGTCGTGGACTTGCCGCATCCCGACGGGCCGACCAGGATCACGAACTCGCCGTCGGCGATCTCGAGGTCCACGTCCTTCACCGCGAGGGCCCCGTCGGGAAAGCGCTTGGTGACTCCCTCGAGGATGATCTCGGCCATGGATGGTGCCTCCTTGCCTTCATGCCTTCCGGATCCGAGTACCGGGGTCGGCGTCTCGGACCGGTGGCCTGTCTGCCACGGTCGGCCCGTTCACCCCTTGACTGCCCCGGAGGTCAGTCCGGCGACGATCCGCCGCTGGAAGAACAGGACGAAAAGGATGATCGGGATGGTGATGACCACAGCGGCGGCGGCGATCGACCCCGTGGGCTGCTGGAACTGGGAGCTCCCGGTGAAGAACGCGATCGCAGCGGGCACCGTGCGCGCGGACTCGGTGGAAGTCAGCGAGATCGCGAACAGGAAGTCGTTCCAGCAGAAGATGAACACGAGGATGGCGGTGGTGAACACGCCCGGCGCGGCCAGCGGCACGATGACCATCCGGAATGCCTGCGCGGGCGTCGCCCCGTCGACCTTCGCGGCCTTCTCCAGATCCCAGGGGATCTCCCGGAAGAAGGCCGACAGGGTGTAGATCGCGAGCGGCAGGGAGAAGGTCATGTACGGGATGATCAGCCCGACCCAGGTGTCGAAGATCCCGATGATCCTCTCAATGTTGAACAGCGGTGACACGAGGGAGATCGGGGGGAACATGGCGATCAGCAGTGACATGCCGATGAGCACCCGCTTGCCGGGGAAGCGCAGCCTGGCCACCGCGTAGGCGGCCATGGTGCCCAGCGCCACCGCGATCACCGTGGAGATCAGGGCGATACCGATCGAGTTGATCAGTGCGCGGGTGAACTCGGAGGTGTCGAAGATGCCCCGGTAGTTCTCCAGGGTCCAGTCCCTGGGGATGTAGTCGCCGTCAGTGAGGGTGCTGGGGTCCTTGAACGACAGTGCGGCGATCCACCACACCGGGAACAGGGCGTACAGCACCACCACCACGTTCATGACACCCCATCGGGCGGCATGCGTGTTGCCCGCCGCGGCCATCAGCGCTTCACCTCCGCGCCCGGTGCTGCAGCGCCGAACATCTTGACGAAGGCGAAGGCGATGATCCCGACGCAGATGAAGATCAGGACCGAGATCGCCGACCCGATGCCCAGGTTCAGCGAGGTGAACAGGTTGTCGTACCCGAGGATCGACAGGGAGCCGGTCCCCTGGGCGCCCGCGGTCAGGATGTAGATGTTGTCGAAGATCCGGAACGCGTCCAGTGTGCGGAAGAGCAGTGCCACCAGGATGGCCGGTTTCATCAGCGGCAGCATGACCTTGGTGAACCGCTGCCAGGCGGTGGCACCGTCCACCATGGCCGCCTTCAGGGTCTCCTCGGGGACCAGCGCCAGGCCCGCGAGGAGCAGCAGGGCCATGAACGGCGTCGTCTTCCACACCTCGGCGAGGATGATCAGCCACAGTGCGGGCCACTGCTCGGTCAGCGGGGCCTCTCCGCTGGGCAGCAGCGCGGCGAGGTATCCGAGATCCGGGGTCCAGGCGTACTGCCAGGAGAAGGCTGCGACCACGGTGACGATCCCGTACGGAATGAGGACCGACGTGCGGACGACGCCGCGCCAGAAGATCGTGCGGTGCATCACCAGAGCGAGTCCCATGCCGAGGACCAGCTCGATCACCACTGACACGGCGGTGATGAAAAGCGTGACCCAGAAGGCGTCCCACCAGAACGGGGATGACAGCACCGCCCCGTAGTTGCTCAGGCCCACGAACTTCGCCTGTCCGGGAAAGCGCAGGTCGTACCGCTGGAGGGACAGATAGACGGCGTACCCGATGGGGTAGGCGGTCACCGCGATCATGACGACGACCGCGGGCGCGCAGAGCAGCCAGCCGAGCCGCCGCTCCTGCCTGGCACCCGCCGAGAGTGCCGCCCGGTCCGGCTCCGTCCGCTCCGTCTCCGCCTCGGGGGACGGCGGGGTTCCGGCCGGTTGCGCCCGCGCGCTCATCTCGGGCCGTCCGAGGACGAGGCCCGCGCGCCGCGGCGCCGGCTGACGGAGTGGTGCGGGATGAGGTGGTTCACGGAATCACACCCTCGGATCGCAGGGCATCGTCGATCTGCTCCCTGATGGTGTTGACGGAGCTCTCCGGTTTGATCCCGGCCGGCGGAGACAGCGTGTGGGAGACCGCGATCGACACGTTCTGGTAGACCGGAGTGATCGGGCGCACGCTCGCCGCCTCCAGTGCGGCCAGCACCTCCCTCGAGAAGGGGTACTCCTTCATGAACGCGGGCTCGTCGTACAGGGCGCGCAGGGTGGGCGGCAGACCGCCCTCGAGCGCGGCGGTGAGCTGGTTCTCCCGGTTGCGCAGGCACAGCGCTGCGTCGAAGGCCAGGTCGGGGTGGCGCGAGTAGGCGCTCACCGCGAGATCGATGCCGCCGATGGTGGGCCGTGCCGGGCGGTTCGGGTCGACCCGGGGGTACGGCGCCCAGCGGAAGTTCTTGAACAGCTCCGGGTTGTTCGCCTTCATCGACGGATAGACGAACGGGTAGTTGAGTTCGAACGCCGCCGTCCCCGACTCCATGGCGAGGCGGTTCTGGTCCTCCATCTGGTTGGGCAGGGAGGGGTCCGCGGCCGGCGACTTCGCCAGATCACGCATGATCCCGGCGGCTCGCACGGCAGGAGGACCGAGGGAGGGCTCGGTCGCGCTCGCGTTCAGGATGGAGCCGCCCGCACTGTTGATCAGCGTGTTGAACCAGACAGTCAGGCCCTCGTACTGGGCACCCTGGGTCTCCACGAAGTGCGGCTTTCCCTGCCGGGCGAGGTCGCCGGCCATGTCGAGCATCTCGGCCCAGGTCCTGGGCGGGGTGGGCACCAGGTCCTTGCGATACCACAGCAGTTGGGCGTTGGTGTTGTACGGGACGGCGTACAGCTTGCCCTTCCATGTCGAGGTCCGCAGGGGTACGCGCAGAGTGCCTTCGACAGCCTGCTGCTTCGCCGCTCCCGTCCATTCCCGGATCCAGCGCGCCTCGGCGAACTCCGCCGCCCAGGTGACGTCCAGGCCCAGGATGTCGAGCGAGTCGTCCTCGGCGGCGAGTCTGCGGACGAGTTGCTGGCGCTGGCCGTCCGCGGCACGCGGGAGCTTGTTGTAGCTGATCCTGTAGCGGCCGCCTGACGCCTGGCTGCACCGGTCGGCCGCCTTCTGGAGCGCACCGGAGTCGTCGGGGAAGTTGTACCAGTTGAGGGTGGGCCTACCGGACCCCTCGTCACTGCCACAAGCGGCGAGCACCGACGCCAGCAACGGCAGTACGGCGAACGCCCGCAGCCATCGCGTCCCTCCAGGACCCTTCCGACCCGAAACATGCCGAAAGTCGCACCTCGCGTGCATACGCTCCACACCTCCCTTCCGGACGGTGGCACGGGACTCGGACCTCGCAGCGTTTCCCTTCCGGCGGACACTAAATGCCACATAAGGCAAGAGCAAGCACATATCGTGCCCAATCGCCCAGCGTGGCCCAGTGGTGGGACCGGCTCGGCGAACCCACGGGAGCGGAAGGGGGCGATCGACTTCGGCTTCTTCCTGCTGCTCTACGGCAGGGGGTGCGATCCGCTCGACCTGGGGGAGTCCGCCGAAGCCGATTGGGGCGCCGGTTGCGCGCAGCGTGCACTGTCGGCCGGAAGCGACATCAAGGAAACGTTTGCGCAGGTCGGAGCGTTCGACGATCCCCATGGCGCACTTGACCGAGTCAAGGGGCGTTGCACGGCCGCCTGTGGCACGCGGTCCACATCTGGTCCCCGAGAACGACGAAGAGGCCACTTCCGATCAACCGGAAATGACCTCCGACCTGCTACTTCGCAAGTCGGGACGACAGGATTTGAACCTGCGACCCCTTGACCCCCAGTCAAGTGCGCTACCAAGCTGCGCCACGTCCCGATGCGCCCCGCCGCGGTGAACCGCGTGAACACGCAGGTGAACCCTACCGCACCCGACCACCCGACCACCCGACCACCCGACCACCCGATCACCCTGGCGCTCACGGCAGGCCCGGTCGGCCCGTCGTCCTACGGCGACCGCCCGCCCGAGCGCGCGGGCCGCCCGCAGGAGGTGCGGGCCGGCCGGCCTACGGGCGGCGACCGGAAGCGCCTCGGCGCCGCCACCGCGGCTCCCGGCTCCCGGCTCCCGGCTCAGTCTTGTGTGCCGTGGCGCGGGGCACGCCGGGCGGGGCGGACGGTGACGGCGGCGCGGGGCCGCGGACTCCGTCCGCCCCGGACGCGCCGGGCCGGGACCTTCCCGGTCAGCTCGCGAGACCGGCCCCGGTCAGCCACTCCTCGGCGACGTCGGCGGCGTCCGCCTTGTCGTTGACGAGCTTCTTCATCATCTCCAGCAGGTCCTCGGTCGTGAGCTTGGCCGAGATGGCGTTGAGCGTCTCCCTGGCCTTGCCGTCGACGGCCGACTTGTGGACGAGGGGGGTGATGTTCTGGGAGGAGAAGAGGTTCTTCGGGTCCTCCAGGACGACGAGCTTGTCCTCGACGATGGCGGGATCGGTGGTGTACAGGTTGGCGGCCTGCACCGTGCCCTCCTTCAGCAGCTTCAGCAGGGTGCTCTGGGCGCCCGCGTCGAGCGGCTGGAACTTCCCGAACTCGACGCCGTAGACCTTCTCGAGGCCGACCAGGCCCTGCGTACGCGTCTTGAACTCGGAGCCCGCGCCGATCGCCAGGTCACCCGCGACGGGCTTGAGGTCGGCGAGGGTCTTCAGGTTGTGCTTGGCGGCGACCTCGGAGGTGACGGTGACCGAGTCCTTGTCCTCGGCCGCGGCGGAGTCGAGTATCTCGACCGACTTGGGCAGCTTCGCCTTCAGTTCGGCGTTGATGTCCTCGGTGCTGGTGGCGGTGCTCTTCTTGTCGACGGCCACCGACAGCAGTGCTCCGTTGTACTCGGGGAAGACGCTGATGCCTCCCTTGACGACCTGGTCGTAGTAGACCTCGCGGGCGCCGATGTCGAACTTGCGGGTCACCTTCAGACCCTTGTCCTCCAGCGCCTGCGCGTAGATCTCGGCGAGCAGCTGGTTCTCCGGGAAGTTGGCCGAGCCGACGACGATGGACTTGCCTCCGCCGCCACCGCCGCCCTCCGTCAGCGGATTGTCGTCGCTGTCGCCGTCCCCGCCGCAGGCGGTCAGCGAGAGGGCGGCGATCAGACCGAAGGCGGTGACGCGGAACATGCCTCGCATGGGGTGTCTCCTCTTTCTGCTTCTCTGGTTGTTCTGTTGTTCGGTTGTTCGGGAGTCCCCGGCGGCCCTCGGGGGCGCGGGGGTCCGGGAGGTCAGGGGCCGGACGCCGGGGCCCGCAGGCCCGGCGAGACGACGACGCGCCGGAGCGCGGTGAACACGGCCTGGACGACGAGCGCCAGCAGGACCACGACGGCGGAGCCGCCGATGACGAGCTCGTAGTCGTTGCGGGCGAGCCCGTCGACGATGAAGCGGCCAAGACCGCCGAGGCCCGGGTACGCGGCGACCGTGGCGGTGGCCACGACCTGGATCGCGGCGACCCGCAGGCCGAGCAGGATCAGCGGCAGCGCCATCGGCACCTCGGCCTTCAGCAGGACCTCCCAGCCGGTCATGCCCATCCCGCGCGCGGCGTCCCTGGCGTCCGGGTCGACGCCCCTGATCCCCTCGAAGGTGTTGATCAGGATGGGCGGGACCGCCAGTGCGGTCAGTGCCACCAGGACGGGTGCCGTACTGAGCCCGGCGAGGGTGACGACGAGGACGACCAGGCCGAAGGTCGGCACCGCCCGCGCGAGGTTCGCGACGCTGGCCACGGCGAAGGCGCCCCGGCCGGTGTGTCCCACCAACAGCCCCAGCGACAGCCCTATGAGCGCGGCGAAGAGCAGGGACAGGCCGCTGTACGTGAGGTGCTCCAGCAGCCGGTGCGGTATGCCGTCGGGCCCGTGCCACTGCTGCGACGAGGTCAACCAGTCGCCGACGAGGCTCAGTTGGTTCAGGAATCCGTTCACGCGGCGGCCCCCTTGCCGCGCGCCCAGGGCGTCAGCAGCCGCTGGGCCAGGACGAGCAGCGCGTCGGTGACGAGGGCCAGCAGCATGATCAGTACGGTCGCGGTGATGATCGGCGTCGGGAAGTCGAGCTGGAGCCCCCGGGTGATGTAGTAGCCGAGGCCGCCCTGCCCTATCAGCTGCCCCACGGCCACGAGGCTGATGGAGGAGACCGCGGCGACGCGCACGCCGGCGACGACGACGGGCACGGCGATGGGCAGTTCGACCTGGACGACGCGGCGTACCGTGCTGAAGCCCATCGCGGTGGCCGCCTGCCGGACGGGGTCGGGCACCGCCGCCAGTCCGTCCACGACGTTGGGTATGAGGACGGACAGGGTGTACAGCGTCAGCGGGATCATCACCGTGCGCTCGGTCAGGCCCGTGTAGCGCACGAAGATCATGAACAGCGCGAGGGACGGGATCGAGTACAGGATGTTGGCCGCGGTGAGGGTGGGCGGGTAGGCCCACCGCCAGCGGTGGCACAGGATGCCCAACGGGATCGAGATGAGCA
This sequence comes from Streptomyces fructofermentans, assembly GCF_014651055.1. GTDB lineage: Bacteria > Actinomycetota > Actinomycetes > Streptomycetales > Streptomycetaceae > Streptomyces > Streptomyces fructofermentans. Next base: position 69,160 of record NZ_BMWD01000002.1, read on the forward strand.
GCCCGAGGAGCACCGGCAGCAGTCCGAGGCGCAGATGCACTCCGGTGTAGTGGGCCAGTTCGTCGACGTGGTCGCCGATCCACGCCCACCTGACGAGCGGTTCGCCGTCCCTCATCGCTTCTCACCCGCCTCGTGGACGGGAGGCCCCTGCTTCCCGACCTCTCCGGACGGGGCCGCGGACGTGGAGGGCCCGTCCTTCTCCGGGCCCGACGTCGCGGCCGACAGTTCGTACGCGTCCGCGACCCCGACGACCTTCCCCTGCGCGTCCACGCCCACCGCGAGCCGGGAGGGCGAGAGCAGCGCGGCGTCCAGGGCGGCCCGCGCCGAGTCGCCGGCCAGGCTGAAGGTGTGGCCGAGCGGCGCCAGCACCGCGTCGGCCAGCGTGCCCTCGTCCGGCAGTCCCCCGACGGCCGCCCAGCCGAGCGGACGACGGTCGCCGTCGACCACGAGGACCCAGGGTTCGTCGACCGCCCGGGCCCGGGCCACGGGCGTGGCGGCGGACAGCACCCGTCCTTCGCGCAGCGGCAGTTCGGCCGCGTCGACGAAGGAAAGCCGGCGTATGCCGCGGTCCTGGCCGACGAATCCGGCCACGAAGTCGTCGGCGGGGTCGGCCAGCAGCCGCTCCGGGGAGTCGAACTGCGCGAGCCGGCCGCCGGTGCGGAACACCGCGATGTTGTCGCCGAGTTTGATCGCCTCGTCGATGTCGTGGGTGACGAACACGATCGTCTTGCGCAACTCCTTCTGGAGCCGTATCAGTTCCGTCTGCAACTCGGCCCGGACGATGGGGTCCACCGCGCTGAACGGCTCGTCCATCAGCAGCACCGGCGGATCGGCTCCGAGCGCGCGCGCCACACCGACGCGCTGCTGCTGTCCGCCCGAGAGCTGGTACGGGTAGCGCTTGGCCATCCCGGCGGGCAGCCCCACCAGTTCCAGCAGTTCCGCCGCGCGCGCCCGGGCCTTCTTCCTGCCCCAGCCCAGCAGCAGCGGAACGGTGGCGATGTTGTCCAGGACGGTCCGGTGCGGGAACAGGCCGGCGTGCTGGATCACGTAGCCGATACCGCGCCGGAGTTCGGGCGCCGCGACGTCCCGGATGTCCCGGCCGCGCAGGCTCACCGTCCCGGCCGTCGGCTCCACCATGCGGTTGACCATACGCAGCGTCGTGGTCTTGCCGCATCCGGAGGGGCCGACCAGGACCGTGATGCCTCCTTCGGCCAGCTCCAGGGACAGATCGTCCACGGCTGTGGTGCCGTTGGGATAGTTTTTGCTCACCGCGTCAAATCTGATCAAAGCTGCCCCTTACCCGACTGCATATGGTCATGCACAGTTGTTCGTGGCTGAATTACAGTCAATCCCTATTTGTAAACGGGGTGTTACGTTCACCCGAAGAAAGTGAAGGGGTGCCCGGAATGCGCGCGTTGGAACCGGTCTGGTTGACCTTCCTCAGCGGCTCGGACATCGAACAGCTCCCAATCGACGACTCCGAGGTGCTCGACGCGGTGGAACGCGGGCTCCGCGCCCAGGGCCACGGACAGACCGTCGTCGAACCGCGTGTCCACCTCACACCCGACCCCGCGTTCAACGGCCACTTCAACGTCCTGCGCGGCTATGTTGCCCCGATCGGTCTGGCCGGGGTCAAGATCGTGGGCGACTACGTCGACAACTACCGCAGCGGCCTGCCCTCGGAGATGGCCCTGCTCAACCTGTTCGACCCGCGGACCGGGATGCCGGTGGCCGTGGTCGACGCCACCGCCCTCACCGAGATGCGCACCGGCGCGCTCACGGCCCTCGGCGCACGGCACCTGGCCCGCCCCGACTCCAAGGTGCTCGGGCACATCGGCGCCCGCGCCACCTCGTACTGGAACGTCCGCCTGCTCGACCGGATCTTCGACCTCACGGAGATACGGGTCCACTCGCGCCGCCCGGAGAGCCGGCGCGCCTTCGCCGACCGGCTGGAGCGCGACCTCGGCAAGCCCGTGGTCGTCACCCCGGACTGGCGGAGCTGCGTCGAGGGCGCCGACATCGTCGTGGAGGCGTCCCGCCTGGAACGGCCGGAGCCGCTGCTGCGCACCGAATGGATCACTCCGGGGGCCCTCGTCGTCCCGTACGGCACGATGAGCGCGGTCGAACCCGACCTCACCGACATCATGGACAAGATCGTCGTCGACGACTGGGGGCAGGCGCGCTCCGGACCGTTCGGCGCCCTGCGCGCGCACGTCGACTCCGGACGGCTCAGCGAGGCGAACCTGCACGCGGAGCTGTGCGAGATCGTCGTGGGCGACCGGCCCGGCCGCGAGAGCCCCGACGAGACCATCCTCTTCTGGCACCGCGGGCTCTCCCTGTCCGACATAGCGCTCGGCGCCGTCCTGCTGGAGAAGGCCGGCGAACACGGCCTCGGACAGCGGGTGCGCTTCTCGTGACCGGCGCACCACCCGCACCCCCGTCCGGCCACGCCGTCGGCGACCCGGTGGTCCTCGACGGCCACTCGCTGACCTGCGCCGAGGTCGTCGCGGTCGCGCACCGCGGAGCCCGGGTCGTGCTCGCCGACGAGGTGGCACCGCGCCTGGCACGCGACCGCGCGGTGGTCGACGACGTGGTCGACCGGCAGGTGCCCGCGTACGGCCTGACGACCGGACTCGGCAGCCGGTCCTCCTACGCGCTGCCCCGGTCGGAACTGGACGAGTTCAGCGTGCGCACGCTCCGCGGACGGGCCGACGCCGTCGGCGACCCGCTGCCCGTGCCGGTCGTCCGCGCGACCGTGCTGGCCCGGATCAACGGCATCGCGGGCGGCGGCAGCGGGGTCCGGCCGGAGATCCCCGCGCTGCTCGTCGCCATGCTCAACGCGCGCGTGCATCCGGTGATCCCCGGGATCGGGTCGATCGGCGCCTCCGACCTGTGCCAGACGGCCCATGCCGGGCTGGTCGTCATCGGCGAGGGCCGCGCCGAGTTCCTCGGCGAGGAGCTCGACGGCGGGACGGCCCTCCGGCGGGCGGGCCTCGCGCCCGTCCGGCTCGGCCCGAAGGACGGCCACGTGCTGTGCAGCGCGAGCCCGCTGGCCGCGGGACAGGGTGCCCTCGTCCTGCACGAGGCGGCTGTCGTCCTGACACTGGCCCAGGCGGTCACGGCCCTCACCTTCGAGGGTTTCCGGGCCAACACCGGCCCGCTCGACGCCCGCGTGCTGCGGCTGCGCCCGGCGCCCGGGCAGGCCCGGGCGGCGGACGGACTCCTCGCGCTCCTGTCCGGCGGCGACCTCACCGCACCCGGGCACGCCCGACGCGTCCAGGACCCCGTCAGCCTGCGCTGCGCGGCCCAGGTGCACGGCGCCCTGTACGCGGCGCTCGACTTCGCCGACGCGGCGCTGGACCCCGAACTGAACGGCTGCGGCGACAACCCCGTGGTCCTCACCGGGCCGGACGCGATCGTGTCGTCGGGCAACTTCCACACCCCGGCCCTGGCCCTCGCCCTCGATACCCTCGCGCTGGCCCTGACCCAGACCGCGGCGATCTCCGCCGAACGCATGCGCCGGCTGCTGAACCCCGCGGTCAGCGGCCTGCCCGCCAACCTGTCCCCGTACGGCCCCGAGCGGTCCGGGTTCGCCCCGCTGGCCAAGACGGCGCAGGCACTCGTCGCCGAGGTCAGGGCGCTGTCCGCGCCGGTGTGCACCGACCCGCGGCACGGGGCGGACGCCGTCGAGGACGACTCGACCAACGCGGCGCTCGGGGCACGGCGGCTGGCGACCACGCTGGTCAGGATGCGCCAACTGCTCGCCGTGGAGGCCGTGGCGGCCGCCCAGGCGGTGGACCTCGCCGCCCCCGCGGCACTCGGGCGGGGCCCGGCGCTGCTGCACCGGGCGATCCGCGAGGTCGTCCCGCCCCTCGACGACGACCGGCCGTGCGGGGTGGACGTGGAACGGGTGAGCCGCGACGTGCTGGGCTCCGACGTGGTACGAAGCGCACTGCGTGCCCTGGCGGAAGGAACTGCGTGACCAACGTCGACGTACACCAGCACCTGTGGAGCGCCGCGTTCACGGCGGCCCTGCGGCGGCGGGACGAACCGCCGTACCTGGACGGCTGGACGCTGCACCTGGCGGGCGAGCGGCCCTACGAGGTGGCGCCCGCCGACCACGACGTCGACCGGCGCGCCGAACTCGCGGTCACCGACGGGCTCGACCTGGCGCTCGTCTCCCTGTCGGCGCCGCTCGGCGCGGAGTGGCTGCCGCACGACCGGGCGCGGCCCCTGCTCGACGCGTACCACGAGGGTGCGGCGGAGCTGCCCGCGCCGTTCGGGGCGTGGGCGGCCACCGGTGTGCGGGACATCGACGCGGACGCGGCGGCCAAGGACCTCGACCTCGGGTTCGCGGGCCTCCAGCTCCCGGCGAACGCGCTGGCCGACGCCGCCGGCTACGCGCGCTGCGCACCGCTCCTCGACCTGCTCGAAGCCCGCGGCCTCCCGCTGTTCGTCCACCCGGGGCCGGCCCCGGGCGCGCACCCCGGGCCGGGCTGGTGGCCCGCGATGGTGCCCTATGTGCAGCAGATGCACTCCGCCTGGTTCGCCTTCCGGGCGTACGGCCGTCCCCGTCATCCGCGCCTGCGGGTGTGCTTCGCGCTGCTCGCCGGGCTCGCCCCGCTGCACGGGGAGCGCCTCGCCGCGCGGGGCGGCGAGGAGGGCCGCGGGGAGAGCGACCCGGGAATGTTCGTCGAGACCTCGTCGTACGGGCCTCGTGCCGTGGAGGCGGTGGCCCGCGTGCTGGGCACGGGCCAGGTGGTGCAGGGCTCGGACCGCCCCTACGCCGAGCCGCCCCAGCAGCCCGGCTTCGGCCTCGGCGGGGCGGCGGCCTACGCCTTCCGCATAGCCAATCCGCGGCGGCTGCTCACCGGCAAGGAGTGACGGACACCGTACGGAAGGCGGCCTCCGGCGGGAGCCGGGGCCGTCGTCAGTTCCGGTGGTCGGTCCTGGCCCACACGCCGCGGGTCGTGGAGTGGACTTCCGTGTGGTCCTGGTGGACGGGTCCCGTGTAGTGGTGGTGGTGCTCCTCGGGGGCGGCCTCCCCCATCCGCCGTACGAACCGGCCGAGCGCGAGCACGAGCACGGCCGGAGCCCCGAACACGATCGCGCAGACCGCGGGGTCCGCGTGGCCGGAGGCCCACAGGACGGCGGTCGCCGCGCCGCCGACGGTCGCGGTGAGCACGCTGCCGGTCAGCATGAGCGCGCTCGCGTCGGTGGCCCGCCTGCTCATCGGCGGACGCCCGGGCTGGGCGACGGGCGGGGCGGTGCCCACGGCGGGCAGGGGGCTGGTGTCGCGGTAGGAGGTGTGCCGTTCGGCCAGGGCCTCGTCGACGGCGTCGATGATCTGCCTGGCCCGCGCGTCGGCGGACGCCTCCGGCCGCTCCTCGGCCGGGGTGGCGTAGCGCTGGTACCGCTCGGGCAGCGGACTGGTCATGGTGCGGGTCCTTCGCGTCGGTGCCCGGGCGGTCCGCAGCGGTGGCGAAGGGCTCACGGACCAGGGGGACGGCCTCGGGCGGCGGACCGCCGGGACGGCCCGCGCGCCTCCGGTGGGCGGCCTGACGGCGGAAATCTCGGCGGATGCGGATGCGGATGCGGGTACGGGGGCGGATGAGCGGGTGAGGACGTGCGGGCGCGGATGTACGGGTACGGGCGTGCCGGACTCGATGGGCGGGGCCTCCGCGTCCGGCAATTCATAGTGACCCTTTTCATCCGATTTCGCCGTGTTTGGCAATATGTGGCGGTCGGGGCGGAGTGTCGCCGTGCGCGCCGGCGACGGCAGGCGGCATGACGGCAGGCGGCACAGCGCCGGGCGCGGCGGGGTCACGTACGCGGCACGCGACAGCGGTACGAGCACGATCAGGGGCGGGCACACGCTACGGCGGGCACACCGAAGGGCGGGCGCCTCCCGTGGGACACCCGCCCTGCCGGACCCCCGGGCCGTGCGTCAGACGGCCACCCCGTCGATCTCGAAGGTCTGCACCGAGCCCGCGGCGAAGGGGACGCTCAGGCTCTTGCCGTTCAGGTAGGTGTCCGAGCGGGCGGTGTACAGGTCGCCGCCCCCGGAGGTGAGGGTGCTCCAGCGCCGCACGAGCCCGCCGGTCCCCCCGGTCACCCGGCCGAAGCGGGACAGGTCGAAGGTGAGGGTCTGCGCGGCGCCGGAGTTCACGGCGACGACGACCAGGCGTCCGCGTTCGGTGTCGTGGGCCGCGACGGCGTGGCCGACACCCGTGTCCAGGACGGTCATCCCGGGGCGGATGTGACGGCTGAACTGGGCCATCACGTAGTACTTCGTCTGGACGGCGGTCGGCTGGAGCGTGCTCGCGTCGTACGCGATCATCGCCCAGCCCGCGGTCGGGTCCATGACCTGCCAGTAGACCCAGGCGGTGGGATGCAGCCAGCGGAAGTCCAGGCAGAGGTTGCTCGCCAGGGTCAGCCCCGTGGCGTCGCCGTCGCCGGTCTCCGAGTTCCAGAGTTTCTTGCCCGCCGTCGTCACGACGTCCGTGTGCAGCAGGTCCCGGCGACCGCCGGACCCCTGGTAGCCGTGCACGTTGACCTGGGAGACCAGGGCCTTCGTGGACGCGCCGAACGAGTTCCAGGTCGTACGGGCCAGGTCGTAGCTCGTCTCGTCGGACGCCGAGATGCGGATGCCGCCCAGTCCGCGACGGTCGAGTTCGCTGCGCATGTACGGGAGCACGGCCGCCTGCACGGCGGCGTCCATGTGGCAGCCCTCCTGCGTGCCGGTGCTCGTCCACCAGGTCGAGGCCGGCTCGTTGAAGGGGTCGACGGTCGCGAAGTCCACGCCCCAGTCCGTCCTCGCCCTGAGCGCGACGGCGGCCAGGTGGGAGGCGTGCTGACGGTGGTTCCAGGACTGGAGGTTGTTGCCCCCGCCCGCCGCGCCGGACGGATTGTGGTTGAGGCACATCCACCACATGGGCGAGTTGGCGAACAGCTCGGCGACCGCGCCCCGTTGGGTCGCCTTCGTGAGCGCGGCCCGCTGGGTGGCGTCCGCGGTCCAGTTCCAGGCCGAGGAGGCGGGGTCCTCGTTGTTCCAGTCCTGCCAGTAGCCCTCGATCTGCTTGAAGCGGGGGATGTTGGGCGAGGCGGTCATGGTCGTGCCGCCCACGCTGTTCCAGCTGCACGCCCCCAGGTTGTAGCGGGCGATGTTCAGACCCAGCCCCGGCAGCGTCCTGCCGCCGTACGCGACGGACTTGGTGGTGAAGAAGATGTCGGCGAAGTCGTCCCGGGCACCGAACACATTGGCCCACCAGGCGAGCGAGGTCCCCCAACCCTCCCAACGCCCGTAACTGGTGCCGGGGTTGACGGCCACGGTCGCGTCGGCCCGGGCCGTGCCCGTCGCCAGTGCCCCGCCCAGCACGGTGCCGCCCGCCGCGGCCAGCAGGGATCGTCGCCCGATCATCGCATCTCCTGTCGCGTTCATGTCAGAAGTTGCTTGAAGAATGGGCGTCCGGGCGCCCGCTTGTCGAGAGAGGTGACAGCGCTTTCTGTCCCGATGCCTCCCGGGCGGCCGGAGCCCGGACCGCCGGACGCCCCGCCCTCGCGGGTCAGCCGTCGAAGGCCGCCCCCGCGCTCTCCCCCGCCCCGGGAGCCTCCCCCTCGTACGCCGCCCTCAGCACGCCGAGCACGCCCTCCACCGTCACCTCGCGCGGGTTGGCGTACCCCTGGCCGGCGGCCCGCTCGGCCGCGACGGCCAGGTCCGACTCCTTCAGCCCCAGCCGGGCGAGGGAGCGGGGTGCGCCCAGCCGCCCCGCGAGGTTCCACAGCGCGAGCGGCGCGTCCTCGGCGCCGAGCGCCCGCCGGAGGGAGCGCACCGCCTCCGGCGCGGCGGGCGCGTTGTACGCGAGGACGTACGGCAGGACGACGGTGTGCGTCTCGGCGTGCGGCAGGCCGAACGTGCCGCCCAGCACATGGCACAGCTTGTGGTGCAGCCCCATGGCGGTGGCCCCCAGGCACGAGCCGCAGAGCCACGCGCCGTACAGGGCGCGGCCGCGCGCCTCCAGGTCCGAGGGCCGCTCGGCGATCACCGCGAGGGCGGAGGTCATCGCGCGTACGCCCTCCTCGGCCATCAGGGAGACCAGCGGGTTGCCGTCCGGGGCGTACAGCGCCTCGACCGCGTGCGCGACGGCGTTGACGCCGCTGGTGACGGAGAGCCCGACGGGCAGGGAGAGGGTGAGTTCGGGGTCGTACACCACGCTGCGCGGCAGCACCGCGGGGTCGCGCCCCGTGCGCTTCCCGCCGTGCTCGGTGAGACCCCAGACCGGGGTCATCTCGGAGCCGGAGTAGGTGGTGGGCACGGCCAGCAGCGGCAGCCCGGTACGCAGCGCGACCATCTTGCCGAGGCCCGTCGCCGAACCGCCGCCGACCGCCACGCAGCCGTCGGCGCCCGTCTCGCGCGCCACCTCCACGGCCCGGTCGGCGACCTGTGCGGGGACGTGCATCCTGGCCTCGTCGTGCAGCCCCGCGCACAACGGGCCCAGCGAGTCGGCGACTCGGCGCGCGACGTCCGCGCCCCGTGCGCCGGAGATCACCAACACCCGCCGCAGGCCCAGCCGTTCGACCTCGTGCGCCGTCGCGGTGACGGCGGCGCCGGGCCGCAGCACCACGCGCGCGGGTCCGGCCTCGTAGGTGAAGTTCATGCGCGCCACCGGCCCGTGGCGGTCGTGCGGGGGACGTCGCTGTTCATCCCGGCTCCTCGTCGAGTCCTTCGGTGGCCTCGGTTCGGCCGTGTCCGAGGATCGCCCGCGGCGCCTGCGCGGGCAACCGCTGCCGGACCCGGCGCCCCGCACGCCCGGGAAGGGATCGCTCGGAGCACCCCGGCGGGCGGGGCGCCGATTTTCGGGCCCAGAATCCACCGGGAAATGCAACAGCGCGGTGCACGTGATTCATGTCACCCGAATTTCGCGGCAATACGGGACCGCCGATCAAGGACCGGTCGGGTGTACCGTAAATGACGAGCCCGATGACGTTTTGCACGTCTTTCCACCATCACCGCGAACGACGTGAATTGGGGATTTCCGAAGGCCGGACGGTCCAGCTCGGCAACGGTTGGCCGCGCACGGGGAACACTCCGGGCGCGGAGACACGGGAAGAGATCTTGAGCGCAATGGAGACGGACACCCGGGCAGAGGACCAGGAGGCGGCGCCGCCGGCGCCCGCCCCGTCGATGGCCTCCGGCTACGACGACGACGCGCCCGCGCCCCGGCTCACCTCCGACGGCGCGACCATCGACCAGGTTCGGGACTATCTGAAGGTGATCGGCCGCGTACGGCTGCTCAGCGCCGAACAGGAAGTGGATCTCGCCAAGCGGATCGAGGCGGGCCTGTTCGCCGAGCGGAGGCTCGCGGAGGAGCCCGCCCTCGACCCCCTCTTCCGGCGTGAGCTGGAGATCCTCGTCGAGGACGGCCGGCGGGCGAAGTCGCATCTGACCGAGGCGAACCTGCGCCTGGTGGTCTCGATCGCCAAGCGCTACGCGCGTCGGGGTCTGACCCTGCTGGACCTGATCCAGGAGGGGAACACCGGCCTGATACGCGCCGTGGAGAAGTTCGACTACACCAAGGGATTCAAGTTCTCGACGTATGCCACCTGGTGGATCAGGCAGGCGATAACGCGCGCCCTGGCCGATCAGAGCCGCACGATCCGTATTCCGGTGCACGCGGTGGAGCTCATCAACAAAGTGGCCAGGGCCCGGCGGGAAATGCTCCAGGAACTGGGTGTGGAGCCCACGCCCGAGCAGGTGGCGGAGAAACTGGAGCTGCCGACCGCGCGGGTCATCGAACTCGACGGCTACATGAAGGAACCCGTCTCCCTGCACCTGCCGCTGGGCGAGGAGGGCGGCACCGAACTCGGCGATGTGATCGAGGACAGCGAGAGCCCCTCCCCGTTCGACGCGGTGACCTTCCTGCTCCTTCGGGACACCATCAAGGCCGTCCTCTCCCACATGACCCCGCGCGAGGCGGGCATCATCACCCTGCGCTACGGGCTCGCGGACGGCCGCGCCAAGACGCTGGAGGAGATCGGCCAGATCTACGGCGTGACCCGCGAGCGCATCCGCCAGATCGAGTCGAAGACGATGTCCAAGCTCCGCCACCCCTCGCGCTCCCAGGCACTGCGCGACTACGCGGACCTCGGCTGAGCCCTCCGCGACGACCCGTACGCGTCAGTCCTCCGGCAGTCTCTGCTCCGCCCAGATGGTCTTCCCGGACCCACTGGGACGGGTGCCCCAGCGGTCGGTGAGCTGGGCGACGAGCATGAGGCCCCGGCCGCCCTCGTCGAAGCTGCGGGCCCGGCGCAGGTGCGGCGAGGTGCTGCTGGCGTCGGAGACCTCGCAGATGAGGCTGCGCTCGCGGATCAGCCGCAACTGGATCGGGGAGCCGCCGTAGCGGATCGCGTTGGTGACCAGCTCGCTCACCACGAGTTCGGTGACGAAGGCGGCCTCCTCCAGTCCCCAGGCGGCGAGCTGGTCGGACGCGTACTGGCGGGCGGTGCCGACCACCGCGGGGTCCGATTCCAGGTCCCAGACGGCCACCTGCCCGGCGTCCAGGACGCGGGTACGGGCCAGCAGCAGCGCCACGTCGTCGGCGGGCCGCTCCGGCAGCAGGTCCTTGAGGATGCTGTCGCAGGCGTCCTCCAGGCCGTGCGAGGGTGCGGCCAGGGCGGCGCACAGCGCGGCGGTGCCCGCGTCCACGTCGAGGTCCCGGGCCTCCACGAGTCCGTCGGTGTAGAGGGCCAGGACGGCCCCCTCGGGCAGGTCTAGCTCCGTCGCCTCGAACGGGAGGCCGCCGACACCGAGCATCGGGCCGGCCGCGACCTCGACGACCCGCACGGTGCCGTCCGGGAGCAACAGCACGGGCGGCGGGTGACCGGCCGCGGCGATGGTGGCACGGCGGGACACGGGGTCGTACACCGCGTACAGGCAGGTGGCTCCGAGTTCCCCGGTCGCCGCGCTCTGGTCGGCCGCCAGGTGTCCCACCAGGTCGTCGAGGTGCGTGAGCAGCTCGTCCGGCGGCAGGTCGACGTCGGCCAGGGTCCAGACCGCCGTACGCAGCCGGCCCATGGTGACGGAGGCGTGGATGCCGTGCCCGACGACGTCGCCGACGACGAGCGCCACCCGGGTGCCGGACAGCGGGATCACGTCGAACCAGTCGCCGCCGACGCCCGCCCGCGAGGCCGCCGGCAGGTAGCGGGAGGCGAACTCGACCGCCACCTGCCCCGCCATCTCCTGCGGCAGGAGGCTGCGCTGCAGGGCCAGGGCGGTCGCGCGCTCCCGGCTGAAGCGGCGGGCGTTGTCCACGCAGACGGCCGCGCGGCTGGTGAGTTCCTGTGCCAGGGAGAGGTCGTCGCTGTCGAGCGGGTCGGGGCTGCTCGCGCTGAGCGGCCGTACGAAGACGGCGACACCGAGGGTCGTGCCGCGTGCCACCAGGGGAACCGCCATCAGCGAGAACTCGCCGGAATCCCCCGCCGGGTCGGCGGCGGCCTCCGCGCCGGAGCGTCTCAGCCAGGCGTCGACGTCGCGGTCGCCGCTGCGGGCGAGCACCGCGCCGCCGGTGGCCAGCGCCCTGGCGGGCGGGGAGAAGGCCGGGTGGACGTCCGCCTCGCCCAGGTCGACGGCCGTGCCCGGGGACCAGTCGGTCCGGGAGTGGTGGGCGACGCGCCGCAGCTCCACATCGGTGCCCACCGGGCCCACGCAGGGCTCCTCCCCGCGCAGCACGGAGTCCAGCAGGTCGACGCTGACGAAGTCACCGAGCCCGGGCACGGCCAGCTCGGCCAGCTCCCGGGCGGTGTGGATCACGTCGAGCTTCGAGCCGATGCGGGTGGCGGCGTCGTTCAGGACGGCCAGCCGTTTGCGCGCACCGTGCTGCTCGCTGCTGTCGAACGCGGCGAGCGCGACGCCGAGAAGGTCTCCCGAAGGGCCTCTGACCGGCCACATCTCGGTGTTCCAGGCGTGCGTCCTGGTGCCGGACGGCGCCCGGGTCCAGCTCTCGTAGTGGACCGGCATGCCGGTGTCGGCGACCTTGCGCACATGCTCCAGGAAGCCGCGGCTGTGCTCGGCGTCCTCCACGGTGTCGGCGAAGTGCCGGCCCCGCAGCTCCGCCTCCGGGACGCCCATCACCCGGCACGCCGCGTCGTTCGTCATCAGGTAGCGCTGCCCGGGGTCCAACACGGACATCGGCATCGACGCCTGCCGGAAGGCCCGCTCGCCGAGGTCGCCGAGGTCTTCGCGGTCGGAAGGGCCATCGTCGGGCACGCCGGGCACGCCGGGCACGGCGGTGACCACGTACGCCCTCGCCCGTCCGCGGCCGGCGCGCAGGGGGCACAGCCGCGCCGCCAGTTCCGTACGCCGTCCGTCGCGGCACCGCACGGCCAGCGTCGCGCCCCCGTCCCGGAGCAGGGCCCGCCAGGCCCGGGCGGGGTCCCCGTCCAGCAGTTCCGCGGCCGGCCGGTCCATGACCTGGTCCGCGGTGCGGCCCGTGAGCACGCGGGCGCCGTCGCTCCAGCCCGTGACGACGCCGCGCGCGTCGACGGCCACCATGGCGTCAGCCGCCGTGGCCCTTCGCCCGGCGTCGCGCGGCAAAGTCACCATATGTACAAGGATCATCCCAGTCGGCGGGTGCATCAAGCGGGGGCGGGCCCACCCCCGGGTGCCCGGCCCCGGGGCGGCCGTCGACCGGCGGCTCGCCCTCGAGGACGCGGGGTCACCGCGCGGGCCGCCGGGGCCACCGCCGCCACTCCACCTCCGGCAGTTCGTACGAGCCTCGATCAGGCCGAACTCCTCGACCGCGGACAGAGCCGTCCGGTGCCCCGGCCGCCCGGCACCGGGGCCGAGCCGGATCGTCCGGGACGCCCGCGCGGCAGCCCCGGGGCTCGGCCCCCGGGCGGTCGCGCGGGCGTGCGGGTCACGACGCGGCGAGCCGGTCGCGTGCGTCCGCGTCCGGGTGGGCGAGCCCGAGGTGGTCGCGCAGGGTCGTCCCCTCGTACTCGGTGCGGTACACCCCGCCCTCCTGGAGCAGGGGGACCACCTTGTCGGCGAACGCGTCGAGGCCGCCCGGCGTGATGTGCGGGACGAGGATGAAGCCGTCGGCGGCGTCGGACTGCACGAAGTCGTCGATCGTGCGGGCGACCGTCCCCGGCGAGCCGACGAAGGACTGCCGGTTGCCGGTCTCGATGACCAGGTCGCGGATGGACCACCCTCGCGCGGCCGCGAGTTCGCGCCACTCCCGGGCGGTGGCGAGCGGGTCGCGGTACATCCGGACCTGGGCCCGGCCGCGGGACACGGTGTGCTCACCGGGGTCCGGGTCGATGTCCGGCAGCGGGCCGTCCGGGTCGTACGCGGACAGGTCGCGGTTCCAGACGAACTCCAGGTGCTTGATGGCCGTCGCGCCGCTCACCTGCTGCCTGCGCACCACGCGGGCCGCCTCCTGCGCGTCGGCGTCCGTGTCCCCGAGGACGAAGGTCGCGGCGGGCAGGATGAGCAACTGGTCGGGCGTACGGCCGTGTCGGGCGAGGCGGCCCTTGACGTCCTGGTAGAACTCCTGGCCCTCCGCGCGTGCGGCGTACCGGCTGAAGATGGCGTCGGCGGCCTGCGCCGCGAACTCGCGGCCCTCCTCGGAGTCCCCGGCCTGGAAGATCACCGGTCGGCCCTGCGGGGATCGCGGCACGTCGAACCGGCCCTCGATGTCGAAGTGCCGGCCCCGGTGGGTGAACGCCCCGGCCTTCGCGTCGCCCAGGAACACCCCGGACTCCTGGTCGGCCAGGATCTCGTCGCCGCGCCAGGAGTCGAAGAGCTCGTTCGCGGTGGCCAGGAACTCCTTCGCCCGTGAGTACCGCTCCTCCTGGGGGAGGAAGCCGCCGCGGCGGAAGTTCTCGCCGGTGAAGGCGTCCCAGGAGGTGACGACGTTCCAGGCGGCGCGCCCGCCCGACAGGTGGTCGAGGGCGGCGAACTGGCGGGCCACCTCGTAGGGCTCGTTGAAGGTGGAGTTGATGGTGCCGGTCAGTCCGAGGTGCTCGGTCACGGCGGCGAGGGCGCTCAGCACGGTGAAGGTGTCCGGCCGGCCTACGACGTCCAAGTCGTAGATCTGGCCGCCCTGTTCGCGCAGGCGCAGTCCCTCCGCGAGGAACAGGAAGTCGAACCTGGCGCGTTCGGCGGTCCGCGCGAAGTGCGCGAAGGAGCTGAACTCGATGTGGCTGCCGGCCTCGGGGTCGCTCCACACCGTGGTGTTGTTGACGCCGGGGAAGTGGGCCGCGAGGTGGATCTGCTTGAGCGGCTTGCTCATGGTGTCGGGTCCTTCCGGCTCAGGCGGTCGCGTAGCGGCTGGCGGGGCGGGCGAGGCCGAGCAGCCCGCGCAGGGTGTCGGCCTCGTACGAGCGCCGGAAGACGCCGCGGCGCTGGAGTTCGGGCACCAGTCCGCGGGTGATGGCCGGCAGGTCGTGTCCCACGACGGCAGGGCGGAGCCGGAACCCGGTGAGCCCCGAGCCGCCCAGTTCCTGGAGCAGGTCGGCCAGTTGGGCCGACGTGCCGGTGAAGATCCGTGCGTCGCTGCGGTAGGGGCGGCCGGCGAGGCCGTCGAGCCGGTCCCTGCGGGCGGCGGCGGCGCCGGGGGCCTCGTCCAGGAAGACCACCAGGTCGCCGAAGAGGCGCAGGGGCTGGTCCGCCCGTCCTGCCTCGGCCCGCGCGGCGCGGACCGCGGCGACGATCGAGGCCGCCCCGGCGCTGTCGTGCGGGGTGACGTATCCGATGTCGGCCGAGCGGCCCAGGAGCCGGAAGGGCGCTCCGGCGGCCCCCTCGTGGGCGAGCGCGCTCACGGGCGGCTGCCCCTGCGGCGGCCGGGGCGTGATGGAGGGGCCCTTGACGCCGAAGTGCCGGCCCTCGAAGTCGATGTGGTGCAGTTTGCCGCGGTCGACGAAGCGGCCGGTGGCCGCGTCCCTGATCTCCGCGTCGTCCTCCCAGCTGTCCCACAGGCGCCGCAGCACCTCGACGTAGTCGGCGGCCTCGTCGAACAGGTCGAGGACCACCTCCCGCACGGCGCGGCTCTCCAGGTCCTCGGGGCCGAAGCGGGGGATCGTGCGCCGTCCGAAGTGGGCCGCCTCGTTCTGACGCGCCGACACCTGGACGCGCACTCCCGCGCGTCCGGTGCTCACGTAGTCGAGCGTGGCGATGGCCTTGGACAGGTGGAAGGGCTCCGTGTGGGTGGTCACCACGGTCGGGACGAGGCCTATGCGGCTGGTGAGCGGCGCGACGCGGGCGGCGACGAGTACGGCGTCGAGGCGCCCGCGGACCTGGTCCGTGCGGTCGTCGGGCTCGGTGGGGTGGGAGGACTGGAGGCCGAGCGAGTCCTCGATGGTGACGAAGTCGAGGAGGCCGCGTTCCGCCTCGGTCACGAGGTCGGCCCAGTAGCCGGCGGTGAGCAGTTCGCGGGGCCGGGACACCGGTTCGCGCCAGGCGGCCGGGTGCCAGCCCGCGCCGTCGAGCGCCACGGCGAGGTGCAGTGCGGCGGGCCGGCCCGAGGGGGCGGCGGGATCGGAGTCGTCCGGGGGCAGGGCGGAGGGAGTCGATGACACGGGACGTGCGCCTTCCTGATCGACCGTGCGGGAGGACCGGCCCCGTGGTGGCGGGAGCGGCCGCGAAGGTACGGGTCAGGAACGACAGAGCGCGCCGGCGACGCGCAGCAGATCGATGTGCTGCCTGGAGTAGAGGCGTACGCGAGGGGGCGGTACGAGCTCGGGGACGCGGCGGGGCGCGGCGAACGGTCCCATGTGCGCCACCTCCACCCTCCTGTCCCGCGTCCTGCTCGTCCGGGCCGGACCGCGCTCGCGCGGCGGTGCCCGGTGCCGACGGACCGTCAAGGAGCACAACGGTACGGCTGTGTCATTTCTTCCGGCCTGCGGGCTCCGGGAAACGCGGACTCGGCCCGCGGTGTCATCCCGACCAACTGGTGAGACGGCGTCTCGCCTTCTTGACGCCCTCACTGAGCGCACCGACACTTGCGGGGACGGTCACGATTGTCAGCGCCTCCCGTACGGGTTGCACCCGTGCGTGCGGTAGTCGGCCCCGGCCCGCTGGCAGGCAACCCTTCCACCGCGACGGGGTGCCCCGGGTGACGACCGGGTTCCGCCGCAGCGGTGGGACAAGCGTGGTCCCGCGACGCGCGGGCCCCGACCGTGGAGCAGGTGAACATGCCGAGGAACGGTCTCACCAGGCGCCTGCACATCGACCTGCTGCGTGTCTCCAGCGCCTACTAGTCCGCTGCGCGTCCGCCCGATCCGGACCCGCACGCCAGCGCTGTCACTCCGTTCCGCCACTGGCGCCCACAAGGCGGCCAGGGCTTCCGCGTTGCCCTCTGGAGAGTCATGCACGAGACAGTTTCCCGCGCCCCGAGCACCGGCACCCACAGCACGTCCGCCGCCCGGCCCGCCACCCGTCCGCACCCCTTCCGCGACCGCATCGGCGTCGGCCTCGCCGGCGGCTTCTACCCTGCGCCGCACCGCTACCGGCTGTTTCTGCGCGAGGGGTGTCCGCGCTCACTGCGCGTGCGCATCACCCTGGACCTGCTCGGTCTGCGCACCTCTCTCACCACCACGGTCCTGGCGCGCTCCGGCGGCTCGCCCGACGCCCTCGCCTCCCTCCGCGGGGCGTACGAGGCCACCTGGCACCACTACGAGGGCCCGCTGACCGCACCGGCGTTGTGCGACCGGTGGACCGGACGCGTCGTCAGCAACCACACGCCCGACATCCTGCGCGACCTCGCGGCCCTGCCCGCCGAGGACGGCGCCTGTCCGCCCGTGCTGCGCCCGCCGGCCCTTGCGGCCGGGATCGACGCCCTGCGCGAACTCCTGGACCGGGACCTGGCTCCCGCCGCCCGGCCGGAGGCACGCGAGGCCGCGCTGGCGCTGCTGGAGGTCCGGTTCGCCCCGCGGGAGGAGGCGTCGGCCGCGGGCTCGACGGCCCCCGTCATCCCATGCCCCTCCGCAGGGGGTCCGCACGTCCCGGGTCCGCACCTGCCGGGCCCCTACGCGTTGGGGGGCGTCCTCACCGCGGCGGACGTGGACCTCTGGGTGGCGCTCGGCCGCCTGGAGCCGGGTGCCCTGTCCGCGTACCCCCGGCTCCAGGAGTACGCGCAACGCCTCGCCAGGCAGCCCGCGTTCAGGGACGCCGACCCGACGCCGTAAGCGGCGGGCCACCGGGGCGGCCGCCCCCGCGTGGCGGGCCCGTTCGCGGATTCCCGGGCACGGGTGTCCGCGGCGGCCCCCGCGCGGCGTTGGCCCGCTCCCGGCTCCCCCGGGCCGCGCACGTCCGACGCGGGGTCCGTGCGGGGCAGCGCGAGGTCCGCAGGGGCCACGCGGGGTCCGCCGGCCGCCCGCACGCGGGGCGGCAGCCAGTTACGTGTCCGACATGCGGGACGACTTGTCTCGCATGGTGACACCGTGTTGAACCGCGGCGCGCAATCGATCAGTCTTCTCCCCATGTCGACCCACCGCGTCTCCGAAAGCACCGGCTTCCGCCTGGTGCTCATCGGTGTGCTCGCGCACGCGGTCTCCGACATCGACTGTCGCTGAGCCACGGGCTCGAAGAGGCGCCGCGCGCCTCCCGTCGACATCACCACGAGCCCACTCCGGCACCACACTCCCCGTGTCGTCGGTGCGGTTCCGCGCGATCCAGCGCCCGCAGCCAGCTGTTGCCTCCTGCCTTCCGACGGCACTCACCCGCCCCGAAAGGCACCCATCCCCCATGCGTGACCGCAGACTGCTGTTCCAGCGCGCCGCCGTGACCACCGTCGCCCTGGTGCTCCTCGGAGGGCTCGCCGCCTGCTCCGGACCACAGGACGGCGACGCGAAGCCCGCGGCCGGCGACGCGAAGCCCGCCAAGGGCGGCAAGCTGACCGTGCTCAACTCCGACACCCAGTCGGACTTCGACCCCGCCCGCCTCTACACCTCAGGCGGCGGCAACGTCCCCTCGCTGGTCTTCCGCACACTCACCACCCGCAACCGGGAGGCCGGCGAGGCGGGCACCGAGGTCGTGCCCGACCTGGCCACGGACCTCGGCACCCCCAGCGAGAACGCCACGGTGTGGACGTACACGCTGAAGAAGGGGCTGAAGTTCGAGGACGGCTCCCCCATCACCTCGGCCGACGTCAAGTACGGCGTCGAGCGCTCCTTCGCCGCCGAACTGTCAGGCGGGGCGCCGTACTTGCGCGACTGGCTGATAGGCGGCGACAGCTATCAGGGCCCCTACAAGTCCGGCAAGGGCAAGAAGACGCTCGACTCCATAGAGACCCCGGACCAGCGGACCATCGTCTTCCGGCTGAAGAAGTCCGTCGGCGACTTCCCCTACCTGGCGACCCAGACGCAGTTCACACCCGTTCCCCGGGCCCAGGACACCGGCACCAAGTACGAGGAGCACCCCGTCTCCTCCGGCCCCTACAAGGTCGTCAGGAACACCAATGACGGCGAGCGGCTCCAACTGGAGCGCAACCCGCACTGGTCCGAGAAGCTCGACGACCAGCGCAAGGCCTACCCCGACACCGTCGACGTGCGCTCCGGACTCGACTCGGCGGTCATCAACCAGCGCCTGTCGACCAGTTCGGGCGACGACGCGAACGCCGTCACCACGGACACCAACCTCGGCCCCGCCGAACTGGCCCAGATCGGGCAGGACAAGTCGCTCAAGGCACGTGTCGGCGTCGGCCACTTCGGCTACACCAACTACCTGGCGTTCAACCCGGACGTGAAGCCCTTCGACAAGCCCGGGGTGCGGCAGGCGATCTCGTACGCGATCGGCCGCAGCAGCGTCATCAACGCCGTGGGCGGCTCCTCGCTCGCCGAGCCCGCCACCACGTTCCTCCCCGACCAGAAGGCCTTCGGATACACGCCGTACGACCACTTCCCCGCGGGGAAGAACGGAAATCCGGAGAAGGCCCGGGAGGCGCTGAAGAAGGCCGGCTACAAGAACGGGCTCACCATCACGCTCACGCACTCCACCGAGGAGGGCGAGATGGGGCCCAAGGTCGCCTCGGCGATCCAGCAGTCCCTGGCCAAGGCCGGGATCACGGTGAAGCTCAAGGGCCTGGAGGGCAACGCGTACAACGAGAAGCGCTGGGACGCCGACGGCAGCCCCGGGCTCTTCATCACCCGCTGGGGCGCCGACTGGCCCGCGGGCTACCCGTTCCTCGCGCCGATCTTCGACGGCCGGCAGATCGTGAAGGACGGCGCCAACTTCAACAACGCGAAGCTGGACGACCCGGCGGTCAACAAGGAGTTCGACGAGATCAGCGGACTCACCGACCTGGACGCGGCGGCGAAGCGCTGGGGCGCCCTGGACAGCAGGATCGGCGAGCAGGCCCTCACCGTGCCGCTCTACCACCCGGTGTACCAGCGGCTCGTCGGCAAGAACATCAGGAACGTCGTCATCAGCGACTGGACGGGCGTCCTGGACATCTCGCAGGTGGCGGTCAAGTAATGACCGTGCAGGACGTGTTGACCCCGGGTGCGGGCGCGCCGCCCGCCCCGGGGCCGGCGGCGGGGGCCCGCGGGGTGTGGCGGAGGCTGCGCGGGCGCCCCTCGGCGGTCGTGTCGGGCGCGGTGCTCGCCGTGCTGCTCCTCGCCGCGCTCGCCGCGCCGCTGCTCACGGCGCTCAGCGGCCAGGACCCGTACACCTACCACGACGAACTCGTCGACTCCGCGAGCGGCGGCGCGCCCCAGGGGTCCTTCGGCGGGATGAGCGGTGAGCACTGGCTCGGCGTCGAACCGGGCACCGGGCGGGACCTGTTCGCCCGGCTGGTCCACGGCGCCCGGGTGTCACTGCTCGTGGCGGCGGGCGCGACGGTGCTCCAGGTGGCGATCGGTGTGGCCGTGGGGCTCGCCGCGGCCCTCGGCAGCCGGTGGGCGGACCAGGTCCTCAGCCGCGTCACCGATGTGATGGTGGCGCTGCCGATGCTGGTCCTCGCCATCGCGCTGACCACCGTGGTGTCCGACGACTTTCCCCGCCCGCTGCTGCTCGTCCTGGTCATGGGCAGCCTCAACTGGGGCGGCACCTCGCGTGTCGTGAGGGCCCAGGCCCTGACGCTGCGCGGCCTCGACTTCGTCGCCGCGGCCCGGCTGGGCGGCTCGCGACCCGTGCGGGTCGTCCGCCGGGAGCTGCTGCCGTCGCTGGCCGCACCCGTCATCACCTACGCGGCCGTCCTCCTGCCGTCCAACATCGTGCTGGAGGCGTCGCTGTCGTTCCTCGGCATCGGCGTACGGCCGCCCACCCCTTCGTGGGGCCAGATGCTGTCGACGGCGACCACGTGGTTCCGCGCCGACCCGCTCTACGTCCTGCTGCCCTCCGCCCTGCTGTTCGTCACCGTCCTGGCCTTCACGGTCCTGGGCGACGCGGTGCGTACGGCGCTCGACCCGCGGGAGGCCGGCCGCCTCCGGGTCGGCACCCGCAAGGAGAAGACCCGTGGCTGACCGTTTCCGGGGCGTGCCCTTCGTGGCGAAGCGCCTGCTGGGGGCCGCGCTGGTCCTGCTCGTGCTGGCCACCGTCCTGTACGCGCTCTTCTACCTCGTGCCGGGCGATCCGGCCCAGCTCGCGTGCGGCGAGCGCTGCAGCCCGGCCCAGGTGGCCCAGGTGCGCGGGCAGCTGGGACTGGACGAGTCCGCCCACGCCCAGTACCTGCACTTCCTCCAGGGCCTGTTCGCGGGCCGCGACTACTCGTCGGGCACCTCGGTGCAGCACTGCGCCGCCCCGTGCCTCGGCCTGTCCCGCCAGAACGACCAGCAGGTCACCACGCTCATCCTCGCGGGACTCCCGGCCACCGCCTCGCTCGCCTTCGGCGCGATGGTCGTGTGGCTGACGCTCGGTGTCGGTACGGGGCTGCTGTCCGCGCTGCGCCGCGGCGGGGCGACCGAGCGCGTGCTGACCGTCCTCACCCTGGCCGGGACCGGCACCCCGGTCTTCATCCTGGGCCTGCTGCTGATGATGGCCGTCTGCGCGTACCTCCAGTGGCTGCCGTTCCCGTCGTACGTGCCGCTGACCCAGGACGCCGAGCAGTGGGCGTGGAACATGCTCCTGCCCTGGCTGACGCTGGGACTCTTCGAGAGCGCGAAGTACGCCCGGCTCACGCGGTCCTCCACCCTGGAGGTGCTGGCCGAGGACCACATCCGCACGTTCCGCGCGTACGGGGTGAGTGAGCGCGCCGTCGTCACCCGGCACGCGCTGCGCGGGGCGCTGCCCCCGGTGATCGCCCTGAGCGCGATCGACCTCGGCTCGATGATGGGCGGCGCGATGCTGACCGAGCAGTTGTTCGGCATCCCCGGGCTCGGCCGGCTCCTCATCGACAGTGTCCGCTCCGTAGACCTGCCCGTGGTCGTCGGTGTGGTCCTCGTCATCGGGACGGCCGTGGTCGTCGCCAACGCCGTCGCAGACGTCCTCTACGCGCTGGCCGACCGAAGGGTGGTCCTGTCATGACCCCGCAGCCGAACGGCCCGACGCCCGACTCGGCGCCCGTGCCGGTGGCGGATACGGCGACCGGCCCGACTGGGGATCGGGCCGCCGGGGCGCTGATCGACGTCCGGGGGCTGACCGTCGACTTCCCCGCGGGCGACGAGTCCGTCCGGGCGGTCGACGGACTCTCCTTCCGGCTCTCCGCGGGACAGGCACTCGGCATCGTGGGCGAGTCCGGCTCCGGGAAGAGCACGGTCGCGGCCGCGCTGCTGGGACTCCACCACGGTACGGGCGCACGCGTGAGCGGCTCCGTGGAGGTCGACGGGATCGACGTGCAGGCCGCCTCCGTGCGGGAGTTGAGGCGCCTGAGGGGCGGCACCGCCGCCATGGTGTTCCAGGACCCGCTGTCCTCCCTCGACCCCTACATGGCCATCGGCGACCAGATCGCCGAGGTCCACCGGACGCACGCGCCGCACGTCTCCCGGCGCGAGGCCCGCCGCCACGCGGTGACCGTGCTGGACCGCGTGGGCATCCCCGACGCGGCCCGGCGCTCCCGGTCCCGGCCGCACGAGTTCAGCGGCGGCATGCGGCAGCGGGCCCTCATCGCGATGGCGCTCGCCTGCGAGCCCCGGGTCCTGGTGGCCGACGAGCCGACCACGGCCCTGGACGTGACGGTCCAGGCGCAGATCCTGGACCTGCTGCACGAACTGCGCACGGAGACCGGCATGGGCCTCGTGCTCGTCTCGCACGACCTGGGCGTGGTGGCGGGCAACGTCGACGACATGCTCGTCATGCGGAACGGGCGTGCCGTGGAGCACGGCCCGGTCGGCACCGTGCTCGCCGCCCCGCGCGAGGCGTACACGCGTGAACTCCTCGCCGCCGTGCCCCGGGTGGAGACCCCGAGGACACCGGTCGCGACCGCGGGCGCGGTCCCTGCCTCCGCCCCGGCCTCCGGCGGCGACCTCCTGCTGGAAGCCGTGGGGGTGCGGCGGGAGTTCGGGCGCGGGAAGAACCGTACGGTCGCCGTCGACGGGGTGTCGCTGTCCGTGGCGCAGGGCGAGACCCTCGGCATCGTGGGCGAGTCCGGCAGCGGCAAGACCACGCTGGGGCGGATGCTGGTCCGGCTGCTGGAGCCGAGCGGCGGTTCCGTGCGCCACCAGGGGCGCGAACTCACCGGCATCCGCAGTGACCTGCAGATGGTGTTCCAGGACCCGGTGTCCTCGCTGAACCCGCGCCGCAGCGTCGGCGAGTCCGTGGCCGACCCGCTGCGCGCCGCCGGAGCGCTCACCGACGCGGAGATCACCCGTCGGGTGCGGGAGCTGCTGGAGCGGGTGGGGCTCGATCCGCGGTGGTACCACCGCTATCCGCACGAGTTCAGCGGCGGGCAGCGCCAGCGTGTCGGCATCGCCCGCGCGCTGGCCCCCGGGCCCCGGCTCATCGTGTGCGACGAGCCGGTCTCCGCGCTCGACGTCACCACCCGGGCGCAGGTCCTCGACCTGCTGGCACAGCTCCAGCGGGACCTCGGACTGGCCCTGGTGCTGATCGCCCACGACCTGGCGGTGGTACGGCAGGCGAGCGACCGGGTGGCGGTCATGCGCCGGGGGGTCGTCGTGGAGGAGGGCCCGTCGGACCGGGTGTACGACGCGCCCCGGGACCCGTACACCAAGTCCCTGCTGGCGGCGGTCCCCGTACTCGACCCGGTGGAGGCGGCCGCGCGCCGGGCGGCGCGCGGCAGCGTCGGCGCGCTGCTCGGGACGGCGGCGGGGTAGCGGGGAGCCGCGCCTGCGGCGTCGCGTTCCGGCGAGGTGTCCTCGCCGGAACGTGCCGCCGCACGGCACCGGGGTGCGGGCGGCGGCACGGGCGGACACAGCGCCGGACGGACGGACACGGGCAGCCGGGCACACGGGCATACGAAGAAGGGCCCTCACAGGCTTTCACCTGCGAAGACCCTTCGCACCGTCGGGACGACAGGATTTGAACCTGCGACCCCTTGACCCCCAGGAGTGAGGGTCGGAGGTATTTTCTGGATATAACGGACTTAATCTGGATGCGATTTGCGCGTCCGAGGCTCCGCCGTGCGCCATCGCGCGTACCGTGTGGTCCCCAACTGGTCCCCACCCGCATGTCATAGCTCTGCCGCCAGGCCACTCCGTGGAGCGTCCTCGCGACAACGAAGCTGCGAACTGCCCGACCCGCTGCGGCAGTCTGCCGATACGATCCCGTTCCCAAGGCTGGGGCTCCGTTCACGGGCGTGCGTCCAGTCTCATGGCGCTCCATCGCAGAAGAGGAACGAACACCCTGTGAGCATCGCTCGCGCAGAGACGCGGGTCCAGCCTGCCCGCTCTGGTGACCCGAAGCAGGTCGGCCCCTACCGGATCGTCGGCCGTCTCGGCGCGGGCGGCATGGGTACCGTTCACGCCGGTCTCGATCCGGCCGGCCTGCGTGTCGCGGTGAAGGTGATTCACCCCGCGCAGGCCGAGGACCCTGAGTTCCGGGCCCGCTTCCGCCGAGAGGTCCAGCTGTCAGCCCGAGTGCAGGGGCCGTGCCTCATACCTCTTCTCGCAGCAGACCCGGATGCCGAGAACCCCTGGCTGGCCACCGCCTACGCCCCAGGGCTCACCCTCGATCAGCATCTCGCCACCCACGGCGCGCTCACCGGCGGCACCCTCTACGCCTTCGCCACCGGTACCGCCCAGGCCCTCGCCGCCATCCACACTGCCGGCGTCGTCCACCGAGACGTGAAACCGCAGAACGTCATCCTCACCCCGGCCGGCCCCCGCGTCCTGGACTTCGGCATCGCTCATGCCGCTGACGGCACCTCGGTAACCCGGAACGGTGTCGTGACCGGCACCCCCGGTTGGATCAGCCCCGAGCAGTGCCGAACAGGTACCGCCGGCCCCGAAGGCGACATGTTCGCCTGGGGCGCGCTGGTCGCCTACGCCGCCACGGGACGCTTGCCCTTCGGCACTGGAGCTCCTGACGTCATCGCCTACCGGGTCATGTCCGAGGAACCCGATCTCGACGGCCTCCCCGACGAACTCCGCGGGCCCCTCACGAAGGCGCTGGCAAAGAACCCTGCCGAGCGCATCATCGCCGACGCGGCGGCAGAGGAATGCGCACGGCTGCTGGCCGACCAGGTGACCCAGGTCCTCGGCGCCGACGCCGGGGCGGAGCCCACACGCGTCAGCGACTGCCTCACCGCCGAGTGGAACCTGCCCAGCGTGGAAGATCCCGCCTGGCACTTGACCGCTGCTCCCATCCGTAGGCGCGCGCTCATCACCGCCGTCGCAACGGTGGCAGTCGGCGCTGCCATCACAGGCGGCATCGTCACCCTCTACAGCAAGGGTGACCGGGCGGACGCAGCCATCACGTCCGGGCGCAACCCCAATTCGGCGCCCTCCTCGCAGAGACCCACCGCGCTCCCCGCTTCCGCAGGCACGGCTTCCGGCGCCCCCGGCGAAACCGTCACCGCGCCTGCGGTCGATCCACGCACGATCAGGATCCCGACGGATCCCCTAGCTGGGGTGCCCAACCCTGCCTACACCCGTGCCGCTGACGAGACCCAGCCATCTGCCGACGAGTGGAGATCGAGCACTACCGCCAACACCACCGAGGAGCGGGGCGCCGATACGGCGATCCGTGACCGGATGACGTCCATGCTGGCGACCAAGGACATGGGCTTCATGAAACCCACCATCACATTCAACCAGCGGGCCCAGACGGTCATGGTGACCGGTGGGCCAGTGCCGCAATTGCCCGACACCTATCAGGACGTGTTCCGTAGGGCCGCGGAGATGGCGGCCTGCTCCACCCTGGCGCACCACCTCAAGAAGGATCCGAGCACCTGGCCCTACGGCCGCTTCTCCATCCACTGGAAGACATCCGACGGAGACCTCGATGCAGCAGCCATCGGTTTCGGAGAGGCCACCACTGGATGCTTCACAGAGGTAGCCGGCCAGTGGTACGGAGACGAATCCGGCATGGCCACGGCTGAGATTCCCAGCAGCGACAAGGCGGAGATCCGCATCGCCGACGCCACGGTCAAAGCCATCGTTAACACCTGGAACACCGACACCACCACGACGAACGAGGACGCCCTCACCGTCAACGACGGCATCAACCTCGGCTTCGACCCTGTCGAAAACGCGGCGTACGTATGGACCGACGACCTCAACAGCCGATTCGCCAGCCGCGCTTCGCAGTCCAACCTCACAGGCGCCACCGAGAAGGCCCTCTGCGGCAAACTCACCGCCGAGTTCAAGAGCAACAGAACCTGGAACTACACCCACTGGGCAGTCGCCGTCTTCGACCCCTACACCGGAACACGCCAGTTCATCGGCTCAGGCACCTGCACTCCGTAAGCCTCTCGACGACGGCTCAATTTCATGAGGAGCGGATCGGCGACCTCCAGCGAAGAAGGGCGCCCACCCGGACGAGGGGGCCCAAGGGCTGCTGTCGGTCAGGAGGTCGGCCGCTGGGGCGCATTCCTCTTCCCTCTGGTCTCCGCCACCGCCACCGCCGAAAGGCAGATCCAAGCACCGACCACTGGTCCCCAGATCTGGTCCCCAGGTCAACCTCGCCGAGCTTTCGGCCCAGTTGGAGGAGACGCTTGTGTCATCGCCGACGGGGCATCCGCGACGCACGTCCGAGGACCGCCGCCTGGTCAGGAGGCGGGTTCACCAAGGACGGTCACGGCGTGAGAACTCGCGACTCGCCGCCTGAGCTCGCGGATGGTGTCCTGCCATTGCCAAGAATCACTGCCACACCACTCTGCTTCATCATCCGCGTGCCAGGCTGCCAGTTCGTCCAGGCGAGCGATCACCGTGGAGATCTCGGTGTCGGGAATTCCGCTCCCGCCGTCGAGTCGCCCTTTCATACCGTGCAGTTGGTGAGCTGCACGGTAGTAGGACAGTTGGGTGTCGCTGAGCCTGCGCATGGCGTAGCCGCCGCACTTGCTGCACCAGTCGAAGTCGGTGCGCGCCATGAGGTCGGCGACCGTGAGGAGGTCGTCGCCGGCCACGACCGCACGTTCGTGGGCGTGCCGGCACAGCGGCGAGTGGCCCTTGCCCTCGATCAGAGGGCTGGCGTTGGTGGTGTAGAGCTGGACTGCGGCCAAGGGCCCCAGAGGGAGGCCGCTGCCGCTTCGCCAACGGTCGCTGCCGGGCTGCCGGAAAGGCGCGAGGCTGAGGCGGTCCTCGGTGAGCAGGCCGTGCCATACGGCCACCGGCAGCCCGCCAGGCCGTCCGGCGTCCAGGCTTCGCAGGTCGTGCGCGCCGCGCGCCAGGGCCAGCAGGCGAAGATTCAGATCCCGGTCTTCGGTGCCATAAGTCTGGCGAAGGGTCCGGCGTGTGCCCTCGGCAAGACCCAGTCCTTCGCCGAAATTCGCATCGTGGACGCCCTGGCCGCGACCGGGCAGCCGGGCCTCACGCGCCTCCGGCTCGGGACTCTGTTCCAGCTCCTGCAGGCCCAGTACGCTTCCGGGCAGGTCACGGGCCCCTGCGATGAGGACGCCCAGCCACCCGTTGGCCAGCCGCTGCTCGATGGTGTCCAGAGGCAGTACTTCCGCTCCCCCGCTCGCCGAGAAGACGAGGTAAAGCTCGTCGGCACCTGGCCCGAGTGTGCGCAGGGCACGGATGTGATCGAGGGTAACCGGGCGCCGGTCGAAGACCGGGGTGTCATCGAAGACACCCGGGCGGACGATGCCCGGCCGTCTTTGCGGACTGCGGTCAGGTTCGGGCAGATCCGCCGCCACGGCGGCTGGACTGCACGGAAGGCTGCTCACCGGGCTCAGCAGCCGTTCGGCGACGAGATCAGGCACTTCCAGGGTGAGGACGCCGCTGCCCCAGTCGGCATCAACGGTCCACGTGAGCAGCGCACCGAGCGTCCAGGTATCCAGTCCGTCCAGGAAGTCCCGGCTCCCATGTTGTGGCGTGGCTTCGGGTGCTTCCGGTATCTGCGCCGTCAGCCGGCATCTGTGTGCCCGGTCGGCCAGCGTCGCTGCCGTCCGGGCCTGTTCGTCCCAGGAGGCGATCAGGCGCGCTGCCTCGGCGCGGGCCTCGTCGTAGCCCTTCCGATTGCTGCGAATGCCTCGCACGATCTCGTACGAGAGGTACGCACGCGTCCCCGGACCTTCCCAGGGCCGCTCGGCCGCGCTCTGCCACCGGTGCCACAGGTCCACCAGTGCCCTGGACACCCGGCTGTTGCCGCCGAGCACCGCGAAAGCTGGATCCGCGTGCGGAAGCTCGGGCACAGGGAGTGCCGTTGCGGCAGCAGCCACGACAAGCTCCTCCGGGTCTACGAACCGCGCCGCCTGAGACCGAAGCGTCTCCAGGTACCGCGTCTTGACCGTCAGTGACGGCTTCGCCCACTCCTCCAGCCAGGGAAAATGAACAAGGACGGCCTGTGCCCGATGCAGGCTCCGTCCCGCGCCGCGCCAGTGGGCAAAGATCAGACCGCGCAGCTCCTCTGCATCCTCACGTGCCTCCCGCCGCGATATGCCGCCTTCCGCCTCCTCCTCGTCATCATCGGGGTCGACATCCTGTTCAGTGCGAAGGAGTTCGGCGGCTTCCCGTGCCTCGCGATCGGTCCAGCGTTCGTCCTCGTCCGGCTCCACGTAGGACTGCAACTGGTACAGCAGCCCCGTTCCGCCGAGAGCCCCGAGGAACATGCCCAGTCCGGTACCCGGCCGGCCCCAGACACCCCATGCCGCGCATCGCGAGCACAACCGCCGCAACATCGCCGTCTCCAGCGGCACGTCGGCGGTCCGCACCTCGGACGTGCGCAACTGTCCGCACTGCCTCGACACGTGCAGATTGGCCCCCTTGCTCTTGGCCGAATACACGGTGACCAACGAACCCTCGAACGGCCCGAGCGGAACGTCAGCCAACGACAGCTCGATACCCACAAGTTCCCCCGACTCTGCTCCTCGGCAACTCGAACCCCGCAACACCGCTACCCCTTCCAGGCACCAGAACGGCGTCTCGTCCAGTCTTTGAAGGACGCCGTTTCATCACTTGCATGCTCTTCATCAACACCGACACTGCGAGGCCACTGCGTGCACCATGCACTGGTCCCCAGGTCTGGTCCCCGACCGACGAGCATTTTCCCCCTCCCACCCGCACGCACGCAGTCATCGCCTGGCGCAGGCAAGGAGATCCCAATGTCCGTCAACGAACGCAGACAATGATCAGGAGAAGCGCCGGTTTGGCCAACCGGCGATCCCGTGTTATGGCCGCCAGGCATAGCCGCCGCCGAGGCTGCCTCAGTGACGAGTGCAACAGGCGGCTTGCGAGCACTTGACGGCACGTTCGAGTCTCCGCCCGTATGCGGGGGACGTTTCTGATCACAGCAGCAAGCCACGCACAGGAGACCTGCCGGGCCGGTCCCCAAAGAGGGCAGAAAGGGGCAGTGAAAACTGAACATTGAAGCGGAACTCCACCACGTCGTCGACTCAGCGACTGACGATCTCCTCCTGCGCCAGGCGTACTCGGCCTCGGCTGCCGCCACTGAGACAGAGCAGGTGCCTTCTAAGACCGTGTCCTATGTGGGGCTGGGTCGTTGGGCTTGGTTATGGGGCGGGGTACGTGGAGTTGGATTGTTCCGGACGGGCTGTGGGAGATCGCGGAGCCGCTGATCCCGCCGTCTCGGGTGCGGCCGCAGGGCGGTGGGACGCAGGACACGCCTGATGAAACGCTGTTCGCGGCCATCATCTATGTGCTGGTCAGTGGGTGCGCCTGGCGGGCTTTGCCACCGTGCTTCGGCATATCGAAGTCGACCGCGCATCGCCGGTTCCTGATCTGGTCCCGGGCGGGAGTGTGGGGTCGGCTGCACGAGGAGATGCTGCACCGGCTCGACGACGCCGGCCTGCTGGACCTCTCTCGCGCCGTGCTCGATTCCGCCCACGTGAGGGCGAAAAAAGGGGCGAACTCACAGGTCCGAGTCCCGTGGACCGAGGCAAGTCCGGTTCCAAGATGCACGTTCTGTCGGACGCGAACGGACTGCCCCTCCTCGTCGGACTCTCGGCCGCCAACGTCCACGACAGCCTCGCGCTGAAGCCCATGATCACCGGGCACCAAACGAGACACGACCCCTACAGGGGACGCTACTTCAAGCCTCAGCGTCTCCACGCCGACAAGGCCTACGACATCCCCCACCTGCGGAAATGGTTACGCGGCAGGCGCATTGGCGTTCGTATCGCCCGCAAGGGCATCGAGTCAAGCGAACGGCTGGGACGCCGAAGGTGGGTCATCGAACGGACCATGTCCTGGCTGACCGGCTACCGCAGACTCAACCACCGCTACGAACGCCACCCCCGCAACTACCTGGCGTTTCTCGGCCTCGCCGCAGCCCTCTGCTGCTACAAACGACTCGTCCGCCTCACCACATAGGACACGGTCTAAGCACCTGCTCCTTCCCTCTTCAGCGATCGGGTCGGCACAGACCGCCGTCCAGACAGCGCTTCGACACCCTGTGCGGGGTCGCTCATGGGCGACGAACGGAAGTCGTGATCTGCTCCACGGCGGCGATGTCGCCGCGATTTGGTCAACGGGGGTTCGACTGTCAGACCGAGGTTTTAGTGTGGAACGGTGACTTCAGACGTCAGCAAGGTCTCAAGCGAAAAGGCAGCGCTATCTGTAGAAGAGACCATCCTCGGGCAGAGTGCCTGGTTCCTTCATGAGCGAGGAGACGTTCAGGCGGCAGCCCTTCTACTGGATGTGGAAGGAATCGAGTGGTCTCCCGGCAACAGGTTCGGCGACTGGATGGATGCCCGCCTTCTGGTTCCCGGATGGCTGATGGACCGGTTCTCTGAGGACTTGCTTGCGCAAATCCGGGACGCCCTCCTACCGATCGCTGAACGGAACGGCGTCGAAGCACACTCCGTCTACGTCGGGCCAGCGCTGCCAGACGTGGCCGCGGACTGGAGGTCAGCTCTTCAGGGGCGGCTCACCGCCGATACCACAACGAACCACGCCGCGCGTGTCACCGATCCGAAACCGGAACTGCGACGCGACGGATTCGTTTTTGACTCCTGCGAGGAGATACGGGTCTATGAGGCGCTTAAGCGCGCCCAGGCTGCCCTCCCCGCCGATGCCACCATCTCCATCTTTCCTTTGTCGCTGGGACGCGTAGGAGTCGGCAACACATGGACGCCCGACTTCCTAGTCGTTCGCGAAGGCAGGGCGGGCCTTATCGAAGTCGACGGACCCCATCACCGCGGCCGACTGGCGGCTGACGGGACCAGGGATCGACACTGGCGGAACAGCGGGTTCGTTCACATCGAACGAATCCTGGTGGAAGAAACGGCCAAGGACGCTGAGTTGGACGCCCTGGTCAGGACGTTCCTCAAGCGGCTGCGCACACACTAGCCGTCCGTACTCGACTCCGTCCCGCATGTCTGTCGGGCACTCGGACACTGCTGGGTCCCGCCCTCCGACGGAAGCGCCGTGCCCAGCATGTGCGGCACGGTCAGCGGGCGCTGCGATCGATGAGAGGGCCGTGCCTCCAGCGGATCACGTCGCCAGCGGCATGATGACCCCGTCCAACAGCGCGATGCTGTGGACGCCACCAAAGAGTCCGCACCCATCATCGAGATCGGCCCCGCCGGGCGGGTCGCGTCAGTGAACCTGGGCGCGGAGTCCCCGTGCGTCCGTATCAACGCCTCCACGAGCGACGGCAAGTCGGTGACTCTGCGGTGCATCGCCCTCCTCTTGACCGCAGCCCGCGCCTGGTTCCCTCCGAGAGGGGCAGGCGCTACCGGGTGCGCCGGGTGGTGACGAGTTGGCCGTTGTGGAGACGGTGGTCGAGGTCGAGGCCGCTGTCGAGCATCGCAAGGACATCGAGGTGGCGGTCCGCCGGCACGGTCGCCACCCGGCGGCGGTCGCGAGCGACGCGGATGGTCGGGTGACGCTCGTTGGGCCGTGCGACGTTGACCGGGCCGTCGGGTGTCCCTGCCATCAGCCGGGTCAACGGAGTGGTGGCGGCGCGGTTCTCGAGGAGTTGGTTGATCGGGTCGGATGGAGTGCGGACGTAGTCGAGGAGATCCTGGATCTCGTAGTCGCTCGCCCCATACTGCTGCGTCCAGCCGTCGATGTGGTGCTGGGCGGTCCACTGCCGCAGGCCGGCCGACCGGTGCCCTAGGCGGGCGGCGTCGCGGCCAAGGAGGTGGGCGATGCGTCGGGAGGTGATGCCGGAGGTGAGCAGGGTCAGGGCCTGCTCGGTGTCGACGCCGTGGCGGATGTGCCAGGCAGTGTGTGTGTTGAGCCTGGGTACGCCGGGAGGGAGCGCGGGGCTGGTATGGACAAGGTTGATCAGGGCGCCGACGGTCCAGCTCAGGGCGTGCCCGAAGGCGGTGCTGATGTTGCGTACCGCCTGTTCGAGCGCCCACCCGGCAGCGACGCCGGGCTGCCAGGAATGGGCGAGGTCGGGGATCGTGGTGCCGGAGATCCACTCGCGGAGCGCGGGGGCGATCGGGACGTTCATCTGAGTGCCCCGCGTCTCCTTGTCCTTGAAGCTCCACGTCTTGGTGACCTCCGGTACGTGGTCGAGCAGACGGTCGAAGACCTGGTGCTCGGTGAGGAAGTCGAGGGTGCGCTGCAGCGGCCATTCCTCCGGCTCGGCGAGCCGGTCGCCCCCAGTGGTTCCGGTGGCGTCGTCCACCGTGTGCCGCTCGAGCAGCACGGCCAGCTGCTTCGCGAGCCAGTCGAGGTAGCGGGCCGACCCCAGGCTGGTGCCGGTGGCGGCCCACCGGCCGGCCTGGGTGGGGTCGGTGTTCTCGAAGACGGTGGCGACCCTGTCCGCGAGGGTGAGCCACCGGCTGGTGTGCCGCCCGTTGCCGCTCTGGGACAGGGCGAACAGTGCGTCCAGGGCGTCGATGGGATTGCCCTGCGGTGCCGGCGAGGTGGCATGGAGCTGCAGGACGAGCCAGACGAACGAGGCGAAGTCCGCGGCGATGCCGTCCGCCAGCGCGAAGACTCCGTCAGCGTCCTGCCGCAGGGTGTCCTCGGCGGCGGCGAGTTCGGCCAGGGCCTCGCCGGTCAGCAGTGCGGAGACGACGCGCAACTGCTCCGGGTCGGGGCTGAGGGAGTCGAACTCGGCAGGTCGGGGCGGGTAGGGGCGGGTCAGGAAGATCCACCCCTCACTCTCCCGGCCGGCCCGCCCGGCGCGGCCGATGGCGTTGAGGAGTTCAGCGGGGGACAGAGCGCGCTGGCCGTCGTAGGTGAGCGGGTCGCCGTCGACCTTGTGGTGGACGATGACGGTGCGCACGGGCAGGTTGACGCCGTCGGTGAGGGTACTGGTGCTGGCGATCGCCAGGAGCGCGTCGCGGCGCAGCGCGCCCTCGACAGCGTGGAGGACGTCTTCGGGCAGGGCGCCGTGGTGGTAGGCGACGCCGTGCAGGGTGCAGCGCACCAGCGGGTGCTCCGCGCCGAGGGTGTCGGCGAGGTAGTCGGTCAGGGCCGCGGACTCGGGCCGCTCGGGCAGGCGTTCGGCGATGGCGAGTGCCGCGTCACGGGCTGCCCGCCTGGTGCCGACGACCATCAGCACGCTGCCGTTCGCGGTGAGTTCCGCGGCGCCAGCTGCGAAGACCTGGTAGTCGGCGATCCCGCCTGGCAGGCGGGTCCGCGCATTCCACCGACCTGCGGAGCTGGCGAAGCGCCGCGTGCCTACCTCGCCGGTAGTCAGCCGGGCGATGGCAGAGGAGGCGGTCGGCCGGACATCGAGGAGTGTCTCGACGGGCACGGCGGCGAGCACCGGCGAGGCGTGCTTCGCGGTCGGCCGTCGCTCCGTCAGCTCGGCGTGCTCCGCCATGAGGTTCGGGTACATGAGCCCGTGCATCCGGCGCGGGCCCCGCCAGGTGTCGGTGAAGTAGACCTCTCGTTCGGGGCGATGCGGGTCGAGCCACGAGGCGATGTCCCCCTTGTTGCCGACTGCCGCGGACAGCAGCACGAGTCGGATGTCGCTGCGGGCCTGTAGCAGCGTGAGCAGGCTCTCCAGCACGAAGCCGCGCCGCCCCTGGCCCAGGTGGTGGGCCTCGTCGACGACGACCAGCCCGACCTCCGCCAGTGCTTCGCCGGGGTTGTTGCGGATCATGTGCATGAGCCGCTCGGGGGTGACGATCTCCACGTCCCCGCCGTCCGGCTCGGCCGGGGAGGTCCAAGGGCCCAGCGGGAACTCCGGTTGCTCTGCGGCCAGGCGCCGCCCGAGCACCCGCAGCCGGCCTCGTAGCGTCCCGCGCATCTCCCGCCCCAGGCTGCGCATCGGGGACACATACACCACGCGCCCAGGGCGCTGCGCCAGGTGCGAGCAGATCACCAGCTGGGCCATCAACGTCTTGCCCGCGCTGGTCGGCACGCTGATCAGACTTCGTGACGTCGCCGGGTCTAGCGGGTTGCCACGCTCGAGCTTCAGGAGCTGGCGCTGCGGCGGCCAGAGCGTCATCACCGGCGGCTTCGACAGTGCAAAGCTCCGCGCCACTTCTGGGGGAGTTCCCGGGGGGAGCAGCTGGTACAGGCTGCTGGCCGCCATCTCCCCGCTCAGCTGGAACAGGTGCGCGGCAACCCACCGCGCCAGCCGGTCGCCTCGGCCGGCCGTCTGCGTCATCACGTCCCGCAGCAGCCGCTGCGCCGCCAGCAGATCCCGCTCCTCGCCGAACCCCAGGAACCTGTAGAGGTGGACAACGGCCTCCACGACGGCCTCTGCGGGCCCGTACATGGTCCCTGCCAGGGACTCGCGGCGCATCAAGGCCCGCACCCCGCGCAGCTGCCGCCGCCACGCACGCACCGCCCGGCCCAGCTCCGGGCGGTCGAAGCCGAGGAAGACGACGCCGGCCTCCACCGCCAGGGTACCGATGTGCCCGCGCAGTTCACCGGTGATGTCGACGAGAGCGCGAACCTGCCGGTAGACGGCGGTGGCGTTCGGGTCCTGCTCGCTGCGCCGGTACCCGGCTTGGGCGGCGAAGGCGATCTGGAGCCGCTCAGCCTCGGGTCGGCGTTCGTCGCCCAGGGCGAGGTCCATCAGGTGCGCGCTTGTGGCGAAGGCTTGCCGCACCCGCACCGCGTCGTAGCCAGGAGTCTCCGGGGCGAGCGCGGCGAGCCCGTGCAAGTACCACGCCGTGGCGAGGGTCTCGTCCTCGATCTCCCGCTCACCGCGGAAGGCCGCGACCTCTAGCTCGGTCATCGCCGCCAGCAGGTCCTGTGCGCTGGGCAGCACCCCGCCCGCCCGGTGCTCGCCGAGCGCGGACGCGAGTAGCTCCGGGTCTAGAGTGCGCTCCATACGTACCTCCTCACGTCCTTCGCGAAGTCTTCAAGATCCTCGATCGCCACCACCACGCCCTGCAGCGCGCCCGGGTGAGTGTGGGTGGTGAAGTGCTGGTGCGAGCGCTCGAAGGCCGTGTCCGGGGTGTACGTGGCGTCGAGCGCGATGCTGACCCCGCCGTTCCCCGACGCCTTCGCGTCCACCCATTGCCGAGCCATTGAGGCGACGAACTCCCGGGTGTCGGGGGTCAGCTCCCGACCTCCCCACGAGATCTGGCCCAGGTACCGCGCCCCCCAGGTGTTCAACTGCTGCCATGCCTTGCGGATCGTGTCGCTCGGCTTCGTCTTTTCCGCGGTGAATTTCTTCATCTCCCACAACCGGAAGACGAACCCCAGCTCGCTGCCGGGCACTCGGTGGATCACCAGCCCATCCGGCCCGCTGTCCGTCACCGTCGATGAGGGCGGGTCCAGGATCTCCACGCTGCGCCCCGGCTCGGGGGGAAGGTCGCGGGTGGAGAGGTACCAGAGCCACTCGCCCACGTAGCCGGTAACACCGGTGGGGTCGTTGGCCTCGAATACCGGGCCGGTGTAGAGCAGGACGTGCGCGCGATCGGGGCCGGCCAGCGGGGTGCCGGCCAGGGCACTGTCGCGCCAGAGCCGGTATGCGAGGTCGTCCAGGTCGGTGCGGGCCCGCATGATCTCGTCGGCGATAATCCAGGCTGCCGCATCACGGTCCTCGGGCTCCGGCCCGATGGTTGCCACCAAGTCCCACAGGCACACCTGTCCGATGCCGCGGCTCTCCCGCTGAGTGAAGTCCACGAGGCGGCCTCCGGCGGCCCGGGCGCGCTCCATGGCCTGCAGAGCGGGTATCGACACCCGTCCCCACCCCCGCTCCTGACTCAGTGCCGAGCCCTGCGGCAACACGGATCACCCTACCCAGCAAGATCTGGTCTGTGAGGGCGGCTTCTCTGCGTGAGCATGGCCGTGGGCCTGCTGCGAGCGCGGCTGTCCGGGCGCCGGGCTTGAACCCATGATCGGTGATGGCTACCCCGTCACCACCGACTACGGGCCAGACCTACATCTCGAACAGTTGCAGCTGCCCTTCCGTGTCGACGTCGAGCGCCTCCAACTCCAAGTTCGGCACAGGCTGTTCCACCGGCGATGCGTCCTGCGCGTCATCCACATCGTCCGAAGCACCGGATTGAACCGCGGCCCCTGCGTCTCCCGTTTCCGCCTCGTCGTCCTTCGGTGTCGGCAGGACGTACTCCTGCGCCAGGCCAGCCAGGTGGAGCGGCAAGGGCAGGGCGAGGGCCTGGTCGTAGTCCGAGGGCTGGCGAAGAACATGGGTGAGGAGCGCGAGGGACTTCGGGTCGTCTCCGTCATCCCGGTGGCAACCGACGACGGCGATCTCCACCAGCCCCGGCATCCAGGCGGCCTGGCCGGTGTCAATGGTGGGTTCACCCTTGCGTTTGCCCTGGGCGATCGGCCGGGGCGAGAGCTTGTCGGCGGCCACCGCCGCGTGCTTGAACTGCACGGGCTTGGCCGTCGTACTGAAGAACACGCGGGCGTCTTCAGCGGCATCCTCTGGCACCCACAAGCCCTGCTGGATGCCGTTCGCGGTGCCCTCCGGGGCATTCCCCCACCACTGCGGTGTCTCGTTCCGGGCGCCTGCGCGGACCCGGACCATCCGCAGGTCTGGGTCGAGGCGGCGAGCAGGAGCGAGGCCGTCCTGCAGGCGATCCCGTTCGATCCGGCCGTCCTGGAGCCAGGTCCAGTGCGAGCGGGCGTTGTGGGCCTCGGCGAACAGGACGGTTGGCCCGGTGCGCAGGGAGGCACGCAGGCCCTGGAGCCACTCGGCGGCCTCACGGCGCTGCCGTTCGCGTTCTTGGTAGCGCTTCGGACGCTCAGTCCCACTTTCCTTCTGCGCATCCGAGATGTCGGCCTCGTCCTCCTGTGAGCCGCGCTGGCTGGGCAGAACGGGCTTAACCTCAGCCTTGATGGTCAGCCTAAGCAGGAGTTCGGGGTAGGGGACCCAGGCGCCGGCGCCAGAGCGCGCCTCGGGGTCCCAGCCTTCGACGCGGGCCGCGCCGGTGCCGGCCGGGTCGGGGGTGACCATGACGCCGACCGGGAGGTAGGCGGCCCAGCGATTCCGGGTCGTACGGTTCTTGCGGACCATCCACAGAGCGGCATATCGCAGCCCGTCGGGCAGTCCGTCGTCCTCGGCGAGCCGGGGGAGAGTGCGCGCGCCGAGCTGCCGTAGCCCGTCGTTCCAAGCACTGAGCGTGCGGTGCCTCAGGCTGGACGCTGTCTCCGCGCCCTTGCCGCTCTCGTCGCCTGTCACAGGCACCGTGGTGAACTGTGTGACGAAGCCCGCCTTGGCGCAGCCCAGTCGCATGGCGAACTTCGGGTCGTGGAGTCTGCTCGGATAGGACGCGGCGCGGCCGATCTCCACAAGGGCGAGGGCCGGCGCGTCGAAGGTGCGTTCCGCGGCCAACCACTGTGCGGCACTGTCACGGCGGGCCACTGTCGCAGCGGCCACCTGGGCGTCCTTGACGTGGGTGCCGGTGGGCAGATCGAGGGGAGCAAGGAGGCTGTCGGCGGTACGGTCACCGAGCGCGACGAGCGGGCGCAGGCAGTGGACCCGCACGGTCAGCTCCGGAGCGGACCACTCGTGCACAACCGGTGCGCCGGCCGTGGCCTCGTCGTACTGCTGTGCGGTGAAGGACCCGCCGTCGCCCTTGAGGCCCAGATGCTCGGCGAGAGAAGCCAAAGCGGCGTCGCGCAGCCGCGGCGACTGCCACAGCAGCCGTGTCTCCAGCACGGGAGTGCCATCCTGGCGTGCCACGCCGTCGAGAGCGTCCAGCGCGTAGGCCGTCGCCAGTCGGCGCTGAGCGCATCGTTCCGCTTCGACCGTCTCCTTGTCGCCCTTGGGGATGTTCGCGGGCGTGCCCCGATCGATCAGCGCGAGGTCCGGGGCACGGCGCAGCTCGGACTTGAGGGCGCCTTCCGCCCAGGCGGTGAGCTGCGAGAGCTGGTGTGCCATGAAGCCGGGGCCCACGTCGTGCCGGCCCATCGCGGTGCGGTACAGGATGCCGGCCCGGGCGTCGTCACGCAGCCAGGACGAGGGGTCAGTCAGGAGCGCGTCGGCGTCTGGGAAGGGCTCGCCCAGGGGCAGCCCGGCGAGCATCGCTGCGGGGCCGCCCGCGCGCCACCGGTCGGCGAAGTCGCCCTTCTCGCCCAGGTTCTTGTCCCAGTAGCGCTCCAGAGCGGCGACGGCGAACCGCTCGCTGCGGGGGGTGCCCGGCAGGAACGGCCTGCGCGGGCGCAGCAGGACGGTGGTGCTCGCACCCCACGGGAGGCGCAAACGGCCCGTCTTGGCGCTGGTACGAGTGGCCCAGCGGCGAACCGACCAGCGGAGGTTAAAGCGTGGCAGCGGGTCGAACGGCACAGTTTGGAGCGTGATCGACAGCGTTACTGACCACCAGGAGTCCTGCTTCTCGTCCGGCCCGGGGAACCGGATCGGCTCGGAGACGAGTTGAGCACCCTGGTCACGCGGTCCACGTGGCATGGCCCGGAAGGTGAGCTGCCCCCCGTCGTACGGGTACGGGCCCAGGGCGAGGATCCGGCGTGCCAGCCAGTCCGGGCTGAGGCTGTACTGGTGCGTTGACGGACGTGCGGTGCCACCGTCGGTCGGGGTGTCACGCGGCATGAGTTCGTGGTGGACGGTCTCCCAGCGCGGCGGATGGGCGGCCAGTTCTGCGATGGTCTCCTTCAACAGGCCGCGGTACTCGGGCTCGGGCCGCAGGTCACGCAGCCAGTGCTTGAGCACGGTGTCCAGGACCGGGCCGGGGAGCGGATCGGGGAGGTCGGCGGGCGCGCAGAGCCAGTGGGCCGGCGCGCCCGGGTCGCGGTCGTGGAATGGGCGTGGCAGAGCGAGGACGTCGGGGGCGAACGCTTGCAGGACCTGTTCCAGGCGCCAGGTCGGTGCTGTCTTCCAAGGTTCCTGGCCCGCTGCCACCCGGGGCGCGTTGCTCAGGGTCAGGACGGCGTCGCGCCACTGCTCGGGGAAGGGCAGGACGCGGTAGGGCGCGGTGTGAGAGGCCAGGGCGTCGGCTGGACGCCAGGCCGTGGTGCGGGCGGAGCGGTAGACGGGTGGCATGTGACGGCTCCTCGCGAGCAGAGTCCGGGGGGGGTCAGCGGTGCGTCATCGTGCGGAGGGCGTTGTAGAACGGCTGGTACAGGAGACGGACGAGAGAGCGAGCCGCCGGGTCGGGGTGGGGCGGGGCGGTGTCGGGCCGGTCCGTCAGGTAGGGGTCAAGGATGCCCGCGAGGGCGTGGAGCAGGCCGTCGGTGCCCGGCACATCGGTCCCGGGGGACGGCTGGCCTGTGCTGGCGGGTGCGAGCTGTCTCGCCAGGCGAGGCGAGAAGGCGGCATCGATGAACACCACTCGGGCGGGCACTCCGCCGCGCACCAGACGGCCGATGACCTGCCACAGCGTGACGAGCTGGTCCCAGGCGAAGGCGCGCTTCTCCCAGGCGGGCAGTGAGCTGTAGGCGTACCTGCGGTTGAGCAGTCGGCGCCACTCGCGGCGGCCCTGCTGGCGCAGGGCTCCGGCCGCCTCGTCCAGCGATCCCACTTTCTCCATGAGTTCGGTGAGCGTGTGCGGGCCGTCGAGGCTGTCGCGGCGCGGCTGGTCGCGCAGCATGCCGCTCAACCAGTCGTTAACGGCGAACACAGACAGGTCGAGGTCGTCGGGGCGGGGGTGCGGGCGGACCAGGAACAGGGCCGTGCCGAAGGCCGCTTTGCCCTCGTCGTTGAGGATGTTGTGGCCGCGCTCGACGGCCAGCAGCGGAGCGACCAGGACTTCTGCCGTCTGATCGTCGGCGAAGCGGGCGACGTCGCCACGCCGTAGCGTCGTCGGAGTCTCGTCCCGCTGCCCCGGGGCGGTGGCCGGTCCGTCGCTACCGCGGGCCTCGTCGTCCGGGATCAGCGCACTCACCTTGCCGCGCCAGGCGTCGAACCGGTGCAGTGCCTCGGCGACCGCAGCGGCTTCCCTGTAGCTGCCCACGAGGATCAGCGCTCGGCGCCGGGTCGTCTCAGGGATACGGCTGATCTCCTGGCCCAGCACCGAAGTGCCGCCCGGGCCCGGTTCGCCGAGCCTCCGGGCCATCGCGACCGCCTGGGCTAGCCGGTCGCGCGGTGGTGTGCCGGACAGGCTCATCGGGCGGCCGTCCCGGTCGTATAGGAAACGGGTGGCGAACGAGGTTCGGGCCACCGCAGCCAGGGACGCGTTGGTGGGCTTGAGGACGAGGCTCACCGGTACGCGGACATGGGCGCGGCTGGACTCGCCGGCCCAGCTGGTACCGGACATCAACACAATGTGCGGGCCGCCACGGCCGGTGGCCGGGTCGGCGCCGAGGCTGTTCAGGTTCAGCAGCAGCTCGCGTCCCACTCCGGCACACCGGAAGAAGCGCAGGGTGCCGCCGCGGCGGCCAGCGTCGTCGCGTTCCTCTCCGTCCGGGAGGTACTGGTAGCCGAGAATGTTGCCCATGGGCGCCTCGGGCACCAGCGGGGCGTAGTCCAAGGGGACTCGCCGGGCAAGCTCCCTGCCCTGGGAGTCCAGTCGCAGGGCGGCCTCCACGTGCGGCCACAGGAAGGTGAGCCGCTCCAGCCTGTGGTGGAGGGTGCTGAGCAGCAGGAGGAAGGAGAGCCGCAGGCACAGGACGTCCCACCAGTCCTTAGTCGGCTCGGGCGGGGGCGTGGCGGATGCGGGCTGTTCGGCCCGTACCTCCTCTGTCACCCGATCGACGAGCTGACCGGCCAGCTCACGCACCCGATCCCTCGTGCGGCCCGCTGCCATGTGGTGCAGGAGGGCGTCGGCAGTGTCGGTGAGGACGCCAGTGAGCGGGTCGGGGGCGTCGCCTTCTCCGAACGGATCATCGCGGAAGGCGTCCCAGGCTTCCTCGAGCAGGCGGCGTGCCGGTGAGAGCGCGAGGTGCGGGGAAGAGCCGGGCTCGTGCACCACGTCGTCGTAGCCCTCGTAGAGTTCAGCGCTGTCGTCGACCATGTCGTCCGCGGCGGACGCGTCCCCTTCCGCCTGACGCTGCACGCCTTCGCGGTGGCGTCGGGTCACGTCGCGGAACAGGTCGTCGAGCAGGCTCTGCTGGAGGGTCCACGGGCTGAAGTAGGCGGGATCAGCCCACTCCCGGAGGTCCTCGTCCTTGATCAGCAGAGCGCAGAGCGGATCGACGGCAAGAGTTACGGTTCCCAGGGCCCGGTTCCACTGGGCGACCTGGCCGTCGGTCAGCGGCAGGCGGGCGCGCCTGCTCAGTTCCTCGATCTTGTAGCGGTTCAGCTGGTCGAGCCAGGAGTCGGTGTCGGGGCGAACCAGCGTGCCGGACGGAGTGAAGAGGCGGTCCAGTGCCATCTGGACGCTGTCCGCCTCGTCCACAAAAATCAGATCGCTGCGTAGACAGGCCAGTTCCAGCTGGCGCAGCCGCTCGTCGTTCAGATGCGCGGGCACCTGGCTCTGCACCAGGCTGGCCGGGTTGGCCACCCAAATCAGAGCGTCGACCTGCGCGCGGGCAGCCGCGTGGCGCGGGCAATCGGCCCACAGAGGGCAACCGTGCGGGCGGCCGGGCAATCGGTCCGGGGCGTGGGCCTGGCGGGGTGCGGTGTTCCTCCGGTCGGGAGTCCATTGCTCCAGAACGACCGACTCCGGTTCCGCCGGGCCGCGCTGTGGCTCGGGATGCAGACGGGCGCATGGTGCGTCGCGGTATTCCAGCGGATCGCCGTCCAC
Organism: Streptomyces fructofermentans; assembly: GCF_014651055.1. GTDB lineage: Bacteria > Actinomycetota > Actinomycetes > Streptomycetales > Streptomycetaceae > Streptomyces > Streptomyces fructofermentans. The sequence continues at coordinate 110,646 of NZ_BMWD01000002.1, forward strand.
GCCGCGCAGACCGCTCACCGCGCAGGCAGTGCTCAGCAGGTCGAAGCCCGAGTCGTCGTGGTCGAGGAGGTTGTCCAACCCTCGGGCCGAGAGCCGCCGGTGCAGCCGCTGGACGTGCTGCTCGCGTGTGGTGGTGCCGAGCACCGGCGCGACGGCGATGTCGAGCGCCTCGAAGAGACCGCACAGCCGTAGCTGTTCGGCGACGTCTCCGACGACGAGCGTGGTGCGCAGCGGAATCTCGCGCCGGGCGGCCCAGACTGCCACCAGAATCATGAACGTGCTCTTGCCGGCACCCACCATGCCGGCCAGGTGCACCATGCCGGCCAGTTCGACCTCGTCGGCCTCGGTGTAGTCCGTTCCCGCGACATCGCGGGGCGCGAACCTGACCCCCTCCAGCCGGTGTTCCCAGTGACCCGGATGCGGGACTTCCGCCTCACGCTCATCCATCCACCTGGCCGTCGCGCGCAGTTCGGCGCGGCACACCCGGAGTGGCTCGCCGCCCCCGGGCCGTCCTACGGCGAGGTCGTGGCCGGGTGGGTTGGCGCGGACGAGTTCCTCGGGAATGGTGACCGAGGCGTTGCGGCGGCGTTCCTGGAAGGAACTCGGCCCTGCGGGGGCTGGTTTGAGGGCACGGGTGACCAGGTCCGGCAGCCGGCTGAGGGCCTGGTCGTAGACGTCCATCCGGCGCCCGGCAACCATCGGCACCACGGGTCGAGGACCGCCGGTGGTTCCGGCCGGCGGCAGCTCGTAAGCCCTCAGCCTGTCGGAGACCGACCGGTAGGCGTCGAGCGCCTGCCGCCAGGCGCGCCGCCGCATCGGCCACAGGAGGTGCCGGGCGGCGGCGAGGGCCGTGCGCTGCCACGGATGTTGTGCCAGCCCGGCGTGTTGCGCGAACGGATAACCGCCGAACAGCGCATAAACGTCCCCGGCATCCGACGTAGGGGAAAGCCGTTCGAGCAGCCGCAGCCCGAGCTCGACGCGGCACAACTCGACCGGGCCGAACCCGTCCGGGGCACCGGCCTCGGGCCACTCGTCCCTCAACTCCCCAGCTACTGCCTCGCACCAGGCTTTCTCGTCACGCATCTGTGCCCTCCTGGCTGTCGGCGTGGGTGCCACGGCGCGACTCGGCCAGCCGCTGCCGGGCAGCCCGGAGCAATTCGTCGTCTGTGAGCAGGCGTACGGCAGCGGCCGCCGCGGGCCGGGCTCGCTGAAACGCCTGCTGATACCCGGGGCGCTCGCGCACTCGGTAGACAGGCACCACATAGAACGCCTCGTCGTACGAAGGCTCGGGCCGCACGGGGCGGGCGGCCCGGCCGAGGAAGGCCGGATGAGCCCAGTCCTTGACGTCGACGGCCCAGCGGTGGCCGTCAGGGAAGACCACCAGCACGTCGTAGGCGTCGAAACCAGGCCACATGGTGACGTCGAGGCCCAGACTGGTGAGCCGGTCCTCCAGTTCCACCTCGGCCAGTCCGGGCCCGGTGACGTGTCGGCGCAGCGGGCGCTCCAGCTGATACACAGTGCCGGCGTGAGCCGCTTCGATCAGACGGCCGACCGGCGGGTCTCCCTGCCGTCGGCAGCGATCCCGCTCGCACCACCACTCTCCGCCCGCAACCGGCGTCAGCAGTGTTCCGCAGCGGCCACACACCGCGTAGCAACCGTGCCGACTCCAGGAAAGAGGGACTTCCGGATAGATCAGATCGATGAGCTCCCAGACCGGCTCCAGCGTGAAGTCACCGTGCAGGGCGAAGAGTTCGTGGGCCGTCAGCACCGGCCGCCGCACCAGCAGGCTGCGGAACTCGGTGTACGCGTCCTGCTCTCCGTGGCTACGGCAGCGGTCCAGAGCGGTCCGCATCACCTGCTGGTCGCGATGCCGCACGGCCGGGTCGGGCGCCGAACGTTCCCATTCGCTCCACTCATGGCACAACTGGGTGGGGCGGTGCGAGTACGGGTCGAGCAGAACGTCGTCCGGGCCGACGGCGTCCGACGGCAGCGACAGCGGCCAGTCCTCCAACGGGATGTCGGCACACCGCTGGACGAATTCGGCCAGTGAGGCGGGAGGCCGGAGCCCGCCGCGCAGCCAGGCGACGACCGCCCGGTCCAGGGCGAGCTGGACGACGGGAGGATACGGAAGACGGAAGGCGTCCAGCCCAGTGGTGTGGTCCAGGACGCACAAGGCCCTGGCCACGGTGGCTAGCAGCGGCACGCCGTCATGGGCGGCCCAGGCATCGAGCGATTCGGCGGACGAATCGAAGGTGGCAAGGGGACTCGTGGGCACGGTTTCCACTCCAGGTGGTGCGATGAGCGACGTGGAGGAGACAGCAGGAACTTCCCTCAGCCGGCGGCAGCCACGCGCTCTTTACCGGTGGCACACCAGGGCAGTGCCTCGCAGCCGATGCAGTCGTAGCCGGGCCGGGGCACCGCGTCGTAGCGGGTCTCGGCGGACCAGGGCACGGTGTACGAGGCAAGGACGGTACGGGCGTGGTCGATCGTGGCCTCGTCGCCCGGATCGAACTCCTCAAGGGACACCCCGTCCGGTCGCAGGATCTCCAGTTCCACGCGGGACCGTCGCGAATCGCCGCCGAGTACGCCGGCCGCTAGCAGCAGTACGGCGAGGGCGAGTTGTGGATGCTTCTCCAGCAGAACAGACCGGCTGCCCGGTGGAAACGCAGTGGTCTTGGTCTCGCGAACGACGACGCCGCCGCGTTCCTCGTAAATCAGATCGCACGAGGCGATGACCATGACGTCGGACTGCGGGTCGTGGGCCGTCACTCGATGCTGCGGGCGGAACCGCGTCGCCGCCGGATTGTCGAGCGGGCACCGGGCCTGGTGGGCCCGGAGCATACCGAGGGCGGGGGCCAGCTCGCCGTCCGTGAGGCCGGGCAGGTCTGCGGGTAGAGGCACTTCGCGGCACGGCGGGGCGTCCGCCGAGGCGTGCCGGACGTTGAGCCAGCTGTCGACGGCCCGGCCTCTGCGCACAGCCTCGTTCTCCTGACCCGGGTTCGGCAGCTTGAGTACGCGGGTCAGGTGGTAGCGGGCGGGACAGTCGTGGTGTGCTCTCAGGTCGCTGACCGATACCGTGCGCCGCTTGCGAGGCCGCGTGGGGGGTGGGAGCACGAGGAGAGCGGGCACCCGCGGTACGACGGAGCACTGGGGTAACACCTTGCAACCCGCGCAGTGGGGGCCGGCGATGCGTTCGCGGCCGTCGAGGACACGGCCGAGCCGGGGCACGACGTGCTGCTCGTGCAAGTCCATGATCTCTTCAGCGGTCCAGTCCGCGAAGACGTCGGTCTCCGTTGTGCGCAGAAGACGGACCCGGCCCTCGGTGAGACCAGCGGAGTAGACCCGGACGCGTTCTGGCCGCGGCGGTGGCACCGGGTGTCTGAGGGCTGGGCAGTGGTGCTCGAAGGAAGGAATGCGGGCCGGAGTCCCGTAATACAGGACAGAGGCGACAGCTGCGAGTTCAGGCAGCGGGAGACGCTCCTTGGCACTTCCTTTGGCGGGAATCACGAGTTCACGCAGCGTTGCGTCGTCCGAGACGTACTGCCTCCCCCAGACAGTGCGCTCGTAGGCGGTGATGCCACGCTCGTCGGGTTCCTCAGGCGTGCGGAACGCGATCCATGCGTCCGGGGCACGGAACGTGCGGGGGAGGCCGGCGCCGTTGCGGCTTTCCTGGTCTCTGCGCCAGGCACCAAGGTAACGCTCGGCGGCCGCCACCGACCAGGTCACGTGCTGCGGCAGGCACCGGGACCGGGTCCGGCGACATCGTTCCAGGGCTTCTTCAATGCTCTGCGCCGCGCCGGACTCCAGTTGGTCGAGCAGTTCCTGCACGAGCGCGAACGGGAACTCCTCGCGTGGAGTCTTGGACGAAACCCGTTCCGCAGCGAACACGTCGCGGCGAACACTGAGAGCACGGTTCATCGGACAACCGGGCTCCTCGTCGCGCAGATGACGGACCGGGATGCGGGCCAGACACCCGACGCCGACCGTACCGGGGGGATTGGCCCAGGGCTGCACGGTGCGGACTCCTTGCGGTCTCGACGGTGAGGGCATCACCGTGACAGAGGCGTGTGAACAAAGTCAAGGCACGCAAGAATCTGCTGTAGCTTGATGTCTGACGGTTCGCCAGGAGAGGCAGGGAGTGTGCGTGGTGGAGCCATGGCCGGCGGGGAGGAAGCTCGCGGGCAGATTCAGCCGCGCCGGCGAAGGCGCCTGGGGTGGCATGGGGGTCGTCTACCGGGCGACCGACGAAAGGCGTCCCGGGCAGGTGGTCGCGGTGAAGTTCCTGTGGCCTCGAGATCCGGACGCCGCCCTGCGCGGGTACCGGACTCCCACCCCACAAGAGCTACAACGTTTCGACCGCGAGTGCGAGATGCACCGACGCTTCGGTGGCCGGGGTGTGCCAGCCTTCGTCCACGCGGATCTCTCTCCGCCACGGCCGTACCTCGTCACCGAGTACGTCGACGGCGATGACCTGCATGCTTTTCTCATCAGGAACAGACCCACCCTGTCGGCCGCGGCGTGTGCGATCGTCCCGCTGTTGGAAGTGCTCGGGCGGGTGCACGGCGCGGGCGTGGTGCACCGGGACGTCAAGCCAGCCAACATCCTGCTGGCCCGACGCGACGGGGTCCTATACCTCACCGACTTCGGCATCGCCCTGCCGAAAGATCCGGCGGCCACCCGGTACACCAACGGCCGGACGCCCGGCACGATCGGCTACATGGCCCCGGAGATCCACCGAGGCGAACGCAACCCGGGCCCGGAGGCCGACCTCTACAGTGTCGCCTGCATCGCGTTCCAGATGGTGACCGGACGGCTGGTCTTCGAGGCCGGCCACTCCGACTACGACTTGGCCCGCCTGCACTGCGAGGAGCGGCCGCCGCTGCTCAGCGACGACGTTCCCGGCCTGCCGTCCGAGATTGTGGACATCACGGACCGTATGCTCGCCAAGTCGCCCGCCGATCGGCCGCCTCTGCAACTGGCGCTCGAGATCTGGCGGCCCCTGCTGCCCTCGCCGGGCGACCCCGCTCCACGCCCCGCCCTCGACCCGGACCCGACGCTGCCCCATCGCGCCCCGGAGACCGCTGCGGCCCCGCTCCCGGAATCACCGCCCACGGGTCCGCGCCGCCCTCGGGTGCATCGCCGACCCGTCGGCGGTCCCACCCGGTCCGCGCTCCGGAATCTGTGCGCCGAGGCCGAGATCGAAATCGAACGCGGCGAACCGGGCAAGGCCGTCGATGAGCTGACCGCCATACTGGTGCGCGCCGAGCAGTGCCTTCCTGGGGCAGTCCGCGAGGTGCAGGGTGCGCGCCTCGTCGTGGCGCGTGCTCAGCTGCTGCGCGGGGAGACCGCCTCCGCAGGCCGCACCTGCCGGGATGTCGCCAGGCGGCTCGCGGACGCGTCGGCCGGCACGGATACCGGTGAACTGCGGGCACGGGCACGGCTCGGCGCGATTCAGGTGATGACCGCGGAAAGGAGCCCGGTCCAGGCAGTGGCCGACACCTGGCTGACGCTGGCCGAGGAACTCGCGTCCTGGCCCGGGCCGGGACCATCCCGCCAGACCGTGGAATTCTGCCGAGAAGTGGGACTCGAAGTGAAGGAACAAGTTCTCGACGCGAGACAGGACGAAGTGTCCCCGGCGCTCCCCGAGGCAATCCGCAAGCTGCTGGATCGCCTGCCAGGGCCAGCTTGACAAGCTCCGCGGAAACTGGGGCCCGGCCTCTGCCGGGCCCGGGCCCCGCCCCTCACTCCCCCGTCAGCCTGCCCTGGGCCAGCAGCCCCGACAACGTGGCGGAGAGCGAATCACCGTGCCTGCCCAGGTCGGCCACCGACTCCTGGAACCGGACGAGTCGGCGGTGGACCTCCCCGATCCGCCGCTGCTGCGTCGCCGGCGCGCGCAGGACGCGCAGTCGGCGTACGTCGACCCGGGAGGAAGAGGAGGCACGCGTCCCTGCCCGCTGGTCGTTGCCTGGCGCACTCAGACACGCGGCGAGGAAGAACGGATCGAGCACAGCAGGGTCGGTCCGCAGCCGGACGGTGTGGGCACCGAGCAGTCGCGGTCCAGCCGTCTCGACCCAAACGTCGAATCCGCCGGCCGCGGTCACGACCACTACATCGCCGAAGGACGTCAGAACCCCCTGTCCTTCAGCCTCCAACTCGGCGGCGTGCGCCGCGGCAACCCAGGGTTCCTCACCCCGTACGGCCCAGGGGGTGACGACGCGCAGAGCATCCTCGGCCGGCGCTCCCTGCTGGATCAAATCGTCGGCGACAACCTTGCCGGGCGTCACGTCCAGAACACCGGAACGCTCCAAATCACCCACGAAGGTATAGCCGAAGTCGTCCGGCACTGCGGCACTCGCCTCGTGTTCGCGAACGGCCTTGGCCGCATCGTCCATGTCCATCAGCGCCTTGTCCCAGCCGGTCCAGGCGCGCCGCAGTTCCACCGGCCCCACCGGTCGCTCGGTCACGGTACGGCGAGAGGGCGTCAGGTCGGTCTCGTCGTCGAGCAGTTCAGCGGTCGGCACCCGTGTGACGCCATGTAGGTCACTGCCACGCAGGGCCGCCAGGGTGCGCTGACGCAGACTGTCCCAGTCGACGGCCGTGCCGCGACCGGTGAGCGCGGTCGTCCGGCAGTCCGCAGCGTCGACGAAGGTCACGTCGTCCGCGGAGTGTTCACGGGGTGTCGCCAGCAGCCACAGGTGCAACCCCACCCCATGCGGCGGCGCGCTCCCGGGTGGCAGCGCGACTACGGCTCGCACGGCCCCGGTGCGCACCAACCCCGCCCGGATTCGCCGTCCGGCCCGGCGCGAAGCGACACCCGGCGGCAGTACCAGCACTGCGACTCCCCCGGGTTCCAGCACGGACAGGCAGTGCTGCACCCACGCCAGCTCAGGCTCGGTCCGTGGTGGCGTGCCGTACGTCCAGCGAGGATCGGTCGCCAGTTCGTCGTGTCCCCAGGAACGTTCGTTGGTCGGTGGATAGCTCAGAACCACATCGGCACGGGAGGCGTGCCGCAGGGGGGCATCAAGCAGTGTGTCCCCAGACTGCACCTGTCGCTCACAGCCAGGCAACTCCAGAGCCAGCCTGGCTCGGGCCAGGCGAGCGAGTGCGGCATCGTTGTCGACACCTGCCAGCACAGGCGGAGGAACCTGCCCCGACCACCGCCGACCGGACGCAGCCAGCAGCGAACCCATTCCGCACGCAGGGTCCAGCACCCGACGCACCGGCGCACTGCCCTCACGTAGTTCGTCCGCCAGGGCCACCACGGTGTCGGCCAGTTGCCGGGGACTGACGATCAACTGGCGTACGTGGACAGCATGCCAACGATCCAGCAGCACGGCGAAGGCTTCCCTCGGCGACTGACGAAGAGCCAGCCTCACGACCTCGTCCGCCAGCCCCCGGTCGGCAGCACCGAGTTCCGAGGATCCACGCGGCGGGTTCATCGCCGGGATCGCCAGGCGCTCCCCCGCCGAGGCTAGTAGATGGGCCATCCCGTCCCGGTCGCCGAGGTCCTCGATCCGCGGCCAGAGACGGTCCCAGCCACTGGAGGACTCGTCGATCTTGCCGTGCCTTAGAAGCCAGGACTCCGCATCCGCCAGGGAGAACAAAGGGCTGGCATCCGTGCCGCCGACCGGTTCCGGGAAGTCGCTGTGCCGCCGCCTCCAGTTGCTCACGGCGGCACGACCGACTCCGGCAAGCCGCGCGATCCCTGCAAGGCTGAGCGTGACCGGTTCATCGTGCTGCTCCATGGTCTCTCGTTTCAGGGATGGTCCAGCTGGATATGGCGGGCAACGACGCACCTGAGGCACGGTGCAGCCGACGAGCGAAGCCTACGCGTTGACTCTGTCAATGCACTAAGACCCAGGGTGCACGAGAGCCGTGCCCTGCAGCGAGCCACACGCACCGCTGTCATTCTCGACGCCGGCCCGCTCCTAAGCAGATGCCACAGTGGAAGGGCAGATGTCTGGATTCAGTGGACGCTCCGCCTGGACAGCTCAAGCGTGGATCCCCGGCTACTCCGCCACCAAGCTGGTCGTGGCCTGGCGCTCGGGAGACTCACGAACCCTCGTGCGGTTCGTTCCGGCCGCACATACGTTGACCGTACCGAAGTCATGACCAGGTTCCCGGTTTCGACTGGATGAACTGGGCCCGCCAGCAGCACCCGCTGGCCGACCCTGTAGTCGAGGCCACCGGGGACAGCTTCGCCTCTATCACCGTCACGGTCTTCGAGAACATCATCGCGGTCCCTTACCCGCCCGCTCGAAAATCGCCACGCACTCCACATGATGCGTCACCGGCAGCAGGTCGGCGAACTGCTCATGCGCGCGTCACCGACCGCCCCGCCGTTCCGGCCCGTCAGGGCTCCATCCCCTGAGATATGGCTTGATTTCCTCCGGCGTGGGTTCTCGTACGTCTGGCATCTTCGGCAGCTCACTCAAGGGGTCGATCGACCTCACGTACGCCCGTGCCCACTCCAACCAGCGCCGGGTCTGACTCAGAGTCGGCTCGTCTACAACGCCGTGAAGCTCGCCAATACGATGTTCCCATGCCGTGCAGTACGCGCTGAGGGCAGCAGACTCCTGCCAGCGCCCGGCCTCTTCGCGTAGTGCCTGGGTAAGTTGTTCGCGAACAGCCTGTTCTTTCGCCGCCTCCACGGCCGCTCGCCAGCGAACTTCGCGTTCCACAATGGCCTGCTGCTCGTCCTGCCTGCGCCGGGCGTCTTGTGCCGCTCGTACCTCGATCTCTGCAAGGACCGCGTCCAGGGCCTCTTCGAGCGTCCGGGTCTTCCGATCTCGCCAGCGGCCGGGCCGGTCGGTCAGGCCATGAGCGAGCTCCACGACGAGGCGAGAGGAGCGGTCGGGATCCAAGGACTGCGGGAACTCCTGCCTGACACTGACGGTGTAAGGGAGGCCGTCGATAGCAATGTCCACTCCGCCCTCGCGTGGGTGGAAGAACGAGTGGGCCTTCCGCACCTCGTACCCTCGCCGGACTGCCTCAGCCGACAGTCCCTGCAGCAGAAGGAGCGACCTTCGGCGGAGCACAGAAGGCATGACGAGTCGGCGCTCGTCGTCTTTGAGCGCGGTCACGATCGGATGGAGGTTCCCCAGCCGTGAGGGAACGGGAACTGGATCCCCGCCTTCCTTCGGCCGTTGACTCCGCGCATTGGGATGCGGGCCATCCGCAAGGAAAAGCTCCAGGCCCGGCCCACCGTACGGAACCTTCTCAATGCGCTTGCCCGCTGGTTCCAGGCCGTGCCGTTTCGCATAGTTGACGACGCGCCGCCACTCCGCGACCTCGCCGTCATCAGGGCCGGTGATCCGAACGCGGTCCTCGGCGACGAGCCGCTCGATCAGCTCATGAGCCTTCGCCCGCCGGGCCCGCGCGACGGGCCTCTCGCTGTAGGGCGTCCGAGGTCTGGCGGACGTTGCCGGCTCACCGCCACCAGCGACCGCAGAGTCGTCGTCGATCATCAGACCCCACCATCCCGCAAGGCATCGGCCGAGCGCCAGTCACTCGACATCCAGGCTCCACCACCTTCGCTGGAAACGAGGCCGTTCGACGGCCCGTACGCCCGTACAGAGCCGAAAGACACCCGTCAGCAGTGGGAGTCCCCTGGGACTTTTCTGGGACTTCCGGCCCCATCAAGCGGCACGAACGTGAAACAGCCGAAAGGTCATTCGCGCAGGTCATCGACCACAAGTCACTCATCGCGGCAGGTCACCGCGTTCCCTGGTCTCTTCCGGGACATCTGACCGTCAGGAACCAGCAACTCTGCGCAGAGCGTCGCCCACCCTCGGCGCCCCATCGATATACGCCACCCTGACAGGGCCCGGCCTGCCCAACATATCGCCTGACACCCCATCAGAACGAGCGTCAAATGAGCGTCACGAACGTCAGTTCAGCGTCAAGATATCGCCCGTAACGCCCACATCGCACATAACACGCATGCATAAAGCCGCAGGTCAGGAGCCCTTTGCCACCGGCTCCAGGATCGCCACGCACTCCACGTGATGCGTGCCGTCGACGATGTAGACGGTGTCCTTGCGCGGCCGACGCGCGGGCGAGATGGCCAGCAGCGGTGCGAGATGGTCCACGATGCGGTCGGCCGTGGACTTCGAGACTCCGAACAACGGCGCCAGCTGCCGCAACGTGAGGTTCGTGCGCCAGTACGTTGCCACCAGCAACACCCGGTCCTTCAGTGACAGCCGCCACGGCCGGCCATGCTGAACGTCGCCACCTCGGCGCCGTACCAGTGCCACCAGCCTCGCGAGCGGCACCTCGGTCAGACCCGCAAACGGCTGGTCCACTTCGGATCATCTGCTGAGATCACCCCACCCACGCCCGACCAACGCACCAGCCGCACCACCGGTCACGGGACAACCTCTAGGAGAACCTAATGTCCACCACCGTCACCGTCCGCCGCGTGCAGGCTGCACGCAAGTCCCCCGCCAAGCCGACCCCCACCGTGAAGGTGGGCACGGTGGTCCAGGCCGCCGTAGACGCGGGCCTGGTCCCGAACACGAAGAGCGGCCGCAGCGACTACGCCGCCTGGTGCCAGCGAGACTCGACCGCCGCCGTGCAGGCGTTGGTCGGCTACCGCAAGATCGCAGCCGCCGCGAAGACCGCGCCGCCGCCCAGCACGCGACCGGCCCCCGCCACGCCCAGCGCCGAGCCGCAGTACCCATCGTCGTGGACTCCGCCCGCGTCGCAGGCGCAGTCCAAGGGCGTACGGCGAGACTCCGCAGGACAGCCGTCGGTGGTGCGCGCGGCGCAGGCCAACGGGTTCCGCACCCGCGCCAGCGCTGCGCGAAAGTCGGCCGTGCGGGCAGACCAGACCATCCTGGCGCCGAGCGACACCGGGGACTACCTGGCCGCCCAGGCCAAAAATCGCCGCCGACACCCAGGCGCAGGCCCAGCGGCGCCTGCACGCCCACACCGACCGGCGCACGGCTGTCGCCGCTGCCAGCGCCCCGGCGCGGGCCCAGCAGGCCGCCGAGCGCGCCGGGCCGGACCGCCGCGCCGCAGGCCACGCCCGCCGGTACGGGCGCTGACCCCATGACTCCTCGCGCTCGTCCCGGTGTCGCTTCCGGGAAGATGTCAGCCACCGCCGACGAGCGCGAGGTCGCAACACCCAGCCGGGCCGACCGCCAGGAGGTACGCCTTCCCCCCGAAGCGGTCGGCCCGGCTGGTGTGCGAGCAGCCCGTCGTGGACCCGGCCGCCGACTACAACGACGGCGGCCCGCACTCGTACTGCGCATGGAAGGCCAAGCGCATAGAGCGCGACCTTGCAGGCCCTCCGCCCGCGACGGGCTGGTCCGACGTTCGCTGGTAGATCCGGACGTCAGGCAGCGGGAAGCGCGGCGGCAGCAGCAGCGATCTTGGCGGCGACGGCGTCGAGCGACGACTCCTTCGTGCTCAGCCCGGAGTGCGACGCGAGCATGGGGCTGACGTCATAGAGCTCGTCGAAGGTCACCCCGTGCGTCACGGGCACGACGCGGTTGGTGCCGAGCAGGACGGCGAGCTCCTTCTCGGCGATCCCCTCGTTCTTGATGCTCTCGAGCAGGGCTGGCGTGACCAGCACGATGCCGATCCGGGAGTTACGAAGCCCCTTGTCGATCTCCCGCATCTGCAGCGAGCCCAGCGGGATGTCTTCCTCGCTGAACCACACCGTCGCACCGGTCGTCTTCAGGTGACCGTAGAGCTCCTTCGCGCTGCCCTCGCGGTCGTTCCAGGCGTGGCAGAGGAAGAGGTCTCGCTTGTCCGGGTGTACCTGTGCCTGTACCGCAGCCTTGTCGGCGTAGGGCTCGACCGCCCGCCACTCGGTCGGGGTGTACGACACCGTCCTGCCGGACCTGGTGCGCCGCGAGGTGCCGCCGCCATACGACCCGCCGGACGACCGACCGCCACCGCCGCCACCACCGTAGGAGGGTCCGGACGAATACGACGGGGTGTGCGACCTCCGTCCCCAGCTGCTGCACGCTGGGCAGTTCGCGGCCCCACTCGCGGTGCGGTGGCCTCGGGAGGGTGCTGTGCATTGCGCCATGCGCCCATGGTAGAGCGAACCTCCGACACAGTGTCGTGGTTTGTTGAACGGTCGGCAGCAGCACGTTCAGGGCCGTCGCGGGTGTGGTTCGTCGGTGGTGCGACGTACGCTCGTTGCCCAACGCGGAAGGACGCAGGATGACGGATCCCACGCCCGACCAGATCGCCGCCGCGCAGGCCGACGCTCGGCTCCGACGGACCGACGTCGGGCACCAGCCCGATCATCGAGCGCTACCTCGTGCGGTTACCGCTCGACAACAGGTGCGCGCACCTGCGCGCGGTGCCGTTGCAGCCGATGTTCCTACTGATGCCGACCGACCTGTGGCGCTGCCGTGACTGCGTCGCCGCGTACGCCGCCAACCCGCTCCAGCTGACCGACGTCGAGGAGAACACCTGCGACATCTGCACGATCCGGCGGCTCCGCATTGAGCGTCACCAGCCCTCGGCGTCACATCGTCACTCGCAGCTTTGACGCCACCTGACCTGCCCAATGCACACCTGACACCCCATCAGAACAAGCGTCAAATGAGCGTCACGAGCGTCATTTCAGCGTCAAGATATCGCCCGTAACGCCCACACCGCCCATAACGCGCACGCGCAAAACCGCAGGTCAGACACCCTTAGCCACCGGTTCGAGGATCGCCACGCACTCCACATGATGCGTCATCGGAAAGGTATGAATCAGCACGGCACCTGATACGCCAACCATGTACGCGATCGTCCACGCATCCGGCGAATCTCGTCACCCCGTGGGAGCCGCGCTCCGGCGATCTCGTCGTGAGCGAGGGGAACATAGCCGCACATCGCCGGTTAGCCAAACCGGCGTTCCTGCAGACGATTGTTGTCCAACGTCTGCCCCGAGCACCACCGCGGATCGATCCATCGGCGAGAACTCACCACCGCTGCTGAGGTGGAATCCCTGCTCTCCGTCTGCGCGTCGTCCGTCGCCGGAGGTTCTTCTCCCGTACCCGTTTGGTGCTCCATAACGCCCGGAGATCCACCACCCTTGCCCCCCGAACCGATAGCAGCTTCCACAAACCGTCAGCCGCGCAAGCAACAGGAGGGCGCGCCACCCTCCGTAGCCAGACGCACTGTCTCCGTCCAAGATGACAACCGTTCGTCTCTCCTGGCCGACGCCTGGTATTCGACGAGCGACCTCGCCGCCCGTCTGCACGTGGACGCCTCGACTCTGCGGCGCTGGCGCACCGCTCGGCCGCCGCAGGGCCCGCCGTTCGTCTCCATTTCGGAACGCGTCGTCCTGTACAGCGCGCTCGACGTGGCGGAATGGCTGCGCAGCCGCCGGACCGTCCCGGGCCGAGAAGCCTGATGGCCGAGAAGGCCATTGTTCCGGTCGGTGTCCGACTCTCCACCGACATCGAATACCGGCCCGATCGCCCCCATCCCTACCGAGCGCGAGTCCGCTGGTTCGATCCCGCTACGAAGCGGCGTCTGTCCCTGTCCGAGGGGAAGGCGGACGAGGACGAGGCGCAGGAGTGGCTCCAGGACATCATCGAGGCCGCGCAGGCCGGGCTGTCCCCGTCGCTCGCCACCATGAAACTCGCCGAATACGGCGACGCGAACATGGATCTCGCCCTGCGCGGGCTGGAGTTGAAGACCCTCGACCCCTATCTCGCGGGATGGCGGATGCGCGTGATCCCTGCCCTGGGCCACCTCGCCGTAAGGATGATCACCAACGGCATCGTCGACCGCACGGTACAGAACTGGATCGTCGACGAACTCAGCCGCTCCACGGTCAAGAACACCATCGCCGTCCTGGTCCGCGTCATGGAACAGGCGGTCCGCGACGGCATCATCAAAGTCAACCCCGCCCGCATCAGCGGCTGGCAGAAGCTCTACAAGCAGGCCGAGGACGAACTCCGCGACCCCCGGGCCCTCGCCCTGCCCGACTGGGACACGCTCGTCGAGCTGGCCGACGCACTCGTGGCCGCCTCCTACAACCAGTACCGCGGCTGGGGCGACGTCGTTCTGTTCGCCGCGAGCACCGCTGCCCGGATCGGGGAAGTCTCCGGGTGCCGCGTCGGAGATATTGACACCAGCCAGTGGATCTGGACGGTACGGCGGCAGACCACGCCCGCGCCCGGCGGACTCACCGACAAGGGCACCAAGGGCAAGCGCGCCAGGAAGGTTCCCATCATCGAGGAGATCCGCCCGCTCGTGGCCCAGCGCATCCTCTCCGCCGGCCCCGCCCCTGACGCACGTCTGTTCACCGGCCCGCGCGGAGGACGCATCTCCACCGCGGTCCTGCGCGACGCGACCCACTGGGACGAGGTTGTCACCCGCCTCGGCTACGAGCACCTGCGCCGCCACGATCTCCGCCACACCGGACTGACCTGGTTCGCGGACGCCGGAGTCCCCCTCCACGTACTGCGCAGGATCGCCGGCCACGGATCGCTGACGACCACTCAGCGCTACCTGCACCCGGACGTCCACAAGATCACGGCTGCCGGTGCGGCACTCTCCGCACACCTCAGCGTGCTGCGCGCCCCGCGCACGCTTCCCGCAACGACTGTCCTCACCCGCTGACACCGGTCAAGGACCGCTGGTCCCCATCTGGTCCCCAAGAATGATCGAGGGGCGGTTTCGGATTCCTCCGAAACCGCCCCTCACCTGCGACTCCATAGAGTCGGGACGACAGGATTTGAACCTGCGACCCCTTGACCCCCAGTCAAGTGCGCTACCAAGCTGCGCCACGTCCCGATGCGCTTCGTCGCGGTGAACCGCGTGATCGCGCGAACAGAACTTTACCCCACTTCGGGGGCTGCTTCGCCGAGGGCGTGGTGCGGGGGACAATCGTGGGATGAGCAGCACTTCTGGTGACGGACGGGACAGGGACACCGAGGGGCGGGCGCGCAACGCGCGGCCCCGCGACGGCCTCGGGCGGCCACTGCCGTACGGGACCGACGGCGTGGAGCGCCAGCCCGAGGGCGTGGTGCGCACGCCCGAGGAGACGGTCGCCGAGGCGCAGGCGCTGCTGACGGCGGGGAAGCCGTTCCACGCGCACGAGGTCTTCGAGGACGCCTGGAAGTCGGGGCCGGAGGCGGAGCGGTCCCTGTGGCGCGGGCTGGCCCAGCTCGCCGTGGGGCTCACCCACACGGCCCGGGGGAACCTCACGGGCGGCGTGCGCCTGCTGCGCCGGGGGGCCGGTGTGGTCGAGGAGTGGGGCGCGGACTCCGGCCGGAGCCGCCCGCACGGGCTCGACCTGGCCGGACTGGGCGCGTGGGCGACGGAGTTGGCGCGGGAGGTGGAACGCGACGGCAGGCCGGTCGACGCGGGCGAACGGGCGCCGCTCCTGCGCGGCGGGACGCCCGGTCGACCGTAGGGCCGGGGCCCACCGGACGCACCGCACGCACCAGACGCACCGGACGCACCGGCCGGAGACGTGCCGCGCCTCCCGGGACCGGCACCGCGCTGCGAAGCCCGCGCCCCGGGGTCAGCGGAGGAGGAGCTGGAGTCCGCCGACCACGGTCGCCGCGATCACCAGCTGCTCGAACAGCCGCTGGTTGATCCGGTCGACGGCCCATTTGCCGATGACCGCCCCGGGCACGACGAAGGCCGCGAGCGCGGCGTCCAGGAGCAGCGAGCGCCCGTCGATCAGGCCGAGGCCGACGCTGAAGGGCACCTTGGAGACGTTGACGATCAGGAAGAAGAAGGCGGAGGTGCCCAGGAAGCCGAGCTTGCGGAAGCCCGCGGACAGGAGGTACATCGACATGACCGGCCCGCCCGCGTTGGCGACCATGGTGGTGAACCCGCCGAGCACTCCGTACGACCGGGCCTTGACTCGCCCGGCCCGCGTGACCACCGCGTCGGGGTCGTCCTCCGCCTCGGCCCGGCGGCGCCGCCACACCGTGACACCGGCCATCAGCAGCAGGATCGCGCCGATCGACGTCCGGACGGCGGCGTCGTCGGCCCACACCAGGAACAGGGTCCCGACGACCACGCCCGCGGCCACCGCCGGGAACAGCCGCCAGAGCGTCGGCCAGTGCGCGTGGCGCCGGTAGGTGAGCACGGCGAGCACGTCCCCGACGATGAGGATGGGCAGCAGCACCCCCGTCGACGCCCGGGCCGGCAGGACCGCCGCGAAGATCGCGAGGCTGACCGTGTTGGCGCCGCTCACGGCGGTCTTCGAGAAGCCCACGAGGAGGGCCGCCGCCGCGAGTACGGCGAACTCCCACAGGGATATGTTCCAGAGCGTCATCGTGTTCATGCGGGGACCGATGCTATGCCCACGCATCCGGCGGCGTACGGGCGGTCCCGCGGGGCGGACCGCCGCGCCGACGGCCGCGTGCCGCGGACCGGCGCACTCCGCCGCCTGGAAAGATCCCTCCCGAAGCTTCGCCGACGCCGATGGAGGACCCATGGCCGACTCCCGCGAGCACGTCCTGACGGGCACCCGGTGCAGCGTCACCGCCCGCGAGTGGCCACTGGACCGGCCCCGTTACGTCGCCCTGCTGGCGCACGGCCACGGAGAGCACATCGGCCGGTACGCGTATGTGGCGGACGTCCTGCGCGGGCACGGCGCCGCGGTGTTCGGCCCGGACCACATGGGCCACGGCAGGTCCGCGGGCGAGCGGGTGCTGATCGAGGACGTCGAGGACGTGGTGACCGACCTCCGCGCGGTCGACGCGCTGGCCCGGGCCGCCCACCCCGGTGCGCCGGTCGTGCTGGTCGGCCACTCCATGGGCGGACTGGTCGCGGCGCGCTTCGCCCAGCGGTACGGCGACTCCCTGGCCGGGCTGGTCCTGTCCGCTCCGGTGGTCGGCGGCCCGGAACCGCTCCGCCGGCTCCTGGCGCTCGATCCGCTGCCGGACGTGCCGATCGACCCGTCGGCGCTGTCCCGCGACCCGTCGGTCGGCAGGGACTACGCGCGGGACCCGCTCGTCTGGCACGGACCGTTCAAGCGGCCCACGCTGGAGGCCTTCACGCACGCTCTGGAGACGGTCGCCGGACACGGTGACGTGGGCGCGCTCCCGCTGCTGTGGATGCACGGCGACGACGACCGAGTCGTACCGCTGTCCGCCACCCGCGCGGGCATCGAGGACCTGCGCGGCACCGAGTGGACGGAGCGGCTGTACGCGGGGGCGCGGCACGAGCTGTTCAACGAGACGAACAAGGACGCCGTCCTCGGGGACGTGACCGCCTTCGTGGACCGGGTCCTGCCGGCCCGACCCTCGCAGACCGAAGCCTGACCTGCCCCACGGGACGGCTGCCGGCGTGCGGGAGTGCGGCGGTGTCCAGGCGGGCGGGCGCCACCCGCCCGGAGCCTGCGGGCGACACACGGTCGAACAGGCCGGCGCTCAACCCACACTCCATCAAGTTAGCTTAGGCTAAGCTAACTTCCTCGTATCCGGACTCGGCAGCCACTCCACCAGGGAGGAGTCCGCCCATGGGCTTTCCGGTCATCAGCTCCTATCCCATGCCCGACCGTTCCGCGGTCCCTCCGTCCGGGCCGCCGTGGACGATCGATCCGGCACGGGCCGCTCTCCTCGTCCACGACATGCAGAACCACTTCGTCCAGGCCTTCCCACCGGACCTCTCCCCCGTCGTGGAACTCGTGGACAACATCGCCGCCCTGCGCGAACTCGCGGGCACCCTCGGCATGCCGGTGGTGTTCAGCACCGAGCCGGCCGCCCAACGACCGGGCCAGCGCGGCCTGATGACCGACATATGGGGTCCGGGCATCGGCCAGGAACCGGGGGACGGCGCGGCGATCGTCGCGCAGCTCACGCCCCGGGTCGGCGAACACGTGCTGGTCAACGTCCGCCACAACGCCTTCCTCCGCAGCCACCTCGGCAGACTGCTGCGCTCCACCGGGCGCGACCAGCTGATCCTCTGCGGTGTACGGGCGCACCTGGGCATCCTGCTGACGGCGGCGGACGCCTTCATGAACGACATCCAGCCGTTCGTGGTGGCCGACGCGGTGGCCGACTTCACCCCGGAGGACCACTCCATGGCGCTGCGCTGGATCGCCCGCACGGGGGTCGTGTGCACCACGGACCGGTTGATACGCCACCTGCTGCACGGCAGGGCCGCGCACAGCGTGTGAGGCAGCGCGGGCCCGAACCGGACCCGGCGTTCACGCAGTCGACGGCCGCCGACCCCGGTCAACGGCCCTGCGGTCACGGCCCGGCCGTCACCGACAGCGCCCCCGGTCGGCGGGAGCGCCCGGGCGCCCGGGGGCGGGGCCCGGGCCGACGGTCACGCGCAGGGGCGCCCCGGGTAGTCGCCGCTCTCCGGAACGCCCGCCGCGCGCATCCGGCCCAGGACGTCGGGCAGCACGCTCTCGTCGTCGAAGTCCACCAGGCAGTTGGTCTCCCGGTCGAAGACCAGGACGTCGCCCGCCGTGTCCCAGAGCACCCACCGGTGCGGGTACGCGGGCTCCTGCCACAGGTGCTCGTACCGCTCGACCTCGTCCGTCCGCGTGCTCACAGCGCGTCCTCCTCCGTCTCTCGGCCGCCGACGAATGTCGCGACCACGTCGATGCCGCCGATGCGCGAGGCGTCGACGCGCGTGGGGTCGTCGCCCAGGACGACCAGATCAGCCCGCCTGCCCGCGGTGAGGCTGCCCGCACTGTCCTCCCAGTGGCAGGCGTGGGCGCCGTCCACCGTGTAGGCGCGCAGCGCCTGTTCGACCGTGATCCCCTCGTCCGGGCCGATCGCACGACCGGACAGGGAGGCCCGCTCGACCATGAACTGGACGGCCCTGAGCGGCGATCCGTCCGCGACGGGCCGGTCGGAGCTGCCGACGAGCCTGATCCCATGGTCCAGGAAGCCCTTCCCCCGGTACAGCCAGGGTGCCCGCTCCTCCCCCATGATCTCCGCGTAGTCGTCGCCGAAGTGGCGCAGGAAGTTCGGCTGGACCACGGCCGCCACCCCGAGGCGCGCGAAGCGGGGCAGTTGGTCGGGCCTGACGAGTCCCGCGTGCTCGATGCGGTGCCGCGCGTCCGGGCGCGGCCGGATCCGCTGGGCCCGCTCGATGGCGTCCAGGGCGACGTCGACGGCCCGGTCGCCGATGGCGTGGACGGCGAGCTGCCAACCGCCGAGGTGGCCGTCCACGATCGTGCGCGCCAGGTCCTCCGGCTCCTCCTGCAACTGGCCCGCGTGGTCCAGTCCTTGGTAGGGGCCGGTGAGAGCGGCCGTCCGGGCCATCATGCCGCCGTCCGTGTAGACCTTCAGCGCGCCGACCGAGAGCATCTCGTCGCCGAAGCCGGTGCGCAGTCCGAGGTCGAGGGCGCGCGGGATGCCGTCGGCCTCGTGCGCGGCGACCGGGCGCAGCCGGTCCGCCGACACCATGAGCTGCACCCGCAGGGGCAGTCTCCCCTGCTCGCGCGCGAGTTGGTACGCGCCCAGCTCGACCGGGGTGTGTCCGAAGAGGGCGCCGCCGATGCCCGCCTCGGCGCAGCCGGTCACCCCTTCGGACAGGCAGGCGCGGGCGGCCCGTCCGATGGCCTCGGCCAACTCCTGCTGGGCGTACGGCAGCCGCAGGGCCCGCGCGGCCCCCATCGCGCCCTCGGCCAGGAAGCCCTGGTCGTGTGCGATGTCGGCGGGCAGCCTGTCCAGCACGGCGGTGTTGACCATGCAGCCGTGGCCCGAGTCGTGCAGCAGGTACACCTTGCGTCCCGCGCTGACCCGGTCCAGTTCGGCTGCGGTCAAGTGGCGCCCCAGACCGCGCTGGTCGTACCCGGCGAGGTTGGTCCAGCCGCCCTCGGGCGTGCTCAGTACGGCCTCGGCCACCGCGGCGAGGACGTCCTCGACCGAGTCGCAGGGGGCCACGCTGGGCGTGACCGCCTTCAACCCGGTCCAGGCCAGGTGGACATGGCTGTCGATGAATCCGGGCAGCACGGTGGCGCCCTGGAGGTCGACGACGCGGCGCGCGGGGAGCCGGGCCACCTCCTCGTCCAGGCCCACGATCCGGTCCCGCCAGATGCCCAGTTCGCGGGCGACGGGCCGGTCGGGGTCCATGGTGAGGAAGCGCGCGTTCGTCAGTCTCGTGGTGAGCATCGGGGGTGTGCCTCAGCCGGTCCGCTCCATGTGCTCCACCAGGCTCTTGGGCCGCATGTCGGACCAGTTGGCCTCGATGTGGTCCAGGCACTCCTGGCGGGGAGCCGGTCCGTGCGCGACGGTCCAGCCGGCCGGGACGTCCACGAAGTCGGGCCACAGGCTGTACTGGCCCTCGTCGTTGACCAGTACGGAGTAGACGCCGTCGGGGTTCTCGAAGGGGTTGGTGCTCATGAGGATCCTCCGCCTCTGCAGTGCCGTATGGGGGTGGTCGGGGCCGGCGCCGGGAGCGCCGGCCGGGCCGTCGGGGTCGTCGGGGGTGTCGGTGTCGCGGTGTCGTCGGTGTCGTTCGGGGAGTCCTGCTTCGTTCCGGGTCACGCCGATCCGGACGGCTCCTCCCGGTCGCGTGACGCGGCGCGCGCGACCAGGGCCCTGAGCGCGCGGAACCAGGTCTCGGCGAGGTCCCGGACCGCCTCCTCGGCCAGGACCGCGCCGGGCCAGGACCAGTGTGCGGCCAGCACCGGGCCGTCGGCCCGGTCCTCGGTCACGACGTTGATCCCGAGTGCGTGGCCCTCGCGCATCCCCGGCTCGGAGCCGATGTCCGCCACGTCCTCCTCGGGCGCGTACGACCAGTCCGTGGCTTCCGGGATGCCGAACCGGCCGAGGTAGTTGAACTCGATCGGCGGTGTCGCGTGGGCCGCGAGGACCGGCGCGGTCCGCGGGTTGAGGTGGCGGAGCATTCCGTAGCCGGTGCCGTTCGCCGGCAGCACGGCGAGGTGGCCGCGGATGCGCCCGAGTGCCGCCTCCACGGCGGGGCCGCCGTCCAGGGCCTCGTCCAGGTCCACGGGGCCCGGGTCGAGGAGGACGGGGAAGACGCTGGTGAACCAGCCGACCGTGCGCGACAGGTCGGCGTCCTCGGTCAGTTCCTCGTCACGGCCGTGGCTCTCGAGGTCGACCAGGACGGGACCGCCGGGGCCGTCGTCGTGGCGCCGGCGCCAGTCGGCGACGGCGAGTCCCAGGGCCGTGAGCAGGACGTCGTTGACGTTGGCCGAGAAGGCGGTGGGCACCGCCGACAGCAGCGGCCCCGTGTGTTCGGCGGGGAGCCGCAGCTCCATCTCCCGCACGGTGGCGGTGGTGTCGCGTTCCGGGTCGAGCGGGCTGCTCAGCGGAAGGGGCGCGGCGCCTTCCAGCACAGCGGTCCAGAAGGGCAGTTCCGCCTCGCGCGCCGGGTCCTGGGCGAGTTCGTCGAGCCTGCGCGCCCAGGTGCGGAACGACGTCTCGACGGGGGCGAGTTCGGCGGGGCGCCCGGCCCGGACGGCGCGCCAGGCCGTCTCCAGGTCGGGCAGCAGGACCCGCCAGGACACGCCGTCGGTGACGAGGTGGTGGGCCATCAGCAGCAGCCGTCCGGGCTCCGTGCCCGCGTCGAACCACACGGCCCGCACCATGGTGCCGGCCTCCGGGTCCAGTGCCGCGCGGGCCCGGTGGGCGTGGTCCGAGACCGCCGTACGCAGCGCGTCGGCGTCGAGTCCGGCCACGTCGACCCGTTCGATCCAGGTCTCGGGGTCGACCGAGCCGGCGGGCGGCACGTGCACGCTCCAGTGCTCCGCCCCGCGTTCGGACCGGGAGTCGCGGCCCGCGTCGGCGGTGCCCTCCCCGTGCTCCTCGGAGGCTGCCGCCCCGGTCCTCACGAGGGTGCCGCGCAGCATGGCGTGCCGGTCCGCGAGCGCCCGCAGGACGGCCGCGAGCCCGGGCCGTTCCAGGGCGGCGGGCGTCCGGACCAGGGCCGACTGGTGGTAGCCCGTGAACGGGCCGCCGAGTTCACGCAGCCAGTGCATGACCGGTGTCAGCGGCACGACGCCCGTGCCCTCGTCCGCCGTGCGCGCGTCGGCCGCGCCGGTGGCGGTCGCGACGTCCGCGAGGCCGGCCACCGTGCGGTGCCGCAGGACGAGGCGCGGGGTGATCCTGACGCCTGCCGCGCGGGCCCGGCTGACGAGCTGCATCGCCATGATGCTGTCGCCGCCGAGGGCGAAGAAGTCGTCGTCGACTCCGACTTCGTCCAGGCCGAGGACGTCGGCGAAGACACCGCACAGCGTCCTCTCCAGTTCGGTTCCCGGGGCCCGCCCGGTGGACAGGGCCGCGAAGTCCGGTGCGGGCAGGGCCGCTCGGTCCAGCTTGCCGTTGGCGAGCTCCGGGAGCCGGTCCAGGAGGACGACCGCGGCGGGGACCATGTGGTCGGGCAGCCGGCCCGCGACATGGCCGCGCAGCCTGCCGGGGTCGGGCTGCGCACCGGGCGCCGGGACGACGTACGCCACCAGCAGCTTGCGTACACCTTCTTGACGTACCGTCACCAGAGCCTGTGCGACGTCCTGGTGGGCGGTGAGCACGGACTCGATCTCGCCGGGCTCGATCCGGAAGCCGCGGATCTTGACCTGGTCGTCGGCACGGCCGAGGTAGTCGAGCCGTCCGTCCGGCGTCCAGCGGGCCAGGTCGCCGGTCCGGTACAGGCGCGAGCCCGGCCCGCCGAACGGGTCGGCGACGAAGCGCTCGGCGGTCAGGGCCGGCCGGCCCAGGTAGCCGCGGGCGAGTCCGCCGCCGGCCAGGTACAGCTCGCCGGTGACCCCGGGCGGCACGGGCTGGAGGCGGTCGTCGAGGACGTAGGCCCGGGTGCCCGCCACGGGGCGTCCCACGAGGGGCCGTTCGCTGTCGCGCACGCGTGCCACGAGGGCGTCGACGGTGGACTCGGTGGGCCCGTACAGGTTGAACGCCTCGGTGCCGCGCAGGTTCCCGAGCCGCTCCCACAGGGCGGCGGGGACGGCCTCGCCGCCGACGCCGACGACCGCGAGCGGGCAGGTCCCGTCGTCGCGGACGAGTCCGGTCCCGGCCATCTGCGCGAAGAACGAGGGCGTGACCTCCAGGAAGTCGAAGCCGTGCTCGACGACGGCCGCCGCGAGCAGGTCGGGGTCTCGGCGGGTCTCGTCGGACACCACGTGGACGCAGTGTCCGTCGAGCAGCCACAACTGCGGTTGCCAGGAGGCGTCGAAGGAGAACGCCCAGGCGTGCCCGGCGCGCAGCCTGCTGCGGCCGGTGATCGCCTTGGCGGGCTCGTACAGCGTCTCGCGGTGGCTGTGGAAGAGGTTTCCGACGCTCTCGTGGGTGACCACGACGCCCTTGGGGCGGCCGGTGGATCCCGAGGTGTAGATGACGTACGCGGGGTGCCGCGGGGTCAGGGGCGCGATCCGGTCGGTGTCGAGGAGGTCGCCCGCGTCCTCGGCCGCGAGCAGTTCGGCGGTACGGGGGGCGTCGAGTTCGAGCACCGGCGGCCCGTCCGGGGGCAGCAGGGGCGCGATCCGGCCGGTGGTGAGGGTCAGGACGGGCCCGGCGTCGGCGAGGGTGTCGGCCAGGTGGCCGGCCGGGGCGTCCGGGTCGAGCGGCAGGTAGGCGGCGCCCGCCTTGTGGACCGCGAGGACGGCCAGCAGCGTGCGGGCGCTGCGGGGCAGGGCCAGCGCCACCAGGGTCTCGGGGCCCGCCCCGTGCGCGACGAGGACGCGGGCGAGCCGGTTGGCCTCGGCGTTGAGCTGGGCGAACGTGAGCCGGACGCCGTCGGAGGCGACGGCCGGGGCGTCCGGTGCGAGCGCGGCCTGCCGTTCGAAGAGTGCCGGGACGGTGGTCGGTGCGGCGGGCAGGGGGCGCGCGTTCCACTCGGTCAGGATGCGCCGGCGTTCGGCGTCTCCGAGCACGTCGATGCGGCTGATCGGGGCGTCGGGTTCCGCCACCACGGCCCGCAGCAGCCGGACGAGGCGCCCGGCGATCGCCTCGGCGGTCGCGTGGTCGAAGAGGTCTGTGCTGTACTCCAGCACTCCGTCGACCCCGCCGTCGCCGCCGTCGCCGCCGTCCTGTTCCACGAAGTCGAAGGACAGGTCGAACTTGGCGCCGGCCGCGCCGACCTCCTCCCGCCGCGGACGGAGTCCGGCGAGGCCGGGCCCGTCACCGCCGGCGGCCAGGTACACGACCATGACCTGGAACAGCGGGTGCCTGGACAGTGAGCGGGCGGGGCTGAGCGCGTCCACGACACGTTCGAACGGCACGTCCTGGTGGTCGAAGGCCGCCAGGTCGGTCTCCCGCACCCGGGACAGCAGTTCGCGGAACGCCGGGTCGCCCGAGGTGTCGGTGCGCAGCACCAGGGTGTTGAGGAAGAACCCGACCAGGTCCTCCAGCGCCTCCTCGGTCCGCCCGGAGATCGGGCTGCCGAGCGGGATGTCGGTGCCGGCTCCCAGCCTGGTGAGGAGTGCGGCCACCGCGGCCTGGACGACCATGAACATGCTGACGTTGCCCGAGCGGGCCAGTTCGCGCAGCCCCGCCGTCAGCGCGGGGTCCAGGGCCATGTCGACGACGCCGCCCCGGTAGCTGGCCTCCAGCGGCCTCGACCGGTCTGCCGGCAGTCCGAGTTCCTCGGGCAGTCCGGCCAGCGTCCGCTTCCAGAAGTCGAGTTGGCCGAAGGCCAGGCTCCCCGGGTCCTTCTCGTCGCCGAGCAGGGCCCGCTGCCACAGGCTGTAGTCGGCGTACTGGACGGGCAGCGGCTCCCGGTCGGGCGCACGGCCCGCCGCGCGGGCCTCGTAGGCGGCGGCGAGGTCGCGGGTGAGCGGCTCGTCGGACCACTCGTCGCCCGCGATGTGGTGGAGCAGGAGCAGCAGGACGTGCTCGTCCTCGGCGGCGCGGAAGAGGTGCGCGCGCAGGGGCACCTCCCGGTCGAGCTCGAAGCCGTACTCCGCGGCCTCGGTGAGCATCCGGCCGAGTTCCGCCTCGTCGGGGGCGTCGGCGGTGCGCAGTTCGACGCGGGCCTGTTCGGGGGCGAGGATCCGCTGGTGGGCGCGGCCGTCCTCCTCGGGGAAGACGGTGCGCAGCGGTTCGTGCCGGGCGACCAGGTCGTCGACGGCCCGTTGCAGCGCGTCGGCGTCGAGCCGCCCGGTCAGCCGCCAGGCGAGCGGGATGTTGTACGTGGGGCTGGGGCCCTCCACCCGGTACAGCACCCACAGGCGCTGCTGGGCGAAGGAGAGCGGCAGCCGCTCCGGGCGCTCGACGGGGGCGAGGACGGGCGGTTCGGGCCGCTCGGTGGCGGCCTCCCCGGTCCCGTCCCTGAGCCGCTCCGCGAGCCGGGCGACCGTGGGCGCCTCGAACACCGCGCGCAGCGACACCTCGGTGGTGAGTACGGCACGGATGCGGGCGGCCAGTCGCATCGCGACGAGGGAGTGGCCGCCGAGGGCGAAGAAGTCGTCGTCGACACCGACGTGTTCGAGCCCCAGGACGTCCGCGAACAGGCCGCAGAGGATCTCCTCGCGGGCGGTGCGCGGCGGCCGTCCCGAGACGCCCGCCGTGAAGTCGGGGGCGGGCAGGGCGGACTGGTCGAGCTTGCCCGCGACGGTGCGCGGCAGCGCGTCGAGGACGACGAGGGCGGCCGGCACCATGTGCTCGGGCAGTGCGCCCGCCACGTGGGCGCGCAGGGCGGCCGGGTCGGGCTCGCGCCCGGGGGCCGGGACGACGTAGGCGACGAGCTGCCGGACTCCCGGTGTGTCCTCGCGTACGACGACGGCGGTCGCGGAGACGTCCGGGTGGCCGGTGACGACGGCCTCGACCTCGCCCGACTCGATGCGGAAGCCGCGCAGTTTGACCTGGTCGTCGGTGCGGCCGAGGAATTCGAGGGTGCCGTCGGCCCGTCGGCGCACGAGGTCGCCGGTGCGGTACATCCGCTCACCGGGGCGTCCGTGGGGGTCCGCCACGAAGCGTCCGGCGGTGAGCGCCGGGCGGTCCAGGTAGCCCCGGGCGAGGCCCTCGCCCGCCAGGTACAGCTCGCCGGGCACGCCGACGGGGGTCGGGCGAAGCCGTCCGTCGAGGACGTGGGCACGGGTGTTGTCGAGCGGGGCGGCCCAGGGGTCCTGTCCGGTGTCGCCGCCGTGCCAGCCGTAGGCGTCGACGGCGCACTCCGTGGGCCCGTACAGGTCGTGAACGGCCGTGCCGGGGAGGGCGCAGAGGCGCTGCCAGAGCTGCGGCGGCGTGGCCTCACCGCCGACCGCGACGACGGCGGGGACACGGCTGCCGGGCGCGAGGAAGCCGTGGTGCAGCAACTCGCGCAGGTAGGTGGGGGTGAGGTCGACGAAGTCGATGCCCGCGTCGTCGAGGTGGGCCAGCAGCGCGGCCGGGTCCATCATGGTGGCCTCGTCGACCACGTGCAGTTCGTGGCCCGCGAGCAGCCAGATGAACGGCTCCCAGGAACCGTCGAAGCTGAACGAGGCGGCGTGCACGGCGCGCAGGACGTCCCGCCCGGTGTCCCGGACGGCGGGTTCCATCACGTCGCGCAGGTGCGCGGCGTGGAGGTTGCCCAGGCCCCGGTGCGTGCCGATCACACCCTTGGGCCGTCCGGTGGAGCCCGAGGTGTATATGACGTAGGCGGCGGACCGCGCGTGCGGGGTGACCGGTTCGGCCGGCGGGGCCGCGGGCAGCGGCCCGTCCAGGAGGAGACGTGTCACGCCGGGTGCGGCCGGCAGCCGCTCAGCGAGGGCGGAGGTGGTCAGCAGGCACACGGGTGCCGCGTCGGCGAGCATGAACTCCAGCCGGTCGGCCGGGTGTTCCGGGTCGAGCGGCAGGTAGGCCGCGCCCGCCGCGAGCACCGCGAGGATCGCCGGCACCATCTCGCGCCGGGGCAGGGCCAGGCCGACGACGGACTCCGGCGTCACGCCCTGCTGCCGCAGCAGGGCGGCGAGGGAGTCGACCCGGTCGGCGAGTTCGGCGAAGGTCAGCCGTACGCCGCCGGTGACGAGCGCGGTCCGGTCCGGGTGGGCGCGCGCGGTGTCGGCGAACACCTGGGGCACGGCACGGGTCTCGACGGGGTGGGCGGTGTCGTTCCACGCGCCGGTGGCGGCCTCGCGTTCGGCGGCGGTCAGGACGTCGATCGCGGCGAGCGGGGCGTCCGGAGCCGCGGCGGCCCGCCTCAGCAGCAGGACCAGGCGTTCGGCGAGGAGTTCGGCGGTGCCGGGGTCGACGAGGTCGGTGGCGTACTCGAGGAGCAGGACGATCCGGCCGCTCTGCTCGCCCTCGTCGACGAAGGTGAAGTCGAGGTCGAACTTGGCGGTGCCGGTGTCGGTGTCGGACCACTCGGTGGGCAGGCCCAGCAGGTCCGGGTCGCCGTCGGGGCGGTAGTGGTAGCCCAGCATGACCTGGAACAGCGGGTTGCGGCCCGCCACGCGGGGCGGGTTGAGCGCCTCCACCACCCGGTCGAAGGGGAGGTCCTGGTGCTCGAAGGCGGCGAGCGACGACTCCCTCACCCGGTCGAGGAGTTCACGGAAGGTGGGCTCGCCCGTCAGGTCGGTGCGCAGCACGAGGGTGTTGACGAAGAAGCCGACGAGGTCGTCGAGTCCGCTGTCGGTGCGGCCCGCGATGGGCGCGCCGAGCGGGATGTCCTCGCCCGCGCCCAGCCGGTGCAGCAGGGCCGCCGTGGCGGCCTGGAGCAGCATGAACATGCTGGTGCCGGTGGCGCCGGACAGTTCGCGCAGCGCGAGGGCCAGTTCGGCGGGCACCTCGTGGCGCACGGTGCCGCCTCGCCCGGTGGGCTCGGCGGGACGGGGCCGGTCCAGGGGCAGTGTCAGGGCCTCCGGCAGGTCGCGCAGCACGTCGGTCCAGTGGGCGAGTTGTGCGTCGCCGACCTCCGCGAGCAGTCGTTCCTGCCACAGCGTGTAGTCGGCGTACTGCACCGGCAGCGGGGCCCAGTCCGGTGCCGCGCCCGCCGTGCGCGCCGCGTACGCGGTGTTGAGGTCGGCGAGGAACGGCCGGTCGGACCACTCGTCGGTGGTGATGTGGTGGAGCACGACCGCCACCACGTGGTCGGCCGGTCCGATCCGGAACACCTCGCAGCGCAGGGGCAGTTCCCGGCCGAGGTCGAAGGGGCGGCGGCGGGCGGCCTCGATCGGGCCGTCCAGCGCGTCCTCGGCGCAGTCCGTGACGGTGACCTCGGGTTCGGCCTCGTCCACGGGGACGACGTACTGGTACGGCTCTCCCTCGTGCTCGCGGAACACCGTGCGCAGGGACTCGTGCCGGGCAGCCACGTCCCGCAGTGCGGCCCGCAGGGCGTCGGTGTCGAGAGCGCCGCGGAGCCGGACGACGAGCGGGAAGTTGTAGGCGACCCCGCTGCCGGTGATCCGTTCGACCAGCCACAGGCGGCGCTGGGCCGCGGACAGGGGGACGCGTTCGGGCCGTGCGGCGGGGGCGACGGCGGGGCGGGCCGGACGCCCGGAGTCCGCGCGGGCCGCCAGGAGTTCGGGCGTGGGCGCCTCGAAGAGGTCGCGGATCGCCAGTTCGGCGCCGAGTTCGGTCCGGGCGCGGCTGATCAGCCGGGTGGCGAGCAGCGAGTGCCCGCCGAGGTCGAAGAAGGCGTCCTCGGCGCCGACTTCGGGCAGTCCCAGGACCTCGGCGAACAGCCGGCAGAGCACCTCCTCCTGCGGGGTGCGCGGTCCGCGGCCGGTGCCGAGCGCGACGGCGGGCTCGGCCTCGGGCAGGGCGCGGACGTCCAGCTTGCCGTTGTCGTTCATGGGCAGCCGGTCGAGGGTGACGAACGCCGCGGGGACCATGTAGTCGGGCAGTTGCTGCTTCAGGTCGTCGCGCAGCCGCCGGATCAGGCTGTTGGCTCCGCGTGCCACGGTGGGTTCGTTGGCGTACGGGGCCTCGCCGCCGCCCGGGAGGTAGAGGCCGGCGGTGCGGCCGGGGGTCCGCTCTCCGTCGGTGGCGGGCAGGAACACGGCGTCGTAGGTGCCCGGTTCGCGGGACCAGGTCGTCAGGACGGGGTGCCCGAGCGCGCGCAGCGACTCGGGGTCCACTCCGCCGGGTGCTGCGACGCGGGCGTCGGGGATGCCGCTGAGGCGCACGGGTGCCGTGCGGGCGACCTCCGCCGGGTCCAGGCCGGCGGTGAAGGCGACCACGGGCACGTCGTCGAGGCGCAGTGCCGGCTCGCCCGCGTACAGGACCACGTCGTAGCGGTGGCGGGTGAGTTCGTTGTGGTGCCGGGCGCGCTTGGTGCGCAGGTCGACGCCGTGGCCGAGCGTGGTGAAGTAGTCCGGGTCGACGAGGAGTTCCTTCTCCAGGCGCAGGCCGCGTTCGACGGACCGCTCCAGGCACTCCCCCGTGATGCCCTTGGCCTGCTGGATCTCGGTCTGGAAGGTGCGGGCGAGCCGCAGGTTCCGCACATCGCCCACGAACAGCGCGCCGCCGGGGGCGAGGAGCGCCATGGCGCCCTCGATCACCGAGGTGAGGTAGTCGATGCTGGGGAAGTACTGGATGACGGAGTTGATGACGATCGTGTCGAAGTAGCCGTCGCCCGGGAGTCCGGAGAGGTCGTCGGCGGGCTGGGCCCGGAGTGTGACCCTGGCGGCGAGTTCCGGGTCGCGGCGCAGTTCCTCGCCGATCTTGCGGATGACGGGGGCGGCGAAGTCGGTGGCCCAGTAGGCCTCGGCGTCGGGGGCCAGCCGGGACAGGAGCAGGCCGGAGCCGACGCCGATCTCCAGGATGCGGCGGGGCGCCAGCGAGCGGATCCGCTCGACGGTGGCGGCCCTCCACTCGTGCATGTGGTCGAAGGGGATCGGCTGCCCGTCGTAGGAGGAGTCCCAGCCCGCGTAGTCCTCGGTGAAGACCGCGGTGCTGATCTCCTCGTACTCGTCGGAGTAGATCTCCTGCCATTCGCCGACCTGGTCGCGTTCGGCGTCGTAGCGGTCCGGGCCCGTGAGCCGGGCCGGGACGACATAGCCGACGAGCCGCTCGTCGCGGACGACGACGGCCGCGTGCGCGACCTGCGGGTGCCGGGAGAGCGCGGTCTCGATCTCGCCGAGTTCCACGCGGTAGCCGCGGATCTTGACCTGGTCGTCGGTGCGGCCGAGGAAGTCCAGGTTGCCGTCGGGGTTGCGGCGTACGAGGTCACCGGTGCGGTACATGCGCTCGCCGGGTTCGCCGAAGGGGTCGGCGACGAAGCGTTCGGCGGTCAGGCCGGCCCGGTCGAGGTAGCCGCGGGCCAGGCCGATGCCCGCGATGTACAGCTCGCCCGGTACGCCCTCGGGCACCGGCCGCAGCCAGGCGTCCAGGATGTGGGCGCGGGTCCCGCGGATCGGACGTCCGACGGTCGGGGTGGCGCTGTCCAGGGTGCCGCCGCCGAGCGTGTTGATGGTGTACTCGGTCGGCCCGTAGAGGTTGTAGCCGTAGGTGCCCTCGGTGTCGCGGAGCCGGTTCCACACCGTCTCCGAGACGGCCTCGCCGCCGAGCAGCACCAGCGGCGGCCGGTGGCCCTCCAGCAGGCCCTGCTCGATGAGCAGATGGGCGTACGTGGGCGTCACGTTGACCACGTCGACGCGGTGGCGCTCGCAGTAGGCGACCAGGGCCTCGGCGTCGCGCCGCAGCTCCTCGTCGCAGATGTGCACCTCGTGGCCCTCGACGAGCCAGAGCAGCTCCTCCCAGGACATGTCGAAGGCGAACGAGACGGTGTGCGCGATCCTCAACCGGCGACCGCCCGCCGAGGCGATGGCCGGTTCGAAGATCTCCCGCTGGTGGTTGAGCTGCATGTTGGTCAGACCCCGGTACGGGGTGACGACGCCCTTGGGGCGGCCGGTGGAACCGGAGGTGTAGATGACGTACGCGGGGTGCTCCAGGCTGAAGACGCGCCGCTCCAGGTCGCCCGGCAGGGCCGCCAGTTCGGCGGTGACGGCCGGGTCGTCCAGCAGGACGCGGGGGGTGTCCGCGGTCAGCCGCGCGGAGACGGCGGCGGTGGACAGCAGCAGCGTGGGCCGGGCGTCCTCCAGCATCGCCACGAGCCGGTCGTCGGGGTAGTCGAGTTCCAGCGGCAGGTAGGCGGCACCCGTGCGCAGGACGGCGAAGAGCGCGACGACCATGTCGAGCGTACGGGGCAGACCGAGCGCGACGACCCGCTCGGGTGCGGCACCCCGGGCGAGCAGCAGCCGCGCCATGCGGTTGATGCGGGTGTCGAGTTCGGCGTAGGTGAGGGTCTCGTCGCCGAAGACCAGCGCGGTGGTGTCGGGGGTGGCGCGCGCCTGGAGCGCGAGCAGGTCGGCGACGGTGTCCTCGGGGTCGGGCACCCGCCCGGCGGCCCTCTCCTCCTCCAGGGCCGCGTGCTCGGCCGGCAGGAGGTGGTCGAGGCGGCCCACGGGGGCGTCGAGGTCGCCGGTCAGCCGCTCCAGGAGCAGCGTGAAGCGGTCCAGGAGTTCCTGGGCGCGCGGGCGGGCCACGACGTCGGCCCGGTGGGTCAGGGTGACCCGGATGCCGCGTCCGGGCGTCACGACGAGGTTGACGGGGTAGTGCGTGGCGTCGACGTTGGCGACGGCGGTGGCGCCGTGCCGGTCGGCGAGGTCGGCGAGCCGCTCCTCGGTGTCGCTGTTGCGGAGCACGAAGAGGGTGTCGAACAGCCGTCGGTGCCCGGTCTCGGCCTGGAGCACGCCGAGTCCGAGGTATTCGTACGGCATGACGGCGAGCCGCTCGTCCTGGACGCGGCGCAGCAGGGCGAGGACGGGCTCGGCCGGGTCGTAGGCGATGCGGGCGGGGACCGTGTTGAGGAACATGCCGATGACGTGCTCGATGTCGGGCACCTCGCTCGGCCGGCCCGCGACGGTGGTGCCGAAGACGACGTCGGTGCGGCCGGTCGCGCCGGCCAGGGCGAGGCCCCAGGCGGCGTTGAGCACGGTGTTCAGGGTCAGTCCGTGCCGGCGGCCGATGCCCCGCAGCCGTTCGCCGACCGCCTCGGGGACGAGGGCTTCGAGGCTCTCGGGGATGTCGGGTTCGAGTCCCTGGTCCGCGGCGACGAGCAGGGTGGGCTCGTCGAGTCCGGTGAGCGCGGACCGCCAGGCGGCGGTGGCGACCGCCGTGTCCTGGGCCTCCAGCCAGGTGAGGTAGTCGCGGTAGGAGCCGGGCGGGGGCAGGCTGCCCGCGTCGCCGTCCGAGGCGTACAGGGCGAAGAGCTGGTCTAGGAAGAGCCACGCCGACCAGCCGTCCCACAGCAGGAGGTGGCGGCCGACGACCAGTCGGTCGCCGCGTTCGGCGCCGAGCCGGACGACCAGGATGCGGAACAGCAGCGGGCGGGCCAGGTCGAAGCGCCGCGAGCGTTCGGCGTCCGTCAACTCCCGGAGGCGCACGTCCTGTTCGGCGGGGGTGAGGCCGGACAGGTCGACCTCCTCCAGCGGGATCTCCGGGTCGCGGACGATGAACTGCACGGGTTGGCGCAGTCCTTCGCTGGTGAAGCCGGCGCGCAGGCTGGGGGTGCGCTCCAGGAGGACGCGCACGGCGGCCCGCAGACGGTCCGTGTCGAGCGGGGTCGCGATGTCGAACGACTCGTGGACGGTGTAGACGTCCAAGGTGCCGTCGTCGTACGTCGAGTGGAAGAACAGCCCTTCCTGGAGCGGGGCCAGCGGCCAGATGTCGTCGACCGGGCCGGGGCTCAGCCGGTGGACGCGCTCGGTCTCCTCGGCGGTGAGGCCGAAGTCGGAGCGCAGGGCCCGGGTCTCGGCGACCGGGGTGGCCGCGGCGGCCAGCGCGGCGGGGGTGCGGTGCTCGAACACGTCACGCGGGCTCAGGTCGAGTCCTGCCCGGCGGGCCCGGCTGGAGACGCCGATGGAGGTGATGCTGTCCCCGCCGAGCATGAAGAAGTCGTCGTCGATGCCGACCTCTTCGAGCTTCAGCACCGCGGCGAAGATCCCGGTGAGCGCGCGCTCGCGGTCGTCGCGCGGGGCGCGGGCCTCGGCACGTACCGCCTGCGGGGCGGGCAGCGCGGCCCGGTCGAGCTTGCCGCTGGGGGTCAGCGGCAGCGCGTCCAGGACGACGTACGCGTCGGGCACCATCGGGGCGGGCAGCGACGCGCCGAGCGCGGCCCGGAGGGCGGCGGGTTCCGGCCGCCCGGCGCCCGCCGGGACCACGTGGGCGACCAGGTGCCCGCCCATGACGGTGACGGCGGCCTGGGCCACGGACGGGTGGGCGGCCAACGCCGCCTCGATCTCGCCGGGTTCGACGCGGTTGCCGCGGATCTTGACCTGGCGGTCGGTGCGGCCGAGGTACTCGACCACCCCGTCGGCGCGGCGCCGCACGAGGTCGCCCGTGCGGTACATGCGCTCGCCCGCGCCGCCGTAGGGGTCGGCGACGAAGCGCTCCGCCGTCAGGCCGGGCCGGGCGTGGTAGCCGCGGGCGAGCTGGACGCCGGTCAGGTACAGCTCGCCGGGTACCCCTTCGGGCACCGGGCGCAGGCAGGAGTCCAGGACGCGCAGCCCGGTGTTCCACACCGGGCGCCCGATCGGCACGGTGGTGCCGGGTGTGCCGTCGTAGCGGTGGTACGTGACGTCGACGGCGGCCTCGGTGGGCCCGTAGAGGTTGTGCAGGGGCACCCCGGTGAGGTCGTGCCAGCGTGCGGCGGCCGCCGCGGGCAGGGCCTCGCCGCTGCTGAAGACGTGCCGCAGGGACGCCGCCCAGGCCGGGTCGGCGGTGATCTCCTCGGCCCGCAGGAAGGCTTCGAGCATCGACGGCACGAAGTGCAGTGCGGTGACGCGCTGTTCACGGATCAGTCCGGCCAGGTACGCGGGGTCCCGGTGGCCGTCCGGGCGGGCGAGCACCACCGCGGCGCCCTCGCGGAGCGCCCAGAAGAACTCCCAGACGCTGACGTCGAAGCTGGCCGGGGTCTTCTGGAGCACCCGGTCGGCGGGCGTCAGGCCGTACTCGCCCTGCATCCACGCCAGGCGGTTGGCGATCGCGCGGTGCGTGACGACGACGCCCTTGGGGCGGCCGGTGGAACCGGAGGTGTAGATGAGGTAGGCCGGGTCGTCCGGGCCCGCGGGGGCGGCCTCGACGCGCGCGGAGGTGGTGTGCTCGGCGTCCACGGCGGGCTCGGCGTCCGCGGCGTCCCCGTCGTGCTCGGCGTCCACGGCGGGCTCGGCCGGGTCGTCGAGGAGAAGCGCGGTGAGGCCGGGGACCTCGGGCAGCGCGGGCGCGGTGCGGGCCGTGGTGACGACGGTCGCCGCGCCGGAGTCGGAGAGCATGTGGGCCACCCGATCGGCCGGGTGGTCGACGTCGACGGGCAGGTAGGCGGCGCCGGACTTCAGCACGCCGAGCAGGGCGACCATCAGCTCGGCGGAACGCGGTACGGCGACCGCGACGACCCGGCCCGGCCGGGCTCCCGCCGAGCGCAGCCGCCGAGCGAGCTCCGCGGCGCGCGCGTCGAGCTGCGCGTAGGTGAGGGTCTCCCGTTCGTACACGACGGCCGTGGCGTCGGGCGTGCGCGCGGCGCTGGCCTCGAACGATCCCTGAAGCGTGGTCGCGGGCACGTCCCGCACCTCGCCCGCCGGGTGGGCGCCGGAGAGTTCGTCGGCCGAGAGCAGTTCCAGGGCGGCGGCGGGCCGTGCGGGGTCGGTGGCCAGTGCGTGCAGTATCCGGGTCAGGCGGTCCCCGATGCGCCGCACGGCCTCGGTGTCGAGCCGCTGCGCGTGGTGCTTGAGGCGCAGGTCGAGTCGCCGGCCCGGCTTGACGATGAGGGCGAGCGGGTAGTGCACGGCGTCGTGGAACGCGTGGCCCGTGATCCGTACCGCTCCCGAGGGGTCGGTGAGTCCGTCGGCGGCCGGGTAGTTCTCGAAGACGACCAGGGTGTCGAAGAGTTCGCCGCCGCCGGCGGGGCCCGCGAGGCGCTGGAGCTCGGAGAGGCCGAGGTGCTGGTGGTCCAGCAGCGCCGCCTGCTCGTCCTGGAGCCGGGCGACGAGGTCCGCGAGGGTGTCCGAGGGCTCCCAGCGGAAGCGGGTCGGCAGGGTGTTGATGAAGAGGCCGACCATCGACTCGATGCCCTCGACCTCGGCGTCGCGGCCGGAGACGGTGGTGCCGAACAGGACGTCCTGGCGTGCGGTCAGCCGTCCGACCAGCAGGCCCCAGGCGCTCTGCACGACCGTTCCCAGTGTCACGCCCAGTTCGCGGGCGCGGGCCGACAGGCGTGCGGTGACCTCCTCGGAGAGTTCGACGCGGACCTGGGCGGGAACGATGGGCGCGCCGGTGTCCTGCGGGCCGACGAGGCGGGTGGGCCCCTCCACCCCGGCCAGCGCGGTGCGCCAGGCCTCACGTGCGGCCTCGCGGTCCGCGGTGGCCAGTCGGCGCAGGAACCCGCGGTACGGGGCGACTTCGGGCAGCGGCTCGGGCGTACGGCCGTAGCAGGCCATGAGTTCGCGGTGCAGGACCGGCAGGGACCAGCCGTCGGCGACGATGTGATGGAACGTCAGCATCAGTCGGCTGCGGTCCCCGCCGAGGCGGACGAGGGCGCATCGCAGCAGCGGCGGCCTGGCGAGGTCGAAGCGGCGGGCCCGCTCCTCGCCCGCGACGGCGTCGGCGAGGCGCTCGATCCGCTCCCGCGGGTCGGAGGCGTCCGATGTGTCGGTGCGCGGCAGTTCCCCCGCGTCCGTGACCGTCAGGTCCAGTTCGCGCCAGGGCAGCTCCAGGCCGTCGGCGACGAGCTGCACCGGGCGGCCGTCGGGGAGCGGGCGGAAGCAGGCGCGCAGCGGGGCGTGCCGTTCGAGGACCCGCTGGGCGGCCAGGCGCAGTGCCTCGCCGTCGACGGGGCCGGTGAGGTCCAGTGCCTGCTGCACGACGTAGGCGTCGCGGTCGGCGCCGTCCACGAGGGAGTGGAAGTAGAAGCCCTCCTGGAGCGGGCTCAGCGGCAGCGCTTCGCGGACGGCGACCGGGTGCTCGCCCCCGAGGCCGTCGAGTTGGGCCTCGGTGAGGGCGAGGAGCGGGGTGTCGTCGCCGGAGCCGGGGGCCGCGTCGGCGCGCACCTCCGCCGCCTCGGCGAGCGCGGCGACCGTGCGGTGCCGGAAGACGTCGCGCGAGGTGAGGCGCAGTCCGGCCCTGCGGGCGTGGACGAGGAGCTGGATGGCGGTGATGCTGTCGCCGCCGAGGGCGAAGAAGTCGTCGTCGATGGTGGCCGAGCGCAGGCCGAGGACCTCGGCGTACGCGGCGCACAGCACCTCCTCGCGGGCGTCGCGCGGCGGGCGCCCGGAGCTGAGGGCCCCGTAGTCGGGCAGCGGCAGCGCGGCCCCGTCGAGCTTGCCGCTGGGGGTGACCGGGAGGCGGTCCAGGGGGACGACGGCGGACGGGACCATGTACTCGGGGAGGTACTCGCCCGCGTACGAACGCAGGGCCCTCATGAGGGAGTTCACGTCCCGGAAGGGGGCGGGGCGGTTCGCGTGCGCCACCGTGCCGCCGGGACGGTACGCGCCGGGGGCCGGGGTGTCCCCAATGCCGAACAGCACGTCGAGACCGCCGTCGTCGGCGGACCCGTTCCAGGTGACGACGGTCGTGAGGCCGTGGCGGGTGCCGAGCGCGTGCAGGACCTCCGGGTCCGGGGCGCCGGCGGCCGCGGCGGTGCGGCTGCTGTCGTCCAGGGCGGCGAGCGCGGCCAGGTCCTCGGTGAGGCGGCTGTTGGGCACACCGGTGACCCGCAGCGGCGTCGAGCGCTCGGAGAGGAGCGCGTCGAGGGTGTCCAGGGAGGCGGAGCCGTCCACGCCGTGCAGGTCGGACCAGGTGATCTCGTCACCGGCCGGCGGGCGCGGGGTGTCGGTGCGCCTGCTCAGGACGACGTCGTAGCGGTAGCGGGTCAGTTCGTTGTGGTGGCTTCCCCGCTTGATCCGGATGTCGGCGTCGAAGCCGTCCAGGGCCGTGAAGTAGTCGGGGTCGAGGAGCAGTTCGCCCTCCCAGGCCACCGAGCGCTCCACCGCCGCGCGCAGGGCCTGCTTGTCCTGCGGGTCGCCGGAGCGCCGGGTCTCGACGGCGGCGCGCAGGCAGCGCAGCAGCCGGGCGTTGCGGACGTCGCCGACGAACAGCCGTCCGCCGGGGGCCAGCAGCCGGGCGGCGCCCGCGACGACGTCGGTGAGGTAGTCGGCGCCGGGGAAGTACTGGGCGACGGAGTTGAGGACGACGGTGTCGAAGTACTCCGTGGGCAGCCCGGAGAGGTCGTGGGCGGGCCGGGCGCTCAGGTGCACCCGGTCGGCGAGGCCGGGTACCGCCGCGACCTGGGCGCGCAGGGCGCTCACGGCCTCCTCGGAGAGGTCGGTGCCCCAGTACGCCTCGCAGCCGGGGGCGATCCTGGAGAGGATCAGGCCGCTGCCGACGCCGATCTCCAGGACCCGGCGGGGTGCGAGTGCGCCGATGCGGGCGAGTGTGGCCTCGCGCCACTCCCGCATCTCCGCCACCGGGATGGGCAGGCCGTCGTACATGCTGTTCCAGCCGGCGAAGTTCTCGCGGAAGCCCTCGGCCTGGTCCCGGTGGCCCTCGGACCCCGCGGCCGCGTACAGCAGTTCGTGCAGGTCCTTCCACTCGCGGACCTGCTCGCCGAAGTCCTCGGCCGCGTCGAGGGAGGGGACGACGTAGGCGGCGAGCCGGCGGTCGCCCGGCCGGTCCTCGCGGACCACGACGGCGGCCTGCTCGACGGCGGGGTGGGCGCGGAGCACGGACTCGATCTCGCCGGGCTCGATGCGGAAGCCGCGGATCTTGACCTGGGAGTCGGCGCGGCCGAGGAACTCCAGGCGGCCGTCGGACTTCCAGCGCACCAGGTCGCCCGTACGGTACAGACGCTCGCCCGGCTCCCCGAAGGGGTCCGCGATGAAACGTTCCGCCGTGAGGTCCGGCCGTCCGAGGTAGCCGCGGGCCAGGCCCGCGCCGCCGAGGTGGAGTTCACCCGGCACGCCGACGGGCACGGGGCGCATCCGGGCATCGAGCACGTAGGCGCGGGTGCCCGGGTCGGGGACGCCGATGGGCACGACGGTGCCCGCCGGGGTGTCGGGGTCGCACAGGCCGAGCGTGGAGTTGGTGGTGGCCTCGGTCGGACCGTAGGCGTTGAACATCATCCGGCCGCGCGCGTACCGCCCGACCAGCTCGGGCGAGACCCGCTCGGTGCCGGCGAGGAGCGTGGCGGGCGGCAGTTCGACGTCCTCGGGCATCGCGGCGAGCAGGGCCGGCGGGAGGATCATGAAGGTGATGCCGTTGGCGTGGGCGTAGTCGGCCAGCGGGGCTCCGGGCACCCGGAGTTCGGCCGGGACGACCACGAGCCGCCCGCCCGACAGCAGCCCCAGGCACAGGTCCCAGAAGGCCACGTCGAAGCTCGGCGAGGCGAACTGGAGCACCCTGCTGTGCGGCCCGATCCCGAACCGCTCGGTCTGCGTGGCGACCAGTTTGGCGACGCCCGCGTGGGAGAGCACGACACCCTTGGGGCGACCGGTGGAGCCGGACGTGTAGATCACGTAGGCGGCGTTGGCGACCGTGAGCGGAACGGGCGGCGCCGACTCGGGTGCGCCGTCGGCCGGCTCCTCCGCGGTCGCCGGGTCGTCGAGCACCAGGACGTCCATGCCCGCGCGGGGCGGGATGTCCCCCGCGATCTCGGCAGTGGTGATCAGGCAGACGGGTCCCGCGTCGGCCAGCATGTAGGAGATGCGGTCGGCCGGGTAGTCGGTGTCCACGGGGAGGTAGGCGGCGCCCGACTTCAGTACGGCGACCTCGGCGACGATCAGCTCGGCCGACCGGGGCACGGCAAGCGCGACCACGCGCTCCGGTCCCGCCCCGCGCGCGACGAGGGCCCGGGCCAACCGGCCCGCGCGGTCGTCCAGTTCGGCGTAGGTCAGGCGGGTGTCGCCGAAGACCAGCGCGATCTCGTCGGGCCGCTGACGCACCTGGTCGGCGAACATCTCGGGCCAGGTCCGCAGCGGAACGGCGTGCCCGGTGTCGTTCCACTCCTCGAGGACGCGCCGGCGCTCCTCGGCGCCCAGCAGCTCCAGCTCCCCGACGGGGGTCTCCGGCCGGGCGATCCCGTCGGCCAGGAGCGTGGCGTAGTGGCCCGCCGTGCGCCGGGCCGTCTCCTCCTCGAACAGGTCCTGCCGGAAGGTCACCCGCACCTCGCCGTCACCGGCCTCACCGGCCTCGGCGCTGTCGACCTCGACAACGAGGTCGAGCGACTCCTCCCGCGCGGGGCCGAAGGCCGTGTTGAACAGCAGTCCTCCGCCGCGGGTGGGTTCCGGCCTCAACCGGGCCACCAGCTCGGCCGGTTCGACCGGGTGCGCTTCCGCCTCCGCGCACGCCTCGGCGACCCGCCGCACCAGTTCGGCGAACGGCGTGGAGCCGTCGAGGGCGACCCTGACGGGCAGCCCGCCGTGTCCGACGGTGATGTCCTGCCCGCCGCCGTAGCGGTGCAGCAGTGCCACGTGGGCCGCGAGGTGCGTCGCGCCGTCCGCCGTCGCCCCCAGGGCGCGGCGGACCGTCCGTGTCGCCGCACCGGGTGTGAGCGGGTACGGGAAGTCCACCGGCAGGACGGCCTCCTGGGGGAGGGGGTCGAGCCGTCGGCGCCAGTACGCCGTCGCGTCACCGCCGTCGTCGACACCGGACACACGTGTTTCGAAACCGGACACAGCTGACGTGCCTCCAGAGTGTGCGGAACCGGCAGAGCCGGAGGACCGCAGGTCATACTAAGGTAAGGATTACCTAACCAAAAGGCCCTGTCTCGGCGGACCTCGCGCTCCCCACTACGATTAAGGCCTGCCTAACCTAAGGGAGTTGGCCGTTGGAGACCGCAAGGTGACGGGCAAGCGAGTACGACCCGTCCTTCTCGTGACGCTGCTCGGTGCCGCACTGGCCGTGCTCTGCCTGCTCTCGCTGGCACTCGGAGCGGCGAACGTCCCCCCTGACCAGGTGCTCCGGGCCCTGGCCGGCGACGCGCCGAGCCGGTTCGTGGACAACGTCGTCTGGTCGGCACGCGTCCCGCGCACCGCGCTCGCCCTCACCGCCGGCGCCGCCCTCGGACTGTCCGGCGCGCTCATGCAGGCCCTGACCCGCAACCCCCTCGCCGACCCCGGAGTGCTGGGGGTCAGCGCGGGCGCGGCCTTCGCCATCGTGCTGGCCGTCGGAGTGCTCGGCATCAACTCCCTGTACGGATATGTCTGGTTCGCGTTCGCCGGCGCCCTCGTGGCCACCGTCGTCGTCTACCTGCTCGGCGGACTCGGCCGCTCCGGCATGACACCGGTGAAACTGGCGCTCGCGGGCGTGGCCGTCACCTCGCTGCTGTGGTCGTTCACCCAGGCCATCGTCCTGACCGACGTGGACGCGCTCGACCGCTACCGGTTCTGGTCCGCCGGGTCGCTCGCCGACACGGACGACGGAACGGTCTGGCGGGTCCTGCCCTTCCTCGCCGTCGGCGCGGTCCTGGCCCTGGCCTGCGCACCGGCCCTCAACAGCCTGGCGCTGGGCGACGACGTGGCGGCCTCCCTCGGCCGGCGCCTCGGCCTGGTGCGGCTCCAGGGCGTGGCCGCGATCACCCTGCTGACCGGGGCCGCGGTCGCGGTGATCGGCCCGGTCGTCTTCATCGGCCTGGTGGTCCCCCACGTCGCCCGCGTACTCGCCCAGGCGGCGGGGATCGGCCCCGACCAGCGCTGGCTGCTGCCGCTGTCCGCGGTGCTCGCGCCGATCCTGCTGATCGCCGCCGACATCCTCGGACGCCTCGTGGCCCGGCCCACCGAGATCCAGGCGGGCGTCCTCGTCGCGTTCATCGGCGGACCGTTCTTCATCGCCATGGTCCGCCGGCGCAACCTGGCGGAGGTGTGAGCGTGACGAACTCGACAAGTACGGACCATCCTCCGAAGTCCCCCCTCAAGTCGGGCCCCCGGAAGGGTGGTTCGGCGGGCACCGCCGGGTTCCGCACCTACCGGCTCGCCCTGCCGCCGGTCTCCGGGGTCCTCCGGCCCCGGCTGGCGGCTCTCTGCCTGCTGCTGTCCGCGGGCGTGTTCCTGCTGTTCTGCTGGGGTCTGTCCATCGGCGACTACCCGATCGGCTTCGCCGACGTCGTACGCGCCCTGACCGGCTCGGGCGACCCCGGCACCGTGCTCGTGGTGCAGGAACTGCGGCTGCCGCGCGCCCTGGTGGCGCTGCTTGCCGGGCTGGCCTTCGGCGTGTCCGGCGGGCTGTTCCAGACCATGACCCGCAACCCCCTGGCCAGCCCCGACATGATCGGCCTCACCCAGGGCGCCGGCACCGCGGTCGTGGCGGGCATCGTCCTGGGCTGGGACGGCGGGCTGGGCACCCAGGCCCTCGGCCTGCTCGGCGCGTTCGTCACGGCCGTGACCGTGTACCTGCTCGCCTGGCGGCGCGGCACCACCGGGTACCGCATCATCCTGGTCGGCATCGGCGTGGCGTGGATCTGCACGAGCGCCACCGACTACCTGGTGGCCAGGGCCGGCCGCTTCCAGGCACAGGCCTCCCTCGGCTGGCTCGTCGGCAACCTCAACGGCCGTACGTGGGACCAGGTGGGCCCGCTCGCCGCGGCCTTGGCGGTGCTGCTGCCGGCGGCACTGCTGCTCGGTCGGCTGCTGCGCACCCTGCAGCTCGGCGACGACGTCGCCACCGGCCTCGGCACCCGGGTGCAGCCCGTGCGCCTGGCCATCCTGCTCACCGGTGTCGGCCTGATCGCCTTCGCCACGGCGTCGGCGGGACCCGTCGCGTTCGTGGCGCTCGCCGCCCCGCAGATCGCCCAGCGGCTCGCGGGCACCGCCTGGCCGCCGACCCTCGCCTCAGGTCTGACCGGGGCCCTCGTCGTCCTGGGCAGCGACCTCATCGCCCGTACGCTCGTCTCCGGCATGGAACTGCCGGTCGGAATCGTCACCGGCGTGCTCGGCGCACCGGTCCTGCTCTGGCTGCTCGTCCGCGCCAACCGCGCGGGTTCAGGAGGTTGATCACATGTCGGCTGAACCCCTGTCGACCGGCCGTGTGTCGGACGCCGTCCCGTCCGAGGGACGCGCGCCGGCCGCCGACCCCGACCTGCGCGCGCACGGGCTGCGGCTCGCCTACGACAACCGGCTCGTCGTCGACGACCTGGACCTGGCCGTGCCGCCCGGCCGGATCACGGCCATCGTCGGCGCCAACGCGTGCGGCAAGTCGACCCTGCTGCGCGCCCTCGCCAGGCTGCTCGCGCCCCGAGAGGGGGCCGTCCACCTGGACGGCCGGGCCCTGCACTCCATCCCCAGCCGGGAGTTGGCCCAGCGGCTGGGCATCCTGCCGCAGAGCCCGGTCGCGCCCGAGGGGCTGACCGTGATCGACCTGGTCAATCGCGGCCGGTCACCGCACCAGACGTGGTGGCGCCAGTGGTCCAAGGCCGACGAACTGGCCGTTCACCGGGCGCTGGACGCCACCGACATGACCGATCTCGCGGACCGGCCCGTCGACGAACTGTCCGGCGGGCAGCGCCAGCGCGCGTGGATCGCGATGGCGGTCGCGCAGGGCACCCCCGTGCTGCTGCTCGACGAGCCGACGACGTATCTCGACCTGGCCCACCAGATCGACGTCCTGGACCTGATCACGGACCTCAACCGGCGCGAGAACCGGACGATCGTGATGGTGCTGCACGATCTCAACCAGGCCTGCCGGTACGCCGATCATGTCGTCGCGATGAAGTCCGGGCGGATCGTGGCGGAGGGGAGTCCTGAGGAGGTCATCACCGCCGGGACGGTGGAGGACGTCTTCGACCTGAGCTGCCGGATCGCGATGGATCCGGTCAGCGGGACTCCGCTCGTCATTCCGATGGGACGGCATCATGGTGGGGCTCCGCCGGTTCCGGGGGCGTCGGGGACTTCGGAGTCTCCTGGGTCACCTGGGTCTCCGCTGGAGGGGGCCGTGCGTACGGGGAAGTGAGGCGGGTGGCGTCTCTTTCAGGGGTGCCTTGCGTCGGCCTCCGGGGTGGGGCGCGCCACCCGTTCGCCTGCCGCGGGCCCTGGTGTCGTTGGCCGCCGGCCGGGGTTGCAGCGGGAGGGCGAGCCCTTGTGAAGCGCGCAGTTCCCCGCGCCCCCAAGACGGGCGTTGCCCTCCGACCGAGGTGGCAGCCTGCGGACAAACGCCCGCTGAGTGCGCCGTTCCCCGCGCCCCCAACAAGGGCGTTGCCCTCCGACCGACGTTGCAGCCTGCGGGCAAACGCCCGTTGAGCGCGCCGTTCCCCGCGCCCCCAAGACGGGCATGGCCTCCGGCCGGTGGGTGCCCGGGGCGGGTGGTGCCCGCCGGACGGCGCGGGGTGGGCGCGGGCGTCCGGCGGGGGCGGGTCAGTCCGGGACGATCGTCGTGCCGGTGCCGACCGCGCCGGTCAGACCGTCCAGCAGGGCGTGCGGCGCACGCCCGTCGAGCACCCTGACGGCGGCGACACCGGACCTGACGGCGCGCAGGCACGCCTCCATCTTGGGTCCCATGCCGCCGTCCAAACCCGGCAGCAGCCGCTCCAGTTCCCGCGCGCCGATCCGGGCGACGAC
Source organism: Streptomyces fructofermentans (assembly GCF_014651055.1). Classification (GTDB taxonomy): domain Bacteria; phylum Actinomycetota; class Actinomycetes; order Streptomycetales; family Streptomycetaceae; genus Streptomyces; species Streptomyces fructofermentans. The sequence goes on from NZ_BMWD01000002.1 coordinate 154,021, forward strand.
CCGGTCGCTGCGCGGCCAGTCGGCGTACAGGCCCGCCACGTCGGTGAGGACCACCAGCGCCCGCGTTCCCAGCGCGGCGGCGAGCGCGCCCGCCGCCGTGTCGGCGTTGACGTTGTAGACCTGCCCGTCCTCACCGCGGCCGACCGACGAGACCACCGGGATGTGGCCGCTGTCCAGCAGGATGCGCACCACCGCGGTGTTGACCCGCGTCACGTCGCCGACCAGCCCGATGTCGACGCACTCGCCGCCCACCTCGGCGTACCGCTTGACGGCGGTCAGGGTGTGCCCGTCCTCGCCGCTCAGCCCGACCGCGTACGGCCCGTCCTCGTTGAGCAGCCCGACAAGCTCCTTCTGGACCTTGCCGGACAGCACCATCCGGACGACCTCCATGGTCTCCTCGGTGGTGACCCGCAGCCCCTGGAGGAAGCGGGACTTCAGGCCCAGCCGGTCCAGGTGCGCGCCGATCTGCGGTCCCCCGCCGTGCACCACGACCGGCCTGACTCCGGCGCGCCGCAGGGCGACGACGTCCTGCGCGAAGGCCCGCCGCAGTCCGTCGTCGGTCATGGCGTGACCGCCGTACTTGACGACGACCGTGGTGCCGCGCAGGGGTTCGAGCGCCGCGAGCCGGTCGTCGGCCGGCGCGGCGGGGGCGACCGGCTCGATCACGGCGGCGTCGCTCACGGACGGGCCGTCAGGTAGCCGCCCATCGTACGGAAGTAGTCGGTCGCCGCGAGTTCGGTGCCGTCCTCCGTGCGCACGCGCTTGACGACCAGGCCGGGCAGCCTGCCGTTGCGTGCCTGGGCGCCCGCGACGACCACGACACCGTCGCCCTCGCGGATGAAGATGCGGCCCGGGGTGCCGCCGTAACGGCCCTGCGACACCTCGGACTCGACGATCCTGATCCGTGCCCCGCGGTGGTGGGTGAAGGCGTTGGGGTACGGGTCGCACTGGGCGCGCACCAGCCGCTCGATGTCCTCGGCGGGCCAGGTCCAGTCGATCCGGCTGTCCTCCAGGGACCGCTTGTGGAAGAAGCTGGCCCTGCTGCGGTCCTGCGGTATCCAGCGGGCCCGGCCGGAGGCGATCAGGTCGAGCGACTCGTTCACCACGGGCCCGATCAGGTCGACCGTGCGGTGGAACAGGTCCGTGACCGTGTCCTTCGCGCCCACCGGCACGGCACGCTGCAGCAGCACGTCGCCCGCGTCCAGTTCGGCGTTCATCCGGTGTGCGGTGACCCCGACCTGGCGCTCGCCGTTGATGAGGGCCCAGATCAGCGGCGAGAAGCCCGCGTAGGCCGGCAGCAGCGAGTCGTGCACGTTGAGAGTGCCGTGCTGCGGGAGGTCGAAGACCTCCGGGGGCAGCACGGTCCGCCAGTTGTTGGCGACGATGAGGTCCGGCTCCACGTCCCGCAGGGCGGTGAGGAGTTCGGCGTCGTCGGGCCGGTTGCGCAGCAGCACCGGGACGTCGTGCTTCTCGGCCAGTTCGGCCACCGAGTCGTCCCAGATCTTCTCGTACACGTGGTCGCTCTTGGGGTGGGTCACCGCCATCACCACCTCGTGGTCGGACTCCAGCAGAGCCTGGAGCGTGCGATGCCCCCAGGTCTGATAGCCGAACATGACGACCCGCATAGTCGATCCTCTCCTAGGACACACCATTGCAAGGTAAGGCTAACCTTATTTAACATCAGTGGCGCCTAGGGGAAGGAAAGTTGCGGTGAACGCACTGCACGACGAACCGGACGCCGTCCTTGACGTGCTCGGAATCGGTTTCGGGCCGTCAAATCTCGCTCTCGCCATAGCGGTCGAGGAACACAACGCAGGAGCCGCTCCGGAGGACCGGATCAGCGCGGCGTTCCTGGAGCGCCAGCCGTCGTTCGGCTGGCACCGGGGAATGCTCATCGAAGACGCCACGATGCAGGTCTCCTTTCTCAAGGACCTGGTCACCATGCGCAACCCGACCAGCGACTTCAGCTTCCTGTGCTTCCTGCGGGACCGGGGCAGGATGGTGGACTTCCTCAACGCGAAGACCCTCTTCCCGCTGCGGATCGAGTTCCACGAGTACTTCGAGTGGGCCGCGGCCCGGGTCTCGCACTTGGTCGAGTACTCCGACGAGGTCGTCTCGGTGGAGCCGGTGACGGGGGACGACGGGGAGGTCCGCTGGCTGGACGTGGTCAGCCGGGTGCCCGGCGAGCCCGGGCGGACCGTCACGCGAAGGGCCCGCAACATCTCGGTGGCCGTCGGACTGGAGCCTCACCTGCCGCCCGACACCGCACTGTCGGACCGCATCTGGCACAACAGCCAGCTGGTACCGCGCGTACGGGAGTTGAACGAGTCGGACACCCCGGTGGGCCGGGTCCTGGTGCTCGGTGCGGGCCAGAGCGCCGCCGAGGCGGTCGACTACCTGCACCAGTCGTTCCCCGAGGCGGAGATCTGCGCGATCTTCGCGAAGTACGGGTACACCCCGGCCGACGACAGCCCGTTCGCCAACCGGATCTTCGACCCTGAGGCCGTGGACGTGTACTTCCGGTCCACACCGGAGGTGAAGCAGTCCCTCGTCGACTACCACCGCAGCACCAACTACTCGGTGGTCGACATGGATCTGATCGAGTCGCTGTACGCGACGATGTACCGCGAGAAGGTCCAGGGCAAGGAACGGCTGCGGCTGCGCAACGTGTCGCGCATCCGGGACGTACGCAGCCTGGACGACAACCTGGAGGTCACCGTCGAGTACCTCCCCACTGGCGAGCGGGAGGTGCTCTCCGCCGACCTGCTCGTGCACGCCACCGGCTACCGGCCCAGAGACCTCGACACCCTGCTGGGCAGGACCGCGAAACTCTGCCTGCGGGACGACAAGGACGCCGTGCGCGTCGGACGCGACCACCGTGTCGAGCTGTCGCCCGAGGTCACGGCCGGCATCTACCTGCAAGGAGCCACCGAGCACACCCACGGCCTGACCTCGACCCTGCTGTCCACCACGGCGGTCCGGTCCGGCGAGATCCTCGGTTCACTGCTCGCCCACCGCGCCGACGACCTGGTGGCGGGGCAGGCCGGCTGAACCGCGCACGGGCCCGGGACGCGGTGACCCCGGACCGGCACACACGGGGTGGCGGCACGGCCGCCGCGCCCGGGTGCGGCGGTCCGGACCGGCGCACCGCCATCCCCGCACCACCGGGCCCGACTTGGCGCTCCGTCACTGGGCACCACATGGCACTTAGAGTAGCCTCACCTAAGTTTTCTTTGTCCGATCCCGGAGGGGTGCGGGTGAGTCCTTCATATCCGACAGGGCGGGACGTCCTTCGGAAATCGGTCGGAGGTCAGCGACGCGACGTCGCCCTCGGCTCGTTGCTCGGTTCCGGCCACCAGATGGGCGAGGCGCTTGTCCCCGTCCTCATCGGCGTGGTCATCGACCGGGCCGTCACCCGCTCCGACACGGGCGCCCTGCTCCTGTGGCTCGGCGTCCTCGCCGTGGTCTACGTGGCACTCGCGCTGAGCTGGCGCTTCGGCGCGTGGTCCGGCGACCGCTCGGCGGCCATGGCCGAGCACGAGCTGCGCGTCACCCTCGTACGGCGGGTGCTGCACCCGTGCGGCGGGGCCGAGGAGGGCAGGCTGCCCGGCGCGCTGGCCAACATCGCCACGGAGGACGCCAAGCGGGTCGGCGCGGTCAACACCGCGCTCATGTACGGGATATCGGCGCTGGTCGGCATCCTCACCTGCGCCGTCGTCCTGCTCCGCAGCTCGCTCACACTCGGTCTGGTCGTCCTGCTCGGCACCCCCGTGCTCCTGTGGCTCGGACACCTGCTGAGCAAGCCGCTGGAGACCCGCAGCGAGGCCGAGCAGGAGCGGGCCGCGCACGCCTCGGCCGTCGCCGCGGACCTGGTGGCCGGACTGCGCATCCTCAAGGGCATCGGCGGCGAGCGCACGGCCATCGACCGCTACCGCACCACCAGTCGCGAGTCGCTGCGGGCCACCCTGCGGGCCGCCCGCGCCCAGGCCTTCCAGAGCGGCATGGTGCTCTCCCTGACGGGCTGCCTGATCGCGGTCGTCGCACTCGTCGGCGGCCGACTGGCCGCCGAAGGCGCCATCAGCCTGGGCCAGTTGGTCTCGGCGGTCGGACTCGCGCTCTTCCTGCTCGGCCCGCTGGAAGTGCTCGCCTGGGCCAACGCCGAACTGGCCCAGGGTCGGGCTTCCGCCAACCGCATCGCGGAGGTCCTCGCGACGGGCCACACCGTGACCTCCGGGGACCGCGGCCTGCCCCAGCCGGTGCGCGGCGCCGTACGGCTCACCGGTGTCAGCCACGGCGGCCTGCGCGAGGTGGACCTCGACATCGCGCCCGGCGAGCTGCTCGGCGTGGTCGCCACCGACCCCGCCCACGCGACGGACCTGCTGCGGTGCCTGGCGCGAGGGGCCGACCCGGACACCGGCACGGTCACCCTGGACGACGTGTCCCTGCGGGACCTCGATCCGGCGGAGCTGCGTACGGCGATGCTGGTCGCCGACCACGACGCGGACCTCTTCGAGGGCACGGTCCTCGACAACGTCACTGCCGCCGCGCCCGATTCGGCCGACCCGGGGCCCGCCATGGCGGCGGCCGGGGTGACCCAGGTGACACTGGCCCTGCGCGACGGAGAGCACACGGCGGTCAGCGAGCGCGGCCGCTCCCTCTCCGGCGGCCAGCGCCAACGAGTCGCACTGGCGCGGGCGTTGGCCGCGGACCGGCCGGTCCTCGTGGTGCACGATCCGACCACCGCTGTCGACACCGTGACCGAGGCGGGCATCGCCGCAGGCCTCCGCGAGATCCGCAAGGGCCGCACCACCGTCGTCGTGACCACCAGCCCCGCCCTCCTGGCGGTCACCGACCGCGTGGTGCTGCTCGACGGCGGCCGCATCACCGACACGGCACCCCACGCCGACCTGATGGACCGTCACGCGACCTACCGTGCGGCGGTGCTGGCATGACCGAACAGATCGACCGGGCGTCCGGGAAGCAGCAGGACGGCCCGCCGCCCAGCACGACCGAGGCGACCGAGGCGACCGAGGCGACCGGGGCGGACTCAGCGCGTGGGCGGGAGCTGCTGCCCACCGCGACCGCGGCCCGCACGCGCGCGGCGGTCCGCGCGCTGACCCGCCCGCACCGCGGCCTGGCCGCCGGCGGCTTCGCCCTGATGGTCGCGGCCACCGCCGTGGGCCTGCTCGTCCAGCCGCTGCTCGGCCGCATGGTGGACCTGGTCGCCGACCGGCGGCCGACCGGCGACCTCACCCTGCCCTTCGTCCTGCTGGTCGCGGTCGCGCTCGTACAGGGCGCCACCACCGCGCTGGGCCTGTCCCTGGTCTCCCGGCTCGGCGAGACCGTCCTCGCACAACTGCGCGAGCGGTTCGTGTCGAAGGCGCTGCGGCTGCCGCTCGAACAGGTCGAGAAGGCCGGAGCGGGCGACCTCACCGCGCGGGTGACCCGGGACGTCTCGGTGGTGGGCGAGGCCGTGCGCAACGCCCTGCCCGAACTGGCGCGCTCGCTGCTCGCCATCGCGCTGACCATGCTCGCGATGGCCGCGCTGGACTGGCGATTCTTCCTCGCGGCGCTCATCGCGGTACCCGTCCAGGCGACCACGGCCCGGTGGTACGTACGCCACGCCGTACCGCTCTACGCGCAGCAGCGGATCGCCACGGGTGCCCAGCAGCAGCAGCTCCTGGACACCATCGCGGGCGCCCGTTCCGTACGGGCCTTCCGGTTGGAGCGGGAGCACACCGAGCGGGTCACCCGGCGTTCGTCGGCGGCGGTCGAGCTGACGATGCGCGGCGTCCGGCTCGTGCTGGACTTCTACAACCGGTTGCACGTGGCCGAGTACGCGGGACTCGCGGCCGTCCTCGTCACCGGGTTCCTGCTGGTGCGCGGCGGGTCCGTGTCCATCGGCACGGCGACCGCCGCGGCGCTCTACTTCCACAGCCTCTTCGCACCCGTCAACTCCGCGCTCGTACTGCTCGACGACGCGCAGTCGGCGACCGCGGCGCTGGCCCGCCTCGTCGGGGTGGCCGACCAGCCCGTGGACGGACCCGAGGACCGACCGGTGGACCGGCACTCCGATCGGCCCGGCGACCGGCCCGGCGGGCGGCTTGCGGGCCTCGCCCCGGACGGCGCCTCCGAGGCCGCCGACGGATCGCCGCAGCAACAGGCGTCGGAGCGGGCATCGGAGCAGTCGCCGGAACGGGCTCCGAACCGCGTGCCGCGCCAGTCGACGTCCGTCGGGCGCGACGCGAACGCACCCCGGCCGCCGCGCGCCGGCACGGCCGGAACCGTCAGCGTCACCGGTGTCCACCACGCGTACGAGCCGGGCCGCCCCGTCCTCGTCGACGTGGACCTGACCCTGCGGGCCGGCGAACGGGTGGCCCTGGTCGGGCCCAGCGGCGCCGGCAAGACGACCCTGGCCAAACTCATCGCCGGGGTGCACCGCCCGACCTCGGGATCCGTCGTCGTGACGGGCGGAACCGGGGTCCCGGACGGCACGTCCACCGACACGACGGACGCGACGGACACGGGCCCGGTCCACGGCAGCCGGAGCGGCCACGGCAACGGTCACGGGCCGACGGTCGCGCTGGTCACCCAGGAGACGCACGTCTTCGCCGGGCCGCTCGCGCAGGACCTGCGCCTCGCCCGGGACTCGGCCACGGACGACGACCTGCGCACGGCACTGACGGCGGTGGACGCCCTGGAGTGGGTCGAGGCCCTGCCCGAGGCCCTGGACACCGTCGTCGGCGAGGGCGGACACCGGCTGACCTCCGCGCAGGTCCAGCAACTCGCCCTGGCACGGCTCGTGCTGGCCGATCCGCCGGTGGCCGTGCTGGACGAGGCGACGGCCGAGGCGGGCAGCACCGGCGCCCGGCTCCTGGAGCAGGCGGCCGACCGGGCGGTCGACGGGCGTACGGCACTCGTCGTCGCACACCGCCTCACCCAGGCCGCCACCGCGGACCGGATCGTCGTCATGGACGGCGGCCGGATCGTGGAGAGCGGCACGCACGAAGAGCTGTGCGCGGCGGCCGGGCCCTACGCCTCCCTGTGGCAGGCGTGGTCCGGCACCCGTACCGCGGCCCACCAGACCCCCACGCACGACCACCGCCCTGACACCACCACCCTGAAGGACGTCTGATGCTCGGCTCTTCCAGAGGCGCACGCCTCGTCGCGGCGCTCGCTTCCGCGCTCCTCCTCTTCAGTACCGCCGCGGCCTGCGGATCCGAGGACGAACCCGAAAAGGCCGGCTCCGACAAGGCCTCGTCCACGAGCAGCGCCTTCCCGGTGACCCTCGCGCACAAGTACGGCAGCACGACGATCAAGTCCGAGCCGAAGCGCATCGTCACGGTCGGGCTGACCGACCAGGACGCCGTGCTCGCGCTGGGCAAGGTGCCCGTGGGCACCACCGAGTGGCTCGGCGGCTACAAGGGCGCCATCGGCCCCTGGGCGGCCGACAAGCTCGGCGGCGAGAAGGCGCCGACCGTCCTCAAGGACACCGGCACGGGACCGCAGACGGAGAAGATCGCCGCGCTCAACCCCGACCTGATCCTCGCGGTCTACGGCGGCCTGACGAAGGAGCAGTACACGACGCTGTCGAAGTTCGCCCCGGTGGTGGCCCAGCCCAAGGAGTTCAACGACTTCGGCGTGCCGTGGCAGCAGCAGACCGAGGTCATCGGCAAGGCGCTCGGCCAGGAGAGCAAGGCCAAGGACCTGGTGAAGGGTGTCGAGGAGGGCTTCGCGAGCGCGGCCGAGGAGAACCCCGAGTTCGCCGGTTCGTCCGCGGTGATGGCGACCCCGTACGACGGGATCTTCGTGTTCGGCAGTCAGGACGCGCGCTCGCGCGTGCTGACCGACCTGGGCTTCAAGCTGCCGGCGGACCTGGACAAGGTCATCGGTGACGAGTTCGGGGCGAACATCAGCAAGGAGCGCACCGACCTGCTGGACACCGACGCGATCGTGTGGATCGTCTCCGACACGGCCAAGGACAGCGCGAAGCTCCACAAGAACGCGCTGTACTCGGACCTGAAGGTCGTGAAGGACGCCCGCGAGGTCTTCGTCGCGGAGACCGGCGACTTCGGCAACTCCGTCTCCTTCGTGTCCGTCCTGAGCCTGCCGTACATGCTCGACCGGCTCGTTCCGCAGCTCGCGGCGGCCGTCGACGGCGACAAGTCGACGAAGGTGACCGCGCCCACCTCCTGAGCAGCGGCCCGCACGGGGCTGAGGCCGGGATCACGTCTGCTCGTGATCCCGGCCTCAGCTCTGTGCGGCAACACCCACATCGGACGACGGCGAAAGTATGATCAACCAATGTCTGACTTGACCGAAACCACGCCCGGCTGGCTGACGAACGACGAGCTGGAGCAGGCGCGCGCCCGCATGCCGATCCTCTACGTCGAGGCCGTACCGGTACGCGTCGACGACAGCGGTGAGGTGACCAGTATCGGTCTGCTGCTGCGGATCGGTCCGGACGGGACGGTCAGCCGTACGCTCGTCTCCGGCCGGGTGCTCCACCACGAACGCGTCCGGGACGCCCTGTTGCGTCACCTGGAGAAGGACCTCGGCCCGGTGGCCCTGCCCCGGATCCCGACCGCGCTCCAGCCGTTCACGGTCGCCGAGTACTTCCCTACGCACGGGGTCACGCCCTTCCACGACCCGCGCCAGCACGCGGTGTCCCTCGCCTACATCGTCCCGGTGACCGGTGACTGCCGTCCGCGGCAGGACGCGCTCGACCTCGTCTGGTTCAGCCCCGAGGAAGCCCTGTCGCCGATGGTCCTCAACGAGATGCCGGGCGGCCACGGGGCACTCCTGCGCCAGGCCCTCGCCCACGTGGGACGCCTGTCCTGAGACCGGTGCGGGGCCGTGCGGGACGGCGGACGGGGCGCGGGTCGGGGCCGCGGACGGGCAGCCGGGACGCGCAGGGCCCCCGTCGGGCGGGCGGCAAACGGCCGTTCAGGCCCCGACGTTCGCCGCGGCGCCCGCGGGAGGGCCGCATGTCCGGGCGTCGACCGAACCGGCGTGACACACCATCAGAGTTCTGGTGACGCGGCTGCGAGGCCGGGCGACCACCCGTCTCCCGTCTGAAGAAGGAGCGGGCCGGCCGCGTCGGCGGAGACGGCCGGCAAGCGCGCGAGTGCGGGCCGCAACCCCGGCGGGGACCGTCGGCCGCCGCCGGGCCCTCCGTCGGCGGAGGCCCGGGGCTGCCGAGCCGTTCTCGATCTCTTCGACTTCACTGCCGGTCACCCGGTGTGACGCGACAGCGAATTCCTGATTCCGCATTGATTGCGGACGACACCTTCGCAATGAATCCGACGGGGCGTTGTCGATCAATTCATGGAGACGTGGACCAGTGACAACGATTTCGCCGGTTTCCGCGTGATCCGCTCCGCACGCGCGTGGCCCCGACAGCCTCGCCCGGCCTCCCGTCGACGCCGTCCGCCCCTCTGTGCCGGTGCCCGCCGCCGGGAGTCGGGTACGTGCCGCGTGGCGACTCCTCGCACCAGGGCCCACGGGCAGCGGACGACTGCCCGCGTCGGGGTCGGCCGCCCGCAGAATCCGGCGGCGCCATCAGTGAGGTCCGTCTCCAAGAGATGACCCGGGAGGGTCGACGATGCCGCGCGCCTGCGGCGAAGCGTCACCCGATTTCGGCCGACCCGCTCCGCACCATTGGACAGGGCAACCGGTCGCTCCATTTCTCGCAATTGACGGCATTGCCCTGCGACGCCGATTTCGACGCGCCCTCGATACGGCGAGGCAGGCGTGAATTGCACGGAACGAATTCGCCGTAATCAATTCAGGAACGCCGACTCGAGGAACTGCCGGGCTCGTCGACGCGGCCGGAGACAGGCCGACCGGGCGGCACGGAGTGGGCAAAACCTCCCAGGGGAACCGGAGTTGGCCGTGCACGCCGCATACCGCCGGCCATTTCGTGCGCGTGGAAGTTGAAAGACGTACAGCCCGGGGCGGGGCAGCGACATCACAAAAAGTGCACGAACCGTCGCGCTCGGTAAGGATGCGGATGTCGCCCCTGCCGGGGCATGACATTCGATTTCACGACATCAGGAGAAAGCGCATGAGTCCTGACTCCAGGACCCGTTCCTCACTCGGCCCGCTCCCCCTCACCCGTCGCAGCACGTGGATCGCGGGCAGCAGCTTCGCATCCCTCGCTCTCGTACTGACGGGCATGGCAGGCCCCGCCCTTGCCATGCAGTCCACGAAGCCTGTCGTCGGCATAGCCTCCGCCGCCGACCGGGGTGACGACGGATGCCGCAGCGTCGACGCGGAACCGCGCAGGGGCAGCCACTGCGACGACCACGGCCCCGACCGTGACCACGAGCACGGCCAGGGTCACCAGGGCGGCCACCACGACCAGGGCGGCCGGGGCGAACCCGGACCGACGGGCCCCACTGGCCCCACGGGACCGAGGGGTGACACCGGCCCCGCCGGCGTCGACGGAGCCACGGGCGCCACGGGCGCCGACGGTGCGGACGGCGCCACCGGAGCGACGGGCGCGGATGGCGCGGACGGTGCCACCGGAGCCACGGGCGCCGACGGTGCGGACGGCGCCACGGGTGCCACGGGTGCCACTGGTGCCACTGGCGCCGACGGAGCCACGGGCCCGACGGGTGCCGACGGTGCCACGGGTCCCACCGGTGCTGACGGTGCCACGGGTCCGACGGGTGCCGACGGTGCCACGGGTGCGACCGGCGCTGACGGAGCCACGGGTGCGACCGGCGCCACGGGCGCCACGGGCGCTGACGGTGCCACCGGCCCGACCGGTGCCGACGGTGCCACCGGTGCGACCGGTGCCGACGGAGCCACCGGTGCGACCGGAGCCACGGGTGCCACCGGCGCCACAGGCGCCACCGGTGCTGATGGAGCCACGGGTCCGACGGGTGCCGACGGAGCCACCGGTGCGACCGGCGCCACGGGTGCCACGGGTGCCGACGGAGCCACCGGTGCGACCGGCGCCACGGGTGCCACCGGTGCCACGGGTGCCACGGGTGCCACGGGTGCGACCGGCGCGACGGGCCCCTCCGGACCGGCCGACACGACCATCGTCCAGCAGAACTACAACGTCCTGCTGGGTGTCAACGCGTCCTACGACTCCCCGGCGTGCCCGGCCGGCACCAGTCCCATCTCCGGAGGGCTGTCTGCCGTCGGCCTCGCCACCGCCCTCGGGCAGAGCTACCCGTCAGGTGACCACTGGGTCGTGACCGCGACAGCCGGCGTCGCCACCACCATTACGGTCTACGCGGTCTGCGGCTGACCGCAGCCCCGAACGACCGCTTTTGACGCAGGAGTCCCCGCCGGTGTTCCGGCGGGGACTCCTGCGCGTTGAAACAGCCCTTGACCCGGTCCGGCGGAAGAGTTCTCGGTGGCCCGCCGCCACGGTCGGGAGCCCGACGGCATTGGCCCCCGACCCGTCCCGAAACGATCGAGGGGCCGTTCCAGATTTCTCTGAAACGGCCCCTGATCTGCGACTCTCACGAGTCGGGACGACAGGATTTGAACCTGCGACCCCTTGACCCCCAGTCAAGTGCGCTACCAAGCTGCGCCACGTCCCGATGCCCGTTGTGACCTGGGGTTTCCCCTGGCCGAACGTGCACCGAAACAATACCGCACTCGGGTCGGTGGTCGCGCACTCCTTTTGTCCTCGGGGTACGGGTCGGCTTCCAGTTCGACCGAGACCGCATGCCGTACAGGGCTCGGCGGGCGACACCGGCATCGGCCGCCGCAGACCGCGCCCACGGAGGCCCGCCCCGGACAGCCTTCGATCGCGCCTGAGCCACGCGCGAGTCGTACAAGGTCGCTCGCCCCACGAGGGGCGGGGCCAATCCGGGCCGCCCCCCTTCTCAGTCGCGTCAGCGGTGACGTGCAGTGGCCGAAATGCCCTCGCGCGCCAGGTGGCCCCCTCCGCACCGGAGGCGGTGGCGCGCCGGAGCCCGATCCCGTCCGGGTCAGCCCTTCCGGGAGCAGGCCGCCGGCCCCGGTATGCCCGCCGCGGCACCGCGCACCACCGGTGCCCCGGGAGCATCGGCCCGGACCAGGTCGCGTATCGCGGGCACCGAGAGCAGCGCCGCCGCGACGACCAGGGCCATGACACCCGCCACGAGCAGGACGCGGTCCGCGCCGAGCGCCGCCGCGGCCGGACCCGCGAGGGCCTGGCCGACCGGCATCATCGCGAGGGAACCGGCGACGTCGTAGGAGTGGATGCGGTTGAGGACGTCCGGCGGGACCTGCGTCTGCACGCTGGTCGCCCACATGACACCCCAGAAGGACATGCCGGCGCCCGCGACCGCCGCGCCACCCGCCATCGCCGGCACGTCGAGGCCCGCCCCCACCACGGCGGGGAAGCAGGCGAACGAGAACAGGGCGAGCGAACCCGCACGGAGCATTCGGCGGGGTCTCAGCCGCAGGGCGATCAGACCGCCCACGACCGTGCCCGCGCCCAGGGCGGAGTTGACCAGGCCGTACGCCCGGGGGCCGTGCTCCCGTACGACCTCCGTCGCGACCAGCGGGACTGTCGGGCCCCACACCGAAATCATCAGGACGCACCAGATGAGGATCACCGCCCACAGCCAGGTGCGGGACCGGAACTCCCGCCAGCCCTGGGCGAGGTCCGCTCCGAAGCCGCGGGTGCGGGCGGGGCCGTGGGGATCGGCCGGCGGCAGCCGGAGGAGCAGCAGGCAGAGGCCGCTCACGGCGTAGGTCGCGGCATGGGCCGCGAAGACCCCGCCGGGCGACACGAAGGCCACCAGCAGGCCGGCCAGCGCGGGGCCCGCGAGCTGGGCCGTCGACTCGGCGACCCGTATCGCGCCGTTGGCCGCCTGGACGTCCGCGGCGAGCCGGGGCACGGTGCTGGCGACGCCGGGCTGGAACACGGCTGCCGCGGCGCCGTTGACCGCGCCGATCAGGCAGATCTGCCAGAGCACCACATGGCCGGTGAAGAAGAGCACCGCGGCGAGGGACTGGGTACCCACCCGGACGAGGTCGGCCCCACTCATCAGCAGGCGGGTGCTGAAGCGGTCCGCGAAGACCCCTCCGAAGATCACCAGGCCCGCGAAGCAGGCGGCCGAGGCGGCCATGGCGAGGCCGACCGCGCCCACCCCGTGGCCGTGCTGGAGCAGCCCGGCCGCCAGCGCCACCGGGAGCATGGTGTCCCCCAGCTTGGCCACGGCCCGGGCCGTGAAGAACAGCCCGAAGTCGCGCGACCAGATCCGCCGGGCCCCGGCTCCCGCGTCCCCCGTACCCCCAGCGGCCACGGCACCCCGGCCCGGCGTGACCCGGCCGGCGGTACGGCTCTCCTCCGGGCCCCCGCCCGGAGGCACACGTGACGACACCCCCGTCATCCCGCCCCACACCCCTCCCCCGACGCTCCCGCACCCCGTCCGCCCGGGCGGGACCGTGGCGCCCCCTCCGCGCCACGCTCCCCACCCGCTGACGGATCATGTCACCCGGCACTGACAACGGCCTCAGCCGGATGCCGGGAGCCCGATCTCCGGGTGCGCTTCGAGCAGTTGGTTCGGGGCGGCCTGCCGCCAGGAGTCGGCGAGGATGTCCCGCAGCTCGGCCGCGTCGTCCAGCGCGTCGAGCCGTACGCGCACCCAGGCGAAGCCCGCTTCGTGGTCGGCGATCCAGAACTTGCCCGGCTCCGCGAGCACCAGTTCGTCGCGCTCCTCCTTGGGGCAGCGCACGGCGATCGAGGTCTCCTCCTCGGGCAGCGTCGCGAACATCTTGCCCGCGACCCGGAAGGTCGGCATGCTCCAGGCGATCTTCTCCGTCGTGTCCGGCAGCGACAGGCAGATGCGGCGTACGTCTTCGGCTTCCTGCATGGCACGCACCGTAGCCAATGCCACTGACAATCACCTGGTGGGAGCGTGTTCCCGGACCTCTGTGACCGCTACGCGCCGGTAGTAGAGCGTGGTCGGGCGGAGTTCGCCCGAGGGTGCCGCCGCGTAGTCGGGGATGACACCCGCCCGGACCCATCCCGCCGACCGGTACAGCGATTCGGCGGGGCTGCCCGTCTCCGTGTCGAGGCTGAGCAGGGTGACGCCCGCCTCGGCGGCCCCCCGTTCGGCCGCGTCGAGCAGTGAACGGCCGATTCCGCGTCCGCGTCCCCTGGGGTGGACCATCAGCTTCACGACCTCGGCACGGTGCCGGCTGTTGGGGCTTTCCGCGAAGGCCAGGCCGACGGTGCCGACGATCCCGTGCTCGTCACGGACGGCCCACACCGCGAGGAGGCCCGCGGAGAGGGCGGCGCTCCGCCCCCGCCACCAGGCGGCGGCCTCGGCGCGGCGCAGCGGGGCGAGGAAGCCGACCGACGCGCCCGCGTCGACGGTGTCGACCAGGAGGTCGGCCAACTCCCCGACTCCCGCCAGGAACTCATCGCATGTCAGTCGCGCGACGCTCACGGCAGCACCACCGCCAGCACATAGCGCGCGTCCTGCGGCCCCGGGCACCGGAACCTGGTGGGGCCCCACACCCGCAGTCGGAGGCAGTCGCCCGTGCCGAGGCGGTGCTCGGCGTCCTGCGCGGTGATGTCGAGCCGGCCGTCGAGTACCCAGATGTGCTGTTCGAGCCCCGCGACGGGCGGCCGGTCGTACGCGATGTCGGCACCCGCCAGGAGCCGCCCCTCCACGAGTTCGCCGCGCAGGCCCGGATGCGGCGGGGACACCGACCGGCGTACGAAGCCGGAGGCCCGGTCCTCCCAGACCGGCTGCTCGGCGGCGGGCACCAGCGGGGCGGGAGCCTCCTCGACCTCGCTGAGCAGCTGCGACATCGTGCGGCCGTACACCGCGCAGAGCCGGTTGAGGAGCGAGGCGGTGGGACTGGTCTCGGCGCGCTCGGCCCTGGACAGCGTCGAGCGGCTCACACCACTGCGATCCGCCAACTCGCCCAGGGACCAGCCCCGTTCGGACCGCAGCTCGGCGAGGCGCGCCCCCAGCCGCACGTCGACCGGGTCCGGCACCGCGCCCGTGCCGCCTCCATCGCTTCCCATATTCGGGATGCTATCCCATATTCGGCACACCTTGACGGCTGGCCGACCCAGGGGCACCACCACGCACCACGAGTCACGCCGAGGCGGCGTCAGCCGACCGGGGCGACCTCCCCGAGCGCCTCCAGCACCGGCCGGATGAGGGGATGCCCCTCGGCGCCCCGGCGTACGGCCGCGAAGACCCGGCGCGTGGGCGCGGCGCCGTCGACGGGACGCACCACCACGCCCGCGAGGTCCATGCCGCGCAGGGCCGAACGCGGCACCAGCGCGACCCCCGCGTCCGCGGAGGCGAGGGCCACCACCGCGCGGAAGTCGTCCGAGGAGTGCTCCAGCCGGGGCTGGAAGCCCGCGTGCTCGCAGGCCAGGACCACCACGTCGTGGCAGGGGTTCCCGGGGTACGGGCCGATCCACGGGTCCTTGGCCAGCTCGGCGAGCGGCACCTCCGTACGGTCGGCGAGGCGGTGGCTCACCGGGACGACCGCGTCGAACGGCTCGGCGTACAGCGGCAGGTGCGTCAGCCGGGGGTCGTCCGCGTCCGGAGCGCCCCGGTACTCGACGGCGACGGCGACGTCGACCACCCGGTCCAGCACCATCGGCAGGCTGGCGTCGCCCTCGGCGTCCTGGACGCGCAGCGCGATGCCCGGGGCCGTGCTCGCGAGCCGGGCCACGGCGGGCGCCACGACCAGCGCGATGCCGGTCGCGAAGGAGGCCACGGTGACCGTGCCCGCCGAGCCCGCGCTGTACGCGGCCAGCTCCGCCTCGGCCCGTTCGAGCTGGGCGAGGACCGCGTTGGTGTGGCCGAGGAGGATCTCGCCGGCCGGGGTCAGCCGTACGCCCCTGGCACCGCGCTCGACGAGGCGGTGCCCGGTCTCCTGCTCCAGTGCGGTGAGCTGCTGGGAGACAGCGGAGGGCGTGAGGTAGAGCGCGGCGGCGGCGGCCGTCACCGTACGGTGGTCCGCCACCGCCCTGAGGATGTGCAGCCGCCGAGCTTCGATCATGCGACCGATTCTCTCAAACGTTCGCATTCCTCCCGTCCGGCCGCCGCGGAGCCGTGCCCCGCGCCCCGGCTGTGCCGCCCGGAGCGCGGGCGGGGTGCCCCGAGGGGCGCCCGGCTCAGCCCTCCAGCTCGGCGCGGGCCGACACGAACGCGTCCACGGCGCGGTTGACGTCCTGCGTCGAGTGCGCGGCGGAGAGCTGTACGCGGATGCGGGCCTTGCCCTGCGGGACCACCGGGTACGAGAAGCCGATCACGTACACGCCGCGCTCCAGGAGCAGCTCGGCCATGCGGCCGGCCACGGACGCGTCGCCGATCATGACGGGGGCGATGGCGTGGTCGCCGGGCAGGATGTCGAAGCCCTCCTCCGTCATCCTGGAACGGAACAGCGCCGTGTTCTCCGCGAGCCGCTCGCGCAGGTCGCCCGCCGACTCCAGCAGGTCGAGCACCTTGAGCGAGGCGGCGGCGATCACCGGGGCCAGCGTGTTCGAGAAGAGGTACGGGCGCGAGCGCTGGCGCAGCAGGGCGACGATCTCGGCGCGGGCGGCGACGTAACCGCCGGAGGCGCCGCCGAGGGCCTTGCCGAGGGTGCCCGTGATGATGTCGACGCGGTCCATGACGCCGTGCAGCTCGGGGGTGCCTCGGCCGCCGGGGCCGACGAAGCCGACGGCGTGCGAGTCGTCGACCATGACCATCGCGTCGTAGCGGTCCGCGAGGTCGCAGATCTCGCTCAGCGGGGCCACGTAGCCGTCCATGGAGAAGACGCCGTCGGTGACGATCAGGCGGCGCCTGGCGGACTGCGCCTCCTTCAACTGCCGCTCCAGGTCCGCCAGGTCGCGGTTGGCGTAGCGGAAGCGCCGGGCCTTGGACAGCCGGATGCCGTCGATGATCGAGGCGTGGTTGAGGGCGTCGGAGATGACCGCGTCCTCCTCGCCGAGGAGGGTCTCGAAGACTCCGCCGTTGGCGTCGAAGCACGACGAGTAGAGGATCGTGTCCTCCTGGCCGAGGAACGTCGACAGACGCTGCTCCAGCTCCTTGTGCACCTCCTGCGTACCGCAGATGAAGCGTACGGACGCCATGCCGTAGCCCCAGCGGTCGAGCGCCGCGTGGGCGGCGGCGACGACCTCGGGGTGGTCGGCGAGCCCGAGGTAGTTGTTGGCGCAGAAGTTGAGGACCTCGCCGGGCCGCCCGCCCGCCGTGACGTTGACGGTCGCCGACTGCGGGGTGCCGATGACCCGCTCGGGCTTGTGCAGGCCCGCGGCGCGGATCTCGTCGAGGGTGGTGCGGAGGTCGTCGCGTACGGAGTCGAACATCATCAGTTCCTTAAAGTCCGGAGTTCCTCAGTGCGTCCAGTCGAGGATGACCTTGCCGCCGCGGCCGCTCGCCGCGTCGGCGAAGGCCGCCTCGTAGTCGCGGTAGTCGTAGCGGCCGGTGATCACGGGCGCGAGGTCGAGGCCGCCTTCGAGCAGGACCGACATCGCGTACCAGGTCTCGAACATCTCGCGGCCGTAGATCCCCTTGATCGTGATCATGGAGGTGACGATCCGGGACCAGTCGACGGCGAACTCCTCGGCCGGCAGCCCGAGCATCGCGATCTTCCCGCCGTGCGTCATGTTGGCCAGCATGTCGCGCATCGCGACGGGGTTGCCGGACATCTCCAGGCCGACGTCGAACCCCTCGCGCAGCCCGAGCGTGCGCTGCCCGTCCGCGATGGTCGACTCGGCGACGTTCAGCGCGAGGCTCACGCCGACCTTGCGGGCCAGCTCGAGGCGCTCCTCGCTGACGTCGGTGACCACCACGTGCCGGGCGCCCGCGTGCTTCGCGACGGCGGCGGCCATCAGGCCGATGGGGCCCGCGCCGGTGATCAGCACGTCCTCGCCGACCAGCGGGAAGGACAGCGCGGTGTGCACGGCGTTGCCGAACGGGTCGAAGATCGCGGCGACGTCGAGGTCGACGGGCACGCGGTGCACCCACACGTTGGAGGCGGGCAGCGCGACGTACTCGGCGAACGCGCCGTCGCGGCCGACGCCCAGGCCGACCGTGGCGCGGCACAGGTGGCGCCGTCCGGCCTGGCAGTTGCGGCACTTCCCGCAGACGAGGTGGCCCTCGCCGCTGACCCGGTCGCCGACGGCGATGTCCACGACGTCGCTGCCCGTCGAGACGACCTCACCGACGAACTCGTGGCCGATCACCAGAGGGGTCCTGATGGCCTGCTGCGCCCAGCCGTCCCAGTTGCGGATGTGCAGGTCGGTGCCGCAGATCCCGGTCCTGAGGACCTTGATCAGTACGTCCTTGGCGCCGACCTCCGGCTCCGGGACGTCCATGAGCCGGAGTCCCGGCTCAGCCTTCTCCTTGACCAGCGCCTTCACGCAACGGCTCCTGAGGATGAGGTCCCGGATCCGGACATGCCGAAGGAGGCCCGCACCGGGGAGAGGAGTGGTATCGCCCAGCAATCTGCCGCACTGCGGCACCCCTGGTCCATCGAGGATTTCTTAAGCGCCGCCGCAGCTTTCCTTCACACCCTGCACGTACGACCGCCCCGGACGGACACGCCACGCCGCGCCGGGCACGTGCCGGGACCCACGCCGGGCACCTGCGGGGACCCGCGCCCGGGGGCCCGACGGGACCGGCGGGACCGGCGGCGGGGCCCGGCGGGACTCCCGCCGGCGTCTGCCCGGACCTCCCCGGGGCGCCCGCCCGGCCCCTCCGGGAGCGCCTGCCGGGATCAGCGGCGGATCGCTGCCGGGCCGGGCCGGGCCGGGCGGTGGCAGTGCGGGAGCGGGGCCGGGTCAGAAGCCGCCCTCGCGCAGCCCGATCTGCCCGACCAGCTCCGCGGCCAGCGCCTTGATGGTGTCCAGGCCGGGTCTGCCCCACGGCCGGGGTTCGACGTCGGTGACGCACACCGTGCCGAGCGCGAGGCCGGTGCGGTCGATGAGGGGGGCGCCCAGGTACGAGCGGATGCCGAACTCGTCGACGAGCGGGTTGCCCGCGAACCTCGGATAGTCGCGGACGTCCTCCAGGACCAGCGCCTTGCGCCGCACCACCACGTGGGGGCAGAAGCCGTACTCGCGTGCCATGCGGCGGCCGATCCGGGGCTTGGCCGCGGGTGCGGGGCCGTCGGTCCCCGGGCCGGGAGCCGTCAGCCGACCGGCCTCGCGCTCACTGTCCGGAGCGTGCAGCCCGGCGAAGAACTGGCGTTCCTCGCCCACGAAGTTGACCATCGCGTACGGGGCTTCCGCCAGCTCGGCGAGCCGGTCCGCGAAGGAGTCGAGGGCGGGCTCCACCCGCTCCCCCAGATCGAGCACTCGCAGGCGCCGCGTCCTCGCGGGCGCCTCCTTGTCCTCCGGCGTGAGCAGCAGCCGACCGGCCGGACGCGGCGGGTCGTACGTCATGTGTGGGCTCCGTGGCTCGGGGCGTGCGAGGGCGCGTGGGCGAGCAGGTGACGGACGAGGGTGAGCAGGGTCTGCACGCCGGAACTGGAGATGCGCGCGTCGCAGCACACGACCGGGATGGCCGGGTCCAGGTCGATGGCCGCCCGCACCTCCTCGGGGTCGTAGCGGAAGGAGCCGTCGAACTCGTTGACGGCGACGATGAACCCGAGGCCGCGTTGTTCGAAGAAGTCGACCGCCGCGAAGCACTCCTCCAGCCGACGGGTGTCGGCGATGACGACCGCGCCCAGCGCTCCTTCGCACAGCTCGTCCCACATGAACCAGAACCGCTCCTGCCCGGGGGTGCCGAACAGGTAGAGGACATGCTCCGGGTCGAGGGTGATGCGCCCGAAGTCCATCGCGACGGTCGTCTCGACCTTGTTCTCGATGCCGTCGAGGTTGTCGGTCGCGGCGCTGACCGTGGTCAGCAGCTCCTCCGTGCTGAGCGGCGCGATCTCGCTCACCGCGCCGACGAAGGTCGTCTTTCCCACCCCGAATCCTCCCGCCACCAGGATCTTCAACGCGGTGGGGAACGGGTCAGAGCTGTCGTCGTAATCCATCGAGCACTGCCTCCAGAAGAGACCGGTCAGTGGGGTTGTCGTGGACGGTCGGGGACTTCGTCGAGAGCGCCCCGCAGTCGACGAGATCGGAGAGGAGCACCTTGGTCACGGCCGCCGGCAGTCTCAGGTGCGCGGCGACCTCGGCGACCGACACGGGGTCCCGGCACAGTTCCAGGGCCTGTGCGTGCTCGGGCCCGAGATAGCCGAGGGGGGTGACTCCGGTGGCCATGACCTGGGACAACAGGTCCAGCGCGGTGCTCGGCCGGGTCCGGCCGTTGCTGACCTGGTAGGGACGCACCAGCCGCCCGGCCGCGTCGTCGAGCCAGGGCTCGTCGCCGGCCGCGGCCACCCTCAAGGCCTCATCGCAGAGGGTTCTGCGGCGGGCTGCCTCGGCGCGGTGATCAGGTACGGGCGGACGCCCTTGACCAGCATCGCCATCTCGTAGCCGAGCACGGCCGCGTCGGCCTCGCGTCCGGCGAGCACGGCCAGACAGGTGCCGGAGCCCGCGGTCGAGACGAACAGGAGCGTCGAGTCCAGTTCGACGACGACCTGCCGTACGTCGCCGCCGTCCCCGAACCGCAGGCCCGCGCTGCGTCCGAGGGAGTAGAGCCCGGAGGCCAGGGCGGCCATGTGGTCGGCGCTGTCGGGGTCGAGGCCGTGCACCGACTTCACGAGGCCGTCGCAGGAGAGCAGGACCGCGCTCCTGGTGTGCGGTACTCGCTGCACCAGGCCGCTCATCAGCCAGTCGAGGTCGGTTGCATGCCCGGTCGGCACGTCGCTCGCCATGGGGGATCGACTCCTTGAAGTACGCGGATCTGCGGGAGCGTTCGTGGGGGTGGGGGTGGCGTGGTTCATCCGGCTGGTGTGCTCCCGTCGTGCCGGTCGGTCGGTTCGTGGCCGGACGCGGGGGCCGACTCGCGCGCCGCCTGCGCCTCGGGTGATGCCTGCGCCGTGTGCGGTTCGCCCATGGGTGAACCGGTCGAACCTGGAGGCGCGGTCGGGCGGATCGGGGTGGCGTCCGACGGCAGGACGCCCAGGGACCCCGTGTCCCAGTGCTGCGCGCGGGCCTGCTCCTGCGCCTGCTCGTGTGCCCGCGCCTGCTCCTCGGCCAGTCCGATCCCCCGCTGGAAGGCGGCCATCAGACCGGGGTCGTGGCCGACCGGCGGTCCTGGGTCCGGCCGGGGCGCCGGTGCGTCGCGCAGCTCGGGCACGATGTGCTCCTGCGCCCGCCGCTTGGGCAGGTGGGGCCTGGCCATGGTGCCGCGCACGGCGCCGTTGCGCGGGGTGGGCGGAGTGACGGTGTTCTCCGCCACGAGCCTCCGGTCGTCGGCCCTGATCCCGGGCACGGCCTCCGCCGGATTGTGCCGGGACTCCGCGCCGCGCACCGGCAGCGGGGCGGGGCCCGCGCCGTTCGCGGCCGACAGCCGGGCGCGCGCGTCACTCAGGTCGTGCGACTCCTGCGCGGTGCTGTCCAGCGGCGTCGCACGTCGTACGCCGACCGGGGAGGTGCCCGTAGCGCCGCCCTGCGCCGGAATCGGCGCCCCGTGCGGGGGCGCGCCCTGTGCCTGGACTCCACGTGCGGGGACTCCATGTGCGGGCGTGCCATGCGGTGGCGTGCCGTGGGCCGGGGTTCCGTGGGCCGGGGTGCCCTGCTTCGGGGTCCCGTGCGTCGGCCCGTCGTACCCGGCGGGCATCCCGTGGAGGCTCGTCCCATGTGCGGCCGAGCCATGCGAAACCGAGCCATCACGGGTCGGCACCCCATGGGTCGGCACACCATGGTCGCCGGCACCACGCTCCGCGGCACCACGGGTCAACGCCCCCCGGGCGGAGGTCCCCTGTGCCACAGCGCCCCGGCCCGAACCGTCCCCTGCGGACCGACCGGACTCCACTGACCGACCGGACCCCGTGAACTGATCGGGCCCGGCGGACCGGTCGGACCCGGCGGACCGATCGGGTGCCCTGGACCGATCGGTCCCAGCCGGCGGACGCCCGGACGAACCGGAACCGGCCCTGGTGGCAGGGCCGCCACCCGCACCGACCCCGCCGCCCGGTCCGCGCCCCGACCCCGGCGCAGGCGATGGCGAAAGCGAAGGCAGAGCTACCGCCGCCCCGGGCGACACCCCGCCCGGCGGCACGGCTCCCGACGGCAGCGCGCCCGGCGGCAGCGCGGCACCACCGCGCGCCCCGGCCGCCGCGCCGGCGATCCCGGCGCGCTGCCCGTCCTGGGCTCCGAGCAGTGCCTGCGGCACCACGAGCACGGCCTGTACGCCGCCGTAGATGTTGGTCTGCAACCGCACGGTGACCCCGTGCCGTCGCGCGAGCTGCGAGACCACGAACAGCCCGATGCGCCCGTCCTGCAGCAGACTCGCGACGTTCACCTGGTCGGGGTCGGCGAGCAGGGCGTTCATCCGGTGCTGCTCGGCCAGCGGCATGCCGAGCCCGCGGTCCTCGACCTCGATCGCGAGACCCGAGGTCACCGCGTTGGCGCGGAGCAGCACCTGGGTGTGCGGCGCCGAGAACACCGTGGCGTTCTCGACCAGTTCGGCGAGCAGGTGGATGACGTCGGCGACGGCGTGCCCGCGGACGGTCCCGTCGATCGGCGGTACGAGTTTGACGCGCGAGTACTGCTCGACCTCGGCGGTGGCGGACCTGAGCACCTCGGTCATGGAGACCGGATTGCTCCACTGGCGGCGCGAGACGGCACCGCCGAGCACCGCGAGGTTCTCGGCGTGGCGGCGGATGCGGGTGGCCAGGTGGTCCACGTGGAAGAGGCCCTTGAGCAGGTCGGGGTCCTCGATCTCGTTCTCCAGCTCGTCGAGGATCGAGATCTCCCGGTGCACGAGGGACTGAAGCCGCCGAGCCAGGTTGACGAAGACCTCGACCTTCTGCTCGCTGCCCACGTGGCCGGAGAGCCGGGACGCCTGGACGACCGCGCCGACCGCCCCGTCGTGGGCGCGCGCCAGGTCGTCGGCGAGCAGGTCGAAGTCGTCCGCGTCGGCCGCGGGCCGCACGCGTGGACGGTCGGCGGGCGGCGCCTCGCCGCGCCGCAGTGCCTCGACGACGGCGGTCAGGTCGGCCTGCCCGCGTGCGCTGGTCCGGCGCAGGACGGAGATGCGGTCCTGGACGGCGCGAGCGGCCCGGTTGGCCGCGACGGCCGCGATCACGATGCCCGCGAGGGCCACGGCGGTGGCGCCGCCCAGCACGATCCACAGCGTGGCGGCGGGTCGTACGGCGCTGGTCCGGACGGTGAAGAGCACGGCGGCGCAGGCGCTCAGGGCCACCGCGATGGGCGGCAGGACCGCCAGGCGCAGAAGCTGGGGCCGTATGTGCGTCTCGTGCAGCGTGGGGGTGGTGCGGGCTGCCGGTCGCCCGTGCCGCCCGCCCTCGCGGCGGTCTGCGCGTGCGGCCGGTGCGCGGAGGTGAGACATCGACGTCCTCGTACTGGGGTGTCGGGGCTGTGGGGGCTCCCGCGGTCTGCGAACAGGTCGTGCGCCGTCGCTGCGCCGGTCGGGAGAGCCGGGAATTTCGGCCCTGTGTCGATCAGCGGCCACTCACAGTAGTCGCCACCGCATCATGCGCGATGGGCAGTTGACAAAGTCCGGCGGTCGACGTCCCGCTCTGGTATGAGCGTTCGTACGACAGCCCGATAACCGCCTCGCACGCGCGTTCCCGAGGGCCGATGAAGCGATCAGAGCTGGTCGGAAGCGGTCAACGGCAAAAGGCGAGGGCCGAGGAGCACATGGCTCCTCGGCCCTCGCCGAACGGTCTCGCGCGGACGTCGCGCACCCGGAGGTCAGCCCGTGGGGACGGTCTCCGGGCTTCCGGTGCCTTCCGCGGTGTCACGCGGAGTGGCGTGCACGGGCCCGTCGGCCGCGGGCCAGCCGTCCTCCGGCGCGACGGCCACACCGCGCCACCAGGGCGCGGACGGCACGGTCTCCGCCGTCGGCTCGAAGGGCTCGCCCGGCCGGGGCAGCGCGATCCGGGTACCGGCGGCGCGGGCGGCGACGACCGTGCCCTCGCCGGGCTCCGCCCAGGGGTGCGTCGCCAGGTTGAACGTCGCCCAGTGGATCGGGAGCATCACTCCGGCGGGCCGGCCGCCCTGGAGGTCCAGGTGGGCGCGCACGCCCTCCTCCGGGGTCATGTGGATGTCGGGCCAGAACTCGCTGTACGCGCCGATCTGGATCATGGTGGCGTCGAAGGGCCCGTACGCGGCGCCGATGTCCTGGAAACCGGTGAAGTAGCCGGTGTCGCCGCTGTGGTAGATCCGGTGCTCGTCGCCCGCCACGACCCAGGAGGCCCACAGGGTGTGCTGGGTGTTGCGCAGGCCGCGGCCGCAGAAGTGGCGGGCAGGCGTCGCGGTCAGGGAGACGCCCCCGACCTTCGTCGTCTCGTGCCAGTCCAGCTCGCGCAGCCGGTCCGTCGGGACGCCCCACCGCTCCAGATGCGCGCCGACGCCGAGCGGCACGGCGAACACGGTGTCCGTGCCGGCCAGGGCCTTGATCGTGGGGAGGTCGAGGTGGTCGTAGTGGTCGTGCGAGATGACGACCACGTCGACCGGGCCGAGCGCCGCGAGCGGCAGCGGCACCGGGTGCAGCCGCTTGGGCCCGGCGAACGCGAAGGGCGAGCAGCGCTCGCCCCAGACGGGGTCGAAGAGCACCCGGTGGCCGTCGATCTCGGCCAGCACGCTGGAGTGCCCCATCCAAGTGAGCCGCAGGCCGTCGGCCGGGGGCGCGGCGAGGTCGGCGAGGGTCGTGGAGTGCACCGGGACCGTGCCGGACGGGGCCCGCCGCCTGCGCTCCTCCTTGCGGAAGAACGCCTGCGCGAACTCGCGCATGGCCCCGTCGGGCCGGGGGGCGCCTTCCGGGTTCCGGAAGACGCCGTCCGCGAAGTTCGGCGATCTGCGGATGCGCTCCATGCGCTCACCACTCGGATCCGCGCCGAAGGCGGCAGGCCGCAGCGCGCGGAGCCCGGAGCTCAGGGAACGGGAACCGGTCACGGCACCTCCATGTGGAGTCGGTCTGACTTTCCATTATGGTCGCCGCCTCCGACAGCGCCGGGTCGGGCGCGTGACGGAGTGGTGTCCGCGCCGCGTGCGGCAGGGGCCACCGCGCGTCCCCGCCCCCACTGAACACCCGGTCGGGGACCGACCGCGTTGACAGATTCGCCGAGCGCTTTCGATACTGACCGACTATTCAGTAATGCCGTCCGCGTCCGGACCTGCGCCGGGGCGGTGAGCACACCGGCTACAGGCTGGTCAACGTTCCGCCCCCGATTCTCGTTCCCGAGGAGACCCCATGACCGTCGCGGACAGCGGCCCCCTGATGACGCTCACCTGGACCGACCACGTGACCGGTCGGCAGGGCCACCTGGTCGTGGACCGGCTGGTGCGCGGCGTCTGCAGCGGCGGGCTGCGGATGCGGGCGGGCTGCACGCTGGAGGAGGTGGCCGGCCTCGCCCGCGGCATGACCATGAAGGAGGCCCTGCACTACAACCCCGAGGGCAGGTACGTCCCGCTCGGCGGCGCCAAGGGCGGCATCGACTGCGATCCGCGCTCCCCGGAGGCGTACGGCCTGCTCGTCCGCTTCCTGCGCGCCGTACGCCCCTATGTCGAGAGCTCCTGGACCACCGGGGAGGACCTCGGCCTCACCCAGGACCTCGTCGACCGGGCGGCGGCCGAGGCGGGGCTCGTCTCCTCGATCCAGGCGGTGTACCCGCTGCTCGACGACGAGGCCGAGGCCAGGCGGCGGCTGGCCGAGGCGTTCGCGGTCGAGGTGGACGGCATCGGCCTGGACGAACTGGTCGGCGGCTGCGGAGTGGCCGAGTCGGTGCTCGCGACGCTGGACCGGGCGGGCGTGGCGCACACGGGGACGCGGGTCGCCCTCCAGGGACTGGGCACCATGGGCGGCGCCACGGCCCGCTTCCTGGCCCGCGCCGGGCTGCGCGTCGTGGCCGTCGCCGACGTGAAGGGCACCATCGCCAACCCGGAGGGCCTGGACGTCGACGCCCTGCTCGCGGCGCGGGACGCGTACGGGACGGTCGACCGCGGGGTGCTGCGGCCCGCGGACCGGGAGCTGCCGGGCGACGCCTGGCTGACCGCGGACGCCGAGGTGCTGGTCCCGGCGGCGGTCTCGTACACGATCGACACCGCCAACCAGGCGCGGATCACCGCACGTTGGATCGTCGAGGCCGCCAACATGCCGGTTCTGCCCGAGGCGGAGGCGCTGCTCGCCGCGCGGGGGGTCACCGTGCTGCCGGACGTGGTGGTCAACTCGGGGACCAACGCCTGGTGGTGGTGGACCCTGTTCGGGGACATCGGGGCCGACGCGGAGGAGGCGTTCGCGTACACGAGACGCGCGATGCGCGACCTGATCGGACGGACTCTGGCCCGCGCGGACGCGGACGGGACGACGCCGCGGGCGGCGGCGCACGCGATCGTCGCGGATCTGCTGCCGGTGATCACCGAGCGGTTCGGCCAGTACCGGTGACCGCGGGCGGATGGCGGGTAAGCGTCCCTCGGCCGACACCGTGCGCGCCGACCCCATAGGGTTGTCCGGTGGCGAGAGTGCGGTTGAGCGTGGCGGAACGGCGCGAGGATTTGCTCCGGGCCGCGATCCAGCAGATCCAGGAACGCGGTGTGGCGGCGGTGCGGATCTCCGACGTGGCGGCCACGCTCGGGGTGAGCAACGCCCTGGTGCTCTACCACTTCTCCACGAAGGAGAAGCTGGTCGCCGCGGCCTTCACCTACGCGGCCGAGGACGACCTCGCACATCTGCGCAAGCTCCTCGGCCGCCGCACGACGGCGCTGCGCCGGCTGCGCGCGGCGGTCCGGTGGTACGCGCCGACCGGCCAGGCCAAGGGATGGCGGCTCTGGATCGAGGGCTGGGCGGTGGCGCTGCGTGAGCCCGCGCTGCGGGACGTGACCGGAGACCTCGACCGGCGGTGGAAGGCCGCCATCGCCGAGGTCGTCGCGGAGGGCGTGGCGGCGGGCGAGTTCAGTTGCGCGGACCCCGCGGGCGCCGCGCTGCGCCTCACGGCGCTGCTGGACGGGCTCGCCGTGCAGATGACCGCGTACCCCGGCGCGGTGTCGCGGGCGCGGACCCAGGAGTGGGTGGACGACGCTCTGGCCCGTGAACTCGGCCTGGCACGCGAGGCGTTGACGTCACAGGGCGACTGAGGCACTTCTCGCGCGCCCGCTCGGGCGTGCGGGAACCCCCGGCGGCGAAAGCCACCTCCCGCCCGGTCCCAGCCAGTCCCGCCCGGTCGGCGGGACGGCTCCGGGCCCGCCCGGGCCCGGAGCCCAGGGCTGCGGGAACCCCGTCGCTCCGGACCCGGCACGCGAGCGTCGGACCGCGCGGCGGCCGGTGTCAGGCGACCGCCTCGATGCGCATCTTGATGTCGTAGGGCGACAGGCTCCCCTTCGCGACCACCCGGTCCCCGGAGGACTCGCCGCGCAGGCGCCGCCCGATCCACGGCACCAGGTACTCGCGCGCCCACTGGATGTTGTCCCTGCGCATCTCCAGGGTGCCGCGCGGCGGCAGCGGCGGCCAGGGCTGGTCCGGGTCGGCGGGCACCTCCAGTCCGAGGACCTGGCCCGCCCGCAGGGCGACCCTGGTGTGCCCCTCGGGCGAGAGGTGCAGCCGGTCGCCGTCCCAGGCCCGCCGGTCCTGGATGGTCTTGAGGGACCACAGGTCGAGCACGGGACAGCCGTAGCGGTCCGCGATGGCCCGTACATGCAGGTTGTACGTGGCGATCTTGCCCCGCAGGTGCTTGAGCACGGGGACGTCACGGGTGTCGAACCCGGTCGTCACGAGCACGGTGCCGACCGACGACGTGAGGTCCAGCACGGCGCGCTCGAAGCGCTCCGCCACCTCGTCGGGGTCGGTGCCCGGCCGGATGATGTCGTTGCCGCCCGCGCAGAAGGAGACCATGTCGGGCGCGAGGTCCTTGGCCCGGCTGACCTGGTCCTCGACGATCTGGTCGAGCAGCTTTCCGCGTACGGCGAGGTTGGTGTAGTCGAAGCCGCCCTCGGGCCGCCGGTCGGCGAGGAGCACCGCGAACCGGTCGGCCCAGCCGACGAAGGCCCCGTCCGGGCCGGGGTCGCCGACGCCCTCGGTGAAGCTATCCCCCACCGCCACGTACGACCCGATCACTGATCTGATGTCATTCTTCGAATCGTCTGCCACATCGGCCCATGATTCACCTTCGGGTGTGAGCTACGCGACCGTAGGAAGGGGTTGACGGGCGGTGACATAGGCCACTCGTCAAGGATTGGTCAACCCGGAATAAGCCATCGTCCGCCATCGCCCGCCGGTGCAAGCCCAGTTCAGGCACCGGAGGGCGGGCGCACCGGCAACTCCGCCCCGCGGGAGTGCCATCGGGGCCGCGCGTCCGCATGGCGAGACGCGTCCGGAGGTCGCCCCGGGCGGCCGACCGCCCGCCCGCGGCCTCGGGCGCCCGCCCCGGGGCACGCCGAAGGCCGGGCCCCGGGGGTCGTGGGGTCCGGCCTTCGGCGTGGAACGGGTGGCGATGTGAGCGCCGGTGGTCGGGCCGCGGGTCAGACGGAGACGCCCTTGCCGCGCAGGTAGGCGAGCGGGTCCACGTCCGAGCCGTAGTCCGGCGTGGTGCGGATCTCGAAGTGCAGGTGCGGTCCGGTGACGTTGCCCGTCGCTCCGGAGAGGCCGACCTGCTGCCCGCCGGTCACGGCCTGGCCGGCCGAGACGGAAAGGGACGAGAGGTGGGCGTACTGGGCGTAGTGGCCGTCGGCGAGCCGGATGACGACCTGGTTGCCGTACGCGCCGCCCCAGCCGGCGGAGACGACGGTGCCCGCGCCGACGGCCTTGAGCGAGGTGCCGGTCGGGACCACGAAGTCGACACCGGTGTGGTAGCCGCTGGACCACATGCTGCCCGACATCTTGTACGGGGTGCCGACCGTGGAGGTCCCGACGGGCAGCGAGAAGCCGCCGGCCGTGGCGGTCTGCGCGGTCTCGGCCGGAGCGGAGGTGTCGGCCGCCCGGGTGACCGCGGTGGTGCCGGCGGCCTTCTTGGCGGAGGGCTTCTCGGCGGAGGACTTCTTCGCCGACGACTGACCGGCCCGGTCGGCCGCGGTGTCCGGGCCGGGGGCCGCGGCCTTGGCGCCGATCGTGAGCTTCAGGCCCGGGTGGATGAGCGACGGGTCGGCGCCGATCGCCTTCCGGTTGTCCTGGTAGAGCTTCTTCCAGCCGCCGCTGACGTCCTGCGTCTCGGCGATCTTCGAGAGGTAGTCGCCCGACCGCACGGAGTACGTCCTGGTCGCGGTCTTCTTCTCGGCGGCGGCCGGCGCCGATTCGGCGGCCTTCGTCACGGAGTTGGAGACGCTCGCGACGGACGCGGGGGCGGTCTGCGGGGCTGCGGCGTGCGCTCCGGTCGCGCCGAGCAGCGGCAGCGCGAGTGCGGCGCCACCGGTTCCGGCGACGGCGATGGAGCGGGTGAAACGCACGGACTTGGGACGGCGGTGCTTACCCTTCGCGGGCATGGCGAATTCCTCTCCGGCGCCTGCGAGGTGAGCTGTCGGGTGCGAGCTGGAGATGCCCGGCCGTGCTTGCGCACGACTTAACCCCTAGCCGTTCCGGAGACCGGAACAGGCGTCGTACCTGTGGGTCCCCCGCTCCTGCCACATACGGGTGAGTGCGGATTCCGGGCGGCGGCAGGATTGGGCGTCCGTCCGGATTGGTGGCGAACGTAAGCGACCTGAAGAGGCGGGGACAAGCTCCAGGGTTTCCTGTGTGTCCCGTTCTCTTGATCCCTGACCGAATTGACGGTCACCCTGCGTGAGTTCCGCACCCTCCGGCGCCGTCAAAGCCCAGAGAACCGACGTGAATTACGTGAGCATGGCGACAGCGGACCGTCACGGATATGACGCTGCTCACGGAGCCCCACCCCAGGAGCCCCCATTCCAGGGCGAGTTGGAATGAGAGCTCCATTACGGACAGATCGGTCAGATGCGACGCAGCCGCAGAACTGCGGCATCGAGGTCACCCTTGAGCCCGGTGGGCATCCCGTGGTGCAACAGCACCGAGCCCCGGTGCACTTCGCCCGTTTCGCGGCATTCGTACACCGCGTCCGCGTCGAGCCCCCGCAGCCTCAGCGGGGCGAGCGGCTCGCCGTAGCTCTGCGCCTGGAGCCAGGCGAGGACGACGACCTCGCCGCCCCGGACGTACTGGACGGCGCTCAGGCCGCCTTCGGGGGCCCGCAGCCGGTACAGGTCGCCGCCCTGCACGACCGGCCGAATGTCCTTGTAGAGCTCCACCCAGGTCCGCGCCTCCGCCAGCTCCTCGTCCGTCCACCGGGTGAGGTCGCCGCCCACGCCCAGCACCCCCGCCATGGCGCTCACGAAGCGGAAGCGCAGGGAGCTGACCCGCCCGTTGAGCTGCACGTTCGGGCTGTCGGTGACCCAGGCGGCCATGGCGCGCGCGGGATGCACCTGGGTGAAGCCGTGCTGGATGGCGAGCCGGTCCAGCGGGTCCGTGTTGTCGGAGGTCCACACCTGGTCCGTGCGGGCCATGATCCCGAGGTCGATACGCCCCCCGCCGCCCGAGCAGGACTCGAAGGCGACACCCGGGTGGGCGGCCCGCAGCCGGTCGAACAGGGCGTACACGGCGCGCACATGATCCACCCACAGGCGTTGCGGGTAGGCCTCTCCCGGCCATCCCGCGTCGGTGAAGCAGCGGTTGAAGTCCCACTTCACGTAGTCGATCGGCGCACTGGAGAGCAGCGTGTCGAGCTGTTCCCAGAGGTACTCCTGGACATCCTCGCGGGCGAGGTTCAGTACGAGCTGATTGCGAAGTTCCGTCCGCTTTCGACCTACTTGCGACTGCACCCAGTCGGGGTGCGCGCGGTACAGCTCGCTGTCCGGATTGACCATTTCGGGCTCGACCCAGATGCCGAACCGCATCCCGAGGCCGCGCACCTCGTCGGCCAGCGGCCGGAGGCCGCCGGGGAAGCGCTCCGGGTTGGGAGTCCAGTCGCCGAGCCCGGCGCGGTCGCTGGTGCGCGCCCCGAACCAGCCGTCGTCGACGACGAACAGTTCGACACCCATGTCCGCGGCCCGCCGGGCGAGTGCGAGCTGCTGCTCCTCGGAGATGTCGAACTCGGTGGCCTCCCACGAGTTGTAGAGCACCGGACGGTCCAGTCCCGCGTCCGGGATCACGTACATACGCTGGTACGCGTGCCAGGCGCGACTCGCCCCGCCGAAGCCCCCGTCGCTCCACAGCCCCGCGAAGACGGGCGTGACGAAGCTCTCGCCCGGTTCGAGGCGGACCAGCCCCGAATCGTCGTACCCGGCGCCGCCGGTGATCTGCACGCGCGCGTCCGGAAGCTGCGCGACGGAGATCCGCCACGACCCGGACCACGCGAGGGCGCAGCCGTAGACCTCCCCGCGCTCCTCGGTCGCCGTGCCCTGCTCGTCCAGCGCGACCCACGGCAGGTGCTGGTGCCCGGTGTGGCCGCGCCTGCTGCCGATGACCTTCTCGCCGTAGGTGAGGTCGGAGCGCACGAGCCGGGACTCGGCCGCCCACCGCCCGTGCAGTTGGGAGAGCCGCCAGCCGTCGCGGTGGGGCAGCGTCCAGGTCGCGGAGTCCGCGCGCAGCACCTCCAGGGCGGGCCCCTCGTTGGCGAGGGTCACCCACCGCTCCACGACGTCGGTGCCGGCCCGCATCCGGTAGTGCAGCGTGATGCCGAGTCCGGAGTCGCGGAACCGCAGCCGCAGCTCGTCGCCGTCGGTCTCGTGGCCCTCGAACCGCCACTCGGTGCCGCGCCGCTCCTCCGTGCGCACGGAGAGCGCCGGGCGCGCGAACCGGGCGCCGCCCTCGACCGGGTACTCCTCGTGCCCGTCGACGGGAGCCTCGAAGGGCCAGTAGCCGGGTCCGGGGCGTGCGGCCAGCGCCTCGGCGTCGGCCCGCGCGATCCTGGGGCCCCAGTGCAGGTGCAGGAGCTCGTCGTCCTCACCGAGCCGCAGGGCATAGCTGCTCGCCGGGCCCGAGAGAAGCCACGTGCGGCCGTCTTCGCCGATCTCCACCATCAAACCCTCACAAATACGAACAGGGACGCTCAAGTACAAACATCATCATCCCTACGAAGAGGCTCCCGGGCAACGCCTGTGGACAACTCCTTGGCCTACGAACCGATGTCGTATCGTCGGGAGCGCACCTCGCCGACGAGCCGCGTCGGCAGCCGAAGGGGAGGAGCCCCCGTGACGCAGCAGGTTCCGTCGACCGAGCCCGAGCTGGCCGGAGTGCGCAATTTCCGCGATGTGGGCGGACTCCCGACGGTGGACGGCCGACGCGTCGCGTACGGGCGCCTGTTCCGCAGCGGACACCTCGCCCACGCCACGGCGGAGGACACCGAGTTCCTCGCCTCACTGGGCCTGCACACGGTCTTCGACTTCCGCAACGCCGCCGACCGGAAGCTGGAGGGCCCCGACGTCGAGCTGCCCGGCGTGCGGAACGTGAACCTGCCGCTGAGCGACCCGGCCGACGGCGCCGAGTTCTGGAGGCTCGTGCGCGACGGCGACCTCGTCCAGCTGCGGCAGCTCCTCTCGGACGGCCGCGCGGCGAACCGCATGATCACCTCGTACCGCACGATCATCACGGAGCGCACGGCCGAGCACCGCGAGGTGCTGCGCGCGCTGGCCGACGACAGCGCCCCGGCCCTGATGCACTGCGCGGCGGGCAAGGACCGCGCGGGACTGTCCATCGCCGTGACGCTCCTCGCGCTGGGCGTCGAGCGCGAGGCGATCATCGCGGACTACCTGGAGTCGAACGCGACGCACCGCCGCTACAAGGTCCACCGCAGCAGCTCCGCCGCCTCGGCGTACTCGCCGGAGGTGATGGAGCTGCTCAGCCCCCTCTTCGACGCCCGCGCCGAGTATCTGGCGGCCGCCTTCGAGACGATCGAGGAGACCTGGGGCGGGGTCGACGCGTATCTGGAGCAGGGCCTCGGCGTCGACGCGGCGACGCGGGAGCGGCTGCGGGATCGCTTCCTGGACTGAGGGCCCGGGCCCGACGACCGAGGGCCCGGCCCGACTCCCCCTCCCCGTGGCCCTCTCACCGTGGCCCTCTCGCCCGGACGGGGGTCGCCTGGTGGCGCTCCCCTCCGGGCCCCGGCTCACTGCCCCTGGGCGCCGAGCGAGAACAGCAGGTAGACGAACGCGGCGAAGACGTGCCCGACCGCCACGTAGATGATGAGACGGACCCACAGGGCGCGGGGGAACTTCTCTTCCATGTCCTTCATCGGGTCTCTCCTGGGGTAGTGGGTCCGAGGCACAGCGCGGCCGTGGGGCTCTGCAGCAGGGTGTGGACGAAGAGCAGGTCCGCCCCGTCCCGGTCCGCGGCGGCGATCCGGTGCGGGGTCAGCGAGTCGAAGTGCGCGCTGTCGCCCGGGCCGAGCACATGGGCCGTGTCGCCGAGGCGCAGCCGCAGCCGCCCATCGAGGACGTACAGCCACTCCTCCCCGGGGTGCACCCGCACGATGTCGCCCTGCGCCCCGTACGGCACGTGCACCCGCAGGGACTGCATCCCGCGGCCGGCCCCGCCGGCCTGCCAGTACGTCCAGCCGCCCGCCCTGGTCGGTTCCATGTCGGCGGCGCGCACCACGGCGTCCCGCTCGGCGGCCGTCTCACCGAGCAGTTCCGAGACGGTGGTCCCGTAGACCCGGGCCAGCGCGAGCAGCATCGGCAGCGAGGGCTGGCGCTGCCCGGTCTCCAGCCGTGACAGATGGGCGGGTGAGAGCCCGGCGGCGCGGGCCGCCGACTCCAGCGTCAGCCCGCCGCGGCGGCGCAGCGCGCGGAGCTGGGGGGCGACGGCGGGCAGCACGTCGGCCGCGCCGGACGCGGCTCCGGTGACGTACGGAGCCGGTGGCGCGGTACCGGGCCCGATCCCGGCTCCGGCGTGACCGCCGGCTTCGGGATCGGCTTCGGCTTCGGCTTCGGCTTCGGCTTCGGCTTCGGCTTCGGCTTCGAGATCGGAATCAGCTCCGGCTCCCGCTCCGGTCTCGGGATCAGCTCCGGCGTGTACGGAATCGCCGACCCCGGCGGAACCGCCGAGGTCGGGGTGAGGGTGGGTGCCGGGATCGGCGCCGGGTCCGGGGTCGGGCGCCGGGTCGTGAGGGTTCGCGGCCTGGGACGGGCCGGACCCCCGCGGCGGCCTCGTACCCTTTGAGGGGCTCATACCGTAGATTCAGCCAGAGCTTTGCCCGCGAGGCAAATTTCTTGCCTCTCGGGCAAATCCCGAGCCGCCGCCCGGGACGCCCCCACGACAGCCTTGAACCACCCGAGGTCCGCGACGGGCCGCGCCGGCGCCACGGTCGGCGCCCGTCAGCGGTTGGCGACCGCCTGCTTCACCAGCGTCCTCCCGAAGTCCCACATCAGGCCGCCGCCGCTGTGGGCGTCGTCCATGACGGCGGTGAAGGCGTCCACGAACCGGTCGACGTCCCCCTCGTCCACGACCAGCGGCGGAATCAGCTTGATCACCTCCAGATGGTCGCCGGAGACCTGGGTGAGGATCCGGTGCCGCTGGAGCAGCGGCACGACCACCATCTGTGCGAAGAGCCCCTTGCGCGCCGCCTGGAGCATCGCCCACCGGCTGCGCAGTTTCAGCGAGGTGGGGCGGCCGAACTCGATGCCGATCATCAGCCCCCGGCCGCGCACGTCGCTCAGCAGCTCGTAGGTGTCCACGAGGGCCGCGAGCCGGGACTTCAGCCGCTCGCCCGTCGCGCGCACGCCCGCCACGATCTGCTCGTTCTCCATGACCGAGAGGACGGCCAGGCCCGCCGCCATGGCCTGCGCGTTGGCCCCGAAGCTCGCGGAGTGCACGAGCACGCGGTCCATCGAGGAGTAGACCTTCTTGAAGATCCAGTCCTTGCCGAGGGTGGCGCCCACCGGCACATAGCCGCCGGACAGGGCCTTCGCCACGCACACCAGGTCGGGCTCGACGCCCTCCTCGTGCTGGTAGGCGTAGAAGTCGCCGGTCCGGCCGAGGCCGGTCTGCACCTCGTCCGCGATGAGCAGCGCCTTGTGCCGGTGCAGCAGTTCCTGGGCGGCGCGCAGGTACCCGGGCGGCGTCTCGTGCACCCCCTTGCCCTGGATCGGTTCGACGATCAGCGCGGCCACGTCGCCCTTCTTCAACTCCCGCGCCAGGGCGTCGAGATCGCCGAGCGGGACCGCGGTGTCGGGCAGCAGCGGCGCGAAGCCGTCCCGGAAGCCGTCCTCGCCGTTGACGGACAGCGAGCCGGTGGTCAGGCCGTGGAAGGCGTGCGGGCAGTAGAGGATCCTCGGCCGGCCGGTGGCGTACCGGGCGAACTTCAGCGCCGTCTCGACGGCCTCGGTGCCGCTGTTGCCGAAGAACACCCGGTCCAGGTGCGGGCTGTGCGTCAGCAGCCGCTCCGCCAGCAGCCCGGGCAGCGGCTGGCAGTCGAAGCGGGTGAGGTCGGCGAGTCCGGCGTCCAGGACGTCGTGCAGCGCCTTGCGGACGACGGGGTGATGGCGGCCGAGGCCCATCACCCCGAACCCGGCGAGCATGTCCAGGTACTCGTTGCCGTCCGCGTCCCAGAAGTACGGGCCCTCGGCACGCTCGTAGACCTTGTCGAAGCCGATCGTGTGCAGCATGCGCGGCAGCTGGTGGTTCAGGTGCTTCGCGTGCAGCTCGTAGCGCTCGGCCCCCCGCTCGGCGAGCAGGCCCGCGAGATCGAACTCGGGCGGCTGGCTGGTGCTCATTCCTGTTTCTCCTTGGACACGTGCTCCTTCGCGGCCCGCTTCCGGGCGGCGCGTTCCTCGCCCGCGGCTCCGGCCGCCGCGCCGGCCCGGCCCGCCCCGCCGGCGGCCAGGCTCGCGCTGATCCGCCCCGCGACCTCGACGGGCGTCAGCCCGATGTCTGCGAGCACCTCGCCGCGCTTGGCGTGCGCGAGGAACTGCTCGGGAATGCCGAACCGCCGTACGGGCACGTCGACATCGGCGTCACCGAGGGCAAGCGCGACCGCCGCGCCCACACCGGAGGCCCGGCTGTTGTCCTCGACGACGGCGACCAGGCGGTGGTCCCTCGCGAGTGCCGGCAGCGCGGGGTCGACGGGCTTGACCCAGCGCGGGTCCACGACCGTGCAGTCGATGCCCCTGGCCTCCAGCAGCTCGGCCGCCTGGAGGCAGACGGGCGCCATCACGCCGACGGCGACGAGCAGCACCTCGGGCCGCTCCGCGCGGTGCAGCACGTCCATGCCGCCCACCCGGCCCACCGCCGGGAGCGCCGGTCCCACCGACTCCTTGGGGAAGCGGATCAGGGTCGGCGCGTCGTCCACCGCGACGGCCTCCCGCAACTGGGCCCGCAACTGGTCCGCGTCGCGCGGCGCCGCGATCCTGAGCCCCGGCACCACCTGGAGTACGGACAGGTCCCACATGCCGTTGTGGGAGGCGCCGTCGACGCCCGTGACCCCGGCGCGGTCCAGTACGAAGGTGACACCGCAGCGGTGCAGCGCGACGTCCATCAGCAGTTGGTCGAAGGCGCGGTTCAGGAAGGTCGCGTACACCGCGACCACCGGGTGCAGTCCGCCGGTCGCGAGCCCCGCCGCGGACACCGCGGCGTGCTGCTCGGCGATGCCCACGTCCCAGACCCGGTCGGGGAACCGCTCGGCGAACTTCCCGAGGCCCACCGGGTGCAGCATGGCCGCCGTGATGGCCACGACGTCCGCGCGCTCCTCGCCGATGAGGGCGATCTCGTCGCCGAACACCGAAGTCCAGGAAGGGCCGTTGGAGGGTGCCAGCGGCTCGCACGTGAGGGGGTCCATCACCCCGACGGTGTGGAACCGGTCCTCCTCGTGCGCGAGCGCGGGTTCGTATCCGCGTCCCTTCTCGGTCAGGCAGTGGATGAGCACGGGGCCGTGGAAGCGCTTCGCCCTGCGCAGCGCCGACTCGACGGCGCCCAGGTCGTGACCGTCGATGGGCCCCACGTACTTGAGCCCCAGGTCCTCGAACATGCCCTGCGGCGCGAACGCGTCCTTGAACCCCTTCTTCGCGCCGTGCAGCGACTCGTAGACGGTGTTGCCCACGACGGGCGTGCGCTGCAGCACCTCCTTGCCCCACGCGAGGACCTTCTCGTAGCCGTCGGTGGTGCGCAGCGTCGCCAGGTGGTTGGCGAGCCCGCCGATGGTCGGCGAGTACGAGCGCTCGTTGTCGTTCACGACGATGATCAGCGGCCGGTCCTTGGCGGCCGCGATGTTGTTGAGCGCCTCCCAGGCCATGCCGCCGGTCAGCGCGCCGTCGCCGACCACCGCGACGACGTGCCCCTTCTCCCCCTGCACCTGGTGCGCCTTGGCCAGCCCGTCGGCCCAGCCGAGCGCGGTGGAGGCGTGGCTGTTCTCGATGACGTCGTGCTCGGACTCCTCGCGCGAGGGGTAGCCGGACAGGCCCCCCTTGCCGCGCAGCTTGGAGAAGTCCTGACGGCCTGTCAGAAGTTTGTGCACATAGCTCTGGTGGCCGGTGTCCCACAGAATGCGGTCGACGGGCGACTCGAAGACCCGGTGGAGCGCGATGGACAGTTCCACCACCCCCAGGTTGGGGCCCAGATGCCCCCCGGTCCTGGCGACCGCGTGCACCAGGAACTCCCGGATCTCGTCGGCCAGTCGACCGGTTTCCGCCTCGGACAGCGCCTTCAGGTCGCGTGGTCCCCGGATGCTCTCCAGAATCGTCACGCTCGGGCCCCCTCTCGGTCCGTGCTGCCTCTACCTCACAGTGACGGCGGGTTTCCCCGGCGCTGTGACCTGCGGCTCGCCCGAGGCGATGCCGTCCGCCCGCATCTGCTCGGCGATCTTCATCGCCTCGTCGATGAGGGTCTCCACGATCTTCGACTCGGGAACGGTCCTGATGACCTCGCCCTTCACGAAGATCTGCCCCTTGCCGTTGCCGGACGCGACCCCCAGGTCCGCCTCCCGCGCCTCTCCCGGCCCGTTGACGACGCAGCCCATGACCGCGACGCGCAGCGGGACCTCCATGCCCTCCAGCCCGGCCGTGACCTCGTCCGCCAGCTTGTAGACGTCGACCTGGGCGCGTCCGCAGGACGGGCAGGAGACGATCTCCAGACGGCGCTGCCGCAGCCCCAGTGACTCCAGGATCTGCATGCCGACCTTGATCTCCTCGGCGGGGGGAGCCGACAGGGAGACCCGGATGGTGTCGCCGATGCCCTCGCTGAGCAGCGCGCCGAAGGCGACGGCGGACTTGATGGTGCCCTGGAACGCGGGGCCCGCCTCGGTCACACCGAGGTGCAGCGGATAGTCGCACTGCGCCGCCAACTGCCGGTAGGCGTTGACCATCACGACCGGGTCGTTGTGCTTGACCGAGATCTTGATGTCACGGAAGTCGTGCTCCTCGAAGAGGGACGCCTCCCACAACGCCGACTCCACCAGCGCCTCCGGCGTGGCCTTCCCGTACTTCTGCAGCAGACGCCGGTCCAGCGAGCCCGCGTTCACCCCGATCCGGATCGGGGTGCCGGCGTCCTTCGCCGCCCGCGCGATCTCCTTCACCTGGTCGTCGAACTGCTTGATGTTGCCCGGGTTGACCCGCACGGCCGCGCAGCCCGCGTCGATCGCGGCGAACACGTACTTCGGCTGGAAATGGATGTCCGCGATCACCGGGATCTGCGACTTGCGCGCGATCGTCGCGAGCGCGTCCGCGTCGTCCTGCGTCGGACACGCCACCCGCACGATCTGGCAGCCCGACGCCGTCAGCTCGGCGATCTGCTGCAGCGTGGCACCGATGTCCGACGTACGCGTCGTCGTCATCGACTGCACCGACACGGGCGCCCCGCCGCCGACCGCCACCGGTCCGACCTCGATCCGCCGCGACACGCGGCGTTCCGCGATCGGCCGGGCCAGCACCTCGGGGAGGCCCAGGGAGATGGCGGTCACGCCGTCACCCGCGGCTTCCGGAGACCGTCTCGCGGGCCGCCCGCAGGGACTCCTTCAGGGAACCCATGGTGGCCAGGACCGCGGTCGGCTCGTAGCCGCAGTGCGCCATGCAGTTCGCGCAGCGCGGGTCCTTCCCCCGGCCGTAGGAGTCCCAGTCGGTCTCCTCGATGAGCTTCTTGTACGTCGTGACGTACCCGTCGCTCATCAGGTAGCAGGGCCGCTGCCAGCCGAAGAGCGAGTAGTTCGGGATCGCCCACGCCGTGCACGGGAAGTCGACCTTGCCCTCCAGGAAGTCCAGGAAGAGCGGCGAGTGGTTGAGCCGCCAGCGCAGCCGGTTGCCGCCGGCGAAGGCCTTCTTGAACAGTTCCCTGGTCTGTTCGACACCCAGGAAGTGCTCCTGGTCGGGGGCCTTCTCGTAGGCATAGGCGGGCGAGATCATCATCTCGTCGACCTTGAGGTCGTCGTTGAGGAAGTTGAGCACCTCGATGATGGTCTGCGGGGTGTCCGTGTTGAAGAAGGTCGAGTTGGTGGTCACCCGGAAGCCGCGCTTCTTGGCCTCCTTGATGGCCGCCACGGCCTCGTCGAACACACCCTCCTTCGCCACGGACTCGTCGTGCCGCTCGCGCAGCCCGTCGATGTGCACGGCGAACGCGAAGTAGGGCGACGGCGTGAACTTGTCCATCTTCTTGCGCAGCAGCATGGCGTTGGTGCACAGGAAGACGTACTTCTTCCGTGCCACCAACTGCCGCACGATCTCGTCGATGTGAGGATGCATCAGGGGCTCGCCGCCGGCGATGGACACCATCGGCGCGCCCGATTCGAGCACCGCGCCCACGGCCTGGGCCACCGGCATGCGCTGCTTGAGCACACCGGCCGGGTGCTGGATCTTCCCGCATCCCTCGCACGCGAGGTTGCAGGCGTAGAGCGGCTCCAGTTCGACGATCAGCGGAAACTTGTCCCGCTTGCGGAGCTTCTGTTCAAAGAGATACGTCGCGACCTTGATGGTCTGGCGGAGCGGCATGGCCATCTGGCTCACCTCCGAGGGAGCAGCAAAGAACGGTGCCATTCATGGAAAGCAGGAAGAACGGCACGAAGAACGCGGAAAGCCGATATTCCACCGCGTACCGTGCCGATCCGGACCAGTTCATGTTCTGGAGCGTCCACGACCACCCGGACGGCCGCAACCGGGCGGACGCCCGCCCTGACGGCGCTGCGGAGCGTGGCCGCCGACTCCATGTCGACCGCGATCGCGCCGGTCGCGAGCAGCTCGGACCGCTCGTGACCGCGGACGACATGATCGGAGCCGGTCAGCGGCCCCGTGTGGACGGTGCGCCCGGGAGCGGCACGCACCAGTGCCTCGACCAGGAATCCGGCGCCCACGCACGGTGTGACGCCCTGCGGGTCCCGGGTCTCCTCGGCGACGACCAGGTCCCCGGGGTGCATGCCCGGGGCCAGCCCGGCGCAGAAGCCCGTGGCCAGCACCGCCGCCCCGCCGAGCGCGGGTGAGGCGAGCGCACGGGTCACGGCACGTTCGGCCGACTGGGGGCCCATGCCCGTGCGGAGCAGGGTGACCGGGCCTCCGGCACCGCCCCGGTCGCCGCCGGTGCGCAGGGCGAGGTGCTCGATGCCGAGCGCACAGGCGATCAGCAGCGGTACGGCGCCCGGCGCCGTGCTCATCGGCCCGACCTGCCGAAGGAGCCGAGCCGTCCGGCGAGCGGTTCGCCGTGCACGTACCGGCCGAGCGCGGTCAGCGGGAAGACCTGCCGGTAGAGGTGGTAATTGATCGAGAAGTCCCAGGGGAACCCGGTCCCGGTGAAGTACGGCTCGTCCCAGGAGCCGTCCGCCGACTGGGTGGCCGCCAGCCAGGAGACGGCGCGCTCCACCGCCTTGGACTCCCGCTCCCCGGCCGCCAGCAGCGCGAGCAGCGCCCAGGCGGTCTGCGAGGCGGTCGAGGCGCCGCGCCCGCTCCACTCGGCCGCGTCGTCGTAGGAGCGCAGGTCCTCGCCCCAGCCGCCGTCGTCGTTCTGCACGGTCTCCAGCCAGGCCACGGACCGGCGGATCGCGGGATGCGAGCCGGGCAGTCCGGCGGCCACCAGCGCGGGCACCACCGACCCCGTTCCGTAGACGTAGTTGACGCCCCAGCGCCCGAACCAGGAGCCGTTGGCCTCCTGTTCGGCGAGCAGCCACTCGATGCCCCGTCGGGTGCGGGGATCGTGGGCGAGCCCTTCGGCGGCCAGCATCTCCACGACGTGCGCGGTGACGTCCGCGGACGGCGGGTC
Source organism: Streptomyces fructofermentans (assembly GCF_014651055.1). Taxonomy (GTDB): domain Bacteria; phylum Actinomycetota; class Actinomycetes; order Streptomycetales; family Streptomycetaceae; genus Streptomyces; species Streptomyces fructofermentans. The sequence continues at coordinate 195,195 of NZ_BMWD01000002.1, forward strand.
GATGACCTCGCCGAAGTCGCAGAACGGCAGCCGGTTGGGGAAGGGGCTGGTGTTGTCGACGTCGAAGGCGCCCCACCCGCCGTTCTTCGACTGCATGCCCAGAGTCCAGCGCACCCCGCGCCCGATGGCCTTGTCGAGCCGCTCCGGGTCGTGGTGCTTGACGCGGCGCAGCGCGAGCGCCACCTCCGCGGTGTCGTCGATGTCCGGGTAGTTGTCGTTGTGGAACTCGAACGCCCAGCCACCGGGCGGCAGTCCGGGTCGTTTGACCGCCCAGTCGCCGGGGCGGACGATCTCCTCCCCCAGCATCCAGTCCGCGGCCTTGACCAGCTGCGGATGGTCGGCGGGCAGCCCCGCGTCGGCGAGTGCGATGGTCGCGAGGCAGGTGTCCCACACCGGCGACTGGCAGGCCTCGATCATCCGGGCCCCGTCCTCGCGCCAGATGGCGAACCGGTCCAGGGACTCCAGCCCGGCGCGCATCACCGGGTGCTCGAGGTCGTAGCCGAGCAGGTGCAGCGCGATGACGGAGTACACGGCGGGCGGTTGGATGCCGCCCCAGCAGCCGTCGTTCTCCTGCCGCTCGATGATCCAGCGGGCGGCGGTGTTCATCGCGGCCCTGCGCAGCGGCCCGGGTGCGACCTTGCGGTAGGCGTGCAGCGCCCTGTCGAGCCGCTGGAAGGCGCCGTCCCAACTCGCCACGGGTGCCAGGGGCCTGACGGGGCTGGGGTCGGCGGGATCGGCGTGCAGTTCGTCGAGCGCGAACGGCGCGGGTCTCACCGGCCGCTTGGCCGAGACCACGGTGAGCGGCACGATCGTCTGGCGGGCCCAGCACCCGAAGTCGTAGATGTTGAGCGGGACCCACTTCGGGAGGTAGATCAGCTCGGGCGGCAGCTCGGGCAGGTCGTCCCACTTCCACCAGCCGAACAGGGCGAGCCAGATCCGGGTGAAGACCCGGGCCGAGGCGATGCCGCCCTGGTCGCGGACCCACGCGGACGCGCGCGCCATGTGCGGCTCGTCCGGGGCGTCCCCGGCCAGCCGCAGGGCGACGTACGCCTCGATGGTGGTGGAGAGTGCGCCCGGCCCGCCGAAGAAGGTGGCCCAGGTGCCGTCCTCGCGCTGTTCGCCGCGGATGAAGAGCGCGGCGGCCCGGGTGGTCGACTCGTCGCGGATGCCGAGGAACTGACGGAGCAACAGGTCTTCGGCGTCCATCGTGACGTTGGTCTCGAGGTCGCCCTTCCACCAGCCCTCGGCGTCCTGCGAGGCGAGCAGGAAGTCGGTGGCACGCTGTATGGCGTGCGCCGCGACGTCTCGGACATCGGCCGTGCCGGCCGCCGCGGAGGTTGTCGTGTCGGTTTCGCTGGCCGAGGCAGCGCGGGGCGGCAGGGCTCCGGTGCTTCCGTCGGTCGTCGCTGTCATGGCTTCCCCTTCGTGCAGGATGTCGTCTGCTGTGGGTCCGCCGTCGGCCGGTGCGTTCGTTCGGATGGGTCCCCCGAGGGGGAGGCACCGGCCGGCGACTACGCGAGGTTTATTCGACCGATAGTGATCATCTCTTTCGGACGACGACGAAGTCGGCGAGCTCGACGAACTGGGCCCGTACCTGGTCCGGCATGTGGATCGAGTCCAGTGCCTCGATGGCGATGGCGTGCTGGCGGCGCGCCTCCCCGGCGGTCCACTCGCGGCCGCCCGCCTCCTCGATGAGGGCGGCGCGCGCGGCGAACTCCTCCTCGGAGAAGGTCTCGAAGTCGCTGCTCCTGGCGTCCGCGGCGAGCAGTTTGCCGAGGTGCTCGGAGGCGGGTCCGCCCGCCGCGAGCGCGGCCACGACCGGCAGCGACTTCTTGCGCTGGCGCAGATCGCTCCACGTCTGCTTGCCGGTGGCCTCGGGATCGCCCCAGATGCCGAGCAGGTCGTCGACGGCCTGGAAGGCGAGGCCGAGGTGGTAGCCGTATCGTTCCAGCGTGTCCGCGGTGTGGTCGTCGGCGCCGCCGAGCACCGCGCCGATGGAGCAGGCGCAGGCGAGCAGGGCGCCCGTCTTGTTGCCCTCCATCTCCAGGCACTCCTCGACGCTGACCCGGTCGCGGTGCTCGTAGGAGATGTCCTGCGCCTGGCCGTCGATCAGGGCGCGGGTGGCGGAGGTGAGGCGGCGCGTGGCGCGGCCGGCCTCGACGGTGCCGATCTCCAGGAGCAGCTCGTTGGCCAGCGCGAACAGGGCGTCGCCGACGAGGATCGCCTGCGCGGGCCCGTGCACCTTCCACACGGTGTCGCGGTGGCGGCGCTGCTCGTCGCCGTCCATGAGGTCGTCGTGCAGCAGCGAGAAGTTGTGCACCAGCTCGACGGCGACGGCCCCCGGTACGCCCACCTCCGGAGCCGCGCCCGTGACCTGCGCCGACAGGACGGCGAGGGCGGGGCGGACCGCCTTGCCCCCGTCTCCGTCGGCGGGCTTGCCGGCGGCGTCGATCCAGCCGAAGTGGTAGGCGGCGACCGTGTCCATCGGGGGCGCGAGGCGGTTGATGGCCGCCCTCAGCACCGGAGTGGTCAGGGTCCGGCCGCGCTCCAGGAGCGCGGTCACGTCCACCGCGTCGGCAGTCGTCGATGCCGGGGGCACAGTGGGCACAGTCTCTCCTCTTGTTGCGATACGGGGGGTGCGGGCGCCTGCCGCGCTCAGATCGAGCGTCACGCCGCCTCCTCGAAGAGTTCGAGGAGGTGGTCGCGGGGCCGGCCCAGCGCGCTCAGCGCGGCATCGGCCGCACTCACGCCGCTGCGGACCGCACTCTCCATGGTCGCGGGCCACCCAGTGGCGGTCCACGAGCCGGCCAGGTACAGGCCGGTTGCCTTGGTACGGGCGCCGGGCCTCAGCCGTCCGACGCCGGGGGCGGGAGCGAACGTCGCCGTGCGCTCCCTGGTGACGAAGAAGTCCAGGACCTCGGCGCCGCGGGTGGTGGGCAGCAGCCGCTCCAGCTCCGGCAGGTACCGCTCGCGGAGCACGGCGACGGGTGCGTCGATCTCGTCCTGCGCCGCGGACTGCGACAGCGCGAGGTACTGCCCGTGCGCGAGCCCGGAGGCCTCGGTGCGGTCGAAGACCCACTGCACCGGGGAGCCGAGCGCGGCGAAGAACGGCCGGGCGAGGACCTTGCGGTCGTAGACGACGTGGATGTTGAGGATCGGCGCGGTGCCGATGCCGAGCAGCCGTTCCGGTGCGTCGATCGCGCCCTCGGGCAGCAGGTCGTACGCCTCGCGCTGGGGTACGGCGAGCACGACCGCGTCCGCGTGGATCGTCTCGCCGGGAACCTCCACGCTCCAACGCCCGTTCGCCTGAGGGGAGATGGAGGTGACTCGTGTCCGGAGTTCGGTTCGGACGCCCGCGGAGTCGAGCGCCTTGCGGGCGAGAGTGTCGTGCAGTTCGCCCAGCGGGACGCGCGCCCAGCCGATGTCGGCGGCACCCGGGTCGGACAGCAGACCGGTCTTGAACACCATCGCGGCGAGCCCGAGCGACGTGTCGCCGGCCACCGCGTTGAGGGTGGCGACCCCCACGAGGTCCCACAGTGCCTCGACGGCACGCCGCGACTGGCCGTGCTCGGCCAGCCAGCCGCCGAAGTCCCGGGCGTCGAGCGCCGGGTCCGCGAGGTCGAGCCGTTTCAGCGCGAGGGCGGCACGGCCGACCTTGGCGCGCTCGGCGAGCGAGAGATGGGGATAGGCCGCGAGGCTTCGTGCGAGATGCAGCGGCACGGGCAGCGCGCTGCGGCCGATTCTGCCGAGCCGTCTTCCCGGTGGGGCCTGCGCGTCGAGGACGGGCAGGGCGAGACGATCCTGCAGGGGTGCCAGTTCGGCCCCGTCGACCCGGTCGAGGAACCAGCGGTACGCGGTGCAGCAGCGCAGGTAGACGTGCTGGCCGTTGTCGACGGTGAGCGCGCCGCGCCGGAAGGAGAAGGCGAGGCCGCCCAGGCGCGGCCTGCCCTCCAGGAGGGTCACACGCACGCCCGCGTCGGCGAGTGCCAGCGCGGCGGTGGTCCCGGCGAGGCCTCCGCCGACCACTACGGCCGTGGCGGGCCGTGTCGGCCGCTCCCCGTCGAGCCCTCCGGCCTGTGCGGTGTCGTTCATCGTGCGCCCTCCCCCGAGGCCCCGCCGTGCCGGTGGAACGCCGCACGGCGGGCTGTTGAAGTCTGGGACGCCGTCCCCGACCGGAGGGTTGCGCGCCGTTTCATCGGACTTGTGTCGTCCTGGCCGACGGTGTCCATCAGGCACGCCTCCTGAGGGTCCGACGGGAGATGTTCCGGCTGTCCAGTCCGGACAGCCCGCGCACGGCGACGTAGGCCTTCTCGCGTCCGGGCAGGGAGACGCGGCCGCGCAGAACGGCCTCCGGCTCCCGCTCGATGCGGTCGAGGAGCCGGCGGTAGATGCCGGCCATGGCCGCGACGCAGGCTCCGCTGCGGCGGTCCAGCATGGGCAGCAGCCGGTACCCCTCCGCGAACAGCGCGCGGGCCCGTCGCACCTCGAAGTGCACGAGACCCGCGAAGTCGGAGCCCTCGGGCGGTCTCGGTCCGTCGAACCCGGCCGAGCAGCCGAACTTCGCGAGGTCGTCCGCGGGGAGATAGGTTCGTCCGCCCTCGGCGTCCTCGCGAACATCCCTGAGGATGTTGGTGAGTTGGAGCGCGAGCCCGAGCGTGTCGGCGTACTCCGGCGCCCGCTCGGTGCCGCGCGCCCCCGGTTCGGTTCCGAACACGCCCAGCGAGAGGCGGCCGATGGCTCCGGCGACACAGCGGCAGTAGACCTTCAGGTCGTCCCAGGTCTCGTAGGTCTCGCCGCGGACGTCCATGAGGACGCCGTCGATCAGCTCGTCGAGACCGTCGAGCGGGACCGGGAAGTGCTCGGCCGTGTGGCTGAGGGCGACGGCGACCGGATCGGTGTCGTCCTCCTCCACCGCGCCGGCCCGGACCCGGGCGAGCAGCGCCCGGGTGTCCTCCAGCCGCGACGCCTTGACGTCGGGCGCGAGCGCTCCGTCACCGATGTCGTCCACGCGTCGTGAGAACGCGTAGAGCGCCGACATGGCGCGGCGTCTGGGCGTCGGCAGCAACCTGATGCCGTACGCGAAATTGCGGGCCTGCTGCCCGGTGATCGCCTCGCAGTAGCTGTAAGCGGCGAGTACCGGTGCGGACGCGCGCTGTTCCGACTCCACGGTCCGGATCACCCCTCTCCTCGCAGAGTCACTCCCACCGCGCGCAGCAACTGGATCTTGCTGGGCTTCGGCGGGCCGGGAAGTACGTCGTATTCGGCGGCGGCGATCGCCTTGATCGCCGCCCTTCCCCCCGCCACGAACCCCGCGAGCAGCAGCCTCAGCCTGCCGTGGACGCTACCCACCAGGGGGGTGCCTTCATTCAGGAGGTTCCGGGCGCGTTCTGCTTCGTATGCAACCAGTGCGCGCACCGATGCGCCTGCCGTGGGCGTGGCGAGATCCGCTTCCTGGACGTGAAAGCGCTTCATGTCCTCGGCGGGAAGGTAGATGCGGTCGCGGCCGAGGTCCTCGGCGACGTCCTGGAGGTGCTCGACGATCTGCAGCGCGGTGCACACGGCGTCGGAGCGGCGGATGCGCTCGGGGGTCGCGGTCCCGGTGACGGCGAGGACGAGCCTGCCCACGGGGTTGGCGGACAGCTCGCAGTAGGCCAGGAGGTCGTCGTAGGTCTCGTAGCGCCGGACGAGCTGGTCCTGCCGGTTGGCCGCGATCAGGCCGAGGAAGGGCTCGGTGGTGAGGCGGGAGCGCCGTACGGTCGGCTGCAGGCGACGCAGGATCGGGTGGCGGGGCGTCCCGTCGAAGACCCTGAGCAGGTCGGCCTCGAAGGCGTCCAGGAGGACCGTGCGGTCCTCCGCGGCCTCGGGCGGGACGCCCAGGAGGCGGGCGTCGGCGCCGCCGGGCGCCAGGTCCCCGTCACCGATGTCGTCGACCAGCCGCGCGAAGCCGTAGACCGCCATGAGGTCGGTGCGCCAGGCCCTGGGCAGGAAGAACGGCGCCACGGGGAAGTTCTCGTCCGTGGCCTTGGCGAGGGTGTCGCGCTCCGGGTCGCCGGCCCGCGCCTTCCCGGCCGGGGTCATCGTTCGCTGCCCGGACCGGGGACGGCACACGCACAGCGGACCTGGAGAGTTTCCGTAGCCATTGCCGTCACGTCTCCCGTTCTACACTGCTGACCCAATTCAGACTATTTCGGACACGCCGCTCGGACGCCCGTGCTATGGACCCTATGCCGGGTGTCGCGCATTATCGCCCTACTTGCCGCGAATCAGCACCGGTACAGCTTACGTTGTACAACCCGACATGCCTCGTCGGGGTGTCCCGCGCATCACAACAACACACCGATTGGAGTCAAGATTCCTACAGGCGCCCGGAGTTGGCGTTTCCTGTGCAGACGCAAGGCCCCGTCGAACCGTTCCGACGGGGCCTTGGGCGAATCGGGCTACTTGCCCGTGAACTTCTCGTATTCCTTGAGGACCTCGTCGGTCGGGCCGTCCAGGCGCAGCTCGCCGCGCTCCAGCCACAGGACACGGTCGCAGGTGTCACGGATCGACTTGTTGTTGTGACTGACCAGGAACACCGTGCCGGCCTCCTTGCGGAGCTCGCGGATCCTGGCCTCGGAGCGCTTCTGGAACTTGCGGTCGCCGGTGGCCAGCGCCTCGTCGATCATGAGGACGTCGTGGTCCTTGGCCGCCGCGATGGAGAACCGCAGGCGGGCGGCCATGCCGGAGGAGTACGTCCGCATCGGCAGGGTGATGAAGTCGCCCTTCTCGTTGATCCCCGAGAACTCGACGATGTCCTGGTAGCGGGCCTTGATGTCCTCACGCGTCATGCCCATGGCGAGACCGCCGAGGATGACGTTCCGCTCGCCGGTCAGGTCGTTCATCAGGGCCGCGTTCACACCGAGCAGCGAGGGCTGACCGTCCGTGTAGACGTGCCCCTGCTCGGCCGGCAGCAGTCCGGCGATGGCCCGCAGCAGGGTCGACTTGCCGGAGCCGTTGGATCCGATCAGGCCGATGGCCTCGCCGCGGTAGGCGATGAAGGAGACACCCCGCACGGCGTGCACCTTGCGCACGCCGCGCTCCTCGCCGCGCTTGAGGATGCGGCTCAGGGCCGCGGTGGCACTGCCCTTGCCCGTCTTGGCGCCGTTGACGCGGTAGACGATGTGCAGCTCGTCCGCGATGACGGTGGGGATGCGGGTGTCGGTGATCTGCTCAGCCACGGCCGTAACGCTCCTCAGCCTTCCAGAAGTACACGAATCCGCCCACGGCGGCGAGGAGGGCCCAGCCGGCCGCGACCGCCCACACGTGCGGGGGCAGGTTCTCGGCGCCGTATCCGTCGATCAGCGCGAAGCGCATCAGGTCCATGTAGATCGCGGCGGGGTTCCACTGCAGGACGTCGGCGATCCAGGCCGGCTTCCCCTCCAGCATCACCGGGATGGAGAACATGACGCCGGACGCGTACATCCACGTACGCAGCACGAACGGCATGAGCTGCGCGAGGTCCGGGGTCTTCGAGCCCATCCGCGCGAAGATCATCGCGAGACCGGTGTTGAAGAGGAACTGCAGGGCCAGCACCGGGACTATCAGCAGCCAGGACAGCTGCGGGTAGCTGCCGAAGCCCACGGACACCACGAACAGCACGATCATCGAGAAGAGCAGCTGCTGGAGCTGCTGCAGCGAGAACGAGATCGGCAGCGCGGCCCGCGGGAAGTGCAGCGCCCTGACCAGGCCGAGGTTGCCGGAGATCGCCCTGACGCCCGCCATCACCGAGCTCTGCGTGAAGGTGAACACGAAGACACCCGTCACGAGGAACGGGATGTACACCTCGCGCGTGAAGCCCCGGTCGGCCTCCAGGATGAGGCCGAAGATGAGGAAGTACACCAGCGCGTTCAGCAGCGGGGTCGCCACCTGCCACAGCTGGCCGAGCTTGGCCTGGCTGTACTGGGCGGTGAGCTTCGCCTGCGAGAAGGCGAGGATGAAGTGACGCCGTCCCCGGAGCTGGCGGACGTACTCGACGAGTCCGGGCCGGGCACCGCTCACGGCCAGCCCGTACTTGGCGGCGAGGTCCGCCGCGGAGAGCCCTTCATCGGGGGACGGAGGGGCGCTCACCGCGACGCCGCCGTCGTGCGTTGTCTCACTCACAAGTGGAAACTTTCGTCCTCAAGATGCGCAGCCTGGTCGGGCATAGGCAGGAGCCAGGGACCGGGATACGGCCCGAATGCTCTCAGACACGAGCTTGTCAGATGACAGGAGGTCGGCCCAGTCGGGTCAGGCGCCACACCGTACGCCACTTCATCGGGCGCCGGGGACCGCACGGGCTGGTCCAGCCCTCCTTGAAACCGCCGAACCAGGCCGCGAGGGCCGGTCGTGACGGACGGCGGACGAGCGTCAGCAGCATCCACACGCCGAGGTACACCGGCACCAGCGGGGCGGGGAGGTTGCGGCGGGCGAGCCAGACCCGGTTGCGGGCGACCATCCGGTGGTAGACCGCGTGCCGCGAGGGCGCCGTCGTCGGGTGGTTCAGCACCATGTCCGAGCGGTAGTCGATCATCCAGCCCGCGTCGAGGGCACGCCACGCGAGGTCGGTCTCCTCGTGGGCGTAGAAGAACTCGTCCGGCAGCCCGCCCACCTCGCCCAGCACCTTCGTACGGACGGCGTTGGCGCCGCCCAGGAAGGTGGTGACGCGCGAGTTGCGCATCGGGTCGGAGGCGCGCAGCCGCGGCACGTGGCGGCGCTGGGTGATGCCGGTCTCGGGGTCGGCGATCCGGAAGCTGATGATGCCGAGCTCCGGGTCGGCCTCGAAGGCCGCGCGGCACAGCTCTGCCGTGTCGTGCCGTTCGAGCAGGCCGTCGTCGTCCAGGAAGAGCAGGACGTCGACGTCGCTGCCGCCGGGGCCGAACGCCTCGATGCCGACGTTGCGGCCGCCCGGGATGCCGAGGTTCTCCGGCAGCTCGACGGTCCGCAGCCCCGGTACGACACCCTCGACGTCCGGCACGGGCGAGCCGTTGCCCACCACGACCACCCCGACCGGGTCGCCGTCCTGCTTGGCGACCGAGTCGAGGAGGGCACGGAGCTCGTCGGGGCGGTTGCCCATGGTGATGATCACCGCGCCGACCTTCATGGAGGTGCTCATTTCAGCCTGCTCGACGCGAGGATGGACACCAGGTGCAGCAGGGTCTGCAGGAGGGCGATGCCCGCCAGCACGGCCACACCGAGGCGGGCGAAGAACAGATCGCCCCTGATCGTGTCCAGGACCGCGAGGAGGAGGATCAGCAGGGACGCCTCGACTCCGAGGACGAGCCGGTGGAACTTCAGCGCGGCGGCGGCCCTGCGGGCCAGCGCCATGCCGGAGGACCGCGGCTCGGAGGCCGACTCCTGGACGGGCGGCTTGCCCGTCTGGTGGCGGGCCACGCCGACGAGGTCGGTCTCGGCCTTGATCAGGATGGCACCGAGCGCGGCCAGCGTGCCGAGGAAGGCCCACAGCCAGTCGATCCGGCCGGAGCCCCACAGGTCGGAGGCGCGCAGGCCGAAGCCGACGAGGACCGCCGCGTCGCACAGGTAGGCCCCGACGCGGTCCAGGTACACCCCGCCGAGCGAGTACTGCTTCTTCCAGCGGGCGATCTCGCCGTCGACGCAGTCGAGCAGCAGGTAGAGCTGGACCATCAGCACGCCGAGCAGCGCGCCCGGGATCCCCGGCACCAGCAGCGCCGGGGCGGCGAGGACGCCGCAGACGGTCATCAGGTAGGTCAGCTGGTTGGGCGTGACCCGCGTGTTCACCAGGTGCCGGTCGATGCGCAGCGAGATCTCGCGCATGTAGAGCCGGCCGGCCCAGTGCTCACCGCTCCGCCGGTCCTTCACCCCCGGGGGGTGAACGACCGGGCGGAGTTCAGCTACCGATGGCTTTTGCATAGTCGGCGTATGCGTCCCTGATCTGGTCGGTGGAGAGGTCGAGGTGTTCGAGGATCGTGTAGCGGCCCGGCCGGGTCGTCGGAGCGAACTCCACGACCTGGACGAACTCGTCCACGGTGAAGCCGATCTCCGCCGGCAGCACGGGAAGCCCGTGGCGGCCCAGGACCTCGGCCATGTAGGCGGACTCCTCGTGGGCCCCGCGCAGGTGCATCGCGAAGGCCGCGCCCAGGCCGCACTGCTCGCCGTGGCTGGCTGCGCGCTTGGGGAAGAGCAGGTCGAAGGCGTGGTTGATCTCGTGGCAGGCCCCCGAGGCGGGACGCGAGTCGCCCGCGACCGACATGGAGATGCCGGTGAGGACCAGGCCCTCCGCGAGCACCTGGAGGAAGCCGTCGTCGCCGACGCCGCCCGGGTGCCGCAGTACCGCCTCGCCGGCCTGGCGGGCCATCGCGGCCGCGAGGCCGTCGATCTGCTCGCCCTTCTCGCGGTTGGCCAGTTCCCAGTCCGCGACCGCGGAGATGTTGGACAGGGCGTCGCCGATGCCGGAGCGCACGAAGCGGACCGGTGCCTCACGGATCACGTCGAGGTCGATGACCACGGCGATCGGGTTCGGCACTCCGTAGGAGCCGCGGCCCGCGTCGTTGTCGAGGGTCGCGACCGGCGAGCACAGGCCGTCGTGCGAGAGGTTCGTCGCGACGGCGACCAGCGGGAGGCCGATCCGGGCCGCGGCGAACTTCGCGCAGTCGATGATCTTGCCGCCGCCGAGCCCCACGACCGCGTCGTAGTGCTGCTTCTTCATGGCGTCGGCGAGCTTGATCGCGTCGTCCAGGGTGCCGCCGCCGACCTCGAACCAGTCCGCGCCCGGCATCGCCGGGGTCAGCCGCTCGCGCAGCCGGGCGCCCGAGCCGCCGCTGATGGCGACGGCCAGCTTGCCCGAGTGCGAGATGCGCTGGTCGGCGAGGACACTCGCCAGGTCGTCCAGGGCTCCCGGGCGGATGTCGACGACGACCGGCGAGGGGATGAGCCTCGTCAGTACTGGCACGCGATTTCACGTCCCTTGGCGAGGTCGTCGTGGTTGTCGATCTCGACCCACTTGACGTCGCCGATGGGGGCCACGTCGATCCGGAAGCCGCGGTTCACGAGCTCCTGGTAGCCGTGCTCGTAGAACTGCTGCGGGTCCGTCTCGAACACCGTCTTCAGGGCGTCGGCGAGCTCGTCGGCCGCGTCGCCCTCGATGAGGGTGACGCCGATGTACTCACCGGTCGCCTCGGCCGGGTCCATCAGCTTGGTGATCTTCGTCATGCCGCCCTCGGGGCCGACGACGACCTTCATCTCCTCGTCGGCGAGGGACTTCACCGTGTCGAGGGCGAGGATGATCTTCTTGCCGTCGCCGCGGGCGGCGAGCAGCGTCTTCTCGACGGAGACCGGGTGCACGGTGTCGCCGTTGGCGAGGATCACGGAGTGCTTGATCGCGTCACGGCCGCACCACAGGGAGTAGGCGTTGTTCCACTCCTCGGCCTTGTCGTTGTCGATCAGCGTGATCTTCACGCCGTACTTCTGCTCCAGCGCCTCACGGCGCTCGTAGACGGCCTCCTTGCGGTAGCCGACGATGATCGCGACCTCGGTCAGGCCGATCTCGGCGAAGTTGCCGAGGGTGAGGTCGAGCACCGTGATGCTGTCCTCGTCGCCTTCGGGTCCCACCGGCACCAGAGCCTTGGGCAGGGTGTCGGTGTAGGGGCGCAGACGCCGTCCGGCGCCGGCAGCCAGCACGAGGCCGATCATGCGGGTTCTCCTTCATCGTGTACGGCGGGTGCGCCGCGCCTGTGGGCGGTCACCCAGAAGCGGATGCTCTCGACGAGCACCAGCAGTGCCACGGCCACGGCGAGTGCCGTGAGCGCGACCTTGAAATCTGTGGCGGCGAGCAGCGCGGCCAGGACGGTGACCAGCAGCGTCCTGCCTTCGTGCCCGCCGATCGCACGCACCAGCCAGTACGGCGGCGCGCCGGCGTTGCCGCGAATGCGGTACACCGTGTCGTAGTGATGGTAGGCGACGGCCGCCACCAGTCCGAAAGCTGCCGGAAGGGCTCCGTTCACGTCGGCCTTGGCGGCCAGTACGAGTACGGTCCCGTATTCCGCGGCCCGGTAGAACGGCGGAACCAGCCAGTCGAGGGCGCCCTTGAGCGGCCGCACGAGAGCCGCCGGCGACAGCAGTACGTACACCGCCGCGCCCAGGACGGGCAGCCAGCTTCCGTAGGGCGCGAGCCAGGCCGTGAGCACGGCGACGGCTCCGGCGGCGAACGCCGTGACCGGGGCGGGCACCCCGCGCAGGACTCCGCGCAGCGGGCCGGTGAGGGCGTGCGCGAGCGGTCCCGAGTCGGTGAGGTCGAGCAGCGCGGCCGCGGCCCGGTCGGTGCGCCGCGCCTTGCGCGTCAGGGAGCGCAGCAGGCGGCCCGCCGTCGTGTAGCAGGCCGCGAGGGCGCAGCCGACGAGCAGCGCGTAGAAGGTGATGCGGGGCGTGGTGAGCGCGGTGAGCACCGCGATCATCGCCCAGCGCTCACCGATGGGCAGGACGATCATCCGCCGCACCCAGACCGTCCAGCCGACGCTGTCGAGCTTGTCCGACAGGGCGGCGGTGGGACTGGTGTTGGTGGACGTGCTGTCGACGTTCGCCTCGTTGAAGGAGAAGTCGACGACGTGCCGGCAGGTCTGCAGGACCATCGCGCCGAGGGCCAGCGCCCACACGTCGTCGCCCCCGCGGGCCGCGCCGAGCGCGAGGCCTGCGTAGTACGCGTACTCCTTGGCACGGTCGAAGGTCGCGTCGAGCCAGGCGCCGAGCGTGGAGTACTGCAGGGAGTAGCGGGCGAGCTGGCCGTCCGTGCAGTCGAGGACGAAGGAGAGGAGGAGCAGCACTCCCGCCGCGACGAACCCGGTGCGGGTGCCGGTCGCGGCGCAGCCCGCCGCGATCAGCGCGGTGATCAGCGAGGCGGTGGTGACCTGGTTCGGGGTCATCCCCCGGCGGGCGCACCAGCGGGCGAGGTAGCGGGAGTAGGGACTGATGCAGTACGTGGTGAAGAAGCCGTCGCGGGACTTCACGGCGGTCCTCAGCCGGATCGCCTCGTCGTCGACCTGCGAGACGGCCTGCCGGGCCTCGTTGCGGGCCTGCGGGTCCCTCGGGACCTCGGCCACGAGGTCGCCCAGCTCGGGGCGGTGCAGATCGCTGTCGAGCACGTCGGCGACGTGGTCGGCGAGGATGCCGACCACGACGGAGCCGTTGGACGCGTCGCCCGAGGTGGTGCGCAGTGCCTTGGTCAGCGCCGGGCGGGCGGCCGGGCGGGCGGTGACGGCGCCGGGGATGGCGGCGGCGTCGAACCGGGGGTCGGTCAGGCCGAGGCGCAGCGCGTGGACGTGGCCCACGAAGCGGGCGTCGACGACGGCGACCCGTTCATCGGCGGGCACGGCGGCGAGGAGCGTCTCGGCGTCGGCCGCGTCGGAGGCGGCCCGCACGTCGAAGCCGAGGGACCGCAGATCGCCCTCGAGCGGCGACCCGGGGACCGGCTGACCGGTGAGGATGGCGGTCGACAGACGAACTCACTCCTCTGGGTTCCGGCGTGCACGACGCCGGGCATGTGCGTGGTGGGGGCGCCCCGGACCGGGGACGGCCGGGCGGCATGTCGGCAGAGGCTATCGGATGATGGGAACGGGCCGTTCACCGCCCGTTCATGGCCCGATCAGCACCGTCTGAGCGGCCGTTCGCCGAGATCATCATCGTGGATCCGGGTCCCGCGCGACAAACCGCGGACCATTCCCGACCAATTCACGGCATAGCTCCCGCGCCGATACGGACCGGGCCGTCCGGCATAGGGTGGGCGCCCATGACATGGCTGATCACAGGCGGAGCTGGATACATCGGAGCCCATGTGGCGCGGACCATGGCCGGGGCCGGGGAGCGCGTCGTGGCGCTCGACGACCTGTCGGCCGGGGTTCCCTCGCGGCTGCCCGACGGCATTCCCCTGGTCCGGGGCTCCTCGCTGGACGGGGAGCTGCTGAAGCGGGTGTTCGCCGAGCACGCGGTGACGGGTGTGGTGCACCTGGCGGCGCGCAAGCAGGTCGGCGAGTCCGTGGCCCAGCCCACCCGTTACTACCAGGAGAACCTCGGCGGCCTGGCGACGCTCCTGGAGGCGGTGGCCGGGGCCGGCGTCGAGCGCTTCCTCTTCTCCTCGTCCGCGGCGGTCTACGGCAATCCGGATGTGGACCTCATCACGGAGGACACCCCGTGCGCGCCGATGAGCCCCTACGGCGAGACGAAGCTCGCCGGTGAGTGGCTGGTGCGGGCGGCGGGCCGCGCGCACGGCATCTCGACCGTGTGCCTGCGCTACTTCAACGTGGCGGGCGCCGCCGCGCCCGAACTGGCCGACACCGGTGTCTTCAACGTGGTCCCGATGGTCTTCGACCGACTCACCCGCGACGAGGCCCCGCGGATCTTCGGCGACGACTATCCGACGCCGGACGGCACCTGCGTACGCGACTACATCCACGTCGCCGACCTCGCCGAGGCGCACCTCGCGGCTGCCGGGCGGCTGGCGTCGCCGGGCGCGCGGGGCGATCTGACGGTGAACATCGGACGCGGCGAGGGTGTTTCCGTACGCGAACTCGTGACCCTCGTCGGCGAGGTCACCGGCGACGCACGGGCCGCGCTCGTGGAGCCGCGCCGCCCCGGCGACGCCCCGCGCGCGGTGGCCTCGGCGGCACGGGCCGCCGAGGAGCTGGGCTGGACCGCTCGGCGCGGGATGCGCGAGATGGTCGAGTCCGCCTGGCAGGGCTGGCGGCTGCACCACTCCCTGTGACCGGGCGGGGCCGGGCGGGCCCCGGACCCGTCTGACCTCGAACGTTCGTGCGGTGATCCCGGCGGGCACGATCAGGTGTCCGAGCCCGCGCCGCATCCTGCCCGCGTACGCCGTGATGTCCGGTTCGCCCACGACGGAACCGGACATGCGGGACTCCGCGTGATGCCGGATGTGCCTGTCTCATACGGCAGACTTGAGGCTTGAAGACCGATGCGAAGGATGGGTATGCCGATCACACCTGCCACCGCGACGCACAGCTCGTCGAACGGCACCGCCGAAGCCATCTTGCTCGAATTGGTCGACGAGGACGGCGTCACGATCGGCACGGCTGAGAAGCTCACCGCCCACCAGCCCCCGGGGCAGCTCCACCGGGCCTTCTCGGTGTTCCTCTTCGACGAGCGCGGCCGGCTGCTCCTCCAGCAGCGGGCACTCGGCAAGTACCACTCCCCGGGCGTCTGGTCCAACACGTGCTGCGGCCACCCGTACCCGGGAGAGGCCCCCTTCGCCGCGGCCGCCCGGCGGACCCATGAGGAGCTGGGGGTCTCACCTTCGCTGCTCGCCGAGGCGGGCACCGTGCGCTACAACCACCCGGACCCGGAGTCGGGCCTCGTGGAGCAGGAGTTCAACCACCTCTTCGTCGGCATGGTGCAGTCGACACCGCGGCCCGATCCCGAGGAGGTCGGCACGACGGCGTTCGTGACCGCGGCCGAACTGGCGGAGCGGCACGCGAAGGACCCGTTCTCGGCGTGGTTCATGACCGTGCTGGACGCCTCGCGGCCGGCGATCAGGGAACTGACGGGCCCGGCCGCGGGCTGGTGACGACCGCCGCGCGGCGGCGTGGAACCGCGGGCCGGCCCGGGCCGGTCGCGCGGTGGGCCGCGCCTCGCGGTGGGCGGGGAGCGGACTTCCGCGCCTTCAGAGGAGTACGGACTTGAGCGGCAGGGCGGACCAGATCACC
Source organism: Streptomyces fructofermentans (assembly GCF_014651055.1). Taxonomy (GTDB): domain Bacteria; phylum Actinomycetota; class Actinomycetes; order Streptomycetales; family Streptomycetaceae; genus Streptomyces; species Streptomyces fructofermentans. The sequence goes on from NZ_BMWD01000002.1 coordinate 210,899, forward strand.
TTGCCGCCGCTCGCGGTGTGCTCGACGTCGCAGACACCGCCCGCCTCCCTGGTGACCTCGCGGACCAGCAGCAGGCCCCGGCCGCCGGTCTGGCCGTGGTCCGCCTCCAGGGCGGTCGGCCGGTAGGGGTGGTTGTCCTCGACGGAGACCCGCACCCACTCGGCTCCGACGGCGACCTCCACGGCGAGCATCGGGGAGAGCACCGCCGCGTGCCGGACGGCGTTCGTGGCGAGTTCGGAGACGATCAGCAGCAGCCCCTGGACCGTGTCGTCCGAGACGGGTACGCCCTGGCGGGCCAGCAGGTCACGGACTGCGTGCCGGGCCTGCGGCACCGAGGCGTCGACGGCGGGGGCGGTGAACCGCCAGACTCCCTCGTACGGCAGTGGGCCGGGCGGTCTCGCCTCGGGAAGCGCCGCCCCGACGTCCTCAGGGCGTGGGGCGGGCCCCCGCCCGTGGTCGTCCATCGTCCGGTCGCCACCCTTGCGCTCGATTGTCACCACACGTCGAGTGTTGGTAACTCACCGGCCCGCACCGGATAACTGAACAGAAGTCAGCCAGTATCGGCGATTCCTGATCAGTCACGACCGAAAAAGTCGTCAGAACGACAGAGCCTGTGCGGCGCCTGGCGCATCCGGAACTATTCGGGTTGTACGTGTTTGATCCGAGACGAGCCGGACGATGTGCCGTGACCGAACGGGCCCGCCCCGCGCACGGGCACGAGCGCCCGGACGCGACGGGTGCCGCCCCGACCGGCCCCCGACCGGCCCCGGACCGGTCCCCGCACACGAGCCGGTCCGACGACCAGCGGGGCGGCGACCAACGGGGCGGCGACAGGCGCCAACTCATGCGCTGCGCACCGGAGAAGAGGTTCCCGAAACTTCGCGCGGCGCCCCCCTTGCCCAATGGTCAAGAATCGTTGACCATTGCTCCCATGCCTGCCGACGATGTTCCCGAGACCTTCCACGTCACCACCGACGAACAGTTGCGCGCCGTCTCCAACCTCACGCGCCACCGGATCATGGCCGTGCTCCGCTTCGAGCCCGCGACGATCACGCAGATCGCCGAGCGGCTGGGTCTGGCGAAGGGGAGCTCCAGCTACCACGTACGGCTGCTGGAGCGGGCCGGCCTGGTGAAGGTGGTGCGCACGCGGAAGGTCCGCGGGGTCACCGAGCGGTACTACGCGATGGCCGCGCGGTCGATCGAACTGCCCGATCCGGGCGTGGGCGGACCCGACGTGCTGATGCGGCACGCGGTCGCGGACCTGGAGGCGTCGCCGGCCGACGGCGAGCGGCACGTGCGGATGGCCCATCTGCGGCTCACCGGCGAGCAGTTCGCGGAGCTCGGGGCACGACTGGAGGCCCTGGCGGACGAGTACCGCGCGTTGTCCGACCCGGCTCTGCCGGACGTGTCGCTCGTCTTCGCGCTGTTCCGTCCGGCAGCGCGCCCGCGGACCGAGGGGGACGCCAAGTGACCTCAGCCGTACGTGAGTTGCCGACCGGATTCGGACGGCTGTGGACCGCTCAGACGGTGTCCTCGCTCGGCGACGGGGTGACGCATGCCGCGCTGCCGCTGCTCGCGCTGACGTTGACGCGGGACCCGATGGCGCTCGCCGTCGTCACGGCCGCCGGGACGCTGCCGTGGCTGCTCTTCGGGGTGCTCGGCGGTGCGCTGGTGGACCGCTGGGACCGCCGGCGCACGATGTGGGTCGCGGACACGGCGCGTGCGGCGCTGCTCGCGATACCGGCGGCGGCGGCCGTGCTCGACGTGCTGAGCATTCCCCTGCTCGCGGCCGTCGCCTTCCTGCTCGGCCTCGGCGGACTCTTCTTCGACACGGCCGCCGCGGCCTACCTGCCGGATCTGCTGCGCCGCGATCCCGCGCTCCTGGAGCGCGCCAACTCCCGCCTGCGCGGCGCCCAGACCGCCATGTCCGGCTTCGCGGGACCGCCCGCGGGAAGCGCGCTGCTCGCACTCGGGCGGGCGGTCCCGCTGCTCGCCGACGCCGTGTCGTTCGCGCTCTCCGCACTGCTCGTACGGACGCTGCCCGCGACACCCCGGCCCGTGCCGGAGGTCCGCGAGTCGCTGCTCCGGCAGGCGCGGTCCGGGGCCGCGTACGTCTTCCGGAACCGGTTGCTGCTCGGGCTCGCGCTCCGCCCGGCGGTCGGGAACGTGGCCTTCCTCGCCGTCGAGACCGTCCTCGCCCTGTTCGCGCACGACCGCCTCGGCATCGACACCTACGGCTTCGGACTGCTCCTCACGGCGGAGGCCACCGGCGGCCTGCTCGGGGCTGGCATCGCCTCCTTCCTCGGCCGACGGCTCGGCACCGGCACCGCGCTGACCTGCACCGCCGCTGTCGAAGGGCTCGCCATCCTGGGCCTGGCCGCCTCCTCCGACCCGTACACGGCCGGACTGGCGCTCGCCGTCTGCGGGGCGGGCATGGGCGCCACGATGGTGCTCGGCCCCTCCCTCCGGCAGACGATCGTCCCGGCCCACCTCATGGGCCGGGTCGCCTCCACCTCCCGCATGCTGGCGATGTGCGCCGCCCCCGTCGGCGCCTTCCTCGGCGGCTGGCTGGCCACCGCCCACGGCATCCGCACCCCGCTCTACGCCGCCGCCGGCCTCCTCCTCGCGATGACGGCCGTCACGGCGTCCATGACCAGCAACCGCCGGGTCGAAGCGGCGCTGCGCGCCGCCGCCCCGGCGGGCGGTCCGGACCACCCGGCGTCCGACGCCCCGGTCCGGCAGGACGCACCCGACCCGTCGTGACGCGGCGCCCCGCGGCACCGCGCGGGTCCGCGGCACCGCGCGGGTCCGTGGCGCCTCGGGGCCGACGGGCGGCCGGTGCGCCGGCCGGGGCAGCGGAGGCCCTCCCGCAGGGTGCACCCGGCGCTGCGCTCCTGCCCGGTCGCGCGGTGCGGACGGCGGATAGCATCCGGCGCATGGAGCCGCATGTGTCGCACAGCGTCGCCGACGGGGTGGCCACCGTCGTCGTCAACCACCCCGCCAAACGGAACGCCATGACGGCGGACATGTGGCGGTCGCTGCCGCCCCTGCTGGCCGCGCTGGCCGCCGACCCCGCCGTACGGGTACTCGTGCTCACCGGGGAGGGCGGCACGTTCTGCGCCGGGGCCGACATCTCCTCGCTCCGGGGCTCCTCCGAACTGGCGCAGGACCTCGCCGTGCGGGCCGAGGACGCGCTCGCGGCGTTCCCCGGGCCGACCCTGGCGGTGGTGCGCGGGCACTGCGTCGGCGGCGGGTGCCAGCTCGCGGCGGCCTGCGACCTGCGGTTCGCGGACGAGGGCGCGTCGTTCGGGGTGACCCCGGCCAGGCTCGGGATCGTCTACCCCTCCTCGTCCACCCGGCGTCTCGTGTCCCTCGTGGGGCCCGCCACCGCCAAGTACCTGCTTTTCTCGGGCGAGTTGATCGACGCGGAGCGGGCGCTGCGCAGCGGGCTGGTGGACGAGGTGCTGCCGGGCGGCGAACTCGACAAGCGGGTGGCCGAGTTCACCCGGACCCTCGTCTCGCGCTCCCGGTTGACGCAGGCGGCGGCGAAGGAGTTCGCCGACGGGCGGACCGACCGGGACGCGTACTGGGCGGAGCAGGCGCGGGCCGGCGGGGACACCGCGGAAGGGGTCGCCGCGTTCCTGGAGCGCCGGCGGCCGCACTTCACCTGGACGGCCCCGTCCGCCCCTTCGGCGGCCGTGCCCGCGTCCCCTCCTCCGGCGGGTCCGTGGCACCCGGCCCCGCCTACCGCGGGGTGAAGCGGCTCTTCGAGCGGAACTCCTCGACGAGGTGGGCCGGCGCCTTCAGCGGGGAGCCCGCGTCGTAGGGCGGCTGCGGGTCGTACTCCGTCAGCAGCTGTACGGACTGGGCGTGTTCGTCCCCGGCGATCCTGCCGAGCAGGGTGAGGCCCATGTCGATGCCGGACGACACACCGGCCGCGGTGACGTACTTGCCGTCGGTCACCACCCGCTCCCCCGTCGGCTCCGCGCCGAACCGCCTCAGATGGTCGAGCGCGAGCCAGTGCGAGGTGGCGCGGCGGCCCTCCAGCAGCCCCGCCGCCGCGAGCAGCAGCGATCCCGTGCACACGGACGTCGTCCAAGTGCTCGTGGCGTCGGCCGCGCGCAGCCAGTCGAGGAGTACCGCGTTCTCCATCTGCGGCGTCTGGCCCGGTCCGCCGGGGACCACGACGATGTCCGGGTCGCGCACCTCGTCGAGGGTTCGGTCGGCGACGATCGCCATGTGCCCCGTGTCCGTGCGGACGGGACCCGCGTGCTCGGCCACGAAGACGGTCCGCGCGCCCGGGAGGCGGCCGAGTGTCTCGTACGGGCCCACCGCGTCCAGGGCGGTGAAACGGTCGAAGAGTACGACGGCGATCTGCATCGGGGGCCTTTCGGTCGGTCGGACGGGGTGTGCGCGGACGGCGGCCCTCCGAAGGGGCGCCGGGCCGGTCACGCGGTGGTGGGACGGAAGCGGCGCCGGTACTCCGCCGGGGCTGAGCCCAGCGCCTTGACGAAGGCGCGGCGCATCGCCTCCGGGGTGCCGTAGCCGCTGGCACGCGAGATCCGTTCCACACCGTCGGCGGTGTCCTCCAGGAGCCGCCGGGCGTGTTCGAGGCGTACGGCGTCCACGTAACGGCCCGGGGTCGTGCCCGTCTCCGCCCGGAACGCGCGGGCGAAGTGGCGCGGCGAGAGCCGCGCCCGGGCGGCGAGCGCCTCGACGCACAGGTCGTCGCCCGGATGCTCGGTGATCCACTGCTGGACCTCGCGCAGCGGCTCGCGGCTCGCGGTCTGCGCCGCGAGCTGGGCGCTGAACTGGGCCTGGTTCCCGGGGCGCCGCAGGAACACCACGAGATGGCGCGCGACGGTGAGCGCGGTGTCCCGGCCGTGGTCCTCCTCGACGAGCGCGAGGGCGAGGTCGATCCCGGCGGTGACGCCGGCCGAGGTGGCCACGTGGCCGTCGCGTACGTAGACGGGGTCGGGGTCGACCTCGACGGCCGGGTACTCGCGGGCGAGCCTGGCGCAGTGGGCCCAGTGCGTCGTCGCGCGGCGGCCGTCCAGCAGGCCCGCCCCGGCGAGCAGGATCGCGCCCGTGCAGACCGAGACGAGGCGCTCGGCGCGCGGGGCGTGCCCGCGCAGCCAGTCGGTCAGCCGCGGATCGGGCCGCCGGGTGCCCCGGCCGCCCGGCACGAGCAGCGTGTGCGGGGCCGGGGCGTCGGCCAGGGCCTGGTCCGGGACGAGTGTCAGCCCGCTGGACGTGCGCACCGGCGCGCCGTCCAGGGACGCGGTGCGGACTCGGTAGGCCCCTCCGCGGTCGCCGAGGTGCGCGTCGGCCCCCGCGAAGACCTCCACGGGACCCGTGACGTCCAGGCTCTGGACGCCGTCGAAGAGGACGACGAGGACGGTTCTGTGCGCCATGCCCTCGATTCTTCGCGGGTCCCGGGGTGGCCGCAACGACGAGAAACCCTCCTTTCCCGCCATGCGCGGGAACGGCGCCGCGTTCGGACACGCCCCCGCCATTCCGTACGTACCGACCAGTCGGTAACGTGCGGGGCATGACGACAGCACTGCCGGAGCGCGCCGGACGCCGATGTCACAACGTCCTCAACCCGCTGCATTCGACGCACTACTTCTCGCCCGACCTCGGCAGGGAAATGGCCGCGGCCGGGGTCCCGGACGCACGCGCCGCGTACTTCGCGGTGCGTGCGGCGGCCATGGGCGCCGTGGGCGCGGGCACGGTGACGGCGACGTTCTACAACTTCAACCACGAGCTGGTGGAACGGCATGTGCCCGAGGTGTGGCGCGCGGCCCCGCCCGAGGCCGTCCTCGCCGCCCGCGCCCGTGCCGTGGACACCACGCTGCGGCGGCTGCTCGGCGACGAGGTGATCGCCTCGTCGGAGGTCGCCGAGGCGGCGGGGCTCGCGCTGCGGGCCGCCGAGGCGTGCACCCGCACGGCCCGTCCGCTGTACGCCGCGCACGCGGACCTGCCGGTCCCCGAGGAGCCCCATCTCGCACTGTGGCACGCGGCCACGCTGCTGCGCGAGCACCGGGGGGACGGCCACCTCGCCGTGCTGCTGGGCGCGGAGCTCGACCCGCTGGAGGCGCTGGTGAGCCACACCGCGACCGGAAAGGGCATGGCGCCGAAGTGGGTCCTCGCCACGCGCGGCTGGCACCGCGAGGACTGGGACGCGGCGAGCCTGCGCCTGCGCGAACGCGGGCTGCTCGCCCCCGACGGCGGGTTGACCGAGGAGGGCGTCGCCCTGCGCAGGGAGATCGAACTGCGCACGGACCGGCTCGACAGGGCCCCGTACGAGCACCTGGGCGCCGCCGGCGTCGAACGGCTCACCGAACTGGCCACCGGCCTCCTCATGGCGGCGCTGGCCGCCGGAGCGTTCCCGGACGGAATGATCGGCAAGGACTGAACCGGTCGCCGCGCACAGGATTCGAACGCTCGGAACGAGGTACCCGGACTGTCCCGGACGCACCGACCGGGAGACGAAAGGGGAATTACGTGTTCCGTGCCATTGCGGATGTGTTGCGACAGATCGGCGGAGCGATCGCCACGGTGGTGACCCTGCCGTTCCGGGCCCTGGCCCGGCTGTTCGGCGGCGCGTCGGACTCGACGCGGCGCACGGGGCGGACCCGGAGGGCCTGACCCCCCGGTCGGCCGCCCGGCCGGTCCCCCTGGGCACCGCCGGGCACCACAGTCACGAAGTCGAAGGAGCCGGACACGCCGCGGGCGTGCCGGCTCCTCGCGTGTCCGGGGGCCGACCTGATCCCCCGTTGTCGGCGCCACCTGCCACAATTGCCGCGCAACCCCAGTGGAAGAGGCGGTACGGGATCGTGACGACACCCGGGTCCATCGAAGTAGGGTCCATCGAAGGCAGGATCGCCGAGGAACTCGGCGTACGGGAGCGGCAGGTGAAGGCTGCCGTCGACTTGCTCGACGGGGGCTCGACCGTCCCCTTCATCGCCCGCTACCGCAAGGAAGCGACCGAGATGCTCGACGACGCGCAGCTGCGCACGCTCGAGGAGCGGTTGCGGTACCTGCGCGAGCTGGAGGACCGGCGCTCCGCGATCCTCGACTCGGTGCGCGAGCAGGGCAGGCTGACCGACGAGCTGGCCGCGCGGATCCGCGGCGCCGAGACCAAGGCGCGGCTGGAGGACATCTACCTGCCCTTCAAGCCGAAGCGGCGCACCAAGGCGCAGATCGCCCGCGAGGCGGGTCTGGAGCCCCTCGCCGACGGACTGCTCGGCGACCCGTCCGTGGACCCGCTCGCGGCTGCCACGGCCTTCGTCGACGCGGACAAGGGTGTCGCCGACCCGCAGGCCGCGCTGGACGGTGCCCGCGCGATCCTCACCGAGCGGTTCTCGGAGGACGCCGACCTGATCGGCGAACTGCGCGAGCGCATGTGGGTGCGCGGCCGGCTGGCCGCGAAGGTGCGCGCGGGCAAGGAGGAGGAGGGCGCCAAGTTCGCCGACTACTTCGACTTCTCCGAGCCCTTCAAGGAGCTGCCCTCGCACCGCGTGCTCGCCATGCTGCGCGGCGAGAAGGAGGACGTCCTCGACCTCGTCCTGGAGCCGGAGGAGCCCACCGAGGGGCCTTCGTCGTACGAGGGGATCGTCGCCCACCGCTTCGGGATCGCGGACCGCGGCCGCCCGGGCGACAAGTGGCTCACGGAGACCGCCCGTTGGGCCTGGCGCACCCGCATCCTCGTGCACCTCGGCATCGACGTGCGCCTCAGGCTGCGCACCGCCGCCGAGGACGAGGCGGTGAACGTCTTCGCGACGAACCTGCGCGACCTGCTGCTCGCCGCCCCGGCGGGCACGCGGGCGACCCTCGGCCTCGACCCCGGCTTCCGTACGGGTGTGAAGGTGGCCGTGGTCGACGCGACGGGCAAGGTCGTCGCCACCGACGTGATCCACCCGCACGTCCCGGCCAACAGGTGGGACGAGTCCGTCGCGAAGCTCGCCCGGCTCGCCCGGGAGCACAGCGTCGACCTGATCGCGATCGGCAACGGCACGGCGTCCCGCGAGACGGACAAGCTCGCCGGCGACCTCATCACGCGACACCCCGAGCTCTCGCTCACCAAGGTGATGGTGTCCGAGGCGGGCGCGTCCGTGTACTCGGCGTCGGCGTTCGCGTCCCAGGAGCTGCCCGACATGGACGTGTCGCTGCGCGGCGCCGTCTCCATCGCGCGCCGCCTCCAGGACCCGCTCGCCGAGCTGGTGAAGATCGACCCCAAGTCGATCGGCGTCGGCCAGTACCAGCACGACCTGTCCGAGGTGAAGCTCTCGCGCTCGCTCGACGCCGTCGTGGAGGACTGCGTCAACGGCGTGGGCGTGGACGTCAACACGGCGTCCGCGCCGCTGCTCTCCCGGGTCTCCGGAATCACCTCGGGCCTCGCCGAGAACATCGTGGCGCACCGTGACGCGAACGGCCCGTTCGTGTCCCGTACGGCCCTGAAGAAGGTGCCCCGGCTCGGCCCGAAGGCGTACGAGCAGTGCGCGGGCTTCCTGCGGATCCGCGGCGGCGACGACCCGCTGGACGCGTCGAGCGTGCACCCCGAGGCCTACCCGGTGGTGCGGCGCATGGTGAAGAGCGCCGGCGGCGAGGTCGCCTCGCTGATCGGCAACACGGGCGTGCTGCGCGGGCTGAGGGCCGACGAGTTCGTCGACGACACCTTCGGCCTGCCGACGGTGACCGACATCCTCAAGGAGCTGGAGAAGCCGGGGCGCGACCCGCGTCCCGCCTTCAGGACGGCCACCTTCAAGGACGGCGTGGAGAAGATCGCCGACCTGGCCCCCGGGATGGTGCTCGAAGGCGTCGTCACGAACGTGGCCGCGTTCGGCGCCTTCGTGGACGTCGGTGTGCACCAGGACGGCCTGGTGCACGTCTCCGCGATGTCCAGGACGTTCGTCAAGGACCCGCGGGACGTCGTGAAGTCCGGGGACATCGTCAAGGTCAAGGTGATGGACGTCGACATCCCGCGCAAGCGGATCTCGCTGACGCTGCGGCTGGACGACGAGGCGGCCGCCCCGGCCGAGCAGGGCGGCGGCGGACGCCCGCAGCGGGGCGGCGGCCGGCCCCCTCAGCAGCGCGGCCAGCAGCGCCAGCCCCGCGGCGGCACGGGCGGCAACAGCGGCGGGGGTGGGGGCGGCAGCACGCGCCAGGCGCCGGCACCGGGCAACAGCGCGATGGCCGACGCGTTGCGGCGCGCGGGGCTGGTCGACCCGAAGAAGGGCAAGCGGTGACGGGCGGGCGCTGACCGCCGGAGCGCGGGTCGTCACGCGGCACGAACCCCGGTTCGCGCCGCGTGACGGATGGGCACCGGCGATGCGGCCGTGCTCCGTCCGGTCGGGCGGCCGTTCCCGTCCGCTCGGGCGGCGGGCCTGCGGCGGTCGCACGGCCCGGTCGACGGCCGGACTCACGGCCGATCCCCGTTCCGGTCGCCCGGTGGCCGGTCGCACAGCCCTGTCGGTGGCGGTCGCACGGCGGGTCGGTCCCCGGTCGACGGCCGGTCCGGGAAAGGTCGGCGGTGTTCCGGTCTGCGGACTCCGCCGGGCGCGGGGTTCGTTGCCGAGGCGCGCGCAGCGCCGCGTGGCGGGGACGCACGGGACCCGGCTTCTCCCCTCACCCCGATCGGCGAAATGCCCCACACCGGGACCTTGTGCCCCGGTAGCCTGTCCGGACCTCAAGCTGTGCGGCGTCATTCATTTCGGGGGCGGAACATGACCGCGGGGAATTCCAAGGACCGGATCTCCAAGGACGGAATCCTGGCGGCGGTCGTCGCAATCGTCCTCGCCGTCGTGGGATTCCTGTTCGCGAGCAGCGACGACTCCGAAGGCTCCGACGACAGCGCCCGGCCCTCCGTGAGCGCCTCGGCAATTCCCGAGGAGTCGCGCGAGGCCCCGTCACCGACCGTGCGGCCGGAGGAGTCGGCCTCCTCCCCGGAGGACACCCCGGACGAGGGATCGGGCGACGGAGGATCGGACGGCGACGGCCCCGGCGACGACGGGAATGGTCGGGAGACCGGGCCCGGCGAACCGCTCGACGAAGCGGACCTCGGGCCGCGGGTCGCACATCTGGCCGACGACCTGAACCCCGTGGAGAGAAACGTCTACGACGGGACCGCCACAGTCGCCCTCACTACCTACACGTCGTCCATTTGGAAGGACATCGGCCCCGGGAGAACACTCAGCAGTGTTTATGTCGTCTACGACCTGCAGGGGCAGTGGAAGAAATTCATCGCGGACGTCGGCCCGAAAAGCACGTCCCGGACCGACGCGGTGATGGATTTCGAGGTGTACGCGGACGACAGGAAACTCGGGGAGGTGCACAGGACCACGATGAAGCGCTCGGCACACATCGAGCTGAACGTCACCGGGGTCGGGCACCTCCGGCTGGTCGCCAAGCACGTCAGCGGCAGCACGAGCGGGGCCTACACGGGGCAGGCCGTCTGGGGTTCCGCCCGGCTGGAGGGCTAGGCCCTCCCCCATCGTGGCCGTCTGGGGCCGGTCAGTGCTCCGTCACCCTGCCCGCGGCCACCTCCAGACGGCGGGTGGTGCGGACCGCGTCCAGCATCCGGCGGTCGTGCGTGACGAGGAGCAGCGTGCCCTCATACGTGTCGAGAGCCGACTCCAGTTGCTCGATGGCCGGCAGGTCGAGGTGGTTCGTCGGCTCGTCGAGCACGAGGAGGTTGACGCCCCTGCCCTGGAGCAGGGCGAGCGCCGAGCGGGTGCGCTCACCCGGTGAGAGCGTCGCGGCCGGGCGCAGCACATGCTCCGCCTTCAGACCGAACTTGGCCAGCAGCGTGCGGACTTCGGCGGGCTCGGTGTCGGGGACGGCCGCGGCGAAAGCGTCGAGCAGTGTCTCCGGGCCGAGGAACAGCTTGCGCGCCTGGTCGACCTCGCCGACGACGACGCCCGAGCCGAGCGTGGCGTGTCCGGCCGAGAGCGGCACCCGGCCGAGCAGGGCGCCCAGCAGGGTCGACTTGCCCGCGCCGTTGGCGCCGGTGACGGCGACCCGGTCCGCCCAGTCGATCTGGAGCGTGGCCGGACCGAGGGTGAAGCCGCCGCGGCTCACCTCCGCGTCGCGCAGTGTGGCGACGACCGCCCCCGAGCGCGGGGCGGCGGCGATCTCCATCCGCAGCTCCCACTCCTTGCGCGGCTCCTCCACCGTGTCCAGGCGCTCGATCATGCGCTGGGTCTGCCGCGCCTTCGAAGCCTGCTTCTCGCTGGCCTCGCTGCGGAACTTGCGGCCGAGCTTGTCGTTGTCGTTGCCCGCCTTGCGCCGGGCGTTCTTGACGCCCTTGTCCATCCAGGAGCGCTGCATCTGGGCCCGCCCCTCCAGCGCGGCCCGCTTGTCGGCATACTCCTCGAAGTCCTCGCGGGCGTGCCGGCGCGCCACGTCCCGCTCCTCCAGGTAGGCCTCGTAACCGCCGCCGTAGAGGGTGATCTGCTGCTGGGCGAGGTCGAGTTCGAGGACCTTGGTGACCGTGCGGGTGAGGAACTCGCGGTCGTGGCTGACGACCACCGTGCCCGCGCGCAGCCCCGAGACGAAGCGCTCCAGGCGCTCCAGGCCGTCCAGGTCGAGGTCATTGGTCGGCTCGTCCAGCAGGAACACGTCGTAACGGGAGAGCAGCAGGGAGGCGAGTCCGGCGCGGGCCGCCTGTCCGCCGGACAGCGAGGTCATCGGCTGGTCGAGGCCCACCGTGAGGCCGAGCGTGCCGGCGACCTCCTCGGCGCGCTCGTCGAGGTCGGCCCCGCCCAGTGCGAGCCAGGTCTCCAGACTCGTCGCGTACGCGTCGTCCGAACCGGGCGCACCCTCGACGAGCGCCTGCGTGGCCTCGTCCATCACCCGCTGGGCCTCCGCGACGCCCGTGCGGCGGGCCAGGAACTCCCGTACGGTCTCGCCGGTCCGGCGCTCGGGCTCCTGGGGCAGATGGCCGACGCTCGCGGTCGGCGGGGACAGGCGGAGTTCGCCCTCCTCGGGCTTGAGGAGCCCGGCGAGCATCCGCAGCAGCGTGGACTTGCCGGCACCGTTGGCGCCGACGAGGCCGATCACGTCGCCGGGCGCGACGACGAGGTCGAGCCCGGCGAACAGGGTGCGGTCGCCGTGGCCGGCGGCGAGGTTCTTGGCGACGAGAGTGGCAGTCATCAGGGCCCGATCCTAATCGTCCCGGCGGGTGCACCCGTCAGCGCGCCATCGCCTCCACCAGGACACCCCCCGAGGTGCGCGCGACGATGAAGGACTCTCCCCTGGTGGCCCTGGCGTCCAGCGGGAGCCGGTGGCGGCCCGCCTCCAGGACGCCGTCGAAGACCTCGTGCATGTGGGTGCGGTAGAGGCGGTCCAGCCGGTACGCGGTCAGCCGCACCCGGCAGGTGGAGGTGACCTCGACGCCCGCCTCGCCGTCGACGGCGACCAGCCGGGTCAGCCGGCGCTGCTCCTCGGGGCTGCGGTCCAGGGCGTTCTCTATCTGGGCGACGAGGAGGGGGACGATCGGGGCGAGTCCCTCGACGTACGCGACGTCGACGCCGGCGCGTTCGAAGGACTGCCGTACGGCGGTACGTTCCTGCTCGGTGACCGCGCGGCCGAACACCACGGCCCCGTAGCCGCGCAGTTCGTCGGCGGGGACACCGGCTGCGTCCCGGGTGATGTCGGCGCCGATGCCGATGATGCGCAGCGCGGCGGCGAGTCTGGCGAGGACCGCGGCCCGGGCGCCGATGAGGAGCACCCGGCGGCGCTCGCCCCCGGCCCCGTCGAGCACGGCTCCCAGGGCGGCCCTGTACGCGTCGCCGTGGAAGCGGAACGGGCCGATGCCGTGGTAGCCGTTGCGCGTGAGGTCCGCGTGCTCGTCGGTCTGCCAGGCGAAGTCGCGCCACACGTAGTCGTCGCCGTCGCGTTCGATCACGGCGGTCACGGCACCGCAGGCGAGGTCCTCGCACTCGGGGCAGCCGTATATGACGTACCGGCCCGCCTCCAGGGGCGCCCGGCCCTCCAGCAGGAGGCTGCGCACCTGGGCGGTGAAGATCGCGGGCGGCACGTCGGAGGCGAGGGGGGACACGGCGTCGAGGTCGGAGAGCTGGTACAGCAGCGGGCGCCCGTCGACGATGAAGTCCACGAAATCCCGGTGCACTCGGTAGTCACCGTTGGCAAGGACTCCACCGGCTCGCATCGCCGGTGCCAGGCCGAAGGTCGCGTACTCGGCAGACATGCTGTGAGTATCCCCAGAGCACGCCCGTTCCGAGCACGGCATGACATATTCCGCTAACGTCCCCGCGTGGCGAAGGACCGGAACGGCGATGTGATCGTGGTCGGCAGCGGGGTCGTCGGACTGACGACGGCCGTCGTGCTGGCCGAGAGCGGCAGACGGGTGGCGGTCCGGACCCGGGAGCCCGCGGAGGCGACGACCTCGGCCGTCGCCGGCGCCCTGTGGTGGCCGTACAGCATCGAACCGGTGGAACTCGCCCGCGCGTGGGCGCTGCGCTCGCTCACGGTGTACGAGGAGCTGGCGGAGCGCCCCGGGGAGACGGGCGTACGCATGGTCGAGGGTGTAATGGGCGAGGCCCGGCTGGACGAGCACGGGCCCTGGGCGGCCGGACGGCTGCCGGGGCTGCGCGCCTCCACCCCGGCGGAGTACGCGGGCAGCGGGATGTGGGCGCGGCTGCCGCTGATCGACATGCCGGTGTACCTGCGGTGGCTGCGCGAGAGGTTCCGGCGGGCGGGCGGCACGGTCGAGGCGCGGACGGTGACCGACCTGGCCGGGGTCCGGGCGCCCGTCGTCGTCAACTGCACGGGCCTGGGCGCCCGGGACCTCGTGCCCGATCCGCACATGCGTCCCGTGCGCGGGCAGTTGGTGATCGCCGAGAACCCCGGCATCCGTACCTGGGTGGTCTCCACCGACGCGGCGGCGGGGACCACGACGTACGTCTTCCCGCACCCGGACCGGCTGGTGCTGGGCGGCACCACCGATCCGGACGACTGGACGACGGAGCCCGATCCTGCGGTGGCCGCGCGGATCGTCGAGCGGTGCGCGGCGCTGCGCCCCGAGGTCGCGGGGGCCAAGGTCATCGGGCACCGGGTGGGGCTGCGGCCGGTCCGTTCGGCGGTGCGGTTGGAGCGGGAGGTGGGTCCGGACGGCGGGACGCTCGTGCACAACTACGGGCACGGCGGTGCGGGTGTGACGGTGGCGTGGGGCTGCGCCTGGGATGCGGCGGAACTCGCCACCGGGGCGGTCCCGGGCCGCTGAGGGTTCGGTTGCGGGACCTGCGGTTCACGGCCCGGCAGGTCGGGAGCGGGGCGGTTCGGAGGCCCCGCGGTCCGAGCGCCCCGCGGTCCGGGGGCGGAGCGCGTCGGGCGCCGCGTCCCGTGGGGGGCGCGGCGCCCGGGTCGGGGTGGCGCCCCGGTGTCAGCCGTGGTCGTGGCCGAGCGGGTCCCCTTCCGTCTCGGTGCCGGCACCCGGGCCGACCCTGATCTCGAATTCGCCGTCGTACTTCTTGTGGCCCTCGATCACGGCGAGTTCGACGGCCTCGGACCCCATCTCGCCGCGCACGATGACCGGGTCCATGCGGAGGTCCCGCATCAGGGCCACGCACATCCCGATCATGACGAGGACGAACGGCGCGGCGGCCAGGATCGTCAGGTTCTGCAGACCGGTGAGGGCGTCGCCCTGTCCGCTGCCGACCAGCAGCATGATCGCGGCGACCGCTCCGGTCACCACGCCCCAGAACACCACGACGACACGGCCGGGTTCGAGGGCGCCCTTCTGGGAGAGCGTGCCCATCACGATGGAGGCGGCGTCGGCGCCCGAGACGAAGAAGATGCCGACGAGGATCATCACGAGCAGGCTCGTGGCGGTCGCGATCGGGAACTCCTGCAGGAGGCCGAAGAGCTGGCCCTCGGGGGTCTTCTCTCCGCCGAGCGCGCCGCGCTCCTCCAGCTTCATCGCCGTGCCGCCGAAGATCGCGAACCAGACGAGGCTGACCGAGCTGGGCACGAGGATCACACCGCCGACGAACTGCCGGATGGTGCGGCCCCGGCTGATGCGCGCGATGAACATGCCGACGAAGGGCGTCCAGGAGATCCACCAGGCCCAGTAGAAGACGGTCCAGCTCCCGAGCCAGTCCGCGACGCCCTCGCCGGCACTGGCCTCGGTACGGCCCGCGAGCTCGGGCAGATCACCGAGGTAGGCGAAGATCGAGGTGGGCAGCAGGTCGAGCACGATGATCGTGGGACCCGCGATGAACACGAACGCGGCGAGCGCCAGCGCGAGCACCATGTTGATGTTGGAGAGCCACTGGATGCCCTTCTCGACGCCGGACACGGCCGAGGCGACGAACGCCACGGTCAGCACGGCGATGATCGTGACGAGCAGGGCGTTGCTCACCGAGTCCATCCAGTCCAGCTCCTTGAAGCCGGAACCGATCTGGAGGGCGCCGAGGCCCAGCGACGCCGCGGAGCCGAAGACGGTGGCGATGATCGCGAGGATGTCGATCGCCCGGCCGCCGACGCCGTTGGCGTGCTTCTCGCCGATGAGCGGGGTGAAGACCGCGCTGATCGTCTGGCGCCGGCGCTTGCGGTAGGTGCTGTAGGCGATCGAGAGGCCCACCACCGCGTAGATGGCCCAGGGGTGCAGCGTCCAGTGGAACAGGGTGGTCGCCATCGCCGTCTCCATGCGTTCCGCGGAGTCGGCGGGGGTGGTGCCCGGCGGGGGCGTCAGATAGTGCGCGAGGGGTTCGCTCACCCCGTAGAACATCAGGCCGATGCCCATGCCCGCGCTGAACATCATCGCGATCCACGACACCGTACGGAACTCGGGCTCCTCCCCCTCGGCGCCCAGGTGGATGCGGCCGTACCTGCTGATCGCGAGCCACAGCGCGAAGACCACGAAGCACGAGGCGGCCAGGATGAAGGCCCAGCCGCCGTTGTGGATCAGGCCGTTGAGCATCTTCGTCGAGACGCTCTCCAGCGAGTCGGTCGCGACCGACCCCCAGATCACGAAGGCCACGGTGAGCACGGCGGTCACGCCGAACACCACGCGGTCCGTCCGGGGGCCGGAGCGGCCGGGGAGGTCCGACGGGTCGCCGGGGTCTCCCTTCTCCTGCAGGCCGTCCGTCATCGGCGGCACCCTCCCTGGAAGTAGTGCGGGCACGAGGTACTCGTCATGTCCTACGGCGTACCACAGGTACTGCCCCCGTCCTCGTCTCAGCAGTCCGTGTCGGGCTCCCCCGCCGCCAAGTGGCACGGGTGCGTTCGCGCGGCGGCCGGGCGGGCCTGGTTGCCGGCCCGCCCGGCCCGGACGCGGCGCCGGTCCCGCGGAGCGTCAGGCGCGGCCTCCCGGGACACGGTGGGCGGCCCGCGGGCCCACGAGCCCGTCGAGGACGGCCCCCGGGGTGTCGTACGAGGACCCCGCGGTGGCCCTCCTGAAGGCGCCGGCGCCGCCGACGACCGGTACGCGCGCCGAGGTTCGGGCCAGGTCGACGGTGAGGGTCGGCGTGGTCGACGGGGGGTCGATGAGGTCCCGGTCGGTGCCGGCGACGATCAGGGCGAGGCGGTGCCCCGCGGGGACGACGTGGTCGGTCGCGTGCAGGTCGAGGGTGATCGTGTAGCGCCTGCCCGGGGCGAGCGGGGCGCCCTCGGTGTCCGAGGCGTGGTTGCCGAGGTCGGCCCAGCCCCGGCTGACCACGGTGTGTTCGACGTCCGCGGTCCTCGCCCGCGTCTCGCGGAAGCAGGAGCTGTCGCCCGCCGTGCTCGGGCCCCAGCAGGTGCGCTCGGTGAGCGTGGTGATGCCCTCGCCGGCGGCGGCGTAGTCGCGGACGGTGTCCGGGCCGAGGTCGACGAGGACCGCGGAGAGATGGGCGGTCGTGGTGCTCGGGGTGACGGAGACGGTCACCCGGGACGAGCCGGACAGCCGGAGGTCGCGGGTGAGCGGCCCCGTGGCGAATCCCGCCTTGTCCGGGGTCGAGAGGTCGATGCGGGAGGCCCAGTCCGCCTCGTCGTTGGCCGGGTCGTCGGTGAACGTCTCGGTGCCCGATCCGCCGCGCAGGCCGAGGGTGCCGACGCCGGGCTGCGCGCCCTTGCCCGGCCTCAACTGCACGGTGCCGGTGGCGCGCGGCGGCCAGACGTCCGAGGTGACCCACTGGTCGGGTGCGCGCTCGACGCGGGCCATGGGCTCGTCGTCGACGCCGTTGTCGTAGCCGAGGAGTTCGTGGTCGAACCAGCGGTGCAGGGTGTCGGCCCACTCGGCGCGCCGGAAGTCGAAGGGGTCGACGTGGCCGGTCTGGGACAGCCAGATCCTGCGGTCGACCCCGTTGCGGGCGAGGCCGTCCCACCACTGGCCGAAGTGCTTGGGGCGGACGTTGAGGTCCTGCATGCCGTGGATGACGAAGACGCTGGCTTCGACCTTGCGGACGTCCTTGACGTAGTCGCGTTCGGTCCACAGCCTCGTCCAGTCACCGGTCCGCGGGGCGCCGTCGACCAGGCGCTGCTGGACGGCGGCGCACCTGGCGCGCGCCTCGGGGCTCTCCACGTAGTTCGACAGCCATTCCGGGCCGGAGTCGTAGAGCGGGGCGCCCTTGGCAAAGTAGTAGTCGTACCAGGAGGAGATGGCGGCGATCGGGACGATCGTCTCCAGCCCCTCGACGCCGGTGGCGGCGACGCCGTTCGCGATCGTGCCGTCGTAGCTCTTGCCGATCATGCCGGTACGGCCGTTGGTCCAGCCCGCGCCGGCCCTGGTGGTCCCGGTGCGCGAGGTGTAGGCCCGGGCCCGGCCGTTGAGCCAGTCGACGACCGCCTTGGCGGACTGGATGTCGGAGCGGCCGCCCACGTCGACGCAGCCGTCGGAGCGGTTGGTGCCGGCGAGGTCGACGGCGACGAACGCGTAGCCGCGCGGGACGAAGTAGTTGTCGTAGTAGAGCGGCATCTGGACGACGTGGCCCTCGGCGTCGTAGGTCTTGCGCTGGCTCTCGTTGCCCCGGCCGCAGCACGAGTAGTACGGGCTGGCGTCCATGATGACGGGCACCTTGCGGCCCTGCTGGGCGGGCTCGCGGGGCCGGACTATGTCGACCGCGACGCGGTCCTTGCGCCCGTCGGCGTCGCCGTCCAGTCCCGTGTCGACCCAGACGGATTCGCGGATCGCGTTCTCGTACGAGTGGACGGGCAGGCTCTCCCGCGGGGTGGCGTGGGCGGCTGCCGGGGTCAGGAGCGTGGCCATCAGGGCGGCGGTGGCCGCTGTCGCGAGCGATCTCCAGGTGAAGGGGCGCTTGTAGCGCGCACGTGTCCGCATGCGCGGAAGGTACTCCGGTCAACTCCCGTGCGACAGAGGGCCGTTCGGGACGCATGGGGCTGCCGGGCGAAGCGGGGTGGCCGGAAAGGTACGTAGGTCGTCGGGGCTCAGTCGCCGTGGTCGTACACCGTGACGGCGATTCCGCGGCTCGTGAGCCGCTCGGATATGAGGGGCTCCACCCGGGACCAGGTCCCGCCCGCGAGACCGCAGCCGATGCGCGGCATGTGGACGGACGCGCCCAGTTCCACCGCCCGGTCGGCGAGGACGCCGAGCGCCGAGTCGATCGCCCCGTAGCGAACGGGGACGCCCTTGCTGCCCGTGCGGATGCCCCGCTGGCCGACCATGTTGGCCACCCACACGTACTGCTCCACGCGGACGCACCGGACGGCGCCGAGGCCGAAGTCGTTGCCGGAGCGCCCCCGGTGCCAGCGGCGGTAGTCGGCCTCGGGCTCGGGCCACCGCCGGGAGAGGGCGAGCACGAAGCCCTTGCCCCAGCCGCCCACGTCGTTGCACACATGGGCGATGATCTTGACGCCCTTGCCCAGTGGGGTGGTGGCGTCGCCGCGGACGTACGTGATCTCCGGCATGGCCCGATCCTACGGAGGGGCGCTGACAACGGGTCCGGCCCCGGCGCGGGAGCGGCACCGCGCACGTGGTGGCTCCTCGGCGCTTTCACCACACAGGTGAGACAGCAATACTGTTGCACCGCACCGAGCGGCAGACGCGGTACCCGAAGGAGCAGCCATGGCGACGGAAACCGAGGAGCCGACGCTCACCGTCGACGAACTCGCCGCCCGGGCGGGCGTCACCGTGCGGACGGTCCGCTTCTACAGCACGAGGGGGCTGCTGCCACCGCCGGTGATCGGGCCGCGCCGGGTGGGGCACTACGGCCAGGAGCACCTGTCGCGCCTCGCCCTGATCGAAGAGTTGCAGCACCAGGGCATGACGCTGGCGGCGATCGAGCGCTACCTGGAGCGGCTGCCGGACGGTCTGAGCGCACGGGATCTGGCCATTCACCGTGCCGTCGTCGCCTCCTGGGCGCCCGACTCGGCCGCGGAGCTGGCCCGGGCGGAACTCGACCGCCGCGCCGGGCGCCCGCTGAGCGGCGAGGACCTGGACCGGATGGTCGCGATGGGCATGATCCGGGAGACCGGGACGCCGGACACGTACGTCGTCGACCTGGGGCTGCTGAGGCTCGGCGTGCAGCTCCTGGACGTGCCGATCGGGCACGAGGCCATCCTCGCCGCGCGCACGGTCCTCGTGAACCACACCCGTGCGGCCGCGCGGGAGCTGTCGCTGCTGTTCCGGGACGAGGTGTCCGAGCGCGACTCGCTCGCCGCGGTCAGGGACCTGTCGGCCCACATGCAACCCATCGTGGTACAGGCCCTGCTGACGGCGTTTCAGCGTTCTTTGAAGGAGGAACTGGGGGAGTGGCTGCGGGAGCCTCCCGTCTGAGTCGCGCACCCCGTCCGCGCCGCGGAAGCCGCCCGCCGCAGGTCCGGTACCCCGGCCGCGAGCGCCGCCCGCCCGGGTCGCGCACCCCCCGAGTGGTCACAAGTAGGCGGAGCCGCCCGCCACGTTGAGGGTCTGGCCGGTCAGGAAGCCGCTGCCCTCGTCGACGACGTACAGCAGGGTGGAGACGAGGTCGCCGGGGAGCTGGACCCTCGGCACCGCCTGCTGGGCCAGGACGTGCTCGAAGCCGCCGTCGGCGCCGACCGTGCGTTCCGCGGTCGCGGTGCGGACCATGCTCGGCGCGATCGCGTTGACGGTGATGCCGTACGGGCCGAGCGCCGAGGCGAGGGACCGGGTGAAGCCGATCAGGCCGGCCTTCGACGCGGTGTACGCGACCATCGTCGGCGGTGCGGTCAGCACGGCGGCCGAGGCGATGTTCACGATGCGGCCCCAGCCCGCCGCCCTCAGGTGCGGCAGCACCGCCCGGGTCATCAGGAACGGCGCCTCCAGGTTGACGCGCATGACGCGCCGCCACTCCTCGGGCGTGGTGTCCTCGAACGCCGACTCCGGGTACACGCCCGCGTTGTTGACCAGGACGTGCAGGGTCCCGAACTGCTCGATGACCCGCGCGAGGCCCTCCCGCACCTGCGTCTCGTCCGTGACGTCGGCGACCACTTCCACGTAGTCCAGTATCAGTCCGGCGGTCTCGGTCTGCGGGACCAGGTCGATTCCCGCGACCCGGTAGCCGCGCCCGGCGAGCGCGACGGCGAACTCCCGGCCGAGGCCCTGCGCCGCTCCGGTCACCAGCGCGGTTCGCGTCTCCATGGCCCGAGTGTGATGACCCGTCAGGCTCCGGGCAAGAGCTGGTTTCCGCTGTTCGGAACGAGCGGCTCCCGGCCCTGTTCCATTCGCTGGAACGGCCCTGTTGCCGCACACGGCCGGGGGGCCGACGCTGCGGGGCGACCCCCAGCCGCCTGCCGTTCGGGAGCCGTGGCCGATGACCGGAACCGACCGCGCCGTGGACGACACGGAGCGCACCCCCGAACGGGGCACCGGAGCGCGCCGGTTCGGGCGTGGGCCCGGCCGGCCGGCGGCAGGCCGCGCGGGCGGGGTGCGGCGGAGGCTGCCCGACGAACTGGGCGTCCTGACGGTCCTCGCGCTGCTCGTCGCCGGGATCGGCGTCCCGTACCCCGAGTTCCTCGACAGCGACAACCTGCTGTCCACCGCGCACCACTCCGTCTACATCTCCCTGATGGCCTGCGGCATGGTCTTCGCCCTGGCCATGCGCGAGGTCGACCTGTCGGTCGGCGGCAGTTACGCGATGTGCCTGGTCGTCGGGGCCCTGCTGGTGCGCGAAGGGGTGCCCGCCTGGCTGGCGGTCCCGGTGGTCCTGCTCACCGGGACGGCGGCGGGCGTATTCAACGCGCTGGTCACGACCGTGCTCGCGCTGCCCTCGTTCATCGTCACGCTCGGCACTCTGATGCTGTTCCGGGGTGTGGGGCTGGCGCTCGCCGACGGGAAGCAGATCACCGATCTGCCGCTGGACGACTCCTTCTTCACCCTCGCGGGCGGTGACCTGGCCGGGGTGCCCTTCGCCCTGTGGGTCCTGGCGGCCGCGGCGGCCGCCCTGGCCGTGGCACTGGCCCGCACGCGCTTCGGCGCCCGGGTGCGGGCCATCGGGTCCAACCCCGACGCCGCCGCGTTCAGCGGCATCCCGGTCGTCCGTACCCGCGTGCAGGCCCTCGCGCTGTCCGGGCTCACCACCGCGTGCGCGGCGTCACTCGCCCTCGCCTACTACGGCGCCGGCGACCCCACCCTCGGCCAGGGGTACGAACTCCAGGCCATCGCCGCGTGCATCATCGGCGGAACCCCGCTGGCGGGCGGACGCGGTTCGGTGGTCGGGGCCGTGGCCGGCGCGATGATCCTCTCCGTGGTCGCCTCCGGGCTCGTCTTCTTCGAAGTCCCCATCAACTGGACGTCGTTCGCGACCGGCGGGGTGATCCTCGTCGCGGTCGCGGCGGACAGCGCGCTGCGCCGCGACGGACGCCGTCGCCGCTGACACGCCCACTCCCCACCGGCGCCACCCGCGCCGGCCGACCCGAAGCCCCGTCCGATGCCAGTCCCGACCGTTCGGCGCCTTGTCCGGAGGCCTTGCCCGAAACGCCTTGGAGGCCGTGATGCACCATCCGTTCCGTACGACGTCAGCCGCGCTCGGCGCGCTGGTGCTGCTGTGCTCCACCGGTTGCGGAAGCGGCGGCGGTTCGGGCGGCAAGGACGGCGAGCTCGACATGGGCATCGCGGTGGCCAACATCAGCCTGAACTTCGCCCACGAGATGGTGCTGGGCGCCGAGAGCGCCGCCGACCACGCGGGCGACGTGAACTTCAAGGCCGTCGGGCCGCCGAACACGGACGGTCCCGCCGAGGTGCAGCTCTTCCAGAACCTGACCGCCCGCGCCAAGGACGGCATCGTGCTGGAGAACCTCGACCCGCCGATCTTCACCCGGCCCGCCGCGCGCGCCGTGGACCGGGGCATCCCCGTCGTCGCGCTGGACACCGCCCCCACCGACGGCAGCAAGGTCACCTTCTACGTGGGCAACGACAACTACGCGCTGGGCCGGTTGATGGCCGAGGAGGCCCTGGAACGCCTCGGTGACGATCCGAAGGGGGAGATCGTCATCGGGGTGCCCAACCCGGGTACGCCCGTCCTCGACAACCGGGCCGAGGGCATCGCCGACACGTTCGCCGAGAAGGCCCCGGGCGTGAAGGTGCTCGGACCCTTCCAGACGTACAGCGATCCGGGGCAGAACCACAGCTCCTGGTCCTCCCAGGTGGGCGCGCACCCCGGGGCACTGGCCTTCCTGGGGGTGGGGGACGCCGACAGCTACAACCTCGCCAAGATCAAGAAGGAGAAGGGAGGGAAGTACCTGACGGCGGGCTTCGACGTCGATCCCAAGACCCTGGAAGCGGTCAAGGAAGGGTCGAACTTCGTCACCATCGACCCGCAGCACTTCCTCAAGGGCTATCTGTCCACGGCCATGCTGATCGAGTCGGTGCGCGACAACGACGGCAAGCTGCCCGACGGCTGGTTCCTCGCCCCCGGCGGGGTCGTCGACTCCTCGAACATCGACGAGGTCATCACACGGCAGAAGTCCGCGAAGGCGGCGTACGACTGGTACCGGCCGGTGATCGACAAACTGCTCGGCGACCAGGACGCCCAGTTGAAGCCGCTGAAGGACGCGCGCTGAGATGACGTACGACGGCGTGGCGGACGGACGCCCGGCCGACGGTGACGGCGTCGCCCGCGGTGACCTGCTGGTGGCCGAGGGGCTCGTCAAGGCCTACGGCGGTGTGCGGGCCCTGGACGGGGTCGGCATCCGGCTGCGGGCCGGCGAGGTGCATGCCCTCGTGGGCGAGAACGGGGCCGGCAAGTCCACGCTGGTGCGCGTCCTGTCCGGCACACTGGCACCCGACGAGGGGTCGCTGCGCTTCGCGCGGGAGGCCCGGGCCGGCGGAATCGCCGTCGTCTCGCAGGAGTTGAGCCTGTTCCCCGATCTGTCCGTACGCGAGAATCTGTTCCCCCACCATCCCCCTCGCCGCTTCGGACTGCTCGACCGGGGCGCGATGGACCGAGCGGCCCGGCCGGTGCTCGCCGAACTGGGGCTCGATCCCGCTCCCGGCACCCTTCTCGGCGAACTCCCATTGGCGGAACAGCAGTTGACGGAGATCGCCCGGGCGCTGCTGCGCCGCCCCAGTGTCCTGGTGCTGGACGAGCCGACGTCCGCGCTGCCGGCCGCCGCCGTGGACCGCCTCGAAGGGGTGCTGCGCACCCTCACCGGGCGGGGCATCGCGATCCTCTACGTCACGCACTTCCTGGCGGAGGTGATGCGCGTGGCGCACAGGGTGACGGTACTGCGGGACGGCCGCGTCACCCTGGCCGGCGCTCGGCGCGAGGACGTCGGTGTGCCGGACCTGGTGACGGCCATGCTGGGCGGGGCCCCGCCGCGGCAGGTGCCCCGGACGCCGGTCGCCGCCGGGGGCCCGGCGGCGGTGGAGCTGTCGGGGGTGTGCGTCCCGGGCCGGCTGGCGGACGTGTCCCTCGCGGTGCGGGCCGGGGAGGTGGTGGGGGTGGCCGGCCTCCAGGGCGCCGGTCATGCGGCGGCGCTGGAAGTGGTGTGCGGACGTACCGACGTGTCCGCGGGGCGGGTCGACGTCGCGGGGCGGGGGCGTCCTCGTTCGCTGCGGGACGCGGTGCGGGCGGGTGTGGCGTTCGTGCCGAGCGACCGCAAGCGCCACGGGCTGATGACCGACCGTACGGTGTGGGAGAACGCCACGGCGGTGAGCCGGCTGGCACTGGGGCGCGGCGGTCTCCTCCCCTCGCGCGCCGAACTCGCGGGCTCCATACAGAATGTGACGGCCCGTCTGCGACTGCGCGGCGGGCCGTACGACGTCGTGAACCGGCTCTCCGGCGGCAACCAGCAGAAGGTCGTCTTC
The DNA here is from genome assembly GCF_014651055.1 of Streptomyces fructofermentans. Classification (GTDB taxonomy): domain Bacteria; phylum Actinomycetota; class Actinomycetes; order Streptomycetales; family Streptomycetaceae; genus Streptomyces; species Streptomyces fructofermentans. The sequence goes on from NZ_BMWD01000002.1 coordinate 235,125, forward strand.
GCGAAGTGGCTCGCCACCGACCCGCGCGTGGTCGTGCTGGACGATCCGACGCGCGGTGTCGATGTCGGAGTGCGGTCCGAGATGCACCGCATCATCGGCGAGTTGGCCGCGGGCGGTGCCGCCGTCCTGGTCGCCTCGACGGATCCGGCCGAGCTGACGGAGGTGTGCGACCGGGTGCTCGTCTTCGTCCGTGGGCGCGTGGTGGGCGAGGTCGGCGGTACGGAACTGACCGAGCACGGGCTCGCGGTGGCGATCCAGGCGGAGGGCGGACCCTGACGTCGGCCCGCCCGATCCGGCGTTGACCGTACGATGGCCGAACCGCCGCGTGCCGGGCCGGTGTTCGGTGACCGCGCCGCGCGGGCGGCACCCGTACGGTGACCGGCCCGCGACCGCCGAGACCGCGACCGTCGAGACCGCGACGTGGCCGACGCGCGCCCGCCGAGACCCTGGCCGTGGGCGACCCGCGCCCGCGCCCGCGAAGACCGTGACCGAGCCGTCCCCCCGAGCCCGTGACCGTGGGCGGGCCGGTCAGGCCGACAGGGCGCGGGTGAGCGCGCGGGCCGCCGCGCACACCCGGGCGCCGACGCGGTCCATGTCGAGGCGGCGGGTGCCGCCGGTCACGGAGAGCGCGGCAACGGGACGCGGATCGTGGCCGTAGACGGGGGCCGCGACGGCCGAGATCCCCACCTCGGCCTCCTCCAGGTTGACGCCGAACCCCCGGGCGCGGGTGCGCGCGAGGTCGCGGGCGAGCTGCCCCGGCAGGACGAGGGTGCGCGGGGTGAGCCTGGGCAGGCTCGCGTACGGCGGCCTCGGGTCGTGGGCCAGGAACACCTTGCCCGTGGCCGTGCAGTGGGCGGGCAGACGACCGCCCGTGCGCGACACGATGGGCGTGGCGCGGCGGCCGGTGATCTTTTCGAGGAAGAGGGTGTCGGGCCCGTCCGGGACGGCCAGGTGCACGTTCTCTCCGCTCGCCTCGTAGAGGTCGCCGAGGAACGGCAGGGCCGCGTCGCGCAGTTCGCGGACGGACGGCGCCGACTGGCCGAGCACGAACAGGGCGATGCCGATGCGGTAGCGGCCGTCGGCGCCGCGCTCCACCAGCCCGAGCCTGACCAGTTCGCCCAGCAGCCGGTGTGCCGTGGGCTTGGGCAGCCCGGTGCGCAGCGCGAGTTCGGCGAGGCTCTGCGCGCCCTCCGACTCGCCGCAGGCGCGCAGCAGCGAGGCCCCGCGCGCGAGGACCGACTTCGGCACCGGACCGTCCGTCATGGACCGATGGTCCGGCCCCGGCACGCACCTGACAAGGTGCGGGTCCGTGCGAGTCGCCGCCGGGCCGGGCGCGTCCGGCCCTCAGGGTCCCTCTCGGGTCGCGTTCGGGCGAGGGCCGGGGCCCGTCCTACCGGAGCGGTACGTCGACCAGTAGCGGTCGCGTCAACTCCGCCGCGCCGGCCACGAGTTCACGCAGGTGCTCGGCACTTTCGGCGCGCACCGCGTCGACGCCGAAGAACTCGGCGGCCCGGGTGAAGTCCAGCCGCCCCAGCTCGGTGCCCGGACAGGGCCCCGTGCCGCCCATCGCCTCGTAGGTGTCCTGGAGCGTCCGGTAGGCGCCGTTGCCCATCACCACGAACAGCACGGGAGCCCCGCAGCGGGCGGCGCTCCACAGGCCCTGGAGCCCGAACAGCGCGCAGCCGTCCCCGAGGACCGCGACCACGGGGCGCCCCGGTTCGGCGAGCGACCGGCCGACCGCGGCGCCGATGCCCCAGCCGAGTCCCCCGCCGACCGTGTGCGTGTAGCTTCCGGGCCGGTCCAGGCGGACGAGCCGGCGCAGCGGCAGGCCCACGGTGATGGCCTCCTCCACGACGGCCGCGCCCGGCGGCAGCCCGCGAGCCACGGCGTGGGCGGCGGCCAAGGGGGCGAGGGGCGCGGGCGAGTACGCGGCGCGCGCCGCGGCCTCCGCGCGGTCCCGGTCGGCGGTGTGCCGCTCGCCCGCGCGCAGGATCCGGGCTTTCGCCGTGTGCGCGGGGACGCGTTCGCGGAGCAGGTCGGCGAGCCGGCCGAGGGACGGGCCGAGCGCGCCGACGAGTCCGTGGTCAGCGGGGAAGTTGCGGCCGATCTCGTCGGGGTCGGAGTCGAGTTGCAGGACGCGGACGCCGGGCGGCAGGGCGGGGCCCGGGCTGTAGTGGTGCGGGGTGAAGGCGTGCGCGCCGGTGATGAGCACGGCGTCGTGCGGGGCGAGCGCGGCGCGGATCGCCTCGTGGCGCGGCGGCAGCGTTCCCGCGTACAGGGGGTGGGTCGTCGGGAAGTCGAGCCAGTCCGCCATCGGCTGGTGGAACACGGGCGCCCCGCAGGCCTCCGCGGTCCTGACGAGCGCGGACATCGCGCCGTCGCGCCCCACTCCGTCCCCGGCGACGATCACCGGGCGGGCGGCGGCGGCGAGCAGGACGGCGGCCCGGTCGAGCCCGGCGGCGGCGGAGCCGGGAGGTGCCGGTGTCCGCGCGGGCACCTCGACCTCCGTGTCCTCGGCGAGCAGGTCCATGGGCACGGACAGGAAGACGGGTCCGGCGGGGGGCCGCAGCGCGAGCGCGAAGGCGCGACGCAGGGCGAGGGGCAGGTCGCGGGCGTGCTGGATGTCGTACGTGGCCTTCACGGCCGGTGCGGCGAGCGCGACGAGGTCCCCGGAGAGCATGGGGTCCTGCTGGAGGTGTCGGCGGTCCTGCTGGCCCGCCATCACCACGAGCGGGGTCCGCGAGCGGCGCGCGTTGAGCAGGCCGAGGAGTCCGTTGGCGAGGCCCGCCGCGATGTGCAGGCTGACGAAGGCGGGCCGGCCGGTGGCGCGGGCGTAGCCGTCGGCCATGGAGACGACGGCGCCCTCGTGGACGCCGAGCACGTACTCGGGTGCCCGTTCGTCGGCCACGAGGGCTGCCAGGAACGGCAGTTCGGTGGTGCCGGGGTTGCCGAAGACGCGGTCCACGCCCTCGCCGCGCAGGATGTCGAGCAGGGCGGGGGCGGGGCGGCAGCCCATCGTGTGCTCCTCGGGGGACGGGGACCGGGTTCGCCGGTCAGCGTCCGGTCCCCGCCTCCGGGGAGCAAGGGAGTCGTACCGCTCAGCGGTACGTCACGCGTCGGCCGGCCGCCGCGCGTCGGTGAACCGCTCGCCCTTGTCCGCCTTCTCCACGAGCAGGGCGGGAGGTGCGAACCGCTCGCCGTAGCGCTCGGCGAGTTGGCGCGCGCGGGCGACGAAGCCCGGCAGGCCGCCCTCGTACCCGTTGATGTACTGGAGGACCCCGCCCGTCCAGCCGGGGAAGCCGATGCCGAGGATGGAGCCGATGTTGGCGTCGGCGACGGAGGTCAGGACGCCCTCCTCCAGGAGCCGGACGGTGTCCAGCGCCTCGGAGAACAGCATCCGCTCCTGCATGTCCTCGAACGGGATCCGGTGGCCGGGCCGGGTGAAGTGCTCGCGCAGGCCCGGCCAGAGCTGTCCGCGCCTGCCGTCGTCGCCGTACTCGTAGAAGCCCGCGCCGCCGCTGCGGCCCGTACGCCCGAAGTCGTCGACCATGCGGTCCACCACCGTCTCGGCGGGGTGTGCCTGCCAGGTGCCGCCCGCCTCCTCGACGGCCTGCTTCGACTCCTTGCGGATCTTGCGCGGCAGGGTGAGCGTCAGCTCGTCCATCAGCGACAGGACCTTGGCCGGATAGCCGGCCTGGGCGGCGGCCTGCTCGACGGAGGCGGGCTCGATGCCCTCGCCGACCATCGCCACACCCTCGTTGATGAAGTGGCCGATGACGCGGGAGGTGAAGAAGCCGCGTGAGTCGTTGACGACGATCGGGGTCTTGGAGATCTGCCGTACGAGGTCGAAGGCCCGCGCGAGGGCCTCGTCGCCGGTTCGCGCGCCCTTGATGATCTCGACGAGCGGCATCTTGTCCACCGGCGAGAAGAAGTGCAGCCCGATGAAGTCGTCCTGCCGCTCCACGCCCTCGGCCAGCACGGTGATGGGCAGCGTCGAGGTGTTGGAGCAGAGCAGGGCGTCGGGTTCGACGATGTGCTGGATCTCCTGGAACACCTTGTGCTTGAGCGCCGGGTCCTCGAAGACGGCCTCGATGACGGCGTCGCAGCCGGCGAGGTCGTTCGGGTCGGCGGTGGGCGTGATCCGGGCCAGCAGGGCGTCGGCCTTCTCCTGGGTGGTGCGCCCCCGGGAGACGGCCTTCGCGCAGAGCTTCTCGGAGTAGCCCTTGCCCTTGGCGGCGGACTCGGCCGACACGTCCTTGAGGACGACGTCGATGCCGGCGCGCGCGCACGAGTAGGCGATGCCCGCGCCCATCATCCCGGCGCCCAGGACGGCCACCTTGCGGACCGGGCGGGGCTCGATGCCCCGGGGCCGGTTGGCGCCGGAGTTGACGGCCTGGAGGTCGAAGAAGAACGCCTGGATCATGTTCTTCGCGGTCTGGCCCGCGGCCAGTTCCACGAAGTAGCGCGCCTCGATGACCTGGGCGGTCTCGAAGTCGACCTGGGAGCCCTCGACCGCGGCGGCCAGAATGTTGCGCGGGGCCGGGTAGGGCGCGCCGTTGGTCTGTTTGCGGAGGTTGGCCGGGAAGGCGGGCAGGTTGGCCGCGAACTTCGGCTGGGACGGGGTGCCGCCCGGGATGCGGTAGCCGGGCCTGTCCCACGGCTGGGCGGACTCGGGGTTGGCGTCGATGAAGGCGCGGGCCTTGGCCAGCATCTCCTCGCGGGTGTCGGCCACTTCGTGGACGAGGCCGTTGTCGAGCGCGCGCCGCGGGGTGTACTGGGTGCCCTGGAGGAGCACCTTGAGGAGCGCGTCCGCGATGCCCAGCAGGCGTACGGTCCTGACGACGCCGCCTCCTCCGGGGAGCAGGCCGAGCGTGACCTCGGGGCAGCCGATCCGGGAGCCGGGCGCGTCGAGGGCGACGCGGTGGTGGCAGGCCAGCGCGATCTCGAAGCCGCCGCCGAGCGCGGCGCCGTTCATGGCGGCGACGACGGGCTTGCCGAGGGTCTCGATGCGGCGGAGGTCGCGCTTGATCGCGAGCCCTCCTTCGAGGAGCTGCTGCGCGGTGTCCGGCGTGACCCGGATGAGGTCGCGGAGGTCGCCGCCGGCGAAGAAGGTCTTCTTGGCGGAGGTGAACACGATGCCGCGGACGGACTCGGGGTCCGCCCGGACCTCAGCCTCCAGTCGGTCGGCGATCGCGGTGAGGGACTGCCGGAACGCCTGGTTCATGGTGTTCGCGGACTGGTCGGGGTCGTCGAGGACGAGGGTGACGACGCCGGTTCCGTCCTGTTCCCAGCGGATGGTGGTGCTCTCGGTCATGGCTGTCTTCTCCGTAAGGGGGACGGGGCGGTCAGAGACGTTCGACGATGGTGGCGATGCCCATGCCGCCGCCCACGCAGAGGGTGGCGAGGCCGTAGCGCTTGTCCTGGCGTTCCAGCTCGTCGACGAGGGTGCCGAGGATCATCGCGCCGGTGGCGCCCAGCGGGTGGCCGAGCGCGATCGCGCCGCCGTTGACGTTGACCTTGTCCAGGGACAGGCCCATGTCCTTCACGAAGCGCAGGACGACCGCGGCGAAGGCCTCGTTGATCTCGACGAGGTCGATGTCGTCGATGGTCAGTCCGGCCTTGGCGAGTGCCTTGCGGGTGGCGGGCGCGGGACCGGTGAGCATGATGGTGGGCTCGGAGCCGGAGACGGCCGCGGAGACGATCCGCGCACGCGGGGTGAGGCCGTGGCGCTCGCCGACCTCCCGGCTGCCGACCGCGACCAGCGCGGCGCCGTCGACGATGCCGGACGAGTTGCCCGCGTGGTGGACGTGGTCGATCCGCTCCACCCAGTGGTACTTCTGCAGCGCCACGGCGTCGAAGCCGCCGAGGTCGCCGATGTCCGCGAACGACGGCTTCAGCCGGGCCAGCGAGTCCGCGGTGGTGCCGGGGCGCAGGTGCTCGTCGTGGTCGAGGACCACGAGGCCGTTGCGGTCCCTCACGGGAACGACGGACCGCTCGAACCGGCCGTCCTTGACGGCCGCTGCGGCGCGCTCCTGGGACAGCTCGGCGTACTCGTCGACGTCACGGCGGGAGAAGCCCTCGATGGTCGCGATGAGGTCGGCGCCGATGCCCTGGGGGACGAAGTTCGTGGCGAGGTTGGTCATCGGGTCGGCGAACCAGGCGCCGCCGTCGGAGGCCATCGGCACCCGGGACATCGACTCGACGCCCCCGGCCAGGACCAGGTCCTCCCAGCCCGAACGGACCTTCATCGCGGCGAGGTTGACGGCTTCCAGGCCCGAGGCGCAGAAGCGGTTCTCCTGGACGCCGGCCACCGTGTCGGGCAGTCCGGCGGCGATCGCCGCGGTCCGCGCGATGTCGGAGCCCTGGTCGCCGACCGGCCCGACGACGCCGAGCACGATGTCGTCGACGGCCGCCGGGTCGAGCCCCGGGAAACGGGCCTGGATCTCGTGGATGAGCCCGACGACCAGGTCGATGGGCTTGGTGCCGTGCAGGGCGCCGTTCGCCTTGCCCCGGCCCCGCGGGGTGCGGATCGCGTCGTACACAAACGCTTCGGTGCTCACTGGTCAAGCCTTTCGGGAGGGTTAGCCGAGCAGGGAGCGGCCGATGATCTCCTTCATGATCTCGGTCGTCCCGCCGTAGATGGTCTGGATGCGGCCGTCGGTGAAGGCCCGGGCGACGCGGTACTCCGCCATGTAGCCGTAGCCGCCGTGCAGTTGCAGGCAGCGGTCCGCGACGCGCTTCTGCAGTTCGGTGGCCCACCACTTGGCCATCGAGGCGTGCACCGCGTCGAGTTCGCCGCGGGTGTGCTCGTCGACGCAGCGGTCGACGAAGGTGCGGGTGACGGCGCACTCGGTGGCCATCTCGGCGATCTCGAAGCGGATGTGCTGGAGCTTGGAGAGCGGGCGTCCGAAGGCCTCCCGCTCCTTGACGTACGTCGTGGTGATCTCCAGCAGGTGCTCGGCGGCGGCGATGCCCGCGACGGCTATGTTCAGCCGCTCCTGCGCGAGGTTCGTCATGAGGTGGACGAAGGCCCCGTCGAGTTCGCCCAGAAGGTTGTCCTTCGGGACCCTGACGTCGTTGAAGAACAGCTCGGCGGTGTCCTGGGACTTCTGGCCGATCTTGTCGAGGTTGCGGCCGCGTTCGAAGCCCTCCGCGCCGCGCTCCACGACGAGCAGCGAGAGGCCCCTGGCGCCTCCTTCGGGAGTCGTCCGCGCCACGACGACCACCAGGTCGGCCAGGATGCCGTTCGAGATGAACGTCTTGGACCCGTTGAGCAGCCAGTGGTCGCCCCGGTCCTCGGCGTGCGTCCTGATGCCCTGGAGGTCCGATCCGGCACCCGGTTCCGTCATGGCGATGGCGGTGATCAGGGAGCCGTCGCAGAATCCCGGCAGCCAGCGCCGCTTCTGCTCCTCGGTGGCGAGCCCCGTGAGGTACGGCCCGATGATGTCGTTGTGCAGGCCGAGCGCGAGCCCGGCGGCGCCGGCCCGGGTGAACTCCTCGGCGAGGACGGCGCTGTAGCGGAAGTCGGGGGTGCCGCCGCCCCCGTACTCCTCGGGCACGGCGAGGCCGAGGAGGCCCTGCCTGCCCGCCGCGAGCCAGGCGTCCCGCGACACGATGCCGTCGCGCTCCCACTGCTCGTAGTGCGGGAGCACCTCCTTGGCGATGAAGGTCCGTACGGTCTCGCGGAACGCGTCGTGCTCCGGCGTGAAGATCTGCCGCTTCATGCGGGGCTGCCCTTCAGGAGGTCGGGTACGTCCCAGTCACGGGCCACGTCGGCGGTGTCGGCGCCGGGCAGGGCGGGTCCTGTGCGGACGGACGTACGGGTGACGGAGAAGCGGGGTGCGGGGGCCGGCTGGACGATGCCGCCGTGGTCGGTGAAGGTGCCGCGGGCGGCGAGGTGCGGATGCCCGGGGGCCTCGCGCAGTGACAGCACGGGGGCCACGCACGCGTCCGTGCCGTCGAAGACCTCGGTCCACTCGTCCCTCGTACGGGTCCTGAAGCGGGCCGCGACCGCCTCGCGCAGTTCGCCCCAGCGCGAGATGTCCTTGTGCGAGTCCGCGTGGCCCTCCAGTCCGAGCAGGGTGACGAACTCGGCGTAGAACTGGCTTTCAAGGGCGCCCACGGCCATGTACTGGCGGTCGGCCGTCTCGTACGTCCCGTAGTAGGGGCAGCCTCCGTCGAGGAGGTTGGCGCCGCGCCGGTCCTGCCAGCTGCCGACCGCCATCATGCCGTGGATCATCGCCCCGAGGTGGGCGGTGCCGTCGACGATCGCCGCGTCCACGACCTGGCCGGTCCCCGTGGCGCGCGCGTGGTGCAGCGCGGCGAGGACGCCGACGACGAGGTAGAGCGAGCCGCCCGCGTAGTCCCCGACGAGGTTCGCGGGGACGGCCGGCGGCCGGTCCGGTTCGCCGATCATGCCGAGGGTGCCGGTCGGGGCGATGTACGCGATGTCGTGCCCTGCGCGCAGGGCGAGCGGCCCGTCCTGGCCCCAGCCCGTCATCCGTCCGTACACGAGGGCCGGGTTGCGGGCGTGGCAGACCTCGGGTCCCACTCCCAGGCGCTCGGCGACACCGGGCCGGAAGCCCTCGACCAGGATGTCGGCGCGGTCGGCCAGCGCGAGGACGACGTCCGCGCCGCCGTCCGCCTTGAGGTCGACGACGACGGAGCGCTTGTTGCGGTTGGTGACGTCGTGGGCCGGGTCGATGGCCAGGCCGCCGCCGTGCGGCCGGTCGACGCGCACGACGTCGGCGCCCAGGTCGGCGAGGAGCATGGCGGCGAACGGGCCGGGCCCGATGCCCGCCAGTTCCACCACGCGTACCCCTTCGAGCGGGCCGTGTCCTGCCGTCGCTGCCGCTGCCATCAAGCCCCCAGCACTGTGACACAACTGATGTAACATCAGTGATGTTAGGAACGTGTTCCACTCCGCACAAGCCCTGGGCGAGCAAGCGCTTAGCCAGTTCTGGGGGCCGGACGGCCCCGGGGGGAACTCAGCGGGCGTCCAAATCCGCCACGAGCCGCTTCGGGGCGATGGTCCGGTAGCTCTCCTCGACCCAGTCGCACAGCAGCTCCGCCGCCGGGGCGCCCTTCTCGTCCAGCGGGATCCGCACCCAGCCCGCCTTGCCCAGCCCGTACCCGGCGGGCTCCGCGCCCGGCGAGGCCAGGGCGTGGGCGTGGGCCACCTCGTCCTTCAGCTTGACCGTGACGCCGAGCGGGTAGCTCCCGTCGGAGACTCCGAGGAAGACGAACACCTTCCTGCTGACCTTGGCGACGCTCTCGCCCCAGGGGAACTCCTCCACGGCGCCCGGCAGCCCCAGGGCGAACTCACGTGCTTTTTCCCACTTCTTCAGGGCGTTCTTCGTGGGGGCCACCGCATCCTCCGCGTCCTGGTCGGCCCCGCGCACGGGGCCCTGGTCCGGCTCCTCGTGTCTCACGCTAGCCTCAGCCACCGACAACGGCGCGGGGTGCACGGCTGAGAGGTGCCATGAGCAGGCAGAACAGGACGGAACGCGCATACGACATCGTGCTCTTCGGGGCCACGGGGTTCGTCGGAGCGCTCACCGCGGAGTACCTCGCCGCACACGCTCCCGAGGGGCTGCGCTGGGCGATCGCGGCACGCGACACCGCACGGCTGGAACGGCTCAGGGAGCGGCTGGCGTCGATCGACCCGGCCTGCGCCGAGCTGCCGGTGCTCCGGGCCGACGCCTCCGATCCGGCCTCCCTGCGCGCCCTCGCGGAGCAGGCGCGCGTGGTGGCCACGACGGTCGGGCCCTACCTCAGCCACGGCGAGGGACTGGTCGCCGCCTGCGCGGACGCCGGGGCCGACTACCTGGACCTCTGCGGCGAGCCCGAGTTCGTCGACCTCACCTATGTGCGGCACGACGCCCGGGCGCGGGAGACGGGCGCACGCCTCGTGCACGCGTGCGGCTTCGACTCGATCCCGCACGACCTGGGCGCGTACTTCACCGTGCGGCAGCTCCCCGAGGGGGTGCCGCTGACCGTGGACGGCTTCGTACGGGCCGAGGGCATGTTCTCGGGCGGCACCTTCGCGTCCGCCCTCAACCAGTTCTCGCGCGGACGGCAGATGATCGCCGCGGCCCGGGACCGCGGACGGCACGAGCCGCGGCTGATGGGCAGGAGGGCGGCCGCCCCGCCGAGCGCGCCCCGGTACTCCAAGGAGGTGGGGGCGTGGGCGCTGCCGCTGCCCACCATCGACGCGCAGATCGTGCGGCGGTCGGCCCGCGCGCTGGAGTGCTACGGGCCCGACTTCCGCTACCGGCACTACGCGGCCGTCCGCACCCTGCCGTTCGCGGTGGGCGGGGTGGCGGGAGCCGGAGCCGTCTTCGCCGCGGCCCAGGTGCCGCCGGTGCGCCGCTGGCTGTCGGACCGTCTCAAGCCCGGCGACGGTCCCGACGAGGCGAAGCGCGCCAGGAGCTGGTTCTCGGTGCGGTTCGTCGGCGAGGGCGGCGGGCGGCGGGTCTTCACGGAGGTCGCCGGCGGCGATCCCGGGTACGGCGACACCGCCAAGATGCTCGCCGAGTCCGCCCTGTGCCTCGCCTTCGACGACCTCCCCGCGACGGCGGGACAGGTCACGACGGCGGTCGCGATGGGCGACACGCTGATCGAGCGCCTGCGAGGGGCCGGCATCACCTTCCAGGTCGCCGCACGCCGTTAGGCCCTCCCGAGGGCCGCCGGTCCTGCCGTTACTGCCGGCTGCCGGTCCCGCGGTGCGGCGTCCCCGACGGGGCGCCGCACCTGACGTTCGCCACCCCTGGAGTGTTCTTGAGCATCGAGACCGACGTCCTCGTCCTGGGCGGCGCGGGCGTCGACACGATCGTGCACGTGCCCGAACTGCCGCTGCCCTTCGCCGACAGCCACATGGTCCCCGCGATCACGGCGCGGGCCGGGCAGACCGGTGACTTCGTGGCCCTCGGCGTGCACGCGCTGGGGCTGCGCACGCACCACCTGGACATGATCGGCGCGGACCACGAGGGCGACCTGGTCCGCGCGCTCCACAGGGACCGGGGCATCGCGCTGACCGAGGTCCCGCAGCCCGCGGGCACCAAACGCGCCGTCAACCTCGTCGGCCCGGACGGGCGACGGCTCTCGCTGTACGACAACACGCGCGCGCGGGAGGCCGACCGGCTGCCCGAGGAGACCGTACGGGCCCTCGCGGCGGTCAGCCGTCACGCCCACGTGTCCATCACGCACCCCTGCGCACACGCGCTGCCCCTGCTGCGCGAGGCGGGGCTGACGATCTCGACCGATCTGCACAACTGGGACGGCGAGCAGGCCTACCACGAGCCCTTCGCGCTCGGCGCCGACATCGTGTTCCTGTCGACCGCCGAACTGGCCGACCCGGAGGCCACGATGCGGGAGATCGCCGCGCGGGGCCGGGCCCAGGTGGTCGTGGCCACCTCCGGCGCCGAGGGCGCCCACCAGCTCCTCGACGGCTAGTTCACGCACATCCCGCCCGTCCGGCCGCCCGGACCGGTGGTGGACTCCAACGGGGCCGGCGACGCCTTCGCGGCGGGCTACCTGTTCGGCCGGCTGACGGGCGAACCGCCCGAGCGGTGCGGCCTGTTCGCTGCCGTCGCCGGGGCCCACGCCTGCACGGTGCCCGCGACGGGTTACGACGTCATCGACCGGGAGTCGCTGCTCAGAGCGGCCAGCCGATGACCGTGTAGAGCATCCCCGCGATCCAGCCCACACCGGCGAGGACCGCGAGGGCCAGCCCGGCCACCACGGCGCGCTCGACGGGCTGGGTGGAGGCGGCGGGCTTCGGCGCGCGATGTGTCGTCATGCGGCCCAGCCTGCCGGTCGCGGCGGGTCCGGGCATCCGTACGCGTACTCAGAGCCCGTACTCAGAAGGCGTGCCCGGGCCCGGCCCGGGCACGCGCGGCCCCGCCCCGTGGCGGTTCGCACGGCGTGCCCGCGCGGCCCACCCGTTCAGGCGGCCGTCTCCTTCAGGGCCCGGCGGCACAGCGCGTCCGCCCGGCGGGTGGTCTCCGGCAGCCGGAAGGCGCGCGCGAGGTGGAGCGTGTGGGCGCAGGCGGCGTCCGCGCCCACCCGGTGCCCGACGGAGACGAACACCGGCTTGACGCCCGTCCTGGTGCGCAGCGCCCGGCCGACCTCCTCCTCGCCCGCGAGCAGGGGCGCCGAGGAGCCGCGTGCGGTCCCGGGCTCCTCGTACGCGAAGGTGAACGGGTTCTTCGCGACGCCGATCGTCGGGAGGCCGGTGAGGACGCCGAGGTGGCTGGCCAGGCCGAAGCGGCGGGGGTGGGCGAGGCCGTAGCCGTCGCAGACGACGAGGCCGGGCGCGCAGGGCAGGCCGTCCAGCGCGGCCAGCACGGCCGGGACCTCGCGGAAGGCGAGCAGCCCCGGGACGTACGGGAACGGCACACGGCCCACGGCGGTGGACTCGGCGACGACGTCGAGGGTCGCCGCGTCGAGCACGACGGCCGCTGCCACGACGACGTCGCGCTCGTCGTCGTAGGCGACGTCCACGCCCGTCACCCGGCCCTCCCCCACCGGGGGTCCCGGCTCGTCGAGGATCACCCGCCCCCGCAACTCGTCCTGCACGGCACGGGCCTGCTCCTCTGTGGCGGGCCAGCCCGCGGGAATGCGTACGGTCGTCATGGTGCCGACGAGCCTACGACCCCGCGGCAGGCGGCCACTCGGCGCCCGGCGGGACCGGTCCGGCCCGCCGGGCGGCACGCTCAGCGCTCCAGGCGGGCGACCCGGCCCTTCTCCCCGGAGGCCCAGCAGCCCCGGTCGGGCGCGCAGTCCACGGTGTCGTACGAGCCCGTGTCCACGGTCCGCCAGGTGCGTCCGCCGTCCCTGGTGAGGTCGGTGCCGGTGGGACCCACCGCGAGAGCCGTCGTACGGCTGCCCGGGAGCCAGGCGACGCCCGAGCGGTAGGCGGGCGGCGGCACGGCCGACGGCCGCCAGGTGCGGCCGGCGTCGCCGCTGACCGCCGACGCCCGGGGCGAGGCCTGGTCGGCGCGGTAGTCGCCGCCGACCGCGATGCCGTGCGCCCGGTCGCGGAACGCCAGCGCGAAGACCCCGCGCGCGGGGTCGCCCGCGGGGATCGGCGTGTCCGCCGCCCTCCAGGTCAGACCGCGGTCGGCGGAGTGCAGCACGCGCGCGCGGGCCGCGCCGCCGGTGGCCAGCCACACGTCGCGCGACCCCGAACTCACCAGGCACTGCCCGCTCGCCGCGAAGCCCGCCTCGCCCTCCTGCGCCGCGGGCATGCCGGAACTCGGCAACACCTTCCAGGAGCGGCCGCCGTCGCTCGTCGACAGGATGCGGAAGCGGCCGTCGACGGGGTCGCTCATGGCCAGCCCGTGGCGGCGGTCGAAGAACGTGAGGCAGTCGTAGAAGGCCTTCGCGTCGGTGTTGCGGAAGGACTCGGTCCAGGTCGCCCCGCCGTCCTCGGTGCGCAGCACCCGGGACGCCTCGCCCTCTCCGATGGCCAGCACCACCGCCCGTCGGCCGTCGAAGGCCTCGATGTCGCGGAACTCCAGCCCGGCGGCTCCGGGCGGCGACACGTTCCGCCAGTTCGCCCCGCCGTCCGAGGTGCGCAGCACGGTTCCCTTGGACCCGGCCAGCCAGGCGGTGTCGCGGCTGACGGCGGACAACCCCCGGAAGCGCACGTCCGTGCCGCTCGCGCTCGGCCGCCAGTGCGGCGCCGTCCCGTGGCCGGACCCCCGCGCGGCCGCGGGTCCCGCCGCCTGAGCAGGTGCGGGTTCCGCCGCCTGCACGGGTGCTGTGAGCGCCGCGGCGAGCGCCGCGCCGCACACCCCCGCTGTCACCAGTCGCCTCGTACGTCCCTTGCGTCGCGTCGTCCCCAAGGCCCTCATGGCGGGCGAAGCTAGCCCACTCCCCCGGCGGCGTCCAGATGCCCCCGCGGGCGCCGGCCGTCACTTCGGGAATCAACGATCACTCGCGTGATTGAAGACGGTGACAAAGGTCACTCGGAGTTCACACGATTGCGCGTGCACGGATTGACGGGTTCCGTCGTCTCTACAAGTGCCAGGCTCATCCGTCCGCCGTTCGTCCAGCCGTCACAAGGGAGCAAGGCGTTGTCCACCGTCATCGAGCAGCCCGTCGAGGCCCGTCTCGTCGCCGCCGCGCCGCGGATGTCGAGCATTCCGGCATCCCTCGGCTACGACCCGCACGACCCGTTCGCCGTCCGCATGTCCTTCCCCGCCCCGTCCACGCTCGAAGGCGTCGACGTCTGCTGGACCTTCGCCCGTGAGCTGCTCACGCTGGGTCTCGAGGAGCCGGTGGGCGACGGTGACGTGCGGGTTCGCCCCTACGGATACGACCGCATCGTCCTGGAGTTCCACGCCCCGGAGGGCACCGCGGTGATCCACGTCCGCGCCGGCGAGCTCCGGCGGTTCCTGGCGAGTTCGACGGAGCTGGTCCCCGTCGGGCTCGAGCATCTCCACCAGGATCTCGACCACGGACTCACCGAGCTCCTGCGCGACGCCTGCTGACCGCTCTCCGCCGACCGCCTCTCCGTCCCGGTGCTCCATCGGATTTCTCGCCTTTCTCCGATTCAATCGATTGCACCGATTATTCCGCTTCTCCCGTTTTTCCTGCTTTCCCCGCCCCTTCCGCTTCCCCCGACTCCCCCGCTTCTCCCGCCACTCGCTCCGGCCCGGGACGTGAATTGCCCCCGAACAACCGAATATCCGGATCTCGAAGATTCCCCCGATTCTCCTGATTCCCCTTCTCGCAGGGCTTTCAGGTCTTTCGTGGGGTTCGCGCGCATTCCGCGCGGTGAACGCGTACACGCCCAGGAGGCCGTGGAGTCCGCACGGGTCCGCTCCGCCACGGCCGGCGCCTGCGGCGCCTCCGGCGTCCGCGCGCGCCGCGGCTCACGCGCCCAGCGGCTCCCACACGCCGCTGCGGACCGGTGCGGGCGGGGCCCGCGCCGTGCCCGGACCCGCGCCGCGGTCGCCGGGCCCGGCCTCAGCCGCCCGGCGTGCCGGGCGTCGTGGTGATCGCCACGGCCACCGCCGCGCGCACCTCGCGGACCGCCTTCCGCAGGGCGGGGGTGGCGGACCCGCTGCGCTCGGCCAGGGCGTCGAGACGCTCCCGGTGGGCGCGCCGCTCGCCGCCCGACGACAGGGTGCGCAGCTCGGCCGCGGCGGCGAGGACGACCAGTGCGGCGTCCCGCTCGGGCACGTCACCGACCGGCACCGGCCCCACCAGCACCTGGCGTGCCTCCGCGCGGAGCGCGTCCACGACGGCGACGCGGTCCAGCTCGTACTCCACCGACGGGAAGAGCCCGAGGACGCGCTTCCTCACCACCCGCAGGCACCCGTCGGCGGCGAGCTGGGCACGTACGGCCTCCAGCGTGACGCGGGTCCGCAGACCGACCCAGGTCTTCCAGCTGCGCGGCCGGGACTCCTCCACGAGCTCCAGGAGCCCGTCGAGCACCGGGTCGCCGGTCCGGCCGTCCGGGTCCGTGGGCGTGGCGATGCCGTCGCGGTCGTCGAGCAGCCCGCGCTGGGCCAGCTCGGTGAGGGCGCCGGCCCGCACGAGGTGCGGCAGGTGGGTGGCGCCCGTCACCCTCCCTCTCGTGGTGTCCCAGGCCAGCAGGTAGAGCCTGGCGGGCAGCGACAGTGTTGCGGTGGGCACGGGGCCTCCTTCGGTCGGCCGCGGCGGGGCCCGCGTTAATGCGTTGACACCCGCCACGGCCGCTCGTACGGTTCTTGACGGTTCTGTTGCCGCCGATTGGAGTAGGACGTTGCTCGTCTGAGGTCCTGAGACACCGCGTCGCACACGTTTCCGTGTGTGCGCAGCGTGCGACCTCGGCATTCGAGCCGTCCTCCGGAGCAGGGCCTTCTCCCACTCCGAGCATGTCCTGAGGACTTCTGCCCGTACGTCCGGCCGTCGTCGTCGCCTCCCGGTGTCCCGATACGCGTTGCCCCCCGACCGCATCAAGCACCGCGAGGCCCGTATGTCAACCTTCCCCAGCTCCATCACCTGTACCGCCCTGTCCTTCGCCTGGCCCGACGGCACCCCCGTCCTCGACGACCTGCAGGTGGCCTTCGGCCCCGGCAGGACCGGCCTCGTCGGCGTCAACGGATCGGGCAAGTCCACCCTGCTGAAACTGATCGCGGGACAGCTCGCCCCGTCGGGCGGCACGGTCCGCGTGGCGGGCGAGGTCGGCCTTCTGCCGCAGAACGTCGCGCTCGACACCGGCCTGCGGGTCGACGAGACGCTGGGCATCGCCGCCCAGCGCGCGGCGCTGCACGCCATCGAGGCGGGCGACGTGTCCGAGGAGCACTTCGACGTCGTCGGCGACGACTGGGACGTCGAGGAGCGCGCCCTGGCGACCCTCGGCGAACTCGGCCTCGGCCATGTCGCGTTGGACCGCACCATCGGCGAGGTCTCCGGCGGCGAGTCGGTCCTGCTGCGGCTGGCCGCGCTGCTGCTGCGCCGGCCCGACGTGCTCCTGCTCGACGAACCCACCAACAACCTCGACCTGTACGCGCGACGGCGGCTGTACGCGGCCGTCGAGGCCTGGTCCGGTGTCATGGTCGTGGTCAGCCACGACCGTGAACTCCTGGACCTGGTCGACCAGATCGCCGATCTGCGGGCGGGCGAGGTCACCTGGTACGGCGGCAACTACTCGGCGTACGAGGAGGCGCTGGCGACCGAACAGGACGCGGCCGAGCGCATGGTGCGCGTCGCCGAGTCCGATCTGCGCAAGCAGAAGCGCGAACTCGCCGACGCGCAGGTGAAGCTGGCGCGCCGGAAGCGGTACGGCCAGAAGATGTTCGAGCAGAAGCGTGAGCCGAAGATCGTCATGGGTGCCCGCAAGCGCTCGGCCCAGGAGTCGGCCGGCAAGCACCGGATCATGCACGAGGAGAGGCTGGCGGAGGCCAGGGACCGGCTGGACGAGGCCGTGGACGCGGTACGGGACGACGACGAGATCCGTGTCGACCTGCCGTACACCGCGGTCCCGCCGGGCCGTACGGTCCTCACCCTCCAGGACCTCGAACTCGCCTACGGGGCACGGGTGGCGGGCTCGTTCGAGCTGCGCGGGCCGGAGCGGGTCGCGCTCATCGGGCGCAACGGCGCGGGCAAGACCACGCTGCTGCGGACGGTCGCCGGTGAACTGGCGGCGGTCTCCGGGGAGGCGCGGGCCCATGTGCCGCTGCGCTTCCTGCCCCAGCGGCTCGACGTGCTCGACGACGGGCTGACGGTCGCCGAGAACGTGGCCCGGTTCTCGCCCGGCGCCACCAACAACCGGATCCGGGCGCGGCTGGCGCGCTTCCTGTTCCGCGGCGAGCGGGCCGACCGCCCGGCGGGCACGCTCTCCGGCGGAGAGCGGTTCCGGGCGGCCCTGGCCGCGCTGATGCTCGCCGAACCCGCTCCGCAGCTCCTGATGCTCGACGAGCCGACCAACAACCTCGACATGGCGAGCGTGCGTCAGCTCACCACGGCACTGGAGTCGTACGAGGGGGCGCTGATCGTGGCCAGTCACGACATGCCGTTCCTGGAGTCGATCGGGATCACGCGCTGGCTGCTGATGGAGGGCGAACTCGCGGAGACCACGCGGGAGGCCGTCGGGCGCCCCGACTGAGGTGTTCCGCCTGCGGTGCTCTCGCCGAGGTGCTGCCAGTGGGTGCCGCACCTGGGGTGCCGCACCTGGGGCGGGGCCGGTCGGGACCACTCCGTCCGGCCGTCCGGGTCGGTCCGCTCCGGTCGGCCCGGACGGGACGGCCCTCCCGGGCCGCTCCGGGCGCGGAACTCCGGGCCCTCAGCCCGGGGTTCCGCGGTGGTCAGCTCCGAGCGGGCGCCGCGTCGGCCGGGGTGATCCAGCCCCGCCGGGCGGCCTCCGCTCCGGCCTGGAACCTGCTTCTCGCGTCGAGCCTCTCCATCAGTTCTGCCGCGGTGCGCCTGGCGGTGCGGGGCGAGACACCGAGCCGCTTGGCTATCGCCTCGTCGGTGTGTCCGAGGGAGAGCAGGCGCAGGTACTGGGACTCGGTCGCCGTCAGATCGCGCTCGTCCCGCTCCTTGTCACGGCCGCTGCCCAGTGGAGTGGCCCGCTCCCAGACGGAGTCGAACAGTTCGCACAGGGCCGCCAGGATGCCGCTCCCGCGCAGGAACAGGGCGCCCGCGGCGCTGGCCTCGCCGTCCATCGGCAGCACGGCGGTGGTGCGGTCGACGATCAGCAGTCGGACCGGGAGCGTGGCGATCGTGCGGACCTCGCCGCCCAGGCTGGTCAGCCAGGTGGCGTAGGCGACGGTCTGCTGGCTGTTGCGAAGGCTGTCCAGATAGAGGGTGCGCATTTTGACGCCCCGCGCGAGCAATTCGGCGTCCTGCGGCTTGGCCGCGTCCATGTTCGCCATCGACTGGGCACCCGCCGGGGCGAATGACATGACATCGCTGCGGACATCGTGGCAGAGAAGTCGTATACGGTCGCGTATCTCGTCTATCCCGTACACCTGCTCGGTGCTTCCGACATTTCCCACGACCGGCTCGGCGAATTCCGCGACGAGTTTCTCCGCCGCGAGCCTGACGTCCTCCGTGCGTTTTCGCTCCGCGGCGAGACGGGCCTCCTGATGGGCGACGATGAGCTTCATCGCCATCCCGGGGCCGATCGCGTGGAGCATGTTCGGATCCTCGTCCGAACGTCGCACCAGGGCGAGTTCACTCAGCCTGTCCAGCTGGACACGCAAGGACTCCTCGGTCAGGCCGGTCATTTCCTGAATTCCTTGGAAATCCTTCTTCGGGCAACTCAGCAATGCCCGGTAAATACTTGCAGCTTCTTCTCCAATGCCCAAGGAATCCAGCATCCCCCACCCCCATAAAGACCTTTGAAGCACATACAGCCATGAATCCGTCGACAGAATACACCAAACCGTGCAGAGGTTCGAGAGATGACTTGAGGACGGTGTGAATGGTATTCGCGGGAGGTGCGGTCCGCAGAGTCCGCACCCCGCGTTCAGCGAGCGTTCAGCGGGCGGTCGGAAGGGCTCGGGAGCCCGTGGAGTCAGCCGGGGGAACGCGTGCACCGCGCCTGCGGCGGGCCGCCGCCGGGACACCGGTCCGCCGCAGGGGCGCACTGGAAGCATCGGTCCCCACGCGACCCCTGCCTCTCTCGGGGGTCCTGGGGAGGGAGGCGCCATGCGCTGGGAACAGGTGTACATAGCGGGGACGGGCACATGGCTGCCCGGACGGGCGGACGCCGCCCTCGCGGTGGCGTCGGGCGCCTACGACGCGGACGAGCACGCGGCCAACGGGATCGTCTCGGTCGCGGCCGCCGGGTCCGGTGACGACGACCTGGCCCCGCCGGACATGGCGGTGAACGCCGCGCTCGCCGCCCTGGACCGGGCCGGGCCCGCCGGCGAGCGCGCCTCCGCGCTCTTCCACAGCCATCTCTGGTTCCAGGGCTCCGAGATGTGGCCCGCGGCCTCCTACATCGCGGAGCGGACCGCGGGCACCGGCGTCCCGGCCTTCGGGCTGCTCCAGCAGTGCAACGCGGGACCGGCCGCCGTCGAACTCGCCGCGCACCGGCTGGGCGAGGACGACGCGGTACTGCTGACCACGGCGGACCGGTTCGCCGCGCCGGCGTTCGACCGCTGGCGCTGCGAACGCGGGCTGGTCTACGGCGACGGCGGGACCGCGCTCGTGCTGTCCTCGCGGGGCGGGTTCGGGCGGCTGCTGTCCACCGCGACCCGGGCGGACAACTCCCTCGAACGCGTCGTCCGCGGCACCGGGTTCACCGCCGGCCCCGACAGCGGCCCGTATCCCGTGGACCTGGCGTCGCGGGCCGACGAGTACCTGGGCGGCCAGGGGAACTTCCGGGAGTCGACACTGCGTACCGCCAAGGTGGCCGACGACTCGGTGCGGCAGGCGCTCGCGGACGCGGACACCCGCATGGAGGACGTCGCCCGCGTGGTGCTGAACGCGACCGGGCGCTCCAGGATGCGGTGGCAGCTGGAGATGCAGCTCGGCCTCACCGAGAAGGTGTCGAACTGGCAGTTCTGCAGCCGGGTCGGGCACCTCGGCGCCGGGGACCACTTCGCGGGCCTCGACGACCTGGTGCGCAACCGCGAGGTCGGGCCCGGTGACCGGGTCCTGCTGGTGGGCGGCGGGACCGGCTACACGTGCACCAGCGCCGTCGTGGAGATCACGGGATCCGGGTGAGCGACCTGGCGGGCAGCGGCGCCGAGGGGTCGCGGCGTCCGCCGCCGACGAGCGTCAGCGGCGGACGGCCCGGCGGGACGGCCGCGGGCCCGTCCGGGGCACCGGCGACGGCCGCGCCCGCGAGGATCGCCTCGTGGACCCGGCGCAGCCCCGGGCCGGGCTCCAGGCCGAGATCGTCCAGCAGGACCTGCCCGGCGCGCCGGTAGGCGGCGAGCGCGTCGCCCTGCCGGCTGCACCGGTACAGCGCCACCATCAGCAGTTCCCACAGGCGTTCGCGGTAGGGGTGCTCCGCGGTGAGCGACATGAGCGCGGGGACCACGTCCGCGTGCGCGCCGACCTCCAGCGCGACGGCGGTCTGCTCCTCCACCGCAGCCAGCCTCAGTTCGGCCAGGCGAACGCGTTCGGCGTCGAGCAGTGGCCCTCCGACACCGGTCAGCGGCGGGCAGCGCCAGTTCCCCAGCGCCTCGGCCAGGACCCGCTCGGCGGCGGCGGGCCGGCCCGCCGCCCGCAACTCCCTCGCCTCGGCCCGCGCGTGGTGGAACCGTCCCAGATCGCTGGCCCCGGGGGCGGCCACGAGCCGGTAGGAGCTGCCGATCCGGGTCAGGACACCCGTCGGCGAGCGCGGCGGCCGGTCCGGTTCGAGCAGCCGCCGCAGCTTGGACACGTACGCCTGGACGAGGTTGACGCCGTCCGCGACCGGGGCGTCGCCCCACACTCCGTCGACGAGCACGTCACGGCCGACCGGGGTCCCGGCCCGCAGCACCAGGACGGCCAGCACGGCCCTCATCCGAGGTGCGCCCAGGGGGAGTTCGACCCCGTCGCGCCAGCAGCGGACCTCCCCCAGCACCTCGAAGGTGAGACCGGCCGCCGGGCTCGGGGCATCGGGCGTCGCGCTCATGGATCGCTGCCTTCCTTCCTGGACACGGGCTCGGTCCGCCCGCGAGGACGTACCGCCGGGGACCCGCCGGAACCGCCGGACCTCCGTCGGGCCGCGGCCCCACCGGGATCACCGGGACCACCGGGACCACCGGGACCACCGGGACCACCGGGACCACCGGGATCACCCGACAGGATCTCCGCGCGTTCGCCGGGGACGGTCCCCTGCCGTGCGGGTCGACTTGCGACCCTAGGCGCGCGCAGAACCCGGACGCCCGGATTCCACGCGGCATGAAGCGGCAGTGGCAAGGACCGTCCACCTCTCCCGGCCGGGGAAATGCGCGAAAGTCCGTTTCCGTCCGTGGCAGGAATAGTCCCGCGCGATATCACAGGCGGCCTTCGCGCGATGGGCGATGCTCGCTCCATGTATCTCGTTCACGCACTTCTGCGGAACGCCGAACTCCCTCTGCCGCCCGGCCTCGACCGGCTGGTGACGTCCTGTGCCGACGGCACGGAGGGGCTCGACCACGTCTCCGTCCATCCCGACGGGCCGCTCGGCCCGGTGATCGGTCTCTTCGTCACGGCCCCCTCCCTGCTGATCGCCGAGGACACGGCGCGCAGGATCGTGGAGCGGGCGCTGAAGAGGCACCCCGCGCTCGGCGAAACGTCGGTGGTCTCCTGCGAGATGCCGCTCGCGACGCCCTTCCTCGAGTGGCTGCTGGCCGGCCCCGAGCCCGGTGGACAACTTATGCCACCGCCGGATCATGACATCTAAGAGTGATTGCGCAGTGCCCCAGAGTAGGGAAATCTGCTGGTCATCGGCACAGGAAACCCCCCAAAGCCCGGGGTTCCCCAGTCCGGCAACCACCTGATCCCCTTCCTCGCAGGAGTCCTCATGTCTGTCGCCCTCCGCTCCAGGACCACCGGCCTTCTCCTCGCCCTGTGCCTCGCCACCGCCGTCGCCCCGGCTCTGCAGAATCCTTCCGCCGGCCACTCCGCGGACATCGCCGTCGCCGCCGCCGAGGTCACCTCCGTGGCCCCGGCGGCCAAGAACACCACCGGTTGGGACTGACCCCGCAGCCCGCTTCCACCGTGCCGGCCGGCATGCGCCCCACCCGACCCGATCCCCGGGAAACCCCGACGAGGAGGCCTAGTTCATGACCATCGAGGCGGACCTTCTTCCGCTCAGCGACAAGGGTGTCGGGCCGCCGCGAATTCTTGACTCACCGCCCCCCGGAGCACTGGGACGGCTTTTCGACGAACCGCGCCCCTATTCGGTGACGGAGATATTCGGGGACCGGTGGACCGGAAAGAGCGGTCTGCTCTCCGAACTCTCGACCGAGGCCGCGGACCGCGGTTGGAGAATCGCGTCGGGACGCGCCGCGACCCGTTCCCTGTCCGATGTCTCCTTCGGCGTCTTCGTGGACGCCCTCGACGACCTGATGGCCCATCACGGTGCGGAGGCCTCGCACGGCGGACCCGACGACCAGCGCAAGTGGCTCGCCGGGGTCTTCCCCTCCATGGCCGCCGGCACGCCGCCGCGGCCCGTGGAGAACCCGTTCGACCGGTACCAGGCCTTCCGCGCGACCCGCACCGTACTGGAGAGGCTCGGGTCCGCCGGCGGACTCCTGCTGACCCTCGACGACATCCACTGGGCGGACGAGTCCTCCCTGCGGCTGCTGTCCTACCTGCTCCGCCATCCCCCGCGGGGCGCGGTCATGATCGCGCTGACCCACCGCCCACGCCAGGTCGACCTGGCGCTGCGGAGCCTGCTGAACCAGGCTGTGGTGGACGGGCGGGCGTACCGGCTGAGCCCCGCGCGGCTCTCCGAGGAGCGGGCACGTGCGCTGCTCCCGGACGACATCAGCCCCGGACAGGTCGAGTTGATGCTCAGCGAGTCCGGGCGGAACCCCGGCCTGCTGCGGGCCCTCGCCTCCACCCGTTCCGTCCTGGGCGGCGCCGCCAGCACCCCGGCGGCGCTCCCGCTGGACGTACTGACCGAGAGTCTGCGCGACTTCAGGACGCTGTCGGAGCAGGGCTGGCGGGTGGCGCGCGCCGCCGCGGTGCTCCAGGAGCCCTTCAGCCCCGACGCCCTGCGGGTGGTCTCACAGGTCACCGACGACCAATTGCGCACGGCCATAGACGAGTTGATCCGCGAGGACCTGCTCGACCCGGACAGCCACTCCTCCCGGCTGCGGTTCGTCAACCCGCTGCTGCGCGCCACGGCCTACCAGTCGGCCGGACAGGGCTGGCTGCTCGGCGCCCACGCCCGTGCCGCCGGGCTGCTCTCCGGGCGCGGCGCCGACCCCGTCCAACTGGCCGGGCATCTGGAGCGCAGCGGCCTCGCGGGCGACAACGACAGCGCACGGGTGCTCCTGGAGGCCGCCGCCGCGCATCTGTGGAACGACCCGGAGCGGGCCGCGTCCTGGGCGCGCGCCGCGCTGGACACCGGCGAACCGGACCGGGACGGCGGCCGCGCACGGCTGCTCCTCGGACGGGCCCTTGCCCTGTGCGGCCGGCTGGAGGACGCCTCGGTGGTCCTCGGGGCCCTGCGGGCCGCGCCCGGGACCCTCTCGGAGGTACGGGCCGACGCGGCGCGCGCCCGGGCCTCGGCCCTGCGGTTCCTCGGCCGTCGCGACGCGGCGGAACGGGAACTGGCCGCCGCCCGCGAGCACGCCGTGCCCGAGCGCGCGGCGGAGCACGCCCTGCTCCTCGGGGCCCGTCTGGAGAACGCGCTGGACTCCGCCGGATCGCTCGCGGACGGCGAGGTCACCGGGCTGCTCGCCTCGGTGGACGCACTGCCCGCCGGCGCCCGGGGCGGGACGCTCGCGATGATCGCCACGGCGGCCGTGCGCGCCGGCGCGGCGGAGCACGCCGAACTGCACACGGTCGCCGCCGCGAGACTCTTCGACCGGCTCTCCGACGACGAGGTGGTGCCCCATCTCGACGGCCTGTTCCGGCTGGCCGAGGCGGAGGCCGCGCTGGGCCGCGTCGGCGCGGCACGCGCGCACGGCGGACGCGGGCTGCGGCTGGCGGAGTGCCGCCGGCTGCGCGTCCACGTGGTCCGGTTCGCCCTTGCCGTGAGCCGGCTGGAGCGGCGCGGCGGGGACGTGCCGGGGGCCGTCCGCCACGCCGCGTGCGCAGAGGCCGCCGCGGCCACGACCGACAGCGCCCCGCTCCTCGCCGAGAGCAGGGCCCTGCGGGCCGAGCTGGAGGGGCCGGCGGGGGGTCCGGCCGTCCCCGGACAGGTCACGCGCGGCCCCGCCGACGGTACGGTCCCGGCGCCACAGGGTCCGGCCCCCGACGAACTCGGGCTCCTCAGCAAGCGGGAGCTGGAGATCGCGGTCCTGGTGAGCAGCGGCCGTACGAACCAGCAGATCGCCCGCACGCTGGCCATCAGCCACAAGACGGTGGAGACCCATCTCGGACGCATCTTCAAGAAGCTGACGGTCTCCTCCAGGGCCGAAGTCGCCGCGATGGTGGGCCGGTTCGACCGGTCGGGCCCGTCCTGACCTCCCGGCCCGGGTGCACACACCCCCGGGCCGGGCCTCGCGGCGGCCGTCGGCGCGGGGCGCGCTGCCGCCGCCGGCGCAGGCCGCCCTCCGGCCATCGGCCCGGGCCGCGCTGCGGGCGTCGGGCCGCACCGCGCTGCCGCCGTCGGCGCGGGGCGCGCTGCCCCCGTCGGTCCGGGCCCCGCTCCGCCCGTCGGTCCGAGCCCCGCTCAGCGAGCGTCGCGCCGCACCCCGTGCGGGCGTCGGTCCGAGCCCCGCTCGGCGACCGTCGGGCCGCACCCCGTGCGGGCGTCGGCCCGGGTCCCGTGCGGGCGTCCGCCCGGCCCTGCGGTGCCGGTTCCCCGGCGCCGCGAAGGGCTGCCTCCACCGGGACGACGGACCCGCGCCGTCGCCCCTTCGCCCGTGGCCCGCGGGCCACGGGCCGCCCGGCCCTCACCGGCGCCCCGCGATCCGCGCGGGCCCGTGCGCCGCGGGCCCGCGCGGTCAGCGCTGCTCGACCGTTGCGCCGGCCGGCAGGAGCAGTCCGCCGTCCGCCGAGCGGCCCGCCACGTGACGGGAGCGGTCCGCACGGCGCAGGACCGGACGACCTGACGACGGCCCCTCGCCGGGGGCCGGGGCCCGCTCGTCGACGAATCCCGCGATCGCGGCCACCGTCGGCTTCTCGAAGAGCCGGCCCAGCGGTGGCACCGTCCCGAACTCCGCCCTGACCCGCTCCACCAGCCGGGACATCACCAGGGAGTGCGCGCCCAGGTCGAAGAGGTCGTCCGTGCGTCCGATCGGCCGGTCAGGCAGCAGGTCCGAGACGATCGCGGCGACCCGCTGCTCCGCGGGCGTGCGCGGAGCCTCGAACTCGGGCCCCCGCGCCGCGTCCCCGTACTCCTCCGGCGCGGGCAGCGCACCCCGGTCCACCTTTCCGTTCGGGGTGAGCGGAAGGGCGTCCGTCACGGAGATCAGGGAAGGGACGGCGTATCCGGGCAGCCAGGCGCGCAGTTCCTCACGCAGGCCGTGCGGATCGGCACCGCCGGCGGCCGGTTCGACATGGGCGAGCAGCCGGGCGTCGGAGCCCTCGCCGTCCACCGTCACCGCGGCCCGCCGTACGGACGGCAGGCGCTCCAGGGCGGTCTCGATCTCGCCGAGTTCGATCCGGTGCCCGTGCACCTTGACCTGGCTGTCCGTGCGCCCCACGAACGCGATCCCGCCGTCCGGGCAGCGCCTGACCAGGTCGCCGGTGCGGTACAGCCGGTCTCCGGGCCGTGCGGCGAAGGGATCCGGCAGGAAGCGTTCGGCGGTGAGTCCGGGGCGGCCGAGGTAGCCGTGGGCCAGGCCGTCGCCCCCGATGTACAGCTCTCCCGTCGCGCCCACGGGCAGGGGGCGCAGCCCGGCGTCCAGGACGTGGACGCGGGTGTTGGCGAGCGGTGTGCCCAGCGGCACGTCGTCGCGGACGTCGGTGACCCGGGTGCTCAGGGACCAGACGGTGGTCTCGGTGGGCCCGTACACGTTCCACAACTCGGCGCCGCGAGACGGCAGTTCGCGAGTGAGGCCGCCGGGCATCCGCTCGCCGCCGCAGAGCGCGGTCAGTCCGGGTGTACCGGTCCAGCCGGCGTCGAGCAGCAGTTGCCAGGTCACCGGCGTCGCCTGGAGGTGGGTGATGCCGGGCGTGTCGAGGCAGGCCCGCAGGCGGGCGCCCTGGGCGGCGGTCTCCTCGTCGGCCAGATGGACCGTGGCGCCGCTGACCAGGGGGAGGAAGTACTCCAGCGCCGCGATGTCGAACGACGGGGTCGTGACCGACAGCCAGCCGTCCCCGGCGGCGATCGGCAGGTCGCGGCCCATCGCGGCGATCAGGTTGGCGAGTGCCGCGTGCGGGACCACGACGCCCTTGGGGGTGCCGGTGGAGCCGGAGGTGTAGATGACGTACGCGGGGGCCGCCGGGTGGGCCGCGCGGGCCGGCGGGCGCTCCGCCTCGGAGCCGTCCGGTCGCAGGATCCTGTCGTGCGACAGGTCCGGGTCGTCGGTCAGGACCGCCGCCGCCGAGGCGTCGGCGAGGAGGAAGGACAGGCGGGCGGCGGGCAGGCCCGGGTCGAGCGGCAGATACGCGGCGCCGGACTTCAGCACGCCGAGGAGGGCCGCGAGGAGTGCGGGTGTGCGGGGCAGCAGCACAGCGACGACGTCACCCGGGCCGACGCCCGCGTCGCGCAGCCGGTGGGCGATCCCGTTGGCCAGCCGGTCGAGGCGCGCGTAGTCGATCGGTCCTTCGCCGGAGCCGGCGGCGAGCACCGCGACCGCGTGCGGCGAGCGGGCCGCGACGGCCTCGAACCGCTCGACCACACCGGCCCGCTCGTCGTGGGGGGCGTCGGTGGCGTTCCACTCGTCCGCGAGGAGGCGGCTCTCCGCCGCGCCCAGGGCGGGGAGTTCGCCGACCGGCACGTCCGTGTCGGTGGCGAGGGCGGCCAGCAGGGCGCCCATGCGGTCCGCGAGGAAGCCCGCCGTCCGCGGGTCGTAGAGGTCGGTGTCGTACCGCACCGATCCCGCCAGTTCACCGCCCACCTGTCCGAACGTCAGCTGCACGTCGAACTGGCTGCTGGTGGCGGGCAGCGACCGGGTGGTGCAGGCGAGTCCGCCGAGCGTGAAGGGGGTGCCCGCCCGGTTCACCGCGAGGGAGACCACCGCGTCGGCGCGTTCGCCCGGTGCCTGCTGGAGCGTCAGCAGGGTGCGTACGACGGGTCGGGCGCTGTGGTCCCGGGCCGGGCCGAGCCGTTCCACGAGCGAGGCGAAGGGCACGTCGTCGCCCCGCAGGGCCGGCAGCGCGGTGAGGTGCACCCTGTGCAGCAGCCGGGTGAAGGACTCCTCCGGGTCGACGACGGTGCGCAGCGGGACGGTGTTGACCAGGCAGCCGACGGTCGCCGCGAGGTCCGCGTCCGCCCGTCCGTGGACCGGTGTCCCGACGACGACGTCCGCGCTTCCGGTGCAGCGGGCCAGCAGCACCTGGTAGGCGGCCAGCAGGACGCTGTAGAGGGTGGTGCCCTCGCGGCGGGCGAGCGCGGTGAGCGCCGTGGTGGTCGCGGCGTCGACCGTGAACGGCAGGGCGGCCCCCCGCATCCGGGGCACGGCGCGCCGGGGCCGGTCGGCGGGCGGGCTCGTCCCCCGCGTGGCGTCGGCCAGCAGCTCCGCCCACCGGTCCATGCTCGCCCCGCCGGCGGGGGAGGCGAGCCGCAGGGCCTGCCGGCGGGTGAAGACGGGGTAGGCGGTGGCGGCGGGCAGTTCCGCCGCGCGTCCGCAGAGGGCCGCCGGGTAGGCGGTGTCGAGTTCGTCGAGCAGCAGCGACAGCGACCACAGGTCGGACACCAGGTGGTGGACCGTCAGTACGAGCGTGTGCTCGTCGCCCCGGCTGAACAGCCGTACGCGCAGCAGCGGGCCGGTGTCCAGGTCGAAGGGCTCCTCGGCGGCGCGGGCCACGCGGTGGGCGAGGGCGTCGGTGGCGGTGCCGCCGTCGGCCTCGGCGTCGGCATCGGCATCGGAGAGGTCGACGTGCTCGAAGGAGGGCGGCAGGGATGCGTGGACCCGCTGGACCGGCTCGCCGTCGACCACCGGGAAGGTGCTGCGCAGGGCCGCGTGCCGGGCGCAGATCAGCTCGAAGGCGGACATGAGCGCGCCGGGGTCGACCGGCCCGCGGATGCCGAAGCACGCGGAGACCAGGTTCGCGGGGCTTTCCGGCACCATCCGGTCCTGGAACCAGAGGGACGCCTGGTTGCGGGAGAGCGGGTGGTCCCCGGGGGCGGAGCCCTCGACCTTGTCCTCGGGGCGGTCCGGCACGGGGGTGTCCATCCGTTCGGCGAGGAGGCGGGCCAGGCCAGGGAGGTCGGCGTCGAGGGCCTCGTCCAGGCCCAGGTCCACGTCCAGGAGGTCGCGTACGTCGTGGCGGAGCCGGGCGGCGCCCAGCGAGTCGAGGCCGGAGACCGCCAGCCTCTCCCCCGGGACGAGGGCGTCAGGACGGGTGCCGAGGCGGCGGGCCACGACGACCCGCAGCACGGCGAGCATCGGTGCGTGGCGGTGCTCGGGCGCTGCGGCGCGCAGTGCGGCGAGGTCCGCCTCGGAAGGTGCGGGGACCGGGAGTCGGCTCGCGTCGGCCGGGCCCGCGCCCCTCCCGGTGCCGTCCTCGTCCCGGCCCGGCAGGTGTCCATCCACGGCCAGGACGGTGAGGCCGCCGTCGAGGTACGACGCGGCACAGGCGTGTCGCTGGACCTTCCCGCTGGAGGTCCTGGGGAGGGTGGCGGCGCGGATCAGGACGACGGCGAGCGGCCGGACGCCGTGCTCCTCGGAGACCGCGGCGCGCACCTCGCGGGCGAGCGCCGCCAGGTCCTCGTCCTGATGGTCCCGGGCCACCTCGTGGACGACGACGACGTGCTCCTCGCCGTCCGCCACGGCCTGGACCGCGGCGCCGCAGTTCGCCTTCAGGGCGGGGTGCACGCCCTCGACCGTGCGCTCGATGTCCTGCGGGTAGTGGTTGCGGCCGCGCACCACGATCAGGTCCTTCAGCCGGCCGGTCACGAAGAGCTCGCCGTCTCGGAGCATGCCGAGGTCGCCGGTGCGCAGGAACCTCGCGCCGTCCGGCCCCTCCTCCGCGAGGCGGGCGCCGAAGACGGCTTCGCTCTGCTCCTCGCGGTTCCAGTAGGCCCGCGCGACGCTCGGTCCCGAGACCCAGATCTCGCCGACCGCGCCGTTGGCGGCGCGCCGCGCGGTGAGCGGGTCGACGATCTCCAGGCGCTGGGTGCCGTCCGGGTGGCCGCTGCCGACGAGGTCGAAGGCCGCGGTGGCGGCGGCCTCGGCGGTGCCGCCGTCCGGCACGGCGGGCGACGGCACCTCGGCGGCCGGCAGCCGCACGGGTGCCGTGCCGTGCGGCTTGCAGGAGACGATGAGCGAGGCCTCGGCGAGGCCGTAGCAGGGGGTGAACGCCTCGGCACGGAAGCCCGCCCCGGCGAAGGCGGTGCTGAAGCGTTCGAGGGTCTCGGCTCGGATCGGCTCCGCGCCGTTGAAGGCAACCTCCCACCGGCTCAGGTCGAGGCCGTCCAGGAGTTCCGGCGTCACGAGGTCCGCGCAGAGGTCGTACGCGAAGTTGGGGCCGCCGCTCACCGTCGCCCCGGAGCGGCTGATCTCCCTGAGCCAGCGCATCGGGTCCCGGCCGAACTCCGCCGGTGACATCAGCGCGCAGGAACCGGCGTAGTAGAGCGGCTGAAGCATGCCGCCGATGAGGCCCATGTCGTGGAAGAGCGGCAGCCAGGACATGCCCACGGTCGCGGAGGTGGTGCGGAACGCCCGCTGGATCACGGACGAGTTGTGCAGCAGGTTGCCGTGGGTCAGGAGCACTCCGCGCGGGGCCGCGGTGGAACCGGAGGTGTACTGGAGGAAGGCCGTGGTGCCGGCGTCCACGGGGGGCCGCGTCCAGGCGTCCGCCTCCGCCTCGGGCACCAGGTCCGTGGCGAGCAGTCGCAGTGTGTCCATCAGCAGCCCGTCGGGGTCCCCGGGGAGCAGTTTGTCGCGGACACGGGCCGTGGTGAGCGCGAGGGTGGCCCCGCAGTCCATCACGATCGAGGCGAGGCGTTCCACCGATCGCGGGCGCCGCGTGGGCGGGTAGACGGGGACCGCGACGGCACCCGCGTAGAGGCAGGCCACGAACGAGACGACGTAGTCGAACCCCGGAGGCTGGAGCAGCAGCACGGGCCGGCCCGCCGCCCCTTCCCGCGCCAGCCGGGCGGCGGTCGCGCGGGCCAGCCGGTCGAGCCGTCCGTACGTCATGACCTCGGGGGGCTCGCCCTCCGTTCCGGAGAACGTGAAGGCGGTCCTTCCGGGGTCCGCCGCGGCCGTCGTGGCGATCACGGAGATCCAGTCCTGGTGCTCAATTCGCGCGTTCACGCGTCTGCGTTCCTCATCGCTCGGGCCGGTGGCGGGCTGCTGGAGGGGTGTCCGGGCGTCAGCCCTGTGCGCCGGCGGCGAGGGACCGGCGCAGGCTGAGCGGCCGCATGTCCGTCCAGATCTCGTCGACGCGGGCCAGGCAGTCGGCCCTGCTGCCCCGCGTGCCCTCGGCCGTCCAGCCGAGCGGGAGGTCCTTGCCGAGGGGCCAGAGCGAGTACTGCTCCTCGTGGTTGACGACGACCTGGTAGGTGGTGTCCGCGCTGCTCATGTCTGTGCTCCGATCGGTGGGTGAAGAGGTGCGAAGGAGGAAGGTGAGGAAGGTGAGGAAGGTGAGGAGAGGGACCAGGGGCGAGCGGAGGCAAGGGAGTGGTTCCGGCTCGCGCACGCCGCGACGAAACGGGCGAAGAGGGCGTCGTCGCCGGAGACCTCGGGATGCCATTGCACGCCCACGGCGAAGGTCTTCGACGGGTCCTCGGCGGCCTCCACGACTCCGTCGGCGCTGCGGGCGGTCACCCGGAGCCCGCCGGGGTCGGCGACGGCCTGGTGGTGATGGGAGTTGACCCGTGCGCGGGGCCCGTACACAGCCGCGACCACGCTTCCCGGGGCGGCTTCGACGTCGTGCTCCCCGAAGACCCCTTCCCGCGGGCAGTGCCCGCCGTGGCCGAGCACGTCGGGAAGGTGCTGGTGCAGGGAGCCGCCGTGGACGATGGCGAGCAGTTGCAGTCCGCGGCAGACGCCGAGCACGGGTACGTCCCGCTCCAGTGCGGCTCGCAGCAGCATCAACTCCGCTGCGTCGCGCAGCGGTTGCTCGGTGTCGGCCTCCGGGTGCGGCAGGTCGCCGTAGTGGTGGGCGCCGATGTCCGCGCCACCGGGCAGCAGCAGTCCGTCGAGCCTGTCCAGGACGTCCGCGTCGGTCTCGTCGGGCGGCAGCACCACGGCACGGCCGCCGTTCGCGGTGACGCCCCGCACATAGGACTCGTGGACGACCGCGGCCCGGGTGTCCCAGATGTTCCACCGCGCCCGCTCCAGGTAGCTCGCGATGCCGATGACGGGGCGGCTCACGAGGTGACGCCCTGCGGGCTGGGAGCCGCGACCTGGGTCGTGCGCAGCGAGTCGGCGCACAGCGCCAGCGCGTTCTCGAAGAGCGAGGAGGTGCTGTCGACCGGGGCGCCGACCCTGGTGCGCGTCCGCAGCGAGGCGACGCGGTCGGCGAGTCCGCCGAGGGGCTCGGAGTCCCGCACGGCCGCCGCGAACACGTCGGCGAGTTCCGTGAAGTCGTCGCCGGCCAGGCCCTGGTAGGTCGCCTCGTTCAGTCCGATGCGCACGCCCTGGCCGGTGAAGCCGGGCAGCCCGGCCATGAAGTTGACGCGCAGTCCAGCGGCGTGGAGCCGGTCGGCGGCCACCTTGGGCGCGACGCCGTCCCGCTCGGTGTCCAGCCACAGCTGGTGTCCGGCCGAGAAGCCCCGGTCGGCGGCGGCGACCGTGATCCCCCGGTCGTGCAGCAGGCGCCCGAACCGCCGGGTGTTCTCGACGACCGCACGGGCGTAGGCGGGGCCGCCGAAGTCGCGGAACTCCAGCAGGGCGATGCCCAGGCCGATCGTGGAGGCGAAGTGGTGGCTGCTGACGAGGTAGTCCTGGGTGTCCCTGATGCGCCGGTCCATCGCGGCGTCGCGGGTCAGCACCACGGCCTTCTGCGGCCCCGGGAAGGTCTTGTGGGTGGAGCCGCCGAGACTGTCGGCGCCCTCGTCCAGGGGGTTGCGGAACGCACCGCCGAGGACGAGCCCGAACCAGTGGCTCGCGTCGACGTGCACCAGCGTCTCGGGCGACACCGCGCGCACGGTGGCCACCAGGCTCGCCACGTCGATCGGGAAGAGGCAGTGGGACTGGTCGACGTACACGAGCGAGGGCCGGACGCGGGCCAGCAGTTCGGCGGCGTGGTCGAGGTCCAGGGCGTGCGGCCCCGAACCGCGCAGGAACTCCACGCCGAGGCCGAGCCGCGCGGCGACGTCCGGGGTGGCGAAGTGCCCGCCGTTCTCGGCGGCGACGGTCACCACGGTGGAGCCCGGCTCGCCGCCGAGCGCGGCAAGCACCAGCGTCATGGCGTTGAGCCCGCTGAGGGGGCGCACCGACACGTGCTCGGCCCTGCCCAGTTCGCGCAGCAGCGGGACGGCGAGGCCGGTCTCCAGCTCGTGCACGCGCCGCCCGCCGCGGAAGTGCCAGCGGTCGGGGTGGTCGGACTCGTTGAAGAAGTAGCGGTGGGCCGGGTCGAGCAGCATCGGCAGCTTCGCCAGCCCGGACATGGCGTTCTCGGACGGGACCATGTTGAGCGTCCGCCGGGCCTCGCCCTCGTTGTCGGCGAGCAGCCGTACGACATCGTGCAGCGTCACGTCGGCGTTCACCATCGGTGACTCCTTCCATACGTTGTTATGCGGGCGGCTGCGGCCTCGTGCGCGAACGGGCGCCCGCCACCATCACCTGGCCGAGCGCGATGCCCCCGTCGTTGGTGGGCACCAAACGGTGCGCGTGGGCGGCGAAGCCCGCCCTGCGCAGCTCGGTCAGGCAGTTGACCAGGAGGAACTCATTGAGGAAGACCCCGCCGGAGAGGACGACCTGCCGCACGCCGCCGTGGGCGCGCTGCTCCTCGCAGCGGTCCACGACCAGTCGGACGACCGCGGTGTGGAAGCGCCGGCTGATCGTGGCGAGCGGGGTGTCCGCCGCGAGGTCGGCGGCGATCGCGCGGACCACCGGCCGGAAGTCGATCACCCGGGGGCCGTCGTCCGCCGCGGACGCCTCGTGCCCGAAGGCGTAGGGCCGCCGTGCGAGGGCGAGGTCCCGGCCGAGCAGCCCTTCGAGTTCGATGGGCCCCTGGGCCTCGTACTCGGCACGCGCGCACACGCCCAGCAGCGCGGCGACGCCGTCGAAGAGCCGCCCCATGCTGGAGACCCGCGGGGCGTTCAGTCCGCGGGCGACCATCGTGGTGTAGACGTGGCGCTCCCGGTCGCCGAGGGTGCGCAGCGCCGGGAAGGCGGCGGTCGCGGCCCCGGGAAGGCCGAGCGACTCCAGGGCGAGGGCGAATCCGGTGCGGATGGGCTGGTGGACGGCCATGTCACCGCCCAGCAGCGGGATCCGGCGCAGATGGGCGACGCGGTCGGCCTCCGCGTAGCCGCCGAGCAGGAACTCGCCGCCCCAGATCGTGCCGTCCAGCCCGTAGCCCGCGCCGTCGAAGACCACGCCGAGGGTGGTGCCGGTGAGCCTGTTCTCCGCCATGCACGACGCCATGTGCGCGTGGTGGTGCTGCACTTCGACGACGTCCGCCGGCCGTTCGTCGCCCGCCAGGACGTGGGAGCGGAACGAGGGGTGCATGTCGACGGCGATCCGTCGCGGCCGGAGTTCGTACAGCTGCGACAGGTGGTCCGCGGTCTGCCGGTGCGAGCGGAAGGTCTCGTCGTTCTTGAGGTCGCCGATGTGCTGGCTGACGTAGACCTTGCGGCCCGATCCCAGGGCGACGGTGGTCTTCAGCTCCGCGCCGTACGCGAGCACCGGTTCGGGCAGCTCCCCGACCTCACCGACCTCCACCGGGTAGGGGGCGTACCCCCGCGACCTGCGCAGGAACGTGACGAGCGGCTCGTCCAGTTCGGGATGGACCGAGCACCGGACCACGGAGTCGTCGACGCGGACGTGGATGTCCCGGTCGTGGTGCAGGACCAGGTCGGCGACCTGGAAGAGCTGTTCCAGCGCCTCCTCGTTGCGGTACGCGATGGGGTAGCCGGAGACGTTGCCGCTGGTCATCACCAGGACGTCGAGGCCGGGCCGGTCCAGCAGCAGGTGGTGCAGCGGGGCGGACGGCAGCATGACGCCGATGTTGGGGTTGCGCGGGGCGATCTCCTCGGGGAGCGCGCCGGGCAGTTTGCGCAGCAGGACGATGGGCCGGGCGGGCGACTCCAGCAGTTCGGCCTCGGCCGTGCCGCAGTCGGCGAGCCGGGCCGCCGACGGCAGGTCGTCGACCATCACCGCGAAGGGCTTGGAGTCGCGCTTCTTGCGGCTCCGCAGCCGGGCGACGGCCGCCGCGTCCCTGGCGTTCGCGGCCAGGTGGAAGCCGCCGACGCTCTTGACCGCGACGATCCTGCCGGCCGCCAGCGCCTCGGTGGCGGCGGCGAGCGCGTCGTCGGCCTCGGCGAGCGGTCCGCCGGGGCCCGACAGGGTCAGCCGGGGGCCGCACACCGGGCAGGCGTTGGGCTGCGCGTGGTACCTGCGGTCGCCCGGGTCCTCGTACTCCCGGCGGCAGTCGTCGCACATGGCGAAGGACGCCATGGTGGTCTGCTCACGGTCGTAGGGCAGCCCCTTGACGATCGAGTAACGGGGGCCGCAGTGGGTGCAGTTGGTGAAGGGGTAACGGTGGCGCCGGTCCGCCGGGTCGCGGACCTCGCGCAGGCAGTCGGGACAGACGTGCGAGTCCGGCGCGACGATGGTGTCGGACCGCCCGGCCGTCCTGGTGCTGCGGCGGATCTCGAAGCCCTCGCCCGCTCCGGCCGGGTCGGAGGTGCGGGCCTCGACCCGCACCTCGTCGACCCGTGCCAGCAGGGGCGCGTCGTCGCGCAGCGCGACGGCGAAGGCGTTGAGCCGCGGCACCGGGCCGCGCACCTCGGTCTGCACGCCGAGGGTGTCGTTGAGCACCCAGCCGCTCAGACCCATGCTTTTCGCCAGGTTGTGGACGAAGGGCCGGTAGCCCACACCCTGCACCACTCCGCGGACCCGGATCAGCCATTGCTCGGCCGACGGGGACGGCCCGGGTCCGCCGGACGGAGTGCCGCTCGTCGTGGTGGTCTGCTGCACGATCCCGCTCCGATCAGCAGAGCCGCGGAAGTTCCGCGCCCTGCAGCTCTTCGATCTCGCTGACCTTGCCGTCCTCGCCGACCAGTTCGACGGCCTTGACGGCACGGTCGGTGACCTCGCCGATCACGACGGCCCGTTCGCCGTACGGATGCGCCCGGAGCGTCTTCAGTACGGAGTCGACGGAGTCGGGGTCGACGAACAGGGCGAGGCAGCCCTCGTTGGCGCAGTTGAGCGGATTGATGCCGAGCATGTCGGCGGCCATCCGCGTCTCGAAGTCGACCGGCAGCGCGGCGTCCTCGATGCGCAGGGTGCGGCCGAGCGCGGCCGCGTACTCGTGGAGCACGGCGGACAGTCCGCCGCGGGTGACGTCGCGCATGGAGCGCACGGCGTCCGCCGGTACCGCCTCCTCCAGGGCGTCGATCATCCCGTTGAGGGGGGCGCAGTCGCTGAGCACGTTCTTCTCGAAGCCCAGTCCCTCGCGCACGGACAGCAGGTGCACGGTGTGGTTGCCGATCGGTCCGCTGAGCACGATCCTGTCGCCGGCCCGCACGTCGGTCATGCGCTTCGGCGCCCGGTGGAAGACACCGATTCCCGTGGTGTTCAGGAAGATGCCGTCCGCCTCGCCCGGGCCGACCACCTTGGTGTCGCCGGCCACGATCTTGACCCCGGCCTCCTTCGCGGTGTCACGCAGGGAGACCAGCGCCTGGTGGAGCCGGCGGATCGGCAGCCCCGTCTCCAGGATCATCGCCAGGGTGAGGTAGAGGGGCTCCGCGCCGACCACGGCAAGGTCGTTGACCGTGCCGCAGACAGCGATCTTGCCGATGTCGCCGTTGCCGAAGAACGGCGGGTCGACGACGAAGGAGTCGGTGGTCATCGCGATGTTGCCGGCCGGGACCGGCAGCATCGCGCTGTCCTCCATCTCGCCGATGTAGACGTCGCCCAGCACACCCACCATGAACTCGACCAGTTCGCGGCTGAGCCGGGCTCCGGTCCCGTGGTCGAGAACGATCTGCTGGTCCAGAAAGGAATCCGTGGCCATGCGCAACGGGGCTCCCCTGTCGGTTCGAAGTGGATGGGGTGGCGGAAACGGGCCACCGGGGCCCGTTCCGGTTCGGGTCACGGGGTGCGGAACACCTTGCGCGGCAGCTCGCCGGTCTCGTCGAGCGTGCTGACGATCTCGGCGGACGGGGCGACGGTGGCGCAGTAGCCGTCCAGCCAGTCCAGGGCGCGGATCTTGTCGTGGTCGCGGGCGGAGACGACGCAGTCGCTCGGCACCCAGACGTTGTAGCCGCGGAAGAACGCGTCGGCCGCGGTGGTCTGCACGCAGATCTGGCCCTGCATGCCGGTCACGATGACCGTCTCGACGCCGAGCGCCTGGAGCTGCTCGTGCAGGTCGGTCTCGTAGAAGCCGCTGTCCTTGTTCTTCTCGATGAGGATGTCGGTCTCGTCGAGGAAGACCGGGAGGATCTCGGCGCCCTTGGTGCCCTTCTGGGCCGGCAGGCGGCCTCCCTCGTAGCGCTCGGCGACGAGGTCGTCCTCGCGGTTGATCAGCTGGAGGTGGACGACGTGGTGGCCGCGCTCGCGCATGTCGTTGAGGAAGCCGGAGAAGCCGGGGGTGGCCTCCTCGACGGCGTCGATGCGCTCCTGGTTCTTGTTGACCAGGTCGTACTGGAGGTCGTTGGTCAGAACGGCGACCTTGCTCATTCGTTGCTCCTTGACGCAGGGGAGTCGTGGCGGTGGCTCACGGCTCGTCGTCGTGCCGGTACTGAAGAAGATCTCTTCGCGGGGGCCCCGTCCGACAGTCAGGGGTTCTCCTGACCGGGTGGCCCCTCAGCCGAGGACGCGGCGGTCGGGGTGCCCGGTCAGCTCACCGACGAGGTCGTGGTAGTCCGCCACGAACCGCGCGACGCGCTCCTCGGAGAACCGGTCCAGGGCGAAGGCCGCCAGGCAGCGCGCGCTCCCGTCGCCGTGGCGCAGGCGCAGGCTGAGCGGGCGGGACACGTAGGGGTCCGGGGGCATGATCGGCTCGGCCCCCAACTCCCCCACGGTGACGGCGACATCGAATTCGCGCTCGGCGGTGAACTGCACGTGGAACAGCCGGTCCAGCAGCCCCGGGGTGTCCATGCGCGGTTCGAGCAGGTGCGGGGGAAGGTCGTGGTGGGCGAAGTCCAGGGCGGTGTCGTGGTGCACACGGTCGACGAGTTCGCCGAACGCGGGGTTGGCCGACAGGTCCGTCCTGACGACCACGTCGTTGGAGAAGTCGGCCACCAGGTCCTGGAGTTCGGTGCCGTCCCGGTAGGAGACGGGCACCCGGACGCTGATGTCCCGCTGCCCCGACTCCCTGGCCAGGAGTGCCTGGAAGGCGGCGAGGCCGACGGTGTGCAGGGTGGTGCGCCGGGCCCTGGCGAACTCCGTGAGCCGGCGGAGGACGTCCGCGGGCATCGGTACGTCCAGGAACCCTCCGAGCGCGGCGGGGCGGCCGGACGGAGCACGGTCCGTGGGCAGTTCGGCGGGCTCGGCGCCCGCGAGCCGCCGCAGCCAGTAGTCGCCCACCTCCGCTCCCCTGGGGCCCTCGGTGCGGGCGCGGTGCGCGGCGGCGAACTCGCCGTAACGCACGGGCAGTCGTGGCAGCGGGACCGTCGTGCCGGTGGTCCTGGCCAGGTAGAACGCGCTCAGGTCGCGGACCAGGACCTCCAGCGTGCGGCCGTCCCCGATGATGTGGTGCACCAGCAGGAAGGCGATGTGGTCGTCGGCGCCGAGCCGCAGCAGCCTCAGCCCGGCGAGCGGCCCTTCGGCCAGGTCCAGGGGCCGGTCGACCTCCTGCCGGGTGAACCGGCCGAAGTCCTCGATCGCCAGTCCGGTGACCGGGACCGGCAGTCGCAGGGACCCGGCGACCACCTGGTTCAGCCGGCCGTCCTCCTGCCGCAGTGTGCTGCGCAGGTTGTCATGGCGGGCCACGACGTCGTTCCAGGCGTCTTCGAGGGCCCCCGCGTCGAGCGGTCCGCGCAGCCGCAGTCCGCCGGTCAGCAGGGGCGGGGTGGAGCCCGGCCCACCGCGGAGCGACCGCCACATCCCCTCCTGGGCGAGCGAGGCCCGGAACCGCGTCGCGCCGTCCGGGCCCGCGAGGGAGCCGTCGGCGGCGGCCCGGGACGGGGGGAGGGGGTGCGCGGCCGGGTCCGCGGCGCGGGCCGGTGACCCGGTGCCGGTCCGAGGGTCCTGGGCGCCGGTCCGGGAGTCGGTCCCGGGGCCGGCCTGTGGTCCGCCGCGGGGGCCGACCGCGGGTGCCCGCCCGCGCAGCAGGGCCGCTTCGAGCTGGGCGCGGGCGTGGTAGTCGTCCTTGGCCATCTGCGTTCCGGTCATCTCCGGTCGCCTCCGTTCGTCGGTCAAGGCGACCAGTTCCCGGACCAGGCACGGCAGTCGGGCGTTTCCCCCACGCGACGGTGCCGACCCCGTCCGGGGCCGCGCCTCCGGTGGGGGAAGCCCGCCTCCGCCCGCCTCAGCCCGCCGCGACGGGCCGCTCGGCCCGCAGGTCGGCGTACTCGGCCAGCAGTCCCGCGGTACGCAGCCGGTACACCTCGCGCACGCCCACCCGGACGTCCCGGTCGCGCAGGGTGTGCACGATCCGCAGGGCCAGCAGGGAGTTGCCGCCGAGGTCGAAGAAGTCGTCGGCCGCGGAGCAGTCGGTGCCCAGGACCTCGCGCCACGCGGCCAGCACGGTCCCCAGCGACGTCGCCCCCGCGGCCTCGGGAGCGTCGGCGGGTGCGCCGGGAGGGGGCGCGGACGCGACGGGTTCGTCCGGTGCGGGCAGCCCGACGACGTCGACCTTGCCGTTCACCGTGAGCGGCAGTTCGGGGACCGGTGTCAGCGTGCCCGGCATCATGTACTCGGGCAGCAGCCCCGCCGCGTACCCGCGGACCTCCGCCGGATCGGCGCCGTCCAGCACGACATAGGCGTCGAGGCGCTCGGTGGGTTCGTCCCCCGGCGTCCTGCCCAGCACCACGGCGGCCGCGCGTACGGCGTCGTGGCCGAGCAGCACATGGCGGATCTCGTCCAACTCGATCCGGTAGCCGCGCAGTTTGACCTGTGAGTCCAGTCGGCCCAGGTGCTCCAGGCCGCCGTCCGGAAGGAGCCTCCCCTTGTCCCCGCTGAGGTAGAGCCGGGTGCCGTCGTGCGCGTCGGTCACGAAGCGCCGGGCAGTGAGCCCGGGCCGGTTCAGGTAGTGCGCGGCGAGTCCGGCGCCGGCGACGGCGATCTCCCCGGCCGACCCGGGCGGCAGCAGCCGGCCCCGGTCGTCCACCACCCGTACGGACCAGCCGGGGATCGCCCGGCCCACGGAGCGGGTGGCCGCGAGGGCGTCCGCGCGGGTCACCGTCCGGGCCGTGACGTGCACCGTGGTCTCGGTGATGCCGAACATGTTCACCACGCGGCAGCGGGACTCCGGATGCGCGTCGAACCAGGGCAGGAGGCCGCGGGCGTCGAGGGGTTCCCCTCCGAAGACCACCAGCCGCAGGTCGGTCAGCCGGGCGTCGCCGCGTTCGAGCTCCAGCAGTCGCAGGAAGGCCGACGGCGTCTGGTTCAGCACCGTCACCCGCTCCCGTACGAGCAGGTCCCGGAAGTCGTCGGGCGAACGGCAGGTCCAGTACGGGACGACGACCAGGCGTCCGCCGGTGATCAGCGCGCCCCAGATCTCCCAGACGGAGAAGTCGAAGGCCGCGGAGTGGAACCAGGTCCAGGTGTCGGCCGGTCCCAGCCCGAAGTCCTCGGCGGTGGCGTCGAGCAGCGCGGCCACGTTGCGGTGCGGGACCACCACGCCCTTGGGGCGGCCGGTGGAACCTGAGGTGTAGATGACGTACGCCGGGTCGTCGGGCCCGACACCGGAGTCCGGTGGCACGGACGGCGCGTGCTCGGCCATGCGGCCCAGCCGGCCGAGCGGTACGGCCACTCCCTGCGCGAAGGCGTCGGCCGCACCGGCGCCCTCGTCGACGACGACGACCCCGAGGCCCGCGTCGTCGGCGGTGAAGGCGAGGCGGTCCTTGGGATGGGCCGGGTCGAGCGGCACGTACGTGGCGCCCGCCATGAGCACGCCGAGCAGCACGACCACCAGGTCGGCGGTGCGTTCCAGGCAGACGCCGACACGGTCGCGCGGCGCGACTCCGAGTGAGCGCAGGGCGTGCGCGAGCCGTCCGGCCCGGTCGGTGAGGTCCCGGTAGCCGACCTCGGTGCCGCCGTCGGTCAGGGCGACGCCGAGGGGTGCGGCCGCGGCGCGGGCCAGGACGAGTTCGTGGATCGGCGCCGCGGCGGCCCGGCCGCCGCCCTCCGTGCGCCCGAGTGCCAGGACCCGGTCACGTTCCTCCGGGTCGAGCAGGGGCACGTCGGCCAGCGCGCGTCGCTGGTCCCCTCCGGCGAGTTCGCCGACGACATGGACGAGATGGCGGACGACGGCACGCGCGCGCCACTCCGGTACGGCCGACGGCCTGTACCGGGCGAGCGCGGTGAGGCCTCCCTGCCCGTCGGGCTCGACGTGGACGGCGAGGCCGTGCCCGCCCGTCGGGGCGGGGCGGTGCCTGACGCGGGTGGCGGCGGGCACGTCCGTGTCGACCGTCAGGGCGAAGCGCGCCCCGGCCTCGTCGGGCGGGGTGGCGGCGGACGGGTGCGGTCCGGCCGCCGCGGCCCGGTACTCGGCGACGGACAGTCCCTCGTCGCGGCCGGGCACCCTGCTGGAGACCCGTCCGTCGGGACCGCGCACGTCGAGCACCGTCCGCCGCTCGTCGCAGGTGCGGGCGAGGACCAGTTCCAGGGCGCACGCCAGGTCGCGAGCCGACCCGGCCGACGGCGGCAGGTCCGGCAGCGCGAAGGAGAACTCGGCCGGGCCGGCGCCGTGCGCGTCGCCGGGGCTGTCCGGGGAACCGGTGGCCGAGCGGATGGACGGGGTACGCGGCCCGGCCCCGGGTGCGGCCACGCCTCCCCGGCCGGCGGACACGGTCGGGCCGTCCCCGCCGCCGGGCGCCACCGCGTCGCCGACCCTGCCCGCGTCACGGGACTCCTCCGCATCGCCGGAGGCCGCCGCGCCGCAGGACGGTTCCGCGCCCAGGGCCGCGACGGCGATCGCGGTGAGTCCCGTGCGGCCGACCCGGGCGGAGCGCGCCACGACGACGAGGTCGCGTACGCCGTCCTCGTACTCCAGCAGGGTGAGACGGACGGGCGAGGTGCCCGACTCGGCGACGGGGATGCGCAGTTCGCGGTCCCGGCGCCGGTCTGCGAGCGCGCCTCCCGACGGCCCGGCCACCGGCTCGCACCAGAGCCGCAGGGGCCCGCCGCCGAGAAGGCGCGGATCGGCGTCCAGTGCCTCGGACAGGGCGCGCCGGCATGCTCGCGCGTCGGTGCCCGCGGGCACCCGGTGGACGTCGCCGTGGCAGGCCGTCCCGATGGGGTCGTCGGACGTTCCCGTATGTGCTGACACTTCTGCTCTCCAGGCTCGGGGGGTCAGCGGGCGCTGTAGCCGCCGTCGACGCTGATCACGGAACCCGTGGCGCGGCGGGACTCGTCGGAGGCCAGCCATACGGCGGCGGCCGCCACGTCCTCCGCCTCCACCAGGGCGTTCATGGGCTGCTGGGTGATGAACGCGGCTTCGTGGTCCGCCGGTTCGATGCCGATGCTGCGGCCGATCTCGGCGAGCATCCGCCCCTCGGTGGCCTCCGCGTCGCGCACCGACCCCGGGCAGACGGCGTTGACCCGTACCCGGTAGGGCGCGTAGTCCAGGGCCGCGGCCCGGGTGAGACCCACGAGTCCGTGCTTGGACGCCACGTACGCGGCGAAGTTCCGGTAGCCGACCAGTCCCGCGGTGGAGGCGATGTTCACGATGCTGCCGCCGCG
Organism: Streptomyces fructofermentans; assembly: GCF_014651055.1. GTDB lineage: Bacteria > Actinomycetota > Actinomycetes > Streptomycetales > Streptomycetaceae > Streptomyces > Streptomyces fructofermentans. Next base: position 277,298 of record NZ_BMWD01000002.1, read on the forward strand.
GCGGTCGGCCATCGCCGCTCCGACCGCCTTCGTCATCCGCCACGGGCCGCCGAGGTTGACGTCCATCATCACGGCCCACTCGTCCTCGGTGACCTCGTGGACGATCTTTCCCGAAGGTCCCGCGACACCCGCGTTGTTGACCAGGACGTCGATCCGCCCGAAGCGCTCCACGGCCTGCTCGGCGACCCGCTCCGCGTCCTGCGCGGCACGTACGTCGGCGACGGCCGTCAGCACCGGGGCGCCCAGTTCCCGGCACATCCGCGCGGTGTGGTCGAGTTGGCTGGTGGAGGCCATCGGATAGGGCACGCCGGTGATGTCGGCGGCGATGTCCACCAGGACGAGGGCGGCCTGCTGGGCGGCGAACGCCGTCGCCACCGCGCGTCCGATGCCCCGGCCCGCGCCGGTCACGACCGCGACCTTGCCGGCGAGGCGGTCGCTCATGCGAGGGCCTTCGTCCCGTTCAGTTCCGCCGAGAGCAGGTCGAGCAGCGCGGGCCAGGCCTCCACGAGGTACATGTGCCCGCCGTCGATCTCGGCGGTGCGGAAGCGGCCGGTGGTGATCTGCCGCCAGGCGTCGGCCGCCTCGGCGGACACCACGTCGTCGTCGGCGCCGCGCACCGAGATCACGGGCACGTTCAGCGGCTCGGCCGCGTCGAACACATGGCCCTCGTGCATGGCGACGTCCGCCCTCAGCGGCGGCAGCAGCAGTTCGCGCAACTCGGGCTCGTCCAGAGCGGGATGGCGGTACCCCGAGATCCGCTGCACGCCCGCGACGAACTCGTCGTCGGGCAGGCCGGTGATCCGTCCCGCGCGCGGCACACCGGGTCGGGTGGCGCCGCTGGCGACCAGGGTGAGGTCGGTGCCGGGGGCGCGGGCGGCCAGCGCCCGCACGGTCTCGTACGCGAGGAGGGCACCGAAGCTGTGGCCGAGGACCGCGACGCGTTCGGCGCCCGCGACCGCCTCCAGCAGCTCGGGGACGATGGTCCGCAGCAGGGAGTCCAGGTCCTCGCACTCCGGTTCGGCGAACCTCTTCTCCCTGCCGGGGATCTCGACCGGGACGACCCTCAGTCCGGGGTGCCGCCCGACCCAGGGCCGGAAGAATCCGGCTCCCGCCCCGGCGGGCGGGAAGCACAGAAGGGTGGTGCTCGACATGTCTCTCCATTCCACGTCGTGGCCGGTCATGACGCGACCAGCCGCTGTAGGACCTTCCAGGCGACCTCGGCGACGGTGAAGTCGGCGTACAGGTCGCGGACGGCGATGTCCGCCCCGAACTCCTCGCGGAGCCGGGCCGCCAGCCGTACGGCGGTAAGTGACTGGCCGCCGAGATCGAAGAAGTTGTCGTACGCGCCGACCCGCTCCACGCCGAGCAGTTCCGCCCAGATCCGGGCGATCTCCTCCTCGAACGGGGTACGCGGGGCCACGTATCCGGCGGCTTCCGGCTCGGGTCCCCGGTCCGGCAGCGGGAGCGCCGCCTGGTCGGGCGCCCCCGCCGCGGTACGCGGGATCGACTCGACCGGCACCACGGCGGTTGGCAGCCAGGCGGCCGGCAGCCGGTCCCGCAGGCGGGCCAGCAGGCCCGCCGGGTCCGGGGCCTCCCCCGGCCCTGCGACCGTGTAGGCCACGGCGGCGGGGCGGCCCCCGGGCAGCGCGCGGACCAGCACGGCGCAGTCCGCGACGCCCGGCTCCGCGGACAGCGTCCGCCCGGTCTCCGCCGGGTCGACCCGCAGTCCTCCCCCGGTCAGCAGGCCGTCCTCGCGGCCCGCGCGTTCCACCGTCCCGTCGGCCAGTCGGCGCGCCCGCTCCCCCGTCCTGAACAGGCGCCCGCCGGCGCGGGTGCCGTGCGGGTCGGGAAGGAAGGACGTGGCGGTGAGGCCGGGCCTGCCGGCGTATCCGTGGCTCAGCGCCGGGCCCGCGAGATACAGCTCGCCCGTCACCCCGACCGGGACGGGTTCGAGACCGCCGTCGAGTACGAGGGCCTCCGGCACCGGGCCCCGGTCCGCCCCGTCGACGGTGACTCCCCCGGCGGACTCGGGCAGTGCCGCGTCCACTCGTGCCTCGGCCGCTCCGGCGCGCTCGTCCCCGGGCGCTCCGTCGAGGACGAGCGTGCCGCCGCCGGTCAGCACCGGCACGAGCTGCCGGAGCACCTGCTCGGGGGACGACGACGTCGTCGCCCAGCGGGTGCCGGGCCGCAGGCCGGTGGACGCCGCAGTGTCACGGGCCGCGGTGAGCAGCGCGCCGTGGGCGAGGGCTGCCAGGGCGTGTCCGCCGCCGCCCAGGGCCGTCCAGTTCAGCAGGGCCGTGCCCGCCGTGACGGCGGGGTCGGCTCCTGCGGAGCCCCCGGCGGTCCGGAGGGTGACCGGCGCAACGGTGTCCGGGACGGTGGGACCGGGCGCGGCGTCGAGGACCAGTGCGGCGCGCGACTGCTCCACGAGGGCGCCGAGCACCCCGGCGGGCAGGGCGGGGTCCAGCGGAAGGCAGCAGCCGCCCGCCTTGAGGGCGGCCAGGGCGGCAACGGCGAGCGCGGCCGAGGGCTTCGCCGCCAGGGCGACCACCGTGCCGGGCCGCACACCCGCCTCCCGCATCCGCACGGCCAGTGCGCAGGCGCGTTCGTGGAGTTCCGCGTAGGTCAGCCGTCCCTCGGCGTCCACCACCGCGGGCGTGTCCGGGGTCTTCGCCGCCCATGCCTCGACCGCCGTATGGACGTGCCCCTCGACCGGCTCCGCCGACGGGGTGCTCCAGGCCGTCAGGAGCGTGTGCCGTTCCTCGGCGGACAGCAGGGGGACGCGCGACAGCGGCAGCGCGGGCCGGGCGGTGACGCTCTCCAGCACCGTGCGGAAGTGTCCCGCGAGGCGCTCGGCGGTGGCCGGGTCGAACAGGTCGGCGCCGTACTGGAGCACCACGTGGTGGCCGTCGTCACCGGGGCGCACATCGAGGATCAGGTCCGCCTTGGAGGACCCCGTGTCGACGTGGACCATCTCGAAGGACAGGCCCGCCGCCTCCCACCGGGAGGGCGTCCTGGCCTGGAGCACCAGCATCACGTGTGCCCCGTGCGCCTGTGTGCCGGAGCCCTGCTGCCGCAGCAGGTCCACGGCCTGCTCGTAGGGCAGCTCCTGGTGCTTGTAGGCGTCGAGGCAGGCCGTCCGCACCCGCGCGAGCAGTTCCGTGAAGTCCGGGTCGCCGGACAGGTCGGTGCGCAGCAGCAGCGGATTGACGAAATAGCCGATGAGCCCTTCGAGTTCGGGCCGGGTGCGGCCGGAGACCGGCGAGGTCAGGGTGATGTCGTGCTGCCCGCAGTAGCGGGAGAGCAGCGCGCAGAAGGCGGCCGTCAGCACCATGAACGGCGTGGCGTTGTTCCTGCGGGCCGTCGACTCGAGCCGCGCCACCAGGGCTGCCGGGAGGTCGAAGTGGTGGGTGCCGCCCCGGTCCGTGGGCGCGTCGGGGCGCGGGCGGTCGGTCGGCAGCCGGAGCGGTTCGGCTCCCGCGAGTACCCGCGACCAGTGGCCGGTGAGTCCGCGGAGTTCGTCACCACGCAGCCTGTCGCGCTGCCAGGCCGCGAAGTCGGCGTACTGGATGGGGAGTTCGGGGAGCACTGGCGGGCGACCGGCGCGGTGCGCCTCGTACGCGGCGGTCAGCTCCTGGAAGAGGATGCCGGAGGAGACGCCGTCGGTGACGATGTGGTGCATCACCAGCAGCGCGACATGGTGGTCCTCGCCGAGCCGCAGCAGGCGCAGCCGAAGCAGCGGGCCCCGGCGCAGGTCGAACGGCGCCTCCAGCTCGGCCCTGGCCGTCTCCTCGAACTCCTCGGGCCGGCAGTCGAGTACGGGGACCTTCAGCGGCGGCATCGGGCCGATCACCTGGACGGGGTCGCCGTCGTCGAGGTCGAAGACGGTGCGCAGTGCCTCGTGGCGCTCCACCACGGTGTTGAGGGCGCGCTCCAGGACCGGGATGTCCAGCGGTCCGCGCAGCCGCACCGCCGCGGTGACGTTGTACGCCGACTGGCCGGGGTCGATCTCGTTCTGCAGCCACAGGCTCTGCTGCGCGAACGAGGTGTCGACCACCAGGGGTTCTTCGGTCATCGGCGTCCGTCCTCCTAGGGCGTGACTGGCAGGGCGCGAGGGATCGGCGGGAGGTGTCCCGCCCGGCGCGGCGCGCGGCGGGGCCGCCTTCCCACGGCCAGCGGTGCGGGTGGCGGCCCGGGTGGCGGTGCGGGTGGCGGTGCGGTGATGGGCCGGCCGGCCGGGGGTGCGGCGGTTGAGCAGTCCGGCGGCCGGTGGTGCGGGGGTTGAGCAGTCGGGCGGCCGGTGGTGCGGGGGTTGAGCAGTCGGGCGGCCGGTGGTGCGGGGTCGAGCGGTGCGGCGGTCCGGTGGTCCGGGGGTGCGGGGGTCGAGCGGTCCGGTGGCACACCGTGCCCGGGCGCCCGTGCAAGGGGCGGGGCCGGGCACCGTGCCTCGGGTGCAGGTTCGGGGACGGGGACGGGGACGGGGGTTCGGGGACGGGGACGGGGGTGCGGGGACGGGTGCGGGTGTCCACCCGCTCCGGCGCGGCGGCCGCCGGACGGGCGCCGGGCCGGCAGCCCGGCGGCCGGCGCGCGGCCGGGTCCGGCCGCCGGGGC
>NZ_BMWD01000002.1:281913-288005 GCF_014651055.1 Streptomyces fructofermentans
GCTGAGGCTTCCCGCCGGGCTCCCGCGTTTGCGGCGGGAAGCCTCAGCACGCTCCACGGCCTGCTCCGGATGGTCCACCGGGACGCCGTACCGCCGACAGTCGGGCAACTCCCCGACTGTCCGTCCGGGCCGCGGACGGCCCGGTGGGGATTCCCCCGACTCGTCCCGGGGGCCGGCCCGTTGCCACGATCGGGGGTCCCTTCATCCCGGCATCAGAAAGGGCGGCACCCGACGTGTCCGATCCGATCACCACCGAACGGGCCGGCTCCGCCCGTCCCGCGATCTCCACCGCCGTACGGGAGTTGTCCACGTGGGGCGGTCATCTGCAGCCGTCCGCCGAGCAGTCCGAGCTGATCGGCGCCACCGCGCAGGACTGGGCGCGCTTCGCCCGCCACTGGGACGACCTCACCGTCGACACCTACATGCGCGACGGCGGCGCCTACCGCCACCGCCGCTACGGGCACTTCACCCTCGACACCACCACCGGCGCGCTGACGGCGCTGCCGCACGGGCCGTACCGGCAGGAGAGCGCGATCAACCCGCTCAACGGGGGCATCGAGCGGCACTTCGACCCGCTGACCCCGGCGTTCGCGGAGGACCCGCTGACGCGGTCCGTCGTCCTGGCACTCGGCGAGATCTTCTCGGCGGTCGAGGGCGTGACCCGGTGGGACGTCAAGCTGCACCCGTTCCGCATCGTCACCAGCAGCGGCGAGACCGGCCGTCCCGCCCCGCAGGGCCGGCACCGCGACGGTTCGACCTTCGTCACCTCGCTGCTCGTCGGCCGGACCAATGTGACGGGCGGTGAGAGTTCGCTCCACACCGAGGACGGCGAGCAGCTCCTCGCCGTCACCCTGAGCGAGCCGGGCGACCAACTGCTGGTCGACGACCGGTCCGTCCTGCACGACGTCACGCCCGTGCGGCCGGTGGACGACACCCTGCCCGCGCACCGCGACGTGCTGATCGTCGACTTCGACCTGCTGTGACGGCCGTGGCGGTGGCCCCTCGCCGGTTCGCGCCCGGCTTCTGGCGGCTCTGGTCCGCGACCACCATCTCCGGTCTGGGTGACGGCATCCGGATCATCGCGCTGTCGGTGGCCGCCGCGACGGTCACCGGCGACCCGTTCCTGGTCTCGCTGGTGACCGTCGCCGGCCAGTTGCCCTGGCTGGTCGTCGGGCCGTTCAGCGGCACGCTGATCGACCACCTGGACCGCTGGCGCATGCTGTGGATCTGCGACGTGGCCCGCGCGGTCGTCCTGACCGGCCTGGTCACCGCGATCCTCGCCGACCGGGTGGGGATCGGCGTCCTGGCCCTCACCGCGTTCCTGCTGAGCTCCGTGGAGACGATGGCGGACAACCTGTCGCAGGCCGTCGTGCCCGACATGGCCGGCACGCACTCCCTGGACTCGGCCAACAGCAAGCTCCTGTCGGGGCGGCTCGTCACCATGGAGTTCCTCGGCGCCCCGGTGGGCACGGCGCTGTTCGTCGTCGCCCCGCTGCTGCCGTTCGGCGTCGCCACCGTCTGCTTCGCGGTCTCCGCGGTGCTCGTACTCGGCCTCCGCCCGCCGGGCGTGGCACCCGACGTCAAGGGCGAGCCGCTCACCGCGCGCGTGCTGGCCGCGCAGACCGCCGAGGGGATCACCTGGCTGTGGCGGCACCGGCTGCTGCGCGTGGTGTGCCTCATGGTCGCGCTGCTCAACTTCGCGGTCCTGGCCGTGCTGTCCATCGCGGTGCTCTACGCGCTCCACACACTGCACGTCAGCGAGACGGTGTACGGACTGCTCCTGCTGGTCATCGCGAGCGGCGGACTCATCGGCCTGGTCGTCGCGCCGAAGGTCATCGAGACCGTCGGCCGCGGCCGCTCCCTCCAACTCGCCTTCGCGATCAGCCCGTTGTCCTTCGTGGTGTCGGGGGTCGCCTCGCACGCCCTGGTCGCCGCCTTCGCGCTGGTCTTCGTGGGCGCGGCCATCACCCTGGTCAACGTCATCACCACGACCCTGCGCCAGTCCCTCATCCCCCAGGAGAGGTTCGGCCGCGTCAACGGCGCGTACCGGCTGGTGATCAACGGGCTGACGCCGATCGGCGGGCTCGTCGGAGGGCTGGTCGCCGGCCACTTCGGGCTGCGCGCCCCGTTCTTCGTCGCCGCGGCTCTGCTCCTCGCCGGGACGCTCCTCTCACTGCCCCTGCTGTCCAACCGCAGTCTCGGCGGGACACCGGACCACGACGGGGAGTCCGGGCCCGCCGACGACGGGGCTGCGGCCCTCCGCACAGAAACGGCCGACCAGTGACCCTGCGCACGCTCGACGCCGCCCCGGCACCGGAGCGCCCCGACGCAGCGCCGGCGCCCCGGGACCGGCTGCGGTTCCTGCCCGAACTGCTGCTGCTCCTCGTCGTGACGCTCGTCGCGGCCGTCCCGGTGCTCACGAACACCACGCCCCCCGACCCGCTGCCGGTCGGCGCGCCCGCCGGCGCGTTCTCCGCCGACCGCGCGCACCGCCACGTCGAGCGGGTGGCGTCCGAGCCCAGGCCCGTCGGATCGGCGGCGCACGACCGCGTACGCGACTATCTCCTGAAGGAGATCCGCGCCACGGGGCCGGAGCCGGAAGTGCTGCCGGCCCTGGGCGCCGACACGAGTTCGGGGGCCGCTCTGACGGCGCCCGTCCAGAACATCCGCGTCACCCTGCCCGGCACGGACCCCACCGGCCGGGTGCTGGTCACGGCACACTACGACTCCGTCGAGATCGGCCCCGGAGCCACCGACAACGGACACGGAGTCGCGGCGATGCTGGAGATGATCAGGGCCCTGCGCTCCGGACCCGCCGCCCGCAACGACATCACCTTCCTGTTCACGGACGGGGAGGAGCTGGGGATGGTCGGGGCGCAGGCCTACACCGCGTCCCCCGCGCTCGGCGACCCGGACCGGACCGTCGTGCTCAACCTGGAGGCGCGGGGCACCTCGGGCCGGGTGGTCATGTTCGAGACGGGGGCCCACAACGCGGCCCTGGTGCCGGCTCTCGGGGACAGCACGCCCGTCACCAACTCCCTGGCGTACGAGGTCTACCGGCTGCTGCCCAACTACACGGACTTCACGGCCTTCCGCAAGGCCGGGCTGACCGGAATGAACTTCGCCAACATCGGCACCTCCGCCGCCTACGACACTCCGCAGGACAACCTCGCCAGGTCCAGCCGTTCGTCACTGCAGGACCTCGGGACCACCGTGCTCGCGGCGACCAGGGAGCTGGCGGCCGACGACATCCCGGCGATCCGCGCGAGTTCGGAGGCCACCTACTTCACGTTCGGCGGGCTGCTGGTGCGCTACCCGGGCGGCTGGGTGCTGCCCCTGGCTGCCCTGTCGGCGGCGGGCTTCGCGGCCTCGCTGTGGTTCGCGAGGCGCCGGGACGCCGTCCGGACCCGGGCCGTCGCGGTCACCGCGGCGACCCTGCCCGTGCCCCTGCTCGCGGTGGCCGCCGCCGGCTGGGGGGCGTGGCAGCTCGTCGTCCTGTTCCGTCCCGACTACACGGGCTTCGTCTTCGGCGACCCGTACCGGCCGGGGATGACGGCCGTCGGCCTCGCCGTGGTGGCCGTCGCGGTGGTCCGCGCCTGGGCGGCCGTACGGCGGCGGCGGTGCACCCCTGTGGAGCTGTCCGCCGCGGTCACCGGCTGGCTGCTGCTCCTCGCCGTGCTCACCGCGTTCCTCGTGCCCGGCGCCTCGTACCTCTTCGTGTGGCCCGCGCTCGCCGGCGCCGCAGGCCTCGCGCTGGCCGCCCGGCTGCCGGGCACGTTCCGCGGGCGGGACGCCGTCGCCGCGCTGGCCGCCGTTCCCGCCGCGGCCCTGCTTGTTCCCGTGGCGGTCCTGCTGTTCGCCACCACCGGTCTCGCCCTCGCGGCGGTCCCGCTCGTCGTGGTGGCCCTGTTCGCCGCGACCCTGCCGGTGCTCGCCGGGCGCCGGCCCCCCGTCCGCCGCCGGATCGTGGCCCTGCGCGCCGCCTCCGCCGTCGTCACCGGCCTCGCCGTGATCGCCGCGGGTGTCCTCGGCGACGGTGTGAGCGAGGGGCGCCCCGCCCAGGTCAGCCTGGTGTACACGGTGGACGGTGACACCGGCGAGGCGCGCTGGGCGGGCAACGGAACCGGCTCGCACCCGTGGGCCGACGCGTATCTGTCGGGCGGGCGGACGGCCCTGGAGGACACCTTCCCGCCGCTGCGCGAGCCCGAGTCGTGGCGCACGGGCCCCGCCCGGCGGGTCGAGACGCCCACCCCGACGCTGAAGGTCCTGTCGACCCGGCGCAGCGGCAACTCCCGGGTGGTACGGGTGCACCTCGGCGCCGAGCACGGCGCCCCGGGCCAGCTGATGCTCTACGCCGACAACCGCAGCGGCACGGTCGAAAGCCTCTCCGTCTCCGGCAGGAAGCTGCCGGGCGGCGCCAACCGGGCCTCCCTCAACGGTCGTTGGACCTGGGGCTACATCTACGCGGCGCCGCCGGCCGACGGCGTCGACCTCACTCTGGAGGTCCGCGGGAAGGGGCCGCTGCGGCTGCGGGTGCTCGCGCAGACCACCGGCTTCCCCGACGGCGCGCTGCGCGGTACGCCGCCCCCGACGGTCACCTGGGCCGCCCTGGACTCCGGGTTCACGGTCGTCTCACGGCGCTTCACGATCTGACGGGCACAAGGAACACCGGGAGAATGCACATGGCACACCGCAAGGGCATGCTGACCCTGGACCAGCTCAGGGACAAGGCGGGAACGGGAGCCGTCGACACCGTCGTGCTGGCCTTCACCGACCTCCAGGGCAGGCTCCAGGGCAAGCGGCTCTCCGCGGAGTTCTTCCTCGACGAGGTCGTGGAGAACGGCGCGGAGGCCTGCGACTACCTCCTCGCCGTCGACGTGGAGATGAACACCGTCGACGGCTACGAGTCGGCGTCCTGGGAGCGCGGGTACGGCGACCTCCGGCTCCTCCCCGACCTGTCGACCCTGCGGATGATCCCCTGGCACGAGGGCACCGCCCTGGTGCTGGCCGACCTGGTCCGGCACGACGGCACTCCGGTCGAGGTCTCGCCCCGCCGCATCCTGCGCCGGCAGGTCGAGCGCCTGGCCGAACGCGGCTGGCGGGCGCTGGCCGGCACCGAGCTGGAGTTCGTCGTCTACCAGGACACGTACGAGGAGGCCTGGCACAAGGGCTACCGCGAACTGCGGCCGGCCAACGCCTACAACGTCGACTACTCCGTCCTCGGGGCGTCGAGGATCGAGCCGCTGCTGCGCCGCATCCGCACCTCGATGTCCGGCGCGGGGATGTACGTGGAGGCCTCCAAGGGCGAGTGCAACCTGGGCCAGCACGAGATCACGTTCCGGTACGCGGACGCCGTCACCACCTGCGACCAGCACAGCATCTACAAGACGGGGGCCAAGGAGATCGCCGCCCAGGAGGGCTCCAGCATCACCTTCATGGCCAAGCCGGACCGGCGCGAGGGCAACTCCTGCCACATCCACCTCTCGCTGCGGGACGCGGACGGCACTCCGGTGCTGGCCGGTGACGGGCCGTACGGGCTGTCACCGACCGGGGAGCACTTCCTCGCGGGCCAGTTGGCCGCGCTGCGCGAGTTCAGCCTGCTCCACGCGCCCAACATCAACTCGTACAAGCGTTTCGTGGCCGGGAGTTTCGCGCCGACGGCCGTCGAGTGGGGGGCCGACAACCGCACGTGCGCGCTGCGCCTGGTGGGCCGCGGGAACTCCCTGCGGGTGGAGAACCGGCTGCCCGGCGGCGACGTCAACCCGTATCTGGCCGTCGCCGGCCTCATCGCGGCGGGCCTCGACGGGATCGAGCGGCGGCTGCCGCTCCGGGACGCCTTCGGGGGCAACGCCTACACGTCCGACTCCGAGCAGGCGCCGGGCACGCTCCGCGAGGCGCTGGAGCTGTGGGAGGCGAGCGACCTGGCCGCGCACGCGTTCGGCGAGGAGACGGTGCGCCACTACGCCCATCAGGCCCGGGTCGAACTGAGGGCCTTCGACGCCTCGGTGACCGACTGGGAGCTGCGCCGGGGCTTCGAACGGCTCTGACCACGGGCAGGCCCTCACATGGGTGGGGCCCCGAACGCTCGGCGA
>NZ_BMWD01000002.1:288027-466919 GCF_014651055.1 Streptomyces fructofermentans
AGCGGTCGGGGCCCCACCCATGTGCCGCCGACGCCTCCCCGCCCCGCCGGGCCCCGGCGCCGCGGCCCGCCCCGGCACCGGCACCGGCGGCGGGCGGGGGCTGCGGCTCCGGCAGCCGGGCTCGGAGGACCGACTGCCGCTGCGGCCCCGGGAACTGGGCGCGGACAGCCGCTGCGACTGCGGCTGCGGCTGCGGCTGCGGAGACCGCGAGGGACCGCGACGCCGTCTCAACCCGCGCCGACGGCAGCCTCGTTGGCGTCCCCGAAGGCCTCGGCCGCGTCGATGGCGACCCACAGCGCCGACGCCCTGGCGAGCAGCGTGCCCTCCTCGGCGTCGAACAGCGCCGTGGTGTTGGTGTTCGTGCGTCCCTCGGAACGCTCCAGCCGGCCGACGACCACGTAGGCGCGCCCGGCCCTCGGAAGTTCCGTCAACTCGGCCGTCATACGCCCCAGTAGCCTCGGCCGGCGCACCGGATCTGCCGTCCAGCCGCCGGGGCAGTCCAGCGCGCTCCACACGATCTCCGCAGGCACCCTCCCGTCGGGTCCCGCCACGGCGGGGGTCGGCGACCAGGTGCAGGCCACCGTGCCGGCCCGGCCCGGCACCTCGCCCGGCCGCAGGTTCAGTCCGTCGTCCGCCCGCGCGGTCCCGCAGACAAAGCAGCCGGGAAAGGGATGCCCCTCGCCGGTGAAGCGCGCCTCCGCCGCCCTCGCAAGCGCCTGGTCCACCGGCGCCAGTACGGGAATCTCCCCACCCGCCGTTGCCACCGAGGCGACGACGTCCTCCCCCTGCCAGGCGTGCCCGCGCCTTCCCGCGACGCGGTACTCGAGTTCGGTGTCCAGCGGCACCGGCAGGTGCAGGGTGACCGCGGCGGGCCCGGTCAGATGCCCGGCCCCCTCGGCCAGCACCGCCAGCCGGCCGCAGGCGTAGCCGCCGTTGGCGCTGGTGGGCGGTCCGTTGAAGCCGGAGTCGACGGTGAAGGTGGTCACGGCGGGCACGGCGTCTCCTGGACGGTCTCGGGGATGTACCGGCGACCCTAGGACCCGGGTGCCCCCGATGGACGGCCCCTGCGGCGCTCCGGACGTCAGGAATGTCCCGGACTACCGGGCGCCGCACGGCGGTTGCCACTCTGTCCGGGTACCCCCGGGTGTGCCTCTCGCCACGCCCCGGGACGTGTCCGACCGCCCCCTCCCGGCGTGCACGGCCGGACACGCCCCCGGAGCGACGGTCGGGCCCCGCCCGGCGTCCGGGCCGACTCCCGGCCGCCGCGCCGCGCGGCACCGGACGCCCTACGCCCCAGACCGCAACGCCTACGTGTGGAGACGGCCGTGCAGACCTCACAACCAACCGTGTTTCCCATGGCCTCCGCCCAGGAACGCCTGTGGATCGTCGAGCAGCTCACCCCGGGAACGACCGCGTACAACATTCCGCTCGCCGTCCGACTCCACGGGCCGCTGGACCGCGAGGCGCTGCGCGGCGCCCTCCAGTACGTCGTCGACCGGCACGAGGCACTGCGCACGCGCTTCACCCAACTCGACGGGCAGGCGGTGCAGGTCGTCGAGCAGGCCGTGGCCGTGGGCCTATCCGTCACCGACGTGGCCGAGGCGGGTGTCGAGGCGGCGCTCGCCGCCGAAGCCGCCCGACCGTTCGACCTGTCGGCGGGTCCCCTGCTGCGGGCCTCCCTGCTGCGGTTGTCCGAGGACGAGCACGTGCTCGCCGTCACCGTCCACCACCTGGTCTCGGACATGTGGTCCTGCGGCATCCTGCTGGACGAGTTGGGCGCCGCCTACGGTTCGCTGGTCTCGGGCGCGACCCCCTCGCTCCCCGAACTAGAGGTGCACTACCCCGACTTCGCCCTCTGGCAGCGGGAACGGCTGTCCGGCGAGCACCTGGAAGGGCTCCTCGCCCACTGGCGCGAGCGGATGGAGGACGCGCCGCGGCTGCTCCAGCTCCCGTTCGACCGGCCGCGTCCCGCCGTACAGTCGCTGCGCGGACGGCAGCTCCCCGTGTCGCTGTCGCCGGAGCTCTCCGCGGCCGTGGAGAAGCTGTCCCGGACGTCCTCCACGACTCCGTTCATGACGCTGCTGGCCGCGTTCCAGCTCCTGCTCGGGCGCTACGGCGGGCAGGAGGACATCGTGGTGAGCACCGGCGTCGCCACCCGCACCCCGGAGACCGAGCAGGTCATCGGCTGCTTCATCAACACCGTGCTGCTGCGCACCTCGCTGGCGGGCGACCCGACCTTCACGGAACTGCTGGGCCGGGTCAGGACCACCACGCTCGACGCGCTCGAACACCAGGAACTCCCCTTCCAGCGGCTGGTGGACGAACTGCGCCCGCAGCGCGACCTCAGCGTCAACCCGCTGGCCCAGGTCATCTTCCTGCTCCAGAACGCGCCCGAGCCCACCCTCTCGCTGCCCGGCCTGGAAGCAGCGGCGACGGGCACCGACCGGGGCGGCGCGCAGTGCGACCTGGACGTGCAACTGCGTTACGTGGACGGCGTCTTCACCGGCTTCGTCGAGTACGCGGAGGACCTCTTCGACGAGGCGACGATCCGCCGGCTGTGGGGGCACTACGAGGTGCTGCTCACCGCCGCCGCCGAGGCCCCCGGCCGACGGCTCAGCGAGCTGCCGTGGCTGACTGCCGCGGAGCTGGAGCGGGCCGTCGGCGAGTGGAACGACACGGCCGCGCCCGCCCCCGACGTCTGCCTGCACGAGCTGTTCGAGCGGCGCGCCGCCGAGCAGCCCGGCGCTCCGGCCCTCGCCTGGACCGGCGGCGGCGTCGGCTACGGCGAACTCGACCGCAGGGCAGAGCGGTTGGCGCGGTCACTGCGCGCCGCGGGAGTCGGACCCGACGTGCCGGTCGCCGTCTGCCTGGACCGCTCGGCGGCCATGGCGACGGCGGTGCTCGGCGTGCTCAAGGCCGGCGGCGCGTACGTGCCGCTGGACGCCTCCTATCCGGGCGAGCGGCTGGCGTTCATGCTCGCGGACGCGCGGCCGGCCGTGCTCCTGACGGACGCGGCCCATCTGGAGCACCTGCCCGTCGACCCCGCCACGGGGCGCGTGCTCGGCGACGGGACCGACCACGTCGTACACGTCATGCCGGTCGACGCAACGGGCGGGACGGACGGGACCAGGGGGGACCACGGAACGGAGGGGATGTCGGACGCCCTCGCGCCCGGCACCTCCGCGGCGGCCGGACCCGACAACCTCGCGTACATCATCTACACCTCCGGTTCCACCGGCCGCCCCAAGGGGGTCGCCGTCACCCACCGCGGCGCGGCGAACAACATCGCCGACCTCAACCGCGGGCAGTCCATCGGTCCCGGCGACTCGGTGCTCGCCCTGTCCTCCCTGAGCTTCGACATGTCGGTGTACGAGCTGCTCGGCATGCTCGCCGCCGGCGGCACCACGGTCCTGCCCGACGCCGGCTCGGCCAAGGACCCCCGCCACTGGGCCGAGCTGATCGAGCGGCACGGCGTCACCGTCTGGAACTCGGCGCCCACCCTTCTGGAGGCACTGGTCGACGCGCTGGGCACGACCGCCCCGGCCCGGCCCACGCTCCGGGTGGCCTTCCTCGGCGGCGACTGGGTGCCGGTGCCCCTGCCGGACCGCGCCAGGGCGCTCTTCCCGGAACTCCGGGTCGTCGTCATGGGCGGCGCCACGGAGGTCTCCATCCACTCCGTCGTCCAGCTCGTCGCGCAGACCGGCGCGGACTGGGTGCACATCCCCTACGGCCGTCCGATGGCCAACCAGCAACTGCTGATCGTCGACGAGAGGTTGGAGGTCGTCCCGGTCGGTGTCCCGGGCGAACTGTGCCTCGCCGGGACCGGACTGGCCCGCGGCTACCTGGGCCGCCCGGGGGCGACCGCGGAACGCTTCGTGCCGCACCCCCGCGCGGGCGCCCACCCGAGCGTGCCCGCCGGGGCACGGCTGTACCGCACCGGCGACCTCGCCCGGTACGCCGACGACGGCACCGTGCACCTGCTCGGACGGCTCGACCACCAGGTCAAGGTGCGCGGGTTCCGCATCGAACTGGGCGAGGTCGAGGCCGCGCTCACCGGGCACCCGGACCTCGCCGAGGCGGTGGCGGCGGTCCGCACGGACGCGTCGGGGCACGGCATCGGCATCACCGCGTACGTCGTGCCGTCCACGGGCGCCGCGCCCGGCGCCGGCGATCTGCGCAAGCACCTGAAGGCCACCCTGCCGGACCACATGGTCCCCGACTCGTTCGTGGTGCTGGACGCCCTTCCGCTGTCGGCCAACGGCAAGGTGGACCGCCGCGCCCTGCCGGCGGCCACCGTGGACGTCCGGCTGGAGCCGGCCACCTCCTACGTCGCCCCCCGCACCCCGCTGGAGCGCGCCGTCGCGGACATCTGGGCGGCCGTGCTGCGGACCGACCGGGTCGGTGTCGACGACGACTTCTTCGAGCTCGGCGGCAACTCACTCGGGGTGACGCAGGTGGCGTACGCGCTGAGCGACAACCTGCGCCTGGACGTGCCGCTGCGCGATGTCTTCGAGACGAGCACGGTGGCCGGGCAGGCGGCCCTCGCCGAGGAGGCGGGCCGCGCCGCGGGCACCGACGCGAACGCGATCGCGGAGATCTACCTCCAGGTCAGCGCCCTGGACGGCACGCAGACCCAGGACCTGCTCGACACCCTTGAGGAGAGCACCCGATGACGGCGGGCATTTTCGACCGGACGCTCGACCACGGCGCGCGGCTGCTCGCCGACCGGGATCCGGAGCTGTACGGGCTGCTGGAACGTGAGCAGGTGCGCCAGCACGAGACGCTCGCCATGGTCGCGGCGGCCAGCACCGCCGACCCCTCGGTGCTGGCCTGCGAGGCCAGCGCCACGGGCAACGTGACCACGGAGGGCTATCCGGGGGCGCGGTACCACGCGGGCTGCGAACTGGTCGACGAGGTCGAACGCCTCGCCGTGCGCCGGGCGAAGGAGGCCTTCGGCGCCCGGCACGCCAACGTGCAGCCGCACTCGGGCTCGACCGCCAACCAGGTCGTGCTCTGCAGCCTGCTCGCCCCCGGCGACGTCGTGCTCGGCATGGGCCTGAAGGCGGGAGGCCATCTCACCCACGGGGCGTCCGCCTCCATGAGCGGCCGGTTCTTCACCCCCGTCCGCTACGGCCTGGACGGCGACGGCCTGGTCGACTACGCGGGAATGGCCGCGCTCGCCCGCGAGCACCGGCCCAAACTCATCTTCTGCGGGGCCAGTTCGTATCCGCGCGCCATCGACTTCGAACGCTTCCGGGAGGTCGCGGACGAGGTCGGCGCCTACCTGGTGGCGGACATCTCGCACATCGCGGGGCTGGTCGCCGCGGGAGTGCACCCCAGCCCCGTCGACGTGGCCCACGTGACGACGACCAGTACGTACAAGCAATTGTACGGGCCCCGGGGCGGTCTGATCCTGCTGGGCCGCGACGCCGGGACGCGCACCGCCTCCGGCCGGACGCTCCAAGCGGCCCTGGAGGACGCGGTCTTCCCCTACCTCCAGGGCACCCCGCGACTCAACACGATCGCGGCCAAGGCGCGGGCACTGGCCGACGTCGCCACCCCGGCGTTCCGCGAGCGCGCCGAGCGGATCGTCACGACCGCCGCCGCGCTGGCCAAGGAACTCGACAGCCGCGGCCACCATGTGCTGACCGGGGGCACCGACACCCACATGGTGCTGCTCGACGTGGCGCGCCGCGGGCTGACCGGCACCATCGCCGAGCGGGCCCTGGAGAGCTGTGGAGTCATCGTCAACAAGAACAGCATCCCGGGCGACCGGCACGGGCCCCGGGTCGCCGGCGGCGTGCGCCTGGGCACCAACGTGCTGGCGCTGCGCGGCATGGGCGTGGCCGAGATGGCCGAGTGCGCGGACCTCTTCGACACCGTGCTCGCGGCCGTGCGCCCGTCCGGCGACCGCGACTACGGGCTGGACGAGGGCGTACGGCGCGCCGCTGCCGCCCGCGCCGCCGAGCTGTGCCGCCGCTTCCCGCTGCCCGACCACCCGCTGCCGGCGGCGGTGCGGCCGGACACCGGCCGGGTCGCAGCGGCCGTCTGAGCACTGCCCGCTGCCGGCCGTCCGGTCGGCAGCGGGCCCATGAGGAGTCGCGATGTCAACGATGTGGGAGATCGCCGGCGCGGATCCGGCGGCGGTGCCGCCGCCGGCGCCCGGCCTGCGCACCGGTGTGGTTCACCTGTGGTACCTGGAACTCGACGAACTGGAACTTCCCGACGGCGGCGACTGCCTGGACGGCGACGAGCGCCGGCGGGCGAGCCGGCTGCAACGCGCCGTCGACCGGCGGCGCTACCGGGCCGCCCACTGCGCGCTGCGGCACATCCTCGCCGGCTACACCGGCGAGGCGCCCGCCGAGCTGCGCTTCCACCGCTTCTGCCCGCGGTGCGGCCCCGCCGTGCACGGGAAGCCCATCTGGGCCGTGGACTCGGGACAGGTCGCCCTCGACGTCAGTCTGAGCCACAGCGACCAGGTCGCCATGGTGGCCGTGTGCCGGCCACCGCTGGCCGTGGGCGTGGACGTCGAACGGGTCAGGGCCGGGGTCAACTGGTCCGCTGTCCTGGTCGACGACGGAACCGGCCCGCATCTGGCGGACCGCGAGGGAACCCAGGTGTGGACGCGTCTGGAGGCCGTGGGCAAGGCGGCGGGCACCGGTGTCGTGGACCTGCCGCGCATCGGCGAACTCCGCCCCGACGGCTGGGCCGACGCGCGCGTGCCCGGAGTGCCCGGCGTCTGGTTCGTACGGGCCGTCGAGGCACCCGAGGGCTTCGCCGCCGCGCTCGCCGTCAACGACCTGCCGGACGGCACGGAGAGCCTGCGCTGGAGCTGCTCCCCCGAGTGCCCGGAGCCACTGTCAGGAACTCACCCGACTGCAACTCCCCGCCACGATCACGAAGCTGGGTACAGCGGTCCGGCACAGGCCCGGGACCGGGGAGGGGAACGCACATGACGTGGCTGCGCGACTGGTCGCAGAGTGAGGACGTCGCCCTGCGCGTGCTCTGTCTGCCGGCCGCCGGCTCCTCGGCCCACACCTACCGGAGCTGGTCGGGGCTGCTGCCTCCGGACGTGGGGCTGGTGGCGGTGGAACTGCCGGGTCACGGCTCGCGGCTCGCGGAGACTCCGCTGCGGACCATGGACGGGATCGTCCGCCCGCTGGCGGCCGAGGTCGCCGGACTCGCCGACCGGCCCCTGGTGGTCTTCGGGCACAGCATGGGAGCCACCGTCGGCGCCGAGCTGTGCCGGACCCTGCGGCGCGAGGCGGGCGTGACGCCGGCGCTGATGGTCGCCGCCGCCTGCGAGGCGCCCCGGGAAGGGCCGCGCAAGGACTACTCGCGGTGGCTCACCGAGGACGGCGTCCTCGACTTCCTGCACCACATGGGCGGCACCCCGCCGGAGCTGCTCGCCCACGACGACTACCTGCGGATGCTGCTTCCCGTCCTGCGGGCCGACCTGACCGCGCTGGCCGGGCCGCAGCCCGGCGACGACAGTCCGCTGGACTGCCCGGTACGGGTCTACCTGGGCGACCGCGACCCCGGGGTGCGGCCCGAACGCGCCGCGGCCTGGAGGCGCGAGAGCAACGGCGACTTCGCGCTCCACACGTTCGCGGCCGGCCACTTCCTCGTCCAGGAGCGCAGGGCCGAGGTCCTCGCGCAGCTGTGCGCGGACGTGCGGCCCCTGCGGCACGCGCGGCGGACCACAGGACGGCAGTCATGACATCCACCGGCACGAACCCGAACGATCAGCCATTGAAGGGTGAGGCGCACATGCGACCGGCCACACTGACAGCAGAACAGCGGGAGCTGCTCGACCGGCTGGTCGCGCGTCGGGTCCCGGCCGCCCCGTCCGGTCGCATCGGACGCCACGGCGGCGACCGCGCGGCGATGCCCCTCTCACCGGCGCAGCAGCGCATCTGGTTCTTCAGCCGGCTGGAGCCCGAGGCCGTGTTCTACAACGTCGCCGGCGCGGCACGGCTGAGGGGGCGGCTCGACACCGCCCTCCTGCACCGGTGCCTCGGCGAGATCGTGGAACGGCACGAGGTGCTCCGCACCACCTACCGCCAGCTCGACGGCGCCCCCGTGCAGACGGTCCGCCCCTTCACCGGACTCGACCTCCCGCTCACCGACCTGACCGACCTGCCGGCCGGTGAACGGGAGGCGGCGGCCCAGCGGTTGTGCAAGGACGAGATCAACCGGCCCTTCGACCTCGAACAGGACCTGATGCTGCGCCCGGCGCTGCTGCGCCTGGCCGACGACGAGCACCTGCTGCTGATCTGCCAGCACCACATCGCCACCGACGGCTGGGCGATGAACGTCCTCATCAGGGAGCTGGGCGAGCGCTACTCGGCCCGTGTGCGCGGACAGGAGCCCGCGCTGCCGGAACTCTCCGTCCAGTACGGGGACTTCGCCGCCTGGCAGAGCGAGCGGATGAACGACGCCGCGGTCGAGAAGCAACTCGACTACTGGCGCGAACGCCTGGCGGACACCCGTCTGGTGGACATCGCCACGGGACTGCCCCGGTCGGCCGAACTCACCTGGCGGGGCGGCACGGTCCCCTACCGGATGGCAGCGGAGACCGTCGCCCGCCTGACCGGACTGGCCGAGACGGAGCGGGCCACCCCGTTCATGGCCCTGCTCGCCGCGCAGTCCGTGGTGCTGTCCCGCTGGAGCGGCCAGGACGACATCGTCATCGGTTCCGCGGTCGCCGGCCGCAGGCGGGCCGAACTCGAGCATCTCGCGGGCTGTTTCGTCAACGAGCTGGCGCTGCGCATGGACACCACGGGCTCGCAGACCTACCGCGACCTCCTGCGCCAGGCGAGGGAGGTGTGCCTCGGGGCGTACGAGCACCAGGACGTGCCCTTCGAGCGCATCGTCGAGGTCATCACTCCCGAGCGCGACAACAGGGCCAGGGTCCCGCTCGTCCGGCACCAGATGGGCTTCGACAACTCGCAGCGCTGGAGCGTGGAGCTTCCCGAACTCACCTTCTCCATCGAACCGCTGAGCACCGACACGGCCCGCTTCGACCTGGAGGTCGACCTGGAGCCCGACGACGACGGCGGTATCCGCGGCACGGTCTACTTCTCCACCGACGTCTTCACCGAGGCCGTCGTCCGCCGCATGATGGACTCGCTGGACACGCTCGTCGACGGCGTGTGCCGGAACCCGGACGTCCCGGTGCGCGAGCTGCCGGTCGTGGCGGCCTCCCGGGCGCAGTCCCCGGACGCGGAGCCCTCCGCTCCTGTCGTGAAGGCGCCCGGCCCGGCCGTCACGGTGGCCTCGCTCCTCGAGGAGCGGGCGCGGCTGAGCCCCGACGCCGTCGCGCTGCGGCACGGGGACACGGCCGTCACCTTCCGCGAGCTGGACGAGGCCGCCAACCGGCTGTCCTGGGAGCTGCGGGAGCTGGGCGTGCTCAAGGGCAGCCCCGTCGCCGTCTGCGTCCCCGCCTCCGCGCACGGCGTGACCGCGCTGCTGGGCGTGGTCAAGGCCGGCGGCGTGGCCGTGCCCCTCGACCCCCGGCATCCCGTCGGGCACCTCAACGACGTCCTGCTCGACTGCTCCACCGACCTGGTGCTGGTCCTGGGCGACGGTCCCGAGGGGCTGGACCCGCTGGTGCGTCCGTTCGACGTCGGCACCGCGCTCGGGCACCGGCCCGCGGACCGTCCCGCCGCGACTCCCGAGGCCGGCCACGACGCGTTCGCCGACTATCCGCCGCCCTCGGACGCCCCGCCGCGCGGCGTGCTGACCACCCACGCCGGGGCCGCCCATCGGCTCGGCCGGGCCGCCGCCGTCCACCTGGAGGGACTGGAACCCCGGGCACGGGAGGGGGGCGTGCTGACCGTCCCTCCGAACGGGGGCGCCTGCCCCTGGGAACTGCTGTGGCCCGCCGCGGCCGGCGCCCGGCTCGTCCTGCCGGCCGGCGGGAGCGCCGCGGACCTGGCCCGCACGGTGCTCTCCGAAGGGGTCGCCGTGCTCGCCTGCCCGGCCTCCACACTGGACGCGGTACTGGACGCGGCGCCCGACCTGCCGTCCCTGCGCCGTGCCGTGTGCACGGACGAACGCCCGTGGCCCGCGCTCGCCGACCGGCTGGCGGCACGTGCCCCCGGGAGCGGGCTGCACGCCCAGGCCGGCCCCGCGCACGCGGCCCTCGACCTGGTGTTCCGGCCCGTGCCCGGGACCGGTGGAGACGGGTGCGCGGAGGGTACGCGGCTGACGGGGGCACCGGAGGGGGGCCTGCGGCTGCGCGTCCTCGACACGGCCGGGCTGCTCGTTCCCGGCGCGGTCCCCGGCGAACTGTGCGTCGGCGGCCTCCCGTCGCCCGGCGGCGTGCTGGGACGCCCGCACGAGAGCGGCCGCCTCCTGGCCGACGACCCGCTGCGGCCCGGCGAGCACCTGGTGCGCACCGGACTGCGCGCCCGCCGGCTGTCCGACGGCACCCTGGAGCTGCTCGGCGAAGGCGTCCGCGTCCGCACCCACCCGGTGGAGCGGACCGACGTGGAGGCCGCGCTGCAGTCGGCGCCGGATGTCGACCGCGCGCTGGTCGCCCCGTACGAGGGCGAGGGCCCGGAACCCGAACTGGTCGCCCACGTCAGGCTCCTCGACCGGGGCCCCGGCGGTGACGGCGAGGCCCGGGCGGTGTTCGAGGAGACCTACGCGAAACGTGCCGCCGAGGACGATCCGGCGCTCAACGTGACCGGCTGGAACAGCCCGCACACCGGCGAGTACCTCACGGCAGCCGAGATGCGCGAGTGGGCCGACACCACGTTCCGCCGCATCCTCGCGCTGCGGCCGGCCGACGTGCTGGAGATCGGCTGCCGCACCGGCGCCCTCCTCTTCCGCCTGGCACCGCGCAGCGACCGGTACACCGGCACGGACCTCTCGGCGCACGCCCTGCACCACATCCGCGACCACCAGGACTGGCTCGCCAACAAGGTCGACGACGTGACGCTCCTGGAGCGCGCGGCCGACGACTTCGACGGGTTCGCCGACGACTCCTTCGACACCGTCGTCCTCAACTCCGTCGTGCAGTACTTCCCGAACCGGGCGTACCTGGAGCGGGTGCTCGCCGGGGCCCTGCGTGTGCTCCGCCCCGGCGGCCACGTCTACCTCGGGGCCGTACGGTCCCTGCCGCTGCTCGGCGCGATGCACCTGCCGGGACAGCTGGAGCTGCTGGAACCTGAGGCGCCGGCCTCGCAGTTGTGGAACTCGGTGGGCGCCCGCAGCGGCCAGGAGGAGGAACTGCTCCTGGACCCCCGCTACTTCGCCTCCCTCGCCGAGAGGCTCCCCGGACTCTCCGAGGCGTACGTGCTGCCGCGGCTGGGCCGGCACCGCAACGAACTCGGCGTCTACCGCTACGACGTGGTGCTGCGCGCCGGCGACCCCGTCGGGCCCGCCGCGGCGGACACCGTCCTCGACTGGGCGGCCGACGGCCTCACCGCGGACGCGGTGACCCGGTACCTGTCCGACCGCGCGCCCGGACGGCTGCTGCTGCGGTCCGTGCCCGACGCCCGTGTGCACGGCCGGCTGCGGGCCCTGTCCGCGCTGGCGGACGGCGGGCTCTCCACCGTCGCCGACGCCAACGCGGCGCTGGCGCCCCGGCCCGCGACGGCGGGCGGCCCCGTCGACCCCGGCGCCCTGGTGGCCGCCGCCGGGCAGGCGGGCTGGACCGCCCTCGTGCAGTACGGCCCCGACGGCGGCGGCAGACTGGACGTCCTGCTCACCCCCGCCGAACGGGAGACGGAGTCGGCCGGCCCGCCGCCGGAGGGCTTCGGGCTGCGCGCGACGGCGCCGGACGCCGGCTCGCCCGCGGGCGTCCCGGACGACGGCGCCCTGGCCAACGACCCGCTGGCGGTCACCCGGGTGCGCGGCGCGGTGGCCCGACTGCGCCGGCGGCTCCAGGAGCGGCTGCCCGCCCACGCCGTGCCGGCCCACATCCTCGTCGTACCGGACTTCCCCCTCGACCGGGCCGGTTCGGCGGACCGCGCCGCCCTCCCCGGGCCGGATCTGGCCGCCGCCGCGGCCGAGGCGCACCGCGAACCGAGCACGGCGACCGAGGCGACGCTGGCCGGGATCTGGTCCGAGGCGCTCGGCGTGGACCGGGTGAGCGTGCACGACGACTTCTTCGCCCTCGGCGGGCACTCGCTGCTCGGCTCCGAGGTGATGGACCGGGTGAGGCAGGAGTACGCCGTCGACGTGCCGCTCGGCCTGCTCTTCGAGTCGCCGACCATCGCCGCGGTGGCCGCCCACGTGGACGAGCGGCTGGCCGCGCCCCGCGGGAGCGCCGCACCCATCCAGCGCATCGACCGGTCCGCGCAGCGCAGGCGGCGCAGCGCAGTTCCGGCCGGCACCGCCCCCTCGAAGGAGAACTCGTGACGTCACCGACCGATTCGCAGCAGCAGGACGCCTCGGGCACGGCGTCCTCGGGCCCCGGGCCGGAGGCCGCTCCCGCGCTCGCCGCGCTCGTCGCCGTGCTGTACCGGCGCTCCCTGCAGGACACGGTGCGCGTGGCGCACCGGGACACCGCCGCCGACTCGGTGCTCACCTTCGAGGTCTGCGCGGACCAGACGTTCGGCGCGCTCGTCGCGGACGCGGAGAAGGCGCTGCTCGCCCTGGCGGAGATCCGGGACGACGACCTCCACGGCCCCCCGGCGGACGCCGCGTTCGTCTGGGGCCCGGCGCCCTCGCGACCGGCGTCCGGGGTCACGCTCACGGGCGGGCCCGCGGGCCTGGCGGTCTCCGTCGGCGCGGACGCGGGCTCCGAATGGGACGCCGCACGCCTGGAGGACCAGGTGGCGACGGTCCTGTCGGCCGCCGCTCCTGACGTCCGGCTGTCCGTGCTGCCGCTCGCCTCCACCGCGGCCAGGGCCGAGGCGGCGGCACTGGCCGGCTCCGGCCGCGCCCCCGCTCCCGCGAGGCCCGTCCACGTCCTCGTCCAGGAGCAGGCCGGGCGGACTCCGGACGCGGTCGCCGTGAGCTGCGCCGGGCGGTCGCTGACCTACCGCGCCCTGACCGCCCACGCCGACCGGCTCGCCGTACGCCTCCAGGAGGCGGGGGCAGGCCCCGGACAGGTGGTCGGGGTGCTCGCCGAGCGGTCCCCCGAGCTCGTCGTCGCGCTGCTCGCCGTCCTGAAGACCGGTGCCGCGTACGCCGCGTTCGAGCCCGACCTGCCGGGCCCCCGCCTGCACCGGCTGCTGGCGGACACCGGGGCCTGCGCGGTGCTGGCCCAGGAGCGGTTCGCCGGTCGCGTGCCCGCCGGCCCCGCGGTGCTGCCGCTGGACACCCCGGCGGGCCCGGCGGGCGGCACCGGGACCGTACTCGCGGACGTCCCGGCGAGCGCCCCGGCGTACATCAGCTTCACCTCCGGTTCGACGGGCGAGCCGAAGGGTGTCCGGGTGCCGCACGCCGCGGTGTCCCGGCTCGTGGTCCGGCCGGACTGGGCCGAGTTCCGCGCGAAGGACGTCTTCCTCCAGCTCGCCCCCGTCGCCTTCGACGCGTCGACGCTGGAGCTGTGGGCCCCGCTCGTCAACGGCGGCCGGCTGGCCGTGCACGCGCCTGGTCCGCTCGCCACCGACCAGC
Source organism: Streptomyces fructofermentans (assembly GCF_014651055.1). Classification (GTDB taxonomy): domain Bacteria; phylum Actinomycetota; class Actinomycetes; order Streptomycetales; family Streptomycetaceae; genus Streptomyces; species Streptomyces fructofermentans. The sequence goes on from NZ_BMWD01000002.1 coordinate 301,603, forward strand.
TCGCCGCCACCCTGACCGGGGAGGGGGTGACCGTCGCCTGGCTGACGGCGGGCCTGTTCCACCAGATGGTCAACCAGCACCTCGACGCCTTCGCCGGGCTGCGGCACGTACTGGCCGGCGGCGACGTCGTCTCCGCGAGCCATGTCAAGCGGCTGCTGACCGCCCACCCGCACCTGCTCTTCACCAACGGCTACGGGCCCACGGAGAACACCACCTTCACCACCTGCTGGACCTCCGCCGAGCCGCCCGCCGGGAACTCCGTTCCGCTCGGCAGGCCCGTCAGCGGTACGCGGGCCCTGGTACTCGATCCGGACCTCGAGCCCGTACCGGTCGGCGTGCCCGGCGAACTCCACGCGGGCGGAGAGGGGTTGGCCCACGGCTACCTGAACAGGCCGGCCGCGACGGCGGAGCGCTTCGTGCCGGACCCGTTCGCCAACGAGCCCGGTGCCCGGCTGTACCGGACGGGCGACCTCGTGCGCCTGCTGCCCGACGGCTCGCTGGAGTTCCTCGGCAGGGCCGACCGCCAGATCAAGGTCCAGGGCTACCGGGTGGAGCCGGGCGAGATCGAAGCGGTACTCGGCGGCCACGAGGACGTGCGCCAGGCGGTCGTGGTCGCCCAGAGCGACGGCGTCCGGGGCAGACGGCTGCTCGCCTACGTCACGGCGGAGCGGCCCGAGGACGACGAGCCCGCGGCGCTCGGCCGGCGGCTGCGCGAGTGGCTCCGCGGCGAACTGCCCGGCCACCTGGTCCCCTGGGCCATCCTCCCGCTGCCCGAACTCCCGCTGAACCGCAACGGCAAGGTGGACCGGTCCGCGTTGCCCGCGGCCCGCCGGACCGCGCGTTCGCTGGCCACGGAGTACATCGCGCCGCGTACCGCCACCGAGAGCGCGGTGGCCGAGGAGTGGGCGGACCTGCTCGCCGTCGAACCCGTCGGCGTGGACGACGACTTCTTCGAACTGGGCGGCCACTCGCTGATCGCGGCGGACCTGCTCACCCGCCTCCAGGACCGGTTCCGGGTGGAACTGTCCGCGCGGACCCTCTACCTGCGGCCCACGGTCGCCGAACTGGCCGAAGAACTCGGGGGCCTGCCGGCCGCCGAGTCCGCCCGCTGAGATCAGGAGATCACCCGAGATGAGGCTCAACCAGCCGGTGCCGCCCGACGAGATCGACCTGGAGTCGGTCGACCTGGTCGACTCCGCCCTGTACGGGAACGGCGACCCGCACTCCATCTGGAACGCCATGCGCCACCGCGACCCGGTCCGCTGGCAGCAGGTCGACGACACCCTCGGCTTCTGGTCGGTGACCAAGTTCGAGGACGCCGACCTGGTCCTGCGGGACCACACCCTGTTCACCTCGCAGCGCGGCACGATGCTGTTCCTGCTCGGCAAGGACGACCCGGCGCGGGGCCGCCAGATGGCGGCGACCGACCCGCCGCGCCACACCCGTATGCGGGTCCCGATGCAGCGCGCGCTCACCAACAAGCAGGTGGAGAAGTACCGGGACGCGGTCACCACCGAGGTGCACCGGCTGCTGACCCCCGCGCTGGGCGGTGAGCCCTTCGACTTCGCCGAGGCCATGATGTCGCTGCCGATGGCGACCGCCGGCACGATGATGGGCCTGCCGCGCGAGGACTGGACCCGGCTGACCCGGCTGACGACCATGTCCATCGCCCCCGAGGACCCGGAGTTCGCCGGGCCGGGCGACGCCGCCGACACGCTCCGGACGGCGCACCGGGAGCTGTTCGCGTACTTCCACGACATCCTGCGCGAGCGCCGCGACAACCTCGGCGACGACCTCATCAGCCTGCTGATGGAGATGGAGATCGACGGCCGCAAGCTGGAGACCGGCGCGATCCTGTCGAACTGCTACAGCCTGATCCTCGGCGCCAACGTCACCACGCCGTTCGTGCCGACCGGCGCGATGGCCGAGGTGATCGGCACTCCCGTGCTCGACGAGTGGCGCTCCGACCCCAAGCTGCTGAACACCGGGGTCGACGAGGCCCTTCGCTGGTCCTCCCCGGCCAACCACTTCATGCGCTACGCGCTCCAGGACATCGAGCTGCGCGGCAGGAGGATCAGGGCGGGCGACGCCGTCGTGGTCTGGCTGGGATCGGCCAACCGCGACGAGGAGGCGTTCGCGGACCCGTTCACGTTCGACATCCGCCGCAAGCCCAACCGCCATGTGGCCTTCGGCAGCGGCGCGCACTACTGCGTCGGCCACACCGTGGCGCGGATGAGCCTGAAGATCCTCTTCACCGAACTCTTCGAGAACTTCGACGGGTTCGAGTCCGCGGGCGAGGTCGAGCACCTGCACTCCAACTTCGTGGCCGGCATCAAGCACATGCCGATGGTCGCCAGGGTCCGCGCGGGATCGGCCGCCAGGTACGCGGAGTCGCTCGCATGAGCGCCGCACGCTGGTTCCTGCGCGAGCCCTCCCCGGAGAGCGCCTCCCGGCTGTTCTGCCTGCCGTACTCCGGCTGCGGGGCGAGCATGTACCGCAAGTGGCCCCGCTTCGTGGGGGACACGGAGATCGTCCCGATCCAGCTCCCGGGCCGCGAGAACCGGTTCCGCGAGGAGTCGTACAAGACGTACGAGGCCCTCGCGGACGACCTCGTCGAGGTGCTGCTCCCCCATCTGGACCGGCCGTTCGGCATCTTCGGCCACTGCGGATCGGCTCTGCCGGGGTACGAGACCGCCGTCAGGCTGCTGGAGCGCGGCTACCCGACGCCGGCCCGGCTGTTCGTCTCCTCGCAGATCGCCCCGCACCGCGGACCGCACGGCCGGTTCCTGGAGATGACGGACGCCGAACTGGCCGCGGAGGTGCACACCCTGATCGTCGAACTGGGCGGCACGCCGCGCCCGGACCTGGTCGAGCTGAGCCTGGAGATCCTCCGCTCCGACGTGGAGACCAACAAGCGCTACCACCCGGCCGAGCCGGTGCGGCTGCCCTTCCCGATCACCGCGCTCGGCTGGGACGAGGACGTCGAGGTCGACCACCGGCTGATGGACTCCTGGGCCGACTGCGGCGAGACCACCTTCCGGGTGCTCCACGGCCCGCACTACCGGTTCATGGAAGCCCCCGACGAACTGCTCGACGCGTTCACCGCGGACCTGCGGGCCTGATCCGGCCGGACCCCGCCCCGGGCACGGCCCCGGGCGGGGCCGCCCATCGGGCCGGCTCCCGCACCACACCCACCCGACGAGGGAATCGAGGAACCATGCAGCGTCTCAAGGACCGTGTCGCCGTGATCACCGGGGCGGGCAGCGGCATCGGGCTGGCGAGTGCCCGCAGGCTGGCGGCGGAGGGCGCCCGCGTGGTCGCCGTCGACCTGGACGAGACCGCCGGCAAGGCGGCGGCGCACGAGGTCGGCGGTCTGTTCCTGCGGGCCGACGTGGCCGTGGAGGACGAGGTCCGCGGGGTGTACGAGGAGGTGCACGCCCATTACGGGTCCGTGGACATCGCGTTCAACAACGCGGGGATCTCGCCGCCCGAGGACGACTCCATCCTCACCACGGACCTGGAGGCCTGGCGGCGGGTCCAGGAGGTCAACCTCACGTCGGTCTTCCTGTGCTGCAAGTACGTGATCCCCCACATGCGGCGGCAGGGCAGGGGCGCCATCGTCAACACGGCCTCCTTCGTGGCGCGGATGGGCGCGGCCACCTCGCAGATCTCGTACACCGCCTCCAAGGGCGGGGTGCTGGCGATGACCCGGGAACTGGGCGTCCAGTTCGCCCGCGACGGCATCCGCGTCAACGCGCTGTCCCCGGGCCCGGTCAACACCCCTCTGCTGCGGGAGCTGTTCGCGAAGGACCCGGAGCGGGCCGCCCGGCGGCTGGTGCACATTCCGGCGGGCAGGTTCGCCGAGCCCGAGGAGATCGCGGCGGCCGTCGCCTTCCTCGTCAGCGACGACTCCTCCTTCGTCAACGCCTCCGAGTTCCTCGTCGACGGCGGACTGTCGGCCGCGTACGTGACCCCGAACTGACCGCGAGCCCGCGGCAGACCCCGACCGACCCCGACAGCAACTGACAGCACCCGACTTGAGAGGACGACCGGAACCCGTGAACAGCGAGCGCACCGACACCCCCGGTTCCTGGGACGAGCAGACCACGTTGGCGGCCCTCCTGGACTACACACGGGCGACGGTGCACGCCAAGTGCGCCGGCCTCTCCGACGCGGACGCGCTCGGGGCCCCGCTGCCCGGCTCACCGCTGATGACGGTCGCCGGACTCGTCAGCCATCTGCGCTGGGTCGAGTACTACTGGATCCGGGTGGTGTTCCTGGGCGGCGAGGACATCCTGCCCGGCACCGAGGACGACCCGGACGCGGAGATGCGGATCGCCCCCGGCGTTCCGCTCGGCCGCCTGCTAGCGGAGTACGAGGCGCAGTGCGCCGACTTCCGCGTTCTGGTCGCGGGGCTCGATCCTGACGACCGGGCGAAGCAGCCGATCAGCGGGGACCGGTACCCGACCCTGCGCTGGATCCTGCTGCACCTGGTCGAGGAGACGGCACGCCACAACGGACACCTCGACATCCTGCGCGAGTTGGCGGACGGGGTCACCGGCACCTGACCCCGCACTCCCCCAGGCAGCGCCGGACCCGTAGGAGAATCCGCATGACCACGACCGTCCAGGGCCTCGGGCCGTCCGGCTCCCTGGCCGGGCAGCCGCGGACCCCGCCCCCGCTGTGCGCGGCCCGCTCGGCGGACCGCAAGCAGCGGTTCCGCCGGCGTCTGGAGCGGATGATCGGAGTCGCCGCGACCGAGCACAACACGCTGGTCCCGCTGCGCAACGGCGACGAGATCTTCACGTCGATGCTGGCCTCCATCCGGGCGGCGGAGCACACGGTCGACATGATGACGTTCGTGTACTGGCGGGGCGCGATAGCCAGGTCGTTCGCGGTCGCGCTCGCCGACCGCGCCCGGGCGGGCGTACGGGTCAGGCTGCTGCTCGACGGCTTCGGCAGCCGGCTCATCGAACGGGACCTGGTGACGCTCATGGAGCGGGCCGGCGTGCTCGTGGCCTGGTTCCGCAAGCCCCTGTCCCTGTCGCCCCTCAAGCAGAACCACCGCTGCCACCGCAAGGCGCTGATCGTGGACGAGACGCTCGCCCACACCGGCGGTGTGGGCATCGCGCAGGAGTGGTGCGGCGACGCCCGGTCCGCGGCCGAGTGGCGGGAGACGCACGTGCGGGTCAGCGGGCCCGCCGTCGACGGCATCGCTGCCGCGTTCGCGCAGAACTGGGCCGAGTGCCACCCGGCCCTCTTCGACGACCGGGACCGGTTCGTCGGGCAGCCCGCGCGGGGCACGTCGACCGTCCAGGTGGTGCGGGGTTCCGCCAGCGTGGGCTGGCAGGACATGAAGACCCTGATCCGGGTGATGCTCGAATCGGCGCAGGAGCGCGTCCGGTTGACGACCGCGTACTTCGCCCCCGATCCGTACTTCGTCGGGCTGCTCGGTGCCACCGCGCGCCGAGGGGTCGAGGTGGAAATCCTGCTGCCGGGACCGCACACCGACAAGCGCGTCTGCCAACTGGCGGGCGAGCGGCTGTACTCCACGCTGCTGGACGCGGGGGTGCGGATCTGGGAGTACCAGCCGACGATGATGCACGCGAAGGTGATCACCGTCGACCGGGTGGCCTCCCTGGTCGGTTCGGTGAACTTCAACCGCCGCTCCCTGGACCACGACGAGGAGATCATGCTCGCCGTGCTGGACGAGGCGTTCACCGCGACCCTGGACGGGCACTTCGACGACGACCGGTCCGTCAGCCGGCGCGTCGACGCCGCCCGGTGGAACACGCGCTCCGTCTCCCAGCGGCTCCAGGAGGCCGCGGTCACGCCGATCCGGCGGTTCCTGTAGGCCCCCGCTCCGGGACGCGGCCCCGGCAGGGCACCGTCCGCCACGCACGGAAAGGCCCCCGGGACTCTGCGTAGCCGAGCGGATCGGGACACATCCGCCCCATCCGTCTCCACACCCCCTCCCCTCGGGGGGCTGTTGCGACCACGGCCCGGAATGCATGATGTGCGGGGACACACCCTGCCGAGACGGAGATCCGCACGTGCCCAGCCAGAAAGCGCTCGTCCGCCGCCCCAGCCCCCGCCTGGCCGAGGGCCTGGTCACGCACATCGAGCGCACGGATGTCGACGTCGATCTCGCGGTCGAGCAGTGGGAGGCGTACGGGGAGGCCCTGCGCGCCCACGGCTGGGAGACGGTGGAGGCCGAGGCGTCCGACGACTGCCCGGACTCGGTGTTCGTGGAGGACGCGGTGGTCGTCTACCGCAACGTGGCGCTGATCGCCCGTCCCGGCGCGGAGTCCCGGCGGGGCGAGACGGCGGGTGTCGAGGAGGCCGTGGCGCGGCTCGGCTGCTCGGTGAACTGGGTGTGGGAGCCGGGCACCCTGGAGGGCGGCGACGTCCTCAAGGTCGGCGACACGATCTACGTGGGCCGCGGCGGACGGACCAACGCGGCGGGCATCCAGCAGTTGCGGGCCGCCTTCGAGCCGCTCGGGGCACGCGTGGTCGCCGTGCCGGTGACCAGGGTGCTGCACCTGAAGTCCGCGGTCACCGCGCTGCCCGACGGCACCGTGGTGGGCCACGAGCCGCTGGTGGACACTCCGTCGCTGTTCCCGCGCTTCCTGTCGGTGCCGGAGGAGTCGGGCGCCCACGTGGTGCTGCTGGGCGGCGGGAAGCTGCTCATGGCGGCGAGCGCCCCCAAGACCGCCGAGCTGTACGCGGACCTCGGCCACGAGCCCGTCCTCGTGGACATCGGCGAGTTCGAGAAGCTGGAGGGCTGTGTGACATGCCTCTCGGTGAGGCTGCGCGACCTGTACCTCTGAGCGGGCGCTCCGCGCGGCGTTCCGGCGCCCGGACCCCGGTTCACCCGGAAGGGCGCGGCCCGCTTCGGAATCGTTGCTGATCAGGCACTTTACGCGGCCCTTAACCTACGGCCTCGTAACCTACGGGTACGTAGCCTACGATGCCGTAGGTTGTGTGCACGCTCAGCATTTCACGTCCCCTGGAGCCCCCGTGACGATCACTTCTCCCCACCTCGGCAGCCCGTCCTCCGCCTGGACCGACGCCCGCTTGCTGTACGCGCTGGAAGAAGTGGTGGAGACGGAGCTCAACCGGCACCTCAAGGTCGCCAAGGACTGGATGCCGCACGACTACGTGCCGTGGTCCGACGCCCGCAACTTCCCGGGCTTCTTCGAGGACGGCCAGTCCTGGGACAAGGAGCAGTCCAAGGTCACCGAGATCGGCCGTATCGCGCTGGTCGTGAACCTGCTGACCGAGGACAACCTCCCCAGCTACCACCACGAGATCGCCAGCCTCTTCGGCCGTGACGGCGCCTGGGGCACCTGGGTGCACCGCTGGACCGCCGAGGAGGGCCGCCACGGCATCGTGATGCGCGACTACCTGCTCGCCTCGCGCGCCGTGGACCCGGACAAGCTCGAAGCCTTCCGCATGCAGCACATGAGCGAGGGCTTCGAGTCGGACAACCGCCACTCGATGCTGCACTCGGTCGCCTACGTCGCCTTCCAGGAGCTGGCGACCCGCATCTCGCACCGCAACACCGGCCACCAGTCCGGTGACCCGGTCTGCGACCGGATGCTGGCGCGCATCGCGACCGACGAGAACCTCCACATGGTCTTCTACCGCAACCTCCTGAAGGCGTCCTTCGAGCTGGCGCCCGACCTGACCATGCAGGCCGTCCGAGACGTCGTGGTCAACTTCCGGATGCCCGGTCACGGCATGCCCGGCTTCGAGCGCATGGCCGCGCAGATGGCCATCGGCGAGGTCTACAACATGCGCATCCACCACGACGACGTGCTCCAGCCCGTGCTGCGCCACCTCAAGGTCCTCGAGATGGACGGCCTCGGCCCCGAGGGCCTGCAGGCCCAGGAGGAGCTCGGCCTGTTCATGGGCGGCCTGGACTCCGAGGCCCTGAAGTTCGACGCGAAGCTCGCGGCCCGCAAGGCCCGCATGGAGGCCCGCGCCGCCGGCTGACCTCACGCACGACCACGCGGGGGTGGCGGACCGGCCGGTCCGCCACCCCCGCGTGACGTATGTCACTCCGGGGCGGTCGTGCGTGCCAGCGCCGCGTCACGGACGTCTGCCACCGGATGGCGACGCAGCGCCCGCAGCCGCGACCGCCAGGGCGCGGCCCAGCCCGTCCGCGCACCGAACGCCGCGGTCAACGCGACGGCGAGCAGCCCCTCGGCGTGGCCGCCGTGGTCGGTGAGGCGCCGGGCGGCGTCGAGGAACACCCCGGCGTCGCCCTCGTATGTCCCGCGGCCCAGCCGGTCGCCCAGCCTCCCGGCCACCGAGGCGGCCAGCGCCGGACGCCCCGCCGTCCGCGCGGCCAGCAGGTCGAGCGCGGCGTCCACACCCTCCGGCGCCGCGTCGAGGTCGGCGTGCAGCGCGGTGACCAGGGCGGCCTGCGGAGCGAACGCGTCGTAGCCCGCGAGCAGGTCGCCCGCCCCGAGGGCGGCCTCCCTGACGGGGCCGGCGGCCGTACGGGCCTGCTGTGCGAGCCGCGCGACGAGGTGGTCCACCCGCTGCCGCGCGGGCCTGTCCCGGCGGGGCTCCGCGTCGCCGGGCGCGAGCGGGGAGGGCGGGACGTCCGCGGTCCCGGCCGTCTCGGCCTCCGCCAGTACCCGCAGGGCCTCGCGCAGCCCTCCGGCACCGGCCGCCGAGCCCGCCGCCGCGGCCACCAGCCCCTCGGCCGCCGCCCGCCAGCCCGTACGGTTCGACAGGTCGGCCGTGGCCGCCGCCAGGACGGCCGGCGCGTCCGGCGACCAGGGCGCCCAGCCTCCCAGGGCGCCGAAGGCGCGGGCTGCCGTCTCCGGGTCACCGGTCCTGCACACCTCGCGCACCAGGCGGGCGTAGCCGTCGCGGTGCCGCTCCGGCAGGTCCAGGGGCGTGACGCGCAGCACGGCGGCCCGCAGTACCGGTTCGGCGCCGGCGGCGTCGTTCAGCAGGGAGCGGACGGGTTCCTCGCCGAACAGCGGCCCCGCGAAGGCCACGCACGCGGCGCGGACGTCGGTGTGGGCGCCCGGCTGCCCGTACGCCTCGGCGAGCACGCGCGCGGCCACCGGCACGGGAAGGAGGGCCGCGGCCAGTCGCGCGGCCTCCTTGCGGCTGGCCACCTTGGCGCCCGGTCCGAGCAGTACCCCGCGCAGCAGGTCCGCGAGCACGGACGGGGCCACGTGCCGGGACGCCCGGCCCGCCGCGTGGACGGCGACGCGGGCCCGGTCGGTGCCGGTGTGCGCGAGCAGTTCGGGCAGGGCGTCCCCTGGCCGGTCGGTGCGGACGAGCGCGCCGAGCGCCGCCTCGGCCAGCACGATGTCGTCGGCGTCGGTCCAGCGGCGCACGAGCCCTGCTCCCGCGCCCGGCACGCAGGCGACCGCCTCGACGGCCCGGGCCCTCGCGTACGAAGGGAGTCCGGTGTCGGCGGCCGTCCCGGCGAGCCTGCGCGCCGCGGCCTCCCGCTGGCGCGGCAGCCAGCGCCGTACGTACCCGTCCACGGGCATCGTCCACGGGCTGCCCCGGGTGAGGAACCTCCCGTACGGCGGAGTGTCCGTCAGGAGCACGTCGAGTAGGTCGGTGCGGCGCCGGGCGACCGCGGACAGGACCGGCCGCAGCGCACCCGCGGAGGGGTGGAGCGCGAGGACGCGCGCCACCCGTTCGTCCCGGGTCGCGAGCGGCTCCAGCCACAGTTCGACGGCGTGGCGCACGGTCGTGTCGTTCCCGAACCGGATTGCCTGCCACAGGAGTTCCTGCAACTCGGGCATGCCCTCGGCGCGTCGGCCCACCGCGCGGGCGAGCGCGAAGACGAGGCCGTAGTCGGCCTTCTCGGTGCCCGCCTCGATCCAGGGGCGCAGGGCTTCGAACACCTGGTGCTCCTGCCCGCGCCGCAGCCGGGCGTCGAGCCGGCCGAGGTCCGCGCCGCCGGTGTGCCCGGAGATCCGTACGAGCGTACGCAGCGACCAGCTCACCAACTCCCGTGAGCCGCCCGCCGCGTGCTCGCGGAGCACGGACACGGCGAGGTCGCTGAGGCAGCGCCGGGTCGCGGGCGAGGAGTCCCGGGCGTCGACCGCGTCGGCGACGATCCGGTCGAGATGCGGCTCGGCCTCCTCGGTGAACAGGGCGGGCGCGGTGCGGGACAGCGCGTGCAGGGCGGGCCTGCGCACCGGGTCCTGTTCGTTGCGCAGCCGCGCCGCCTCCGCCAGCACGGAGGTGACCGCCTCGGCGCTGCCGGAGCGGGCGGCGTTGCGGATGAGCAGCGGCCAGGCCATGGCCCGGTCCTCGGCCGCCGGTCGGCGGGTCGCGGCGACCAGCCCCTCGCGCGCCTCGGCGACGGGCAGGAACGACTCCGCGATCAGCGCGTCGGCGCGGTCGGGCCCGCGCTCGCGCGCCGCGGCGGCCACCCGCCGGGCCTCCTCGGCGACCCCGCTGCGCGGCAGTGCCTCGAGGAGGGCCTCGTCGACCGCGCCGGCCCCGGGACCGCGCCCGGCCGTCGCCTGCGCGTGGAACGCGAGCCGTCGCGAGGGCGGCAACTCCTTGAGGAACGCTGCCAGCTCACCCTTCTCCGCCAGCATCCTGCCGTACTCGGGGAGTTCGTCCGCGCCGGAGCGGGCGAGGGTGGTCAGCAGCGAACGGCCGAACGCGCCCCGGTACGACGGGATCCGGCCGTCCAGCAGGAGCCGCAGCACCCGGCCGGGCGCGACGGCGGCGAACGCGCGGAGGCAGTCGTTCAGGGCGTACGGAAGCCGGGCGGGTCCCCGCTCCTCGACCAGGTCCAGCGCCCGCAGCGGCTCGCCGCCGACCGCCCCGGCGACTGCGCGCGAGTACCGCCGCCACCAGTCCTCGCGCAACGGCACCGGCAGCGCGGCCAGTTCACGCTCCGCCGTGTCGAGGACCACCGCGGGGTACCGGCCGCCGATCCGCTTCCATTCCCGTACGGCGTGGAAGAGTTCGGGCAGCAGGCGGGCCGCCGTTCCGGGTGAGCATCCGGGCAGCAGCCGTGCCGCCTCCGCGTCGCCCCACCGGTCGCGCAGCCCGTCGACGAGTCGGTCGGCGAGGGCGGTGCGCCGTCCCGAGGCGATGGCCCTCAGCAGGCGGCGGCGTACGGTCGCGGGGGCGTCCGCGAGCGCCGACTCGTAGACGGAGTCGGGTACCCCCAGGTGGTCGGCGACTCTCAGCGCATGGCCGCGCACGAAGGAGTCCGGGTCGGCGATCCGGTCGGCCACCCACTCCGTGTCCCGGGTGACGGCCGCGACGACCACCGCGAGCCCCCGCTCGTAGGGGCCGCGCGCGTCGAGCTCCCTCAGCAGCGGCCCGACGTCCTCCATGTCCCGGACCCGGGAGACGAGTTCACGCATGCGCAGGGGGTACGGAAGCGGGTCCAGCGCGCTCAACAGGGTCTCGGCCCGCTGCCGTGGGGTGTGGAGCATGAGGTGGATTGTGCATGCCGGAAGCCTCGCGGCGCGCGGGAATTCCCGATGCGCCCGGGACCGGCGGGCGGAGCCCCGCCCGGGGCGGCAGAACCGCCGTCGTGGTTCGGGCGGCGGGAGTTCGGAGGGCGGCGCACGCGCGGGGCCGGGACGTGCGGGTGCCGGCCGGTCGAGTCGTCAGTCGCGGATGCGTCGGGGCGTCACTGCTGGGCGCGGCGCAGGCTGAGGCGCTCCTTCTCGGAGAGGCCGCCCCAGACGCCGAAGCGCTCGTCGTGGGCGAGCGCGTAGTCGAGGCACGCGGGGCGCATCTCGCACAGGCCGCAGATGCGCTTCGCCTCCCTGACCGAGCTGCCCGGCTCGGGGAAGAAGAAGTCTGATCCGGTCTGGGCGCACAGAGCCTGCTCCTGCCAGGAGAGGTCCGGCGCGTCGATGGTGTCGTTGTGCATGGCGCGATCGTTCCCTGTTGGGAAAAACGTTCGATCAACGCCGGATCAACGACACGTTCCGCTGCGGCCCGTCGGGCCCGCTCGGGGTCGCCGCCCCGCGGCGGCGGGGCGGCGACCGGGTCCCGATGATGGCCCCGGCCGCCGCCGGAAGCACAGCGGCGCGCGGGACGGAACTGCGCCGCGCGATCGGATCACCACCGGTCGCGTCGGCCGTCCCTCCGCGCGGCGTCCGCGCCTCCCCACGGCCGGCGGCCGCGATCCCCCGCCGGCGCCCCCGGCGACGCGGCCATGACCCGGCCGTGGCGCGACGGCGGTTGTCAGTGGGCGGTGCGAGACTCGGGACGCAGGCAACGAAACCCCCTCGAAGGAGGGCATCATGCTCACCACTCGTTTCGTCACCGGCGCCCCGAACTGGCTCGATCTCGGCACCACCGACATCGACGGCGCGGCCGCCTTCTACCGCGGACTCTTCGGCTGGGAGCTGCGCTCGGCGGGCTCCGACTCCGGTGGATACGGCTTCTTCCAGCTGGACGGGAGGACCGTCGCCGGCGGCATGCAGACCCCTCCCGAGCAGGGCCCGCCGTCCTGGAGCGTGTACTTCCGGAGTCCGGACGCCGATGCCACCGCCGAGGCGGCCCAGCGGGCGGGCGGCGCCGTGCTGATGGCACCGGACGACGTCATGGACAAGGGTCGGCTGGCCTTTCTCCGCGACTCCACGGGGGGCGTCTTCGGCCTCTGGCAGCCGAAGCGGACCCGGGGCGTGGAGGTGGTGGGCGACCCCGGTTCCCTGTGCTGGATCGAGCTGTACACGCTGGACGTGCCCGCCGCCGCCGCGTTCTACCACTCGATCCTCGGCCTGGAGACCTCCTCCATGCCGTTCCCCGGCGGCGTGTACACCTGCGTCAACCCCGCGGACGGGGGCGAGGAGACCGTGTTCGGCGGGATCGTCCCACTCGCCGACGACCCCGTGGAGCGGGGGGCCGGCGCCTACTGGCTGCCGTACTTCGAGGTCACGGACACCGACGCGGTGGTCGCCAGGGCGGAGGAACTGGGCGGCACGGTCCGGATGCCCGCCACGACGATGGAGGGCGTGGGGCGCATGGCCAAGCTCGCCGACCCGTACGGGGCGCGGTTCGCGGTGATCAGGAGCGAGGCGTCGCCGGAGTGACCCCGGGGCGGGCCCTCGGTTCCGGTCCTCCGGGGCCTCCGGGACCTCCGGGGCCTTCGGTCCTCCGGGTCCGGTGAACGCCCCCGGTCCGGTCGGCGCCCCTAGTCCGGTCGGCGGGCCAGGTCCGGCCACCCCCACCGGTCCGGTCGGCGGTCCGGGCCCGGCCACCCGTGACCGGTCCAGGTCCGGCCACCGGTCCGGGTCCTCCGAGGCCCGTCACCGGGCGAGCGGTACGGGTCCTCCTGGGCCGGTCCACGTCCCGGTCGGGTCCAAGCCCGGGTGCGGCCCGGTCAGGTCTGGTCCTGTCCTGTCCGGTCCTGTCCGGCGAGGGAGCCGTAGCCGTGCGGGACCGGGCCTGCCGGCCCCCGGAGGGACCACGGGCCGAGTCCGGCACCGGGCCGCGGCGACCCGCACGGCCCGGACGCAATCGCCGCACACCACTTCCCGGACGCCCCCGCCCCTGGGAGCAGGGCACCCCCGAGGGGCGGGTGCCTGCATGCCGCGGGGCCGTCGGGCGCCCGTCCTACGGGGTACCCGACGGCCCCACCCCGCTGCTCCACCCCGCTGCTCCACCCCGCCGCCCCAAGCGAAACCTCCTGGACCCGGTCGCCCGCCGGAGGGGACCCTGTCCGCATGGAGTTCTTCTGCTACCACCGCGACCGGCCCGGCTCCCTGGCGCTGCGTGACGAACTGCTGGAGGAGCACTGGTCCTACATGGACCGGTACGCGAAGGAGCTGATCGCCAGGGGCCCGACGTTCACCGCGGACGGCACCGCGCCCAGCGGCAGCGTGCACATCGTCGACCTGCCGGACTCGGCCGCCGCCCGGGCGTTCGCCTTCGACGAGCCCGGCCACCGGGCCGGCGTCTACCGGGACGTCCTGCTGCGGCGGTGGCGCAACGTCCTGGGGCGCACCATGTGGGACTTCCCCGGCGGCCCGACCGAGGGGAACCGCTACCTCGTGCTCGGCTTCGGATCGGGCCTGGCGGCCGACCTCGACGTGCCGTCCGGCACGGACGAACTGATCGCCTACGGCCCCCTGCTGTCCGACGACGGCACCATCTGGCTGGGCACCGCGGCGCTGCTCAGGGCGCCCGACCCGGACACGGCACGCGCCGTCCTCACGGCGGACCGGTACGCGGGGATCGAGGTGCACGACTGGCAGTTCGGCGGACGCCGCTGACGACGCGGGACCGCCCGGACCGCCGTGACGAGCCGGGGTCCGGAACCGGCCGTGCCGCCCCGTCCCGGACCCGGCGGCACGACGGGAGGGTCTGGTCGGCCCTCCCGTCCAGGCCCGAACAGGCGGCTCCGGGCCGTCAACAATTGAACACGGAAAGATTTCGAGAGCGCTCTCAGTCATAACCCTTGACGCTTCAACTCCCCCTGGGGACAGTGGTGCAGCGCAGGGGCCGATCCCCCACACATCGGCCGATCCCTGCCTCCCCCACAGCCCCAGGAGACCTCCGTGATCTCTCGCCGCACGTTTCTGACCGGAGCAGCCGCCGTCACCACCGCCGCCGGGTACCCCCTCTGGGGGAGCGCTCTCGGCCCGCAGGCCCACGCGGCTCCGGCGACCTGTCAACTCGCCCTGAAGAACGTCTCGTTGCCCGGCACGGTACGGGCGTACGTCACCGGACACGAGCAGTCGACGGGCAACTGGCTGCTGCTGCGCGCGGACGGCAGCGTCTACCGTCCCTCGTCCCCGTCCGCCCCGCAGACCCCGCTGCCGGTCGACTGCGCGATACCGCTGGGCGCCGCGGGATCGGCCCCCAAGGTGCTGACGCTTCCCCAGATGTTCGGCGCGAGGATCTACTTCGTCCGGGACAGCACGCTGAACTTCTTCCTCAACCCGGGCCCCGCCCTGGTCGAGCCCGCGTTCGCGACACCCGCCGACTCGAACTACGGCAAGACGTGGTCGTTCTGCGAGTTCACCTTCAACACCACCCAGCTGTTCGCCAACATCAGCTACGTGGACCTGGTCACGGCCCTGCCCATCGGCCTCACGCTGGAGGGCGACGCCACGCACACCGTGGCCCCGCTGCCCAACGGCGCGGTCGACCGCATCGCCTCGGACCTGACGGCCCAGGCGGCCCGTGACGGCCAGCCCTGGGACAAGCTGGTCATCCGCAGCGGCAACGGCTCCGTCCTGCGCGTGGTCTCCCCGCAGAACCTGATGGCGCCGTACTTCGACCGGCCCGACCAGATGCCGTTCCGCAACCTCTGGACCAGTTACATCGACCAGGTGTGGGCGAAGTACCGGACCACCGACCTGCGGATCGACCTCCAGGGCGGCCGGGGCGTGCTCGCCGGCCGGGTCAACGGGGACACGCTCACGTTCGCCGGCGGCCACAGCTTCTCCAAGCCGACGTCGAAGGACATCTTCACCTGCAACCACGGCCCGTTCGCCAACAACCCGGGCGACCCCGACGTCAAGAAGGCCCTCCTGGCCCGTATCGCCGCGGGGTTCAACCGCTCGATCATGCTGAGCCACCCCACCCAGCCCAACGGCACGAGCACCGCCGACTACTACAAGGGCGGCGTCACCAACCACTGGGCCCGGGTCGTGCACGCCAACTCGCCCATCGGCTACGCGTTCCCGTACGACGACGTACGCCCGGACGGTCAGCCCGACGTGTCCGGCGCCGCCCACGACGGCAACCCGCGCAGGTTCACGGTGTCCGTGGGGGCCTAGGCTCCCACGCCCTGCTCGACCCGGTCCGGCCCTGCTCGACCCGGTCCGGCCCGGCGGGAGGCTAGGCGGACGCGCGCCGGACCAGGGTCGTCGGAAGGACGACGCTGGACGGCGTGCCCGCCGGGCCGCTCTCCGGACCGGGGGTCCGGCGGTCGAGGCCCCGCAGCAGCAGGCGTGCCATCAACCGCCCCATGTCCTCTATGTCCTGGCGGACCGTGGTGAGCGGCGGGTCGGTCCGCTCGGTCACGGGGAGCATGTCGTCGAAGCCGATCACGGCGACGTCCTCGGGAACCCGCCGCCCCCGCTCGCGCAGCACGCGCAGGGCGCCCGCGGCCGTGATGTCGTTGGCTGCGAACACGGCGTCTAGGTCCGGGCAGCGGTCCAGCAGTTCGCGCATCGCGCGCTCGCCGCCGGCGGGGCTGAAGTCGCTCTCCTCGATCAGCTTCGGATCGGCGTCCACCATGACGTCCCGGTACCCGTCGAGCCGATCGACCGCGGAGGTCTGGTCCAGGGCGCCGGTGATGTGGGCGATGCGCCTGCGGCCGAGTCCCACGAGATGGCGTACGGCCTCACGGGCACCGCCGCGGTTGTCGCAGTCCACGTAGACCGCGCCGCGCGAGCCGTCGCTCCAGCCGGGGCGCCCCCCGTACACGGTCGGCACTCCGCGGATCAGGCCGGGCAGCGGGTCGTCGAGGTGCAGCGAGAAGACGAGCGCCCCGTCGACGTGTCCGCCCGCCAGATAGCGGGCGACCCGCGCGTGGTCGTCCCGCCCTTCCGTGAGGAGAAGCACCAACTGCGAGTCGTGGGCAGTGAGTTCCTTGCTGATGCCGCGGAGCTGCAACGCGAAGAAGGGGTCCGCGAAGACCCGGGTCTCCGGTTCGGCTATGACCACGGCGACGGCGTCGTGCCGTCGGGTGACCAGACTGCGCGCCGCCTGGTTCGGGACGTACCCGAGTTCCTCGACCGCCTGCCTGACCCGCTCGACCAGGGGCTCCCGTACGCCGTCCCCGCCGTTCACCACGCGCGACACCGTGGCCCTGGAGACCCCCGCCCGGGCGGCGACGGCCTCCAGTGTCGGGCGCTCTGTCGACTGCTCGGTCACCTCGGGGCTCCTCAGGGCGGCGGTTGCCGATCAGGATAGCCGCCGTTCGACCCGTCGTTGAGAGCGCTCCCGAAACGTTCGGAACCGGCGCCCCCTCCTCCCCCGGCGTCTCGCCCGTGCGCCTGCCGTGCGCCGGGGATCCGCAGGCCGGAGGAGCCCTCCGGGGACGGAACCGCGCGTGGTCCAGTCCTGTTGCGGGACTCCTCCACTACGTTGCCCGCAGGGCAGGTTCCGTAGGGGTGGCAGGTGCGCGGCCCGGATCGGGCGGAGGGACGAGGACGGCGGCGGATCTGCGGCCGACCGGACACGGCACCCATCCGCCGACCACGGCGTGAGCGGGTTCCGGCCGTGCGCACCGGCCCGGAGCGGCTGCGATCGACCGGGTCCGGTCACGGTCGGTTCTAGCCGACCCCGGCCGGTCCGGACGGAGCCCGGTCGTTCCGAACGGAGCCCGGTCGGCCCGAGCGGAGTCCGGTCGGCCCGAGCGGAGTCCGGTCGTCGTGCTCCGGTGCCGGGCTGTCGAAACAGGACGGCCCGGCCGTCAACCAGCCAGCTCCCGCGGGGCCGTGGCGTTGGCGGCGAGGAACGCGCCTGCCGCCGCCGCGGCTTCCTCACTCGACGCGTAGGACGCCTCGTCGGGAGCCTCGTCGCCCCGGCCGTTGGCCGCGGTGGCGATCCACCACCAACTGCCCTCCTCCTGACGCCAGGTGACCAGCGCCTCGCCGCCGAACGCCCTGAAGTGGCTGGACGCGGGAAGCACCCTCTCCGCGGTCACCACTCCGGGCCAGCGCTTGCGGGCGGCCTGCCGGGAGATCTTCCAGGCGGCCCCCAGGTCCGGGTAGCCCGCTCCCCTCGCCCCCGCGAGCCTCGCCGACCTCGCGGCCAGGCGCTCGATCTCCTCGGACGCGACCCTCCATGCGGCCAGCGTCGCCAGCGGAACCGCCGGGGTGCCGTCGTCCCATCCGGAGCCGTCGCCGGGGCCTCCAGCGGAACCGGGGCCGCCGTCACCGGAGTCGGGGCCGTCGCCGGAGTCGAAGTCGTCACCGGCGCCGTCCGTCATCCGTCCGCGCATCGCACGCGCCAACGGCTGAATCGCGCCGTACAGGGCCCCCATCAACGCGACCATCTCGGTCTCCGTCGGTTCTGTCGTCTCCACGCGATGATCTTAGTCGGCGACAACTCCGCCTGTCACGACAATCCTTGTTGTCAAGGAAGGCCGACCCGGTACCGCACGCGGGCGGCGCCGGCACACCGCCGGGCCGTGCGCGGAGTGCCGGGCGGCGACCCGGCGCCTTTCCGCTTTCAGGAGTTGGTGAGTACGACGAGCTGCCGGGTCGCCCGCGTCATCGCGACATAGCGGTCGACCGCTCCCGCGACGCCGTCACCGAACGCCTCCGGGTCGACCAGGACGACCAGGTCGAACTCGAGCCCCTTCGACAACTCCGGTGGCAGCGAACGGACTCGGGCTGTCGGCCGGAAGGCCGGAGCACCGATCACGCAGGCGATCCCGTCGGGGTTCGCGGCGAGCCAGGTGTCGAGGACCCGGTCCAGCTCCCCGGCGGACCCGTGCACGACGGGAAGACCGCTGGCGCGGACGGAGACGGGGACATTGGCATCCGGGAGCACGGCCCGGACGACCGGTTCGGCCTCCGCCATGACCTCTTCGGGCGTCCGGTAGTTGATGCTCAGCGAGGCCGGCTCGACCCGTTCGAGCCCGATCCGTTCCAGCCGCTCCCTCCACGACTCGGTGAACCCGTGCCTGGCCTGCGCCCGGTCCCCCACGACGGTGAGACTCCGGGACGGGCAGCGGGCCAGGAGCATCTGCCATTCCGCGTCGGTCAGTTCCTGCGCCTCGTCCACCACGATGTGCGCGAACGGGCCGGCGAGCGGGTCCGATCCGGCGCCGGGGTCCGCGGACCCGTCCGCCAGCGCGTCCCGCAGGTCCTGCCCACGCAGCATCGTCACCGCGCCCTCGCCGTCGTCGTCGGCGGCGAGCACGTTGTCGATGACTCCGGCCATCCGCTCGCGTTCGGCTGCGGAGGAGGCCAGTTGCCGCCGCCTGCGCGCCGAGGCCTCCGGGTCGCCGAGCCTGCGGCGCGCCGCGTCCAGCAGGGGCAGGTCGGACACCGTCCAGGCCTGGGCGTCCGCGCGCCGCAACCGCCGTACGTCGTCGGGACCGAGCCAGGGAGCGCACTTGCGCAGGTAGGCGGGCACGGACCACAGGTCGCCCACCAGGTCGGCCGCCCCGATCAGCGGCCACGCCCGGTCGAGGGTCGTACGGAGCTCCCTGTTCCGGGCCAGGGACCCGCGGAGCACGTGGGCCGGCACGTCGTCGCCGTCGTGCCTGTCCACCAGGATCGTGAGCAGTTCCTCCAGGACCTGTTCGCGCGCCTCGTTGTGCGGGGTGCCGGGTTCCACCGCCTCGAACGCGACGGCCCAGTCACGGGGGCCGAGCCGGATGTCGGACCAGGGGGTCGTGATCGTCATGCCCTCCGCGGGCGGTTCCTCGTAGAACCGGACGGCCGCCTCGATCGCGCCCACCAGTTGCGCGGACGCCTTGAGGTGCGCAGCCTCCGGGTCGGCCTCGACCGCCGCCGCGGCACCCTCCTCGACGAGGTCCCGCAGGGTGCAGGTCCGTACACCCTCCTCACCGAGGCTCGGCAGGACGTCCGCGACGTAGTCGAGGTAGGGCCGGTGGGGGCCGACGAACAGCACGCCGCCCCGGCGGTGTCCGAGGCGGGGGTCGGAGTGCAGGAGGTAGGCGGCTCGGTGCAGGGCGACGACCGTCTTGCCGGTGCCGGGACCTCCGTCGACCACGAGCGCGCCGCGGGAGCCCGCGCGGATGATGGCGTCCTGGTCGGCCTGGATCGTGCCGAGCACGTCCCGCATCCGGGCCGAGCGGCTGCCGCCCAGACTGGCGATGAAGGCGGACTGGTCGTCGAGCGCGGCATGCCCCGCGAGCCCGTCGGCTGTGAACACCTCGTCCCAGTAGTCGCTGACACGGCCGCCGGTCCAGCGGTACCGGCGGCGGCTCGCGAGACCCATGGGGTTGCCGTGGGTGGCCCCGAAGAACGGTTCGGCCGCGGGGGAACGCCAGTCGACCAGCAGCCGGCGCCCCGTGCTGTCGGTGAGGCCGAAGCGGCCGATGTGGACGGGTTCGGAGTCGCCCTCGGCGACGATGCGCCCGAGGCACAGGTCGAGGCCGAAGCGGCGCAGCGCGCGCAGACGGGCGCTCAGCCGGTGGACCTCCGCGTCCCGGTCCATGGCTTGGCGGCCCGAACCGCCGGGCGCCCTGCGCTCGGCGTCCAGCCGGTCGGACACCTCGGCGATCGACCGCTCCAAGCACTCCGCGACAGCCGCGAAGTGCCGCTCGTCGGCGGCGATCAGGGCGGGGTCGGCCTTCTGCGAGAGGTGCTCGGGAAGGTCGAACGCGCTGGTCGTCAGGGAGGTCATGGCAGCAGCTCCGATCTGAGGTCGCGTGCGGGCACCGCGCGGGGCGGGTCGCAGGGACCGGCGGTACGGGTCGGCGGTACGGGCGGTCGGGAGGTCCGCCCCCGCCGGGGCGGGAAGGTAGGGGTCGGCGGTCGATCCGGCGGTG
Organism: Streptomyces fructofermentans; assembly: GCF_014651055.1. Classification (GTDB taxonomy): domain Bacteria; phylum Actinomycetota; class Actinomycetes; order Streptomycetales; family Streptomycetaceae; genus Streptomyces; species Streptomyces fructofermentans. Next base: position 322,058 of record NZ_BMWD01000002.1, read on the forward strand.
CGGGCGTCCCTCGCCGGGGCACGCCCGCGTCCCGGAGGGGCGGTACGGGCCGCAAACGGGCCCCGCACCCCCGAGCCGGCCTCAGGGGGACGGGCGGCCGGCACCGACCCGGCGAACCGGAGCGGCGGGCACGGCAGTTGGGGGTCCGGCACGACCCGGAGCCGCCCGGCACGGCCGCCCGGCACTGCGGCCCGGCACTGCGGCGGCACGGCGGCCCGGGGCGGTTCAGCCGGACGAGGGGGCGATCGAGCCGGGTTCCCGCAGCCGGACCGCGGGACCCGTCCGCGGTCCGACGTCCCCGCGCGATCCGTACGTCGACAACAGCACACGCACTGCCCGGCCCCCGATGCTCGGTTTCTGGTGACGGACGGTGATTCTGCGGCACGACCGGGGCCTTGCCGCAAGCCCCCCGGTGCGCTATAAGTTGAGAGTGGCAAGGGATCCGAACTCCTTGCCTTTCTTCTTTTCCCGGCCTCGCCGGACCCCCGCACAGGACCTGCCCGCCGCCGCATGCGGCGCCCGGGCCGAGGTGCGTGACCCGCTCCCGAGAACCGGACCCGCCCGCCGCCCTGACGCCAGACTGACGCGGCCCGGCGCCCGGCCCGGCGCGGCCCTGACGGCGGCCGTCGGCCGGAGCCCCGGGGCCCGGCGGTCGACACCTGGTGACCGACTCCCCCGGACCCGGCCGGGGCGAGCGCTAGTGCTCGTGGGCCCCCTGCGGCTCAGCCTTCTTCTCCGCCTTCTCCGTCGACTCCCCCGTGCCGGTCTTGCCCGTCTTGCCGGACGCCGAGGCCGAACCCTTGCCTTGCCGTGCCGCATGGCCCCCGTGGGGTTCGTAGCCGGGGATCGTGCCGTCCGCCTTCTTCACCAGGAACAGGCCGGCCATTCCCATGTCGGAGTGGCTCTGGACGTGGCAGTGGTACATCCACGCGCCGGCCCCGACCCCCTCCCCCGCGATCACCTGGAAGCCGAACGAGTCGGCGGGTCCGACGATCTTGTTGTCGATGACCTGGCTGGGGTCGTCGGGACCGGTGAGCAGCCCGGTGCGGTTGTCCGCCCAGCGGTGACCGTGCATGTGGAACGTGTGGTAGTACTCCCCGTGCGTGATCATCACGAACTCGACGCGATCGCCCACCGTGGCCTCGAAGTTCGGGCTCTGGTGGCCGGGCCTGTTGTTGATGGTCATGTCGTTGAAGACGATCGTGTGGGTCCTGTCGGGCAGTACGTCGCCCTTGCGGCGGACGACCACCGGACCGTAGAGCCCCTTGCGGATGCCGCCCGTCCCGTGCTCCGTACCGACCACGTGGTCGTGGTAGTGCCAGTAGCCCGCGCTGCCGGCCCGCCACGTGCCGTCCTTGCGGCGGCCCGGGGCGTGGGTCCGCCACGTGTACGTCCGGGTGCCGCCGGGCTCCACCTCGGAGCGGCTCTGCTTCGTACCGTCGCTGGAGATCTCGTAGTCGAGCCCGTGGACGTGCAGACTCGCCGCCACGTCCGTCGTGTTCTCGACCTCGACGTGCAGCGTGTCGCCCTCGTTCAGCTCGATGAGCGGACCGGGGACCGAGGCCTCGCCCTTCTGCAGGCCGTACCCCATGCCGCCGTCGGCGAGCTTCTCGACGTACAGCTTGAGGTGTCTCACGGCGCCGCCCGCGGGGGCCGTGCGCACCGGGTCGTCGGCCGGTTTCGCCTCCTGCGCGGAGACGAGTGACAACGATGTCGCCACCGTGGCCACCGCCGCGCCGCCCATCAGCATCCGCCGACTGAGGCCGCGCCGGTCCGTGCCGTCCGTGGTGTCCATGCCGAACTCTCCAGACCTGTAAGGGAATTGACGGAGTCGAGTGACAGAGACGAACCCGTGAGACGGTAGTGGCACCGCACCTGTTTTTCCACACTCAGGACAAAGTTCGTGCCATCCCGGTCATAGGTATTGGCGCGTTGCGCGAAAAGGTCTAGCTTCCTTGGCGCTGTTGCTGTGACCGATGAGGGATGGGTGAACACATGCGGCGCACACCGCATCAACAGCCCTTGGCCGTACGAGGGTTGAGCAGAGCACATCGCAGACCGAGACCGAGCGGATGGGCGGCCGCACTGGCCGCCGGAGCCGTTGTGGCGGGCGTGCTGTCGAGTCCGTCCGCGAACGCGCAACCGGCGCCCGATCCGGCGCTGACAACGATGTCCATCACGTCGCCGCCCGGCGGCGCCAACGTACGGGTGCTGATCTTCCACGGCTCCGCGGCGAGCGGCGAGGAGTCGCCCGTCGTCAACGCCGGCATCGAGGCGATCGAGCGGATCGGGCTGTCCGGCCCGGCGGCCCAGCGGTTCGAGGTCGAGGCCACCGACGACGCCTCCGTCTTCACCGACGAAACGAAGCTCGGCCGCTTCAACAGCGTCGTCTTCCTGACCGGCGGCGGGGACGTCCTCGAACCCGAGCAGGAGGCCGGCCTGGAGGCGTACATGGAGGCCGGCGGCGGCTTCCTGGGCGTCCACGACGCGGCCCGGGCCGAGCCGTACTCCGACTGGTTCACCGGACTGGTGGGCGCCCGCCCCGCGGCGTCGAGCCCGACCGCCGTACAGCGGGCGACCGTCGAGGTCGGCGACCGCCGGCATCCCGCGACGAAGGACCTCCCGCTCCAGTGGAAGCACCCGGACCAGTGGCCGAACTGGGTCAAGAACCCGTCGGGTGAGGTGCACACGGTCGCGCGTGTCCGTGAGTCGACGTACCAGCCCGGCACCGGGGGCAACGGGGCGGACCACCCGGTGTCCTGGTGCCGCGACTACGACGGCGGCAGGTCCTTCTACACGGCCATGGGCGGCACGGTCTCCTCGTACGACGAGACCGACTTCCGCGCGCATCTGCGGGGCGCGCTGCTGTGGACGACCCGGCTCGTCCGGGCCGACTGCAAGGCCACGATCAACGCCAACTACAAGGCGCAGCGGCTCACCCGGCCCAACCAGCCGGGCCAGAACGACCAGATCGGCGAGCCGCACGGCCTGGTGACCGCTCCCGACGGCCGTGTCCTGTACATCGGCCGGGGCGGCGCGGACTCCGCGCAGCCCGTGGTGACGGACTGGAACAACCCCGACATCGGCAAGGGCAAGGGCGAGATCCACGTCTACGACCCGGTGACCGGGAAGGTCACCCTGGCCGGCGCGCTCACCGTCTTCGGGAACAAGGGCGGCGGCGACGAGCTGATCAAGGTCGAGGAGGGGCTGCTCGGCATCGAGTTGGACCCGCGGTTCCAGCAGAACGGCTGGGTGTACCTGCACTACACCCCGCACGCCGGCATCAACCGTGACACGCGCATGGCCGAGCGCCGGGTCTCCCGGTTCACGCTGGATCCCGCGACGAACAAGCTGGATACGGCGAGCGAGAAGGTCCTGCTGAAATGGCCGGTTCAGATCCACAGTTGCTGCCACGCGGGCGGCGGGATGGCCTGGGACTCCAAGGGCAACCTGTACATCGCCACGGGTGACAACAACTCCAGTGGATTCAGCGGTGGTTACTCGGGCAACAATCCCCAGCCGAACTACAAGGGCGTCTCGTTCGCGGACGCGCGCCGCACCGCGGGCAACACCAACAACCTCAACGGCAAGATCCTGCGCATCCACCCGGAGCCCGACGGCGGCTACACCCTGCCCGAGGGGAACCTGTTCACCGGCCGGGAGAGCGACGAGGGCGGCGGCAAGACCCGCGGCGAGATCTATGTGATGGGTGTCAGGAACCCGGCCCGGATCTCCGTGGACCGGCAGACCGACACCCTGTACGCGGGATGGGTCGGCCCGGACGCATCCGCGCCCTCGACGACCTGGGGTCCCGCGAAGTACGACACGTTCGCCGCGATCACCAAGGCGGGCAACCACGGCTGGCCGTACTGCATGGGCAACAAGCAGCCCTACCGGGACCGCAACCTGCCGGACCCGTCGCAGCCGCTCGGCTGGTACGACTGCGACCGCCCGAAGAACGAGTCGCCGAACAACGACGGTCTCGTCAACCTCCCGCCGGTCACGTCGAACACGATCTGGTACTCGCCCCAGGGCGGCGGCCCGGACTTCCCGCGCAACGCGGCCGGCGTGCCCTCGTACAAGGCGGAGGAGCAGAAGTTCCTGCTGCCGTGGCTCAAGGGCGGCGGCCAGGCGGCCATGAACGGCCCGGTGTACCGGTACGACGACACGTCCACGAGTGACGTGAAGTGGCCCGCCTACTGGGACGGCAAGTGGTTCGTCGGCGACTTCTACGACGGCGACCAGCCGCGGCACGCGGTGCTGCTCGACCCGAGAACGGCGGGACAGGGCGGCACTCCGGTGCACGCCGAGTCGCTGAAGAAGATCATCCCCGTCGGCAACGACGGCATCAAGAACCTCATGGACTGGAAGTTCGCGCCCGACGGCTCGCTGTACGTCCTCGACTACGGGCGCGGCTTCTTCACCTCGGACGCCAGGTCCGCGCTGTGGCGCGTGACCTACACCGGCGGCGGGCCGACCCCGGCCGCCGGTCAACTGGCCAGGAAGGCGGAGTGATGCGCGTAGGAAGGCGAAGAACTGCCCGACTGTGGACGGCGCTCGTCGCGTCGCTGCTGATGGTGCTGGGACTCTCGGTCACATCGGCCTCCGGAAAGGGCGACGACGCCCCGGCCGGTGCCGCGCCCGCGGCCGCCCAGACACTGACCTGGACGGCCGGCGACGACATCACGAAGTACGCCTCAGCACCCGCCACGGCGGTCGCGGGGCCGACCACGATCGTCTTCGAGAACAGCGCGGCGACCGGCAACACCATGGGGATGCCGCACACGTTGACGTTCGACGTGTCCGACCCGGAGTACAACAACGACGTCCCGCTGAACATCCTGGCCAACCCGAACGACGACCAGGACGGCCGCCACACGGCGGAGGTGACGCTGGCTCCCGGCCGGTACCGCTACTACTGCACCATCCCCGGCCACGGCCAGATGCAGGGCATCCTCGTGGTCACCGAGGGAACGGGCGAGGACACCACCGCGCCGGTGACCTCGGCCGAGGTGACCGGCACCCGCAACGGCGACGGCGCGTACGTCGGCGCGGCGACCGTGGCGTTGAGCGCGACGGACGAGGGTTCCGGCGTGGAGCGCGTTGAGTACGCGATCGGTGACGCGGGCGCCTGGCAGCCCTACACGACGCCCGTCGTGGTCGACCAGGTCGGCGCCCACAAGGTCCGCCACCGCGCGGTCGACAAGGCCGGGAACATGTCGGCCGAGAAGGCGGCCGAGTTCACCGTGGTGGCGCCGCCGACGGACGACACGACGCCTCCGCAGACGTCGGCGTCGGTGAGCGGCGAGCAGAACCCGCAGGGCGAGTACGTGTCCATGGCGACCGTCACGGTGACGGCGTCCGACACCGGCTCCGGGGTCAACACGATCGAGTACGCGCTCGGCGCCTCCGGTGCCTGGCAGCCGTACACGGCTCCGGTCATGGTCCACGAGACGGGCGCCCACACGGTCCGGTTCCGGGCCACGGACAAGGCGGGCAACGCCGCCGCCGAGAAGTCCGTCGCGTTCACCGTCGTCGCGCCGCCCGCCGAGGACACGACTCCCCCGGTGACCGGTGTCGGCGTCGAGGGGGCGCGGAACTCCGCGGGCGCGTACATCAACAGCGCCAAGGTCACGGTGACCGCCACGGACGCGCACGGTTCGGGGGTCGCCGCGATCGAGTACTCGCTCGACGGAGGACCCTATCTGGCGTACACCGCCCCCGTGGTGGTGGACCGCGCGGGCGCGCACACGGTGGCCTACCGGGCGCGCGACAAGGCGGGCAACACCTCGGACGCGCGGTCGGTGAGCTTCACGGTCGCCCCGGGCGGAGGGGTGCCGGCGCCGAACTGCGCCGAGTACGACGAGAGGCTGACGGTCGTCGTCGGCACGGTCGACTCGGGGGTTCCCAACCGGGTCACCAACAGCCGTTGCCGCATCAACGAGTTGATCGAGGACGAGAAGGAGTGGACCTCGCACGCGCTGTTCCTCAAGCATGTGCGGACCGTCCTGGACGCCCTGCTCGACGAGGGTGTCGTCGTCCAGCGCGAGTACAACCTGATCACGAAGGCCGCCAAGCAGTCCGGCATCGGGAAGCCGGGGCAGACCGAGGGGTACCGGACGATCCTCGACGGCACCCAGGAGTCCTTCGCCAAGTGGCAGCAGGTGGGCGGTGGTTCGTTCGGTCTGAACGCCGATGGGTCCATCACCTCGGGCACGTCCAGGGGCGGGCTCGGCATGCTGTGGTTCCCGGAGCGCAAGTACGGCGACTTCTCGCTGAAGCTCCAGTGGCGTGACGACGCCCCGGGCACGGGCAACGCCAACTCCGGTGTGTTCGTGCGGTTCCCATGGGTCCACGAGCACCCCGAGGAGCCGCGGCCCGAGTGGGCCGCCATCAAGTACGGGCACGAGGTGCAGGTCTTCGACCGTCCCGACGGCGACATGTACAAGACGGGCTCGGTGTACGGCTTCGACCGGGTGGGCCTGGCCGGGGCCGGAGTCACCCAGAAGGGCACCTGGAACGACTACGAGATCCGGGTGGTGGACCAGCACTACTCGGTGTACCGCAACGGCGTGCTGATCAACGAGTTCGACAACACCGGCGGCCAGGACTTCACCCCGCCGCGCTCGGACGACCCGGGCACGGACGGGCGCCGGTTCGCGTCGGGCTACGTCGGCCTCCAGGTGCACGGCACGACGGACGTGGTCTCGTTCCGGGACGTCCGGATCAGGGACCTGTAGGCGGACCTTACGCGCTCACGTGAAGGAGGCGGCCCCGGCAGGCGACCGGGGGAACGGGAGGAGGGGCCCGCGCTCAGGAGGGCGCGGGCCCTTCGTCCTTCCTGGCCCTGCTCGGCTGCACCCGCTTCGGCTCGCCCGGCATCTTCGGGTACTCGGGCGGGTACGGCAGGTCGCCCAGGCCGTGGTCGTGCTCGTCACGGCCGGCGAGTTCGAGCAGGGCCTCCAGGGAGAAGGCGTGGTCGTCCATGTCCGCGTGCACGTCGCCGAGGGCGGCGAAGCGCGCGGGCATCGTCGCGAGGTCGAAGTCACGGGGCACCGCGTCACCGACCTCGTCCCAGGTGAGGGGCGCGGACACCGGGGCGTGCGGGCGGGGGCGCACGGAGTAGGCCGAGGCGATCGTACGGTCGCGCGCGGTCTGGTTGTAGTCGACGAAGATCTTCTCGCCCCGCTCCTCCTTCCACCAGGCGGTGGTGACCTGTTCCGGCATCCGGCGCTCCAGTTCGCGTCCGGCGGCGATCGCGGCCCGCCTGACCTGGGTGAAGGTCCAGCGCGGCTCGATGGGCACGAAGACGTGCAGGCCCCGCCCGCCCGAGGTCTTGGGCCAGCCGCGCAGGTCGCCGTACTCGTGGAGGACCTCGCGCAGCTCGTGGGCGGCGCGTACGGCGTCCGCGTAGTCGGTGCCCGGCTGCGGGTCGAGGTCGATGCGGAGTTCGTCGGGCCGGTCCACGTCGGTGCGGCGCACCGGCCAGGGGTGGAAGGTGAGCGTGCCGTACTGGGCGGCCCACAGGACGGCGGCCGCCTCGGTGGGGCACATCTCGTCGGCGCTGCGGCCGCTGGGGAAGGTGATGTGCGCGGTGGGGATCCATTCGGGCATGTTCTTCGGCGCCCGCTTCTGGAAGAACGACTCGCCGGTCACCCCGTCCGGGTAGCGCTCCAGGGTCGTGGGGCGGTCACGCAGCGCACGCAGGATGCCCGGGCCGACCGCGACGTAGTACTGCGCCAGGTCGAGCTTGGTGAAGCCGCGCTCCGGGAAGAAGACCTTGTCCGGGCTGGACAGCCGTACCGTCCTGCCCGCCGCCTCCAGCTGCACCGCGTCTGCCATGCGAGCCACGCTAGGCGCAACCCCCGTACCTCGCACACCGGGCCGATCCGGACCCGGCCGCGCAGGGTCGGAGCATGGATCTGCGAGAAATCACTTATCAGCAGGTCAGACGTCATATCCACACCCCGGCTCACGCGCTTCTCCCACAAGCTCTCACCCAGGCCCGTGCAGACCATCGCGCGCGGTAGCCGCCGACGAGGATCCCTCGCGTCCGGAGCGACGTACTTGGCCTCCGTGAAGGCGGCATTCGTGTGCCCGGCCCACGCCGCGAGGTCGACGTCCGCGACACCGTTGGTCCCTCGTGTCGAGCGGCACGCCCAGCTCGTCGACGAGGACATGGCCCGACAGGGCGTATCCCTCGCCGGCCGCGAGGCACTCCCGGGCCCGCGGCGCCTTGAAGCTCCGGAGCGCGCAGGACCTCGACGCCACCACGCCGGTGCGTGCGCTGGGCACGTGGTTCGGCCGACCGGCCTGAGCACCGCATTAACAGTCGTCTCAGCTTCGCTCGGTACCAAGTAGGCATCCAGACAAGCGATGCAACACGTACGCAGGAGGCTATTGATGGCAGTCGACTCAGCGCCGTCCGGGCAAGCGCCGGCCGGTCGGTTGGCAGGCCGGTGGGTGCCATGGTTGGTGATCGGCCTGTGGCTGGTGCTGGCGGCGGGCATGGTGCCGCTGAGCGGAAAGTTGAGCTCGGTCACCACCGACAGCGCCGTGGACACCCTGCCGGCCAGTGCCGAGTCCACCAAGGTGGCGGTGCTGGACGACAGTCTCCCCGGCGGTGACGACAACACGTTCGTCTTCGTGTACCACCGCGCCGGCGGCATGACCGACGCCGACCGCGCGACGGTCGAGCGCCACTACAACACCCTTGCCAAGCAGTACCCGCCGAAGGCGAGGACGGCGGCCGACGAGGACGACGAGGGCTCACCGGCGAGCCCGTCCACCGACCGCAGAGCGATGATGTTCACCCTCGATGTGAGCACGGCCCACGGCGCACCGGAGGACCTCGTCGGCCCGTTGCGTGACGCCGCGAAGGACCGTCCCTCCGGCCTGGAACTCGACGTGACCGGCCCGGGCGCGATCGACGGCGACATGGATGCCGTCTTCGACGGCATCGACGTGCAGGTACTCCTCACCACCATCGTCGTCGTCACGCTCCTGCTCATCCTCACCTACCGCAGCCCGGTGCTGTGGATCATCCCGCTGGTGACCGTCGGCGCGGCCGCACTGACCTCGATGGGAACCGTCTACCTGCTCGTCAAGGGCTTCGGCATCGTGGTCAACGACCAGAACTCGGCGCTGCTGACGATCCTGGTATTCGGCGTCGGCACGGACTACGCGCTGTTGCTCATCGCTCGATATCGGGAGGCACTGCACCACCATGAGAACGTCAGGGTCGCGATGGTCCACGCGCTGCACGGCGCGGCGCCGGCCATCGTCGCGTCCGCGGCCACCGTGGTCGCCGGACTGCTCTGCCTGCTCGTCGCGGACCTGAACAGCACCAGCGGGTTGGGCCCGATCGGTGCGGCCGGCATCCTGTGCGCGCTGGTGGCCATGCTGACGCTGTTCCCGGCGGTGCTCGTGGTGCTCGGCAGGCGGGTCTTCTGGCCGGCCATCCCGCGGCTCAGCACGGCCGTGGAGGAGAAGCCGGGGCTGTGGGGACGGCTCGGCACCGCCGTCAACCGCCGCCGGTGGGCGGCGACGCTCGGCTCGCTCGGAGTCCTCGGCGTGCTCGCCCTCGGGCTGGCGGGCAACACCGGCGCCCTGCGGGAGCAGGACCAGTTCCTGTCCGCGCCGGAGTCGGTCACCGGCTTCACCGTTCTCCGCGAGCACTTCCCGGAGCTCGGCGGCCAGCCGATGACGATCTTCACGCGGCCGGCGCAGCAGAAGCAGGTGCTCGACATCGTCAAGGGCACTCGCGGTGTGGCCCAGGCCATCCCGGAGCAGACCAGCCGCGGCTGGGCCAACATCTCCGTGTTCCCGAAGGACGCGCCGGACACCGTCGCGGAGTACGACACCATCAAGCGGGTACGCACCGCCGTGCACGCGGTGAGCGGGGCGGAGGCGATCGTCGGCGGGCCGAGTGCGGAGAACCTCGACACCGAGGTGACCACCAAGCGCGACGAGAAGCTGGTGATCCCGCTGGTGCTCACCGTCGTCCTGATCGTCCTCGGGCTGCTGCTGCGCGCGATCGCGGCCCCGCTGATCCTGATGGCCACCGTGATCGTCTCGTTCGCCGCAGCCTACGGCGGCAGCGTGTTCGTCTTCGACACGATCCTCGGGTTCAAGGGGATCGACTATTCGGTGCCGTTGCTGGCATTCCTGTTCCTGGTGGCGCTCGGCGTCGACTACAACATCTTCCTGACCAGCCGGGCCCGGGAGGAGACCGTACGTCTCGGCACCAGAGAGGGCATGCTCAAAGCCCTCTCCGCGACCGGTGGCGTCATCACCTCGGCAGGCCTGGTCCTGGCGGCCACGTTCGCGGTCCTCGCCACACTTCCGCTGGTGATGCTGATCGAGGTCGGGTTCCTGGTCGCCTTCGGCGTGCTGCTCGACGCCCTGCTGGTGCGGTCGGTCCTGGTGCCCGCCCTCACCTTGCTGATCGGCCGGCGGATCTGGTGGCCGAGCCGGCTGTCCCGTCCGGCGGCGGAGCTGCCGGACGGTCAGCAGTCGCTCGCCAACGACGAGGAGCCCGCGCTGCAACGGTGAGCGCGGCGGCACGGACGAGATCCGGGACGGGCCCCCAGGCCCGTCCCGGATCTTTCCGGTGGGAAGAAGGTGTCGGCGCCATCGGCATCCTCGGCATGCCCCTCGGCATCCACCGTGCTGACCGTCGCCCGCGCATCGCCGTGTCCTGCCCCGACGGTGAGCCGCGCGGGGCCATGCCCGAGGGCCGCCGCCCCTGTCCCGCGCCGCGTCGCCGGCGCGGGTCAGCGCACCGCGGTGTCCTCCCCGGCGGGGCGCCGCGGGACGTCGGCGGGCGGGGCCGCGGCCGGAAGGTCGACCCGAAGCAGCGCGCCACCGCGTGCGGAGCGGGCGACGGTGGCCCGGCCGCCGTGGGCGTCGACGACCCGCTGCACGATCGACAGCCCCAGACCGGATCCCGGCAACGCCCGGGCGCTGTCGGCACGGTAGAACCGGTCGAACACCCGCGGTACGTCGGCGGCGTCGATGCCCGGCCCGGCGTCGTCGACCTCGAGCACCGCCGACGCGCCCTCGGCGCGGAGCCGGACCTGGACCGGCTGGTCCGCGGGGGACCACTTGCCGGCGTTGTCGATGAGGTTGAGCACCGCCCGCTCAAGCGCAGCGGGACGCCCGCTCACCCACACAGAGGTCACATCCAGCGCGACCTCGATGTCGGGCACGCGGGAACCCGCCCGGGTCGCGGCGGCCCCCACCACGTCGGCGAGGTCGAGCACCTCGGTGCTCTCGTCGCTGACGTCACCGCGCGCCAGGTCGGTCAGCTCGGCGACAAGGGTGCTCAACTCGGCGACCTGGGCGCCGAGATCGTTGAGCAGCCGGGTCCGGCTCTCCGCCGGCAGCGCGCTGTCCAGGGTGCCGCGGCGATCGAGCCGGATCAGCAGCTCGACGTTGAGGCGCAGGCTGGTGAGCGGGGTCTTCAGCTCGTGGGCGGCGTCCTCGGCGAGCAGCCGCTGGGCCAGCCGGGATTCCCGGAGCGCGGCGAGCATGTCGTTGATCGACCGGATCAGCCGCCGGATCTCCCCACCGCCCTCATCCGGGATGTCGGCGTCGAGATCCCGGGTGCGCGCGACACGTACCGCGGCGGCGGTCAGCCGGTCGATCGGTGCCAGCCCGGTCCGCGCCACGGTCCGCCCGACAAGGGCGCCGCCGACCACGCAGAGCAGCCCGATCAGCAGCATGCCGAACCCGAACTGGTTGATCGGGCTGTCGTCGACGACGCGGGCCACCTGGACCGCGCCGTCGCCCGCCCGCAGCGTGTGGATGACGTAGCCGTCCTCGTCGCTGTCGTTCGACTCCATCAGGTCGGCCGACGCGCCCTGCGCCACGCGCCCGGCGTCCTCGCTGACCGGGGGCAGCGCGGGTTGGCCGGCCGGCGTCCGGATCGATCCGTCGGGCAGGATGACCCGCACCAGCCGACCGGATCCGGGATACGGCGGTAGCCGGACCTCCGCCAGACCGGCGCGCTTCGCGTTCGTCGCCAGGACACGGGCGTCGGCGCGCAGCTGATTCTCGGCGGTGTCCTTCAACTCCCGGTCCAGAAGCTCGCTGGCCACCTGGAAGGCCACGAACACGCTGACCGCGATGGCCGTCGCCGCGATCACCGTCAGCCTGGCCCGCAGGGACCGCCGACGCCACCATCGGGTCAGCCGGCGCGGTTCCCGGCCGGCGTGCCTGCTCACGGAGGAGTCTCCCGCAACGTGTATCCCAGGCCGCGCAGCGTGTAGATCAATCGCGGCTCCCCCTCGGCCTCCATCTTGCGGCGCAGGTAACTCACGTACACCTGAAGGTTGTTGGCGGTGGAGCTCATGCCGAAGCCCCAGATCGCCTCGAACAGCGCGTCGCGGGTCACGACCCGGGTGGCGTTGCTCACGAGGACCTGCAGGAGGGAGAACTCGGTCCGGGTCAGGCGCAGCGGCCGCGCGCCCCGCCACGCCTCGAACCTGTCGGGATCGAGCCGGACGTCGGCGAACGACAGGATCTGCGACTCCTCGTCGGGCGACGTGCGCCGGCGCAGCAGGGCACGCACCCGGGCCAGCAACTCCTCGGTGGCGAACGGCTTGGGCAGGTAGTCGTCGGCGCCCGCGTCCAGCCCCGCGACCCGGTCGGAGACCTGGTCACGGGCGGTCAGCATCAGCACCGGCAGATCCCGGCCCGCGGCGCGCAACCGCCGGCAGGTCTCCAACCCGCCGAGGCGGGGCATCATCACGTCGAGGAGCAGCAGATCCGGCGCGTCGCCACCGACCCCGTCGAGCACGGCGAAACCGTTGGCGACGGTGCTGGTGTCGTAGCCCTCGACCTGGAGCACCCGCTCCAGCGACTCACGGATGGCCGCCTCGTCATCCGCGATCATGATCCGCACGCCGGACCCGCCCCCTCCAGTCGACGCCTTTTCCGCTCATTGTCCCCGATCAACCTGAGGCCAGGATTAGAGCGTCGCCGCTGGGGTGATCCCCGGCCGCACCGTCCATCACGCCTCCGGATCCCACCGGGGCGATGGGAGGACGGACGCGAAGGACGCCTTCGCCATCTGCGGATCAGGCACGCATGCGACGTGGCCTTCAGCCGGTTCACCGCGGCGACGGCATTGCGGTCGACCTTCGGTCTCCCACCCCGCGTCGCCGGCACCTGGCTGCGGACTCCCGCTGGGCCTCGTCGACCGCGCGCAGGTCCGGTCCATGCGGCCGCGTGGACCGGACGGGTCAACACCTCACCGCCCGCGCGGACCGGGTGGACGTCGACGCCTCGCTGATCCGGCCCGACGGCTGTGGTGCCCGGGTCCTGCCCGCCGAGGAGGACCCGGGCGCCACCACGCCCCGGTGCGTGCACTGGGCACCTGGTTCGGCCGACCGGCCTGAGCGGCCGCATTAACGTTCGTCTCAGGTTCGGTCGGTAGGAAGTGGGCGTCCGGATAAGCGACGTAACCCGTCGTGTCCTGCAGACGGATGCCGCACGGACACCACACCACACGAACACCTGAAGAGGGACCGACATGAAGCCCATGGGACGTCGCGGATTTCTAGCCGCTTCCACGGCACTTGGCGCCGGTGCCGGCCTGTCCGCGTACGCCGCTGTTTCGGCAGCGGACGAGGACAGGACGCCGGACAAGAATCCGGACATTGCATTGCGAGACCGGGACCTGCCCTTCATCGGCACGGAGGAGACCTTTACGACTCCCACGCTGTTGAAGCTGAACTCCATCAATCAGGACCACATAGCGTTCCTGGAGGGAATTGGCCTTGCGGACCTGGGCCGACGCCGCATTGGCGACATGGACGCGGGGGGACTCGACGTTCAAATCCTCTCCGCCCATACCCCGTCCGTACAAAATGTCCCTGGGCAAAGGGGTATCGACCTTGCCCATCGCCTCAATCGGCAACTTGCAGACGGGCCGATCGCCAAGTATCCGGACCGCTTCAAGGCTTTCGCCACCTTGCCCCTGCGGAGCCCGGAGGCGGCGGCGGACGAACTGGAACGCTCGGTTCGGGAGGATGGCTTCCTGGGTGCACTGACCAACGGACACATCGCGAAGAAGTATCTCGATCATCCCGACTTCGAGCCTCTGCTGGCACGTGCCGTCGCTCTCGATGTGCCGATCTACCTGCATCCCGGCTATCCGGCCGACGAGGTCTTCGAGATCTACTACAGCACCACACGGTCCAAATACAAGGAGGAGTACCAGGACTACATTTTCAGCGGGTCCGGATACGGCTGGCACCAGGAGGTGCTGACCCAATGCATCCGGATGATCACGTACGGGGTCTTCGACAGATTCCCCGAACTGAAAATCATCATCGGCCACATGGGCGAAGGTCTTCCCTTCTACTACGAGCGGATCGTCAACGACATGGGCGAGCCGACCGAAAACTCGCTCGAGAAGCCCATCGGGCAATACTTCCAGGACAACTTCTGGGTCACGACCAGCGCATTCCCCCAGACCGAACTGCTCAATCTCCTGCTGAAGTACATAAGCGTGGATCGAGTGATGTTCGCAACCGACTACCCGTTCGCGGACATAAAGGAGCAGACCGACTGGTTCCGCGGAGTCGATCTGCCACGCGAAGACAAGGAAAAGATTGCGTTCCGAAATGCGGAGAAACTGTTCGGAATGAAAGTGCCAGTGAAGTGATACGCCGGCGACGGCCGGAGTGAAAGGATCCTCCCGTCTCCCCGCCTGCCGCTCTCCTGGCGGCGCCGGTGGATGAGCAGGGCCGGCCGCGCTTCAGGGAAGGCGATCCGCCCAGGTTCGCCGCGCCGGCCATGGTCCTGACCGAACGGGACTCCCGTCGGCCGCGCCCGATGCCGGAAACGGTGTGCACCACGGGCACCTGCTCCCACGGCAGGGCCTTGAACTGGGCCTGCGCGGTCGGCCGGTTTCCCTTGATCACCGCGATGTGGTGGGCCTTCTTCTCCTGGACCGGCCGGCGCACCTGGCCCTTGACGCCGTGCAGGGCGTCGAAGGTGACTGGCCAAGGGGCTCGGCGTCTCACGTTCGTCCCGCAGTCCGGCTGACCCGCGACGGCAAAACCGCAGGACAGCCGGACCATGCCGGACGAAAACGCGTAGCGAGCGGACACCAAGGACCACTCGTAGAGTCGAAGCATGGATCTGCCGGTGATGCCTCCCGTGAAGCCCATGCTGGCCAAGTCCGCCGCGCGGATTCCACCGGACATGCACTACGAGGCGAAGTGGGACGGATTCCGGGCGATCGTCTTCCGGGACGGCGACGAGGTCGAGATCGGCAGCAGGTCGACCAAGTCGCTGGTCCGGTACTTCCCCGAACTGGTCGAGGCCCTGCGGGAGCGGCTCCCGGAACGCTGCGTCATGGACGGCGAGATCGTGATCGCGCGCGACGGACGGCTGGACTTCGACGCGCTCACGGAACGCATCCACCCGGCCGAGTCGCGGGTGCGGACCCTCTCCGAGCGGAACCCCGCGTCGTTCGTCGCGTTCGACCTGCTGGCGCTCGCCGACGAGTCACTGCTCGACGTGCCGTTGAGCGACCGGAGGAAACTGCTGGTCATGGCCCTGTCGGGGGTGTCGGCACCGGTCCATGTGGCACCGGCGACCACGGACATCGAGGTGGCGCGGCGGTGGTTCGAGCAGTACGAGGGCGCGGGCCTCGACGGGGTCGTCGCCAAGCCGCTCTCGCTCCGCTACCGCCAGGACGAGCGCCTGATGGTCAAGGTGAAGCACGAGCGGACCGCGGACGTCGTCGTCGCGGGCTACCGGCTGCACAAGAGCGGGCCGGTCGTCGGCTCGCTGCTCCTCGGCCTGTACGACGACCTCGGCACGCTCCAGCACGTCGGGGTGTGCGCGTCGTTCACGATGAAGCGGCGCGCCGAACTGATCGGCGAGCTGGAGCCGCTGCGCATGGAGTCGGCCTCGGAGCACCCTTGGGCGGCCTGGACGGACGAGTCGGCGCACGACTCGGCGCGGCTGCCCGGGGCGCCGAGCCGCTGGTCGAAGAAGAAGGACTTCTCCTGGGTGCCCCTGCGTCCCGAGCTGGTCTGCGAGGTGGCGTACGACCACATGGAGAACCGCGAGCGGTTCCGGCACACGGCCCGCTTCCGCCGCTGGCGTCCGGACCGGACGCCGGAGAGCTGCACCTACACCCAGCTCGACGAGCCGGTCGGCTACGACCTGGCGGACATCCTCGGCCCACCGGAGTGACTCGGTGGCCCGGCCGGGAGCGTCGCGGCTCCGCCGTCGCGACCAGGGCGACGGGCCGGGGCCGGTCGCCGGTGGAACGGGCGGCCACAGGCGTTCGGGAGCACTGCCGAGGGGCTCCCGCGAACGGTTTCGGGTGGCCCTGACCCGCACCGCTGGTCGGTCCGACCGATCCGACCGGTCCGACCGGTCCTGACTGATTCCGAATGGCTTCGACCGGCCTCGATCACCCCCGTCCCGCCAGGACCGGGCCGCGGGGCGGCCCAGGGCTCGCCCGACCGGTCGCAGCCGAGCACGAACGGTCATGTCCAGTCCGGAACGGAGGCGACCACGGATGGCGATCGAAGCCCCCGGAGGCCTACTCCCGAGCAGCCCGGTGACCGTCCCGCCGGCCATCTCGTGCGCGAAGGCCGGCGCGAGGGCGGCATCCGGCAGCCCGCCGACCGGAGCCCCCGGGCCCGACTCCGACTCCGGCTCCGGCTCCGGCTCCGGCTCCGACACGCAACCGCCGCACGCCCCGCACCGGACGCCACCCGTCCGCCGGGCCGCCCCGGGCCAGGTCGCACGCCCCGCGGACCCGCCCGCCCGCGGAAGCGGTGGACCGCCCCTCGCCGGGCAGGCGGGCAGTGGGCGGCCGGGAGGGCGGGTGCGGGCAGGGCGGTGGGCACGGGAGCCGGGCACCGGCGGAGGCGGGGGCGAGCGCGCCCGCAGGACCCCGAAGGTATCGATCGATCATCGACTTGGGCTGAACGGCTTATTCCGCGCGCGCGGACAGAACCGAGCGGGTATGGCCATGAACGAACTGATAAGCGCACAATCATTCACACGAGACATGGTGGCAACGGTGGGCATGATGCAGAGCGCGCACAGACGGCGCGGCACGACGGCTGCGGCGCTGCTGGCCGCCACGGTGACGGCCGTCCTGGCCGTCGGTTGCACGACGACACCCCGCGGGCAGGTCGACGACGGACGCGGCAGGACGTCGGACGGCCCCGCACCGACCAGCCCGAGCGCGGACCCGGCCCCGGCGGTCGGCTCACCCCTCGCGGTGAAGATCGACAACGCTCCCGCCGCCCGGCCCCACACCGGCCTGGACGCCGCGGACGTCGTGTACGCCGAGCAGGTGGAAGGCGGGCTCAGCAGGCTGATGGCGGTCTACGCGACCGACCTCCCCAAGACGATCGGCCCGGTACGAAGCGCCCGGGAGTCCGACCTCGAACTGCTGCGCCAGTTCCAGCGTCCGACCCTCGCCTTCTCCGGGGCGCAGGGCAAACTGCTCCCCCTGATCGACGGGGCGCCGCTGCGGGTGGCCTCCCCGAAGGAGGAGTCGAAGGCCTACTTCCGGGGGACGGACAAGGCGACACCGCACAACCTGTACCTGCGCCCGGAGCGCCTGCTGTCGTCCGCGCCGGGCGCCGACGCGCTCACGACGGGGTTCACGTACGGCGCGGCACCCCGGGGCGGGCGCGCCGAGGACAGCCGTACGGTCCGCTTCCCGGCGGCCCGCTTCACCTTCGACTGGTCCGAGGACCGGCGGCGGTGGCTGGTGTCGATGGACGGGTCGCCGTCGGTGGCCACCGACGGGAAGCGGGTGGCCGCGGCGACGGTGGTGGTCCAGTACGTGACGGTCCGCAAGTCCGAGTTCCACGACTTCCTGGGCAACAACACCCCGTTCACGGAGACGGTGGGCTCCGGCACGGCGAAGGTGCTGCGGGACGGCAAGGTCTTCGACGCCGAGTGGAAGCGGCCGGCGGCCGAGGACGGGACCGTGTTCACGACGAAGGCAGGAAAGCCCTTGAACTTCGCGAAGGGCCAGGTCTGGGTGGTGTTCGCCAAGGCGTGAGCGCCCGGCGGGGCGGTCACGGCGGGGCGTCCCAGCGGGGCGGTCCCTGCGGGGCCGTCGCGGGTCCAGGTCCCGGCGCGGTGGCCGCCGGGTCCGGGTCCCGGCGCGGTCGCCGCCGGGTCCGGGTCCGGGGCGCCCGGCCGGCGGGCCCCCGGTACGGCGGACCCGTAGGCCCGGGGCTCAGCTCCGGCCCGCGAGGGACTCCGCCGCGCCGCCGGGGTTGCGCAGCCCCTCCGCGGCGTCCGCCACCCGCCGGATGAGGTCGAGGAACACTGCCTGCTCCGCGCCGGAGAGCGGGCCGAGGAAGACCTGGTTCATCCGTGCCGTCCGCACGGTCAGCTTGCGGTGGACACGGACGCCGTCCTCCGTGAGCCGCAGCAGGAAGCGGCGCCCGTCCTGCGGGTCCCGGACCTTGCCCAGCAGCCCTCGCCGGTCCAGCCGGCTGATGACCTCGGCGATGGTGGACCGGTCGAGCCCCACCCGCTCCCCCACCGTGCGCTGGTCGAGGCCCGGTTCCGCGACGAGCGCGTTCAGGACCGCGAACTGCGGTGAGGTGATCTCCTCGGAGACCATCGTGTTCCACAGCAGGTGGTGCGCCTGCTGGAGCCGCCGGGCCAGGTGCCCGGGGTGGGCGGACAGATCCACCGCGGCCATGTGCGCTCCTCGTTTGTCGGTGCACTGAACAATACCGGGGGCGCCGACTCCCTGTCTCGTCGAGGCAGGAGGTGCCGAACCGCTCTTTCCCTTGAGGTCTTGACGGCCACCGACAGGAATGGCAGCGTGTTGAAACCTCGAAGAAATACTCAGTGCCCTGACTAACTGGGCAGCTCTACGTTCGGGAGAGATGGGGCTTCGCAGATGGACAAGGTGGTCGCCACCGCCGCCGAGGCAGTGGCCGATGTACCGGACGGCGCGACCCTGGCGGTCGGCGGCTTCGGCCTCAGCGGCGTCCCTGACGTACTGATCCGGGCGCTGTACGAGCGCGGGGTGTCCGACCTGGGAGTGGTGTCCAACAACTGCGGGGCCATGGAGTCCGGCCTCGCGGTGCTGCTCGCGGCGGGCCGGATCGCCCGTGTGACGGGGTCCTACATCGGCGCGAACAAGGAGTTCGCCCGGCAGTACCTGGCGGGGGAGCTGGAGGTCGAGATGATCCCGCAGGGCACGCTGGCCGAGCGCCTGCGGGCGGGCAGCGCCGGCATCCCGGCCTTCTACACGCCGGCCGGGGTCGGTACGCAGGTCGCCGACGGCGGTCTGCCCTGGCGCTACGACGGCGAGGGCGGGGTGTCGCTCGCCTCGCCGCCGAAGGAGGTGAGGGAGTTCGACGGCAAGGAGTACGTGCTGGAGCACGGCATCCGCACCGACTTCGCGCTCGTCCGGGCCGCCCGGGGCGACCGGCACGGGAACCTCGTCTTCAACAAGTCCGCGCGGAACTTCAATCCGCTGGCCGCCATGGCCGGCCGGGTGACCGTCGCCGAGGTGGAGGAACTCGTGGAGCCGGGCGGGATCGACCCGGACGCGGTGCACCTGCCGGGCATCTTCGTCCAGCGCGTGGTGGCCCTGACGCCCGAGCAGGCCGGCGACAAGCGGATCGAGAAGCGGACGGTGAGCCGGTAATGGCCTGGAGCAGGGAAGAGATGGCGGCGCGGGCTGCGCGTGAACTGCGCGACGGGCAGTACGTGAACCTCGGCATCGGTCTGCCGACGCTGATCCCCAACTACCTCCCGGCGGGCGTCGAGGTGGTCCTGGAGTCCGAGAACGGCATCCTGGGCACCGGCCCGTACCCCGACGAGGACCAGGTCGACCCGGACCTCATCAACGCCGGGAAGGAGACCGTCACCGTGCTGCCCGGCGCCTCCTACTTCGACTCCTCGCTCTCCTTCGGCATGATCCGCGGCGGGCACATCGACGTGGCCGTGCTCGGCGCGATGCAGGTCTCCGCCGGGGGCGACCTCGCCAACTGGGCCGTACCGGGCAGGATGATCACCGGCATCGGCGGGGCGATGGACCTCGTGCACGGCGCCCGGACCGTCGTCGTGGTGATGACCCACACCGCCAAGGACGGTTCGCCGAAGATTCTCCGGGAGTGCCTCCTGCCCCTGACCGGCAAGGCCTGCGTCGACCGCGTGATCACCGACCTCGGCGTGCTCGACGTCACCGCCGGCGGACTGGTACTGATCGAGACCGCGCCCGGCGTGAGCACGGACGAGATCGTCGCCAGGACAGCAGCCCCACTCCACCTCCCCGAGGAGCACCCGTCGTGAAGGACGTCTACATCGTCGACGCAGTCCGCACCCCGTTCGGCAAGTACAACGGCGGCCTGGCGGGCGTCCGCCCGGACGACCTGGCCGCCCACGCCATCCGTGAACTCCTCGCCCGCACACCGGACCTGGACCCCTCGCGGATCGAGGACGTGTACTTCGGGAACGCCAACGGCGCCGGTGAGGACAACCGCAACGTGGGCCGGATGGCCGCGCTCCTCGCGGGCCTGCCCACCTCGGTGCCCGGGGTGACCGTCAACCGCCTGTGCGCCTCCGGCCTCGAAGCCGTCATCCAGGCGGCCCGGGCCGTCGCGTGCGGCGACGCCTCGATCGCCGTCGCGGGCGGCGTCGAGTCGATGACCCGCGCCCCCTACGTCCTGCCCAAGAGCGACAGGGCCTTCCCCACCGGGCACACCGAGCTGTACTCCACCACCCTCGGCTGGCGCATGGTCAACCCGAGGATGGAACCCCGGTGGACCGTCCCGCTCGGCGAATCGGCCGAACTCATCGCGGACAAGCACAAGATCACCCGCGAGCAGCAGGACGAGTTCGCCCTCGCCAGCCACCGCAAGGCGGCCCGTGCCCGGGCCGGCGGGCTCTTCGACGCCGAGACCGTGCCCGTGTCCGTCCCCCGCCGCAAGGGCGACCCGGTCGTCGTCGACGCCGACGAATGCGTGCGCGCGGACGCGTCCGCGGACGCGATGGCCCGTCTGAAGCCGTCCTTCCGCACCGAGGACGGCACCGTCACGGCCGGCAACGCCTCGCCGCTGAACGACGGCGCCGCCGCGCTGCTCGTGGTGGACGAGGAGGGCCTGCGCGCGACCGGGCGCGAGCCGCTCGCCCGGGTGCGGGCCACCGGTGTCAGCGCGCTGGACCCGCACTACTTCGGGCTGGCCCCCGTCGAGGCGGTGAACCGCGCCCTCGCCAAGGCCGGCCGGACCTTCGACGACGTGTCCACCCTCGAACTGAACGAGGCGTTCGCCGCCCAGGTCCTCGGCTGCGTCGCCGAGTGGCCGGAGTTCGACCCCGCGGTCCTCAACCCGCAGGGCGGCGCCATCGCGCTCGGCCACCCCCTCGGCGCCTCCGGCGCCCGTCTCGCCGGCACCGTCGCCCACCAACTGGCCCGCAAGGGCTCGGGAGTCGGCGTCGCCACCCTCTGCATCGGCGTCGGCCAGGGCCTCGCCCTCGTCCTCGAACGATAGGAACCGCCCCCACCATGGCTCTCACCCAGTCCGACATCGACGTCGAGATCAAGGACCTCCAGGACGCGTACGACAAGGCGGTCGCCGGCGGCGCCCCGGTCGAGCACCACGCCCGGCGCGACTACGCCCCGTACCGCAGCTCCCTGCTGCGGCACCCGAAGCAGCCGCTGGTCGCGGTGGGCGGGGGCGACCCGGAGACGGTCGAGCTGTCGGGGCCGGTCTTCGGGGTCACCGACATCACCGAGCACGACAGCGATCTGACGCTCCAGCACCGCGGCGAGCCGATCGGCGAGCGCATGACCGTCTCGGGCCGGCTGCTGGACCGCGACGGCCGTCCCGTGCGCGGCCAGCTCGTCGAGGTCTGGCAGGCCAACGCCGCAGGCCGGTACGCCCATCTGCGCGAGCAGCACCCGGCACCGCTCGACCCCCATTTCACCGGTGTGGGCCGCACCCTGACGGACGATCATGGACGGTACGCCTTCACCACCGTCAAGCCGGGCCCCTACCCGTGGGGCAACCACGCCAACGCGTGGCGGCCCGCGCACATCCACTTCTCCGTCTTCGGATCCGCGTTCACCCAGCGGCTCGTGACGCAGATGTACTTCCCCGGCGACCCGCTGTTCCGGTACGACCCGATCCTGCGGTCCGTGACGGACGAGGCGGCCCGCGACCGTCTGGTCGCCACCTACCGGCACACGCTCTCCCGGCCCGGGTTCTCCCTGGGCTACGAGTGGGACATCGTCCTCGACGGTCCCTCCGCCACCTGGATCGAGGAAGGCCGCTCCGCATGACCGAGAGGTTGCTCCCCACCCCGTCCCACACCATCGGCCCGTTCTACGGGCACGCGCTGCCCTTCCCGGACGGCGGCCGGGTCGCGCCGCAGGGCCGGCCCGACGCGATCACCCTGCACGGGCACGTGTACGACGGCGAGGGCCGGACCGTCCCCGACGCCCTGCTGGACTTCTGGCAGGCGGCACCCGACGGCTCGGTGACGGGCGCCCCGGGCTCGATGCGCCGCGACCCCTCGACGGGCGGGTTCGCGGGCCGCGACGGCGTCGGCTTCACCGGCTTCGGCAGGGTCCCCACGGACGCCGACGGGCACTACGCGCTGCACACACTGATGCCGGGCAACGCGGGGCTGCCGTACATCAGCGTGTGCGTGTTCGCGCGCGGGCTGACGCACCACCTGTTCACCCGCGCCTACCTCGCCGACGGCACGGACCCGCTGCTGGACGCCCTCCCGGCCGGCCGGCGGGGCACGTTGCTCGCGGCCGGGGGCCCGCACCGGACGTACCGTTTCGACATCCGCCTTCAGGGCGAGGGCGAGACGGTCTTCCTGGAGTTCACGTGACACCTGCCGAACCCGCATGCACCGACGCCGGTCTGCTCGCCCCCGGGCGCGCCGGCTCCCCCGCCGAATCGGCGACCGGCGACCTCGCCTTCCTGCGGGCGCTGCTCGACGCGGAGGCGGCACTCACGCGCGCGCAGGCCTCGCTCGGCCTCGCCCCGGCGGCGGCCGCGGACGCCGTCACCGGGGCGGCCGACGTGTCGCGCTTCGACGTCCGCTCCCTCGCGCTGCGCGCCCGAACGGGCGGCAACCCGGTGATCCCGCTGGTGGCGGACCTGACGGCGGCGGTCGGCGCCGAGCACGCCCCGTACGTCCACCGGGGCGCGACCAGCCAGGACATCATGGACACGGCCGCGATGCTGGTGGCCGTGCGCACCCTGGACCTGGTCCTGGCGGACCTCGCCCGCGTGGAGGCCGCGCTGGAGCGGCACGCCCGCGAGCACCGGGACACGGCCATGCCGGGGCGCACGCTCACCCAGCACGCCGTACCGACCACGTTCGGCCTGAAGGCCGCCGGCTGGCGCGCCCTGGTGCTGGACGCCCGCGACCGCCTCCGGGCGGTACGGGACGCGCTGCCCGCCCAACTCGGGGGCGCCGCGGGAACACTGGCGGCACTCGGCGCGTACGGGGCACCGGACCCGACGGCCGTCGTCGAGGCCTATGCCGCCGAACTCGGGCTGCGAGCACCGGAGTTGCCCTGGCACACGCTGCGTACGCCGGTCGCCGACCTCGCGGGCGCGCTCGCGTTCACCGCGGGTGCCCTCGGCAGGACCGCGGCGGACGTCCTCATCCTGGGCAGGACGGAGATCCGCGAGCTGAGCGAGGGGACGGGCGGCGGGTCCTCCGCCATGCCGCACAAGGCGAACCCGGTCCGCGCCACCCTCGTCGCGGCCGCCGCCCGCCGGGCGCCGCAGCTCGCCGCCACGCTGTACGGGTCCCTGGCGGCGGAGGACGAGCGGCCCGCCGGTGCCTGGCACGCCGAATGGGAGCCCCTGCGGGACCTGCTGCGCCTGGTCGGCGGCGCCGCCCGCGACGCGGTCCCGCTCACCGAGGGCCTCCGGGTGCACCCACAGGCCATGCGGGACCACCTCGGCCTCACCCACGGACTGATCGTCTCCGAGCGGCTGTCGGCGGAACTCGCCCCCGTGCTCGGACGCGCCGGAGCGCGGCACCTGCTGACGGAGGCCGCCCGGCGGGCCACCTCCGAGGACGTACCGCTGGCGGAAATCCTGGCCGGGGAGCCCGAGTTGAAGGGCGTCGACCTGACGGACCTCACCGACCCCGCCCAGTACACCGGCTCCGCTGGAGCCCTCACCGACCGTGCCCTGGAGCGACGTTGACCACCCCCACACCCCGTGCCGACGGCAAGGTGCCCCACCACCGCGCGGAGGGGCCCGCCACGGCTCCGCCGCTCCTCCTGGCACCCTCCCTGGGCACCTCGACGGCCCTGTGGGACAAGGTGGCGCCCGAACTCTCCGTCACCCACCGGGTGGTGCGCTGGGACCTCCCGGGCCACGGCCGCTCCCCCGCCGCGCTGATCGGACCCGGCGCGACCGTCGCCGACCTCGCCGCGCTGGTCCTCGCGCTCGCCGACTCGCTCGGCCTCGACCGCTTCTCGTACGCGGGTGTCTCGCTCGGCGGCGCGGTGGGGCTGCATCTCGCCGTCCACCACCCGGAGCGGATCGACCGGCTCGCCGTGGTCTGCTCCTCCGCCCACTTCAACGGTCCTGGGCCGTGGCGGGAGCGGGCCGCGAAGGTACGGGCCGAAGGGCTGGACGAGTTGGCCCGCGGGGCCCACGCCCGGTGGTTCACCCCCGGCTTCACCGTGCCCGCGCTGGTGGAGGACCACCGCACCGCCGACTCCGGGGCGTACGCCGCCTGCTGCGACGCGCTCGCGGCCTTCGACATCCGCGAACTGCTGCCCCGCATCGTGGCGCCCACCCTGCTCGTCGCGGGACGCGAGGACCCGGCGACCCCGCCCGCGCACCTGCGCGAGATCGCGGACGCGGTGCCCGGCGCCGCGCTCGTGGAGATCCCGGGCGCCTCGCACCTCGCCCCGGCGGAACGCCCGGAGGCCGTCCTCGCGGCGCTGCGGGCGCACCTCGGCGGGGACGCTGGACTGGGCATGGAGGTCCGGCGGCAGGTTCTGGGCGACGCGCACGTGGACCGCGCGCAGGAACGGCAGTCGCCGTTCACCGCGCGCTTCCAGGACTTCATCTCGCGCTACGCGTGGGGCGAGATCTGGACCGACCCGACGCTGTCCCGCCGTGAGCGCAGCATGATCACGCTGACCGCGCTGGTCGCGCACGGCCACTACGACGAGCTGGCGATGCATGTGCGCGCGGCCCGCCGCAACGGGCTGAGCCCGGAGGAGATCGGCGCCGTGCTGCTCCAGACCGCCGTCTACTGCGGGGTCCCGGCGGCCAACTCGGCCTTCGCCGTTGCCCAGCGGGTCCTCGCCGAGGAGGAGGCGGCCTCGTAGCGGGCCTGTTCGGGCGGGCCCGCCGGCCACCTCCCGGGCGCCGCCTCAGCGGGCCACGAGACCCGAGTCCAGCGCCTCCCTCGCCCTGGCCACCAGGCCGTCCGCGCCGCAGGAACGCGCCAGCGTCAGACCGCGCTTGATCTCGGTGACGGAACGGGAGGCGATGCCGTACTCGACCCGGGCCGCGGCGTGCTCGTACGCGCAGGGCGACGCCTCCAGGTAGGCGACGGCCTGCGCGAGGAGCGCGACCGACCGCTGCCCGGTCTCCAGGGCGGCGGCGCAGCGCAGGGCTTCGCCTATGGCCGTGTCGGTGCCGAACCGCTCTGCCTGCGCGCGGGCGTCGGCGGCCACCGCCGCGGCGCGCCGCGGGTCCTCGGCCGCGAGCGCGCGGGCCAGGTCGCCCGCCCAGGGCGCCATCACCGTGTTGTGGCCGCCGCGGGCCCCGGAGATCTTCTCGGCGGTCTCCAGTTCGTTGACGCCGTCCTCGAACCGGCCGGTGGCGATCAGCAGACGGCCCCTTATCGAGTGGGTGTCCGGCAGCACGATCGTGGAGGGATGGGGCGGTTCGAAGGAGTACCGCTCCGCGATCTCCTCGGCCGCCGTGACATGGCCGCGGGCGAGCAGGGTGTCGATGAGCATGCACGCGGCGGACCAGTGCATGGGCAGCCCGCGGCCCACCCGGTCGGCCAGCCGCAGCGCCTCGCGCAGGAAGCCCTCCGCGTCGACGAGCCGGCCGCGCCTGCGCAGCACGTACCCGCCGAAGGCGTGCGCGAGGGCGAGGTGGCCGCCGCTCCAGCCCGCGGACTCGTACGCGCGCTGCGCCTCCGTGAAGAGGCTCTCCGCGCGGTCGAGACGGTCCACGTAGGTGTACGAGATGCCGAGCATCATGAGGAGCTCGAAGCTCCACTCGGTGTCGGTCCAGCCGAGCCCGGGCGCGAGACGGCCGTTGACGAGGGCGCGGTCGCACAGTTCGGCGACCTCCTGGGCGTTCTCCCCGCGGGTCATGGCGTCGAAGGCCCGCAGGATCAGCAGGGCGCGCTCGGAGTTGTCGCGGCCCGTCAGCGGCTCGACCAGTTCGGCGAGGCTGCGGGAACGGCCGGAGGCGTCCTCCTCGCCCGCGTGGATGCCCTCCCACATGTAGTGCACCGCCTGGAGGCGCATCCGGGCGGGCCCCGGCTGCAGCCGGGCGGCCTCCGCGTCGACCGTGGAGACGGCCTCCTCCAACTAGTCGTTGTGGACGAGCGCCTGCGAGAGCCGGCAGACCGCGTCGACCCGCAGTTCGTCCTCCAGCCCGTGCACGGACAGCGCTTCCCGCAGATGCCCGATCGTCGTGGCCGGCGAGGTCAGCAGCGTGGCGCAGCCCAGTTCGTAGAGCACGCGCGCGTGGACCTCGGGCAGCGGGGGCTCCAGCAGGGCCCGCTCCAGGCAGCGGCGGGCGGCGTCCGGGGCACCGACCGCGAGGTGTTCGCCGGCCGCCTCGCGCATCTGCTCCACGAGCTCCGGGTCGTCGTCCGGGTGCACCTCCAGCAGATGGCGGGAGGCCGCGGCGGCACCGAGCCCCGACGCGGTCACGACCGAGGCGGCGACCCCGTGCATGGCGGTGCGCAGCGCGTCCGGGATCGACCGGTAGACGGCGCTGGCGATCAGCGGGTGCACGAACTCCAGCTCCCCGTCCGCCGTCCGGCCGTCCGACGGGTCGACTCCGGTGAGAATGCGCGCCGCGTTCAGGAGTTCGGCGCAGTGCTCGGCCTCGTCCCGCTGCATGCCCGCGAGTTCGGCCGCCAGGTGCAGCGAGATCTGCGTGCCGAGGATCGCCGCCGCCCAGGCGAACCGTGTGGCGTCCACACCGAGGCCCTCGAGCCGGTCGACGAGTCCGCGGCCTCGCGCGGAGCGGTTGAGTGCGCGCAGTTCGGGGGCGGAGTCCTCGGTGGGTTGGAGGTCGGTGTCCTGGACCTTCGCGAGGAGTTCCACGGTCTCGTAGGGGTTGCCGCCGGTGACCGCCCAGACCTCGCGGCAGAACGGGCCGTCCGCGTGCGCGCCGAGCGTGGCCCGCGTCAGCCCGGCCGTCGCGTCCGGGGTGAGGGCGCGCAGGGCGGGCAGTGACCGGGCCGCCGCGCCGATCGCCGCGAGATGGCGGGCGCCGTCCGCGGTGGCGTCGCCCGGGCGCCGGGCGACCACGACGAGGACCGGGAGGTCGTCGAGCCGCTCGGTGAACGCGGCGAGCCAGTGCAGGGTCTCCTGGTCCGCCCAGTGCGCGTCGTCGACGAGCAGGACCAGCGGCCACTCGCGCCGGGCGAGCCTGCGCACGGCGGCGACCAGGCCGTCGCACACGCCCTGCGGGTCGGCCTGCCGGGCGCCCGGTTCCGCTATGCCGAGAGCGGGGCCCGCGATGTCGTACCAGTCGCCGAAGTACTCGCGCGCCTCGTCCGGCATGAGCGCCACGAGAGCGGGCTGGAGCAACTGCCGTACGACATTGAAGGGAACGGACGTGATGGTCTCGCCGCCGCGCGCGGACCACACCGTGCAGCGGCCCTCCGCCATCCTGCGCACCTCGGCGAGCAGGGCGGTCTTGCCGATGCCCGCCTCTCCGGTGAAGACCAGCAGGCTGCCGGCGGCGGATCCCGCGCACAGGGCGTCGACGGCCTCGGCGACGGCGGCGAGTTCCGCGTCGCGCTCCCAGAGGGGTGCCGAGGCGGCCGTCCCCGGCCGTGCCTCCGTCATCCCGCTACCTCCCCAGGTCGCCCAAACGACGTACAGGCATCGAGCCTAGCCCTCCGGGCGCCGCCGTGGAGCCCCGTCGCGTCACCTGTTGCCGCGACGGGTGACTGCCGCGGCGCGAAGGCGACGAGTCCCGCCGCCGACCGGCGCGGCAGCGGGTGACGGGCCGTCAGAAGGAGCGGTCGGGGGTACGGATTCCCGGCCGCCGCCCGGGCGGGGGAGCCGCCGGCCAAGCCGTCCCGGGCGCACCGGCACCGCGGGGTACGCGGGGCCCGGCACCGGAATCAGTCCCCGGTGCCCCGCACCAGGCTCCGACCTCGCCGCCGGCTCCGGCTCCGGCTCCGGGCTACAGCTACGGGCTCCGGGCTACGGCTCCGGGCTCCGGGCTCCGGGGCCACCCGAGCCCGAACCCGGACACGGGCTCGGCGGAGGCCCCACTGCCACAGGTACGGGCGGCGCAGGCACCACGGCCGCAGACAAAGGCACGACCCCAGGCACAGGCACGGGCACGGGCGCAGGCACGGACGCCGGCGCAGGCGGTGGCAGGGACACAGGCACAAGCCCTGCAACCGGCTCCGGGGTCCGGCTCCGGTGCGCCCCGGAAGGTCACGAAGTGCGGAAGACCGGGGTCCTCTCATCCGGCTTTCACCCACGCCTCATACGGTGGACCCATGACGCAGGCGACTCCCCCCGGCTGGTACCCCGACCCCGGGCAGACGATCAACGGCCCCGCGACCCAGCGCTGGTGGGACGGCAGGGCATGGACTGACCAGACGCGCCCCGCGGACTCGGCCGCCGCATGGGGTCCCCCGGCGTACGCGCCCGGCGCCACGTACCCCGGTGCCCCGCCCCGCGGGCGCCGCGGGGTGCGCACGGCGATAGCCGTCGCCGCGGCCGTGGCCGTGCTCGCGGGCATCGGCGGCGGTGTGTACGCCCTGACCGCCGACGGCGGTTCGGGCGGCGGCCGGGACGACGCCCGGCCGACGCCCACCCGGCCGGGCGGCCCCCCGGGCCAGGAGGACGGTCCGGAAGGCGGCCCCGGCGGCGGCGAGAGCGGTTCGCCGCAGCCGCTGCCCTCCGAGGACGGCTTCGCCGCGGACCCCGTCAACGGCATCAGCCTGCCGGTTCCGGACGGCTGGAGCGGCGGGCCCCTCCAGGTGGGCGCGCAGGTGACGTCCAAGGACTCGTACAAATGCCCCGGCGACACCTCCGCCACCTGCACCCGCGGCGGCGCCTACTCCGCCCCCGCGCTCGCGCTTGAGCTGAAGGCGACGACGGCGGAGGCCGCCGCGAAGGAGGACATCGCGAAGAACGCCGAGGAGTCGTACGGGGGCAAGAGCTACGGCGGCCTCACCTCGCACCAGGAGCTGTCCTCCAGGGCCGTGACGGTGGCCGGGCAGAAGGGCTACGCGGTCCGCTGGAAGGTGGTCACGGACAAGGGCGCCGACGGCTACGTCGAGTCGCTGGCCTTCCCCGCGCCTGCCGACGCGAAGCGGATCGTCGTCGTGCGGTTCGGCATCGACGTCGGCGCGAAGGCGCCGAAGCAGTCCGTCATCGACGAGATCACCAAGGGCATCAAGAAGTCCGCCGTCGCCGGCAGCGGACAGGACGTCTGACCACCGGACCGGAACCGGGAGGACGGCCGCCGCCCGACACCGCGGCGGCCGGTCTCCCCCCGGCCCCGCAGTACCGGCCCCAGCACCGCCCCGCCGGGGCCGGGAACCGGCTTCCTCCACGACGGCCCCGTACGCGCCCGACCGCCGGTCCGCCGCCGGTCCGCCGCGCCCCTCCACGGCCCCCGGAACGCCGGACGGCCGGGTGGGGCGCCTCTCCGCTCAAGAGGAACCCCACCCGGCCGGGCGGTGCGCGCCGCCCCCGTCCCCACGGTGCGGCGCGAGCAGGTCACCGTCCAGTCATCCCGTGGACGGCGGCCTGGGTCTCAGGTGGGCCCGGACAGTCCGAGCGCGGGCAGCAGGGCCGCCTCCACATAGCGGACCAGGTAGTCCGCGTCCGCGTAGCGGCCCTCCAGGACGGGCCGTACGCGCATGATGCCGAGCAGTTGCGCCGGCACGAACTCCAGCGCCGGGTGGTCGGCGGCGATCTCGCCCCGGTCGACCGCGCGCCGCACCATCTCCCGCAGCGCGCCCAGCTCCGGCTCGACCAGCGCGTCGCGCAGGGCGCACTGGAGCTCCTCGTCCTGCACGATGGCCTGGCCCAGCGCCTGCAGCAGGCGCGTGTCCTCGTCGGACCGCTCCCCCGCCGCGCGCGCGGCGGCGCACAGGTCGCCGGCGAGCGAGCCGGTGTCGATGCCGATGAACTTGGGGCAGTGGTTGGCCCTCAGCGCGGCGGCCACGAACTGCGGCTTCGTACGCCACTGCCGGTAGAGCGTCGACTTGCTGCACCGGGTGCTGGCGGCGATGCCCTCCATGGTGAGCGCGTCGTAGCCGCAGGCGCGGATCTGGTCGAGCACGGCGTCGAAGAACTCCTGCTCACGCTCGGGCGTGATCTTGGAGCGGCGCGAGGCGGCGACCGTCTCCGGTCCGTCCGCTGCCTGCGACGTCATGGCGCTTCTCCTCGCTCGTGCCGGTGCCAGGTCCGCTTCCCGGTGGCGTACCCAGTGTGGCGTACGCCCTATCGATACGCCAGTGTACCGGAACGCGAACGTATCGGTACACTGGCGTACCGATGAGCCGTGGAGCGGACCCACCCCATCCGTCGAGTGGATCCGCTCCTGGGCTCACCACGCATCAGTACACGTGAGACCGTCAAGCAAAGGGGCCGGGGATGGAATGGCGATCCGAGCCTGCGCAGAAGGGGACCACCGCGATACGGCGGCCGCCCCTCGTCCGTGAGGTCCTGCTCGTCGCGGGACTCTTCCTCGTCTACAAGCTCGGCCGGCAGCTGGCCACCGGCCACGGCCCGGAGGCCCTCGGCAACGCGCACCGGGTGTGGGACCTGGAGCGCGCCGCGCACCTGCCGGGTGAGCGCGGCGTGCAGTCCGCGCTGCTGCACGGCGACACCCTCGTGCACGGGGCCAACACCTTCTACGCGACGGTCCACTTCCCCGCGACCGCGGCCTTCCTGGTCTGGCTGTACCTCCGGCGGCCCGGGCACTACGTATGGGCCCGCCGGGTCCTGGCCGTGGTGACCGCGGCCGCACTTGTCTGCCATCTCGCGTTCCCGCTCGCGCCGCCGCGGATGCTCGCCGCGACGGGACTGGTCGACACCGGTCAGGTCTACGGACCCACGGTCTACGGCGCCTCCCCGGAGGCCGACCCGCTGTCGAACCAGTTCGCGGCGATGCCGTCCCTGCACTTCGGCTGGGCGCTGATGGTGGCGGTCGGCCTGATCGTGGCGACGCGCTCGCGGCTGCGGTGGCTGTGGCTGCTGCACCCGCTGCTCACCCTGCTGGTGATCGTCGGCACGGCGAACCACTACTGGCTCGACGCGATCGTGGCCGCCGCGCTGCTCGGCACCGCGCTCGCGGTGATCCGCCCGCCGCTGCCGGCCGCGCGGCACGGCGGGGTCGCGGCCGGCGGGAGGGGCACCGCGGCGCCCGTACGGAGCGGCTCCGGCGGGCCCGCCACGCCCAGGGGCCCGGAGCTCGTGGGAGCGGGACGATGAGCGCCACCCTCGCCGCCGTCGTCCTGTCCCTGTTCTCGTCCGTCGCCTACGCGGCCGCGGCGGTGGCCCAGGAGCGGCTGGCCGCCCGGACCGCCGGCCCCGGAGTGCTGCGCCTGCTCGGCAGCGGCGCCTGGTGGTGGGCGGTCGGGCTCAACGCGGCGGCCGCGCTGCTGCACGTGGCGGCCCTCAAGTACGGACCGCTCACCCTGGTCCAGCCGCTCGGGGCGCTCACCCTGGTCGCCGCGGTGCCGCTCGGCGCCCGGATGGCCGGGCGCCGGGTCGGCGCCGTGGAGTGGCGCGGTACGGCACTGACACTGGCCGGGCTCGCCGCGCTGCTCGTCACCGCCTCGGGGCCGGCGCCCGACGACGTGCTGAGCGTTCCCGAGGCGCTGGCCGTGGCGGGGGTGACGGCGGCTCTCATCGGCGCCCTCACCCGGCGGGCGCGTCCCGGTCTGCGGCACGCGGGCGCGTCCGGGGTCGCCTCGGGCGTGGCGTCCGCGCTCACGCAGACCGTCACCGTCGCCGCGACGGACCGCTCGGGTCCGCTGCTCGGCGTCGAGGTGGTCGCCGTGGCCCTGCTGGTGGCGCTCTTCGCGGCGGGCGGCCTGCTGCTCTCGCAGACCGCGTACAAGGGCGGCCTGGGCGCGCCGCTCTCGGTGGTCACGCTGGCCAACCCCCTGGCCGCCGCCGTGATCGGCCTCTCCCTGCTGGGCGAACGGCTCCGGGGCGGTGCCCCGGGACTGCTGCTCGCCCTGGCCGGGGCGGCGGTCGCGGCGTGCGGTGTGGTGACCCTGTCGCGCTGGGCGCCGGAGCCGGCGGCCGGGACGGCCGGGACGGCGGGGGCAGCCGGGGCGGCCATGGCGGCCGGAACACGGGGTGCGGACCCCGGCGACGAGCATCCGGTGGCCGCAGTCCTCGCGCTGGACCCCGGGCCGGCCCCTTCCGAGCCGTCGCCGACCGTCCGGCAGCCGGCACCGCCTTCGCCCTCGCCCTCGCCCGGGCACCTCACGGCGCACTGACGGACCGTACGACGGGGGCGGGCCGGAACGCTCAGCGCGTTCCGGCCCGCCCCCGTCGTGTGCGCCCGGTCAGCCCAGACCGCGCGAGTCCTGCTTGAGCGCGGTGTCGACCGTGAGGGCCGTCGCCACCACGAGGCTCAGCAGGGGCTCGGGCAGCTGGTAGTGGATCTGCAGGACGTAGTTGTCCGCGGTCGTGAACATCGTCTTGGCGAGCCCCTCCCAGGTCTTGGTGATCCGGGCGACCTCGTTGTCCGTGTGGTCGACGATCGCGAAGTTCCACGCCCGCCAGTTCTCCGCCTTGACCGCGCCGAGCTGCTGCCCGTTGGCCGTGATCGCGAAGTTGATCTTCCCGAACATGTTCTGCTGGGCTATCTCGCCGACCGGCGTACCGTCCGGACGCGTGACGACGACACGCGACTTGAGGAACTTCCGGGGCCGGGTCAGCAGGAGCTGCGGCGTGCCGTGGGCGTCGCGGATCTCCAGCCTGTGCGTCATGAACTGGTCGAGGCTGGCGAAGAAGCGCAGCACCTTCTTCAGGACGCTCTGCCCGACCTGCACCACGGAGCCGAGCTGGTTGCCCTGCTGGTCCATGACCTTGTACTCGTTGGTCAGCTCGATCAGCTTGGCCTTCTGGTTCACCACCAGGACCGGCTCGGTGAACAGGGAGCCGCCGCCGGCCGCGTGGGGCGCGACCCCGGCCTGCTGGTGCACCTGCTTCTGCACACGCGGATCGGGGCCGGCCGCCTGCTGCGGGACGTGCGGGGCGGGCTGCGCGGGGGCCTGGCCCTGCCGGCCCGCGTCGGTGTGCTGGGTCCACTGGGCGCCGTCCCAGTAGCGCTGCGTCTGCGGCGCACCCTGAGGATCCGGATACCAGCCTGCAGGTGTGTTCGAATGCGTGGTCACCGGGGCACACTACCCCGGGCCCGCAGGTACCTGACAGGACGGGTCATGCGGGACTCATCCCTCCCGCCGGACGGCGGCGATGGCCGGGTCGCTGACCCCGGACCGGCCGTTCTCGACGTGTCCGGCGAAGCGGCGCAGGAAGGAACGGTCGGCGTCGGACACGACGGTGACGTCGTACCAGCGTCTGCTCGCCGACAGGTCCACGGTGTGCCGCACGGTGGCGCCGGGCCGCACCCGGACCGAGCGCGGCCTGCCGCCGTAGCCGTCGGTGAGCCTCAGGTTCACGGCGGTGGAGCCCCGGTTGGTGAGGGTCAGCTCGACGTCGTCGCCGGTGTGCCGCGCGGTGACCTCGGGCCCGGCCGCTCCGCCCGGTCCCCTGAAGGTCCGCAGGAAGCCGTTCGGCCCGTGCACGGTCAGGTCGTACGAACCCTCCGAGTGCGCGCAGTCCCAGGTGTCCGAGACGCTGTGCCCGGCCCCGGTGGTGTAGGTCCAGGGTCCGTCGGCACGGTTCCCCGCGGTGACGTGGAAGGCCGCTCCCGCCTTCCTCCCCGAGGCGAGGGTCAGGGTGATCCTCCCGGTCGCCGGGTCCACCGAGCCGTCGGCCCGCGGCGCGTAGGGCAGCGGCCTGGCGGGCCGCAGTCCGCGTTCCTGCCGGGGCAGCGCGGGGTTCGCGGGCGGTGTGGGCCGGTAGTCGGGGTGGCGGTCGCCGTCCGGCGGTTCGTAGCCGTCGGTGTCGGGGAGCGCGGGCGTGCCGGCGTCCCTGCGGCTGAAGTCGAAGGCGTTGGTGAGGTCGCCGCAGACGGCCCGCCGCCAGGGCGAGATGTTCGGCTCCTCGACCCCGAAGCGGCGCTCCATGAACCGGACGATCGACGTGTGGTCGAAGGTCTCGGAGCAGACGAACCCGCCCTTGCTCCAGGGCGAGACCACGAGCATCGGCACGCGTGGGCCGAGTCCGTACACCCCGGCGGTGTGGGTCGCGCTGCCGCCGAACACGTCGAGTCCGACGTCCACGGTCGACCTGCCCTGGGCCGCGGACCGCGGCGGCTGGGGCGGCACGACGTGGTCGAAGAAGCCGTCGTTCTCGTCGTACGTGATGAACAGGGCCGTCCTCGCCCACACGGCCGGGTCGGACGTCAGCGCGTCCAGCACCTGGGAGATGTACCAGGCGCCGTAGTTCGAGGGCCAGTTGGAGTGCTCGGAGAACGCCTCGGGGGCCGCGATCCAGGAGATCCGCGGAAGCGTGCCGCCCCGCACGTCGGCCCGCAGCCGGTCGAAGAACCCCTCGCCCCTGCGCGCGTCGGTGCCGGTGCGGGCCTTGTCGAACAGGGGGTCGCCGGGCCGGGCGTCGCGGTACTTGTTGAAGTAGAGGAGCGAGTTGTCGCCGTAGTTGCCGCGGTACGGGTCGGCGATCCAGCCCCAGGAGCCGGCCGCGTCCAGTCCGTCGCCGATGTCCTGGTAGATCTTCCAGGAGACGCCGGCCGCTTCGAGCCGCTCGGGGTACGTCGTCCAGTCGTAGCCGAGTTCGTCGTTGCCGAGGACGGGGCCGCCGCCCCTGCCGTCGTTGCCCGTGTGCCCCGTCCACATGTAGTAGCGGTTCGGGTCGGTCGAGCCGATGAACGAGCAGTGGTACGCGTCGCAGACGGTGAAGGCGTCGGCGAGCGCGTAGTGGAACGGGATGTCCTCGCGCGTCAGGTACGCCATGGTGGTGGCGCCCTTGGCCGGGACCCAGTTGTCGTACTTGCCCCCGTTGTAGGCGGCGTGGCCGTCGGACCAGCCGTGCGGCAGCCCTTCCAGGAACTGCATGCCGAGGTCGTCGGCCTCGGGGTGGAACGGCAGCAGGTCCTTGCCCGTGCCGTCGGGCTGGTGCCACACGGACCGGCCGTTGTCGAGCGTCACCGGGTGCGGGTCGCCGAAGCCCCGGACGCCCCTGAGGGAGCCGAAGTAGTGGTCGAAGGACCGGTTCTCCTGCATCAGGACCACGATGTGGTCGACGTCCTCGATGGTTCCCCGGCGATGGCCGGCGGGTATCGCGGCAGCCTTGGCGATGCTCTCCGACAGCGCGGTCAACGCGGCCATGCCGCCCGCGAGTTGGAGGAATCGGCGTCGGTTCACTTCGGTCATGGGTGGCCTCTCGTCCTGACGGGTGGTGCGGGGGACTGTCGACGGGGCGGATGTGCGGGAAGCTGCGCGAAAGGAGTGTTCCAAGAGCAACAAACGTCAGGGAAGGGGCGCGTGGCGCCCACGTGAAGGACGGCGGTACGTGAGGTGCGGGCCCGGCCCGGCCCGGCGACTCGCGTCGAGGCGCGCACGGTTCGCCCTCCACCGCGTTCCGCGCGGCACGAAGTCTCCGACCGCGACGGGCGAGTTGGTTCTTTCGGCCCGGCGCGCAGCCGGTGCGACTTTTCATGAATGGGCGCTATTGCGCCACATGCCTGGGGTAACGTACGACTTCACGAAGGTCCCACAATGCACACCATCGGACCTTCGCCTTTCCTGCACGTATTTTCGAGTTGAGCATGACGCCAGTCGTTCGATTATGTGAGAACGCGGCCGCACGTCCCAGACGGTTGCCGCGTTCCGGGGGGCACGTGAGAACGCAGCACAACAGCGGGGCGCCGACAGGTACGGACGACCTGACGGCCGCCGCCCAGGTCGCGGTGGCGCTGCACGCGTTGCGCGACGGGGCGGGCACCCCGCCCATCGATCCGTCGTTCGAACTGGCCGAACGCACCTTCGGGCGGCAGCTTCCCGGGTTCGAGCGGCATTCGGCCACGGCATGGCGGACCGCCCTCGGGCGCGCGGAGGCGCGAAGGGGCGAGCGCCGGCGCACCCGCGGACTGGGGTGGCTCAGCACCGCCCTCGTCGGGGGCGAGATCAATGCGGCGACCGTCGTGGAAATCGGCTGCGAGAAAGTGCGCGTGAGCCGCCTCTGGTGCGGCGCCGACGACGGACTCCCCGACACCACCCTTCTTTTCGAGGCGGAGTGGAACGGGGATCACGCCGATGTTCCCGACGGCTCCCGGAAAACACGAGAAACACCGGAAACCCGCGCCGGAGAAAATCGAATAGGACACCTGTTCGCGATTGCCCGGGGAATTCGAACTTCGGAGGATATCGGGGACGCTGTGGACCGTGCGCTCCGGAGCGCGCCGCTCCCCCGTCCCGCACCGGCCCGCACCAGCGAACCCCTCGTCGTGGTCGTCCGCGCGGCGGAGTGGACCGCGGTCGAGGACGCGGCGGCCCGCGTGGACGCCCTGCGGCCGGCGATCCTGTGGCTGCGCCTTCCCGTCGGATGGCCGCGGCACGGCCCGGTCGACCTGCTCGACGGCGCTCCCCTGCGCCGCGCCCTGTGGTTCGTCGCCACGCGCGTGGACGGCTCGACGGGAGCGGTGGATCTCGCCCGGACACCCCTCTTCCCGGCCGGCAGCACGTCCGCCGGGCCCGGGTCCGCCGACGGACAGCCGCCGGTGGCGGAGGTCCGGGTCGCGCGACCGCCCTCCGCGGGCGCCCCGGCGCGGCACAGCGCCTTCGTCGTCACCGCCCGCCCGGCGGACGAACCCGCCGACTGGCTTCCCGTACGGGCGGACCGCGTCGTGCTTCCCGTCGGCGCGCAGACCACGCTGCGCTACCGACTCGACGCCCCGGGACGCATGGGGCTGCTGTTCGACGGCGCGCACGATCCGGAGACCACGCCCTGGCACCTGGTCGTCCGCCACCTGCCCCGCAGGCTGTACGCACCACAGCCCGTCGACCTGGTGGTGGCCGTCGAGACCGCCGGCCGACGCGGCGACGGGGAGGCGCAGTTGGCGGACCGGCTCAAGCGGGCCCAGGCCGTCATCAGCGCCACGGACGCCGCCGTACCCGACGCGCACGCGCTGCGGGTCGGGCTGATCGGCTACCGGGACCACCGTCCGCTGGCGGGGCCCGGCGACCGGACGCCGATCCACTACAGCGCGGGCCTGCGGGACGCGGAGGCCGCCGCGCGGCTGCTCGCCGACTGGCAGCACAGCCCGCTGCACCACGACTTCGCCACGGGCCTCGAACACGTGCCGGACGAACTGCACACGTGGCACCGGCAGTGGCGTCCGGACAGCCTGCGGGTGCTGCTCGTCGTGGGCGCCCGGCCGCCGCATCCGTACGGC
Source organism: Streptomyces fructofermentans (assembly GCF_014651055.1). Classification (GTDB taxonomy): domain Bacteria; phylum Actinomycetota; class Actinomycetes; order Streptomycetales; family Streptomycetaceae; genus Streptomyces; species Streptomyces fructofermentans. Next base: position 359,812 of record NZ_BMWD01000002.1, read on the forward strand.
AGACCGCCGCAGGCCGTGCGGCGGCGCGCGCGGGTCCGGGTCTGCCCCGACCGGTTCGACTGGGAGTCCTCGCTGGCGGTCCTCCGCCATCAGCAGGAACTGCGCTGCCTGGCGCTGGTGGACCCACCCGACTGGATGGCGGAGGACGCGGAACCCCTCGTGGCCGAGTGGGCGCGCCGGGCCTGGACGCACTTCGGCCGGCAGGGCTTCTTCACCGTCGGGGACAGCCCGGAGCGGGTCGTGGAGACGCTGCTCTCCTCCACCCGGCGGTCCGGGGACGGCACCCCGCCCCCGATGCTCGTCGGAGCCGCCGGCCCCTCCGAATCATGGCTCGCCCATCCGTCGTCCTGGACGGCATGACGAGCGGCACAGACGCACGACCAGGGCTTCCGGAACCCCGGAGGCCTCCGGACCCAGGGGGAACATGAACGACCAGGACGAGACCAAGGACGCGCAGCCGCAGAACGGGGCGCGGCGCCGGGCCGAGACCGGCAAGAAGAGCCCGTACGCCGTCTTCGACCAGCCCGTCGCACTGCCCGGGCCGCCCGCGGCACCCGGCCCCGCGGTGTTCCCCGTCCAGGAGGACACCGGCGCGGACGCCGTCGAGCAGCAGCCCGTGCACCTCCAGCGCACCGTGCCCGCGCCCCGGCCGGAGCGGAGCAGGGACGCGGCACCGCGGCCCGAGCGGACCAGGGACGCGGAGCCGCCCGTCGCGGCGCCCGAGGACGCGGCGGTCGCCGCAGCCGCGGAGGGGACGGCGGCGGGGTCCTCGATCACCCTCTGGGGAGGCATCGGCAGCGGCAAGTCCACGCTGCTGGCCGCACTCACGCGGGCGGTGCTGGACCCCCAGTACGGCGCGTGGAACGTCTTCCCCGAGGACCACGTGTCGAAGCAGTACCTCAACGACCTCGCGCACACCTTCTACCGGGAGCGGGTGTTCCCCAGCGCCACCCAGGAGGTGCAGCGCCCCATCCAACTCACCCTGGTGGGCGACGTGTCGGGAACCCCGTACTCCACCAAGGGCGCGAGGCGCAGGTGGCGGCGGAGCGGCACGGTGCCGCCCGAGGTCCTCGAATTCCGCGTCACCCTGCGCGACATGCCGGGCGAGGCCTTCGACCTGCGTACCGACATGGGGGCGCTCCTCGGGCCCAAGCTCATCGCCGACCTCGCCGACTCGCGGGGCATGGTCTACGTGCTCGACGCGGCCCGGGAGTGGCGCGTCAACGGCGAGAACGGCCCCGTCGACGACGACGAGCGGCAGAGCGCTGACTTCTTCACCGAGGTCCTCGACGGCGTGGCGACCGAGGTCGCCATCCGCAAGAGGCGCGACGGCCACCGGCTGCCGCACAGCATCGCGGTCTGCCTGGCCAAGTTCGACGACGAGGAGGTCTTCCGGTTCGCCTGCGAGACCGCGAACGTGCGGCTCAACCCCCGTACCGGGCAGCCCGAGGCCATCGACGCCAAGCAGCTCTTCGACGACCTGTGCGACCGGTTCCCGCACGGCAGCCTCGGCGAGGTCAGGACCCAGATCGAGCGCTACTTCGTACCGGAGCGCGTGGGCTACTTCGTGTGCTCCGCGGTCGGCTTCTGGGTGAACCCCGAGCACGGCTTCGACTTCGACAACCCCTCGCTGGTCAACCCCGTCGAGAACAAGGTCCGCTTCGCCGCGCCGCCCCGGCCCGTCAACGTCATGGAGCCGTTCCTGTTCCTCCGCGGCCTGTCCCAGCGGGGATGACGCCCTCAGCCTCCGGAACTCCCGGACGAGAAAGGAGAACCCGCCCATGTCGTCCACCGGCACGGGACTGACCGCGGGCTGGGCGGTCTGGGGCAAGCGCCCCAGCCGGCAGGGTTACCACGTCATCTCCGCCTGCCCGGCGGAGTGGCACAGCGCGTACAACGAGGCGATCCAGCACTGGTCCCCCGGTACGCCCGCACCCACCGACACCCTCCCCTGGATCACCATCGGTCCCCGCCTCATGCCCGACGGCCAACTGGCCCTCGGCGTCTACGTGCTGCACGGCACGGACAGCACCGACGTGCACAACCGGCCCATCAACCGGATCACCCACGTGTGGGTGCCGTACGAGGAGGCGGCCGTCCGCGGACTCGGCTGGACGTCCCTCGCCCGCGCCGCGCTGGGGGTGGCGCTGGGAGCCGGCGCGCTGGTGCCGGAGCAGCGGCATCCGAAGGCGGAGCAGCCGGGTCTCACCGCCTCGGGCGGTGCCGTCGAACTGGCCATCGGGGACGACGAGCACCTCGTGCACGAGGTCGACGAGGTGTTCACCTCCACCGACGGCTCCACGCTGTCCACGAACGTGCTGCGCTGGCACGCCGCCGTCGCGGCGCGACTGCTCGACGGCCCCGTGGTGGTGACGGGAGGCACCGAGGAGGACGCCCTGGAACGGCTGCGGCTCCTGGACAACATCGCCGCCATGCTGCCGTACGCGCTCCGGGCCGAGGTCTCCGCCGCCACCGCCACGTCGTCGGGGGCCAACCACCGCATCCAGCTCTCGTGGGGCCGCCCCGCCGTCGACGTCGAATGCGTGCCCTGGCAGGCCGTGCCACCGGCCGTCGACGTGCTCTCACCCGCGGCGCGCGAGTACCACGACCTGCTGATCCACGCCTGGGAGTCGCGCGGCGGCCCCACCGTGCTGAACCATCTCGCCGACGCGATCGGTTTCGACGCCCGGGACGACGCGGCCCGGCTGACACCGGCCCGGCAGGCGTACGAGCTCCTCAGCGCCCTCGACGACCGGCTCGCCGTCGAGGCGCGGGCGCTGCGGGGCCAGCCGGTCGCGCCCGAGGTGCTGGACGGCTTCCTGCGCGATCCGCAGACCCACCGCAGCACCGCCAAGGTCATGTCGCGGGCGAAGCTGTCCGGGCCGTCGACGGACATCTCGTCCCTCTCGACGCACCTGGACGATCCGCAGATCGCGGCCCTCGTACGGCAGCGGCTCGCCGAGGACCTGCGGGCCGGCGACCTCTCGTCCGTGCAGGAGCGGGTCGGCAGCCTGCTGGGCGCCACCGCGCGGGACGGCTCGCAACGGGACGTCGTCGACCGCGCCGTCGCCCACCTCGTCACCCTGCCCGACGCGTCCGGCGAAGGCGTCGACATCACCTCCGTGCTCCAACTGCTGCCGTCGCTCCAGCCGTTCGCACCGGACACCATGCCGTTCACCCGCGGCACCCTGGCCTCACGGCCCGAGTTGGCGCACGGCCTGCTGCGCGGCGCCGCTCGGGGCGCACAGCCCGTCGCCACCGTCGTCGCCTGGCTGGACTGGCTCGGTACCGGCCCGGAGGGCGGAGCCGAACTGCCGCTGCTGCGGGACCTGTTGCTGGGGCCCTCCGCGTCGCTCTGGCCGCCCCCGCAGCGCTGGGCCGCCAAGAATCCCGAGGCCGCCGCACGCCTGCTGGACCTGGCGGTCGCCTGCGGCAGGGGCGAGCCCGTACTGGGCCAGGAGTTCTTCGGGGACCTCTGCGAAGTGCTGTCGCCGCTGGGCACGGGCCGGGTGCTGCGCAGGGGCGCGGCCTCGTCCTGGGAGGCCGAGTCCGCGCCCCTGCGTGACGTACTGGCCAACGGCCCGTACGCCGTGCTCACCCCGCAGTCCCAGGCCCGCTGGGACCTGCTGTGCGCCTTGGCCGACGAGCCGCTGACGGCAGCGGCGGGGCACCACGGCGACGACCCGTCGCACGCGCTGCTGGACACGTACTCCACCTCTCTGTGCCGGGAGTTGAAGGGGCTGCGCCAGCGGGACAGGGCAGTCGCCGGGGAGAACCTGCTGCGTGAACTCCTGTGCGTCGCGAAGGACCGGCGGCCGGGCGCGACCGCCCGTGCCGTGACCGAACGGCTGGTGCAGGCGCCCACCGACCCCGCACTGTGCCGACTCACCGGCGAGGCCGTCGCGGCGCTCCTGGAACGCCGCGACTGGCGCGCGGACGAGGAGGACGCGCGATGGCTGACACGGCTGGCCACCTCGCTGCCGTCGCTCAAGAACGTCACTCATCTGTACGCGCTGCGCGACGCCGTGGGCAACAGCGAACTCACCACGGACGAGCTGGCGGGACGGCTGCGCACGGCGCGCCGGGCCGGAGTGGGAACCCCCGACCTGTGCGAACCCGTGACCGCCTGGGCCAAGAGGCACCGCAGTCCCGGCACCGCGCTGCTCAACCTGCTGGAGGCCTTCCTGCGGGCCCACCGCGACCGCGAGGACCCGACGGGCCCCGCCGAACGGCTGGCGCTGGAACGGGAGCTGTCCCGCGGCCGGGTCTCCGAACTGCTGTGGCCGCTGTACTACACGGCGGTCACGAACGACCTGCGGGACCAGGAGACCGAGGCGGTCAAGGCCATCCGCAAGGAGACCCTGCGGCGGGACACGATCCAGCAGCGCCTGCAGCACCTCAACGACATGCACGTGAACCGCTACTGAACAGGGCTGCCCCGGCCCGCTCCCCCAGTCCCCGCCCACCGCCCCACCGCCAGCCCACCCGACACCGCCCGGTGTCCCCGAGGGAGAGTGCCCCGCCATGCCCACATCGTCATCCGCGCGGCGCCGGCCGCGCGCGGCCGCGACAGCGGCCCTGCTCACCGCCGCCCTGCTGTTCGGCCCCTCCGCCGCCCACGGCGCCGACGGGCCCGAGCCGCCCACCGCGGAGCGCATCGGCCAGGACCTCGGCGTCGACGAGGTACCCGCCACCTACGCCGTGCTCGTCGACACCTCCTCGTCCATGAACGACAAGGGGCCGGGCGGCGCGAAGCTGTACGACACCGTGAAGAAGCGGCTCGGCACGTTCCTGTCGGGACTCGCCCCGGACGACCAGGTCACCGTGATCGCCTTCGGTCGCTCCGTCAGCGTCGTCGAACCCCTCAAGAAGGCCGAGGACGCGCGGGGAGCGGCCGGGGAACTGCCCGGGAAGGCCGAGGAGACGGCCAGCGACCCGGGCAGCGCCCTGGAGGCCGCCGAGCAGCAGCTCCGGAAGAGCCGCACGCCGGTCGCCGCCGTGCTGCTGCTCACCGACGGGGCGATCGACGCGCCCGACAGCCACTACGGCGAGCTGGGAACGCCGCACTGGAAGCGGCTCCAGGAGCGGTACCGCGCGCTCGGGCACGATCGCCTCGTCGCGGGATACGGTCTGCCGCTCACCGACGACACGAAGATCTCCGACGTGCTGGGCGCGGTCTTCCCCACCCCGCGCATCCTGCCGGAGGGCGTCGCCGAGCTGGACTCCCAACTGGACACCGCCAAGGACCAGATCCGGATGGACAAGGCCGTCAAGGAGCTGCGCGAGGACAAGGGGGCCGGGGTCCGGCTGACCGTGTCCGGGCGGGGCGCAGAGGCCGCCGGGTCCCGCGCCCCGACGCTCGACACGGGTGACCGCACCGGCGTGCGGCGCGAGAAGGTACGCGTCACCGTCACCTCCCGAACCCGCCATGTGCCGCTGCGCGTGAGCCTGGGCACCACCGCGCGCGAGGGCGGGCCCGCGGTCACGGCCGAGGGGCTGCCGAGCCGGCCGATCACGCTCCGGGCGGGCAAGTCCGAGCACTACGACGTCGTCCTGACCTGGCGGCAGGACGCGCGGACCTCGCTGACCTGGTCGTCCCGCCCCTTCCGCGCCGGTCTCACCCTCACCGCGGACGTCACGTCGTCCTGGACGCCGACCGTGCGGGGCGCGCTCGGTTACCCGGCCTTCCGCGTGGACGGCACCGACTCGGCGGAGGTCCGGCTGGAGGGCACGGTCCCGGGACAGCCGCCGGGGTGGCTCTACCCCCTGGTCATCCTGGTGCTCCTGCTCGCAGGGCTCGCGGTGTGGGTGCTGCGCCGCAGGGGCAACCCCGTCATGTCCGGCACGCTCGTCGTCACGGACCTGCCGTCGGGCGAGCGCGTCCACCGGCCGCTGAGCGGCCGCTCGCTGACCATGGACGTCGACGTGGCCGACGTGCGGGCCCGGATCAAGGTCCGCGGGAGCGTCGTGTCCGGCCGCCAGGTCCTCGTCCTGGACTGCGTACGCGAACCCGTACGGGCCGCCGCCGCGCGCCTCACCGACTCCGGGTCGTGCGAGCTGGGCAAGTCCACCGTCCTGTGCGGCATCGGCTTCTCGCACACCGCCGTCGCCCGTGACACCGCGTCGGTGCAGTGAGGGGCGGCGCCGTGGAGGAGCAGCCGACCGCGCCCATGCCCACCGTGGCGCCGGTGACCGAGCTGAGGGACTCCGACCCGGTGGAGGCCGCCGGCTTCCGGCTGCTGGGCAGGCTCGGGACCGGCGGGTTCGGGCACATCTACCTCGGGCGGCGCGCCACCGATCCGGCGGCGGACCCCGGCGGCGACCCGTACACGCTGGCCGCGGTGAAACTCCTCAAGGAGGAGTTCTCCGCCGATGCCGGGCACCTCCAGCGCTTCCACCAGGAGAGCAAGGCCCTCGCGCGGTGCGCGGGGGCCGGCATCCCCGAACTGCTCTCGTTCCGGTTCGACAACGGCGACCTGCCCGCCATCGCGACCCGGTTCGTGCCGGGTCCGTCGCTCTACAGGGTCGTGGACTCGCACGCCGGGGCCCTGCCGTCCGGCACGGTCCGCGCGCTGGGCGCCGACCTCGTCGACACGCTGCGCACCGCGCACAGCAAGGGGCTGCTCCACCGCGACCTGCATCCGGGCAACATCCTGCTCACCGACGACAGTCCGTGGATCATCGACTTCGGCCTCACCCGGATCCGCGGCCAGCGCCTGACGCGCCCGCTGGACCAGGCGATCGGCAACCCCCACTACTGCGCGCCGGAGCAGCTCGACGGCCTCGCGGCGACGGGCGCGTCCACGGACGTGTTCGGCATCGGCGCCGTGCTGCTGTTCGCACTGACCGGCCGCGCCCCGTATCCGGGCGCCCGGCTCCGCGCGCAGCGCGCCGTCGACCTGTCGGGGCTCGCCGGGGACCGGCTCGGCGGACTGATCGGCTCGTGCCTCGCGGAGAACGCCGACGACCGGCCGTCCCTGGACGAGTTGCGGAGCGCGTTCGGCGAGCCGGGCGCCCTCGACCTGCCGGCAGGCGTCCGGCGCACCCTCGCGGAGCACCGGGCCCAGCTCCAGGTCTTCCTGCGCAGCGTGGGCAACGAGGCGGAACTCACGGTGCCGTTCCGGCCCGGCCGGCGGGGCTGGACGCGGAACGTCGGGGACTGGGCGCACGCGGTGCTGCCCACCGAGGACGGCGCGGTGGCCGCGGCCGACGGCACCGGCGCCCTGCACTGGCTGCACGCCGCCGGCGGAACTCCGATCGCCCGGTACACCGGGTACCGGCCGCCGCTCCGGATGAGCGCCGGGGAGCAGTTGCTCCTGGTGCGGGACGCCGCGGGCCGGCTGGAGGCCTGGGACACGCGGAAGCGCACCCGCCGCTGGTCGGCCGTGACACCCGGCGGCAACGCCGCCACGCCGGTCCTGCTGCACGGGCACAACGTGCTCCTGTGCGAGCCCGAGGGAACGCTCCTGCACTTCGACGCGCACACCCGCCTCGTGTGGTGGCGCAGCGCTCCGCTGACCGACCCGACGGCCGTCATCGCGGGACCCGACCGGGTGTACGTCCTCACCGGGCACGGGCGCCGGCTGCTCGCCCTCAACGACGAGGACGGCACCCCGGCCTGGCCCGAGCCGTTCACCCTGGAGGCACCCGCGCGCGCCGCGCCCCTGCCGGACGGGGAGACCGTCGTGGTCGCCGACTCCCGCGGCGGGCTGCACTGCCTCTCTGCCGCCGACGCGTCCGTGCGCTGGTCGGTGGCGCTGGGGGCGCCGGTCGTCACGGCGCCCGTGCGCGTGGGGGACACGATCGTCGTCGGGGACACGTCCGGTGTGCTGCACGCCCACGCGGCGCGTACGGGCGCGGCGGTGTGGCGGACCGACGGGGAGAACGGCGACGAGATCTTCGTGCTGTGCGCGATGGGAACGACGGTCGTGGCCGGCGGCTGGCGGGGCCGGCTGCACGCGGTGAACGCGGCCGACGGGAGCACGGTGAGGACCGTCGACCTGCCGGGCCAGATCCTCGCCCTGACCCCGTCCTCGGTGAACACGGCCGTGCTGGCGGCCACTTCGGAGGGGACGGTGCGTCAGGTGCCGTTGTGAACCGGACCCGTGCCGCGGTCCGGCAGGGCCGACCCGGGTGCCGATGACGGGTGTCGTCCCGGGCCATCGCGCGCGTGAGCACGCCCGGGAACTGCTTGGAACCGATGCCGCGGCGCCGTGTCGCCGACGTCTGCCGAGCGGCACCTGAGCGGAGCGGAAAGGGGGCCGCACCGGCCGCCCACTGCGACTCCGGGCGCTGCAGCTCCGGGCGCTGCGACTGCGGGCGCCGCGGCGCCCGTGCGCGGAGGCCCGCCGACGCGCCACGCCACCCGCCGGCCCCGATCCCCGACGCCTGCCCCGCGACCACGCCCGCCCCACCTCCTTCCTTCCTCGTTCAGGCGGGGTGCAGGGGCAGCAGAGGGGATGTCGGCTCCCCGACCACCGCCGATACCCGGCCTGAGCTGCGGCGTTCGGAGGCCGACGGGCAGGTGGGGGCAGGAGATGACGCAAGGGCCGGCGCAGGAGTAGGCGCAGGAGTAGGCGCGCGAGATGCCCCCGGCGACCACGGCGGACCCCGCCCGGGCCTGCCCGCCGCCCCGAATCCCACGGGTGGTCCTGACTCCCTCGCGCCCCCTGACAAGCCCGCGTTCCACCCCCTCGCTGCGCGCTGCGCGCGGGGTGGTGCGCACAGCCGCGGGTGCGCTTGCGCAGTGGACTGCGCAAGCGCACCCGACCGTCTGCGCAGGCCGCACCGGTACGCAGCGTTCGAGAGGCGTGCGCACCTCTCCCGCACTGCTCTGACGGGGAGCCACGAATCCGGAAACGGGCTTGGTCGGGTCTGCGGTCGGGCCGACCACGAACCCCGACCACCTGCGCGATTCCGACCGTGACGGTGAAGCGCCGACACCATCGGGGGGGGGCGGGTCGCGATCGGCGGGTTGCCTCCACCCACGACACCCGACTGCGCGGGCACGCAAGGACCGGGAACACTGCGCGTTGCGCTTCTCGCATGCCTGACGAGTATCGCGGTGCGGAACAGACCCGCGGCCCGGAGCCCCCGTCATACCCCTAGTACCTGAGAGCTACCTCCGAGGACCCCTCCCCGGCGGGACGCGGGCGACGACTGATGATCCGTAACTTCCCTTCCCAGGACGCCCGATGGCCGGGCAGCGCGGTCGGGGAGGCTTGGTGCCGATGGGGGTACGCGAGGGGCGGTTCGCCGCACAGGGGCTCGACGGACGAGTGGCGGGACGACAGGGACGCGGGCCGCAGCAGAAGCGCGGGGCTCCTCCCGTGAACGAACCGGCTCGCGGACGGGCACTGGGCCGTGGCAGCCCACCGACTCGCGGCCGGCGACGGCTTCGTGCTCTGCTCGCCGTCCTGGTCGCAGCCGCTGTCGTCGTGCCGCTCACGGCCGCGAGCCGGCCGCGGATCCCCGCCCCGTTCCCCGCCGACCTCGCCGTGCCGACGGCGTCGACACTGGAGGACGCGTACGCCTCCAACCGGGCCAACGCCGAGTCCGCGGCCCGCATGGCGGCCGCCCACGGAGACCTGCACCGTGCCTCGGCCGACGATGCGCTCGCGCAGCCCTCCCGCAGACTTCTCACTTTCGACGGCCGCGGTTCCGGCCGGGTGACCGAGGTGTTCGGAGATCTGGCCCACGCGCACCGAGTCGCCGTGCTCGTGCCCGGGGCCGACACCTCGCTGGACACCTACGAGCGGTTCCGCGCCTCGGCGGCGGCCGTCCACGACGCACTTGCCCAGCGGGGTTCCGGCGGCAGGGACACCGCGGTCGTCGCCTGGCTCGGCTACACCACTCCGGACACGGTCAGCACCTCCGCGCTCACCCCCGGCCGGGCCGACGAAGCGGCGCCGGAACTACGGGAGTTCGTGAGCACCATGCGTGGCATCACCGGCCCGGACACCCGGATCAGCATCCTGTGCCATTCGTACGGATCCGTCGTATGCGGGCGGGCCGCCGACCGCCTGAACATCGAGGAGCTGGTCCTCCTCGCCAGTCCGGGCGCGGGCACCGAATCAGTGGCGGGCCTTCGGACCCGGGCACGGGTGTGGGCGGCCCGCGGTGGTGGCGACTGGGTGGCGGAAGTGCCGAAGATCGAGGTCGACCTGCTCGGAACCACGGTCGGCTTCGGCAGCGACCCCGTTTCCCCCGGCTTCGGCGCCCGGGTGTTCTCCGCCGGCGGCGGCGGCCACAGCGACTACTTCCGACCAGGATCGGTCAGTCTGGCGAACCTTGCCCGGATCGTCCTCGGTGAGACCACGGAGGTCACCCGTGCGTGACATGACCGCTGGCCGCCCTCGGAGGCGGCGCGTCCTACGTCCGTACTCCGCCATCCGCTCAGCGGCCGTCCGGCTCGACGCGGCCACCCCGTCCGGCCGGGACCGAGCCGTCGACGCCCTGCGTGCCTCGGCGATCCTCGGTGTCGTCCTCGGCCACTGGCTGGTGACCGCTCTCGTCGTCGACGGCGACGCCTTGCGTACCGAGAGCCCGCTGGGCCACATGCCGTGGCTGGCCCCGGTGTCCTGGATGTTCCAGACACTCGCGGTCTTCTTCATGGTGGGCGGTCACGTGGCGACCAGAAGCTACGCCTCGGGCCGGGCGCGAGGTGGCACGTACCGCTCATGGCTGGGGGCCCGTCTGGCCAGATTGTTCAAACCGGTGCTCGTCATGGCGGCGCTGTGGACGGTGGCCTCGACATGCCTCCTGCTCGGCGGCGCGTCCTTCACCACCGTGCACACCGTGGTGAAGCTGGCGCTGTCACCGCTGTGGTTCCTGCTGGTGTTCGCGATGCTCACCGTCGCGACCCCGCTGCTGGCCCGACTCAACCCGCTGTGGCCGCTGGCCGTGGTCCTGCACGTGGACCTGATCCGCTTCGGGCTCGGCGGCCCGTCATGGCTCGGCTGGGTGAACGTTGCGGCCGGCTGGCTCGTGCCGTACACGGTGGGCTCGGCCTGGACACGCGGCGAGCTCGAGCACAGGCGTGCGGGCTGGATCCTGTGCGGGGCCGGGACGGTGGCGACGGCGCTACTCGTGGCCTGGGCCGGCTATCCGGCGTCGATGGTCGGCGTGCCCGGCGCGGCGGTATCGAACCTCGACCCGCCGACGCTCGCCGCCGTCACCTTCGGTCTGGCCCAGTGCGGCGCCGCCCTGCTGCTGCGCGAGCGGCTGCGGCGGACGATGCGCAGACCGGTCGCCTGGGCGGCCGTGGCGGTGGTGAACCTGTCGGCGATGACGATATTCCTCTGGCATCAGACCGCGCTCATGGCGACCACGACCACCACCCTCCAGGCGGGCCGCCTGCCCGGCCTTCACACGGTGCCCGACGGCCTGGACTGGGTGGGCGCGCGGCTCCTCTGGCTGCCGGTCTTCGCGGCAGTCCTCGCCGTGTGCCGGGCGGCGTTCCACGGCTTCGAGAGCCGTGGAGAGCAGGGCCCGGGCACGAGCCCGGGCAGGACGCGGGTGGTGCGCGTCGAGGCCTTGAGGGAAAAGTCGGAGCTGCGGGAGGCGGACCGTGCTTAGGTGGGGCGGATGAACGGAGTGCGGGAGCAACTGATCCGCGTCCTGCGGATGCTGCGCGACGATCTGTGGACGGCCCGCGCCGCGCCGCTGCCACCCTCGGTGTGGCTGCGCTGGCTGCCCCACGGCATGGTCTGCCTGACCGCGTTCGGCTCGGCGGTCAGCAACGTCGACCATCTGGCCGACCGCTACCAGTTCAGCGCGCAGGCCGCAATGCTGTGCTCAGTGCTGCAGGGCCTCGCGGTGGTCCTGGCGCTGTGGCGTCCGGTGCCTGCGTGGTGGGCATCGACGGTGGTCTCGGTCGTGACCGCCCTGATCGCCCGGGACCACCTGCTCGACGACCCGCATTCGGGGGATCCGAGCTGGCCGTGGGCACCGCCCGGGCTGATCGCGCACGGCATCGTCCTGCTGCTGCTGTCGCTGCGGCTGCCGACCCGGGTGTCGGCCGAGGCGCTCGGGCTGACCGCGCTGCTCACCTATGCAGTCCAAGGCGTGATCGGTGGCGCGAACTACGGACCGTCCGGCAAGGTGGCGGTGGCCCTGTTCACGGTCGTCGTCCTCCTCGGCACCGCCCTGCGCGGCCGCCGTGAGGCCCGCCATCAACTCGTCGAGCAGACCGGTATCACCGTCGAGGAGCGCGCCCGCCGCACCCTGCTCGAGGAACGCAACCGCATCGCGCGCGAGCTCCACGACGTGGTCGCCCACCACATGTCGGTGATCTCCATACAGGCGCAGGTGGCTCCGCTCCTCGTGGAGAAGCCGTCCGTGGAGCTGAAGGAGAACCTGGAGGGCATCCGGAAGAACGCCCTGGAGGCCCTCACCGAATTGCGCCGGGTTCTGTGCGTGCTGCGCTCCGAGAACCCCGAGGATCCCTACGGTCTCGGCGCGGCCGGTACCGGGAACGCCCCGGAGGGGCCGCAGCCCACGCTCGATCGGCTCGACGCCCTGATCGACAACACCCGGGCCGCCGGGCTGGAGGTCGTCGCCGAGGTGCGGGGCGAGGCGTCGGCGTATCCCCCGGGCCTGCAACTGTCGGCCTACCGAATCGTGCAGGAGGCGCTGAGCAACGCCCTGCGGCACGCGCCCGGTTCCCGGGTGCGGGTCCGCGTCACGCACGACCTGCGGGGCCTGTACCTGGAGGTCACCAACTCCCGCCCCGAGGGGCCGCTCTCCTCCTCGCCCGGCGCGGGGCACGGGCTCCTGGGCATGCGGGAGAGGGCCGTGATGCTGGGCGGGCACGTCGCCGCCCATCCGACGCTGCCCGGCGGCTTCACGGTGTCGGCGTTCCTCCCCGCGGACGGCGCCTCCCATCCTGCTGCCGAGGACGGTTTCCCGCCCGGCCTCGCACCGATCTCCGGCCCAACCGCGGGGGAGGCCCGCGGAGTCCGCATCCCCGACATGCCGATGCCCCGCCCCGGGACGGGATCCACCGCCGGCCCGTCCACGGGCTCCTCGGCGGGGCGTCAGCAGGAGAAGAGACCCCATGACGAGTGACACCATCCGCGTATTGATCGCCGACGACCAACAGATGGTCCGTCAGGGATTCACCGTGCTGCTCAACGCCCACCCGGGCATCGACGTGGTCGGTCAGGCGGTCGATGGTCTCGACGCCGTCGCGCAGGTCGCGGAACTGTCCCCGGACGTCGTCCTGATGGACATTCGCATGCCCGAACTGGGCGGCATCGAGGCCACCCGTCGCATCACCGGCTCCGCCCCCGACATCAAGGTCCTGGTGCTCACCACCTTCGACCTCGACGAGTACGTGTACGAGGCGCTGCGCGCCGGCGCGTCCGGGTTCCTGCTCAAGGACGCCTCCGCCGATCAGCTCGCCGAGGCCGTGCGCATAGTGGCGGCCGGTGACGCGCTGCTCGCACCCGGCATCACCCGCAAGCTGATCGCCGAGTTCTCCCGGTTGAACGGCACGCCGAGCGCCCCACTGAAGAAGCGCGTCGGCGACCTCACCGAACGCGAGACGGAGGTCTTGTCGCTCATCGCGCGGGGCCTGTCCAATGCGGAGATCGCCGGGCACCTCGTCATCGCCGAGCAGACCGTGAAGACACATGTCGGCCGCATCCTGGTCAAACTGGGTCTGCGGGACCGGACCCAGGCGGCCGTGTTCGCATACGAATCCTCGCTGGTGAAACCCGCTGGCCGCTGACCTGCTGAAGCATCCGCGCCACGTCGGCGGGTTCCTCGGTCACGGTGAGAGCTTCCGGCGCGGCGGTGCGGGCGACGGCCGCGTCACCGGGAGGCCGCGCGTCGCCGAGCGCGGGAGGAGCGGCAGTTGGGTGTCGGCGACGCCCTCCGTGACCGACTGCCCGGCCGCGCGCGGCAGTTCCGGCCAGGACGGCCCGGGCCCCGTGGAGCGACCGTCGTCCACGGCGGGACTCCGCACTTCGGGCCGGGCGGGGTCCGCCGCCTCGGGGACGTGGCGTCAGTACCGCAGGGCGTCGCGGACCTCGGCGGTCACCGAGCCGTCCAGGTCCCGGTTGCTGCGGGCCGTGGCACGCGCGGTCCTGCCCGCGGCGACGTCGGGGACGTCCAGGACGACGACGTCGACCAGGTTGTCCGACGCGTCCCTGAAGTTGACGGCGATCGTGTAACTCCGCTTCTTCGAGTCGCTGTTGGTGACGGTCACCGGGACCTCCACCTTGCCGTCGGAGCTCGTCGTGGCGTTGCCCGCGGTGACGTCCGACGTGGCGTCCAGGCCCCCCTTCACCTCCTCCAGCGCCGAGGAGGCGGCGGCCTCCACGGATGCGCCCGCCGAGGCCACCGCCGACGACGCCGCGCTGCTGGCCGCGGAGGCGAGTTCGGACGCCCCGGACTTCACCGCGGAGGCCGCCGAGGAGGCGGGTGAGGTCGCCGAGTCGTCGGAGGAGCAGCCGGTCAGTCCGGCCCAGCCGAGCACGACTGCGGCTCCGACGGCGACACATCGGTTGACCTGGCGATCCATGGCTTCTCCCGCCTCGACTGCGTGTCCCCGTCCACCCTCGGCCACCCGGTGGGGCCCGACCAGCGGGACGCGGCACCCGGGTGACCGCTCCCGTCCCGCCTGCGGCCCGTGGCGGGACGCAGCCGCGGCTGCGGCGTCCCGGTGTGCGGCCACGCCCCCGGGAAGCGGCGTGGCGCTCCCGCCGGGAACGGCGGGAGCGCCACGGAGGGAGCCACGGCGGCCGGGGACGGCCGACGGGGGGGACAACCGCTGCCGGCTGCCGTGGCTCGTCCTTGGGGAGCCGGGCTAGTCGCGGCTCTTGGCGCGGTACAGGTACATGGTCAGCGGGGCGAAGACCACGGTGATGACTCCGCAGGCCAGCAGGACCCAGCCGATGTCGGCGCCGGAGGCGTTGCCGTGGACCAGTCCGCGGGCGGCGGTGGCGGCGGCGCTGACCGGGTTGACGTCGACGATGGCCTCCATCCAGCCGGGCATCGTGTCGGGCTCGACGAAGATGTTGCTCGTGAAGACCAGCGGGAACATCACCAGCATGCTGGTGCCGGACACCGTCTCGGGTGCCTTGGCCACCACGCCGAGCGCGGCGAAGATCCAGCTGACGCTCACCGCGAAGAGCAGCAGGAGGAGCATCGCGGCCAGGACACCGCCCGCGCCGCCGTCCGGGCGGAAGCCCAGGGCCAGGCCGACGCTCATCGTGGTGGTGAGGGCGAGTACGTAGCGGACCACGTCACCGAGGAGGTTGCCCACGATGGTGGCCGGCTGCCAGAACGGCAGGGTGCGGAAGCGGTCGTAGATGCCCCGGGTGATGTCCATGTTGAGCGAGGTGCCGGTGTAGACCGTGGGCATGACGACGGTCTGCACGAGGACGCCCGGGAGGAAGTACTGGAGGTACTCCTTGGTCGATCCTGCGAACGCCCCGCCGAACAGGTAGGTGAAGGTGAGCAGGAAGATGATCGGCATCAGCGTGACGTCGAAGACGACGGCCACGCCGTAGTGCTTCATCTTCCGCATCGTGCGCCAGGCCGACACCCGGACCGCCGTCAGCGGGTTGGGGCGCGAGGGGCGGATCTGGCTGGTGAGGGCCTTGCGCAGGGCGTCGGCGGGCGCGCCCTGCACGGGCACCGTCTCGGATGTGAGGGTCATGCCGCGTCCTCCTGGGTGGCGGTGCTGTCTTCTGCGGGGTGGCCGGTCAGGGCGAGGAAGACCTCGTCGAGGCTGGGGCGGCCGAACGCGAAGTCCGAGACGGCGATCTCGGAGCGGGCCAGTTCGGCGAGGGCCCGGGCGACCCGCTCGGTCTCGTCGGTCCGTACGGAGAGCGCGAAGGGGTCGGACTCCTGGAAGACGGGCGCCGCCAGCGCCTGGGCGAGCAACTGGGAGGCCTCGGGGCGGGCTTCGGCCTTCACGAGCCGTACGTGCAGTGCTCCGGTGCCGACGGACGACTTGAGTTCGCCCGTGGTGCCCTCGGCGATGACCTTGCCCCGGTCGATCACGGCGATCCTGTCGGCGAGTTGGTCGGCCTCGTCCAGGTACTGCGTGGTGAGCAGGATCGTGGTGCCCAGGGCGACCATGGCCCGCACGCTGTCCCACACCTGGCCGCGGCTGCGCGGGTCGAGTCCGGTGGTGGGCTCGTCGAGGAAGAGGAGGTCGGGGGTGATGACGAGGCTGGCGGCGATGTCGAGCCTGCGCCGCATGCCCCCGGAGAAGGTCTTGGACTGCCGGCCGGCCGCGTCCGTCAGCTCGAAGGCCTCCAGCAGTTCCTCGGAGCGTTCGGCGGCCTGTGCGCGGGAGAAGCCCAGCAGCCTGGCGAGCAGGGTGAGGTTCTCGGTGGCGGTGAGGTCCTCGTCGATCGAGGCGAACTGGCCGGTGAGGCTGACCCGGCTGCGTACCGCCTCCGCCTCCTTGACCACGTCGTGTCCCAGCACCCGGGCGGTTCCGCCGTCGGGGGTGAGCAGGGTGGACAGCATCCGGATCGTCGTCGTCTTGCCCGCGCCGTTGGGTCCGAGCACGCCGTAGACGACGCCCTGCGGGATGGCCAGGTCGACGCCGTCGACGGCGCGGGTCTCACCGAAGTTCTTGACGAGGCCCGACGTCTCGATGGCGAGGGTGGATTGCGAACTCAATCTGTGACTCCTTGGTCCTGATGCGCCACAGGGGGCTGTGCGCCAAGGCCGACGCATCGGGAAGCCCCTGCAGGTGGGAGAGCAGGAAAGAACGGCACTGGGTCAGTAATCAAATTTGACCACTGACTCCAAGGTAGGGCACGAGCGGCCAGCTATACAAGTTTGATTAGTTGGAGAGTCGAAAGCCGGTCACTTCACGAACGGCTCCGCCAGGGCCCTCCAGGCCCCCGGCATCCCGAACGTCAGCTCACGCTCGCCCGCCATCTCGTACCCCCCGGACGCCACACGTTCCAGCAGGTCACGGGTCCACTCCACACCGAGGTCGGCATAGCGCACCCGCATCGCCCACAGCTCGCCCAGATGGGCCGGCGTCCCCTCGGCGCAGGCCCCGGCCGACTCCCTGCGCAGCACCGCGCGCTGGGCCTCCAGGACGCCCAGGCGGGTGGAGAGGGCCGCGACGGCACGGCCGCGGGGCAGCGCGGGCATCAGCGCCAGGCCGGCGCTGAGCATGTCGGCGCGGTGCTCGGGCCGTTCCAGGGCGTCGACGAGGAGCCGGAAGAACTCCTCGTCGCCCGCCGGGGTCACGCTGTAGTCCACCCGTCCCGGCCAGTGCGCGATCTCACTGGCCTCCAGCAGCCCGTCCTTGGCCAGTTGCCGCAGCGCGTGATAGATCGAACCGGGCTTGACGTTGGCCCAGTCGTCGATCCCCCAGGACAACAGCTCGGCCCGCACCCGGTAGCCGTGCGTCCTGCCGAAGCCGCGTACCACCCCGAGGACCAACAACCGCGTCGCCGACATCGTCACCCCGTTCCGTCCGGTGCGGTGCTCTCCTGTCCACCGCCTGCCTGTCGCCAGCATAGGAGTCGCCGGCGCACAGGCAGGCGGGCAGGCGGACCCGATCGACCCGCGGAGCAGGTCAGGCGCTCGTCTCCAGGTCGACCTTGGGGATGTCGGGCAGCTTGCCGAGCCGCACGAGCAGGGGACGCATGTTGATGACGTCCCAGTGCTCGACGACCTTGCCGTCCTCGAAGCGCAGTTCCTCGACCAGGTGCCAGCTCACGCTCTGCCCGGTGGGCTCCACACCCATGAACTCGCCCTGGTGGGTGGCGGTCACGGTGATCCGCAGGGTGACCCGGTCCTCCTCGGCCATGATGCTCCTCACCTCGAGCTGGAGGTCCGGGAACGCCTTCAGCCCGCCCTCCATGAGCTTGATCATGTCGGCGGAACTCACCGGGTTGTCCTCGGAGTAGTGCACGATGTCCGGCGCCCAGTGCTTGGTGATCCCGCTCAGGTCCCAGCGGTTCCAGGCGGCGACCATCTCCAGACACAGCGCCTTGCGCTCGGCCATTGACATGGGCAACTCCTCGCAGTCTCGCGGACGATGTCACGCCAGCCTGCCCCCGCCGCGCGCGGGACGGCTCCAGGATCGCTCCACTCCTCCTGGACCCGCGGCTCGCGCGCCGCGGGTCCATCGGGGCTCACGGATTCCTCCAGCCCTGCCCGCCAGTCTTGGCCCCTCACGACCACCGCTCCGGCGGACAGCCGGACAGCACCGATCCACTCTCCGAGGAGGGGCCTTGAACATCCTGCTGACCGGCGCCACGGGCAAAGTCGGCCGCCACGTGACGCAGACGCTGGTGGCGTCGGGGCACCGGGTACGGGCCCTCACCCGCTCGCCCGGGGCCGCCGCGCTGCCCGCCGGGGCCGAGGTCGTCGAGGGCGACCTGGAACGGCCGGAGACCCTGCCCGCCGCGCTGGAGGACATCGATCGGATGTACCTCTTCCCGGTCCCCGGGACCGCCCACGAGGTCGCCGCGCTGGCCCGGAAGGCGGGCGTGCGCCGCATCGTCGTCCTGTCGTCCAGTTCGGTGCTCAGCGACGACGAGGCCAACCACAGCGCCCGGCACCACCGCACGGTCGAACAGGCCGTCGAGGAGAGCGGGGTGGAGTGGACCTTCGTGCGCCCCGACGAGTTCGCCGGGAACGTGATCTGGAAGTGGGGCCACTCCATCCGTACGGAGGACGTGGTCCGCGCCCCGTACGGCGGGGCCGCCCGGGCGCTCGTCCACGAGGCCGACGTCGCGGCGGTGGCCGCGGCGGCCCTGCTGGAGGACGGCCACGGGGGCGCCCGCTACGAGGTGACCGGGCCCCGCGCCCTGACCCAGGTCGAGCAGGTGGCCACCCTGGCGCGGGCCGTCGGCCGCGAGATCCGCTTCGAGGAGCTGAGCCGCGAGGCGGGACGCGAGGCGATGAGCGGCTTCATGCCGCCCCCGGTCGTCGAGATGGTCCTCGACTACCTCGCCGCCTCGGTCGTCGAGCCCGGCCCGGTGACCACGGTGGTGCGCGACGTCACGGGCCGGGAGCCGCTCTCGTTCGCCCGGTGGGCCGAGGACAACGCCGGCGTCTTCAGCGCGTCCGAGTAGGCCGGCGAGACCACCAGACGGAGGGAACCCCCATGTACGGACCCGGGATGGCAGAGATCTACGAGATCCTCCACCAGGCACGGGGCAAGGACTACCGGGCGGAGGCCGCCACCGTGGCGGGCCACGTCCGGGTCCGCAGCCCGCGGGCCGCCACGCTGCTGGACGTCGCCTGCGGCACGGGCGCCCATCTGCGCGAGTTCGCCGGCCTCTTCGACGAGGTCGAGGGGCTGGAGCTGTCCGACGCCATGCTGGCGGCGGCCCGTGCCGCGGTGCCCGCCGCCGTCGTGCACGGCGGTGACATGCGCGAACTCGCCCTGGGCCGCTCGTACGACGTCATCACCTGCATGTTCGGCTCCATCGCCTATCTCAAGGACACCTCGGAACTGACGTCCACGCTGCGGTCGTTCGCGGAGCACCTGACGCCCGGCGGTGTGGTCGCGGTCGATCCGTGGTGGTTCCTGGAGACGTCCGTGGAGCATCACGTCAGCGGGGACACCGTCACCGTGGGCCGGCGCACGATGACCCGCGTCTCCTACACGGAGCGCGAGGAGCGCACCTCGCACATGACCGTGCACTATGTGGTGGCCGAACCCGGCGGCGGGGTACGGCACTTCGCCGAGCGGCACGACCTGACGCTGTTCACCAGGGCGGAGTACGAGGAGGCCTTCGCGAAGGCCGGGCTGCGAGTGGCCCACATCGACGGGATCCAGTCGGGACGGGGCCTGTTCGTCGCGGTCGGCGACACGGACCTTTAGGACGCGGGTGGTTCGCGCCCGCCCCGCGGGGCGGGCCGCGCGGCCGGGGGCGGCGGTCCCCTGCCGTCCCGGCATCACCCGGTCCGGTGAGCGGCGACGGGCCGCGACCGGGCCGGGGGACGGCGGGCGGCGGGCGGCGACCGGCGGCGCCTCACGCCGACTCGCGCACACGGAAGGGGCGGTGACCGCAGGTAGCGGTCACCGCCCTTCGCCGTCCGTCAGCCCGGAAGCCGTACGGACAGCGCGTGCCGGAAGACGTTCTTCGGGTCCCAGCGGGCCTTCACCCGCTGCAGGCGCGGGTAGTTGCCCTTGTAGTAGAGCGTGTGCCAGGGCATCCCGGAGGTGTTCCACTCCGGGTCGGCCAGGTCGATGTCGGGGTAGTTGATGAAGGTCCCCTCCGTGCGGTCGCCGGGCACCGGAACACCGCCGGTGGCGGCGAAGACCTCACGGTAGGTCTCCCTGATCCAGGCGAGGTTGGCGTCGTCCTGGTCGGGGTCCATCCAGGTCGCGGACATCCACACCTTGATGATGGAGTCGCGCTGCGCCGTGGCCGTCGCCGTCTCCGGCACGGAGTTGACCTTGGCCCCGTAGGAGTAGAGCGAGACCTCGCCCCAGACCTGGGAGTCCGCGCTCAGGCGCGCGTAGAGGGTGGCGACCTGCGCGGCGGTCCACGGCTTCCGCAGATAGGCGCCCTTCGACTTGGTCCGGTCGAAGCCCCCGGTGTCGAACTTGTTGGCCAGCGTGGCGCGCAGCCAGGGTTCCGTGCTGCGCTGGACGGCCGGCTCGACACCGGTGCCCTCGTTGATCGCGGCCACGAAGTCGTTCAACAGCCCCTCGGCGCCGTCCAGTCCGCCGTCGATCTGGATGTCGAGCACGATCTGCCCGGCGGCCCGGCTGTTGAGGTAGAAGACGCTGTGCAGACTGGCGTACGGGGTGCCGGCGGCGCTGTTGCGCTGGTGCCAGGCCCCGTGGTTGTCGATGATCCGGGTGAACGCCTGCTCGGTGAGGGCGGTCCACTCCCAGGTCACCAGGTGCCGCAGCGTGGACCTGGGCGCCTTGGGCAGCAGGGCGGAGGGGTCGTTGCCGGTGGCCCCAGGGGTACGGAACCAGTACCGGGTGACGATGCCGAAGTTGCCGCCGCCGCCTCCCGTGTGGGCCCACCACAGCTCGCGGTTGGGGTCGCCCTCGGCGCTGGTGGCCACGACCTTGCGGGCCCGGCCGGAGGCGTCCACGACGACGACCTCGACCGCGTACAGGTGGTCGGCCACGACGCCGTCGCGGCGGGACAGCGGGCCGTAGCCGCCGCCCAGGACGTGCCCGCCGACGCCCACCTGCGGGCAGACACCGGCCGGGATGGTCACGCCCCAGTCGAGGTACAGGGTGCGGTACGCCTCGCCGAGGGTGGCGCCGGGCTCGACCGCGAAGGCGCGTCTGCCGGAGTCGTAGAAGACCTGTCTCATCTCGGACATGTCGATGACGGCACGGACGGCCGGGTCGTCCACGAAGCCCTCGAAGCAGTGGCCGCCGCTGCGCACGGCGATCCGCTGCCCCGCGTCCATGGCACGGTTCACGGCGTCGACGACCTGGTCCGCGGTGTGGACGACGTACACGGCGTCCGGCTTGCCGCGGAACCGTCCGTTGAAGCCTCTGCTGACCAGGTCCTGGTAGCGCCGGTCCGTGCGGTCCACCGCGACGAGCCCGGTCCGCGGAGCGCACGCGCCGCCTTCCGCCGCCTCCGGCACGGCCGCCTCGGCGGCCGCGGCACCGGGGACGGCCGTGGTCACCACGGCGGCTCCGCCGACGGCTGCCGCACTGCCGAGGAATCCGCGGCGCGTGAATTCGTTCAACACAAATACCTTTCCCTTCCGAACCATGAGATGCCTCTGAGAATTCACCCGGAGTTCCGCGGCGGGACGGTCGAGGTCACGGCTCGACGGGCTCCAGGATCACCACGGGAATCTCCCGGGTGGTCTTCTTCTGATAGCTCTTGTACTGCGGGAAGAGTCCCGTCATCAGCGTCCAGAGTTCCGGCTTCTCCTCGGCGGTCGCCGTACGCGCCCGTACGTCCAGGTGTTCCTCACCGACCTGGACATGGGCTTCGGGGCAGGCCACGAGGTTGAGGTACCAGAGCGGATGCTCGGGCTTTCCGCCGTTCGAGCCGACCACGACGATGCTCCCGCCGTCCCGGCCGTAGATGACCGCGGTGCGGCGGAGCTTTCCCGATTTCCGGCCCCGGGTGGTGAGGAGCAGGGTGTCCAGCCCGTACCACTTCTGCCCCTCCTTCCCGCCGCTGCGGTCGTAGCGGCGGATGTGCGCCGCGACCCAGCCCGTGGGACTGTCCGATGGCACCTCGTCCCGCGGCGCGTCCTGCTGCCCGGCCTGCTGCTCGTCCTGCTCCTGCTGGTGGTCCTCCGGCACGGCCCCTCCTGGCTAATCAAATTTGGCTAGTCGCCACCCTAGTCAGGCCCGGCCGAGCGGTGCAATCGATTGCGGACACCGCGTCGCGGGGCACTGAGGGCCGGCCGGGCCCGTCGGTGCGGCCCCGGCCGGCCCTTCCGTGCCGCCCGACCGGCCCTTCGGTGAGACCGGTCGACGGCCGGTCCGTGGGCCCGGTCCGTGGGCCCGGTCCGTGGGCCCGGTCCGTGGGCCCGGTCAGCAGGACGGGTCAGTAGGGCCGGCCGCCGCTGAACGCCGTGGCCGGCGCGGCGGCCGGGAACCGGCTCACGGCGAAGCGCGGCTCGAAGTCCGTGTCCGCGTTCAGCACCGCCTGGTGCAGCCGCTGCACCTGGGGACCCGGTTCCAGCCCCAGGCCCGCGACCAGCGCACCCCGCAGCCGGTGGAAGATCTGGAGCGCCTGGGCCCGGCGCCCGCTGAGGTGCAGGGCCCACATGTACTGGCCGTGCAGCCCCTCGTGCAGCGGGTTCTCCACCGTGAGGGCCGCCAGCTCGGACAGCACCTCGCGGTACATGCCGAGCCGCAGCTCCACGTCGACCAGGCACTCGAAGGCGGACAGCCGGGACTCCTCCAACTGCCGCCGCCTGCTCTCCAGCACCCGCCCGGCCGGCACGTCCACCAGTGCCGGTCCGCGCCACAGCAGGAGAGCCTCGTTCAGGTCGCGCACCCCCGCCGCCTCGTCGCCCCGCGTCAGCGCCTCGCGGCCGGAGGCCACCAGCCGCTGGTAGCGGTGGACGTCGAGCACGCCCGCCTCGGCGGTCAGGAGGTATCCGCCGGTCCTGGTCACCAGGATGTCGCGGGCCACCTCGACGGTGCTCAGCCCGGTCACCGCGCAGAACATCTTCCGCAGATTCAGGATGTACGTCTGCAGCGTGGTCGGACCGCTCACCGGCGGGTCGTCGTCCCACAGGTCGCGCACCAGCGAAGGCACCGGCACCACCTGCCCCGCGTGCACGATCAGCATGGCCAGTACGTTGCGCAGTTTCGGGGCACTCGGAGCGGTCGTCTCCCCGTCCACCCGCACCTGCAGCGGCCCCAGAACACCGAATTCCATCGCGCCCCCCTCAGCTTTCGCGTCCGCCGTCAGGGACGGCGGTGCTCCTTCTCCGGCCACGGCTCGCCGAGCTGCCGGTACGTGCCCTGGTAGTCGGGCCAGTCGCGGTGGTGGTGGATCTTTCCGTCGACGAAGTGGAGGAGGTGGATCTGCTCCCCGGAGAACAGCCGCCCGGTGGGCGCCATGCCGACCATCTCGCCGACGTGCCGCCCGTAGAGCACCAGCCGGGCCCGCACCCAGTCGCCGTTCTCCTCGTACGCCACCTCCTCGAGGCGCGCCTCCTCCGAGAAAGTCCTCTTGACCCACGCGACATTGATCGCGAAAAGCTCGGGGCCGCGCATCGACGTGAATTCCAGAGTCCCTGGATTCATGTACTCCGGATGGATGTACTCGGCCACATCGTCCGTTTTCCCGGTGTTGTACGCCTCGACCATGCGGCGCACGCTGGCAATCTGCTCGCTCACGTTTTCCCCTCCTGAATCGCTGCCGTACGTGACGGATTCGATTATGAGGAGCCGGAACCGCCGGGAACAAGGGCCCACGGCGCCCGTACGGCCTTCTTTGCATTGCGTCCATCGACAGTCCAGTGGCACTCCAACAGCCCTCCATCCGTGCCCGAGACGGAGCGGTGAAAGTGGGAAATACATCGAGAGAGCGGGAGAGCCAGTGGACACGTCCACGTACAAATCCGAAGTGGCGGCCGCATTCAACAGCGCCGCGGCGTCCTACGACCGGCTCGGCGTGGAATTCTTCACTCCGATGGGCCGGCGCCTGGTGGAGCGCGCGGCACCCGGCGACGGCGCGCGGGTCCTCGACGTCGGCTGCGGCCGGGGCGCCTGCGTCTTCCCCGCCGCCGAGCTCGTCGGGCCGAAGGGCCGTGTCGTGGGCATCGACGTCGCCGAGGCGATGATCGAGGAGGCCACGAAGGAGGCCGGGCTGCGGGACGCGGCCAACGTCGAACTGCGTGTGATGGACGGGGAGCACCCCGACTTCGCGCCCCGCTCGTTCGACGTGGTCATGGGCAGCTACAGCGTGATCTTCCTGCCCGACGCGCCCGCGGCGCTGGCCCGTTACGCGCCGCTGCTCTCCCCCGGCGGCCGGCTCGCCTTCACCAGCCCGGTGTTCAGCGACGACACGTTCCCGTTCCTGCCCCCCGTGTTCACCGAACTCATCCCGCGCGAACTGCTGCTCGACCTGCCGCCGCAGTGGCAGCCCGAGCAGCTCCAGAAGCGCTTCAACAGCTGGCTCGCGGACCCGGCCGACCTCGCCCGCACCCTGGAGGACTGCGGGTTCGAGGCGGTGACGGTGGTCGACGAACCCGTGCGCCTGGTGGCCGAGTCGGGCCTGGCCTGGGTCGACTGGTCGCACACCCAGGGCATGCGGCTGCTCTGGAACCACCTCGCCGCCGACAAGCGCCTGCAGTTGCGGGAGCGGCTGATCTCCTCGCTCGACGCGATGCGGGACGGGGACGGGCCCCTCACCATCGACACGCCCGTGCGGTACGTCACCGCGAGCACGCCGAACTGACCCCCCGCTCGCGACTGTTGGGGGAACGGGGCGCCGGTTCGGTGCCGGTTGTGTGCCGGCTCCGTGCGACCCGGGCGTGCGGGGTCCAGCTCCCTACGACCCGGCCGGGCGGGGTTCGGCCCTCGCACAACTCGGCCGTGCGAAGCGGCGATTCCGCACGGCCCGTCCGCACGGGGGCGGCTCCCGTACGGCCCCCGGCGGGGCGGGGTTCGGCCCTCGCACAACTCGGCCGTGCGAAGCGGCGATTCCGTACGGCCCGTCCGCACGGGGCGGCTTCCGTACGGCCCGGCCGTGCGGCTTGGCCCCGTACCACCCGGCCGTGCGGACCTCGGACCCGCTCAACTCGGCCGTTCCGGACACGAATCCGAGCAGCCGGGTCGCACGGCCGGCAGGCTCCGTGCGACCCGGGCGGG
This sequence comes from Streptomyces fructofermentans, assembly GCF_014651055.1. Classification (GTDB taxonomy): domain Bacteria; phylum Actinomycetota; class Actinomycetes; order Streptomycetales; family Streptomycetaceae; genus Streptomyces; species Streptomyces fructofermentans. The sequence goes on from NZ_BMWD01000002.1 coordinate 385,082, forward strand.
CGGGGTGGGCGGCGGGCGGCCGTGGGTCAGCCGGTGGCGGCCGACCACTGCGGACGGCCTCGTCCGTCGCTGCCGCCACCCACCGGATGCCCCGCCGCGGCGATCCGTTCGAGCGCCGCCTCCCAGGCCGCCCGGTCCGCCTCCGGCGGTCCGGGCCTGGCCGGGAGCAGTGACACCACGGCGCTGCTCCCCCGCCGGACGGCCGGGTGCCGGCGGGCCAGTTGGGACAGCCCCTGCCCCGGCCCCACCTCCACCAGCAGATGGTCGCCGGTCGCCAGCAGCCCTTCCAGGGCGGGCCAGAAGAGCACCGGCGCCACCGGCTGCCGCGCCCAGAAGCGCGGGTCGTCGATGTCGGACTCCGTCAACGGGGCGGCGGTGTAGGCGGAGTGGACGGGCACGGCAGGACGGCCCCTGCGCACAGCGGCGAACCGCTCGGCCGCGCCCCGGCAGGCGGGTTCGAGCACCGGGCTGTGGAAGGCGCTCAGGGACGGCACCCGACGGCAGACGAAGCCGGCCTCCCGCAGAGCGCGCCCGATCGCGTCGAGCGGTGCGTCCGGACCCGCGAGGACGGTCTGGCGAGGGGCGTTGACCGCACCCACCACGACGTCCCCGCTGAGGTACGGCGCCACCTCCTGCGTGGACGCGGCCACGGCGAGCATCCCGCCGGGCGGAGCCGCAGCCAACCGCCGGATCCGGTCGAGCACCAGACCTGCCGCGTCCCGCGGGTCGAACACGCCGGCCAGTGCCGCCCCGGCCAACTCCCCGATGCTGTGCCCCAGCAGGGCCGCCGGGCGCACGCCCCGGCTCAGCACCAGGCGACCCAGCGCGTGGTCGACGGCGAACAGCAGCGGCTGCGAGCGGGTCACATGGTCCATGTCCGTGACGGGCAGTTCCGCCAGCCAGTCGTCGCGCATCGGACCGCCCTCGGCGCCGGCCGCCGCGAAGAACTCGTCCATGGCCTCGGTGAACACCGGCTCGTGCCCGTAGAGCCCGGCGGCCATGCGCCGGTGCTGGGAGCCCTGGCCCGGCAGCAGCAGGGCGACAGGCAGGGCGTGTGCGGCGGTCATACGGCGTCTCCCGGTTCTGCCTCGCCCGCCCACGCGGGCCGTTCGAGCACTTCGACGACGGCGCAGGAGTAGGTGAACCCGGCGCCGACGCTCATCCACAGCAGCAGGTCCCCGGCACCGACGCCCCCGGAGGTCACCAGGCGGTCGAACCCGGCGATCTGGTCACCGGCTCCGAGGTGTCCGACACGGCGGCTCCACTCCCAGGTGGTGCGCTCCTCGGGGATGCCGAAACGGGTGAGGAAGCCCGCCCGCAGCCGCTTGCGGCCCATGTGGGGCAGCACGAACCGGTCGATGTCGGTGAGGGCGACCCCGGCCTCGGCGAGCGCCCGCTCGACGGAGGCGTCCTGGGCGGCCGCGCTCGTCGCGATCACCCGGGTCACCCGCCGGCCGGCCAGGAAGTCCTTCTTGCACGCGTCCAGGTCGACGACGGGGCGGTGGCTGAACGGCCCGCTGCCGAAGGGGTCGTCGCCCCGGTGCATGCCCTCCAGCTCCGGCGCGGAGACGGTGGCCAGTCCGCGGACGCGGGCGAAGCCCTCGGTCGAGGAGAGCACCAGCGCGGTGCCGCCGTCTCCGTAGAAGGTGCCCGAGTCGCTGCGCCAGCGGTCGAACCCGGGCGCGCGGAAGGCGTCGCCCGTGGTGACCAGGACGCGCCGGCCGGTCTCTCCGGCGGGCGGCCCGGCCCGCAGATGGTCGACCGCCAGCCCGAGGGCGGCCATGCCTCCGTTGGACACCTGGCCGACCTCCATCGCCGGGCACTGGTTGCCGACGGCCGCGCGCTGTACGTAAGAGGCGGGCGCCCACAGGTCGTGTCCCTGGTAGAAGAAGCTGGCGTGCAGGATCAGCGACACGTCGGCCGAGCCGGAGCGCCCGAGGGCGCTCCGGGCCGCACGCGCCGCCATCTCGGGTGCCGGCTCGTCCTGGACCACGGCCACCGAGAGCATCCCGGTGGTCTCGGCGAGCGCCTGGTCGCACAGCCCGGCCGCGACCGCGTCCGCGACGGCCGCGCGGGGCGGCAGCCAGGCGGCGCAGCCGGCGATGCGGATGTCCGCCGCCGGGGGCCGCGCCCGGGCGGCCCCCGCGTCGAGGTCCGTGTCCGTCATCCGGCGGCCTCCACCGCGGGTGTCCGGACCGCGAGTTCGGCGTTGACCGCGCCGACGAACGCGGCCGGGGTCAGCGCCTCGCCGATCGTGTCCTCGGGCAGCTCGATCCCGAAACGGCGCTCCACCCTGCTGATCGCCTCCATCAGCGCGAGCGAGTCGTAGCCGAGCAGCGAGAACTCCTGGTCGGCGGCGGCCGCGGACAGTTCGACGGACTCCTCCTCGCCTGCGCACTCACGCATGATCTGGAACAGGTCTTCTGTCGTGAAAGCGGACATGACGTCTCCAAGTGGCGGCCTCGCGGGCCGCGGTGGCGCCCGGCCGCGGATGGGGCGGCCGGGTCGGACGGATGGGGTGGACGGGCCGTACCGGGCAGGACCCGGCCGGATCGGGACGGTCGATAGACGGACGGTCGACAGACGGGCGGTCGATAGACGGACGGGCGACGGACGGGCGGGCGGGCGGACGGTTCGGCGCGGTGGGGCGCGCCCCGGACGGATCGCCAGGGTGTTGGTCGTACCGGCATGCCGCGCCGGGTCGGCGAACTCCGTACGGGACCCGCCTGGTTCGGCGCATTCCCCGCGGCGGACCCCGTGGTCCGGGGTGCCGAGGGCCCGGTGGGTCGGACCCCCGAGCGCTGCGGACGGGCGGTCGGCGGTGGCAACGGCGGTGGCACGTCGGCGTGCCCCTCGCGGCGAACCGGGCGCCGGACCCGGCCCGGCTCCCGTCGAGTTCCAGGGACCCGGTCAGCGGGTTGCCTGCCCAGGTTTCCCGCCACCGGACCCCGGACCGGGGGTGCTCAGTCGGTCGGCGGGCGGCGTACCACCATCGCGCTGTTGAACCCGCCGCGGCCCCGGGCCACGATCAGCGCCGCGTCTCCTTCGACGGGTCGCGGTGAACCGGTCACGAGGTCGATGTCGCAGCCCGGTGCCGGCCCGTCGACGTGGACCGTCGGCGGGACGACACCGTCCCGCAGGGCGAACAGGGCCGTGACGAGGTCGAGGGGCGCGGCGCCCGCGTACAGGCGGCCCGTCATGGTCTTGGGGACCGTGACCGGCACACCGCCGGGACCGAAGACCGCGGCGAGGGCCCGCGCCTCGGCGAGGTCCTGTTCCGGCTCACCGGCGCCGTCCGCGAGGACCAGGGCGATGTCCCGCGGGCCCAGTTCCGCGTCGGCCAGGGCGCCGCGGATCGCCCGCTCCAGGTTGCCCGGGCGGCCCGAACCGGGCCGCGGGTCGAACGTGGCGGCGTACCCGCTGATCTGCCCGTGGCTGCGGGCTCCGCGCTCCCGGGCCCGGTCCCCGCCCTCCAGGGTGAGGATCGCGCCGCCCTCGCCCGGCACATGGCCGTCGGCGGCCGCGTCGAACGGCAGGTAGGCGCGGCCGGGATCGTCGCTCCCGCTGAGGATTCCGGCGGAGATCTGAGCGGCGAGCCCGTACGGGCACAGGGAGGCGTCCATGCCTCCGGTCAGCATCAGCGGGGTGCCCTTGCGGATGCGGCGCCTGGCCTGCGCGACCGCGTCGAGGCCGCCCGCCTGGTCGGTGACGACCACTCCGGTGGGTCCGCGCAGGTCGTGGCGGATCGAGAGCTGCCCGGTGTTGACCGCGTAGAACCAGGCGAACGACATGTACGCGCTGACGTGCTTGGGGTCCTTGCCCCACAGGTGGCCCAGTTCGCGCTGGCCGAACTCGAAACCGCCGGAGGCGCTGGCGGTGACCACTCCGCGCTCGTCCGCCGTCAGGCTCTCGGCGTCCAGGCCGGAGTCGGCGAGTGCCCAGTCGGAGCCCGCCAGCGCGAACTGCGTGGTGCGGTCCGTCTGCGGGACGAGGCGGCTGGGGACGTGGTCGCGCGGCGAGAAGCCGGTGACCTCGCCGGCCAGCCGCGAAGGGTAGGAGGAGGGGTCGAAGCGGGTGATGCGGCCGATGCCGCTCTCGCCGCGCAGGGTCGCCTCCCAGAACTCCTCCGCCCCGATGCCGTTGGGCGCGAGCACGCCGATGCCGGTGACGACGGTCGCGTTCGTCATGGGTTCCTCCCTTCGGAGTTCGTGAGCACCATCGCGCTCTGGAAGCCGCCGAAGCCGCTGCCCACCGTCAGCACGGTGTCGGTGGGCTGGTCGCGCGCCGTCAACGGCACGTAGTCGAGGTCGAGTTGGGGATCGGGTTCGTACAGTCCCGCCGTGGGCGGCAGCACGCCGTGCCGGATCACCAGCGCGGAGGCGGCGGCCTCGATGGAACCGACGGCGCCGAGCGAGTGGCCGATGACCGCCTTGATGGAGCTGACCGGGACCCGGTGGGCGTGCTCGCCCAGGCTGTGCTTGATCGCGGCGGTCTCGTGGATGTCGTTCTGACGGGTCGCCGTGCCGTGCGCGTTGACGTAGCCGACGGCCTCGCGGTCGATCCCGGCGTCGTCGAGCGCGCCGGTGATGGCCGCGGCCATCTCCAGCCCGTCCGGGCGCAGTCCGGTCATGTGGTGGGCGTTGGCGCGCGCGGCGAAGCCGGCGATCTCGGCGTAGATCTGCGCCCCGCGCCTGCGCGCGGACTCCCGCTCCTCCAGGACGAGTACGGCGGCTCCCTCGCCCAGTACGAAGCCGCTGCGCGTCCTGTCGAAGGGCCGCGAGGCGTGGTCGGGGGTGTCGTTGCGCGGCGAGGTCGCCTTGATCGCGTCGAAGCAGGCGACGGTGATGGGCGCGATGGGAGCGTCGCTGCCCCCGGCGACCATGATGTCGGCCGTGCCCTCGCGGATCAGTTCTACCGCGTGCCCCAGGGAGTCGAGGCCGGAGGTGCAGCCCGCCGAGACGAGCGCGACGGGGCCCTCGGCGCCCGCCTCCCAGGCCACCTCGGCCGCCATCGAGCTCGGCACGAAGTAGTCGTACAGGTAGGGAGTGCCCGCCGCGTGGTCGACCAGCCACCGCTGCCCGCCGTCACTGCGCGCGACGTACTCCTCCTCCAGTTTCTGGGTGCATCCCACCGCGGAGCCGAGGCTGACACCGGTCCGGTGCGCGTTGGTCGCGTCGATCTCGATCCCGCTGTCGGCCAGTGCCTCCCGCGCGGCGACCAGGGCGAACTGGGTGGCCCGGTCCAGCCGTACGGTGTCGCGGACGGTCAGGCCCGCGCGCGCCCCGTCGAAGTCGCATTCGGCTGCCATCCGGGAGCGGAACGCGGTCGCGTCGAAGGCGGTGATGGTCCTGGTCGCGGAGACACCGGAGACGATGCGCTCCCAGAACGCCTTGGTGCCGATGCCGCCCGGGGCGATCACTCCCAGTCCTGTGACCACCACCCGACGGCCCGTCATATCCGGTCCCGTTCACGCAGCGGCGCCCCGGTGGCCGGCGCGTCCGCGCCGGTCGCGGGGCCGGCCGGCGGGCCGCCCGCGTGGTGCAGCCTGGCCACGTACAGCTCGGGCCGGCTCTCCGCGAGCGCGCGCAGCGCGCCGGCGTGCGGCGGGAAGTCGGCGTGCGCGACGGCGGCGCGGAAGGAGGCGATGTCCGTCCACTCGGCGACGTTGACGTACTGGCCGGGCCGCTCCGCGTGCCGGGAGAGCGTGTGCCGGACGAAGCCCGGCTGGCGTGCCATGAACTCCGACGTCCGCGCGAACTCCTTCTCGAACACCTCGGGTTCGGCGTGCACGGTGAAGGTGTTCACGAACGTGACGGCGCCGATGCCCTTGGCATCCGGCTCGTGGTCCGTCATCGATGGCCTCCTCGTTGCCCGGTTGTGCCCGGTGTCTTTGACCCGATCGGGTGCCCCGGCGTCACTTGACATCGTGCGGTTGTTCGTTGCGTACCAAGCTGCGTGGCCGGTCTCGCAGGTGGGTGGACGGCTGCTGGAGCCCGGGCCGGGCCAGGGGTAGAGCACATTTCGAGCGGCCGCTGAAACCCTCGCAGTCGTCCGACACCCCATCGCAGGACCGCCGAGGAGCCGTCAATGTCGCCAGCAGTCGAACGCGTCGCCGTCGTCACGGGTGCCACCAGCGGGATCGGTCTCGCCGTGGCCCGCGCCCTGGCCGAGGACGGTGCCCGGGTCTTCATCTGCGCCCGGGACGCGGACCGGGTCGCCCTCACCGCCAAGGCGCTGCGCGAGGCCGGACACGAGGTCGACGGCATCGCCTGCGACGTGCGCGACACGGAGCAGGTGCGCGCCTTCGTCCGTGCGGCCGTCGACCGGTTCGGGCCGGTCGACGCGCTGGTGAACAACGCCGGCCGCAGCGGCGGCGGCCACACCGCGCAGATCGCCGACGAGCTGTGGCTCGACGTGATGGAGACCAATCTCAACAGCGTCTTCCGGATGAGCCGGGAGGTGCTGACGACCGGCGGAATGCTGGAGCGCGGCGCCGGGCGGATCGTCAACATCGCCTCGACGGGCGGCAAGCAGGGTGTGGCGCTGGGAGCGCCCTACTCGGCGTCGAAGCACGGCGTGGTCGGCTTCACCAAGGCCCTGGGCCTGGAGCTGGCGCGGACGGGCATCACCGTCAACGCCGTGTGCCCCGGCTACGTCGAGACGCCGATGGCCGAGCGGGTGCGCCAGGGATACGCCGGCGCCTGGGACATCACCGAGGACGAGGTGCTGGAGAGGTTCGAGGCGAAGATCCCCCTCGGCCGCTACTCCACGCCGGACGAGGTCGCCGGGCTCGTCGGCTACCTGCTCTCCCCGACGGCCGCGTCCATCACCGCTCAGGCGATGAACGTCTGCGGCGGGCTCGGCAACTACTGACAGCGGCGCCCGGCCGTGCGCGGCCGCGGGCACACATGAGGGGACCAGCATGCCGCACAAGGTGCACAGGACCGAACACTCGATCACGGTGGCCGCGGCCCCGGAGGCCGTCTTCGGCCTGGTCGAACGGGCGGAGGACTGGCCGCACGTCTTTCCGCCGAGCCTGCACGTGGAGTACCTGGAGCGGTCCGGCGACGAGGAGCGCCTGCGGATCTGGGCCACCGCCAACGGCGAGGTCAAGTCCTGGACCTCGCGCCGTGAACTGGACCGCGCGGGACTGCGGATCCGGTTCCGCCAGGAGGTCTCCCAGGCGCCGGTGGCCGCCATGGGCGGGGAGTGGATCGTCGAGGCGCTGCCCGACGGCGGCAGCCGGGTGCGGCTGCTGCACGACTTCCGGGCCGTGGACGACCTGGAGCGGAACGTCACCTGGATCCTGGAGGCGATCGAGCGCAACAGCGCGGCCGAGCTGGCCGCGCTGGAGTCCGCCGCGCTGCGCGCCGGGACCGACGAGGCGCCCCACACCTTCGAGGACTCGGTGCGGATCGACGCCCCGGCCGAGGACGTACGCGCCTTCCTGCGGGACGCCGGCCGGTGGCAGGAGCGGCTCCCGCACGTCGCCCGGGTGCTGCTGAAGGAGGACACCCCCGACGTCCAGCACCTGGAGATGGACACGCGCGCCCCGGACGGCTCGACGCACACCACGGCCTCCGTACGGATCTGCCTGCCCGACGGGCGGATCGCGTACAAGCAGTCGCAGACCCCGGCCCTGATGTCCGTGCACACCGGGGAGTGGACGGTACGGGAGACCCCGTCAGGCTGCGTCGCGGTGTCCCGGCACACCGTGGTCGTCAACGCGGCGGCCGTCACCGCGGTCCTCGGCGCGACCGCGACCACCGCCGACGCCCGCGCGTTCATCCAGGACGCGCTGGGCGGCAACAGCACGATCACCATGCGGCACGCCAAGGCGTACGCGGAGGGCCGGGCCGGGACGGAGCCGGTGCCGCCCGACGTGTACGCCTCCCTCCAGCAGTTCTACGCCCGGCAGATGCGCCTCCTCGACGAGGGCGAGGGCGACGCCTGGGCGGCCACGTTCGCCGAGGACGGCGTCTTCGACCAGAGCACGTTCACCGAGCCGCTGCGCGGTCGTACGACGATCGCGGCGGCCGTGCGGGAACGGCCCGACGCGCCGCCCGGCACGGTGCGCCGGCACTGGCTGGGCCTGCCGGCCGCCTGGCGCTTCCCGGACGGTTCGGTGCGCACCGCCTACGACGCCCTGGTCGTCGCGACCGCGACGGGCGCGGCGCCCGTGATCCGGCTCAGCACCTCGTGCCGGGACGTCCTCGTCCAGGACGGGGACGGCTGGCTGGTGAGCCACCGGTATGTGGGCCACGACGGGCCGTGAGGTCCGCCGCCTCGGACAGCGCCGGTTCTCCGGGGGCCGCGCCGGCTCCCGGAGAACCGGCGTCACCATTCGCGAAAAGGGAGATCGATGAAGGTCCTGTTCACCACGTTCGCCGCGAAGTCCCATATGCATGCCCAGGTCCCGCTGGCCTGGGCCCTCCAGACCGCCGGACACGAGGTCCGCATCGCCAGCCAGCCGGACCTGGCGGAGGACATCACCCGTACCGGACTGACCGCCGTGTGCGTCGGTGAGCCGCTGCTCCTGGAGGAGCAGATGCAGCGGGTCAACGAGGGCCTGGGCGACGACGCCGAGATCATGGAGAGCCAGGCGGAAGCCGGGATGGACATGACGGAGACGCGTCCCGAGATGCTGACCTGGGACCACGTCCTCGGTGTGTTCACCTCGATGACCGCGATGGCCTTCCAGAACTCCTGCCCGGAACGCATGATCGACGACGTGGTCGCGTTCAGCCGCGAGTGGCAGCCGGACCTCGTCGTCTGGGACACGCTGTCGTTCGCGGGCCCGGTGGCCGCCAAGGTCACCGGAGCGGCCCACGCCCGGCTGCTGTTCGGGCTCGACCTGCTCGGGCGGATGCGCGAGACCTTCCTCGACCTCCAGTCGGAGCGGCTGCCGGAACTGCGTGACGACCCGCTGCGCGAGTGGCTGACGTGGACGCTCGGCCGGTACGGCGCGGAGTTCGACGAGGAGGTCGCCGTCGGCCAGTGGACCGTCGACCCGGTCCCGCCGTCGATGAGGTTCCCGGTGCGCCAGCCGTTCGTGCCGCTGCGCTACATCCCGTACAACGGGCAGGCGGTGGTGCCCGACTGGCTGCACGAGCCGCCGAAGAAGCGCCGGATCTGCCTGACGCTCGGAGTGGCGCACCGGGAGGTGCTGGACGGCGACCGCGCCTCGATCGGCCAGTTGGTCGAGGCGCTGGCCGAACTCGACGTCGAGGTGGTCGCGACGCTCAACGCCAAGCAGCTGTCGGGACTGCCGAAGCTGCCGGACAACGTCAGGGCCGTGGACTTCGTCCCGCTCAACGCGCTGCTGCCGACATGCTCCGCCGTCATCCACCACGGCGGCTCCGGCACCTTCCAGACCGCGCTGGCGCACGGCGTGCCGCAGCTCATCGTGCCCGACATGGTCTGGGACACGATCCACAAGGCGAAGCAGCTGGAGCGGTTCGGCGCCGGGCTCTACCTGCACGACGTGGACCACTACACCGCGCAGGACGTGCGCGACCACGTGACGCGCCTGCTGGACGAGCCGTCGTTCGCCGACAACTGCGCCCGGATCCGCCGGGAGATGGTGGGGACCCCGAGCCCCAACGACGTCGTCCCGCTGCTGGAGAAGCTGACCGCCGAGCACCGCGCCGCCCGCGGCACCACCCGAGGGGAGCAGTAGATGGGATCCGCCGTGCAGTACCGCGAGCTGGCCGTGTCCGGCGCGTACGCCTTCACGCCGCCCGTCTTCGAGGACGAGCGCGGCCTGTTCACCTCCCCGTACCAGGAGCCGGCGTTCGTCGAGGCCCTGGGCCACCCCCTGTTCCCCGTCGCGCAGTCGAACCACAGCTCGTCGCGTCGCGGCACCGTGCGCGGCATCCACTACACCGTGACCCCGCCGGGTGTGGCGAAGTACGTGTACTGCGCGCGGGGCCGCGCCATCGACATCGTGGTGGACATCCGCGTGGGCTCGCCCACCTTCGGCCGCTGGGACTCGTCCGTGCTGGACCCGCGGGGCTTCAGCGCCATGTACTTCCCGGTCGGCGTCGGGCACGCCTTCATCGCCCTGGAGGACGACACCGTGATGTCGTACATGCTCTCCGGGAGCTACGAGGCGCAGCACGAGCTGTCCCTCTCCCCGCTCGACCCCGAACTGGGCCTGCCGATCCCGCAGGACGTGGAGCCCCTGCTGTCCGCTCGGGACACGGCGGCGCCCCGGCTCGCGCAGGTGAAGGCGGAGGGCGGCCTGCCGGAGTACGACAAGTGCCGCCGGATCGAGGCCGCGCTGTGGCGGTCCTGAGCGGGGGCACCGGCGGTCCGCGGGCGGCCGGGTCCCGGGTCGCAGTGCTGGGGGCGACCGGCTGCGTGGGCCGCTGCGTCGTCGCCGCGCTGGCGCGCGAGGGCCATCAGGTCCTCGCGGTCGCCCGGCGCGGCGGGCCTGCGGTGGCGGAGCACGCCTTCGCCTCCGTGGACGTGGCGGCCGTCGCGCCGGGCGAACTCGCGGGACTGTTCGCCCGCTACGGGGTGCGTGCCGTGGTGAACGCCACGGGCGGCTGGGGCACGACCGAGGAGGAGATGCGGTACGCGCACATCACCCTCGTGGACCGGCTGCTCGACGCGGTGTCCCTGATGGAGGACCGGCCGCGGCTGGTCCACCTGGGGTCCATCCACGAGTACGGGCCGGTGCCCGAGCCGCTGGCCATCGGCGAGGACCGCGAGCCGGGGCCGGCCACGACGTACGCGCGCACGAAGCTGGCCGGCTCGGAGCTGGTGCTCGAAGCCACCCGGTCCGGCCGGGTGGAGGGGCTGGTGCTGCGGCCGGTGAACGTGTGCGGGCCGCGCACCACCCGGGCCAGCTTCCTCGGCGCGGTCGTCGGCAGACTGCGCGCGGCCGGTCCGGCCGACCCGGTGACGCTGCGGGTCGCGGACGCGCGGCGGGACTTCGTCGACGTCCGCGACCTGGCCGACGCCGTGGTGCTCGCGGTGGCCTCGCGGGCCACCGGCCGGGCGGTCAACATCGGCCGCGGCGAGGCCACTTCGATGCGCGAGCTGGTGGAGCTGCTGGCCGGCGCCGCGGGACTGCCCGCGGGGACGCTGCGCATCGAGGACGGGCCGATCGACAGCAAGGGCGGCGGCTGGACCCTGGCGGACATCCGGCTGGCCGGCGAACTGCTCGGCTGGAAGCCGCGTGTCCCGCTGGCCGAGGCGATGCGGGCGACCTGGGCCGAGCCCGCCGACGACTGAGCGCTTCAGACGGTCCGACACATCCCCTAGTACGAGGAGGAGTTCCGATGGCCGAACCCACGGCCGCCCGCATCGCCAGGTCGGCCGCGGCCCTGGAGAGCCCGCTGACCGATCTCGCCGGCTTCGACGACTGGTTCGCCGAGCACGGCCGGTCGATACGCACGACGGCCGAGCGCATACCGCTGGCGGCGATGGAGAACTGGTACCAGACGCCGGTCACCGGTGATCTGCGGCACCGCAGCGGCAAGTTCTTCACCGTCCACGGTCTGCGGGTGCACTCCCCGGGGAGCGCGGTGCCCTGGTGGGACCAGCCCATCATCGACCAGCCCGAGGTGGGCATCCTGGGCATCCTGGTCAAGGAGTTCGACGGGGTGCCGCACTTCCTGATGCAGGCCAAGGCCGAACCGGGCAACCCCGGCGGGCTCCAGCTGTCCCCCACGGTCCAGGCGACCCGCAGCAACTACACCGGCGTCCACCGGGGCAAGCCGGTGCCGTACGTGGACTACTTCCGGGACACGTCCCGGCACCGGGTGGTCGCGGACGTGCGTCAGTCGGAGCAGGGTGCCTGGTTCTACCGCAAGCGCAACCGCAACATGGTCGTGGAGACGACCGGGGAGGTCGAAGTCCTCGAAGGGTTCCGCTGGTTCACCCTGGGGCAGCTCCACCTGCTGCTGTCGCGCCACGACATCGTCAACATGGACGCGCGGACGGTGATGTCGTGCCTGCCGCACGCCTCCCGCCCGGAGGGCTCGCTGCACCGCACGACCGACGTGCTGAGCTGGATCAACGGCGCCCGCTCGCTCACCACGATCGACACCGAGCGGATCGCGCTGCGCGGACTGGACGAGTGGCGGCACACGGACATGGGCCACTCGCACGAGAGCGGCGGCTTCTTCGACGTCATCGGGGTGTCCGTGACGGCACGCGGGCGCGAGGTGGGCGGCTGGCACCAGCCCATGATCGAGCCGCACGGCACGGGCGTCATCGCCTTCCTGGTACGGGAGATCGACGGGGTGCCGCACGCGCTGCTGCACGCGCGCACCGAGCCCGGTTACGCGGATGTGGTGGAGCTGGCCCCCACCGTGCAGTGCGTGCCGGAGAACTACGCCTGGCTGCCGCCCGCCGCCCGGCCCCGCCACCTCGACGAGGTACTGGCGGCCGGGCCCGACCGCATCCTCTTCGACACCGTGCTCTCCGAGGAGGGGGGCCGCTTCTTCCACGCCCGCAACCGCTACCTGATCGTGGACAGTGACGTCCCCGAGGACCCCGGCCACCCCGACTTCCGCTGGCTGTCGATGGACCAGCTGACCCGGCTGCTCCGGCACAGCCACTACCTCAATGTGCAGGCCCGCAGCCTGGTGGCGTGCATGCGCAGCCTGGAGGCGACGCGGGACTCCGCCTGAACCGGGCCGGGACGGCGGCAGCGGAGTCCGACCGCGCCGCCGGCGTCCCGGACGGCCGGGCCCGGCCGTCCGCGGGCCCGCCGCACGTGCCGGAAGCCCGGCGGGATCCCTCCGCCGGGCTTCCGACGCGTGCGGTGGGTGCGTACCGGGGCGGCACCGCACGGGCTCAGAGGCCGTCCAGCACGTCGCGCACCGCGCCGATCACCTTGTCCTGGACGTCCGGCGCGAGCGCCGGGTACATGGGGAGCGAGAAGATCTGGCCGGCCAGTTCCTCGGTCACGGGCAGCGAGCCCGCGGGGAAGCCGAGGTGGGCGAAGCCGGACATGGTGTGCACCGGCCAGGGATAGCTGATGTTCAGCTCGATGTCGTACGCCTTGAGGGCCTTGATGATGTCGTCGCGCCTGGGGTGGCGCACCGTGTAGACGTAGTACACGTGCTCGTTGCCGGGCACGGTGTGCGGGAGCACCAGGTCCGTGTCGCCCAGCCCTTCCTCGTACCGCCGTGCGACGGCGCGCCGCCCCTCGGCGTACGTGTCGAGCCGGCGCAGTTTGCGCCGCAGGATCTCGGCCTGGACCTCGTCCAGCCGGGAGTTGTGGCCCGGCGTGCCGACGACGTAGTACCGCTCCTCCATGCCGTAGTAGCGCAGGCGGCGCAGGGCCCGGTCGGTGTCGTCCCGGGAGGTCACCACGGCGCCTCCGTCGCCGTACGCGCCGAGCACCTTCGTGGGGTAGAAGGAGAAGGCGGCGGCGTCGCCGGTGGTGCCGGCGAGCCGGCCGTCGCGGCGGGCCGCGTGGGCCTGCGCGCAGTCCTCGACGAGCAGCAGGTCGTGCTCGGCGGCGAGCCGCTCCAGCGGCGCCAGGTCGACGCACTGCCCGTAGAGGTGGACCGGGAGCAGGCACCGGGTGCGGGGGGTGAGGACGGAGGCCACCTGCGCGGTGTCCATGAGGTAGCTGTCCCGGTCGATGTCGACGAACACCGGGGTCGCGCCCACCGAGTCGATGGCGACCACGGTCGGGGCCGCGGTGTTGGACACGGTGACGACCTCGTCCCCGGGGCCGACGCCGAGCGCCTGGAGGGCCAGCTTGATCGCGTTGGTGCCGTTGTCGACGCCCACGCAGTGGGCCGCGCCGTGGTAGGCGGCGAACTCCCGCTCGAAGCCGCGCACGCTGTCGCCGAGGACGAGCTGGCCGGACTCGAAGACCGTCTCCACCGCGTCGAGAATGTCGGCGCGTTCGTTCTCGTATTCCTGTCGGTAGTCCCACACGAGAGTCGTCATTAATTCTTTTCCCTCCCATTGCCGATGCCTTGCCGCAGGGCGTCACCATCCCCTCGCAGCACATCACATTGCCGGGGAAATCCACAACCCTTGAATTCCCTCTATTCCCGATGGAATTTCCCTGGACCTGGGCAGTTCTTTCTTGCTGCCGAGCGAGCCCCGTCGTTAGCATGAGCATAAATCGAGGACAGGGGCATACCCATGAAGGGGATTATTCTCGCCGGCGGTTCGGGATCGAGGCTCCATCCGATAACCGCCTCCGTTTCGAAACAGCTCCTTCCGGTCGGCGACAAACCGATGATCTACTATCCGCTGTCCGTGCTGATGCTGGCGGACATCAGGGAGATCCTGCTCATCTGCACCGAGCGCGATCTGGAGCAGTTCCGCAGGCTTCTCGGGGACGGCTCACAACTCGGCGTGCGCATCGACTACGCGGTGCAGAACCGGCCGGCCGGCCTGGCCGAGGCGTTCGTGATCGGCGCCGACCACGTGGGCGACGACGACGTGGCCCTCGTCCTGGGGGACAACATCTTCCACGGCCACCACTTCTACGACCTGCTCCAGAGCAATGTGCGGGACGTCCAGGGGTGTGTGCTGTTCGGCTACCCGGTGGAGGACCCGGAGCGGTACGGAGTGGGCGAGACCGACGCGTCGGGCCGCCTGGTCTCCCTGGAGGAGAAGCCGGCCCGGCCGCGCTCCGATCTCGCGATCACCGGTCTCTACCTGTACGACAACGAAGTGGTGGACATCGCCAAGAACCTCCGCCCTTCGGCACGCGGCGAACTGGAGATCACCGACGTCAACCGGAATTACCTGGCCCGCGGCCGAGCCCGACTGGTCGACCTCGGCCGCGGATTCGCCTGGCTGGACGCGGGAACTCCGGAATCACTGCTCCAGGCCGCCCAGTACGTGCGCACTCTCGAGGAGAGGCAGGGCGTGCGCATCGCCTGCATCGAGGAGGTCGCACTGCGCATGGGATTCATCGACGCGGAGAGCTGCCACCGGCTCGGCGAGCGGATGCCGCAGTCGGGATACGGCCAGTACGTGATGTCGGTGGCCCGCGAAATGTCACCCTGACCCGCCGGCCGGTCAGCGTGCTTCGCGCACGCCGACGAAGAGACCGCGACCCGTCGGGCCGTCCTCCATGAATTCGACGGAGCAGCCCGCGTCGGTGAACGCGGAGACGTACTCGTCCTTCGTGAAGAGCGTCAGGACGTCGATCTCCGTGAACTGCTGGATGCCCGCGGCGTCCCCGACGGTGAAGCGGACCTCCATGCGGGTGGCCCGGCCCTTGCGGGTGGTGTGCGAGATCCGCGCCACGGTGCGGTGCTCCTCACGGGCCAGGTCACCCGCCACATAGCCCTCGATGAAGTTCTCGGGGAACCACCAGGGTTCGACCACCAGCACGCCGCCGGGCTCCAGATGGTCGGCCATGGACCGCACGGCGGCCCGCATGTCGTCCAGCGTCTCCAGGTAGCCGATCGCGCAGAACATGCAGCTCACCGCCGAGAACGTGCGGCCGAGCCGGAAGTCGCGCATGTCGCCTGCGTGCACGACGGTGCCGGGCAGCCGCTGCTCGGCGAGCCGCCTCATCGGCTCGGCTATCTCCAGCCCCTCGGCCACCTTGAACAGCGTGCTGAACACGCTGAGATGGGCGCCCGTGCCACAGGCGACGTCGAGCAGCGAGTCGGCCCCCGGACGGCGTTCCCCGATGATCCGGGAGACGTCACGCGCCTCCTCCGTCCAGTCCTTCCCCCGACTCCGGTAGATGGCCTCGTACACGTCTGCGAGTTCCCGGCCGTACATGTCCGTCTCCTCCCGTAGTGGCCCCGCTGGGCCCGTGCTGCGTTCCGCCGTCGCGCGCCGCGCCGTCCGCTCACTCGTCGACCAGCGCCACCGCCCTCGTCCAGCCGGCGCCCGCGCCGGCGATCCGGATCGGGAAGCACGCCACCCGGAAGCCGTGCGCGGCGGGCAGCCGGTCGAGTCCCGCGAGCCGTTCCACCTGGCAGTACTCCCGGTCCCGCCCGATGAAGTGGGCGGGCCACAGCACCGAGCGGTCACCGGTCTCCCGGTAGCGCGTGATGATGTCGCCGAACGGGGCGTCGAGGCTGAACGCGTCGGTGCCGATCACCCGCACGCCCAGGTCCAGCAGCAGATGGACGGCGGACCCGTCGAGCCCCGTGAAGTCCGTGAAGTACTTCCGGGTGCCGGACCACGCGTCGGCGCCGGTCCGCAGCAGCACGATGTCCATGGGCGACGGGGTGCGGCCGATCCGGTCCATCTCCCGCCGCAGCACGTCGGCGCCGACCGCTCCCGTGCCCTGGTCGCTCACGTCGAGCAGGACCGCGGGCCGGAAGAACCAGTCGAGCGGCATCTCGTCGATGTGCCGGGGAGGGCCGTCCCGGTACGAGGCGCGCGTGCCGTAGTGCGACGGCGCGTCGACGTGCGTACCGGTGTGGGTCGTGAGCTGGAGCCGGTCGAGCGAGAGGAACTCGCCCTCGGGCAGTTCCGCCGGGTCGAAGTCGATCCCGAAGTGCTCACGCATCTCCTCGCTCATGTGCGTGGCGGCCTCCGCGGGCCCCAGCACGTCGTGCACCACGGGATCGGGCTCGAAACCCGCCCCGTCCACGGGTGACGACAGGTCGATGATGCGCACACGTGCCTCCCGGCGATGGATTCCTGCGAGCCAGCCCATGGTCACCAGCGCGCCTACAGAAGCGTTGGAGCCTGGCTGAACGGCCCCGCGGGCCGCGCCCCGTGCCCGCCGCGCGTGCACGGCCTCCCGACGACGCGGGACCGACCGGGGCGGCGCCCCCGGTTCACGGACCGGAACCCGGAACCCACCCCGCGAACGCACCGCCACGACCCGGAGCCCGGCCCTCGAAACGCCACGCCACGCCCCCGGAACCCGTCCCGCGAACGCGACAGCAGGACCCCGGAGGCCCCGGAGGCAGCCCGCACCCCGCCACCCCGCGGCCCGCCCGCACCGCTCCCCCGCACGGGCCCGCGAGATCCGGCGAGATCCCGCGAGGTCCCGCGAGGTCCCGCGAGGTCCCGCGAGGTCCCGACAAACGGCGGCGGCCACCCGTTCCGCGCCGCGCTCAATCGATTCTGGACGGACCACTGAAACCGTCGTGGCACTTCACCGGGCCCGGGACCACACGCGGCCCCGGACAGCGGGAACGGCGGAAGGGACACGGCATGGCAGCACAGGCCCCGACGGCCCCGGCGGACGTCTACGCCGAGGTGCAGCACTTCTACGCACGGCAGATGAGGTACCTGGACTCGGGCGAGGCCGAGACCTGGGCCCGCACCTTCACGGAGGACGGCTCGTTCGCGCCCCCCTCGCTCCCGGAGCCGGTGCGCGGGCGCGCGGCGCTCACCGCGGGCGCCCGCGGCACCGCGGCGGGACTCGCCGACGCCCAGGAGCAGCACCGCCACTGGGTCGGCATGCTCACCGTCACCCCGTCGGACGACGGCTCGCTGACAGCCGAGAGCCAGGTCTCGATCGTCGCCGTGCCCCGGGGCGGCCCCGCCCGGCTGCACCTGGTGTGCGTGTGCCGGGACGTCCTGGTGCGCGAGGACGGCGAACTCCTGGTCCGTGAACGGGTGGTGACCCGTGACGACAGGCCGTAGCGGGGAGTCGATCGCGAATCGAGCGGCGCGACCCACGGTCCGGAGCATGAGCCCGACCACGGACGCGACCACGCCCCGAGGCGTCGTGGTGACCGGCGGCGGGACCGGTATCGGACGGGCCGTGGCCCGTGCCTTCGCCGACCGCGGCGACCGCGTACTGATCGTGGGCCGCACGCCCGCGACCCTGGCGGGGACCGCCGAGGGCCACCCCGGCATCACCGTCCTCACCGCCGACCTCACCGCCCCCGACACCCCGCGAGCCGTCACCGACACGGCCCTGGACACGTTCGGGCGCATCGACGTCCTGGTGAACAACGCGGCCACCGGCGGATTCGCCTCGCTCGCGGAGACCAAGCGGGAAACCGCGGGCGAACAGCTCGACAGCAACCTGCTGGCCCCGCTGCTGCTCACCCGGCAGGCCCTGGACGCACTCGCGGCGGACGGCGGCGGAACCGTGCTGAACATCGGCTCGGCCGGAGCCCTGGGCCGCCGCGCCTGGCCGGAGAACGGCGTGTACGGCGCCGCCAAGGCCGGCCTCGACTTCCTCACCCGGACCTGGGCGGTGGAACTGGCGCCGCGCGGCGTCCGGGTCCTCGGACTGGCGCCCGGTGTGATCGACACCGGCATCGGCGAACGGTCCGGCATGTCGCGGGAGGCCTACGAGGGCTTCCTCCGGCAGATCGCCGCGCGCGTTCCGGCCGGACGCGTCGGCCGCCCCGAGGACATCGCCTGGTGGGCCGTCCAGCTCACCGACCCGCGGGCCGCCTACGCGACCGGAGCGGTGCTCGCGGTCGACGGCGGCCTGTCCCTCACCTGAACACGTCCCGAAGGAGACTGCCGTGCAGACACGGACACCCGCGGAAACCGAAGAGGCCCAGCAGACCGACAGCGAACTGGGCCGACACCTCCTGACCGCCCGCGGCTTCCACTGGATCTACGGAACCAGCGGCGACCCGTACGCCCTGACGCTCCGCTCGGAGAGCGACGACCCCGCCCTGCTGGCCCGCCGGATCCGGGAATCCGAGGCACCGCTGTGGCAGAGCGCGGCCGGTGCCTGGGTCACCGGCCGGCACGCCCTCGCCGCCGAGATCCTGGCCGACTCCCGGCTCGGCCTGCGGCACGCCGACCTGCCGGGCCCGCAGCGCCACGTGTTCTCGGACGCGTGGAGCAATCCGCTGCTGTGCCACATCGTCCCGCTGGACCGGGCGTTCCTGCACGCGTCGAACGCCGACCACGCGCGCTGGGAGCGGTCGGCGGCCCCCGTGCTGGGCGCGACCGCCGCCGAGGGCCACCGCAAGCCCGCCGACCGCCTGCACCTGGAGGCGGCGGACGGACTCGGCGACGCCTTCGACCTGATGGCGGACTACTCCCGTCCGGTGGCCGTCGCGGCCGCGGCGGCGCTGCTCGGCGTGCCGACCGCGCAGCAGGCCCGCTTCTCCGCCGCGTGCCTGTCGCTCGGTGTCGCGCTCGACGCCGCGCTGTGCCCCCAGACGCTCGCCGTGACCCGCCGCCTCACCGCGGCGATCGAGGACGTACGCGCACTCGTCGGCGACCTCGTCGCGGCGCGGCGGGCCGAGCCCGGCGACGACCTGCTCAGCACGGTGCTGCGTGCCGACGCGTCCGCCGAGTCGGCCGCGCGGGACGCGCTCGCGGTGGGCGTGCTGACCGCCGCGGTGGGCGTCGAGTTCACCGCGGGGCTCGTCAACAACGCGCTGGAGTCGCTGCTCGCCGATCCCGTGCAGTGGGCGCGTCTCGGCGAGAGCCCGGAGCTGGCGGCCGGGGCCGTGGAGGAGACACTGCGGCACGCGCCGCCGGTGCGGCTGGAGAGCCGTATCGCGGCCGAGGACCTGACGCTCGGCGGCCAGGCCGTTCCCGCGGGAGCCCAGGTCGTCGTGCACGTCGGAGCGGCCAACCGGGACCCGGCGGCCTTCCTCGCCCCCGACCGCTTCGACCTCACCAGGCCCACCGGGCAGGGGCAGTTGTCGCTCTCCGGGCGGCACACCGCGCTGTTCGGGGCGTTCGCGCGCCTCCAGGCGGAGGCCGCGGTGCGCGCTCTGCGCGAGCGCCACCCCCGCCTGACGCCGGCCGGCGGGGTCCAGCGGCGGATGCGCTCCCCCGTCCTGGGCGGAGTCCTGCGGTTCCCCCTGACCACCTCCGCGTGACGGCCCGCCGGCCCGGGCCTTCACGGCCCGGGTCCTCGGCGGGACCGCACAGAAAGGACCGACCATGAAGGTTCTGCTCACGTCCTTCGCGATGGACGCGCACTTCAACGGGTCCGTACCGCTGGCCTGGGCGCTACGGGCCGCCGGGCACGAGGTACGGGTGGCGAGCCAGCCCTCGCTGACGGGGAGCATCACGGCGGCCGGCCTGACCGCCGTCCCCGTCGGCGCGGACCACCGGCTGGACGAGATGGTCAAGGGCGTGGGCGACTCCGTGCTGTCCCACCACGCCGACCAGTCCCTGGACCCCGACGAGCCCGGACAGCTCACCCCGGCCTTCCTCAAGGGCTGGGACACGATGATGACGGCCACGTTCTTCACGCTGGTCAACGACGACCCGATGGTGGACGAACTCGTGGCGTTCGCCCGCGACTGGGAGCCCGACCTCGTCCTGTGGGAGCCGTTCACGTTCGCGGGCGCGGTGGCCGCGAGGGCCACCGGCGCGGCCCACGCGCGGCTGCTGTCGTTCCCCGACCTGTTCATGTCGATGCGCCGGGCCTTCCTCGCGCAGATCGGCGCCGACCCCGCCGCCGACGGCGGGGCGGCCGGGATGAGCGGGATGAGCGGGACGAGCGGGGCCGACGGGAGGGCCCACCCCGAGGACTCCCTCGGCCAGTGGCTGGAGTGGACGCTCGGCCGCCACGGCCTGTCCTTCGACGAGGAGGCCGTGACGGGCCAGTGGTCGGTGGACCAGGTGCCGCGCAGCTTCCGCCCGCCCTCGGACGGCCCGACGGTGGGCATGCGGTACGTCCCGTACAACGGGCCGGTGCCCGCCGTCGTGCCCGACTGGCTGCGCGTCCCGCCGACGCGTCCGCGGGTCTGCGTCACGCTGGGACTGACGGCCCGGACCTCCGAGTTCCCGAACGCCGTCCCGGTGGACGTCGTGCTGAAGGCCGTCGAGGGGCTCGACATCGAGGTGGTCGCCACGCTCGACGCGCAGGAGCGCGCGCTGCTGACCCACGTGCCGGAGAACGTGCGGCTGGTGGACCACGTGCCCCTGCACGCGCTGCTGCCGACCTGCTCGGCGATCGTGCACCACGGCGGCGCCGGCACCTGGTCGACGGCGCTCGTCGAGGGTGTCCCGCAGATCGCGATGGGCTGGATCTGGGACGCGATCGACCGGGCGCGGCGCCAGCAGGAGCTGGGCGCCGGCCTCCATCTGCCCTCGCACGACGTGACGGTGGAGGGGCTGCGGAGCAGGCTCGTGCGGGTTCTCGAGGAGCCCTCGTTCGCGACGGCGGCGGCGCGGCTGCGCGCCGAGGCCGAGGCGGAGCCGACTCCGGCGCGGATCGTCCCCGTACTGGAGCGGCTGACCGCCCAGCACCGCGCCCACGGCGGCCTGCGGCCGGGAGGTGTGTCCGCGGCATGCGCGTCCTGATCACCGGCGGTGCCGGCTTCATCGGATCCCACTACGTCCGTGCCCTGCTGGGCGGCGACCTGCCGGGGCCCCGGCCGAGCCGGGTCACGGTCGTCGACCTCCTCACGTACGCGGGGGACATCGACAACCTGCCCCTGCCCGACCCGCGGCTGGACTTCCACCGCGTCGACATCCGGGACCTGGACGCGCTGCTGAAGGTGCTCCCGGGCCACGACGCGGTCGTGCACTTCGCGGCCGAGAGCCATGTCGACCGCTCGCTGACCGGGGCGGCGGAGTTCGTCAGCACCAATGTGCTGGGCACCCAGTCCCTGCTGGAGGCGAGCCTGCGCTGCGGGGTCGGGACGTTCGTGCACGTCTCGACGGACGAGGTCTACGGGTCGATCGCCGAGGGGACCTGGACGGAGGAGGAGCCGCTGCGGCCCAACTCCCCCTACGCGGCGTCGAAGGCGGGCAGTGACCTGATCGCACGGTCCTACTGGGTCACCCACGGGCTCGACGTGCGCACGACGCGCTGCGCCAACAACTACGGCCCGCGGCAGCACCCGGAGAAGCTCATCCCGCTGTTCGTCACCGAGCTGCTGGCCGGCCGCCAGGTGCCGCTGTACGGGGACGGCGGCAACGTGAGGGAGTGGCTGCACGTGGACGACCACTGCCGAGCCGTGCACGCCGTGCTGACCGGCGGCCGGGCCGGGGAGGTCTACAACATCGGCGGCGGCACGCATCTGACGAACCGTGAGATGACGGGCAAGCTCCTCGACCTGTGCGGAGCCGACTGGTCCCGGGTACGGCGGGTGCCCGACCGCAAGGGGCACGACCTGCGGTACGCCGTGGACGACTCGAAGATCCGCAGGGAGCTGGGCTACCGGCCGCTGAGGTCCCTGGACGACGGCCTGCGCGAGGTCGTCGAGTGGTACCGCGCCCGGTCGGGCCGGCCCGAGACGGCCGAACGCGTGTGAGCGGCGGGTCCCGTCGTGCGGAGGCGCACGGCGGGGCCCGTCCGCCCCTGTCGCCGGGGCCCGCCGGGGAGGGGCACGGGACGCGCCCGGCCGGCACCGGCGGAGGGGCCGGGCGCGCGGCCGCGGTGGGAGAGCGGGAGAGCCGGCCCCCGTCGGGGGCCGGCTCTCGTCACGAGGCAGCGGGCACGGCGGTACGGGCACGGCGCGCAGCCACGGCGGCGGGGCGGTGTGCCCGCGCGCGGGCCGTCCCACCCCGGCCCGAGGAAACGGCAGTTGCGCCCGGGGCGACAGGCGGGGCCGCCTCGCCTGGCCGGCCTCAGCGGCTGACGACGCGCGCCGCCTTGCGCACCTGCTCGACCAGGAGCGCCTGCCTCAGCAGGGCCTCTCCCAGCGCGGCGCGGCCGGTGCCGGAGAGCGCCGCCCCGGCGAACGCGTCCAGCGCGTTGCCGACCTGGTGGTCGGCGGGCAGCGTCACCTCCGTGAGCCGGTCCTGCTGCTCCACGCTGACGACCGGACGGTGTTCGCGCGGCGGGGTGAAGGACCGCGGCACGGTGAGCCTGCCGCGGCTGCCCCACAGGGCGTAGACGGACCGGTACGAGTGCTGGAAGCCGAAGTCGAGCTGCGCGGTCACCCCCGTCGCCGTGGACAGCAGCGCGCTTCCCGCGACGTCGACGCCGGTGGCCTCGTCCACCATCAGGCAGGCGCCCAGCACGTCGAGTTCGCCGGCGAGGTGGAGCTGGGCGGCGCGCAGCGGATAGACGCCGACGTCGAGCAGCGCTCCGCCGCCGAGCGCCGCGTCGTGCCGGAAGGACCCCGGGTCGGGCGGCGGCACCCCGAACGAGCTGGAGAACACCCTCAGTTCACCGATCTCGCCCACCATGGCCCGCACCGCCGCGTGCTGCGAGTGGTGCAGGAACATGAAGTTCTCGGTGAGCGCGAGATCGAGCCGGGCCGCCATCGCGACCAGTTCGGCGCTCTGCGCGTAGGTCGTGCTGAGCGGCTTCTCCACCAGGACGTGCTTGCCCGCGGTGAGGGCGTGCGCGACCCATTCATGGTGCATGCCGGGAGGCAGCGGCACATAGACGGCGTCGATGTCCTCGCGTGCCAGCAGTGTCCGGTAGCCGGTGACCGCCGAGCACCCGAACCGGGCGGCGATCCGTTCGCTCCTCGCCCGGTCCCGGCTCGCCACCGCCACCAGCCGCACCGAGGGATGCTCCACGAGCGCGGGCAGTATCCGGCGCACCGCGATGTCGGCGCAGCCCAGAACTCCCATGCGGAGTACGGGTCGTGGAGTGTCCTGGGGCATCTGCCACCTCACCTGTCGGCTACGTCGCCGATCACGCTAGCCACGGCGGGTCGAAACCTCCTGGAAGCCCGATGGAGCAGGCCCTTTCCGGCGGCTCCACGGCTCTTCGACCGCACGGCCCCAGCATGGTCCGGAGGAATTCCTTACGGAGGGACGGCTATGACGTCGGACACCAAGGCCCTGGTCCTGGAGCAGGTTCGCGAATACCACCGGCAGCAGGAGCCGGGGAGCTTCGAGCCGGGGGTGACGCCGATCCTCTCGTCGGGAGCGGTCCTGGACGAGGAGGACCGGGTCGCCCTGGTGGAGGCCGCCCTGGAGCTGCGGATCGCGGCCGGAGCCCGCTCCCGGCGCTTCGAGAGCAGGTTCGCGCGCCACATCGGCGTACGCAAGGCACACCTGGTCAACTCGGGTTCCTCGGCCAATCTGCTGGCACTGTCCGCGCTGACCTCGCCCCGGCTGGGCGAGCAGCGGCTGCGCCCGGGCGACGAGGTGATCACGGTGGCCGGCGGCTTCCCCACCACGGTGAACCCGATCATCCAGAACGGGCTCGTCCCGGTGTTCGTGGACATCGAGCTCGGCACGTACAACACCACGGCCGAGCGGGTGCGGGCGGCCATCTCGGACCGGACCCGGGCCATCATGATCGCGCACACCCTCGGCAACCCCTACGAGGTGGCCGAGATCCAGCAACTGGCCACGGACCACGACCTGTTCCTGATCGAGGACAACTGCGACGCCGTGGGCTCGACCTACCGGGGCCGTATGACGGGCACCTTCGGGGACCTGGCCACGGTCAGCTTCTACCCGGCCCACCACATCACGACCGGTGAGGGCGGCTGCGTACTGACCCGGAATCTCGAACTGGCCCGGATCGTCGAGTCGTTCCGCGACTGGGGCCGGGACTGCTGGTGCGAGCCGGGCGAGGACAACACCTGCCTCAAGCGCTTCGACTACCAGCTCGGAACCCTCCCCAAGGGCTACGACCACAAGTACATCTTCTCGCACATCGGCTACAACCTGAAGGCGACCGACCTCCAGGGGGCCCTGGCACTGAGCCAGTTGGAGAAGCTGCCCGAGTTCGGCGCGGCGCGGCGGCGGAACTGGCAGCAGTTGCGGGACGGCCTCGCGGACGTCCCCGGACTGCTGCTGCCCACCGCCACGCCGGGCAGCGACCCGAGCTGGTTCGGCTTCGTCATCACGGTGCTGCCGGACGCCACCTACAGCCGCCGCGACCTGATCGCCTTCCTGGAGGACCGGCGGATCGGCACACGACGGCTGTTCGGCGGCAACCTCACCCGGCACCCGGCGTACCTCGACACCCCGCACCGGGTGGCCGGCGACCTCCGGAACTCCGACATCATCACCGACCAGAGCTTCTGGATCGGGGTGTACCCGGGCATCACCGAGGAGATGACCGACTACATGCGGGAGTCCGTCGTCGAGTTCGTCACCAAGAACGGCTGAGCCGCCCCGGGACGGTCAGCCGATCATCCGGTCGAACATCACGTCCTCCCCGTACCCGGGCACGTCCAGCCACGGCTCGGCCGAGAGCACGGCCTGCTGGAGGCGCTGGAGGCGCGGGGACGGCGAGAGGCCCAGTTCCTCCGCGAGCCGGCGGCGCAGCCTCTGGTAGACGTCGAGCGCCTGCCAGGAGCGGCCCGCCCGGTAGAGCGCCGTGATGCACTGGGCGTGCAGGCCCTCGTGCAGCGGATGGCGCCGGGTGAGTTCGACGAGTTCGGCGAGCAGTTCCGCGTGGCGCCCGAGGCGCAGGTCCGCCTCCAGACAGCGTTCCAGCACGCCGAGGCGGCTCTCCTCCAGACGCGCCACCTCGATGCTGAGCACGGGGCCTATCCGCACGTCCACCAGCGCGGACCCCCGCCACAGCGCCAGCGCCTCCCGGAAGTGGGCCGAGGCCTTCTCCTGCCGGTCCTCCAGCGTCGCGGCGCGCCCGGCGGCGACGAGCCGCTCGTACCGCGGTACGTCGACGGCGTCGGCGGGCGCCCGCCAGCAGTAGCCCCCGTACTGCGTGACCAGGACGTCCTTGGCCGACACCCCGGCCTCACGGCCGTAGGCGGCGGTGAGTTGGCGGCGCAGCTTGAGGATGTACGTGTGCAGGGTCGCCAGCGCGCTCTGGGGCGGCTCGCTCCCCCAGATCTCCTCCATCAGGGTCCCGACGGGCAGGACGCGGTTGGCGTGGATGGCGAGCAGGGCGAGAATCTGGCGTGGTTTCGCCGCGGTCGGCACGATCGACCGTCCCCGAACCTCGGCCGTCAGCGGTCCCAGTAACCATATGTCCATGTTTCTCCCCCATGTGGTCGGCGAAGCACCGCGAAGAGCTCCTTGCCCGGGGAGTCTTGCTGGCCGGATCCACTCCCAACCAGTGCCATGGACCCGAACACGCATATGAGGAATGTATGCGCAAGATGTGTATATCTCATATGGACCCTGTGCCGGATGCACTGGTATCGACCTCTGTCGCCCGAAAGGATGGGCGGTGCGCGGATCCACCGGGGTCCGGCGCGCCCCATGGAACAGGCACTCGACAGCGACAAGGAGTCCACATGTCACGGATCTCGCCCCTTCTGGACGGCGACGCGGCGATTGCGAGGGCCGCCGACGATCTCGTGATCACCGAGTTCGGCCACGACCAGGGGGAGTTCCCGGACAGCCGCATCTGCATCTGTTGGACCTCCTCGCCCGACGCCCCGTCCGCCGCGGACGGCGGCCGTACGTCTCGATGAGTCGTCCCGCCCCGGGCAACGGGCTTCCCCTGCTGGGATTCGCACCGCATCTGCGGGTCGAATCGGCACCGGGGGAGCCCGTCTTCCTGCTGACCGAGGACCGCGTGACCACCCTCGGCGGTGAACAGGTCGCGCTGCTCGCCCCGTTGCTCGACGGCAGCCGCGACCTGCCCGGCATCGTCGCGGACGCCTCGCCCCGGCTGTCGGCCGAGAGCACCGAACGGCTCGTGGCCAGGCTCCTCGACGCGGGCCTGCTGCACACCTATCCCCCGGACGCCGCCGGCGGGCCCGAGCGGGCCTACTGGGCCCTCGCCGACCTGGACGTGCGCCCGGACGGCGGCCGGGAGCCCCTGCTGGCACCGGTCGACCTCACGGGTGACGGCGGAGCCCCGCTGCACGAGGCCGTGTCGGCCGCCGGCCTGCGGACCGCCACCGGGGGCGCGCCGGCCGATCTGACGCTGGCCCTGTGCCACGACTACCTCGATCCGCGGCTGAGCGCCCTGGACGCGGCGCACCGCGCCGAGGGGCGCAGTTGGCTGCCGGTGCGGGCCAGCGGCACCCACCTGTGGATCGGGCCCTTCTTCTCGCCCGGCGACGGACCCTGCTGGACCTGCCTCGCGGACCGGCTGCGGCTGCGCCGGCGCGGCGAGGCGTACGTCCAGCACCGGCTCGGGCACAGCGGTCCCGCCGCGCACCGGCCCTCGTACCTGCCCGCGGGCCGTGCCGCGGCCCTCCAACTGGCCCTGCTGGAAGCCGGGAAGTGGCTCGCCGGGCATCGCGACGCCGACCAGGGCAGCCTGTGGCGGCTGGACACCCGCACGCTGGAGAGCAGCCGCCATCCCGTGCGGCGCCGCCCGCAGTGCACCCGCTGCGGCGATCCGCTGCTCGTACG
Organism: Streptomyces fructofermentans; assembly: GCF_014651055.1. Lineage (GTDB taxonomy): Bacteria > Actinomycetota > Actinomycetes > Streptomycetales > Streptomycetaceae > Streptomyces > Streptomyces fructofermentans. The sequence goes on from NZ_BMWD01000002.1 coordinate 412,130, forward strand.
CGACCGGGTGTCGGCCCCGGTCGTCCTCACCCCCCAGCCCGTACGGGAGACGGGCGGCGGAGGCCATCGGACGTACGGTCCCGACCTGATGCTGGAGCGGTACGGCCATCTCGTGGACCCCGTCACCGGTCTCGTCGCCGAGATCCGCCGGGACCCGCGCGGGCCGGAGTTCCTCAACTGCTTCCACGCGGGCGCGCAGCCGCCCTGGGACCCGGCGCTGCCACCGCCCCCACTGAACACCCCGCTGCGCAGTCCGGGTTCGGGCAAGGGCGTGACCGAAGTCCACGCCCGGGTGAGCGCCCTGGCCGAGGCCCTGGAGCGGTACAGCGGCCACTTCCACGGCGACGAGCCGCGCAGGAAGGGGAGTTACCGCGACCTGGCGCCGCTCGCCGTGCATCCGGACACCGTCCAGCTCTTCGACCGCAGGCAGTTCGAGGACCGCGCGGAGTGGAACCGCGGGCACGGCCCCTTCCACCGGGTCACCGAACCCTTCGACGAGAGGGCCGCGATCGACTGGACGCCCGTGTGGTCGCTGACCGGGCACCGGCAGCGGCTCGCACCGACGAGCCTGCTCTACTACAACGCCCCGGACGCCGGGACCGGGTTCTGCCGGGCCACGTCCAACGGGGCCGCCGCCGGGACCAGCCTGGAGGACGCCGTCGTGCACGGCTGCCTGGAGCTGGTGGAACGGGACGCGGTGGCCCTGTGGTGGTACAACCGCACCCGGCAGCCCGCCGTGGTCCTCGACGAGCGCGACCCCTGGATCGCCCGGATGCGGGCCGTCCTGCGAGAACTGGGCCGGACGGTGTGGGCCCTCGACCTCACGTCAGATCTCGGCATTCCCGTGGTCGCCGCCGTCTCCGCCCGGATCGGCAGCCCCGCCGAGGACGTCGTACTGGGCTTCGGCGCGCACTTCGACCCGAAGGTCGCGCTGCGCCGGGCACTGACCGAACTCAACCAGATGCTCCCGCCGTTGACGGGCGGCACCGCAGACGGGACGACCGCCTACACGGGTACCGACCCGGAGGCCCTGCACTGGTTCCGGCACGCGACCACGGCCAACCAGCCCTATCTGCTGCCCGCGGCCCGGAGGTCGACCCGTCCGCCGGCGGCGCTGCGGCCCCCCGCCGACGCCGCCGCCCAGGTCGACGCGCTGGTCGGCCTGTTGCGCAGACACGGTCTGGAGGTGCTCGTACTCGACCAGACCCGCCCCGATGTGGAACTGCCCGTGGCCAAGGTGCTGATCCCCGGCCTCCGCCCGCATTGGACGGGCTTCGGACCGGGCCGGCTGTTCGACATACCGGTGGCGTTGGGCCGGTTGGACCGGCCGACGGACTTCGCGGACCTCAATCCGCTGCCTTTGCACCTATGACGGAATGATGTCTTCCTCAAATATCCCGGTGCCCGGGTAAACCATTCCGGGAGAGGAACCGTCTTCGTTCACAACGAGGGGAAAAGGCCCGCCACACCACGAAGTTCCGCTGCCCTCACCACCCGGATCCATTAAAATCGATGGTGTGTTCTCATCCTCCCCCAATGCCGTGAGAGGGTGGACCGCGGCACAACCCGACTCATTGATTCGTTCGGTTCATCCGGGGGAGAAGCGATGCGAGGTTCTGCTCTGCCCAATGACGCGCGCGCCGCACGGGAGGACGCGAGACGCCGGCACCTCGCCATCGGCACTTCAGCCGCCATCACCTTCGCGGTACTCGTGGCCTTCTTCGGGATCGCCGTCAGCTATCTGCTGGACGCCCGGCTCACGCCGGTCCGCTTCGGTGCGGGCATCGTGGCCCTGCTCCTCGTCTACTGCGTACAACTGGTGCACTCCTTCCCGCACCTGTCGCCCGGACTGGCCCGCCGGCGGTACTGGACCCTGGGATTCCAGGCACTCCTGACCTATCTGCCGTTCCTCGCGTTCACGGAGAGCTGGCTCGCCACTCCCGGCTTCCTCGCCGGTTCCGCCCTGCTGGTCCTGCCGTCCCGCTGGGCATGGCCCGCGTTCGCGGTGACCGTGGCGTCGTCCAGCCTGCTGGTGCTGGAGAGCGGCCTCGGCCGCGGCTCCCTCTGGTACGGGACCATCGCGACCGCGCTGACCGGCCTGGTGGTGTACGGACTCTCCGAACTGACCCGGCTCGTCCAGGAGGCCCACCACACGCGTGCGGAGCTGACCAGGATGGCACTGGAGGCCGAGCGGCTGCGCTTCTCCCGGGACCTGCACGACCTCCTGGGCATGAGCCTGACCACCATCGCCTTCAAGTGCGAACTGGCACGCCGGCTCCCGCCGTCCAAGCACGCCCGGGTCCACCAGGAGCTGACGGAGATCCTGGACACCACGCAGCGGGCGTTCGCCGACGTCCGCGCCGTCTCGCAGACCTATCGCGCCATGTCCCTGGCCACCGAGGTCGACACGGTCGTCTCCACCCTGAAGACCATGGGCATCCACACCGTGTTCCACGGCGGCGCCGAGTCCCTCCCGGCCGAGGTCGAGACGGCCCTCGCCACCGTGCTGCGCGAGGCGGTCACCAACATGCTGCGGCACAGCGGGGTCACCACCTGCGTCGTGCGGCTCGGCGTCGAGCACGAGGCGGTCACCCTGGCCGTGGCCAACGACGGGCTCACGGACCGGCCGTTCTCCCCGTTCGGCGGGGCCCGGCCGAGCGGCGGCCTCACCAATCTGCGCGAACGCGTGGAGGCCGTGAACGGCCGGCTCCGCACGGAGATCGTGGACGACACCTGGTTCTCCCTGACGGCGGTCGTCCCGCTGCCGCCGGCGAAGGCACCCGCCTTCGGGCGGCGCCTCCTCCGGTCGTCCGTGGAGGCGGTGTCCTCCTACGACCGGGACCTGCGCGACTCGGCGACCGTGGCCTGAGCCGGGCACCCGGGCCCCTTCGAGCGGGGGTGCCGGTGACACCGCCGGTCCGCGCCCCCGAGCGGGCCCGGGTCCACCCGGTCGCGGGCCGCAAGGGCCCGCGCGCCGTCGGGCGGCCGGTCAGATCCAGCGGCCCTCACGCGCGATCCGCACGGCGTCCATGCGGTTGCGGGCACCCAGTTTCACCACGGCGCTGCTGAGGTAGTTCCGCACGGTTCCCGGCGCGAGAAACAGCCGGCGCGCGATGGCGGCGGTGCCCTCGCCCTCCGCCGCGAGCCGCAGCACCTCCAGCTCGCGCGGGGCCAGCGGCTGCGTCACGTCCTCCAGGGCCGCGACCGCCAGTTGCGGATCGACGGCCCGCCTGCCGGCGACCACCGCCCTGATGCCGCCGACGAGTTGGGCCGGGTCCGCGTCCTTGCGCAGAAAGCCGGTGGCTCCGGTGGCCATTGCCCGGCGCAGGGTGCTGGGATTGCCGAGCCCTGTGAGGATCAGAATCCGGCAGTCGGGCAGAGCCGCACCGAGCGCGGCGGCGGCGGTGATGCCGTCCATACCGGGAAGCCCTATGTCGAGAACGGCCACATCCGGTTGGAGCGCCAGCGCTTTCGGCACGATGTCATCGCCGTGGTCGACTTCGGCCACCACTTGGAAATCCGCCTCGAGCTCCAGGAGTTCCGCCAGTGCTCGACGCAGCATCACCATGTCCTCGGCGATCAGAATCTTTATCATGGTCCCTCACATCACCGCCTTCGAGACGCCAGCGTCCCCATCCTCTCACCCGAATTGGCGTATCACCTCGTCGAACCACGCTTGCGGGCACGCGTGAGTGTTCTCTCCTGCCCGTTCGGGCGGCGGCGCGCGGGCGGAACGGGCACGGGCCCCCACCGCGCGACGGAAACGGGCATCCGGAACGCGCCGGCGACCCGGACGGGTGCCCTCCTCCACCTCCGCGCCCGAGGCCCGCCGCCTCGCGCGAACAGGCCGCCCCCGGCTGCCACTTCGGCAACCCGCTTCCGCTGGGCGGAAGGGCCGTTGCGGCCACCTCGCGTGCTCCCCGACGATGCGACCACGACGAGACACGGGAGCCGCAGCCATGCCCCACATGACCGCCTTCGCCAGGAACCAGTGGTACACCTAGCGTAACTTTCTGGCCTGCGCTTAGGCGAGGCGATGAGGCTGTGACCTGCTAGTACGGGTTCTCGAGGCGAGCGGAGTCAGCCAGAGGAAACCGCTCTAAGACGCCATTTCACTTGGCGTGATCTTGGGGCAGCCTGGGTGATGACTGTTGCCCTTGTCGAGCGGAGGGCGCCGGAGGAGCTGTGGACGTTGTTCCAGCGGGTGGTGACGCCGGCACCGGTGCGCCCTCAGGGTGGAGGTCACCGTCGGCGAAACCGCGAGGTGCTGGCGGCGATCGTCTTCGTGGCCACCTCGGGCTGCACCTGGAACCAGCTTCCGCCGGGTTTCGGGTTGTCGGGGGTCACCGCCTTCCGGCGGTTCACCGAGTGGACAGAGGCCAGGGTGTGGGCCAAGCTTCACCGCCTGGTCCTGGACGAACTCGGCGCCCGGGGCGAGCTCGACTGGTCGCGGTGCGCGATCGACTCGGTCAGCGTCCGGGCCCTCAAAGCGGGAATCTGGCAGGACCGAGTCCGACCGACCGCGGCAAGAGGGGTTCGAAAATCCACCTCATCGTGGACCGCCAGGGCCTGCCCCGGTCGGTCGGCATCTCCGCCGCCAACCTCCACGACGGTCAGGCCCTCATCCCGCTGGTCCGCGGCATTCCGCCCATCCGTTCCCATCGCCGCCCGCGGCGCAGGCGGCCCGGCAAGCTGCATGGCGACAAGGGCTCGCTGCCCGCGGCATCCGGCACCGTCTCGCCCGTAAGGGCGTCGAGTCGTCCCGACGCCTGGGCCGACACCGCTGGGTCGTGGAGCGGACCGTTTCCTGGCTGTCCGGCTGCCGACGTCTCCACCGTCGCGGCGAGCGCAAGCCGGAACACTCCCTTGCCTTCACGCCATCGCCGCGACCCTCATATGTCACCGCAGACTCACCAAATGACATGGCGTCTGAGGCGTACCCCGACCGCTAATTCTGGGAGTCAGGTCAAGGAACCCGTGGCCACCAACTCGGTCATGGCGTCGTCTGCTCTGCGAAGCACGATCCGGCCGTCGCCGGCGCTGTACGCGACGATGCGGGCCCTGGGGTTCAGGCCGGCCTCGACGGGCACTCCCATCGGGAGCTCGAGTCGGCCGTCCTCGCCGATCTCCAGTTCAGTCGGTTCGCGCAGCATGGCGGCAGCCTTCCACAAGGCTCGAACCCATGGGTGCTGCTCGGATCAGCGCCCATGGGTTCGAGCCGCATCCGCCATACTTGAGGGCTGATGAACAAACTGCCTCCTGAGCCAGCAGCCGACGGCTGGTCTCCACCGGACGGGTCCTGGGCGTCCTCTGCTGCGAACCGCCGCAGCATGCTGGGGAACCGCAACCGGGACACATCCCCGGAGCGTGCGCTGCGCTCCCTCGTGCATGCGGCTGGCCTCCGCTACCGGGTGGCCGCCAAGCCGCTCCCGAAGATGCGCCGTACAGCGGATCTCGTCTTCCGTCCGACCCGGGTCGCAGTCTTCGTCGACGGCTGCTTCTGGCACGGATGCCCGGAACACTTCGTGCTGCCGAAGACGAATCCCGACTACTGGCGGGAGAAGATCGGTAGGAACGTGCAGCGCGACAGGGATACGGATGCGCGGCTGGAGGAAGCGGGGTGGCTCGTACTCCGGTTCTGGGAGCACGATGCGGCTGAGGCGAGTTCAGCAATCGTCTGCGCTGCGGTCCGATCTCGCCGAGGCGCGGCGGCACTTAGAGACGAGTAGCAGGAGGAGTAGCCCCGCCGAGCCCGCGTTGTGTGGATGCGGATTCAACAGGCCGGGCGTGGGGCACCTCCTGGCTCGTCTACCGTATTGACCAGCGCAGTTGTGATCGCGCGGGCCAGGTCGAACGCGGCCTGGTGGGGAGCAGCAGGGGTGGGGGCACCAACGCATGGCAGTCGAACGCACGAACCGCGACATCAAGTCGCTGATCGGCCAGATCGCCGACGGGGAGATCATGCTCCCGGAGATCCAGCGGGGCTATGTCTGGCGGGCCTCGCAGGTCGCAAAGCTAGTGGAGTCGCTGTATCTCGGGTATCCGGCGGGGACGCTCCTGCTGTGGAAGACGGACGAGGGGGCCGAGACCCGCACGGCGGCGACGGGATCCGGGCAGGGCCTTCCCAGCGTCATGCCGCTGTACCTGCTCGACGGGCAGCAGCGGCTCACCTCTCTGTACCGCGTCTTCAACGACCATCCTGCAGCGCAGATCGTCTTCAACATCGAGACGGAGGCGTTCCAGAACCAGAGCAACGCCACGCTCCGGAGCCCGAAGTGGGTCAGGGTCTACGACGTTGTCGGCCCTGATGCCGACTCGTTCACGCTGCAGATGCAGCTCCGCTCGGCGGGGCTGTTCATCGACAACGCGGAAATCGGGCGCCGCCTCAAAGCACTTGAGGCGATCTCGCAGCGCGACTTCCACATGGAGGTCCTCCACGGCTTCGGCTACGAGGAGGTCACCCAGATCTTCGTCCGAGTCAACAGCGGCGGCCGCCCTTTTGAAGACGACGGACCTTGCGATGGCGACGCTCTCCGCCCGGTCGCCGGGGTTCCTCGGAGAACTTGAGAAGGAGTCGGCGCGGTGGGCGGAACACGGCTACCGCGCCGTGGACACCAATTTCCTGATCAAGGCGATCACGCTCAGCCTGTCCATCTCAGGCAAGCGGACCTCGTCCGTCTCCAGGCTGACCACAGCGAGCCGGGAGTCCGTTGCGGAGGGTTGGGAGCGGGTGCGCCGCGGGCTCGAGCGTGTCGTCCCGCTGCTCTCCGAGCAACTGCTCGTTCCGACCTCTGCGCTCCTCTCGTCCGTCTCGGTACTGCACCCGCTGATCGTCTTCTACGGTCGGCTGCCTGTTGGCGCCCGGGTTGATCCTGAGGTGGAGAAGGGCCTGCTCTACTGGTTCCTGGCCGCGTCCGGAAGCAACCGCTACGGCGGTGCGACGGACAGCGCTCTGACCCAGGATGTCAACGCCCTCGACTCCGACGAGCCTGTCCGGGCACTCCTCGCCAACCTCCGCCTGGACGAGAACGGTTTCCGTGTCACCGCCCGCGACCTGTCGGGGCGCAACATCCAGAGCCCGTACATCATGCTCTCCTACCTGGCAGCCGCTCATTCCGGCGCGGAGGACTGGTGGGCTGGCGGGCCCATCTCCGTTGTTGCCGAAGGGACCGACAAGCTGCAGTACAGCAGCCTGCACCCAGCTGCGCAGCTGCGGAACCACCGCAACAAGTACTCGTCGGCGGAGATCAACGAGTTGGCGAACATCGTCTTCGTCTCACCGCATACAGCCAAGAACATGATCGGTAACCGGTCCCCCGCCGAGTACATCAAGGAAGTGCAGGCCGACGATCTGGCCGCTCATGCTGTCCCGACGGCCGACCCTCGGGTCTTGGAATCCGACGGGTTCCGGGAGTTCCTCGTCGCTCGCCGCGCACTCCTTGCGGGAAAGATCTCCGCCCTCCTCGAGCGCTTCCGCCCTTCCTTCATCGACGCGGGCGGTGCCAGCAGCCCGGCGTCCGAGGCGCCCCGCCGATCGCTTGTCCTTACGGGGTACGGTGCGGGAAGCCGCACCTTGCTGCTCGCGGAAGCGCATGCGGGGACGCAGCACTGGGTCGGCCGGATTGACACCGCTGAGCTGGATGCAGCCCTCGACGCAGCTGCAAGCGGCCTCGACAGCGACGTCACGGTGGCTGGTGAGACAGCTCCGCTGACGGTCGACGAGGACGGCACCACACTGCCCGTCGGCCCCTTCCGACTCCGCGGCACTGCGGACCAGTGGCGGCTGGCCCTGAAGGAAGCTTTCTCGGATGCCCTGCCCGCGGCCGACTGCCCGGAGGGGGAGTCGCGGGCGTGGGTCGGCGACGCCGAGGAGTTCCTGCTGGCTGACCTCGGCGTCCAGCGGGCGTAAGCGCGGTTGAAACAAGGCGGGAGCAGTGGCGTAAGGCTCCCGCCTTCAGCCGCCCACGCCGCCCACGCCGCCGCGAAGCATTGCCCCGGTCGTCCCTGCCCTGAGTAAGGGGGCCAGCCGCGGGATGCCAGGTACGACCGCGTCCGGAGGTACGTCGAGCCGGCATGCCTCCCAGCGCCCGAAAGGGCCTCCGTCTTGCGGCACTTGGGCGCTGATCCACTCGGCGGCGACGGACGCGACTGCAGCGATTTCGTAGCCCTGCGTGAGCTGTACGGCCACGAGCTGCCATGCCGGGTCGCGGCGCATGGTCTCGTACTCGTGCCGGGACAGGTAGAAGGCCAGCCTTCCGCGCCGCACGGTGCTCTTCGCTTCGATGTGCAGCGGGCGCCCTCTCGCGTGTACGGCGATGTCGTATCCGAAACCGTCGGAGTGCGCGGCTACGTGCTCGACGCGTGCGTCAACCGCTTCGGCGAGGAGGGCAACGAGGGCCAGTTCGCCGACGCTGCCGATGAGGGCCCGCGCCTCCGTATCAACCTTGCCCCAGACTGCGCTGACCTGCTCGTACGCCTCGCCCTCTGAGAGGCGCAGTGCCTCTGCGGCCCGCAGGGCGTCGTCCGGGAGCTCCTCAGGGCCGCGCACGAGGACGTCGGCGTCCTGGAGCCACGGCGCACCGCTGGAGGCCAGGGCGGCGCGGAAAACGAGCTCGCCCACTGCGGCGCTGCGGTCCAGGTCCTCGAGCAGGCCGTTCTCGCCGAGCCACGTGTAGGCCGCTTCGTACTGTGTGGGGGTGAGGTCGCTGTAGTCGGCGTGATGGATGAACAGCGCGCGGCACCGCGCGGGGCTGGAGGCCGGGAGCCGCTCCAACCACCGCGCTGCGGCGCGCAGGACGGGGCTAGGCGGGACGGGCACGGAGGTGGCCCATTAGCGCCTGAATGTCCCTCTGGTCGAGGCCGCCGCCGACGGCCGGCTCCTCGTCGAGGTCGGCGAGCTCTTGGACAGCGGGGTCGTCGAGAATGCGCCCCATGAAGAGCAGTTTGTCACTCAGCCGCTGCTCGACGACCTCGTCGAGGCTCCCTTCGGAGGCGAGCACGGTGATGCGGGTCTCCGCTTCGGGCGCGAGGCCTAGGCGGTGGATCCGGTCGAGGCTCTGCAGGAACCGCCCGGCCGCGAAGTCGCGGTCGACGTAGACCGCGTCGTGGCAGTCGTGGTGCAGGCTGATGCCCTCGCCGAGCGTGGCCGGGTTGGACAGCAGCACCATGCAGTCCGGGTCCTTCCGGAAGCGCTCGATCTCTGCTTCGCGGTCTTCCGTGCCTCCATGGACCATGGCCGGCCGGAACTCCCTGAGGACCCTCTCCAGGGTGTTCAGGCTGCGGATGAACGTGGACCACACCAGGGTCTTGCGGCCCTGGGCAGCGTTCATCGCGACGATGGCCAGGACCTCGCGGTACTTTGGGGACATCTCGTAGCTGGGGAGGTCCCGCATGAGGTCGAAGAGCGGGCTGCCCTCGGGCACGGCCAGGGGCGGGACCTGGTAGTTCAGCGGTTCGTAGCGGGTTGTGCCGACAGCGAGCAGGGCCGGGCTGGTCGCCGCCATCAGCATGTAGACGATGATCTTGCCGAGTGCCTGGAAGTCGCCTTCCGATCCGGCGGCCCGGGCCGAAAAGCGGCCGATGAGGGCTTCGTACACCTCCTGGTGCAGCGGTGGCATCGGAAGCGTGCGGAGCGTCATCGTCACCGGGGGCAGCCCCAGTTCGTGCTTGGTCGTGCGGGTGAACAGTGGGCGCAGCACCTGGCTGGCCTTCGCGAGGTCGCCGCCGGCTACGGCCTGCGTCACCTTCTGGCGGCCGTACCCGGGCCACACGAACCCGAAGAGGTTCTCGATGTCCTTGACCCCGTTGGGAGCCGGGGTGCCGGTCAGGATCAACCGGTGGCGCGCCCGCGGGCCCAGGGCGAGGCAGGCCGCCCCGTACGTCCCCTCGGCGCCGAGCTTCATCCGGTGCGCCTCGTCGAGGAGGAGCATGGAGGGCCGGGCGCTCAGCCACTGGCCGAGCTCCTCGACGGACTGACTGAGGCGCTCGTAGTTCACGATGCGCACGTCCGCTGCCGGATCGGCGACCCGGGACAGCACCTCCATGCGCAGCGGCTCGCTGAGGCACTGGGTGTTCTCGTACTGCCACGACTCGTAGCAGGACTTCGGACCGACGATCAGCAGACGCTCGACACCCTTGGTAGTGCGCAGTGCCTGGAACACAGCAAGTCCGACGCGCGTCTTGCCGGCCCCCGGGACGGAGAAATTGGCCCCGTGGCGCAGCGAGAGGAGCTTGGCGATGTCCCGGCGCTGGAAGGAGGTGAGGCCGGCGGTCCACCCAGGTCCGAGCAGCCCGTCGACCTCGTCCTCCTGCACCTCGCCGGCTCCGCCGGATACCGGGTCGAGGCGTTCGGACACCGTTTGGGCGTCCGCGGCGGAATCTGTCGCAAGCGCGGCCAGCTGCGGATCCCACGAGACGCTCGACTGCGCGGGCCATGCCGCAAGTGCCACGAGGTTCGTCAGCAGGTCGTCAAGATCGACTTCCATGCTCCCGGGAGAGCGCTGCACACCGCTGCGGAAGCGCAGGGCGAGACGGCGCAGATCTGCCTCGTGCCCCGCGCCGGCCCGCAAGCGCGCCTTCGCCACGCTGTCTCCGAAGCCGATCTCCAGGCTCGCCGCGGAGGCGGGCAGTCCCATCAGCTCTCCCGGGTGGCGTTGAGCAGCCACTCGACGCCGTCACCCGGCGAGCTGAACGTGCGGCCCGCCTGCTTGGCAAGGCGCGCGAGGCTCGCACGGAGCGTGAGCAGCGCGTCGTCGAAGGAGTCCTCATCGAGCGCGCGCTTCGCCTTCGCCTCGGCGAACTCCGCCGCGCACTGGTTCACGTAGTCCGCGGCATCCGTCAGGCGCTCGGGCACCGCGATCTTCCGCTTCTGCAGCTGAGCGTTCTGGCCGGCCAACTTCACAGCGACGTCGAACGTGCCGCGGGCCGACTTGATCTTCGCAGCGGCCTGTGTCACCTCCGCGGGCGTGAGCTTGTCGCCCGCGAGGGTCGCAGCCTTGGCCTTCAGCAGGTTGTCGGTGAGGGCCCGCGTCGCCTTCACCACGGCGGTGCCGTCCGGGACCGCGACGCCGGGCAGGCCGGGGATGAACACTGCGGCGGACTCCTGCGCGGCAGGGCGCAGGTCGTCCGGCAGCCGCTCATCGAGGAAGCGGGTGTGGAAGTCGGCTTCAGCAAGGCGGACCGAGGTCTTCGGGTAGTTCAGGACGACCATCGCGAGCCGGGACTCCTTCAGCTGCTCGGCTGCATCCGGGTCCGTCTTCGCGAGCTTGGTGTAGTCGCGCTGCAGCTCGCGCAGCTTCTCCTGGTGGTCTTCGAAGTCGACCAGCCTCAGTCCGACGCCGCTGGCCGGATCCTTGCTGCGATCGATGGCGTCGTTCACGAGCTGGTAGACCCAGCGGTCCTGGCGGAGCGTGGTGGTCTTGATGTTGAAGTCCCGTGCCACGTCCTCCGGCCGGCGCCCGTTGGCCAGCTCCTCCTCGATCGCGATCAAGCGGTTGATGTAGGAGTACTCGCGCCGCTTGTCCTTCCTCAGCTGGAGGGCAAGCTCGACGTTGTTGATGTCCCGTCGCGAAGTGTCCGCCGGCAGGACCCCAACGCGGATGTCCTTGATCCCGAGCTTCCGGAGGGCCGCGCAGCGGGTGTTCCCGTCGACGAGGATGCCGTCGGGGCTGATGATGCCGGGCTCCTTCTGCCCGAAGTCGTCGAGCTCGTCCTGGAGCGCAGTGAAGTCCGGGTCGGTCTGGGTCGGATTCGCCGGGCTCCGGCTGAGGAGGAGGGCGAGGTAGTCCTGCGCGGATTCGCTCCAGGGCTCCTCCTCCAGCACCTGGTTCTGCTCGGGGTCCAGCGTGCGCTGCGCGCGGATGCGGTGGGTGTCGGGGTTGAGGTAGAGGAGGTCCACCGGCATGGAGATCACGCTCAGATGCTTCTGCTCACCGCGCCACTCCACCGTGACCTTGGCGCCGTTCTCAGCCATAGCCTGCTTCACCCGCTCCTCGACCATGGGCCGGATCCGCTCGCCCTCGGGCGGAACACCGAACTTCACAGCCATAGCCAAGCCTCTCCTAGGTGGGTAAGCAGCCGTACGCGCTCGTCAGGAATAATGGCAGGAGCCACTGACAAGGGGCTGGTGATCACCCAGACTTGCACGTCTGACGACCTGAGAAACGGAGCAGACGTGACCCTCCCCGCCTGGAACGACCCGTCCTTCAAGGGCGGAACCATGATCAGGGGCGCGCTGTGGCTCGTCCAGGAGATCGGTGAGGGCCACACCTTCACCAAGGAGCGGCTCCGCAACGCGTTCCCCGGCGTCTCGCAGGCGGACCGCCGACTCCGCGACCTCCGGTCCTACGGGTGGGTCATCCACACGAACACCGAGGACGCCTCGCTCATGGCCGAGGACCAGCGTTTCGTGAAGGCCGGGGTCGCCGTGTGGGACCCGGCCGCCCGCCGGGCAGCTGCACCCGAGAAGACGATCACGGCCAAGCAGATCCAGGCCGTACTCGCCCGCGACCACTACATGTGCACGGTGTGCGGCATCGGCAGCGCAGAGCCCTACCTGGATGACTCGAACCAGACGGCAGTGCTTTCGGTCACCCGTCGTGTCTCCGTTCTCCTCGAGGGACGTGAGGAGGAGCACCTGGTCACGGAATGCAAGCGCTGCCGTGCAGGTGGCGGCGGGCAGGCGGCACGCGCCGACGGAACCCTCGCGGAGATCAAAAGCTTGGACCCAGAAGATCGGCGGCGGCTGGTCCGGTGGGCCGAGCGGGGTCGCCGCGGCTCGACATCGCTCGAGCGGGCATGGAACGCCTACCGCCGCCTCCCCGCAGCGGCCCAGAAGGAAATCCTCAAGGCACTTGGCTCCTGACCAGCACTGGAGACGCCTTCCTCGCCGGATGATCACGCTGGAAGCCGTCACTGGCGCCGCGTAGACTCCCCACGTCTTGCCCGGTTAAGAGAGGCTGATAAGCGCCCATCGGCCGCCACCTGCGACTATGGTGCTGGCGCGGAGCCTGTGCTGCCGGATACCTGTGTGTTCATTTGGGTGGTTGCAGAAGCACCGCCGCTTCTGCGCTGGAGAGCCTGGCGTGCCTGGAGGGAGATCGCTATGTCGGCTGTCGGGCCTGAGAGGCCGCTTGAGGTCGTCGAGATCTGCGCGGGCGCGGGCGGCCAAACCCTCGGCCTGGAGCGGGCAGGTTTCCGCCACCGCCTCGCCATCGAGCTCGACGACAAGGCTGCCGAGACGCTGCGCCGCAATCTTGTGGAGTTTCTCGGATACAGCGAGGACGAGGCACGCGACTCCGTAAAGGTCGGGGACGTCGCGGACCCGGCTGTCTGGAACCCGGTGCTCGATGCCGAGGACCTTGACCTCCTCGCCGGCGGAGTGCCCTGCCCCCCCTTCAGCATCGCGGGCAAACAGCTGGGGTCGAGCGATGAGCGCGATCTCTTCGCCTGGGCCGTCGAGCTCTGCGGCAAGGTGCGTCCGAAGGCCCTGCTGCTGGAGAACGTGCGCGGACTCAGCGCCAACCGCTTCGCTGGCTACCGCCAGCATGTCCTCGACCGACTCAAGGACTACGGCTACATCGCAGACTGGCAGCTCCTCCAGGCGGACGACTTCGGTGTCTCTCAGTTGCGTCCGCGCTTCGTGCTAGTTGCGCTCCAGGAGGAGTTCGCCCCGTACTTCGTTTGGCCGGAGCGCAGGCCGGGGACGGCCAAGTCCATTGGTGAGCTCCTGGTAGACCTCATGGCGAAGAACGGCTGGACGGGCGCCCATGAATGGGCCGAAGCTGCATCCGGTATCGCGCCCACCATCGTCGGCGGATCCAAGAAGCACGGGGGCGCCGACCTCGGCCCGACGCGTGCTAAGCGCGCGTGGGCGGAAAAGGGCGTCGACGCGATGGGCGTGGCCAACGAGGCGCCCTCTGCAGCGGGTCCCCCTGTCATCGAGGGCCGCCCCCGTCCGAAGCTGACCACAGCCATGGTGGCCCGCATCCAGGGCTGGCAGGACCCAGACAGCGAGGTGAACGCCGACGAGGACGACTTCCGCTGGCGGTTCCACGGCCGGAAGACCAGCGTGTACCGGCAGATCGGCAACGCGTTCCCCCCGCCCGTCGCCAAGGCGCTCGGCGACTCGATCAGGAACGCGCTGAACAAGGTCGGCGAGCCCCACGACCTAGTCGAAACCGCGGATGTCGTCACCGACCCCGTTTACAAGCTGCTGCGCAGCAGTACGCGAGCACTCTCAGTCGACCAGATCATCGCCAAGCTCGCGGCCGCGGGCACTGCCATGGACCACCCGACGGTGGAGCGGCACCTCAACCACCTCATGCACGACTTCGAAGTGTCCACGGTGACGCGAGCTAACGGGGCCGCCGCGTACAGCATCGGCGAGTTCAAAGCTTTCGTCGGTCAGGACGACCATCAGCGCCACGATCTCTTCACCCAGCACCGATCCAAGATCAGCTGACCCTTATGGTCGCGAACCCGGCGGGATCAGAGAGCGCTTCCACCGGTGTGGGTCAAACCGGCGCCTGGGGGACGCCGTTGACGGTGAGCGCTGAGTCGAGGCGAGGGCTATCCTCGACACCGGCGACCGCGCCGCCGCACAGACCCTGCTCGCGCGGGTTGTCGACGCGCACCATCGGTTGGAGCTGGTCTGGGCCGACGGCGGCTACACCGGCAGCCTGATCGAGCACTGCCTCACCGCGTTCGCCCTGGTCATTGCGGTCGTCAAACGCAGTGACAACATGCGCGGCTTCGTGGTCCTGCCCAAGCGGTGGATCGTCGAGCGGTTCTTCGCTCACCTGATGCGCACCCGCCGCCTGGCGCGCGGCTTCGAGCGCCGCACCAGCAGCGCCGAGGCGATGATCTACTGGTCGATGACCCTGCTCGTGACCCGCCGCCTTGCCCGGCCACGCCCCTCGCGAGGGTGAACCGGTCCGCCGCTGGGCTTCTGGCCCAAGCCAGGTTGGCACCTGAGATCATTCGCCCATGAGCTACGACCTGGCCGTGTGGGACGGAGAGCAGCCGCGCGGCGACGACGCCGGCGCTGCCTTCGACGAGCTTTACGAGCGCTACCTCGATTCTGACGACGAGATCGCCGAGCTGTCGTCGCGCATCGTGGCCTACGTTGAGGCACTCGTCGAGCGGTATCCAGACGATGTCGCCAGCAGCCCCTGGGCGTCACCGCCCGTCATGGGAGAGGCCTCGGGCCCGATCGTCTATCTGCTCATGTCCTACAGCAGGGCGGAGGAAGTCTCCGAATATGCGGCTGCCCTGGCACGCGAGCACGGACTCGTCTGTTACGACCCCCAGGGAGAAACCCTGCGGGTCTGACGGTCGCCGTTCACAATTCCTCGCCTTGTCCGGCCACGCACTGCGAGAGCGAGAACCGACCCGGCACCGGCTCGACCAGCCACCCCCGGGCCACCATCCGCTTCGCCTTCGACCGCAACGCCTCCACCTTTGCCGGCACCACCTCGAGGCCGAAGCAGACGGCCATCTCCTGGCAGGAAAGCGGACCTTGACCAAGTCGGTCGCGGTCGGCAAGGACTCGCAGAATGCGCTGATAGTCCACCGACAGCACTGACCGAGCCAGCCCCGCACGCCACATCGGCACCACCGACTTCGACTTCGCTGATTCCGAAGCCCCGGCAGCCACCGGCTGTTCACCGCCATCCGGCAGGTCCACAGCGACATCAGGACCGGCGACGTCACCTTCGCCTGGGGCCAGTACCTCGCCGACACGCGAGCAAGCGATGACCCACTCGTTCCAATCCCGCTCGGCTACGGCCAGCTCCGCCTGGATCCGATCGGCCTCCTCCCGCAGTTCATCCACACGACGGCGAGCGGCGCATTCGCGCTGTTCCAGCAGTCCCACGACCGACGGCATCCCTGACCTCCACCGGAGCGACGACACAACAGGTCACCACTGCAACGGAACCGCCACTCCTATGCCTGACCAGCGGAAATGAAGTCCTCAAGCTCGGAAAGACAACGGCTTCTTAGCCAGCCCAGCCGTCGGCTCTCGAAGCGCACGAGCAGCTCCCCACGCAGAGAACCGTGCGGCCGTCACCACCACATACGGACGGCTGGCCGTTGTACCGAGGGTGACCTCGGCTCACAACATGGTCATCCTAGAGGCCGCTGACCTCGCGATCTTCAGAGCAGACCGGTCTAACCCGACCGAGCTACGCGTCTATGCCTCAGACCGGGGCGACGGACGGGCGCGAGGGTGCCCGCAGGCTGCAAGCCTTCGACCACAGCTGGGCGTTGCAGAGGAGGGATGCGGACGGGCCGTTCACCCTTCCGACTGCTTCAACCTCTCGGCACCAGCGCCCTGGCGGCAACTCCGCAGCCAGCACTCCAAGATCACCTGCTGCGCGGTCAGGGCCCGCGCAGCAGCCAAGTCATGCGTCGAGGGCAGCGATCAACTGCTTCTGCTCGGCTTCAGTCAGGGAGGCCTTCTTGATCGCCTTGGCAACGAGTGCCGACATCTGGGCGGGATCGAGATCCAGCGACGCCAGCAGGTAGCAGCCGACTCCGTCGCGCTTCACCGAATCGATGCGGAGACCGAGCTCTCGCAGTTCGCGGATGCGCCGTTCAGTGTGGACGTCATCCGCGTTGAGGGCACGCAGGACCGCCGTATCCACCGGCTTGCCCATGTTCTCGCGCAGGAGCCCGAACAGGTCCTGGCAGGCAACGGAGTCGTACGGGACGGCCAAGTACTTCTCGGGGATCCGGTCGCCGAAGCGCTCTTGCAGTGACTCACGGACGCGCGAACGCAGCTCCTCGAAGCCAGGACGGGACAGCGGCAGGGTGGCGCGAAGCAGTTCCTGCATCGAGCGGGCCAGGTCCTTCTTCGCGAACAGGTAGGCGCTAAAGACAGCCTCGGCGGACTCATCAGCGGCTCCAAGCAGAGTCGCCAGCTCGTCCACAGCGAACTTGGTACTGGGCTTGTGGCGCCCCCAGGCGGCGTACGCTTCCTCGTTCTCCATGGCTCCTCTTCAGCACACTGCTCCGCAGCAGGGCGCGGGTTGCTAGCTGGGATGTGCACGGGGACCGTTTCGGGGCCCTGCGGCGGTAGCCCGGACTACTTAGAAGGCGACCGGTTCGCTTCGGCCTGCTGCGCGGCGAGGCTTCGGAGGACGTCATGGTCGGACTTCGGCAGCTCGCTGAGGAGCCGGATGAACCAGGACGCGATCCAGCAGGAATCACGGTGGACCCAGTCTCCTGGCCTGAACACGGTCGCAGGTTCCCACGAGCCGCGCGGGGGCTCATCGCCCCGGACAGCGGCAGCGATATCGATCTTGAACTCAGCCGCGGAAACCTCTCGCCGCCCCAGCTGCGCGGTGACACCGATGATCCACCACTGGAAAATGCGGAACGACGGCGCCGCCGACTCCAAAGCAGTCCGCGTCCCCATCGTGGTAAGCCCGACGGAACGGGCTGCTTGGGTAGCGAGGCCTCGGGGCGGCGCCAGATGGGCCGCGCTCTGCACGGTGACGAGGCTGCTCTCCTCGTCACCGTCGACCGGAGGATCCAGGGCTGAGGAGACCCGCTCGATCTCTTCGTACGTAGTGACGTCCAGATCAGTGTGAAGGAACTGCTTGATGCCGGCGTAGAAGAGGGAGGGGGTCTCGATGCGAAGTTCCGCACCAGCCCTCGTGCGCACTTCGTCAAAGAGCCTGGGCCAGGGTCGCTGGGCACCCCCGGCGCCCTTCCTGGTCTCGTACCAGTCCTCCTTCGTATCGTTGGAGACGAAGAGGATGCGGGATCCGGCTGGAAGGCTCTGTGCGTACTCGACCACTTCCTCCCAGAGTAGGAAGTCACCTGCGGCCTTCACGGGGGTTTCCTTGCCGAAGTCCCGGTAGCCCGGGGGGATCTCATTGGGGAAGCGAAAACCGACGGCCTCCTCGATCCGCTCCCGCAGTACGGAGTCGGCCGGCTGAGTACCGATGCGGTCGCCGTACATGCGAGCCACGCGGAGGAGGACGGGGTCATTGGCCTCGGCAACGTTCGCCGGCAGCCCGTGCTGCAACTTGAGCCCGTCGAGGTGCTTCTTGAGCAGGGCGCGGTTCTCCTGCAGCAGGTCGCTCACCGATGAATCGCTGATGAGCAGCGCCAGCTCCTCGCCAACGTCGAGCGCTGCTCCGTACTTGGCAAGGTGCCTGATCACGACATTGCGTGCCGCAATGACCGATGCCACCGCCTGCGTCAGATGCTGGTTGACCTCCTTGGCAGCACCAGTGAGGGCGGCCTTGCGGGACTCCAAGGTGCTCCGCCGACCGCGTACGAACTCCAGGCCCACCTGATGCGGCATCCAGAGCCGATCCGAGACAGCCTCCAATGCCGTGAACACGTCCTCGCGAGCCGACTCGGTGTACTCGTACAGGCTGAGCAGGATGTTCGTGTCGAGGACGACGAGACCGCTGGTGAAGAACTGCTCCCGAGCGGCGTCCTCCGCCGAAGGCGCTGGCTCGAGCCAGGACCTGAAGCGCTGGATCAACGGGGGTTCACTCGGATCCACTTGCTCTCCTTGGAGCTCGCCACCACCTTTTCGGAGGATCATGCTGTCATGAGATCGGGCCTAGCAACGATAGGTATTGGTGCACCCGTCCATTGGCAGTGCAGCTCTGCCGGTCTCGTCCACCGGCTACCAGCGGCCTAGAGGATGGCCGCCCCAGCCTTGTTGAGCTGCAGCGCCTCCGCGGCCACGGAAGCGGGCGCACGACCAGACTCCAGGCCCGACATCCCCCTTCGACGGCCCGGGGCGCCCGACCCCCTCCCCAGCCACATGCGACCCGGCTCCGGACCCTTGCTTCTCCCACGGCCCGGCCCTGCATGGTTGATCTGCGGCGATGCAATTGCTGCTCCTATACAGACAGTTGGCGGCGCAATAATCGATGCAAAAGAATCAGACCTTCCATGTCTCGCAAAGCGGGAGCGCCAAGCTCGACGCGACCATCATCGGAAAACGGTCAGCAAGGTCGCTGGTTCAGCGCAGCCCTGACCTCGCTCCCCCAGACGAGCACCCACCCTGAACAGGCTTTGCATCTGTCCCTTCCGTGAGATGGAAGAGGTATTGCGCCCCGGTGACGCCGTTCCGGACGATGTCCCCACCGCCCAACCACGGGAGCCGCAGCCATGCCCCACATGACCGCCTTCGCCAGGAACCAGTGGTACGTCGCCGCCCATGCCCCGGAGGTGGGACGGGAGTTGCTCGGACGGACCGTGCTCGGGGAGCCGCTCGTCCTCTACCGGACCGAGGACGAAGGGACGGCCGTCGCGCTGTCCGACCGGTGTGTGCACCGCCGGTTCCCGCTGTCCGCGAGCCGGCTCGACGGCGACCGGATCGTATGCGGCTACCACGGCTTCACGTACGACACCACGGGCGCGTGCGTGTCCGTGCCCGGACAGAAGCGCGTACCCCGCACGGCACGCGTCGCCTCGTACCCGGTGGTGGAGCTGGACTCCCTGGTCTGGGTGTGGATCGGCGACCCGGCGCTCGCCGACCCGGCGGCCGTCCCGCGGGCCCGGCACCTCGACTCCCCCGGCTGGGTCACCGTCCGGGGCATGGAGCCCGTGGACGCCGACTACGGGCTCCTCGTCGACAACCTCCTCGACCTCTCGCACGAGACGTACCTGCACGGCGGGTACATCGGCACCCCCGAGGTCGCCGAGACGCCGATCACCACGGAGGTCGACGAGGACGCGGGCGTCGTCCGGGTCAGCCGGCACATGGACGACGCCGCCTGCCCTCCTTTCTACGCCCGTTCGACGGGGATCGAGGGCCGGATCACCCGCTGGCAGGACATCGAGTACCACGCGCCGTGCCTCTACCTGCTGCACAGCCGCGTCGCCCCCGTCGGGGTGCTGCCCGAGGCGGACGGCAGCGACCCGGACGCCTTCCACACGGAGATCACGTACGCGATCACACCGTCGGCCGAGGGCCGGGTCTACGACTTCTGGGCGGTCTCCCGGGACTTCGCGCGGGACGACGACGAAGTGAGCACGATCCTGCGGGACTTCAACCACACCGTCGTGATGCAGGACGTCGACGCGCTCAACCTGCTGCAACGCGCGCTCGGCACCGAGCGTGCGGGCTACCAGGAGCTGAGCATCAACATCGACACCGGCGGCCTGGCGGCCCGCCGCATCCTCGCCCGGCTGGTCGAGGAGGGCGACAAGCCCGTGGAGCGGGCGCCGTGACCACGGCCGCCGGCCGGGTCCACCGCGTCGACTGGCTGCCGGGCACGGACGTGCTGCGCGGCACCTGCCACTGCGGCGCCGAGCACACCGCGCCGGACCCGGTCGCGATGTGGGAGTGGCTGTTCGCCCACCCCGAGGGCCACTCCCCCGCGGACGGTCCCCCCGGGTCCGGCCGGGGGAGGCCGCGATGACGCCGTACGAGGCCGAACTCGTCGTCGACGCGCTGCACCCGGAGGCCGACGGGGTCCTCGTCCTGACCCTGCGCCGCCCGCTCGGCGGGGAACTGCCGCACTGGGAGCCCGGCGCCCACATCGACGTCGTCCTGGCCCCCGGGCTGGAGCGCCAGTACTCCCTGTGCGGCGATCCCGCCGACCGGGGCGCGTGGCGCGTGGCCGTGCTCAGGGAACCCGCGGGGCGCGGCGGTTCGGAGCACGTGCACCGGCGCATGGCCGTGGGCGACCGGGTCGCGGTGCGCGGCCCCCGCAACCACTTCGCCCTGCTGCCCGCCCCCCGCTACCTGTTCGTCGCAGGCGGCATCGGCATCACCCCGATCCTGCCGATGCTGGCCGCGGCCGACACGGCCGGCGCCCGCTGGTCGCTGCTCTACGGCGGTCGCACCCGCGCCTCCATGGCCTTCACCGGGGAGTTGGGCGCGTACGGGGACCGGGTGCGGATCGCGCCGCAGGACGAGACCGGGCCGCTCGACCTGGACGGCGTCCTCGGCACCCGGGAACCGGGCACCCTCGTCTACTGCTGCGGTCCCGGTCCCCTGTTGGACGCGATGGAGGAGCGGTGCGCCGGACTGCCGGAGGGCACACTGCACGTCGAACGCTTCCGGCCGGGCGCACAAGAGCGCAACGGGCAGGCGGAGTTCGAGGTGGTGCTGGAACGCTCGGGACGCACACTGACCGTCCCCGCCGGGGTCTCCGTGCTCGACACCGTGCGGGCCGCCGGGGTCGAGGTGCTGTTCTCGTGCACCGAGGGCACCTGCGGAACGTGCGAGACCGACGTCGTCGACGGCACCCCGGACCACCGGGACTCGGTGCTCACCGACGAGGAGCGGGCCGCCGGCGGGACCATGCTCATCTGTGTGTCCCGGTCCCTCGGGCGGTGCCTCGTGCTGGACCTGTGACCCTCAGGTCCGCCTCGATCCGGGCGACCGTGGCCAGCAGATGCGGCAGCAGGTCGCGGCGCACGGACTCCACCGAATTGCGGCTGGCGTGCACCGGGATGTTGACCGCCGCCACCGCCGCGCCGTCCCGGTCGCGCACCGGGACGGCCACCGAGCGCAGCCCCTCCTCCAGTTCCTGGTCGACGATCGCGTACCCCTGGCGGCGGACGCGGCGCAGCTCGGCCCGGAGCGCGGCCGCCGACACCAGCGTGCGGGCCGTCAGGCTCCGCAGCTCGGCCCGGGCCAGACGGGCGTCGATCTCCTCGTCGGGCAACTGCGCGAGCAGCACCCTGCCCACGGAGGTCACATGGGCGGGGAAGCGGGTTCCGACGGTGATCGTGGCGGTCATGATGCGGTGGGTGGGCACCCGTGCCACGTACACGATGTCGTCGCCGTCCAGGACGCACAGCGACGACGACTCCCGCACCTGCGCGACGAGTTGCTCCAGATGCGGCTCCGCCAACTCGGGCAGGGTGAAACTGGACAGGTACGAGTAGCCGAGTTCCAGGACCCGGGGGGTGAGCCGGAACATCCGCCCGTCCGTCTGCACGTACCCCAGGTCGACGAGGGTCAGCAGGAAGCGGCGGGCCGCGGCGCGGGTCAGGTCGCCGTGCCGGGCCACGTCGCTGAGGGTCAGTTCCGGATGGTCGGCGTCGAAGGCGCGGATGACGGCGAGTCCGCGCTCGAAGGACCGGACGAAGTGCGGTTCGCGAGCTCCAGCAGCCATCAGCGCCTCCACGAGGACGCACGGGAGTGCGCTCTGCGCACGCTAGGAGCACACTTCCGCAACTGTCAACGTCCTTGCGTGTCAAGGGCATTGACCCCGAACGGGCCTCAGCCCTACGTTCCCGCTGAGCACTTCCGTTCGGTCTGCGCACATCCGTCGAAGGGCTGTCCCACTAGGGGGAGACATGCGTCGTCTGCTCATCGGCCTCGCGGCCGGCACGTTCCTGGTCGCCGCCACGTCCTGCGGTTCGTCGGACGGCTCCGACGGGTCCGGGGACGGGGGCAAGGCGTCCGGCGGCACCACCACGGTGAAGGTCGGTGTCATCCCCATCATCGACGTCGCCCCCCTCTACCTGGGCCAGAAGAAGGGCTTCTACGCCGAGCGCGGCATCAAGCTGTCGCTGACCGCCGCGCAGGGCGGGGCGGCGATCGTGCCGGGCGTCGTCTCCGGCCAGTTCCAGTTCGGCTTCAGCAACACGACGTCGCTGCTGGTCGCGCAGTCCAAGGACCTGCCGATCGAGGCCGTGGTCAACGGAGTGGCCTCCACCGGCAAGGAGGGCGCCGACTTCGCGGCGATAGCCGTGCGCAAGGGCAGCCCCCTGAAGTCCGCCAAGGACCTGGAGGGCAAGAAGGTCGCGGTCAACACGCTGAGCAACATCTGCGACACCTCGGTCAACGAGTCGGTCCGCAAGGACGGGGGCGACCCGTCCGGGCTGAAGTTCGTGGAGATGCCCTTCGACCTGATGCCGGCCGCCGTCGCCAAGGGCCAGGTGGACGCGGCCTGTGTCGTGGAGCCCGCGCTCGCCACCATCAAGGCCGCGGGCGGCACCACCATCGCGTCGAACTTCTACGACGTCTCCCCCGACCTCACCGTGGCCATGTACTTCACGTCGCGGGAGTACGCGGGGAAGAACCCGGAGCTGGTGAAGAAGTTCCGTGAGGCGACGGCCGAGTCCCTGGAGTACGCCGACAGCCACCCCGACGAGGTGCGCGAGATCATCACCACGTACACGAAGATCCCCGCCACGCTGCTGGAGAAGCTGGTCCTGCCGCGCTGGCCCGCCGAGCCGGACCGCGCCTCCATCGAGCGGCTGGCCGAACTGGGGCAGCAGGACGGCCTGTTCAAGAAGACCCCCGACCTGGACAAGCTCCTTCCGTGAGGGGTGAGGGCGCGCTTCTCGGCGCGGCCGGGCTCGCGGGCCTCCTCGCGCTGTGCGAGGCGGTGCCGCGGCTCGGCCTCGTCGAGGACGAGTACTTCCCGCCGGCCAGCCGCGTCGCGGACGCGCTCGCGACGGAGCTGGCCGACGACGCGTTCTGGACCGCTCTGCGGGACACCCTCACCGGCTGGGCGATCGGCCTGGCCGTCGCGGTCGCCGCGGGCGTCCTCGTGGGTGTGCTGATCTCGGTGGTCCCCCTCCTGCGGGAGGCGACCGCGTCGACGATCGAGTTCCTGCGCCCCATCCCCTCCGTGGCCCTGATCCCGCTCGCGGTCCTGCTGTACGGCACGGAACTGCGCTCGGTCCTGCTGCTGGTGGTCTACGCGTCCTTCTGGCAGGTGCTGATCCAGGTGCTGTACGGCGTCCAGGACGTCGACCCCGTGGCCGACGAGACGGCCCGGTCGTACGGACTGGGCAACTGGGCGCGGATCAGGCACGTGGTGTGGCCGACCGCGCTGCCGTACGTCATGACGGGCGTCCGGCTGGCCGCCGCGGTGGCGCTGATCCTCGCCGTCACCGCCGAACTCGTCATCGGAGCACCCGGGTTGGGCGCCCGAATCGCCGTCGCCCAGTCCTCGCAGGCGGTCCCGGAGATGTACGCCCTGGTGGTGGTCACCGGGCTGCTCGGGCTGGCCGTCAACGTGGGCGCGCGCACGGTGGAGCGCCGGGCCCTCGCCTGGCACCAGTCGGTGCGCGGGGAGGTGGCGGTGTGAAGGGCGGTGTGAAGGACTGGCCCCTGAGGCTGTTCCTCGCGCTCGCGCTGCCGTCCGTGCTCCTCGCGGTGTGGTGGTTCGCCTCGGACGACAGCACGGACGTGTACTGGCCGCCGCTGCGCACGATCCTGACCGCGTTCCCCGACGTGTGGACGGGTGATCGGTTGCGCGAGGACGTGCTGCCCAGTGTGCTGCGGCTGTCGGCGGGCTACGCGTGCGCCGCCGCCGCGGGCGTGGGGCTGGGGACGCTGATCGGCTCCCACCGCCGGGTGCGGGCGGTGTGCGAGCCCGCCCTGGAGTTCGTGCGGGCGGTGCCGCCGCCCGTGCTGGTGCCGGTCATCATGCTGTTCGCGGGCATC
The DNA here is from genome assembly GCF_014651055.1 of Streptomyces fructofermentans. Classification (GTDB taxonomy): domain Bacteria; phylum Actinomycetota; class Actinomycetes; order Streptomycetales; family Streptomycetaceae; genus Streptomyces; species Streptomyces fructofermentans. Next base: position 436,521 of record NZ_BMWD01000002.1, read on the forward strand.
GGCGACACGATGAAGATCGCGGTCATCGCCGCGGGCTGCGTCTGGCCGATCCTGCTGAACACGGTCGAGGGGGTGCGGAGCCTCGACGCCGTGATGTCGGAGACGGCCCGCTCGTACGGGATCACCGGGGTCGCACGGCTGCGGCACCTGGTGCTCCCGGCGGCGGGTCCGCAGATCTTCGCGGGGCTGCGGCAGGCGCTGTCCATCGGCATCATCCTGATGGTCATCAGCGAGATGTTCGCGGCCGACAACGGCCTCGGCTTCACCATCGTGCAGTTCCAACGCGGCTTCGCCATCGCCGACATGTGGACCGGGATACTGCTGCTCGGCCTCCTCGGGTTCGCGCTGTCGGTCCTGTTCCACACGGTCGAGCGACGGGTGCTCGGTTGGTACCACGGTCTGCGCGACGCCACCCGGCGGTCGTCGTGACCCTCTCGAAAGGGCGGCCCATGCAGGCGCTTCTCGATGTGTCCGGCCTCCGGAAGGTGTACGAGGGCTCGGGACGCCGCGTGGAGGCGCTGCGCGACCTGACCTTCTCCGTCGACGCGGGCGAACTCGTGTGCCTCGTAGGGCCGTCGGGCTGCGGCAAGACGACCCTGCTGAAGTGCGTGGGCGGTCTGCTCGCGCCGACCGGCGGGGAGGTGCGCCTCGGCGGGCGTCCCGTGACGGCGCCGCCGCCCGGGATGGCCGTCGTCTTCCAGGAGTACGGGCGCAGCCTGTTCCCGTGGATGCGGGTGCGGGAGAACGTCGAACTGCCGCTGCGGCAGAAGCGGCTCGACGCGGGGCGGCGCCGCGAACTCGTCGCCGACGCCCTTGAGTCGGTGGGGCTGGCCGACGCGGCGGGCGCCTATCCGTGGCAGCTCTCGGGCGGTATGCAGCAGCGGGTGGCGATCGCCCGGGCGCTCGCGTACGAGCCCGAGGTGCTGCTGATGGACGAGCCGTTCGCGGCGGTGGACGCGCAGACGCGGGCCGACCTGGAGGACCTGGTGCGCGGCCTGTGGCAGCAGCGGGGCATCACGATCCTGTTCGTGACGCACGACATCGACGAGGCCGTCTACCTGGGTGAGCGGGTCCTGGTGCTGTCCTCCTCGCCCACCGTCGTGCAGGAGGAGCTGCGGGTCGACCTCCCTTCCGGCCGCGACCAGTTGCACACCCGGGTGTCACCGCGCTTCGCCGAGTTGCGGACCCATGTGTACGAGCAGGTGCAGGCGGCCAAGCGCGGTGCGCCCGGGGTGCCCTGGCAGCGCGGTGTCCCGCTGCACAAGGACACCGTGTCGGACACACCGCCGTCCCCGACGGGCTGACCCCGTCCGACCCGATGGCCCCTTTCCGCCGGACGGTTCGGCCGGGCGGTTCGGCCGGGGTGCCCGACCAGACCAGGGCTCAGGAGCGGCTCGCGGTCGCGCGGACCGCCTCGTACGACGGGATGCGGCTGCTTCCGTGCCACGGCGTCCCGCTCGTGCTCGTGGTGGCCGGATGATGACCCCGGCGCCGTCGACGACCTGAACCCCGACGGTGCCGGGGTCATGCCTCGGGCGCGGGCACCACGCTGAGATGGGCCGCCGCGCGCCGCGCCTGCCCCGGGCGGCGGACCGCCGTCGGCCGGCGAGTCTCGCGCAGGACCAGCGTCAGCCGCGTGTAGCCCATGTCCGCGAGGGTCTTGGGGGTCTCCTCGACGATCCGGCAGTCCGTACGGCCCCAGCGGGGGTCGGGATGCAGCAGCGGCCGCACCGCGCCGTCGTGCTCGACGGACTCCGGGCCGACCGCCCGGATCCAGTGCGGCAGCCCGTGCCGGTAGGCGGCGTCCATGATCGGGTCCTGCGCGATGTCCCTCAGGACCGACTGGAGTCCGTGGTCCGGTCCGTGCCGCTCCACCGCCGCGGCGAAGTGCGCGAGCATCGGCAGGCACCAGCTCGACTCGTGCTCGCCGAGGACCGTCGCCGCGTCGGGGTGGAACAGCACGAACCGCAGGAAGTTGTCGCCCGGCATGGCGGTCGGGTGCGGGCCCACACCGCGGAAAAGTGTCTCGAAGGCACCGTTCGCGAGGACGACGTCCCAGCGGTGGTCGACGATCACGGAGGGAAAGGACACGGCCTCCAGGAGCAGGGCGTAGTCCTGCAGGTACGCCTGGGCCTCAAGGCTCTCGGGAACGGGTCGCGGCTGTGGCCGCTGCCCTCCTGCCTGGTATGCCATCGGGAGGTCCACCCCTCTTGCCTATGCGGGCTTCACGCGGCGTCGTGATCCTGCTATCCCGGGCCGAGCGGTGTCAACTATCGTGGCATTTGGCGACCGTTGACGGCTGAATCCCGCCACAGTTGTGGCGAGACCTGGATGTGGGTTCGGCCCAAGGGCTACTCTCCGGTCTCCGGGCGATTCACGCCGCACTTCCCGGATTCCCACAGGGACTTCACTACCGAGGGATCCGGTTCCCCGGAGCGCGGCGTCGACAGAGACGTAGGAGACGTGTCGGTGACGGGTGGCTTCGAGGTTCCGGGCGCCGCGGCGACGGGTCTGCTGCCGGCCGTCGTGGCACGCGTGTCCGGACTCGCCGACCGGCTCGGCGCGTCGCGCGACGAGGTGTTCGACGTACGGCGCCTGTCCGCCGCGTCCGGTGTGCCGGAGATCGTGGCCAGGTCCCTCCTGAACGGGCTTCCCGCGGGCGAACCCGACCTCCAGGCCCGCTTCCTGCAACGCCTCGACCTGCTGCGCCGCACCCGCCTCAAGCCCAACGGCCGCCGCTACACCCAGCAGGAGATCGCCGACGGGGCGGGCATGTCCCGCCAGCAGGCCGGCGCGCTCATCAACGGCGACCGCCGCCCCACGATGGAGCACTGCGACGCGATCCAGCGCTTCTTCCGCGTGCACGCGGGGTTCCTGACCGCCGAGGACCCCGAGGCGCTCGCGGGCGCCCTCCAGCGCACCGAGCAGGAACTCCTCCAACGGCTCGCCGACCGGGAGCGGCAGGCGGCCTCCCCGGGGACCGCCGACGACCCGCTGGAGCGGCTGCTGCAGGACCACGGAGTGCGGGGCATCGCCTGGCGGGCCGCGCAACTTCCCACGGACCAGCACCGGGACAAGGTCGCCGAGTGGCTGGACATGCTCCTGGAGAGCGTCAAGCGGCCCAAGTCGTGAGCCGGGGGAATTCTGTGGGCATCGGAAAGGACATGCGCCGGCTGTGCGGCGAGCTGGTCGACGGACTGTCGTTGTCCGCGCCGGCTGCCGCCGCCGACCTCTGCACGGCCCTGTGCGACGCGATGAGCAGGCGCCGCGGCCGTCCCGTGAGGTTCCGCGCCGCCTCGTTCCCGCCGGGCACGGCGAGCGGACTGTGGCTGGACATGGCCGACCAGGACGTCGTGGTCGTCGAGGAACGCACGGCGCCCGACCACCAGTTGGTGATCCTCGGCCACGAGCTGTGGCACATGAACGCCGGACACTGCGGGCGGCACGTGGCGGGCGCCGCCGTCGCCGCCCGGCTGCTGTCGGACGACGCCGACCTGCGCAGCGCGGTGCTGGCCGTGGCGGCGCGCACCCGCTTCGACCTGGCCGACGAGAAGGAGGCCGAGAGCTTCGGGCTGCTGCTGGCCAGCAAGTGCCGTGGCTGGCTGTCGGGTTCACCGCCGCGGGCTCCGCTGGGGCGCGACGGACTGGCCGGGCGCATCGAGGCCTCCCTGGGCTACCGCGGGCCGCGAAGCTGAGGGCGCCGACACACCATGGACGGCTCCAGCTACTACGTTCCCGCGGTCGCCATGACGATCGCCCTCGCCGTCAAGGGCCCCTCGCTGCTGCGGTCCTGGCGCGACCCGCTGCTGCGGTCGGTGTGCACGCTGATGGCGCTCTCGGCGCTGGTCTTCCTCTTCGCGGCGCCGCCCACCATCGCCGAGGTCAACGAACTGCTGGGCGTCACCAACATCTCCGCGCCGCTCGTCTACTGCCTCCTGAGCGCCTTCAGCGGGGCCTGCCTGGTGCTGATCGTCAACTGGCGCGGCGGGCCGGTGGAGTCGACCCGCAGGACCTCGCGCCGCTGGATCGTCGCGTACGGGTGCGTGGTCGTCGCCGTCCTCGTGCTGTTCGCCCTGGGCGACACACCCGTGGAGCGGCTGCGGGACTTCGACACCCACTACGCGCGTGAACCGTTCGTCCGCGAGATGATCGTGCTGTACCTGGCGGCCATCGCCGTGGCGGGCGTCGCGATGAGCGTGATGTGCTGCCGCTGGGCGCTCCAGGTACACGGCACACTGCGGGTCGGCCTGCTGATCATCGTGGCCGGGTACATGCTCAACCTGGCCTATGTGACGACCAAGTTCACCGCTGTCGCCGCACGCTGGAACGGCGTCGACCTCGACCGTCTGAGCACGGACCTGGCGCCCGTGCTGGCCTCCGCGGGAGTACAGGTCAGCGCCGTCGGCTTCTGCTTTCCGCTGGCCTGCCAGCGCCTCGGCGGAACCTGGGCCACCTGGTCGACGTACCGCCGACTGGGACCGCTGTGGCGCGAGTTGGAGTCGGTCTCGCCGCCCGCGCACCGGTCGGTGCGGATGTCGTGGTGGTCGCCCGTCGAACTCCAGGTCACCCGGCGCGAGTCGGACATCCACGACGGGATGCTCAGTCTTTACCCCTACTTCGACGCGGCCCTGCGCGCCCGCGTCCACGACGCGGCCGTGGCGGCGGGCTCCGGTCCCGCGCAGGCCCGGGCCGAGGCGGACGCGGCGATGGTGGCGGCCGCCGTACGAGCTCGGGCCGCCGACCCGGAGGGGCACGCCCTGGACACCGCCGGACGGGCGGGCTCCGGCGGCTCCCCCTCGGGGGACGCCGAACGCCCCGGGCCCCTCCCGTCCCCCGAGGGGCCCCGCGACCTCGTGGGGATGTCCGTGGCCCTGCGCCGGTCGTCCGTGGTCGCCGCCGCCGTCCGGGGCCGCTTCCCGGAGCCGGACACCGGCGCGGACACCCACGCGCGGTCCCGCGAGCCGCACACCGGCTGAGCGCCGGACACCGCGCAGCCCCCTCAGGTCGCGCTGCGTTCGCTCGCCTCCCTGAGTTCCCGCTCCCGCACGCGGTCGGGCGCGGTGCCGGGCCGGCCGGCACACAGCAACTCGCTCCAGTGCTCGCGGCTCCAGTCGGCGGGCGCCGTCGTACCGGTGAACTCCTCGACGAGGGAGGCGAACCGGGCCGCGTCGCTGTGGAAGGGGAAGTGCCCCGCGCCCTCGAAGATCTCCAGCCGGCTGCCGGGCATCGCCTCGTGGGCCCCGTACGCGTGCCGTACCGGGACCACGCTGTCCCGGTCGCCCCAGATGAGCAGCGTGGGCATGCCTGCCGTGAGGTAGCAGCGGTCGAGCATCGTCACGACCTGGCCGCGCCAGTCGACGACGGCCCGCAGCGTACGGATGAAGGCGCTGCGCGAGGTCTCGTCGGGCAACGCGTCGACGAGCGTCAGCAGTTCGGCCGCGTCCTGCCCCAGATCGGTGTCGAGCCACCGCGTCAGGTGCGCGAACATCCGCGCCTGGAGCGCCATGCCCGGCAGTCTCAGCGCGGACAGTGCCAGGTGGGCGCCCGGCAGCGACACCGCCCTCAGCACGGGGTTCACCTCCCGGCCCACCCCGCCGGCGCTCACCAGGACCAGCCGCTCGGTGCGCTCCGGGAACTGGTAGGCGAACTGCATCGCCACGCCGCCGCCCAGCGAGTGCCCGAGCAGGGTGGCCCGCTCGATGCCGAGGGTGGACAGCAGGTCCCGCAGGCCGTTGGCGTAGGCGGCCACCGAGTAGTCGGCACGCGGCTTGTCGGAGGCGCCGTGGCCGAGCAGGTCGGGCGCGACGACGGTGTGGGTGCGCGCGAGGCGCGGCACCAGCTCGGCCCAGGTCGCCGAGGAGTCGCCGATGCCGTGGACGAGCACGAGCGCCGGGCCCTCGCCGGCCATGCGGTACGCGCGCCGGTAGCCGTGCACCGTCCGGTGGCGCAGCCGCAGTTCGCCGTCGCCGACCGGACGCAGCCTCGCGCCGCGCCGCGGGCGCCGCCCTGGTACGTCGACCACCGGCCCGCCTCCCCTCACCGGCCCGCCGGGGTACGGCCGCGGCCCTCGGTTCCAGCGTAGGACGCTTGTCCGACGTGGGGTTTCCGTGAGGTTTCGTTTCCGCTGACCGGGCGAACCGATCGGGACGGAAAGGGCATTGTCAGTGGCGGACGGCAAGCTGGACCCAGCGCCACCGCTGTGCGGCGGCGCGCGCACCTCCGAAGCCGAGCCGAACCGGGAGAGCCGTCCGATGCCGACCGCCGTACTGACCGATCACGAACGCACCGCCGTGCAGGCCTATCTGCGTCTCCTGCAGACGGTACGGGCCGCGCTCGACGCCCCGCCCGGCTCGGGACGACCACCCGTCGTGCCGCCCGGCGCCCTCGCCGAGGCGGAGCGCGCGTTGGCGGCGGCGGGCCTCACCGGCAACGAGGAGGCGTTCTTCCGGATGCTGCGCTCGTGGTGCCCGGAGGTGTGACGAGCCCGCTTCCGGGCCTCACCCCGGCAGGCCCGGGCCCGCGGCACCCGTCGCTCCCGGGGCCGTCCGGCCCGGTCCGCGCGGCACGGCCACCGAGGTCGCCACGAGACCGCGGCCCACCGTCCAGCGGCCCTCGAAGCGGCCGACACGACGGCCGTCCACCACCGGGCCGGGCACGAGGAGCCGTGCGCTCAGCCGCCCCGACGGAGTCGGTCCGGGCTCCATGGAGAGGTCGATGTCGGCCTCCGAGAAGTCGAGCCACTTCCCGGTCAGGGGGAACCACGCCTTGTAGACGGACTCCTTGGCGCTGAACAGCAGCCGGTCCCAGTGGACCGAGGGGTGCTCCCCGGTGAGCCGGTCCAGCCGTCGGACCTCGTCGGGCAGCGCGACGGCTTCGAGGACGTACTCCGGGAGCGGCAGATGCGGCTCGGCGTCGATGCCGAGCGAGGCCAGGTCGCCGGTCCGGGCGAGTGCCGCCGCGGCATAGCCGTCGCAGTGCGTCATGCTGCCGACCAGCCCGGCGGGCCAGCGGGGCGCTCCCCGGTCGCCGTGCGGGACGGCCTGCGCGGGCACGCCCAGCTTCTCCATGGCACGCCTGGCGCAGCCGCGTACGACCGCGAACTCTCGGCGGCGCTTGGCGACGGCGCCGACGATCAGCTCCGGCTCCCCCGGATACAGCGCCGTGTCCCCGGGCACGTCGTCACCGTGTGCCTCCACGGCCACGACCGGATCCGGGAGCAGTTCCTCGATCACCGGATCCGACCTCCATCGGCAGAATGACACGCGGTGTGCCCGGCGGTTCCGGACGCTTTCGCCACTCGCGGGGGTATCCCACCGAGACCTCTTCGAAGCGGACACCGTCGAGCCTGGTGCTCCGGGGGATGTGCAGGTGCCCGTAGACCATGGCGGTCGCACGGTGGGCGCGGTGCCAGTCGGCGGTGAGCCGGGTGCCGCACCACATGGCGAACTCGGGGTACCACAGGACCTCGGTCGGATGCCGGTCCAGCGGATAGTGGTTGACCAGCACGGTGGGCAGTTGGTCGGGCAGCTCCGCGAGCCTGCGCTCCGTCCCGGTCACGCGGGCCCGGCACCACGCCTCGCGGCTGGGGTACGGGTCGGGGTGCAGGAAGCGCTCGTCGGCGCAGACCACGCCGGTTCCCCTGGCGTACGCGAGCCCCTGCTCCTTGGTGGTGCAGCCCGCCGGGAGGAACGAGTAGTCGTACAGGAGGAAGAGCGGGGCGACCGCGACCGGTCCGCCCTCGCCCTCCCACACGGGGTACGGGTCCTCCGGGGTGGTGACGCCCAGTTCGCGGCACATCTCGACGAGGTGCCCGTACCGGGCCGCGCCGCGCAGGGTGACGGTGTCGTCGGGATGGGTCCACAGCTCGTGGTTGCCCGGAGCCCAGATCACCTTGCGGAACCGCGAGGCGAGCAGCCCGAGGGCCCAGCGGATGTCCTCGACGGTCTCGGCGACGTCGCCGGCGACGATCAGCCAGTCCTCGTCCGTGCCGGGCCGCATGTCCTCGACGAGAGCGCGGTTCTCGGGATGGGCGACGTGCAGGTCGCTGATGGCCAGCAGGCGGCCCGGTCGGTCGGCCGTCGTCACCCTCGCCCCCTCCACGCACCGTGCGGCCTCCGCGTCCATGGGCGGAGCGCGGGACGGATGTCGGCTCCACGGTACAAGAGCGACATCCTCCGGCGGCGCCCTCGCGGCCTCCCGCACTCAACTCCCCCTGTAGGGCGAATTGTTCGCCGATGGATACGGGTCCCAGGAGCCGGGTGCCCTTGAGTCCCGGGGTCCGGGGCCCGGGTCGCGGGGATCTCCCGGGGTCGCCGGGGTCCGGTTTCCAGGTGTCCCGTCCCGGCGGCCGCACGTGCGCCGGATCGGCCGCACGTGCGCCGGATCGTCGCGGAACGTTGAATTCCAAGGTCCTGACAGGTCCGGGGAGGCGCCGCGGGCCCGTCCGGGGAATCCGTAACACGCACGTAGCAGCAGAGCCGCTCGGGAAGCCCTATGATCGGCCCAACACAACCGCCACGGACTCCCGTTTTCGGACGGCGGTTTTGTGTACCTCCCTACTCCTAGGCCGGGCACGGCCTGCTTCGCCGTGCCCGCGAACCCTGAAAGGTGGCCTGCATGGTCTCTCGCGTACGCGTATGGCTCAACCGCACGTACGCGGAGAACGTGTTCTTCATGGATCAGCTGCGGAGAAATCCGTGCGGCCGTGCGGTCGAGATCCATGCCACCCACGGCGACCCCGACTCCCCCGTGCTGGCCGCCGCGGACACCGCCGCCATGGAACCGGACGGCCTGTCCCCCGCCGCGTACGTCGAGTACGCGCTCGACCAGTGCGCCCGGCGCTCCGTCGACGTGTTCGTCCCGCGCCTGCACCAGTCGGCGCTCGCCGAGCACCGGGCGGACTTCGCCGCGGTCGGCACGGCCCTGCTCGCACCGCCGGCCGAGGCCGTGCAGGTCTTCGAGGACAAGGTGACCGCGTACGAGGCGGTCGAGAAGTTCGGCATCCCGGCGCCGCCGTACCGACGGGTCCGGTCCGCGGACGAGCTGATCGCAGCGGTGGACGCGCTGGAGGCGGACGGCCACAAGGCGTGCTTCAAGCCGGCCTCCGGGGCGGGCGGCGTCGGCTTCCGCATCATCACGCGCACCCCGTTCTCCCTGCTGCACCTCACCGGCTTCCCGGGCCCCTACGTGTCGCTGGACATGGTCGTCGAGGCGCTGCGGCAGGCCGACGAGCCGGTGGACTGGATCGTCATGCCCCGCCTGGAGCAGCCCGAGGTGTCGGTGGACTGCCTCACCGGTCCGGACGGCCGGGTGCGGATGGCGGTGGGCCGGACCAAGAACGGACGGCGGCGCGGCTTCACCCTGCACCCCTCGTGGATCGAGCCGGCGCGGCACCTCGCGGAGTCGTTCTCGCTGCACTACCTGACGAACATCCAGTTCCGGATGCTCGGCGACGAGCCCGTCCTGATGGACGTGAACACGCGCCCTGCGGGCGGCCTGCACCAGCTGTCCCAGTGCGGCGTCAACGCCCCGTGGGCCGCCGTGCGGCTCGCGCTCGGCGAGGAGCCCGGCGACGTGGTCCCGCCGTTCCTGGGGCAGGACTACGCGGTGGTCTCCGGGCCGCGCGCCCTGCGACCCGTGCCGCTGCCCCAGCAGCGGCCGGAGCCGGAGCCCGCTCCGGCCGCGACGGTGCCGGAGACCGTGGCCGCGGACCGTCCCGGGCCGAGTGCGCCGGTGGCTCCACCGGCGCAGGCGCCCCGGACCGCTCACGCCTCCGACAGCCCGCTGACCGTCTGATCCGGCGGCCCGTCCCTTCCCTGCCGCCAGTGCCCCGTCCGTCCCGTCCGTGCTGGACGGCGTCGCGGCGGGGCCGGTGCGTACGAGGGGCACGTCGCGGGGCGGAGGGTCCCCGCGGTGGAGCCCGTGGCGGTCACGGTGGCCGCACGCCCACCGCGATGGCCGCGGTCGTGGCGGCCGCGGCGGTCGTGCGCCGGCCTCGGCGACCGGGCGCCGGCGGGAGCGTCACACGAGGTAGGCCAGACCGGGATGCGCCGCTGTGTATCCGTCCAGCAGCCTGCGGGCGACGTTCACCGAGTCGACGAGCGGATGCAGCGCGAAGGCCTTGACGGCCGTCGCGCGTGAACCCGACTCGGCGGCGGCCAGCACCTCGCGTTCGACCGCCTTCACCGCGCAGACGACACCGGTCGCGTGGTCCGGCAGCGGGGCGACGGCGACCGGGTGCGCGCCGTTGGCGTCGACGAGGCAGGGCACCTCGATGACGGCGTCCGTGTCGAGCACCGAGAGCGTGTTCCGGTTGCGGACATTGAGGATCAGCGTGGCGCGCTCGTCGCGGGCGATGGCCCGCATCAGGGCGAGTGCGACCTTCTCGTAGCCGCCGGACAGGTCGTCGGCCTCGCGTTCGCCCGCGCCGGCCGTCTCCCGGTTCTCCGCCATGTACGTGGCCTCGCGCTCGGCGCGGGTGCGGTCCCAGGCGGCCAGCGCCGAGCCGTCCGCGCGCCGCGCCTCCTCGTAGAACCCGGCCTGCTGGTCCCGCAGGAAGGCGCCGCGGGTCTTCTCGGCCTCGCGGTAGGAGCGGACGGCCTCCCGGTTGAAGTAGTAGTAGTGCAGGTACTCGTTCGGGACGGCGCCCAGGGAGCGGAGCCAGTCGGCCCCGAAGAGCCTGCCCTCCTCGAAGGAGCCCAGCAGTTCCGGGTCGGCGAGCAGCCGCGGCAGTTCGTCGCGCCCGGCCACCCGCAGTCCCCGGACCCAGCCGAGGTGGTTGAGTCCGACGTAGTCGATCCACGCCTCGCGCGGGTCGGCGCCGAGGACGCGGGCGATCCGGCGGCCGAGTCCGACGGGTGAGTCGCAGATGCCGATGACGCGGTCGCCGAGGTGGCGGGACATGGCCTCGGTGACCAGGCCCGCCGGATTGGTGAAGTTGATCAGCCAGGCGTCGGGCGCGATCCGGGCCACCCGCCGCGCGATGTCGACCGCCACGGGGACCGTGCGCAGTCCGTAGGCGACACCGCCGGCGCCGACCGTCTCCTGGCCGAGGACGCCCTCGTCGAGCGCCACCCGCTCGTCGGCCGCCCGGCCCTCGAGACCTCCGACGCGGATCGCGGAGAAGACGAAGTCGGCGCCGCGCAGCGCCTCGTCGAGGTCGGTGGTCGCGGTCACGGCGGGCGCGTCGGGCACTCCGGCGGCCTGCTCGGCGAGCACCCGGGCGACGGCGGAGAGCCGTCCGGCGTCCAGATCGTGCAGCACCACGTCGGTGACGCGGCCCTCGGCGCGGTCCCCGAGGAGCGCCCCGTACACGAGCGGCACCCGGAATCCGCCGCCGCCCAGAATCGTCAGCCTCACGCAACTGCCCTTCCGGCGCACCCGGCGCCCACCGGCTCCTCGTCGACGCCTGTCGTTCCGCCGACTCCACGTGAACAGTAATCGCCGGGGTCCGCCGGCCCGCGCCGCGGCGGACCCGTGGCGCCCGACGGCCGACGCGGGCGGCGGGCGGGGCCGCGAACGCCACTGCCCCGAGGCCCTTCGGCGAACCCGGCGGACCGGTCCGGCCTCCCCGGCGGACCGGTCCGGCCTCCCCGACGGGCGCCGGCTCCCGAGCGGATGCGTCCGGAAGGGCACGCACGGCTGCCGCCCCCTCCCCCGAGCACCGCCGCGGCCGTATCGTCGAGCTCACCGAGGACGGCCTCGCCCTCCCTTCGCGACTCCGACCAGGCGGGACCGCGTGTGACGAACGACCTGCTCCGGCCACCCGGGTCCGCCGGCGCGGCGGACCCGCGCACCGCGTGCCGTCGCCTCGCGGACTCCGGACCGGCGTCATGAGCGCGCGGTCGGCACCGGCCCGGCTGCTGGCCGTGCTCGCCGCCTTCGACCACGCGCACCCGGCGCTCACCCTCACCGACATCAGCCGCCGGGCCGGACTCCCCCTGACGACCGCCCACCGGCTGGTGGGCGCGCTGCGCGAGTGGGGCGCCCTGGAGCGCGACGCGTCGGGGGTCTACCACGTGGGGCTGCGGCTCTGGGAGATCGCCGCGCTCTCCCCCCGGAGCCTCGCCCTGCGGCAGGTCGCGCTGCCCTTTCTGGAGGACCTGTACGAAGCCACGCACGAGAACGTGCAGTTGGCGGTCCGCGACGGCTTCGAGGTCGTGTACGTCGAGTGGCTGTCCGGCAGGTCCGCGGTCGGGGTGCGCATCCAGGTGGGCGCGCGCTGGCCGCTGCACGCCACGGGGGTGGGGCTCGCGCTCCTCGCGCACTGCGAGGCAGCCGTCCAGGAGGAGTACTGCGGGCAGCAGCTCGCCGCGTTCACCCCGCACACCATCACGGACCCGGCCGTCCTGCGCCGCGTACTCGCCGAAGTGCGGCGCTCCGGCGCGGCGGTGAGCAGCCGTCAGGTGACCGACGACGCGCTGTCGGTGGCGGCACCGGTGCGGGGCGCGGACGGATCGGTGACCGCCGCGGTGTCCGTGGTCGTCCCCGAACACGGAGCCAGGACGACGGCGTTGGTCCCGGCGGTACGCCTCGCCGCGCTGGGCATCTCACGGGCGCTGGGGTGGCAGCCGGGGTCGCCCTGAGCGGGCGGGCGCCCGGCCGCCTCCGGGCCCCCGCGCGCGCGTGCCGATGTGAGAGCGGAAATGTCAGAGCGGGAGGCGACGGCGACGGGCGGCCGCGACGAGTTCCGGCACCGTGGCCAGTTTGCCGCGCGGTCTTCCCTCGTCCCGCCCCAGGGCCAGTTCGGCGCGGTCGATGGCCCGCATCCCGCGTGCGTCGACGACCTGCCGGTTGCGGCGCCGGGCCAGTCGCAGGAAGGCCTTCGCCGACCGGCCGGGGTCGGGAAGGAGGCCCTCGACCGCGTCCGCGAGCAGGGTGCCCACGGTCTCGGCGGCGCAGGCGCGGTTGGCGCCGATGCCTCCGGAGGAGCCGCGTTTGATCCAGCCGACGACGTACGTGCCGGGGAGTCCCGCCACCCGGCCGTCCTCGTGGGGGACGGTTCCCGTGGCCTCGTCGAACGGCAGCCCCGGCACCGGGACGCCCCGGTAGCCGATCGCCGTGAGGAGCAGCCCGGCGGGCAGGACGGTCCCGCCGCCCGCCCCGGTGACCCGCACGGCCCCGACAGGCCCACCACCCGTGCCCCTGCCACCGCCGTTCGCGGTCGGGTCGCCGGCGCGGCCGAGCACGTCGACCGGCTCCGAGTGGAAGCGCAGCACCACGCGCCGGCCCTCGGCGGGAGGCCGCGACCAGTCGGTGCCGAGGACACGCGGGGCGTCCCGGAGCAGGGCCGCCAGGTCGTCGGGCCCGGCCGCGTCGATGGCGGCGCCGGTACGGGGGTCGTGGTCGTCGACGACCAGGTCCGCACCGGGCAGCCTGGTGAGGGCGAGCAGTTCGGCCCTCGTGCAGGCCGCGTCCGCCGGGCCCCGCCGCCCCAGCAGGACGACCTCGCGGACCTTGGAGGCGCGCAGTGCCGTGAGCGCGTGCCCCGCGATGTCGGTTTCGGCGAGGTCCTCCGGGTCCGAGACCAGGATGCGGGCCACGTCCAGGGCGACATTGCCGTTGCCGACCACCACGACCCGCTCCGCCGACAGGTCGACCGCGTCCGGCTCGGCATCGGGGTGGGCGTTGTACCAGGCGACGAAGTCCGTGGCCGAGAGGCTGTTGGGCCGCTCCTCCCCCGGCACGCCGAGCCGCTTGCCACGGGACGCCCCCACCGCGTAGACGACCGCGTCGTGGTGCGCGGCGACCTCCTCGGCCGTCACGTGCTCGCCGAGCCCCAGTCCGAGGAGCATCCGCACCCGAGGGTGGGCGTGCAGACGCGCGAAGGTCTCGCCCGCCCTCCGCGTACCGGGGTGGTCGGGTGCCACGCCGTACCGTACGAGCCCTCCGGCGGCCGGCAGCCGGTCGATCAGGGTGACCTCGGCGCCGGTGTGCAGGAGCAGGTCCTCGGCCGTGTACATCCCGGCCGGACCGGTGCCGACGACCGCGACCCGGAGCGGACCGAAGTCCGCGGGCAGGATGCGCTCGAACGCCGGCCGGTCCCAGGCGTGGAAGTTGGGGCTGTCCTCGGACACCTCGGGCGACGGGGCCCGTTCGAAGTACGAGGCGTTGATCGCCGCGTACTCCCGCTGGACCCCGGTGAGTTGGTCGACGGGAAGGATGGCGTCGACCGGGCAGGCGTCGGCGCAGGCACCGCAGTCGATGCAGGTGTCCGGGTCGATGTGCAGCATCTCGGTGCTGCCGAACGCCCGTTCCTGCGGGGTCGGACGGATGCAGTTGACGGGGCACACGGCCACGCAGGTGGCGTCGCTGCAGCACGTCTGGGTGATGGCGTAGGTCATGGTGTCCGCTCTGATCGGCGAGGCGTCCGGTCGACGCGGCGGCCGGATGGGTCAGATCAGGTGGGCGCGCCGGTAGAACGCGAGGGCCGGCTTGGTGAGGAGTCCGGCCGAGGCCAGGAACTCCATCAGGCCCGAGCAACTGGACCGCAGCATCGCCTTGTGGTGCTCGTTGTCCCGCGCCTCGGCGAGGGCCCGTTCCGGGTCGAGTCCCGCGTTGGCGTAGACGTCCCTGCTCACCATGCTGGTGACGATCACGTGGGCGGCCACCGCGATGACGAGCGCGTGGATCCGGCGGCGGACGCGGCCCGCACCCGCCAGCCTCTTGCGCGTCTCGTCGCGGGCGAACTTCATGTGGCGGGACTCCTCGACCACATGGATGTTGTTGATGGTCCGCACGAACGGCACCACCCGTTCGTCGCGCATCCAGTCCCGCTGCATGACGTCCAGGACCTCCTCGGCGACGAGGATCGCCGCGTAGGCGGCCTCGCCGAACGCGAGGGTCTTGAAGGCGCGGCCGAGTTCGACGGCGGCGCGGCGGGGACGGTAGGCGGGCGCCCCCAGTTTCCGGGCGCCGCGGGCGAACATGATCGAGTGGCGGCACTCGTCCGCGATCTCGGTGAGCGCCCACTGGACCGTCTCGTCGCCGGGGTCCTTCGCGTAGATGTCGCGCAGGATCAGCTGCTGGAGGATCATCTCGAACCAGATGCCGGTGCTGGCGACGGAAGCGGCCTCCTGGCGCGTCAGCTCCTTGCGCTGCGCGTCGGTGAGCTCGTTCCAGTACGCCGTTCCGAAGAGGGTGCTCCACTCCGGGCTCGCGCCGTGGAAGTCCTTGTCGAGGGGCGTGTCCCAGTCCACCTCCGTCAGAGGGTCGTAGGAGAGCTTCGCGGACGAGTCGAGCAGGCGGCCGGCGACACCGGTCCCCCGAGTGCCTGTGCCGGCTCCCGCCCGCGCGGTGCTGCTTGCCATGCTCCCAACTCCTCAGTCCGAGTGATCGGTCGAGCGTCCTCCGAGGCCAACAGCCCATCTCTGGGCGGGCCTTGGACCCGGGCGCGCGCGGCGCCCCCGGCCCGGCTGCCGTTCGGCACGCCGTACGACGGACTCGGCGAGTGCCCCGCCGCGCCCTTGTTAGACGGACTGTATAACAAGGGATCGGCGGGGCCTACCCTCCAGTAGCCACGATCCCGAGCGGCGGTCCACGCCCCTGCGTGCCCCGGCGGAGCGCGCCGCCTGACCCGCTCGGGCTCCCCGATCGGCGACGATTCACCCTGTGACGACTACCGACACCGCCCTCGAACCGCCCGCCCCCGTCGCCCTCGGTACGTGGCCGACACCCGTGGAACCGCTGCCCCGGCTCGCGTCGGCGCTCGGCCTCGGGGAGAACGACCTGTGGATCAAACGCGACGACCTGACCGGCCTCGGCGGCGGCGGGAACAAGGTGCGCAAACTCGAATGGACCGTGGGCGCCGCGGTCGCCGAGGGGGCCGACACCCTGGTCACCACGGGTGCCCCGCAGAGCAACCACGCCCGCCTGACCGCCGCCGCCGCGGCGCGCCTCGGACTGCGTGCCGTCCTGGTCCTCCCGGGCGCCGAGGGCGCCTCCCGGTCGGGGAACCTCGTCCTCGACGGGCTGCTGGGCGCCCGCGCGGTGTGGACCGGCGTCTCGGGACGGGCGGCGCTCGACGAGGCCGCCGCCGACGTCTGCGCCCGCCTCGCCGCGCAGGGGGCCCGGCCGGCCCTCATCCCCTTCGGGGGGTCCAGCGCGCTCGGGTCCCGCGGTTACGTGGAGTGCGGGGAGGAACTCAAGGAGCAGGTGCCCGATCTCGACTGCGCCGTGGTGGCGCTGGGTTCGGGCGGGACCATGGCGGGACTCGTGACCTCGCTCGGCCCCGAACGGGTCCTCGGCATCGACACCGGCGCCCTCGACGACCCCGCTCCCGTCGTGGCCGCGTTCGTGGCGGACCTCCTCGACCGTGAGGCGCGGCCGGCGGCACTGCGGGTGCGCGGTGACCAGATCGGCGCCGGGTACCCGGTTCTGACGGAGGCCGTCGAATCGGCCCTGACCCTCACGGCACGCACGGAGGGGATCATCCTGGACCCGATCTACACGGGCCGCGCGATGGCGGGCCTGATCGCGGCCGTACGGGACGGCGACATCCGGGCGGGCCGCGAGACGGTGTTCGTGCACACGGGGGGCCTGCCCGGCCTGTTCGGCCATCAGGACGCGGTCGCGTACGGCGAGAGGGGCCTGACCGCCCAGGCGTGACGGTCCGGCGGGCGCGGGCCTCCCCGTCGCCCGGCCCACACGGATATCCCTCGCACCGGTGAGGACGCGGCCCGCCGATCGCCGGATATTGGGACGGCCCTTGCCCGAGGAGCCGCCCATGTCCGCCCGGTCCCGGGTCGCGCCCGCCGTCGACCGGCTGCGCGCGGCCAATCCGTACGCCGTCGACGCCGCGCTCGCCGCGCTGGTGCTGTTCGCCGCCTCGCTCCAGTGGATGTTCCCCGACGAGGGTGACGACCGGCTGAGCTGGCAGGGGTTCCTGCTCGGCGCGGGCACGGCCGTGCCGCTCGTGTGGAGGCGGCGATCGCCCTTCGGGGCCGCCTGCGCGGTCTCGGTGTTCACCCCCGCCATGGCCGTCCACCACGCGCCGCCGCCCGACGTCCTGTACGGCGGCCTCGTCGTGCTGTACACCCTGGCCGCGGTCGCCCCGCCCGCACAGCGTCGCTTCATGCTGGTGGGGTGGCTGGTCGGAACGTCGATGACCATGACTCACAAGGAGGGCGCCGAGCCCTTCGAGTACGCCTTCCACCTGCTGAGCTGCCTGAGCGCGTACGGGTTCGGGATGCTCGCCCGTCTCCAACGCGCCTACACCGCCGCCCTGGAGGACCGGGCCCGGCGCCTTGAACGCGAGCGGGCCGCCGACACCGCCCGGGCCGCGGCGCTCGAACGCGCCACGATCGCGCGGGACATGCACGACATCCTCGCCCACGCGGTGAGCCTGATGGTCGTGCAGGCGGAGGCCGGACCCGTCGTCGTGCGCAGTGACCCCGAACGCGCCGAGGCCGCGTTCGACGCGATCGCCACGGCGGGCCGGGACGCGATGACGCAGTTGCGGCGCATCCTCGGAGTGCTCAAGGACGCCCCGGTAGAAGGGGGTTCGGCCCGGCTTCCGCAGCCCGGCGTGGACGCGCTCGACGGCCTGCTCCGCCAGGTCGGCGACACCGCGGGACTCCGCGTCGAACTGCGCACGAACGGTGAGCCGCGCCCGCTGGACGCGGACACGGAGATCGCCGTCTACCGGGTGGTCCAGGAAGCCCTGACGAACACGGTGAAGCACGCGTACGCTTCCCGGGCCCGGGTCGAACTGCTTTGGGGGGAGGCCGAGTTGACGCTCACCGTGACGGACGACGGGCAGGGTCCGGGAGGCCGCGGCGCGGGTGGCGGAGGTGGTGGCGACGGCGGGACCACGGGTCACGGGCTGATCGGAATACGCGAACGGGCCGCCGCCTGCGGGGGAACGGCCCGTACGGGACCCGGGCCCGGCGGAGGCTTCCGGGTGGCCGTGACGCTGCCCGTGGCCGCGGACCGGAAGGCGGCCCTCGGGTGAGCATCCGGGTGGTGGTCGCCGACGACCAGGAGCTGGTCCGCAGCGGCTTCAGCATGATCCTGGAGGCGCAGCCCGACATCGAGGTGGTCGCCGAGGCCGGGGACGGCGTCGAGGCGGTGGCCGCGGTGCGGGACCACGCGCCCGACGTCCTGCTGCTCGACATCCGGATGCCGCGGATGGACGGGCTGGAGGCGGCCCGGCTGGTGTGCGCGGAGTCAGGGTGCCGGGTCGTCATGCTGACGACGTTCGACCTGGACGAGTACGTGTACGAGGCGCTGTACGCGGGCGCCAGCGGATTCCTGCTGAAGGACGTGCGCCGGGACGACCTCGTGCACGCGGTGCGGGTGGTCGCGGGCGGGGACTCGCTGCTCGCGCCGTCGGTGACGCGGCGGCTGGTGGCCGAGCTCGTCGAGCGGAGGCGGCGGCGGTTGCGGGCGGAAGGGGCCGGGGTGGCCGATCCGGCGGTACGGCTCGACGTGCTCACGGCGCGTGAGGAGGAGACCCTGCGGTTGCTGGCCCGCGGGTTGTCGAACGCGGAGATCGCGAGGGCGCTGTTCGTCAGTGAGCACACCGTGAAGACGCATGTCAGCAATGTGCTGGGCAAGTTGGGGTTGCGGGATCGGGTGCAGGCCGTGATCTGTGCGTACGAGTCCGGGCTTGTGGCGCCCGGGGCGGGGTGACGTGGCCCTCCGGGGGTTGGGGGCGTCGGGGTGGGTGCCGATGTGGGTGCCGGGGCGGGTGCGGGTCCGTGGGGGCTTGTCGCGCAGTTCCCCGCGCCCCTGGGTGATGGGCCCTGGCCCCTTGCCCATCCAGGTCCGGGCATCGCGCGCCTGAAGTGACGGGCCCTGGCCCCGTGCCGCCAAGGTGTGCGCATCGCCGTGCCTGGTGCGCAGTTCCCCGCGCCCCTGAGGGGTGACCTGCCCCGGCCCCGTACTCACAAAGGCCCTCGCATCCCCATGCCCGAGTGCGCAGTTCCCCGCGCCCCTGAGGGGTGACCTGCCCCGGCCCCGTGCTCACAAAGGCCCTCGCATCCCCATGCCCGAGTGCGCAGTTCCCCGCGCCCCTGAGGGGTGCCGGGGCCCTGGGCGCGGGCCCGCGGAGGTCCGGGGCGGGGTTCTCGCTCGCTCGGGGGATGTGTCGAAACCGCTCTCACCGGCGATCCGCCGGGGCCGTGGCCGACGCGAGGCTGGGCTCGACCGACCTCGACCCGCCGGGAGGCACCCGTGCTCACCACCATCGCCAGGGCGTCGACCCGCCGCCCGTTGACCGTGATCTGTCTCTGGCTGATCTTCCTGCTGCTGGGCTTCGGGCTGGGGACCGGTGTCTTCGGCCGGCTCAGCGACTCCGTACCGGAGATTCCGGGCACCGAGTCGGAGCGGGCCGCGGAGTACCTCGACGGGACCGACCCCGTCGGAGAGTCCGTCACCGCGGTGGTCGGCGGCACCGACGTGTCCGCGCCACGCGTGCGCGCGCAGGTCGAGGCCGCCGTCGCCGACCTGCGCGACCTCGTGGACATCGCCGCCGTCCCCGACCCGTACACCACCCGCGGCCTGGTCTCGGAGGACGGCCGGGCCCTGATCGTCCCGGTGACTCTGGAGGGCGGGCTCGACGACGACGCGGAGGAGCGGGCCCTGGACGCGGCGAGCACGCGGGTCCACGGGATCGACGCTCCCGAAGTGCACGTCAGCGGCGGCCCGTTGCTCGGGCAGCAGCTCGGCGAACGGGCCCAGGAGGACGTGGCACGTGCCGAGATGGTCTCCCTCCCCGTCGTGCTCGTACTGCTGTTCCTGGTCTTCGGCGGGCTGCGTGCCGCCGGGCTGCCCCTGCTCGTCGCGGTCAGCGGTGTCGCGGGCGCGTTCCTCGCCCTGTTCGGCTTCAGCCAGGTCACCGACATCTCCGTGCACGCGATCCAGGTGACGACGATGCTCGGCCTCGGGCTGGCCGTGGACTACGCCCTGTTGATGGTGGTCCGGTTCCGGGAGGAACGCCGGACCACCGGTGACGTCGTCGAGGCGGTGCACCGCACGGTCGACCGCGCCGGGCGCACGGTCCTGTTCTCCGGGCTGACCGTGGCCGTCTGCCTGACCGGCCTGCTCGTGTTCCCGAGCACGTTCCTGCGCAGCATGGGACTCGCGGTGGCCGCCGTGGTCGTGGTCGACATGCTGGCCGCGCTGACCCTGCTGCCCGCGCTGCTGGCCAGGTTCGGCGGCCGCATCGCCCCGGCGCGCACCCGGCCCGCGGTCGAGGAAGGGAGGGTCTTCGCCCGGCTGGCGCGGTTCGCCGCCCGCCGTCCGGTCGCCGTGACGGTCACGTCCGTGCTCGCCCTGCTGGTCCTCGCGCTGCCCGTCGCCGGCCTGCGGATCAGTATCGGCGACGCCCGGCAACTGCCGTCGAGCACGGAGGCCCGCCGGCTGCACGACACGGTGGAGGCCCACTTCCCGCCCGGCACCGGGGTCTCCCCGGTCACCGTGGTCCTGCGGCCGGGCACCGCACCCGGCACCGCCGAGCGCATCCGGGCCCTCGCACCCGACGCCGGCTCCCGCGGCCTGCCGGGCGGGGCGACCGTACTGGAGTTGCGCCCGGGCGGCAGCGCCGACGGCAGGGCGGCCACGGACCTGGTCGAGCGCGTACGGGACGTGCGGGGCGACGAACCCGTGGAGGTCACCGGGGTCGCGGCCCGACTCGTCGACTTCCGGGCGATGCTCGGCGACCGCGCGCCCTGGGCCGCCGTCACGGTCCTGGTCGGCATCCTCGTGCTGCTCTTCGCGTTCACCGGCTCGGTCCTGATCCCGCTGCGCACGGTCCTCACCACGCTGCTCAGCCTGGGGGCCGCGCTCGGTGCGGTGGTGTGGGTGTTCCAGGACGGCCACCTGGCCGGAGTCCTCGGCGCGGAGGGGCTCGGCGCGCTGAGCCTGACGGCACCCCCACTGATCATCGCGATCGCGTTCGGGCTGGCCATGGACTACGAGCTGTTCATCCTCGCCAGGATGCGCGAGACCTGGCTGCGGACGGGCGACGCCCAGGACGCGGTGGTCACGGGCCTGCGCCGCTCCGGTCGCGTCGTGAGCTGCGCCGCACTGCTCCTCGCGGTCGTCTTCGGCGCGTTCATGACCGGCGGCTTCTCGCCCATCCTGCAGATCGGTCTCGGTCTCACGCTGGCGGTGCTGATCGACGCCACGCTCGTACGGATGCTGCTGGTCCCGGCGACCATGGCGCTGCTCGGGAGCCGCGCCTGGTGGGCCCCGCGACCGCTGCGCCGCGCGCACGACCGGTTCGGGCTGCGCGAGGAGGCGCCGTCCGCCGCGAGCGACGACCACGAACTCACGCCGCAGCACTGACCGTTCGCCGCGCCCGGGCGGGGGCGGCCTGAACTGCCCGAACTTCTTCTGAACGATCCCGGGCACAGGAAGCGCTCTCTTCCCCCGACCCCGCCCGCTCCTTCCTTCATGGTGTGAACTCCCCATCCCCGTAAGGACTTTCTCGGCTTTACCTCTTGACGACCGGAGTGCCGAAGAGCACATTGGCCGCGCAACAGCGTTGAGAGCGCTCTCAGCAACACCCGCGCACCCCACTCCGTACTCGAAGAGGCAACCCATGAGGGAAACTTCCGGCACACCCGTAGGACGCGGTCGAATACGACGCGCGCTCATCGCCGCCGTCGGCGTCCTGAGCCTGGCGGCGGCCGGCGCCACGGCCGCCTCCGCGGACCCCCCCACCCCGCCGTCCGGCTGGACACAGGTCTTCGTCGACGACTTCAACGGCTCCGCGGGAACCGGCGTCAACACGTCCAACTGGCAGTACGCGACCGGCAAGGGCTATCCCGGCGGCCCCTCCAACTGGGGCACCGGCGAGATCGAGACGATGACCTCCAGCACCAGCAACGTGGCGCTGGACGGTTCGGGCAACCTCCGGATCACTCCGCGCCGGGACGCCTCGGGCAACTGGACCTCGGGCCGCATCGAGACCAACCGCACCGACTTCCAGCCTCCCGCCGGAGGCAAGTTGCGCGTCCAGTCCCGCATCCAGATGCCGAACGTGACGGGCACCGCCGCCCGGGGCTACTGGCCGGCGTTCTGGATGCTCGGCGCGCCCTACCGCGGCAACTACCAGAACTGGCCGAGCGTCGGCGAGCTGGACATCCTGGAGAACGTCCAGGGGCTCAACACCGTGTGGGCGACCATGCATTGCGGCACCAACCCCGGCGGCCCCTGCAACGAGACCACCGGCCTCGGCGGCTCCACCCCGTGTCCCGGCACGACCTGCCAGTCCGGCTTCCACACATACGGCATGGAGTGGGACCGGTCGACGAGCCCGGAGCAGATCCGCTTCTACGTCGACGGCACCAACTACCACACGGTGCGCGCGAACCAGGTGGACGCGACGACCTGGTCCAACGCCACCAACCACGGCTTCTTCATCATTCTCAACGTGGCGATGGGCGGCGGTTTCGTGGACGCCTTCGGCGGCGGCCCCGACGGCGCCACCGTGCCCGGAAACCCGATGGTCGTGGACTACGTCCAGGTCCTCCAGTCGGGCGGCGGCACCACGCCTCCCCCGTCGGGCAACCGTGACGCCTACAGCGCGATCCAGGCGGAGTCGTTCGACGGGCAGAGCGGCACCATGACGGAGGCCACCACCGACGCGGGCGGCGGCCAGAACATCGGGGCGCTCGCCAACGGCGACTGGGCCCAGTTCAAGGGGGTCAACTTCGGCTCCACGGCAGCCAGGCAGTTCAACGCCAGAGTCGCGAGCGGCGCGGGGTCCGGGGTCAGCGGTCTGGTGGAGGTACGCCTCGACAGCCGCACCAGCACCCCGATCGGCAGCTTCTCACTCGCCAACACGGGAGGCTGGCAGAGCTGGCGGACGGTACCGGCGAACATCGGCAACGTCACCGGCACGCACGACGTCTACCTCACCTTCACCAGCGGCCAGCCCGCGGACTTCGTGAACGTGAACTGGTTCAGCTTCGGCCGCTGAGGCCGGAGCCCCGCGGCCCGTCCGCCGACGCCCCGTCACCTCCCCCGCACGGAGGCCGACCCGGGGCACGGGCCGCGGGGTCACCCGGGGAGGCGCGGACCCTTCCCCCGCGCCTCCCCGGGCCCGTCAGCGCAGGTCGGCCCGGAAGGCCACCGGCGTGGCCCCGGTGTGCTGGTGGAAGAACTTCGTGAAGTTGGCCGCGTCGGGGAAGCCCACGGCGACCCCGACGCGGCCGATCGGCATGTCCGTGTGCGCCAGGAGCCGCTTGGCCTCCAGGACGACCCGCTTGTCGATGAACCCCTTGGGCGTCTCGCCGGTCGCCGCGCGTACGGCCCGCACCAGGGTGCGGCGGGAGTAGCCGAGCGCGTCGGCGTAGCCGCTGACGCTGTGCCGGGTCGCGAAGCCCCTCTCGACCGCCTCCCTGAAGCGGGTGAAGGTGGTGTCGGCCTGCTCGCGCGCCGTGTCGGGGTCACTCGCCGCGAGATGGGCCAGGCGCAGCAGGAACGCGGTCAGCGAGTGCCTGAGCACCGCGGTGTGCAGACTCGGCGGCAGGGTGCCCGTGTCCACGTACTCGCGCTCCAACTGGGCGAGGGAACTCTCCAGGGCGGCGAGCCGGGCGGGGTCCGGGCGCAGCAGCGGCGGCCGGTCGTAGCGGTAGAGCCCGGTCGCCTCGACCGTGGCGCGGGGCAGGAACCCCGGCTGCATGATCAGGACCGTGCCCCGGTAGGCGGCCGTCCGCGAGAAGCGGTGGACCTGGCCCGGGCGGATCCACAGCAGCTCCCCGGGCCCGACCTCGTACTCGGTGAAGTCGACCATGTGCCGGACGGGATCGCCGCGCAGCAGCATCACGACGTGGAAGTCGATTCGGTGGACGCGCTCGATCGGCACGTCCGCGTGCCAGGTGCGGCCGGGTTCCATGGGCCCGACCTGCATACCCACCCCCCAGACGCTCAGGTCGGCGGGGAAGGGGAGGGTCCTGATCCCGTCGCCGGCGCGGGCGGTCGCGTCACCGCCACCGTCGGTCCCGCCGCCCCGGACGCGCCCCTCGCCCTCGCCGCCCCGGGCGGTCCCGGCGTCCTCGCCGCTCCCGGCGCCGTTCGCGCTGCCGCTCCCGTCGGGCCCGGGGGTCCCTGTGTCCGTCATGTCCCTCTCGCGTCGGTTCGGCCCTCTACGGCTCTCAGTCGTTGTCCCACTTTCACCAAAGGCTGACACAGCGAGACCTACCGCAGAATAAGTCAGACTTTTACGTTTGAACGCGTTCGGCCAGACAGTGGGCTTCTACCGAGGACTTCTTGAAGATGAGCGCACAGACACCTGACAGCTTCGAATGGACCGACCTGGACCGGCGGGCGGTCGACACGGCCCGCCTGCTGGCGGCCGATGCCGTGCAGAAGGTCGGAAACGGCCACCCCGGCACGGCGATGAGCCTCGCTCCTGTCGCGTACACCCTCTTTCACAAGGTGATGCGGCACGACCCGGCGGACCCCGAGTGGACCGGCCGCGACCGGTTCGTGCTCTCGCCCGGGCACACCTCGCTGACGCTCTACACACAGCTCCACCTGGCCGGGTACGAACTGGAACTGGACGACCTCAAGGCCTTCCGCACGCACGGCTCCCGGACGCCCGGCCACCCCGAGTACGGGCACACGCCCGGCGTGGAGACCACGACCGGGCCGCTGGGCCAGGGCGCGGCGAACGCGGTCGGCATGGCGATGGCCGCCCGCTACGAGCGCGGCCTGTTCGACCCCGACGCCCCCGAGGGCGAGTCGCCCTTCGACCACACGATCTGGGCGATCGTCTCGGACGGCGACCTGGAGGAGGGCATCTCCGCCGAGGCGTCCTCCCTCGCCGGCCACCAGCGGCTCGGCAACCTCGTCCTCCTCTACGACGACAACCACATCTCCATCGAGGGCGACACCGCCACGGCCTTCTCCGAGGACGTGCTGAAGCGCTACGAGGCGTACGGCTGGCACGTGCAGCGGATCGAGCCCGCGCAGGACGGCGACGTCGACGTGTCGGCGCTCCACGCGGCCCTGACCGCGGCCCGGGCCGAGACCTCGCGCCCCTCGATCATCGCGATGCGCACGGTCATCGCCTGGCCCGCGCCGAACGCGCGGAACACCGAGGCGTCCCACGGCTCGGCGCTCGGCGCAGAGGAGATCGCGGCCACCAAGCGGCTGCTGGGCTTCGACCCCGAGCGGTCCTTCGAGGTCGCCGACGAGGTCATCGCCCACACCAGGCTGGCCCTGGACCGGGGCGCCCGGGCGCACGGCCGCTGGGACGAGCGGCTCGCCGAGTGGCGCCGCGAGCAGCCCGCCAGGGCGAAGCTCTTCGACCGGATCGTGGCCGGACGGCTCCCCGGGGACTGGGAGTCAGCGCTGCCGGTGTTCGAGCCCGGAGCGTCCGTCGCGACCCGTGCCGCGTCCGGGAAGGTGCTCCAGGCGCTCGGCGCGGTGATCCCGGAGCTGTGGGGCGGCTCCGCCGACCTCGCCGGCTCCAACAACACCACCATCGACAAGACCTCCTCCTTCCTCCCCAGGGGCAATCCGCTGCCCGGGGCGGACCCGTACGGGCGCACGATCCACTTCGGCATCCGCGAGCACGCCATGGCCGCGGAGATGAACGGCATCGCCCTGCACGGCAACACCCGCATCTACGGCGGCACCTTCCTGGTGTTCTCCGACTACATGCGCAACGCCGTACGCCTGTCCGCCCTGATGCAGCTCCCGGTGACGTACGTGTGGACGCACGACTCCATCGGCCTCGGCGAGGACGGACCCACCCACCAGCCCGTCGAACACCTCGCCGCGCTCCGCGCCATCCCCGGCCTCAACGTCGTACGCCCCGCCGACGCCAACGAGACCGCCGTCGCCTGGGCCGAGATCCTCAGGCGGCACTCCACCCGCCCGGCCCCGCACGGGCTGGCGCTGACCCGCCAGGGCGTTCCCACGTACGAGCCCAACGCGGACACCGCGAAGGGCGGATACGTGCTGCGCGAGGCCTCCGGCGGCACACCGGACGTGATCCTGATCGCGACCGGTTCCGAGGTCCACCTGGCCGTGGAGGCCCGTGAGCGGCTGGAGGCCGAGGGGGTGGGCACCAGGGTGGTGTCGATGCCGTCGGTGGAGTGGTTCGAGGAGCAGTCCGCGGCCTACCGCGACCAGGTACTGCCTCCGTCCGTGGGGGCCCGCGTGGCGGTCGAGGCCGGCATCGGCCTGACCTGGTACCGGTACGTGGGTGATCGTGGCCGCATCGTCTCCCTGGAGCACTTCGGCGCCTCCGCCGACGCCGACACCCTGTTCGCCGAGTTCGGTTTCACCGCCGAGAACGTCGCCGCCGCCGCGCGGGAATCCCTCGCCGCCGTCCGCGGTTGATCCGAGCGCCCGAAAGAAGATGATCACTGTGACCGAAGCAACCGCACCCGCAGAGCCCCTGGAGCGCCTCGCCGAGGCGGGCGTCTCCGTCTGGCTGGACGACCTGTCCCGCACCCGCCTGACCTCCGGCGGCCTCGCCGGACTCGTGAGGACCGGGCACGTCGTGGGCGTCACCACCAACCCCTCGATCTTCCAGGCCGCGATCGGCTCGGGCGAGGGGTACGAGGAGCAGCTCGCCGACCTGGCCGTGCGCGGCGTCACGGTCGACGAGGCCGTACGGATGATGACCACCGCCGACGTCCGCGACGCCGCCGACGTCCTGCGCCCGGTGTACGACGCGACCGGCGGACGCGACGGGCGGGTCTCGATCGAGGTCGACCCGCGCCTCGCGCACGACACCGCGGCCACCGTCGCGGAGGCCAGGCAGCTCGCCTGGCTGGTCGACCGCCCCAACGTGATGGTCAAGATCCCGGCGACCAGGGCGGGACTGCCCGCGATCACCGAGGTCCTGGCGCTCGGCATCAGCGTCAACGTCACGCTGATCTTCTCGCTGGAGCGCTACCGCGAGGTCATGGACGCCTACCTCGCCGGTCTGGAGAAGGCGCAGGCCGCGGGCCTCGACCTCGCCTCCATCCACTCCGTCGCCTCCTTCTTCGTGTCCCGCGTCGACGGCGAGATCGACAAGCGGCTGGAGAAGACCGGCACGGACGAGGCCCTCGCGCTCCGGGGCAGGGCGGCGCTGGCCAACGCGCGGCTCGCCTACGAGGCGTACGAGGAGGTCTTCGGGGGCCCGCGCTGGACCGCGCTCGGCGGGGCCCGCGCGAACCGGCAGCGCCCCCTCTGGGCGTCGACCGGTGTCAAGGACCCGGCCTACAAGGACACCCTGTACGTCGACGAGCTGGTCGCGCCCGGCACGGTCAACACGATGCCGGAGGCCACCTTGAGGGCGGCCGCCGACCACGCCGACGTCCGCGGCGACACGGTGACCGGCGGCTACGCCCAGGCCCGCGCCGACCTCGCGGCCGTCGAGCGGCAGGGCGTCTCCTACGACGACGTCGTACGGCAGTTGGAGGACGAGGGCGTCGCGAAGTTCGAGGCCGCCTGGGGCGACCTGCTCGACGCGGTCGCGCTCTCGCTGCGGAGCAAGGGAGTTGACGGGGAATGAGCGGGAAACGAGCCGACCGCGGAACGCCGGGGAGCACCGGCGCCGCGACGTCCGCCGCGAAGCCGGGCGCGGGCACCGCGGAGGACCGCGCGCCGGAGCCCTCCCCGCCGGTCGCCGCGCAGGACCCGGCGGCCGACTGGGAGAACGCCCTGCGCGATCCCCGCGACCGCCGGCTCCCCCGGGTCGCGGGCCCCTCGGGCCTGGTCATCTTCGGCGTCACCGGAGACCTGTCCCGCAAGAAGCTGATGCCGGCGGTCTACGACCTGGCCAACCGCGGGCTGCTGCCGCCGGGCTTCTCGCTCGTCGGCTTCGCCCGGCGCGACTGGGAGGACGAGGACTTCGCGCAGATCGTGCACGACTCGGTCCGCGAGCACGCCCGCACGGAGTTCCGCGAGGAGGTCTGGCAGCAGCTCGCCGAGGGCATGCGGTTCGTCCCCGGCGACTTCGACGACGACCAGGCTTTCGAGCAGCTGCGCGCGGCCGTGGAGGAGTTGGACACCTCCCGCGGCACGAGCGGCAACTACGCCTTCTACCTCTCGGTACCGCCGAAGTTCTTCCCGAAGGTCGTCGAGCAGCTCAAGAAGCACGGGCTGGCACGGGCTCCCTCCGGGTCCTGGCGGCGCGCGGTGATCGAGAAGCCGTTCGGCCGCGACCTGAAGAGCGCGCGCGAGCTCAACCGGGTCGTGCACGACGTGTTCGACCCCGAGCAGGTGTTCCGCATCGACCACTACCTCGGCAAGGAGACCGTCCAGAACATCCTGGCGCTCCGCTTCGCCAACCAGATGTACGAGCCGATCTGGAACCGGTCGTACGTGGACCACGTGCAGATCACGATGGCTGAGGACATCGGCATCGGCGGCCGGGCCGGGTACTACGACGGCATCGGTTCGGCCCGTGACGTCATCCAGAACCACCTGCTCCAGCTGATGGCGCTGACCGCGATGGAGGAACCCGTCGCCTTCGACGCCGACTCGCTGCTCACCGAGAAGCTCAAGGTCCTCAAGTCGGTGCGGCTCCCGGAGGACCTGGGCGAGCACACCGTGCGCGGGCAGTACGCGGAGGGCTGGCAGGGCGGCGAGAGGGTGATCGGCTACCTGGAGGAGGACGGCATCGACCGGGCCTCCACCACCGACACGTACGCGGCGATCAAGCTGGAGGTCGACAACCGCCGCTGGGCGGGCGTCCCCTTCTACCTGCGCACCGGCAAGCGCCTGGGCCGCCGCGTCACGGAGATCGCGGTCGTCTTCCAGCGCGCCCCGCACTCCCCCTTCGACTCGACCGCCACGGAGGAGCTCGGCGCCAACGCCATCGTCTTCCGCGTCCAGCCGGACGAGGGCATGACCGTGCGCTTCGGATCGAAGGTCCCGGGTACGTCGATGGAGATCCGGGACGTGTCGATGGACTTCGCGTACGGCGAGTCGTTCACCGAGTCCAGCCCGGAGGCGTACGAACGCCTGATCCTGGATGTCCTGCTCGGCGACGCCAATCTCTTCCCCCGCCACCAGGAGGTGGAAGAGTCCTGGAAGATCCTCGACCCGATCGAGGAGCACTGGGAGACACACGGCGAGCCGGCGCAGTACGCCTCGGGGAGCTGGGGCCCCCAGGAAGCCGACGAGATGCTCGCACGAGACGGACGGAGCTGGCGCAGGCCATGAAGATCGACCTGAGCGACACCACGGCAAGCAAGATCAACAAGGCCCTCGTCAAGGGCCGCCGCGCCATCGGCACCCCTGCCGTGGGCATGGTCCTGACGATGGTCATCGTGACGGACGAGGAGAACGCGTACGACTCCATCAAGGCGGCCGAGGAGGCCTCGCACGAGCACCCCTCGCGCACCCTCGTGGTCGTCAGGCGGCACGCCCGTACCCCGCGCGACCGCACCTCCTCCCACCTGGACGCCGAGGTGCGCGTCGGCGCGGACGCCGGCGCCGGCGAGACGGTCGTCCTGCGGATGTACGGCGCGGTCTCCGACCACGCCGACTCGGTGGTCCTGCCGCTGCTGCTGCCGGACGCGCCGGTCGTCGTGTGGTGGCCGGTCGACGCGCCGGAGGTCCCGGTCAAGGACCCGCTGGGCGCCCTGGCGCAGCGCCGGATCACCGACATGTACGCCGTCGAGACCCCGCTCGCGGCCCTGGAGGCCCGGGCGGCCTCCTACGCGCCGGGGGACACGGACCTGGCCTGGACCCGGCTGACGCCGTGGCGCTCGATGCTCGCGGCCGCCCTCGACCAGGCTCGGACGGAGGTCACCTCGGCGGCCGTGGAGAGCGAGGACGAGAACCCGAGCGCGGAACTGCTGGCCCGCTGGCTGGAGGCCCGTCTCCGGGTCCCGGTCGAGCGCGTCGTCACCGCGGGGCCCGTCGTGACGGCCGTCCGGCTCGGCACCGCCAACGGCGAGATCCGCATCGACCGGCCCGAGGGCCCGCTGGCGACCCTGAACCTGCCCGGCCAGCCCTCGCGCACTCTCGCCCTCAAGGTCCGCAGCACCTCCGAACTCATCGCCGAGGAGCTGCGCCGCCTGGACGCGGACGAGATGTACGCCGTCGCCCTGCGCGGTGGCAGCGGTGAGGGGGCGGACCGTGGCTGACGCGACGAGGCTCGACCGGCGGCCCGAGTGGACCGCCCTGGCCGACCACCGCGCCGAGGCGATGCTGCGCCCGCGGCTCCGTGAGTTGTTCGCCGCGGATCCGGGTCGTGCGGGGCGGTACACGCTTCGGGTGGGTGATCTGCATGTGGACTACTCGAAGCATCTGGTGACGGACGAGACGCTGGCCCTGTTGCGGGAGCTTGCCGTGGCCACGGATGTGGCGGGGTTGCGGGACGCGATGTTCCGCGGGGAGCGGATCAACACGACGGAGGACCGGGCGGTGCTGCACACGGCGTTGCGTGCGCCGCGTGGTGCGGTCGTCGAGGTCGACGGTCAGGACGTGGTGCCC